>NZ_JOHY01000045.1 GCF_000721495.1 Streptomyces sp. NRRL F-5123
GGGGCCGTTGGGCGCGGTCAGGCCGTTGCTCGCGCCGTCCTGGTTGACGGCCGAGCCGCGGACGACGGCAAGGACCCGGTGGCCGTTGCGCCGCGCGTCGGACAGCCGCTCCAGCAGGACGAGCCCGGCGCCCTCGCTCCACCCCGTCCCGTCGGCCGCGGCGGCGAAGGGCTTGCAGCGGCCGTCGGGGGCGAGACCGCCCTGCCGGGAGAACTCCACGAACATCCCCGGCGTGGCCATCACCGTCACGCCGCCCGCGAGCGCGAGGTTGCACTCGCCCTCGCGCAGCGCCCGCGCGGCCAGGTGGAGGGCCACCAGCGACGACGAGCACGCCGTGTCGACGGTGAGGGCGGGGCCCTGGAGGCCCAGCGCGTACGCCACCCGGCCCGACACGACGCTCGGCGTGCTCCCGGTGAGCAGGTGCCCGCCGATGTCGGACGCGGCCTCGTACAGGCGGGGGCCGTAGTCGGCGGTGGTGGCGCCGACGAAGACGCCGGTCGCGCTGCCCTTCAGCGAGCCGGGCGCGACACCGGCCCGCTCCAGCAGGCCCCAGGAGAGCTCCAGGAGGATGCGCTGCTGCGGGTCCATGGCCAGGGCCTCGCGCGGGCTGATGCCGAAGAACTCCGCGTCGAAGTCGCCCGCCCCGGCCAGGAAGCCGCCCCGGCCCGTGGCGCTGTCGCCGTCGGCGACCTCCCAGCCACGGTCGGCGGGGAAGTCCCCGATCGCGTCGGCGCCCTCGTCCACCAGCCGCCACAGCGCCTCGCCGGAGTCCGCGCCGCCCGGGTAGCGGCAGTGCACGGCCACGACGGCGACGGCCTCCCCGGCCGCCGGGCGGTGCGCCGCCGCCGTCGCGCCCTGGGACCCGGTACGTCCGGCGCGCAGCCACGCCGCCAGCTCGCGGGGCGTCGGGTGGTCGAAGGTGACGGTCGCGGCCACCGTGCCGCCGGTGGCCGCGGTGAGCCGTTCGGCCAGCTCGGTCGCCGCGAGCGAGTCGAAGCCCAGCTCGCGGAAGGTCAGTTCGGGGTCGACCCGCTCGGGCCCGTCATGCCCCAGCACGAGCGCGGTCTGCGCCCGGACGAGCCCCAGCACGTCGCCCGCGGCGGCGCCGCCCTCGCGGGGCGGGTGCGAACGGCCGGGCGCGTCCCCGGCTGTCGGGCTGCTGTCGGTGCTCGCGTCCCCGGCTGTCGGGCTGCTGTCGGTGCTCGGGTCCCCGGCTGTCGGGCTGCTGTCGGTGTCCGGGGACCCGGCTGCCGCGCTGCCGCCCGCGCCCGGGTCCCCGGCCGCCGCGCTGCTGTCCGCGCCCGGGCCCCCGCTCGTCGCGCTGCCGCCCGCGTGGCCGGTGCCCGCGGTGAGCGCGCGGGGCCCGTACGCGCCGCCCTCCCAGCCCGCCGACTTCCCAGCCCCCTCGACGGGTTGACCGGGCAGGTCCGGTGCGCCCGCCACCGCGTCGGGCCAGTGGCGTGTCCGCTGGAAGGCGTACGTCGGCAGGCTCGTCCGGCGCGGGGCGTACGCGGCGAAGGAGGCCGCCCAGTCGACGTCGGCGCCCCGCACGTGCGCCTGGGCCATCGCTGTCGCGAAGGACTCCGCCTCGGGCCGCCCGCGGCGCTGGACCGCGACGGCGGCGGGCGCGGGCCCGTCACCGGTGTGCGCGGCGGCGGTCTCACGGGCCATTCCGGTGAGCGAGGCGTCGGGGCCGAGTTCGAGGAAGGTGGTCACGCCCGCGTCGCACAGGTGCCGGACGCCGTCCGCGAAGAGGACGGTCCGGCGGGCGTGGTCCGCCCAGTAGCCGGGGGAGCGCAACTGCTCGGCGGTGGCGGGGGCGCCGGTGACGTTCGAGACGACAGGGATCGCGGGCGGCGCGAAGTCCAGCCCCGCGGCTACCTCGCGCAACTCGTCGAGCACGCCGTCCAGATGGGCGGAGTGGAAGGCGTGGCTGACCTTGAGCAGCGTGGCCTTGCGGCCGCATTCCCGCCAGGCGGCGGTCGCCGCCGCGACCGCGTCGCGGTCGCCGGAGACGACCACGGACGAGGGCGCGTTGACGGCGGCCAGACCCACCCGACCGTCGATGCCCGCGAGGGCGTCGAGGGCCTCCTCGGGGGTGGCCTGCCACGCCGCCATCGCGCCGTCCGCGGTGACGGACTGCATGAGCCGCCCGCGCGCGGCGACCAGCGCGCAGGCGTCCGGGAGCGACAGCACCCCGGCCGCGTGCGCGGCGGTGATCTCGCCGACCGAGTGGCCCAGCAGGGCGTCCGGCCGGACGCCCCAGGACTCGACCAGGCGGAAGAGCGCCGTCTGGAACGCGAAGAGCGCGGGCTGCGTGAATTCCGTGCGGTCCAGCGGCGCGCCGCCGGCCCCGTCAGCCGCGCCTCCGGAGGTCATGACGTCCAGCAGCCGCACCCCGAGCAGCGGGTCCAGGGCCGCGCACACCTCGCGCAGCGCGTCGCCGAAGACGGGGTGGGCGGCGGAGAGCCCGGCGCCCATGCCGGGACGCTGGCTGCCCTGGCCGCTGAAGAGGAAGGCGACGCCGCCGGTGACCGTACGGCCGCGTACGAGACCGGGTGCCTCCCGCCCGGCGGCCAGCGCGTCCAGCTCGCCCAGCAGTTCGTCCTCGCCCGAGCCGAGCAAGACGGCCCGGTGCGGGAAGGCCGTCCGGGTGGTGGCGAGGGCGTGGCCGACGTCGACCGGGTGCGCTCCGGGATGGGCCGCCAAGTGCCCGCGCAGGGCGGCGGCCTGGGCCGGCAGCGCCTGCGGGCCCGCCGCCGACACGACCCACGCGGTGACCGGCGGCGCGCTGCGGGCCTCCGGCTCCGCCGGGGGAGGCGCCGCGGGCGCGGGGGGCTCGGTGAGGACGACGTGGCAGTTCGTGCCGCCCATGCCGAAGGAGCTGACCCCCGCCGTGAGCGGGCGGCGCTCGTCGGGCCAGGGCCCGTAGACCGTCTGCACCCGCAGGCCCAGCTCCTCCAGCGGGATCGCCGGGTTGGGCGCGGTGAAGTGCAGGCTCGGCGGCAGCCGCCGGTGGCGGATGCTCAGCACGGTCTTGAGCAGGCCCGCGATGCCCGCGGCGGCTTCCAGGTGGCCCAGGTTGGTCTTCGCCGAGCCGACCCGAAGCGGCGCGCCCGCCGGGCGCCCACCCAGTGCGGCGCCCAGCGCGGCGGCCTCGACCGGGTCGCCGACGGGCGTGCCGGTGCCGTGCAGTTCGACGTACTGCAGATCGGCCGGCGACACCGCGGCCCGCTGCCATGCCTCCCGCAGCACCTCCTCCTGCGCCCCGGGGTCGGGCCGGGTCAGCCCGTCGGTCGCCCCGTCGTTGTTGACGGCGCTGCCCGCGATCACGCAGTGCACACGGTCGCCGTCCGCGAGCGCGGCGGCGAGCGGCTTGAGGAGCACCATGCCGCCGCCCTCGCCGCGGACGAACCCGTCCGCACCGGCGTCGAACGTGCGGCACCGCCCGCCGGCCGCGAAGCCGCGGAACTGCCCCTCGGCCGCCCGCATGCTCTCCGGCGCGAGGATGAGGTTGACCCCGCCCGCGAAGGCGAGGTCCGCCTCGCCGCGGCGCAGGCTCTCGCACGCCAGGTGCACCGCGACCAGCCCCGAGGACTGCGCCGTGTCCACCGTCATGCTGGGGCCGCGCAGCCCCAGCCGGTGCGAGACGCGGTTGGCGATGATGCCCCGCTGGAGGCCCGCCATGGAGTGCCGGCCCATGCCGCCGGAATCGCCCGCGCCGCCGGGACCGCTGGTGCCCAGGCCCCGCAGCAGCGCCGCGTAGTCGTCCCAGATCGCGCCGGTGTAGACGGCGGTGCGGCTGCCCGCGAGCGCGGCGGGGCGGATGCCCGCGTCCTCCGCGGCCTCCCAGGCCAGTTCCAGCATCAGCCGCTGCTGCGGGTCCATCGCGACCGCCTCGCGCGGCGGGATGCCGAAGAAGGCGGCGTCGAAGGTGTCGACGCGGTCCAGCAGCCCCGCGGTCCAGGGCGCCGCCCCGGGCGGGGCCGGCAGCCGGGATCCCGGCACGGGCCCGACGGCGTCCCCGCCCTCCCGCAGCAGGGTCCAGAAGGCCTCGGGGCCGGGCGCCTTCGGCAGCCGGCAGGACATCCCCACAATCGCCACGGGCTCGGCGGGGGACGCGCAGGGGAGGGGGGAGGCGACGGAAGCGGAAGGCGCGGAAGGCGGCGCCGGTGCGAGGGCTGGGCGTGGGCCGGCCATGAAACCCCCATACATGAATCGCGGAATCACCTGTCATGCGCGCAGGACATGCCCGGAACGCCATTCATTCTCGGAGCGGCCCCTAAAGATGATCTAACCGTCGCCGGCCGCCCACGTTTCGGACGTTTACGCGTCGCCGGTCAGGCAAAATGGACATCACCCGTGCAAGCCGGGCAACCGGGCATGAGGTGCGCCGGTCCCCGCCGTCCGCCGGGGAGTGGCGGAAAGCTGCCGCTACGCATTCGCGCAGGTCCGCCCCCGCGGCCCCGGTCCGTGGCGCGGGCAAGGAAGTCCGCCCGTGGCGGACGTGCCGGATGTCGGATTGGTCACCGCGCGGCCATTTGGCTGTCGGTTGACCGACCCTCACACCGTTGTGCAAGGTGTAGCTATGATGCGTTGATGCTCCTTGCCACAAGCGAATGAATGGCCCTTCTCCCGCCGGACCGGCGCGTGAGAGCTGCCCGCCAGGCGAAGTCCCGGCACTGTGGCCGGACTTGTGTCACCGGCTGGCGGATTCCCCTACGCTCGACAACAGGGTGATTCTCGAGTGCTAAAAAAACATATGGAAAACAGCATGTGCCCTTGCCTGGCCGGCGTATGTCCGCCGGCGGAAGGCGCGGTGCGATGAGGTACGAGATACTCGGCCCGCTGCGCCTGGCCGAAGGAGCGTCGACCCGGCTGGTCGGCGCCCGCAAGGTCGAGGTCCTGCTGGCGGCGCTGCTGGTGCGGGCCGGTGAGCCGGTGTGCAGCGACGACCTCGCCAAGGAGATCTGGGGCACCCGTGCGCCCCGCCAGACCCAGGCCGCCCTGCACGTCTACGTGTCCCAGTTGCGCAAGTCGCTGCGGCTGCCCGGCCGGAGCGAGAGCCCGGTCGTGACCGCCCGTGGCGGCTACACGCTGCGGCTGGGCACCGACGAACTGGACTTCGCCCTCTTCCAGGCCCTGGTGCGCACCGGGCGCGCGGCCCAGGAGGACGGCCGGCTGCAGGAGGCGTGCGAGGCCTACGAGGAGGGCCTCGGCCTCTGGCGCGGACCGGCCCTCGAGGAACTGCGCGACGGCGGCATCGTCAACGGATTCGTGTGCTGGGCCGAACAGGCCCGGCTGGACTGCATGGAGCGCTTCGTCGAGACCGGCCTGGCACTGGGCCGGCACCGCGAATTCATCGGCTACCTCTACGCGCGGATAGAGGAACTCCCGCTGCACGAGTCCTTCTACCGTCGGCTCATGCTCGCGCTGTACCGTTCCGGTTGCAGAGCCGACGCCCTCGACGTCTACCGCTCGGCGCGGACGGTACTCGTCGAGGAACTCGGACTCGAACCGTCCGCCGCACTCCAGCAATTGCACCACGCCGTGCTCGTCGACGCCCCGGAACTGGCGGCGCCCCGGTGAGTGCCCGTACGTACTGAACGTCCGTCAGGTAAAACGGTCCGGACTTTACGGGGGTAACATGCGGTACGAGATACTGGGTCCTCTCCGGGTGGACGACGAGCGGGGGAGTTCCCCGCTCGGCGCGGAGCGACTGGCGACCCTGCTGGCCGTGCTGCTCATCCGATCCGATCAGGTCGTCCCGGCGGAACAGATTTCCCGCGAACTGTGGGGCGAAACACCGCCGCACCGCACCACGGCCACCCTCTACGTCTGCATTTCCCGGCTCCGCAAGTTCCTCGACCGGCCGGGGCGGCGCAATCCCATCCTCACCCGGCCCGGCGGATACATGCTGTGCCGGGCCGCCAGCGAATGCGACGCCGACGTCTTCGAGCGGCTGATGGCCACGGGCCGCAAGAGCGCCAGGTCCGGGCAACCGGAAGCCGCCGCCGCGAGCTTCGACAGCGCCATGCGGCTGTGGCGCGGCGCCGCACTCGCCAACGTCCGCTCTGGCCCGCTCGTCACCGGCTTCCGCCGGCGGCTGGACGAGATGCGGATCGAGTGCTCCGAGATGTTCGCGCAGACCCGCCTCGACCTCGGCCGCCACGAGGAGGTCATCGCCCCGCTGCGCTCGCTCGTCACCGAGTTCCCGCTGCGGGAGGTCTTCTACCGGCAGTTGATGCTCGCGCTCTACCGCTCCGACCGGAAGTCCGAGGCCCTCGGCATCTACGACTCCGCGTGCCGGGTCCTGGACCGGGAGACCGGACTGGAACCGGGCCGGGACCTCCGCCAGCTCCGGCACGCGGTCCTGGCCTCCCTCTGATGCCGGCCGCCCCCGCCCCGTCCCGTCGATGGAGTAGGTGAACGTGGTGCCTGCGGTTCCGGTCAGTGTCGTCATCGTCGACCACCACCCCGTCGTCCGCGCGGGGCTCTCGACCTGGTGCGCGGCGGCAGAGGGGCCCATCGAGGTCGTCGCCGAGGGCCCGGACGTGTCCGTCGCGCTGTACGGTCCGGGCCGCGCCGCGGACGTCGTCGTGCTGGAACTCCTCCCGCGCGACGGTCGCCCCACCTGCGCCGAGCTGCACGAACTGGTCGCGCAGCAGCGCAGGATCGTCGGATACACCATGCGCGGCGGCCCGGAGCCCGCCCTCGCCCGGATGGATCTGGGCTCCACCGCCGTGATCACCCGGGCAGCCGAGCAGTGGCACCTGGTGACCGCGATCCGGGCGGCCGCCGCCGGGGTCCGCTACACCCCGCCGCGGCAGGCTTCCGGCCGCCGGTGCCCGCCCGACCGCCCCCTGCTGTCGGCGCGGGAGCTGGAGGTGCTCGTGTCCTGGTTCCGCTCGGAGTCCAAGGGCGTCGTGGCCAAGAGCCTGGGCATCTCCGAACGCACCGTCAACACCTATCTGGACCGGGTGCGGATCAAGTACGCCAACGCGGGCCGTCCCGCGAGCACCAAGGCGAAACTCATGGCGAGAGCCGTGCAGGACGGTCTCATCTCGCTCGACGAGTTGTGAGATCCGCACGATGCCGCGTGCCCGCGCGCACCCGAGACTGTCATGGAGCGACAACGCCGGGCGAACGGCGCCCGGACGGCACCGACAGGTCAGCAGCACGAACGTGAAGGGAGCACCACTGCCATGACGTCCGCACCCCCGCCCAACGTCATCCTCCGCGGCGGCCCCGAGCAGTTCGCCCCGCCCTCGCACACCCGCTACGTGGACGACACGGACACCAAGCTGAAGCTCTTCGTCGGCAACGCCTGGGAGCACTACGAGCCCACTGAGGAGTTCATGGAGCACGACGGCCGCAACCTGCGGGTCTTCGAGTGGAGCCGCCGCACGTACGTCGCCGAGTGAGCGAGGCGCGGGCGGTCCCCGCGGGGCGGACACCGCCGCCCCGCGAGGGTCACCGGCCGATCCGGCGGGCCGCCGCGTCCCACGCGGCGCCGTCGCCCGCCGGCTCGTAGCGCACCACCGGCTGCGTCGCGGCCAGCAGGGCCCGCGTCGCCGCGCGGCCCGGCAGCAGTCCGCGGGCGCGGGCCTGGACCAGGACGTTGCCCAGCGCCGCGGCCTCGGCGGGCCCGGCGACCACCGGCAGCCCGCAGGCGTCGGCGGTCAGCCGGCACAGCAGGGCGTTGCGGGCCCCGCCGCCCACGACGTGCACCACGTCCACCGGCCGGTCGGCGAGCGCCGCCGCCTCCCGCACCGCCGCCCGGTGGGCGAGCGCGAGGGAGTCCAGGACGCAGCGGGTGGTCCCCGCCCGCGTGGCCGGTGCAGGCTGGCCGGTGGCCCGGCACGCCGCGGCGATACGCTCCGGCATCCCGCCCGGCGCCAGGAAGGCCGGGTCGGCGGCGTCCACGACCGACCGCAGTCCCGGCACCCGCGCCGCCTCCCGCAGCAGCGGTACCGGATCGGTCACGTCCCAGGCGCGCATGCACTCCTGGAGCAGCCACAGGCCCACGACGTTGCGCAGGTAGCGGACGGTGCCGTCGACGCCCAACTCGTTGGTGAAGTTGGCGGCACGGCTGGCCTCGGTCAGGACAGGGGCGTCGAGTTCCAGCCCGGCGAGCGACCAGGTGCCGGTGCATATGTACGCGAAGTGTTCGCCGGCGGCCGCAGGCACGGCCGCGACCGCGGAGGCGGTGTCGTGCGAGCCGACCGCGGTGACGGGCACCGGGCCGTCGAGCCCGGTCTCGGCGAGGACGGCGGGCAGCAGGACGCCGGCCGGGTCGCCGGGGCGGCGCAGCGGTGCGAACAGGTTCAGGTCGACACCGGCGGCCGCGGCCACCTCGGAAGCCCACCGGCCGGTGCGGGGGTCCAGGAGCTGGGTGGTGGAGGCGTTGGTCAGCTCGGTGCCCTGCTCGCCGGTGAGCCAGTACGCGATCAGGTCGGGGACGAGCAGCAGCCGCCGGGCGGCCGCGAGCTGGGCCGTGCCGCGGGCGGCGGCGAGCTGGTAGAGGGTGTTGAAGGGCGCGTACTGCACACCGGTCGCCGCGTACAGGGCGGCGGGCGGCATCCGCGCCCACACGTCCCCTGCGACGCCCTCGGTGCGCGGGTCGCGGTAGTGCACCGGGTTGCCCAGCAGCCGCCCGTCGGCGTCGAGCAGCCCGTAGTCGACGGCCCAGCCGTCGACGCCGACGGAGTCCGGCCGTCCGCCGGCGGCGCCCGCCAGCCGCAGCCCGTCCAGGACGCCGCGGTGCAGCGCCAGCACGTCCCAGTGCAGGGTGCCGCCCACGGTGACGGGCCGGTTGGGGAAGCGGTGGGCCTCGGTGAGGTCGAGGGTGCCGGGGCCGACGCGGCCGACCATGACGCGCCCGTTGGACGCGCCGAGGTCGACCGCGGCGAAGGTCCCGTGATCGGCGGTCATCGCAGGAACGCGGCGGCGACCCCGGCGTCCACGGGGATGTGCAGACCGGTGGTGTGGGTGAGGTCGCCGCCGGTGAGCGCGAAGACCGCATTGGCGACGTGGTCGGGCAGCACCTCGCGCTTGAGCAGGGTGCGCTGGGCGTAGAAGGCGCCGAGTTCGGACTCGGGCACCCCGTAGACGGCGGCGCGCCGGGCGCCCCAGCCGCCGGCGAAGATGCCCGAGCCGCGCACCACCCCGTCGGGGTTGACGCCGTTGACGCGGATGCCGTGCTCGCCCAGCTCGGCGGCCAGCAGGCGCACCTGGTGGGCCTGGTCGGCCTTGGTGGCGGAGTAGGCGATGTTGTTGGGGCCGGCGAAGACGGCGTTCTTGGAGGCGACGTAGACGATGTCGCCGCCCAGGCCCTGCGCGGTCATGACGCGGGCGGCCTCGCGGGAGACGAGGAAGGAGCCGCGGGCCATGATCGCGTGCTGGAGGTCCCAGTCGCGGGCGGTGGTCTCCAGCAGCGGTTTGGAGATG
This sequence comes from Streptomyces sp. NRRL F-5123, assembly GCF_000721495.1. Lineage (GTDB taxonomy): Bacteria > Actinomycetota > Actinomycetes > Streptomycetales > Streptomycetaceae > Actinacidiphila. The sequence goes on from NZ_JOHY01000045.1 coordinate 9,451, forward strand.
GAGATCCCGGCGTTGTTGACGACCAGGTCGACGCCGCCGAAGGCGAGCAGGGCGGCGTCGAAGGCGGCGCGGATCTGCTCCTCGTCGGTGACGTCGACGGTGACGGCCACGGCCTTGTCCGGCCCGCCGAGTTCGTCGGCGACGGCGGCCGCGCTGGCGGCGTTCAGGTCGGCGACGACGACGCACGCGCCTTCGGCGGCCAGCCGGTGGGCGACGGCCCTGCCGATGCCGGACCCGGCGCCGGTGACGAACGCGACGCGGGTCGCCAGCGGCTTGGGCGCGGGCATCCGGCGGAGCTTGGCCTCCTCCAGCTCCCAGTACTCGATGCGGAACTTCTCGGCCTCGGCGATGGGCCGGTAGGCGGAGACGGCTTCGGCGCCGCGCATGACGTTGACGGCGTTGACGTAGAACTCGCCCGCGACGCGGGCGGTCTGCTTGTCCTTGCCGTAGGAGAACATGCCCACGCCCGGGACCAGGACGACCGCCGGGTCCGCGCCGCGCATCGCGGGCGAGTCCGCGGTGGCGTGCCGGTCGTAGTAGGCCGCGTACTCGGTCCGGTAGGCGGCGTGCAGCTCCGCCAGGCGGGCGGTCACGTCCTCCAGCGGGGCGGCGGGCGGCAGGTCCAGGACCAGGGGGCGGATCTTGGTGCGCAGGAAGTGGTCGGGGCAGGACGTGCCGAGAGCGGCCAGGCGCGGGTGCTCGGCGCGGGAGAGGAAGTCCAGCACCTCGGCGGAGTCGGTGAAGTGCCCGACCTGCGGCCGGTCGGTCGAGGCGATGGCCCGCAGGACGGGTGCGAGGGCGGCCGCACGGGTCCGCCGCTCTTCGGCCGGCAGCGGCTCGTACCCGTCGAGGACCGGTCCGAGGGGTTCGGGCCTGCCGCGCTCGGCGAGGAAGGACTCGGCGGTGCGGATGATGTGCAGGGAGTTGGCCTCGCACTCCTCGGACGTGTCGCCCCACGCGGTGATGCCGTGCCCGCCCAGCACGCAGCCGATCGCGCGAGGATTGGCCTGCTTGACCGCGGCGATGTCCAGGCCGAGCTGGAAGCCGGGCCGCCGCCAGGGCACCCACACCACGGTGTCGCCGAAGCACTCGGCGGTCAGCTTCTCCCCGTCGGCGGCGCAGGCGAGCGCGATGCCGGAGTCTGGGTGGAGGTGGTCGACGTGGGCGGCGTCGACCAGGCCGTGCATGGCGGTGTCGATGGACGGGGCCGCGCCGCCCCTGCCGTGCAGGCAGTAGTCGAAGGCGGCGACCATCTCGTCCTCGCGGTCCACGCCCGGGTAGACGTCCGCGAGCGCGCGCAGCCGGTCCAGCCGCAGCACCGCGAGGCCCGTTCCGGTGAGGGTGCCCAGGTCGCCGCCGGAGCCCTTGACCCACATCAGCTCGGTGCCGGCGCCGGTCACCGGGTCGGGCGCGGTGCCCTTGGCGGAGGTGTTCCCGCCGGCGTAGTTGGTGTTGCGCGGATCGGAGCCGAGCCGGTGGGAACGCTCCAGCAGGGCCCGGACCTCGGGGTGCGAGGCGGCGGTCATGGCAGGTGTCCTTGTCTGGGAGGGGACGGCGGTGGTGCGGGCGGCGGCCGGAAGCGCGGGTCAGGCGCCCCAGCCGGCCTGCTCACCGCCGACGCGTTCGGTGACGATGCGCTCCGCGTGGCCGGTCGCGCGGTAGGCGGCCATCGGGTCGGGGCCCAGGCCCATGTCCTGGCGGACCTCGGCGAGCAGCGGGCGGACGTCGGTGTTGTAGGCGTCCATCAGCACCGCGTTGGCCTCCAGCACCTCGCCGGCCTGCTGGGCTGCGGCCAGGGCGCCGGCGTCGACCAGCAGCGCCTTGGCGGTGGCCTCCTGGACGTTCATCACCGAGCGGATGATCGCCGGGATCTTCGCCTCGATGTTGTGGCTCTGGTCGAGCATGAACGCCACCCCGGTGGCCGGGTCCAGGCCGCCGTTGCGCACGACCTCGTGCATGATCCGGAAGAGCTGGAAGGGGTCGGCCGCGCCGACCATCAGGTCGTCGTCGGCGTAGAAGCGGGAGTTGAAGTCGAAACCGCCGAGCTTGCCCTCGCGCAGCAGGAAGGCGACGATGAACTCGATGTTGGTGCCCGGCGCGTGGTGCCCGGTGTCCACCACGACCTGCGCCTTCGGCCCCAGCTTGAGGCAGTGCGCGTACGAGGTGCCCCAGTCGGGGACGTCGGTGGTGTAGAAGGCGGGCTCGAAGAGCTTGTACTCCAGCAGCATCCGCTGCTCGTCGCCGAGCCGCTCGTAGACGGTGGCCAGCGCTTCGGCGAGGCGGTCCTGCCGGGCGGTGATGTCGTCCTGGCCGGGGTAGTTGGTGCCGTCGGCGAACCACAGCTTCAGGTCCCGCGAGCCGGTGGCGTCCATGATGTCGACGCAGGCCAGCAGGTGGTCCAGCGCCTTGCGGCGCACCGCCGGGTCGGGGTGGGTGACCGAGCCGAGTTTGTAGGCGTCGTCCTGGAAGACGTTGGCGTTGATCGCTCCCAGCGACAGCCCGCGCTCACCGGCGTACGCGGCCAGGCCCGCGTAGTCGTCCACGGTGTCCCACGGGATGTGCAGCGCCACCACCGGCGCCACCCCCGTCGCCTCCTGCACCCGGGCGGCGTCGTCGAGCTTCTCGTACGGGTCGCGCGGGACTCCGGCCTGCGCGAAGACCTTGAAACGCGTCCCGGAGTTGCCGTACGCCCACGACGGGGTCTCGATCCGCTGGGACGCCAACGCCGCCTTGACGGCGGACACTTCACTCATGGGCAACTCCTATGAATCGTTTCATGCCGCGGACGATAAACAGCGTGCCGCGCGGGTGTCAACAACACTGCCGTCCGGCGCCGGGGCCGCGCGGGAGGCGCGGCCCACGGCCCCGGCTCAGTGACCGGACGTACTGGTGGCGCTTCCCCGCACCCGGCCGCCGTTGGCGTGGAAGCCGAACTCGACGTGGCCGTCCGCCCGGACGGGGCGGGCACCGGTCGTCGCCACCGTGACGGACGCCGACCCGCCGGGCGGGATGGATGCGGCCACGGGGACGGGGAAGCTGTTGGGATCGGCCCCGGCGACCTGCGGCAGCCCGCCGGCCTGCCAGCGGACGGCGTCCAGCCGGACGTCGTTGGCCGGGCCCGACCCCTTGTTGGTGATCTCCACCCGCCAGGTGCTGGTGCCGTGCGAGGTGCCCAGCGACGTCACCCGCCCGGCGAGCCGGGCCGGCCGCGCCGGCTGCGGACCGTCGATCTCCAGCACGACCGTGTCCCAGCCGAAGCCCACCGAGGACGGCGCCCCGGGCGTGACCGTACCGCCGTGCGTGAAGGCGACGGTGTTGTCCCCGGCGGTGAGCAGCGCGGCCGGGAAGGTCAGCAGGGCCTGCCGGGGGTAGCCGCTGCGGTCGGACTGGCGGGCCATGGTGGAGTCACTGTTGGCCGGCAGCGTCCCGGCGATGCCCGCGGACGTGCCGTTGACGGTGACCACAGGCGGCTTGCCGCCCTGCTGCATCGACGACGACACCGTCAGGTACGCGGTGCCCTCGGGTGCTTCGTCCAGCGGGAAGTTCACCGTCCAGGTGCCCGGGTTGGCCTGCGCATAATACCAGTCCTCGGGCTCCCACGACCGGCCCACGGTGAAGGTCAGGTCGCCGGGCACGAGCGACGGCTTCCAGTAGTCGCGCGGGCTGGGGCGCACCGGCGACCCGGTCGCGAGCGCGTACTCCTCGCCGGTGCGGTCGGCGCGGCCGATCTGCCACAGGAAGGTCGAGCGCTCGGTGGGCGACCAGGTGATCGTGCCGAGATCCTGGTGGGGGCCGGAGACGGTGATGCCGGTGCGCGTGAGCTGGTCGGTGACCGAGCCGTCCGCGGCGAAGACGTACAGCGTGTACGTGCCGGGGTCGGTCGTGCCCGGCTGCCACGCCTCGGGGACGCCCGGCAGGGCGAAGCTGCCGTCGGCGGCGGTCCGTACGAAGTGCACGGGCTCGTGGATCGTGTACACGTCGGTGACGTCCTGGGTGCTGAGCAGCACCCACAGATCCCCCGCGGAGCGGCCGTCGGCGACCCGGATGCGGCCGGTGACCGTGCTGCGCCGGGCGGGCTCGGGGTAGAGCGGGTCGTCGACCCACGCGGCGCCCGCGCGGTTCTCGGCGATCTCGCGGCGGGCGATGCCCGCGGCCTCGGCGATCATCGCGTCCGGGTCCTGCGGGTCGCCGGTCGTCAGGAAGCTGAACCACGGCCCGTACAGCCGCCGGTAACCCGCGGGCAGGGCGTAGGAGGGCAGGCCGTAGTGGTTGGCGCCGAAGTAGTTGAGGATCAGCGCGTCCTGGTGGATAGCCAGGTCCTGGTGCTGCGGGCCGACGCCGTAGAAGCCGGCGAGGGTCTCGTCGGACACCCCGCCGAGAGGGGTGAACCAGGTGCCGAAACCGTTGCCGTAGTGCCCGAACATCGGGTTCTCGTGGTGGTAGAGGCTCCAGTCGTACTTGGTGTAGACGTCGCCCGCCTTCGTGCCGCCCGCGTTGCTGTCCGGCGAGGGCAGGCCGGGGTTGTTCGCGCCGTCGACCAGCCAGGTCTCGTCGCCGACGCTCTGCTGCGTGGCCAGGTAGGCGTACGTGGGCTGCTGACCCTTGCCGCGCTCCCAGTTGTAGCAGTGGTCGAAGACCGAGCGGTCCCAGCGGGTGTTCATGCGGACCTCGTTGATGGAGGTCGCGTCGGTGGCGGTGAGGATGTCGTAGCCGTACAGGCCCGGCTTGCCCGCCCGCATGACCAGGTGGTGCTCGTGCCGCAGCGGCACGCTCGTGACGTCGGCGAACGCGACCTCGACCAGCTCGGGGGAGACCCGCAGCACCTTGACCTGCGTGCACACCAGACGGGACTTGCCGCCGCCGGCGTCCACGTAGAAGGAGTGCCGGCGGTCGGGGTCGCGGGGGTCGACGCCGTTGAGGTTGTGGGCCAGTTCGGTGCCGTCGACCACGACCGAGGTGGCCGTGACGGACACGTCGGACCAGCCGGTGAGGACGCCGCCGGCCGCGTCGTCGCGGCCGAAGGCGAAGCGGACCAGGCCGTTGTCGAGGACGATCTCGCCGGCCTCGCCGGGGAAGGCGTACGTGCCGACCGCCGCCGGTCTGCCGTCGAGCGTCAGCCGTACCGGGTGGTGTGCGGCGTCCGGGTCCGCGGCGCCGCCCGGTCCCTCCTGCGGCGACTGCGCGGCCGCCGCACCGGCACCGCCCACGACGGTGGCGGCCGCACCGGCTCCCATCAGACCGAGCGTGGTCCGACGGCTCACATGGCTCTGCTGCCAGGACATCAAGACTCCTCGTGCTGGACGACTGGGGTGGCGGCGCCGTGCGGCCGACCCGGGATGGCGGCGGCCGGCGCGGAGCAGGAGTGCGGGGAGAGCCGGGCCGTGACGGCGCGGGCCGGCCCCGTCCGGGCACACGGACTTCTCGCCGCGGGCTGCGGTCGCGGTGGCCCGATACGGGGATTGAAACGTACCAACTGCTCTGCCGGGCGTTGAAGCTAGCGAGCCGGACGAGGATTGGGAAGGGGTCGCGGGCAGGCCGATCCCCGGGCCACGGCTTCCGGGGTGCGCCGGACGGGGCCGGGCCGGTGGTGCGTACGCCCTGGGGAACGGTGGGCTCCGGATGGTCGCTGCGCAGGTCAGACCGGGTGCGGGGGCGGGTTGCGGGCTTGGGTGTCGGATCCTGGTGGACTATGATCGACTGGCGCGAACTCGCCACATTGTGCGTGGATCGATTCAATCGCTGAACGGCAGGGGAACAGGCCGCGCGAACGGTCATGAATCGGTTCAGCCCCTCCGGGACGGCTGCGACGCCTCGAATCACCGTGCAGTGCACGGCCCGTACCTTCGCCGTGACAGAAGCCGCAACGGGGCGAGTGGCATCGACTCATATGACCCCACGACGAAAAATCGTTTCAATCAAGTTCTTGACGCTACTGAAACAGGGCCGTAGCGTCCCAGCCCATCAGGCCGCCTCCGGCCGCACATCGCGTTCCTTCCTGTTCCCTCTCGTTCCCTCTCGTTCGTTTCACGTCCTTTCCCGTTCACCGTCCCGAAGCGAGGGCAGCATGCCGTCCGGTACCGCTGGCACCACGATCGTGGCTGTGTCGGCCCAGCTCTTCCGTACGACGACGAAGCTGGCCGTCGACCCCGACGGGCACGAGCACCCCGGCGCCGAACGCGCCGTCACCCGGGCCCTGCTCACCCTCACCGACAGCGAGGGCAACCAGGGCCGCAGCCTGGCCGACCCGGCGCACATCGGGCGCGACGTGCTCGACGGGCACGTCCGCCCCGTGCTGCTGGGCCGCGACGTGCTGCACCGGGCCCGGCTGTGGCAGGACCTGGCCCGCCGCCAGCGCGGCAGCGCCGGGACCCTGGGCAACCGGACCCTGGCCGCCGTCGAGCTGGCGCTGTGGGACCTCACCGGCCGCCGCCTCGGGCTGCCGGTGTGGCAGCTGCTGGGCGGCATGCGCGACAAGGTCCCCGCCTACGCGAGCACCATGTGCGGCGACGAGATCCCGGGCGGCCTGTCCAGCCCGGAGGACTACGCCGCCTTCGCCGAGAAGCTCGTCGCGCAGGGCCACCACGCCGTCAAGCTGCACACCTGGATGCCGCCGGTGTCCTTCGCGCCCAGCGTGGCGATGGACATCCGGGCCTGCGCCGCCGTCCGCGAGGCCGTAGGGCCCGACGTCCCGCTCATGCTCGACGCCAACCACTGGTACAGCCGCGCCGAGGCGCTGGAACTCGGGCGGGCCCTGGACCGCCTGGGCTTCCACTGGTTCGAGGAGCCGATGGACGAGTACTCGGTCAGCTCCTACCGGTGGCTGGCCGGCCAGCTCGACACGCTCGTCATCGGCCCGGAGACCGTCGAGGGACGGCTCCAGGCCCGCGCCGAGTGGATCGCCGCCCAGGCCTGCGACATCCTGCGGGTCGGCGTCCCCACCAGCGGGGGCATCGGCCCGGCGCTCAAGACCGCGCACCTGGCCGAGGCGTTCGGCATGGACTGCGAGCTGCACGGCGGCGGCGCCGCGACGCTCGCCGTCCTCAGCGCCGTGGGCAACGCCCGCTGGTACGAGCGCGGACTGCTGCACCCCTTCCACGACTTCGACGAGGTCCCGCCGCACCTGACGCGGCCCCCCGCGCCCGTCGACTCCGAGGGCTACGTCCACCTCAGCCACGAACCGGGGCTGGGCGAGGGCCTGGACACCGGCTACATCGACGCCGAGACGGTCGCGTCGTGGTGACGCCCCCGCTGCCGTGAGGCCGCGGCAGCGACCACGTTGCCGGCGCGACCGAACCCGGCGGCAGCGGCGCGGCGCGGCGCGCCGCCACGCCGGGACACGCACCACCCCCGCGGCCGCCCCGCCCGGCGTCCGCCCCGAACCCGCCCGTTACCCCCCGCGGCCGGCCACCGCCGGCGCGCCCGCACTCCGCAGGAGTACGTCCATGACTCTCCGTACCACCGTCCAGCGCCACCCCCGCAGCGTGCGGACCCTGGCCGTCGCCACGACCGTGGTGTGCTCCCTGACCCTGGCCGCGTGCGGGTCCGGCTCGGACTCCTCCAGCGGGGGCAAGGTCAAGTTGAGCTTCTCGTGGTGGGGTGACGCCTCGCGGGCCAAGGCCACCGAGGACGCGGTCGCCGCCTTCGAGAAGGCCCACCCGAACATCACCGTCAGCACGCAGTACGCCAACTTCGCGTCCTACAACCAGAAGCTGGCCACCCAGATCGCCGGCGGCGGCGCCTCCGACCTGATCCAGATCGACTGGGGCAACCAGAGCCAGTACGCCAAGAGCCACACCCTGCTCGACTTGTCCACCGGCCCCGGCAAGGTCGACCTGTCCGGCCTGGACCCGAAGTTCGCCGGCAGCGGCAAGGACGGCGACAAGCAGGTCGCCGTGCCGTTCGGCCAGGCCACCCAGAGCTTCGTCGTCGACACCACCAAGCTCCAGTCGCTCGGCGTGCCCGTCCCGCAGGCGAGCTGGACGTGGGACGACCTCAGGACGTACGCGCAGGCGGTGCACGACAAGTCCGGCGGGAAGGTCGCCGGGATCTCCGACCCCGGCACCACCTGGGCCGCCTTCCAGTCCTGGCTGCTCCAGCGCGGCAAGCAGCTCTACACCGGCGACGGCAAGCTCGCCTTCACCAAGGACGACCTCGCGCAGTTCTGGAACTTCTGCACCGACCTGCGCAAGTCCGGCGCGGCCACGCCCGCCAACCAGACGGCCACCCTCGTCTCCGGCCCCGCCGAGGACCCGCTGGCCAAGGGCACCGCGGCCGCCGAGTGGGACTACGACAGCATCTACGCCAGCCACGCCGCCGCCACCAAGGACACCCTGGCCCTGCTCCCGCTGCCCGGTGAGAGCGGCCGGACGGGCATGTACGCCAAGCCGTCGATGCTGCTGTCGGTCTACGCCCGCTCCAAGCACCCCAAGGAGGCCGCCGAGCTGCTGAGTTTCCTGGTCAACGACCCGAAGGCCGCCGCGGCGCTGGGCACCAGCCGGGGCCTGTTCCCCAACCTGGCCGTGCGGAAGCAGCAGGCGGCGACCGCCACCGGCAACGACAAGGTCGTCTCGGACTTCGAGGCCGCCAACGCCTCGCAGCTCGCCGCCACCCCGACCGCCCCGCCGAAGGGCGACGGCCAGCTCATCACGCTGATGCAGCGGATCTACGGCGCCGTCAGCTTCGGCCAGCAGAGCCCGGAGGACGCCGCCGGCTCCTTCATGCAGCAGGCGAACCAGATCCTCGGGCAGTGACGGCCCGCCCGTAACAGCCCCCGCACCACGCCTGACGAAGGACGAAGGAGGAAGCCGGTGAGTTCGACGGCACGGCTCGACCGACCGGTATCGGCGATCCCGACCCGCAAGCCACGCAAGCCCCTGCCCACCAAGGGTGTCGCCGACCGGACCGCCGGATACATCTTCCTGCTGCCCTGGTTCGCCGGCCTGGCGATCTTCACCGTCGGGCCGCTGGTCTACTCGCTGTACCTGTCGTTCACCGACTACGACCTGCTGGACCCGCCCAAGTGGGCGGGTCTGGCGAACTACCGGCAGATGTTCACCACCGACCCGCGCTTCTTCCACGCCGTGCGCGTCACGCTGGAGTACGTGGTCGTGGTGACGCCGGTCAAACTCGGGCTGGGACTCGCGGTGGCGCTGCTGCTCAACCGCAGGCGGCGCGGCGTCGGCGTCTACCGCTCGCTGTTCTACCTGCCCTCGCTGCTGGGCACGAGCGTCGCGGTGGCACTGGTGTGGCGCTCGATGTTCGCGCAAGGCGGCGCCGTCTCCGACGGCTTGGCCTCGCTGGGGCTGCCGAAGACCGACTTCGTCAACAACCCGACGTGGTCGCTGCCGGCCATCATCCTGCTGTCCTGCTGGCAGTTCGGCGCCCCGATGGTGATCTTCCTGGCCGGCCTGAAGCAGATCCCAGCGGAGCTGTACGACGCCGCCGACGTCGACGGCGCCGGCAAGTGGCAGCGGTTCTGGCACGTCACCGTGCCGCTGCTGTCCCCGGTGATCTTCTTCAACCTGCTGCTGGAGACCATCAACTCCTTCCAGGCCTTCACCCCGGCGTTCATCGTCAGCGGCGGCACCGGCGGCCCGGCGGACTCCACGCTCTTCTACACGCTGTACCTCTACCAGACCGGCTTCAACGACTTCCGCTTCGGCTACGCGTCGGCCATGGCGTGGGTGCTGCTCGCCGCGGTCGGCATCGTCACCGCCATGATGTTCCGCCTGTCGCGGGCGTGGGTCTTCTACGGGGACGGAGGCAACCGATGAGCGACCGCGCTCTCACCGCCGCAGCCGGGCCGCGGGCCGGCGGCGGCACGTACCGGGCCGTACTGTGGCACGTGGTGGTCATCGCGATCGTGCTCGTGGTGATCTACCCGGTGCTGTGGATGCTGGGCACCTCGTTCAAGCCCGCGACCGAGATCGTCACCTCCAACCGCCCCTGGCCGCTGCACTGGACGGCCGGCAACTTCCCCGACGGCTGGCACGCCAACCCCGGGGTGACCTTCGGCCGGTTCTTCACCAACTCCCTGGTGATCTCCGCCCTTGCCGTGGTCGGCACGCTGCTGTCCTGCTCGCTCGCCGCGTACGCCTTCAGCCGGCTGGAGTTCCGCGGGCGCTCGGTGATGTTCGCCGGCATGGTCGTGACGATCCTGCTGCCCTACCACGTGCTGATCGTCCCGCAGTACGCGATCTTCAAGCGGTTCGGATGGATCAACACCGACCTGCCGCTCGTCGCCCCGAAGTTCCTGGCCACCGAGGCGTTCTTCATCTTCCTCATGGTCCAGTTCATGCGCGGCATCCCGAAGGAGATCGACGAGGCCGCCCGCCTCGACGGCTGCGGTCCCTACCGCACCTTCCTCCACGTCGTGCTGCCGCTGACCCGGCCCGCGCTCATCACCAGCGCGATCTTCAGCTTCATCTGGACCTGGAACGACTTCTTCACACAGCTGGTCTACCTCAACGACACCGACAAGTTCACCGTGCCGATCGGCCTTTCGCTGTTCGTCGACCAGACCGGTATGACCTCCTACGGCCCCATGATGGCCATGTCGGTGCTGGCCCTCGCGCCGGTCTTCCTCTTCTTCCTCGCCTTCCAACGGCTCCTGGTGGACGGCGCCACCTCCAGCGGACTGAAGGGCTGACCACGATGCCCGCACACCCCACCCCCGGCGGTCAGGCGGCCGCCGCCCGGCGGTTCGGACCCGTCCTGAGCGCCGAGCGCACCGAGCAGGTGCGCACGGCCGCCGAGACCATGGCCGTCGGCGCGCTCTTCCTGCTCTTCTCGCTGCCTCTGGTCACCGTCGGCGCCGCCTGGTGCGCGGCCGCCGAGGTCGTCGCCGGCTGGCACGAGGAGCGCGAGGCGCCGCTGCTGCGGACCTTCGCCTGCGTGGTGCGCCGCGACCTGCGCAGCGGCCTCGCCCTCCAGGGCACCGTCCTCGCCGTCCTCGCCGCGACCTGGCTGGAGGTGCACACGGTGCTGAACTCCCGCATCCCGGGCCGCCCGGTGGAGGCCGCGGCCCTGGCGGTGCTGGGCGCGGCGGCCGTCGCGCTCGCGCTGCTGGCCGCAGCCTGCCGGGCCGCCGACCGCACCCCGTGGGCGCCCGCGCTGCGCACGGCGGTACGGCTCGCGGGCGCGGCCCCGGGCACGCTGCCGCTCGTCGTCACCGCGCTGGCCTGCGTGGCCGCGCTGGTCGCCACGATCCCCGCCTTCGCGGGCTTCATGGCGGGACCGCTCGCCTACGCGGTGTCCGTGGCCGCGGTCCGCGCCACCCGGCGCACCGGGGCCGCCCGATGAGCGCCCCGGTCAGGGCCGCCCTCGTCGGCACGGGCGCCATCGCCCGGCACGCCCACCTCCCCGCGCTGCGCGCGCTCGGCGACGAGGCCGACGTGGTCGCCGCCTTCGACATCGACGAGCAGGCCGTACGCGCCTTCTGCGCGGACGGCGGCGTGCCGCACGCGTACACCGACCTCGACCTGATGCTCGCCGAGCAGCGGCCCGGCCTGGTCGTCATCTGCACCCCGCCGGCCTTCCACCAGGAGCAGACCACCGCCGCGCTGCGGTCGGGCGCCTGGGTCTGGTGCGAGAAGCCGCCCTGCCGCTCGCTCGCCGAGTACGACGCCATGCGGGCCGCCGAGGGCGAGCCCGGCGGCCCGTACGCCGCCATCGTCTTCCAGCACCGCTTCGGCTCCTCCGCGGCGCACGTGCGCGAGCTGATCGCCGGCGGCGCGGTAGGCCGCCCGCTGGTCGCGCACTGCCAGACCACCTGGTACCGCGACGCTGCCTACTACGCCCCGCCCGGCCGCGGCACCTGGGCCGTCGAGGGCGGCGGCACCACGATGGGCCACGGCATCCACCAGATCGACCTGATGCTCGAACTCCTCGGCCCCTGGGCCGAGGTGCGCGCCATGGCAGGCACCCTGGTGCACGGCACCGAGACCGAGGACGTCTCCACCGCGCTGGTCCGTTTCGCCTCCGGCGCCCTCGCCACGGTCGTCAACAGCGCCGTCAGCCCCGACCAGGTGAGCCGGATCCGCATCGACTGTGCGCGCGCCACCCTCGAACTGACCCACCTCTACGGCTACTCCGCCGCCGACTGGCGCATCACCCCCGCCCCCGGCGTCGCCCCCGAGGAGGCCGCCGCCTGGCGGGACATGGGCGACGACGTCCCCAGCTCGCACCTGGCGCAACTGCGCGCGCTGACCGCCGACCTGAGGGCCGGGCGCCGCCCGCGCGCCAGCGGCGCCGACGGCCGCACCAGCCTCGAACTGGTCGCCGCCCTCTACAAGTCGGCCCGCACCGGCGCCACCGTCGAAGCCGGCGCGATCGCCCCCGGCGACCCGTTCTACACCTCGCCCGGCGGCGTGCCGGGCCCGCGGAAGGAGCCGGCCTCGTGACGGCCGCCGAACCCCCGCAGGAAGGCGCCCGGCGCCGTGTCTGCTTCCTGCTGAAGGTCCGCCAGGAGAAGCTGGCCGAATACCGGCAGCGGCATGCCGAGGTCTGGCCGGAGATGCGCGCGGCCCTCGCGGCGACCGGCTGGCACAACTACTCGCTCTTCCTGCGCGACGACGGCCTGCTCGTCGGCTACCTGGAGACCGAGGACTTCGACCGCGCCCGCGCCGCGATGGACGCCACCGAGGTCAACGCGCGCTGGCAGCAGCAGATGGCCCCGTACTTCGAGGCGCTGGACGGCGCGGCGCCGGACGCCGCGATGGTCCCGCTCGCCGAGGTCTTCCACCTCGACTGACCAGGCGCCCGCGGGCTCCGCACGCGGTGCTGTGCGCGTCCGCCCGTACGCCACGCGGTGGCCACTACTCTGTCGCTGTCCACGACATGGGAGACGACGTTAGCGATGATCGGCATCAAGGACGTGGCCCGGGAGGCCGGCGTCTCCGTGGGGACCGTCTCCAATGTGATCAACCGGCCCGACCTGGTGTCCGAGGCCACCCGGGACCGCGTGCTGTCGGTCATCAGCCGGCTCGGGTACGTCCGCAGCGAGTCCGCGCGGCAACTGCGGGCGGGCGCCAGCCGGATCGTGGCGCTGCTCGTCCTCGACATGGGCAACCCCTTCTTCGTCGACCTCGCCAGCGGCGCCGAGCGGGCGGCCCGCGAGGCGGGGCTGCGGGTCATGGTCTGCAACAGCGCGCAGGACGCCGCCGAGGAGGCCGACTACGTCGCCCTGTTCACCGAGCTGCGGGTGCGCGGCGTGCTCGTCACCCCCGCGGACCCGGCGGGCCGCAGCCTGGAGGTGCTGCGCCGGCAGAACATCCCGTACGTCCTCACCGACCGCGTCGCCTCCGACGCCGACGCGTGCTCGGTCTCCGTCGACGACGTGAACGGCGGCCGGCTCGCCGCCCAGCACCTCATCGACGCCGGGCACCGCTCGATCGTCTACGTCGGCGGCCTGGCCGACGTCCCGCAGGTGCGTGACCGGCGGGCCGGCGCGCTGGCCGCGCTCGCCGGCGCCGGGCTCCCGCCCACCGCGCTGGTGGACGTCACGACCGCCCGCCTCGACGTGGCCGCCGGCCGTGACGCCGGGGCCCGGCTGCTCGGGCTCGCGCCGCGGCCCGGCGCCGTCTTCTGCGCCAACGACCTGCTGACCCTCGGCGTGCTCCAGTCACTCTTCGACGCGGGCGTCAAGGTGCCCGACCAGACGGCGATCGTCGGCTACGACGACATCGAGTTCGCCGCCGCGGCTGCCGTGCCGCTCACCTCGGTCCGCCAGCCCGCCGCGGCCATGGGCCGGATCGCCATGGAGCTTCTCGCCGAGGAGACCGCGCAGGCGGGCGTCCCGCACACCCACCGGCAGATCGTGCTCCAGCCCGAGCTGGTCGTCCGCAGCTCCAGCCTGCGCCGCGGCTGACCCTCCGCCGCCCGCCCGCGCCCCACCCCCTCCGACCAGCTTCGATACCCCTCCGGTGATACCCCGAGGGGTATCCGTGTACCGTGGAGGTATACCCCGGGGGGTAAAGGGCGAAAGGAAGCACCTCTTGTTCTTCATCGAGACCATCGAGCTCAAGGGCCTCGGCAACCGGCACTACCTGGCCGGCGGCCGCTCGGCCGCCGTGGCGGTGGACCCGCCGCGCGACATCGACCAGGTGCTCGCGGCCGCCGCCCGGCGCGGCGTGCGCATCACGCACGTGGTCGAGACGCACCTGCACAACGACTACGTCAGCGGCGGCCTGGAGCTGGCCCGGGTGACGGGCGCCGCCTACCTCGTGCCCGAGGGGGCGCGGGTCGCCTTCCGCCGGGTGCCGGTGGCCGACGGCGACGAGATACGCATCGACGCGGGGCTCGGCCTGCGGGCCGTCGCCACCCCGGGGCACACCCCGCACCACACCGCGTACGTCCTGCACGACGACGGAGCGCCGGTGGCCGCCTTCACCGGCGGCTCGCTGCTCATCGGCGCGGTCGGCCGCCCCGACCTGGTGGAGCCCCGGCTCACCGAGGGCCTGGCCCGCGCGCAGCACGCGTCCGTGCGGCGGCTCGCGGACGAGCTGCCCGACGAGGCGTCCGTGCTGCCCACCCACGGTTTCGGCAGCTTCTGCTCCTCCGCCCAGGCAGGCGGGGACGCCACCACCATCGGCCGGGAGAAGACCGTCAACCCGGCATTGACGGCTGACGTGGAGTCCTTCGTCACCCGCCTGCTCGCCGAGCTGGACGACACGCCCGCGTACTACGTCCACATGGCCCCGGTGAACGCCGCAGGGCCCGCTCCCGTGGACCTGACCCCGCCCGGCGTCGCCGGCGCGGGCGAGATCGCCGAGCGGCTCGCGGCGGGGGAGTGGGTCGTGGACCTGCGCAACCGCGTCGCCTTCGCCGAGGGCCACGTCGCCGGGACGTACAACGTCGAGGCCGACGGCAAGCTCGCCACGTACCTCGCGTGGCTGATCCCGTGGGGCCGCCCCGTCACGCTGCTCGCCGGATCCCCCGAGCAGCTCGCCGCCGCCCAGCGCGAGCTCGTCCGGGTCGGCATCGACCGCCCCGCGGCCGCCGCGACCGGCACCCCGCGGGAGTGGGCCGCCGAAGGTGCCCCGCTCGCCTCCTTCCCGCGCGCATCCTTCCGCGACCTGGCCGCACGCGGCACGGAGGGCATCGTCGTCCTCGACGTGCGCCGCAGCGCCGAGCGCGCCGCCGGCCACCTCGCGGACTCCGTCCACATCCCGCTGCACGAGCTGAACGGACGGCTCGCCGAAGTCCCCGCGGGCACGGTGTGGGTCCACTGCGCCGGCGGTATGCGCGCCGCCATCGCCGCATCCCTGCTGGACGCCGCGGGCCGCTCCGTGGTGGCGGTGGACGACGCCTTCGACGCCGCCGTCGGCACCGGCCTCCCCCTCACCACGAACTGAGCACGCGCTCGCTCACGGCACCCGTTCACGGCCTGGCGGCCGCTGCCGCCACGAGCGGTACGGCGCCGACTCCGGCGGCCTGCGGTAACGCCCTGCCGGGCGCGCGGCCGTCGCCGGCCGGGTCTCCCCGGCCGTTCCGGCCGCACACGGTGCCGGGCCGGTGCCCGTGACCTGGGTGACCGCCCGCAGGGTGCGCGCTCGTCGCGGGCCGGGTGCGTGCGGTGACCGCCCGCCGGGTGCGTGTCTGCCGCTGGCCAGGTGTCCGATGCCGCTCCGCCGCGTGCGCTGCGGAGGGCGCCGCTGACCTGCGGCGCCCACGTGCCGGGCGCCCTCGCCGGTGGCCGGGCAACCGGTCGCGCGCCGTGTGCCGGGCTGCTGCCCGCGACGTGGGCGACTGCCCGCCGGGTGCGTGCTCGCCGTGGGCCGTCTGCCCGCAGTCCCTTCCGCCGGGCGTGCGGCGGCCCCCGTTCCCGACAGGTGCCCGCCGCCCGCGACTCCCCTCCGACGTCCGAACCCCGGATCCCTCCACCACGACTCCCGTGAGGCTTGTGATGTTTCCCTTCCGCGGCGCTCCGCGCCGCGTCAGCGCCGACGAGGCCCGCCACCGCACCCTCGGCCCCGCCGCGCCCGCCGTCCTGGTGGACGTGCGGGAGCGGGCGGAGTGGGATGCGGGGCACGTGCCCGGCGCCGTGCACGCGGCGCTGTCCCGGCTGGTGGCCGGGGCGGCTCTGCCGGGTGCGGCCCAGGGGCGGCCGGTGGTGGTGATCTGCCGCAGCGGCCACCGCTCGCAGCAGGCGGCCCGGCTGCTCGCCGACCGCGGCGTGGACGCCGTGGACGTCAAGGGCGGCATGAAGGCGTGGGCCGCCGCCGGGCACGCGGTCGCAGGCCCGCACGGGACGACCGGCACCGTGGCATGACGGACCTCGTCCTGGCGCTCACCTCCGGCGCGGTCGTCGGCCTGGCCCTCGGCGGGCTGGGCGGCGGCGGCAGCGTGCTCGCGGTGCCCGCCCTCATCTACCTGCTCGGCTTCACCCCCGCCGACGCGACCACGGCGGCGCTCGTCATCGTCGCGCTCACGTCCGTCACCTCGCTCGCCGGGCACGCCCGGGAGGGCAACGTGGCCTGGCGGACCGGGCTGCTCTTCGCCGCCGCGGGCATCGTCCCCGCGGCGCTCGCCGGGGCCGCCGCGGGCCACCTGCCGCAGCGGGCGCTGACCGCGGCCTTCGCCGCCGTCGCGGTGCTCGCGGCGCTGCGCATGCTGCGCCCCGCGCCGCCCGCGCGCCCCGGCGCCGTGAACCCCGCGCGGGCGGGCGCCGCGGGAGCCGGGCTCGGCGCGGTGACCGGTTTCCTCGGCGTGGGCGGCGGCTTCCTGGCCGTGCCGGTGCTGGTCGGCGTGCTGAAGGTGCCGATGCGGCGGGCGGTCGGCACCAGCCTGCTGGTGATCACCGTCAACTCGGTCGCCGCGCTCGCCGCCCGCTCAGGCAGCGGCTCGTCGCTGGACTGGGCGGCCGTGGCGCCCTTCACCGCCGCCGCGGTGCTCGGCGCGTGGGACGGCAAGCGGCTGGCGCGCAAAGCCACCGGCAGCACACTCCAGCGGCTCTTCGCCTGGGCGCTGCTCGCGGTCGCCGCGCTGATGCTCGTGGACGCCGTCCGGTGACCGGCGGCCGCGCCGGAGGTGCCGCCTGCGGTGGGTGCCGCGACCTTCCGCCGGCGGTGGGCCGGTCGTGCGGTCCTCGCCCCAGAGCTTCGCCTGGGAGGTGCCCCCACGCGCCCCTGACGGACGCCGCCCCGCGCCCCCGCGGTCGCCCCCGGACGCCGCCCGTGCGGGGCACGACCACCGCAGGGGGAAGGCCTCGGAAACCTACCGGTCGGTAGAAAGCTTCACGCTCCCGTACGACTCCCGAAACAGAACCTGTTCTCGGGGCACTCTTGACCCCTTAGGATGCATGCACTATGGCTACGACCACCTCCCTCGACGCCCGCCAGGCCCGTGCCCGGCTGGACGACCTCACGGTCATCGACGTGCGGACCGCCGGCGAGTACGCCGGCGGCCACATACCCGGCGCGCTCAACGTCCCGCTCGACCGGCTCGACGATGCCCTCCCCGGCATCCGGGACGCCGCCGAGCGCGGCCCCGTCCTGGTGGTGTGCGCCTCCGGCGCCCGCTCGGAGAACGCCTGCCGCACCCTCGCCCGGCACGGCATCGAGGCCGCCACCCTCACCGGCGGCACCGGCGCCTGGGCGGCCGAGGGCCACGACCTCGCCCGCCCGCAGGGCAGCCCGCGCGCCGTCTGGGCCATGGAGCGGCAGGTCCGGTTCACCGCGAGCCTCATCATCCTGCTCGGCCTCGCGCTGGGCTTCTTCGTCCACCCGGCCTTCCTGCTGCTGTCCGCCGGCATCTGCGGCGGGCTGATCTTCTCCGCCCTGACCGACACCTGCGGCATGGCCGTCGTGCTGGGCAAGCTCCCGCACAACCGCCCCCGCGCCGCCGACCTCGACGCCACGCTGGCCCGGCTGCGCGGCCGCTGACCCGCGGCAGGGCAGGAGGCGCCACGAGCCGGCGAGGCGGTGGAACACGCCTCACCAAGAGCCGGCGAGGCGGCGGAACACGCCCGAAACACGCCTGACGTACCATCACCCCCCTACCAGCGGCCCGGTGACCCACCGGGCTCCCGGGCGGGGAGGTCCCGAGCGATGAGCGACGCAGGGAAAGACGGCGTGCCGGGCGGTCTTCCGCCCCGCATGGACCGCGACGAGATCACGGCCGCGATCGTCGCCGCCAGGCTGGCCAAGGGCCTGACCTGGCAGAAGCTGGCCGACGAGATCGGGCGGCCGGTGGTCTGGAGCACCGCGGCACTGCTCGGGCAGCACCCGCTCCCGCCGGACGCCGCACTCCGGGTCGTCCGGCTGCTCGACCTGCCCGACGAGGCCGTGCCGGTGCTCGCCGCCGTCCCGCACCGCGGGGCGGGCGGGGTGCCGACCGATCCGACCATCTACCGCCTCCACGAGGCGGTGCAGGTCTACGGCCCGGCCCTGAAGGAGCTGATCCACGAGCAGTTCGGCGACGGGATCATGAGCGCGATCAACTTC
The DNA here is from genome assembly GCF_000721495.1 of Streptomyces sp. NRRL F-5123. GTDB lineage: Bacteria > Actinomycetota > Actinomycetes > Streptomycetales > Streptomycetaceae > Actinacidiphila. The sequence continues at coordinate 27,894 of NZ_JOHY01000045.1, forward strand.
AAGGTGGACATCGGGACCGCGACACACGACGGGGCCGCGCACGTCGTCATCACCTTCGACGGGAAGTTCCTGCCCTACAGCTGGCCCAACGACTGAACCGGCCGCCCCGCCCGCGCCCGGCGGCCCGTCACAGCCAGCCGCGGCGCATCGCCTGGGTGCCGGCCTGGAAGCGGCTGGTCGCACCCAGGCGCCGGGTGAGGTCGGCGATACGGCGCCGCAGCGTGCGCTGGCTGAGGTCCAGCTGCCGGGCGATCGCCTCGTCCTTGAGCCCGGCGTTGAGCAGCTGCAGCAGCGCCCGGTCCTCCTCGGCGATCTCCGGGTGGACCTGCACGGCGGCGCCGGGGGCGGCGAAGATCGGCGTGCCCTGGGCCCAGTGGACCTCGAACAGCTCGGTCAGCGCGTCGCTGAGCCCGGACTGCCGGACCAGCACCGCCGCGGTCCGCATCCCCTCGTCGCTGCCGGTGAGCGGCACCAGCGCCTCCCGCCGGTCGACCACGATCAGCTTCGTCGGCACCCGGGGCAGCACCCGGGCCTGCTCGCCCAGCGCCACCAGGTCCCGCAGCCGCTCCGCGTACTCCGGCACGGCCAGCACCTCGCCCGCATAGGCGGCGCGCACGCTCACCCCGCGGGCCAGCAGGGTGCGTTCGGCCTCGGAGGTGCTGCCGTAGGAGGTGACGTACGGCGGCGTGTCGAAGGCCAGCACCTCGCGTTCCGCGCTCGCCAGCAGCTCCTCGACCCGCCGGGTGATCCGGGCCGGGCCCTCGATCACCTCCACCATCAGCCGCGGGTCCGCACGCAGGCTGCGCTCGTGGAATTCCGCGGCGTACGCCTCCACGGACGAGGCCACGCGCTCCAGCTCCGCCTGCCGGGCGCGGATGAGCGAGGCCAGCCCGGTGCGCGGGTCGACCGGCGCGTACTGCGCGGGGCGGCCCGCACGGCAGCCCGCCAGGCCCGCGGCCACCAGGCCGTCGAGCGCCAGCCTGGCGCGGGCGGGCGGTACGTCGAGGAGCTCGGCCAGCGCGCCGGCCGTCAGCGACTCCTGACGCAGCAGCACCTGGTAGGCGCGCTCCGCGCATTCGTCAAGACCGATCGGCTCCAGCACCCTGCCGCCCCCTCGTCCCTCTGCCGGGTTTTGACCTGATTCGGCCCGGCCCCGGTGTGGCCACGTGTGGCCATTGGCCATAAGTGGCCAACCGAACCACTCCCTTGTCACCCCCGTGAGCTGCAACTCTACGACCTCCCCCCTTCGTGGTGACAAGGAGTTACGAGCCCCCGATGAAAATCCGAGCAAAGGCCCTGCGAGGCGGTGCGCTGGCCGCGGCCCTGGCCACAGCCGCCGCCGTGCTGGCGGCCCCCGCGGCGCATTCCGAACCGTCCGACCACGTCATACGCCTGAACGCCGCCCAGCTGGCGAAGCTGAGCGCCAAGTACACCCCGATGAGCGACGGAACGCCCGGCCTGGTGGCAGCGGCCGCAAAGGCCGGCGGCTCCCAGGGCGACGCGGCCGGGACGTCGGACCCGGCGGCGCCGCAGACCGCCACGTCGCCGTCCGTCGACGAGCAGACGAACTGGCAGACCGCGCGCGGCGCCGCGTCCACGCTGGCCCTGAACGGCACCGGCGACTGGGTCGCGCTGTTCGGCAGCGGCTCGGTCACCCGGTACGACGCCCACGGCGACCCGGTGTGGCAGCGCACTACGCACTCCCTGTACTCCGACTGGCACGTGACGCCGCAGAGCAGCCTCCAGCAGGAGGAGTACACGGCGTCCATGTACGAGGGCTACAACCCGTACAACCCGTCGTCGACCGGCAAGCACCCCTACGCGCAGGCGGACTTCAACCACGACGGCGTCGCCGACGTGGCGGTGGCCTACTCGGTCGGCGACAACCCGGTGCGCAGCTTCACCAGCCCCGGCTCGGCCCTGTCGACCGGCACCTTCGTCAGCGTCCTGGACGGCCGCACCGGCCGGATGCTGTGGCACCGGCTCGTGCCCGGCTACGTCGGGTCGATGCTGGTGCAGGACGGCAAGCTGGTCGTGGCCGAGCGCACCGGCCCCGACTGGGACCTGGACCCGGTCGCGGAGCAGGGCGGCAGCCGCAGCTCGCTCACCGCCTACTCCTTCGCCGGCGGCGCCGAAGGCCTCACCGCACGCACCGCGTGGACGTACAGCACCGGGGCGCCCTGGGCCTCCTGGTCCGACGTCGAGCCGATGACCGGCGGGCGGATCACCGCCGGCTGGACCGACACCCCGTTCGGCCTGGGCAGCCCGCGCCCGGCGGCCGGCCACGTGGTGGTCGTCGACGCGGCCACCGGTCACGTCAGCGTGGACACCAGGACCCCCGGCTACCCGCGCATCGTGCACCAGGACCCGGACTCGGACCGGGTGCTGGTCGCCGAGCAGAACGACCCCTACGACGCCGTGCGCTGGGACCTGACCGCGTACGACGCCCGTACCGGCTCCCGCTCGGTGCTCGCCTCGCGTGAGGGCACCATCCCCGAGGCGTTCCTCGTCAACGGCCAGGCGCACGGCGAGCAGGCGCGGTACGCCGTCGCCGAACTCGGCATCGACCCGGTGACGCTGGCCGACGGCCAGAGCACGGTGTCCGGCTGGGACGAGCAGGGGAAGACGGTGTGGCACCACCAGACCGCCAGCACCGTCGGCGAAGCCAACGCCCCGACCCTGTCCCTGGCGCTCGACCCGCACGGGCACGGCCAGGTCCTCGCCACCGTCGCCGACGCCACCGCGGTGACGGCCGCGACGCCCGAGGGCCTGTACCACATGCAGCTGCTCGCGTTCGACGCCCGCGACGGCGGGGTCATGTGGCGGCGCGAGGGCGACGTCACCGGCGACCAGGTGACGCCCTACCAGGGCCGCCTGCTCACTGTCGGCTACGACGCCACCGCCTGGTCGATCGACCCGCAGCACGGTGATGCCACCGCGCTGCCGCTGCTGGGCGACCTGTACTCGGCGGTCTCGGCCGACGTGAACGGCGACGGCGTCAGCGACCTGGTCGCCGGCGGTCAGAGCCACGGCCTCTTCGCGCTCGACGGCCGCTCGCTGAAGAGCAGCACGCCGCGCATCCTGTGGCACGCCGCCGTCAGCGGAGCCGTCCACCAGGTCCAGCTGGCCCAGGTCGCCGACAGCCGGGGCACCGAGGCGACGCGCCTGGTCGCCGCCACCTCCGGCGGTTTCGCGGTGCTCGACCCGCACAGCGGCCGTGTCACGGCAGACGTGGCCACGGGCGCCTTCCAGTACGGCGTGACCGTGACCGGCGGCGAGATCGTCGCCACCGGCGCCAAGGGCGTCAGCGCCTACACCGCGGACGGAACCGCCCGCTGGACCTACCGCCCCGCGGGCACCGACGGCAAGCACGTCGTCTACTCCACACCCGCCACCGACGGCCAGGGCCGGCTGTTCCTGGAGTACGGCGGCACCCTGTCCGGCTTCGGCACCGGTGCCAGCGACCCGGCCCCGACCGCCGTCGCGCTCGACGCCGCCGCAGGCACCCAGCTGTGGAGCGAGCGGCCCACGGGCCTGACGGCCACCTGGATCGAGCAGCAGGCCGGCGCCTTCGCCGACCCGGCCATCCCGTCCGCCGGCGGCCACGGCGTCGCCTTCGCCTTCGGCGGCAACACGCCGGGCGAACCGCACCAGGTCCAGATCGTGGACGGCCGGACCGGCAAGGTCGTCTCGGCACGCGACACGATCGGGTCGAACACCTTCCAGGGCTTCGCGGCCTCGCAGAAGTACGGCCTGGTCGAGCTGCACGCCTTCGAGGTGACGGTCTACCCGGCCGACGGCAGCGCCGCGTACGACGTCCGCATGAACGTCAACCCGCAGCAGGGCGTGTTCGTGACGACGACGGGTGGCAAGGAGACCTTCGTCATGGGCGTCGGCGGGATCGAGCAGTTCGACCAGCCCTTCCCGCAGCCCGAGGACACCCTGGCCGCCACCAGCGAGGCGTTCTCGCAGTTCGCCGGCTCGGTCACCCCGGTGACCCTCACCGGTGCCGGAGCCGGCACCGAGTTGGTCGGCCTGCCGCGCGACTGGGCCGCGTACGCGCTCAACCAGGAGGTCGGTACGTACGGCGCCGACATGGCGGCGCCCGACGCCTTCCCGCACGGTGTGACGGTCCAGCAGGTCACCGACACGGCGAAGGCGGCGAAGCCCGCGCCGAAGTCGCTGCTGAAGTCGCCCGCCGCCGGCGCGGCGGCAGCCCCCGTCAAGGACCCGGCCCTGCCGAGCGGCACCGCCACCCCCTCGCTGAAGGTCCAGGCCTCGGTGCGGGTCTCCCCGCACGACACGATCGAGACCACCCGCGGCTACACCCCGCAGCAGATCCAGGCCCGGCTCGGCCTGACCGGTGACGGCACCGGCCAGACCATCGCCGTCGTCGACGCCTACGACTACCCGAACGCGACGTCCGACCTGAACCACTTCGCCGACCACTTCGGCCTGCCGCAGACCTGCGACAGCGTCCCGGCCGGCACGGACTGCTTCGACTTCCGGCAGGTCTACGCCGACGGCACGCGGCCCGAGGCGGACGCGGGCTGGGAGGAGGAGGAAGCCCTCGACATCGAGTGGGCGCACTCCGTCGCACCGCACGCCAAGATCGTGCTGGTCGAGGCCGCCGACGCCTCCGCCGCCGGCCTCTACCGGGCCGTCGACAGGGCCGCGGCGCTGCACCCGGCGGCGGTGAGCAACAGCTGGGGCATGTCGGAGTTCTCCGAGGAGTCCTTCTACGACGGCCACTGCAAGCTCGCCGACTCCGTCTGCACCCAGTCCACGGGTGACGCCGGCTACCCCGCGGGCTACTCCAGCACCAACCCCAACGCCCTGGCCATCGGCGGCACCAACCTCCAGCTGGACGCCGACGGCACCACCCTGGGCGAGACGGCATGGCGCTCCACCGGCGGCGGCCTGAGCTACTTCGAGAAGCGCCCCGCCTACCAGGACGGTGTGCAGGACTCGGCGTACCGGGCCACCCCGGACGTCAGCTTCGTCGCCGACCCGCGGACCGGCGTCGCCGTCTACACCACCGCCCTCGGCGACCCCGAGTGGCTGGAGGTCGGCGGCACCAGCCTGTCCGCCCCGGTCTGGGGCGCGCTGCTGACCGCCACCGACCAGCTGCGCGCCACCGCGGGCAAGCACCCGCTGGCCGTGGCCGGTCCGGACGGGGACACCGCCCACGGCGACGTCTACGGGCTCGGGGACAAGCTCAACGACGTCACCGCCGGCTCCAACGGAGCGTGCGGCTCCGAGTGCACCGCGGGGCCCGGCTACGACACCGTGACCGGCCTCGGCTCCCCGCTCGCGGGCGTCGACACGGCGCTGGCCGCGATGAAGTGACGGTCCACCGGGGAGGACCGGGCGGGGGCCCGGCCATCCCCGGACGGGGCGCGTCCGGAGGGGAGCGCCCTACGGACCGGGGGCCGGCTCACACCGCTCGCGCGGGTGAGCCGGCCCCTCGGCGTCTCAGGCCGTGAGCCGGGCCTCTCCCACGTCTCAGGCGGTGAGCCAGCCCCGCAGCGTCGCCTGGACGCCGGCCTGGAAGCGGGTCTCGACGTTCAGCATCTGCATCAGCCGGGTGATACGGCGGCGGACGGTGTGCACGTGCACGCCGAGCCGCCGCGCTATCGCCTCGTCCTTGAGCCCGGCCGCGAGCAGCGTCAGCAGCTCGCGGTCCTCCGCCGCGGCCTCGCCGTGCGCCGCCGCCCCGATCGGCAGCGCGCGCTCCCACACCGCCTCGAAGAGCGGCGTCAGCGTGTGGCCCAGCAGCGAGTCGCTGACCACCAGCGCCCGTGCCGTCGGATCGGCGGCCTCGGTCGGCGGCAGCAGCGTGATCCGCCGGTCGACCGTGATGAGCTTCGTCGGAAGGTCGGCGCCCACCCTGATCTGCACGCCCTGAGCGGCCAGTTCGGCGAGCCCCTCGGCCCGGCCGGGGTAGCGCAGCCCCTCGCGGTCGACGACCACCCGCACCTGCACGCCGCGCCGGACCGGGCCCGCCACGTCCAGCGGGGCGGGCATCCCGTCGGGCGCGCTCCCGGCGTACGGCGGGCGGTCCAGGAGGGCCACCTCGACCTGCGCGGAGGCCAGCAGCCCCGCCGCGCGCTGCGCGATGGCCTCCCGGCCGCCGATCGCCTCGATACCCGCGGCGCGCACGTGGTGGGCGTCGCCCAGCAGTTGCTCGCTCGCCCGGTCCACCGAACCGGTCAGCTCCTCCAGCGCCGCCGAGCGCACGAGCAGTTCGGCCTGGTGGTGGTGGATCAGGCCGCGCAGCGCGGTGGCCGGAGCGGCCGCCCGGGGCAGCGCGCCCCTCCCCGCGGAGGGGACGGTGAAGCCGCGCTCGGCCAGCCATGCGAGGGCCGCGGTGACGCGCCGCGCGGGCAGGTCCAGGTCCCGCGCCAGGGCGGCGCGTGAGGCCGCGGGCCCGCCCAGCAGCGCCGCGTAGACCCTGAGTTCGTCCTCGCCGAGGCCGAGCGCCCGCCACTGCGCCTGCACTTCCTCCCGCATCACACCTGCGATCTTGCTGCGCGCACCCAGGACACACAAGTGTCCATGGCCACAAGTACGCACCCGGGAAGCGTTGTTCGCGGCCCCTGTCCGGCATTTCGATGTCCGCGTCCGTTCATGTATCGCGCTCCGAAGGGAAGACCATGGGGATCCCCGCACGCAGCAGAACGACAGCGGACGCGAGGGCCGGCACACCCCGCCGCCGCGGCGCCCGCGTCACGGCCCAGGGACTCGCCGCCGCCCTGCTCGCCACCGCGGGACTGGTCGCGGTCACCGGACCGGCCGCGCACGCCGACGCCGCGGCGCAGCCGGCGCCCGCCGCAAGGACGCGCACCCCGTCCCTGGTCACCGGGCTGGACGAGGCCGCGACGGCGAGCGGCAGCGCGGCCGACGCCGCTCTCGGGCACCTGGCGGCGAAGAAGAGCCGCTACCACATCGACGACCCGAAGCGGGATCTCGCCGCTGTCTCCAGTGAGCGCAGCGGCAAGGACGAGACGGTCCGCCTCCAGCAGAAGTACCGCGGCGTGCCGGTTCTCGGCGGCCAGTACGTCGTACGGATGCGCGAGGCGAGCGGCAAGCGCACCGTCACCGGCACCTCGGGCAGCTTCTACACCCAGCTCGACCTGCCCTCCACGACCCCCGACGTCTCCTCCGCCGTCGCCGTCAGCCGCGCGGTCGGGGCGGTCTCGACGCAGCTGGGACAGGGCCCGCTCACCCGCCCCGCGGGCACCGCGCCGTCCACCGGCACCCTCGGGGGCACCGACGAGGGCCTGACCGTCCTGCCACAGGGCAAGGGCGTGCTCACCCGGCACATCACCGTGTCCGGCACGGACCCGCGCACCGGGCAGCCGGTGAAGCAGGAGGTCTACGTCGAGGGCCACTCGGGCTACCCCGTCCTCCAGTACAGCGGCATCCAGTCCTTCGCCCCGGCGGGCACGGCGACGGCGGCGCCGACCGCCGCGAGCGGCACCGCGGCCCCGGAAGCTCCTGCGGCCGGCCAGCAGCTCGTCGTCAAGGGCAGCGGCGTGCGCTACAACGGCGAGACGACCGAGCTCAACCTCTACCAGGGCGCCGACGGCGCCTACCAGATGATCGACTACGGCCCGCGCGACGCAGGCGTGAGCAGCACCCTGCTCGCCACCTACGACGCCCGCGGCCGCGAGGCCTCGACGGCGTCGGGTGCCTGGCCCAGCGGCATCAAGACCTTCAGCTCGTCCACCACCGACCTCGGCCCTGAGTACACCGACTCCGGCGCGGTCGACGCCCACTGGGGCGCCGCACAGGTCTACGACTACTACCGGAGGCACTTCGGGCGGGACGGCCTGGACGGCAAGGGCGGTTTCGTCTACTCCCTCGTCGGCGTCGTCGCCGACGGCCGGCCGTACAACAACGCCTTCTGGGACGGCAGCAAGATGGTCTACGGCCAGGGCGGCGGCGACTACCGCACCTTCTCGGCCGACACCGACGTCGTGGGCCACGAGATGACCCACGGCGTCATCCAGAACACCGCGAACCTCGTCTACGCCGGGCAGTCCGGCGCGATGAACGAGGCGCTCGCCGACTACTTCGGGAACGCCATCGACGACGAGGCCAACCACATCCCCATGTCCGACCCGGACGCCTCGCTGCTCGGCGAGAACCTGTGCGTCAACGCCTCCCCGCGCGACTGCGCGCTGCGCAACCTCGACGACGGCGCGACCACGTCCAAGGACTTCGTCGGCGTCACCTACCGCGGTGACGACGGCGGCGTGCACCTGAACTCCACGATCTTCTCCGGCGCCCTGTGGGACATCCGCCAGGACCTCGACCCCGACTTCGCCGACCGGATCGTCTACCGCGCCCTCACGGCGTACATGACCCCGCTGGACGGCTTCACCAAGGGCCGCGCCGCGGTCGTCGCCGCCGCGCAGGAGCTGGGCGCCACCAAGGCCCAGCTGATAACCGTGAAGCAGGCGTTCGCCGCGCACGGCATCGTGCCCAACTGGGAGACCGCGCTCGGCATCGACGCGAGCACCCTGATCAGCAAGGTGAACATCTCCGGTACGGGAGTCGGCGCGGGCGGCGGCAAGTACGCCGTCTCGCTCAGCAACGACGACGGCAGCGAGCCGTACTCGGTGTGGGCGGGCAGCACCAGCGGCACGGGCAGGCCCACCCTGGTCAGCGGCAACAACGGCGACTACAACGTCTACGCCGACACCGACGGCAGGACCGTCGCCTGGGCGGAGTTCGCGCCCGCCTCGATCCTGATCAAGGTGCGCCCGCTGGCAGGCGGCCCGGAGAAGACCGTGTACTCCTCCTACACCGACATCTCCTCGGTCGCGGTCGACGGCGACTACGTGGTCTTCACCGAATCCGACCCGTTCGGCAACCCGCACGTCGGCTACCGCGACATCAGGACCGGCGCGGGCACCTGGGTGGACGGCGGCCGGTACCAACTGTCCACCACGCTGCCCTCGATCAGCGGCGGCCTCGTCGCCTACGCCAAGCTGTGGCCGGAGTCCGACGGCTACAAGCTCGGCGTGGAGACCACCGACCTGGCGACCGGGAAGACCACCCTGATGCCCGTCGACAAGAACGCCACCCTCGCCGTCGGCCAGACCGCGGTCACCGCCGACAGCGTCTACTGGCTCGCCGACACCGACCTGTCCGACGGCGGCCGGGTGTCCCTCGACCGTGCGGACCACGACGGCTCGGCCCCCGCCGTGCTCGTCCCGGAGACCCGCGGCACGGCCCTGTACGGCTACAGCCTGACCGCCTCCGACGACGCGGTCACCGTCCTGTCCGTCCCCCCGGCCACCACCTGGGCCAACGACACCCTGCCGAAGCTCTACCAGATCGCCCCCGACAGCACCGGCGGCCTCCAGCGCGTCTCGTGCGACCGCGGCGACCAGGTCTTCCCCGCCGCAGACACCGGGCAGCGCGTCCTGTGGCTCGACGGCACGACCGGCTGGACCGACCTGGTCGTGCGCGACCGCCCCGCCGGCCAGTGCTGACTTGACACGCCCGCACGCCGCCGGGCTCCCGGGCCGCTGCCCCGGGAGCCCGGCGGTCACCACGCCTCGCTCTCCTCCGCCGCCCGCGGCATCGCCCGCTCGCCGGTCCGGCCGCGCAGCCGCCCGGCGAGCAGCGGCAGCACGAGGACGGAGAGCATCGCCGCGCCGACCAGCGAGGCTGCCGTGCCCGAGCCGATGACCTCCTGGTCCAGCCCGATCGTGGTGATCGCCGCGACCAGCGGCAGGCAGGTGGCCGCGTAGAGCGCGAGGGCGCGCCGGTCCGGCCCGCCCAGGCCGGACGGCGCCAGCAGGTGGACCGGGCCGCCGCGCAGCAGCACGAACAGCAGCAGGAAGCCCGGCACCATCAGCAGCGCGCCACCGCCGTGCAGCAGTGCGTCCAGGTCGAAGTTGACACCCGTGTCGACGTAGAAGAGCGGGACGAGGAAGCCGAAGCCCATGCCCTCGATCCTGCCCAGCACCTCCTCCCGGCTCCGCGGCCCGGCCCCCGACAGCACCAGCCGGGTGAGCACGCCCGCGGCGAAGGCGCCGAGCAGCACGTCGAGCCCGAAGGACGCCGCGAGCGCCAGCATCCCCGCGAGCAGCAGCATCACGAAGCGCACCGCGAACTGGCCGCTGCTGTGCAGCGTCCGGTCGACCAGCCGGGAGAACCACGGCCGCCGCGGCCGCAGCGCCCACAGCACCGCGAGCGCCGTGACCACGCCGAAGACGGCCAGCAGCGCTGCCGACTGCCCCGGCTTGCGGCCGCTCAGCAGCAGGGCGACGGCGACGATCGGCCCGAACTCGCCCACCGCCCCGAAGGCCGACACCGCCGTGCCGAACCGGCTGCCGAGGTCCCCGTCGTCCTTCAGGATCGGCAGCACCGTGCCCAGCGAGGTGCTGACCAGCGCCGTGCCGATGACGAACGCCTCGTACGGCTTCCCGCCGCTGATCCCGAACGCCACCGCGAGGGCCGCCGCCAGCGAGGCCAGCCACGCGGCCCCGGCCCGGCGCAGGAGCGGGCCGCGCACGGCGCCGAAGTCGATCTCGTACCCGGCGAGGAAGATCAGCATCGACAGGCCCAGGTCCGACAGCGTGTCGATGACCTGGTCGCGGTGCGCCCAGCCGAGCACCTGCGGGCCCAGCAGGATGCCCAGCGCGATCTCGAAGACGACCTGCGGGACGCGCACCCGGCGCCGTGCCACGTCGGCCAGCAGCGGTGCGAGGACGGCCGCGGCCATGATCAGGACCAGGGTGCCCGGGTGCGCCACGCCGTCCAGTCCTCCTCGTCTCGCGGGGCGGCCCGACAGGTCCGGCGCCCCCCGCCAGCCTCGGCCGCCGGGCGCCCGGGCACGAGCCGGGTGGCCCGTCCGGAGGAGCCGGGCGGGGTGCCCGGGGCTCCGCCGACATGTGGCCGGGCCGGTACCGCAGCACAATGGAGGCCGAGCAGGAGGACGGCGGACGCGGAAGCGGACCCGCGACGGCTGCCGGGGCGTCCGCTGCCCCGCGACGCGCGAGCGGAATGGGTGCGGCGAGGAGCGATGCGGTTCCCTTGGTCCCGGTCCGGTGAGGACGACGGCACCGGCTCGTCCCGGCAGATGACGGGGCTGGTCGCGGTCCCGATCGTCCTGATCGCCGTGATCACCGTCGCGGACGTGCTCGCGCCGCAGGACATCCATCTCGGACCGCTGCTGGTCGTGGCGCCCGCGCTCACCGCCGCCTTCGGCAGCTCACGGCTCACCGCGCTGGTCGGCTTCCTGGCCACCGCCGCCCTGTTCACGATCTCCGCGGTCCGCAACAGCATCTTCACGTCCAACCACGAGAGCCAGATCGCCGCGCTCGTCGTGATCTCCACGTTCACCGTCTTCTTCTGCCGGCTGCGCGAGCGGCACAGCGCCGAGCTGAGACAGGTGCGCTCGGTCGCGGAGGCCGCCCAGCAGGTGGTCCTCCAGCCGCTGCCGGACCGGATCGGCCCGCTGACGGTCGCGGTCCGCTACGAGGCCGCGGCCGACCAGGCGCGGATCGGCGGCGACCTCTACGCCGCGGTGCGCACCCGGCACGGCACCCGGCTGCTCATCGGGGACGTGCGCGGCAAGGGCCTCGCGGCGGTGGACGACGCGGACCTGCTGCTGGGCGCCTTCCGCAGCGCCGCCCACCGCGAACTGCCGCTCGCGGCGCTGCACCTCGAACTCGAGGCCGTCGTCGCCTGGGGCCTCACCCAGCCCAACCGGCACGGCGAGGACCCGGGGGAGTCCTTCATCACCGCCGCGCTCATCGACATCCCCGACCGCGAACCGCGGATCAGCGTCCTCAACAGCGGCCACCCCGCCCCGCTGCGCCTGCACGGCGGCCGGGTCACCGCGCTCGTGCCCCGCCGCTACTCGCCGCCCATCGGCATCCTCCCGCCCGAGGACGCGGACGCCGCCGCCGACGTCTTCGCCTTCGAGCCCGGCGACACCCTGCTGCTCTACACCGACGGCGTCACCGAGGCCCGCGACCTCGCCGGCACCTTCTACCCGCTCACCGACCGGCTCCCGGACCTCGTCCCCGGCGGGGCGCACCCCGTCGACCTGCTGACCGCCCTGCGCGCCGACCTGCTGCGGCACACCTCGGGCAGCCTCGACGACGACGCGGCCGTGGTCGCCGTCCGGCACGACGGCCTCCCCTGACGGGATCGCGCAACGCTGCCCGTCGATCGGACGGGGGCCGTCCCCGCACGGTGCGGGAGGCCGGCCCGGTGTGCCCGCGGGGCCGGCCGGCCCCCTGACGGCCTGCGGACCCGCTGACCGCAGGGGCGGACGAGACCGTACGGAGACCCGGGCGTTGCCGGAATGCCGGTGTCGACCCGGGAGCATGACGGCATGGGGGATGTCGCGCGGAACACGAGCAGGGGCCAACGCGTGGCGCGCGGTTGCGCGTTCACCGCGATCGGCGCGGTGGGGGTGGTGTTCGCACTGCTGGTGTGCGGTGCGTGGTACATCAACGAGCAGCTGAAACCCGTCCCCCCGCCGGACGTCGCCGCCTTCGCGCACTCCGCGCCCGCCCGGGCCGCCAGGGCCGGCGCGGCGCGGTCCGCCTCCGCCGATACGGCGGCCCTCGCCGCAGCCCTGCCGGGGGCCGAGCCGCTCGGGACCTCGGTGTCGGACGTCTGCCGCAGCCTAGAGAGCGGCGCGATGTTCGGCGGCCGGTCGAGCTGGGGCCCGGTCCAGTGCACGCGCGCCACCGTCGCCTACGTCGCGTTCGACGGCGACATCGCGGCGCGCCTCCGGGCGCTCGACGCGGTCCTGGCCGCGCGCGGCTGGACGGGCAGCACGCTCACCGAGGCCGCCGCCTCGCCGGACCGGACCGCGCTGCCGCCCTCCCCGACCGAGTCCTTCTCCCCACCGCATGCGGCGCCCACCGGCTGGGGCCGGGTCTCCGGGAAGTACGCGCGTCCTCCGCACCGGGCCGCCGGGTACGACACCTCTGCGAGCCTCCAGGTCTCCGTGGCCGGTGCGCCGTACGACCCGGAGACGGCCGCCGGGTACCTCCAGCTCGGCGACGAGCCCCTGCGCCGCACCGAGAGCGGGCTCGTCCACGTCACCTGGCAGCCCCTCTCCACCCACGCGGTGGCCCAGGAGGCCTTCGTCACCCACCACTACGTCGCCGCCTTCTCCGTCGTCGTGCGCTACATCGTGCAGTCCCCGCCCGCGACGCCCACGAAGTCCCCGACGCCGACGACGTACGATCCCGGGCCGTGCCTGAGCGGCAGCCACACATGCTCCTGACACGGACCGCGGACCACGGGATCTGTCGCTGCGGCGGCTGCTCGCGCACGGCGCCGGAGCCGTGGCCGTGCAACGGCGGCACCGACCGGCAGTGGCGCCCCGGGCTGATCGCGCCTGGGCTGATCCCACCGCCCCGCCGCGCGGGGAGGGGCGCCGCACCCGGCTCCCCTCCCCGCGGACCCGCCGTCAGAAGGCGCCGAGGCCGTCCGGGGTGCCGTTGCCCGTGGGGCTGTCGTAGCCCGGCCCCGCCGTGCACTGGTAGTCGCCGCCGCAGTCCGTGCCCTGGACGTTGCTGCCGGTCGTGACGTCCGTCAGGCCCGCCGTCGCCGCGTACAGCGCGGAGGCGTCCGGGAACCGGGCGGGGTGCCCGGCCAGCGCGATGACCGCGGCGACCAGCGGCGCCGACGCGCTCGTGCCGCCCACCACGGACCACCCGGGGTCCGTGCCGCCGGTCCCGTCCGTGGTGTAGACGGCCAGCCCGGTGTCGGGATCGGCGACCATCGAGACGTCGGCGACCGTCCGGCCCGGGCAGTTGGGGTCGTGCTGCCACGCGGGCTTGTCCACCCACGCCGAGCAGCCGCTGCCCGCGCCCTGCCACGCACTCTCCGACCACCCGCGGGCGGTGCCGGGATCGCGGGTCAGCGTGGTGCCGCCGACCGCGAGCACGCTGCTGTACGCCGCCGGGACGCCCGGGATGCCGTAGCCGGCGTCCCCCGAGGAGGCCACGACCGCCACGCCCGGGTGGGTGTAGTGGTCGGCGTACGACGCGTTCGGGCCGCTCTCGGCCGCGGTGTAGCTGTTGGAGATCTCGGTGGCACCGAGCGCGGCCGCCGTGTCGACGGACGCGGCGAGCGTGTCCCCGGCGGCCTGGTCGGCCTCCACCAGCAGCAGGTGGCAGGAGGGGCACAGCGCCGAGGCCGCGTCGAGGTCGAGCGCGGTCTCCGTCGACCAGCCCTGGTCGGGCGGGAGCGGGGCACCGGCCCCGCGCTGGTTCACCTTGCGGAAGCAGCCGTTGGCCGTGGTGCAGGCGGGCAGGCCGAACGTCGTGCGGTAGACGGCGAGATCGGCCTCCGCCTGCGCGGCGTCGCCCGCCTCGACGACGGCGACGGTCTGCCCGGTGCCCCCGGCCGCGGGCAGCCCGTAGGCCGCGCGCAGCTCCGCCGGACCGTAGCCGGGCGGCAGCGCGGCCTGCGCCGCGGTGGCCGCGTGCGGGCCGCGCACCCCCTTCCCGGCGTGCAGGTCGGTGCGCACCTGGGCGAGGCAGCGGGCGAAGCCCGGCTTCGGGGTGCCGCACACGTCGCGGAGGTGCGGGGAGGCGGCGGCCGCCCTGCCCGCGGGGACCACGGCAAGGGCCGCGACCGTGGCGAGTGCGGTCAGGTACGGGCGTACGGCTGCGGGCCTCATCGTGTGCTCCCCGGGGCGATGCCGTAGGCGGCGGTGACGGTCTGGGTGATCGAGCCGCCGGCGCCGTCCGCCGCGGTGACCTCGATCGACGGGGCGGCGGTGCCGGTGTTCCGCCAGTCGGCGTGGTAATTGCCGGCGCTGCCGGTGAGCGCGGCGGGCTGCCAGGTCGCGCCGCCGTCGAAGGAGACCGACACGGTGGCGGACGTGACGGGGGCGTGCGAGCCCCGGCCGTCGTAGGACAGGTGGCCCACGGTGAGGTCCAGGCCCTGGGTGCCGCCTTCCGGCCCGGTGTTGGACGGGTCGGTGTCGAGCCGGTAGGTGAGGGTGAGCGCGGGCATGATGCGGCAGCCGGCCGCCGGGCAGGGCACGTCCGCCGGCAGGTCGAGGCCGGGGTCGGCGCCCCGGCCCGGGTCGTGGAAGGCGAGTTCGGTGCGGGTCCGCACCGACTGGCCGGCGCCCGTGGCGGAGCGGTCGGTGTCCAGGACGGCGCGGTAGTCCGCGGGCCCGTCCCCGGCGGACACCCGGGCGCCGATCACGTCCGGCTCGTCGACGAGCCGGGTGCCGTCCCGGGAGAGCGTGAAGTCCGTGTCCGCGGCGACGCTGCCGACGTGGTCCGGCTCGCTGTCGCCGGTCGGCAGGTAGAGGGTGAACTGCCCGCCGCCGGCGCACGCGGTGCATTCGCGTACCTGCTGGTCGTGGTGGGTGCCCAGGCCGGGGGCGAGCGGCCCGTGGGCCCAGTCGACCGTGCGGGTGGAGCCCGGCGCGAGGGTCAGGGTGTCGGAGTCGAACGTGTCGAGCTGCGCCGTCACGGTGCCGAAGGCCCACCCGCCGCCGTCCGCGGTGCCGACGTATTCGGTGCGGCTGCCCGGCACGGCCTGGCGGCCCTGGTCGACGGGCGGCGGCAGGACGGTCTGGCCGGCCGCCTCCACCGCCCGGGTGAAGCCGTCGACGGGCAGCACGTAGAGGGAGCCGGGGGCCCCGCCCGCCGCCGGGTCCGCGGAGAACCGGTGCTCCACGGTGGCCAGTTCGCCGGGCTCGGCGCGGAAGGCCTGATCCGCGGGCACGTCGTCGGAGCCGAACGCCACGTCGTAGCGGTACGCCCCGCCGTCCGGCGCCGCGCCGCCCCACTGGACGACGTACCGCGAACCGGCCGCGGCCGCGGGCCGCGCGTTGACGTAGACGGGCACGGTCGCCGGACTGCCGACCTGGACGCTGTCGAAGGTGACGTTTCCGGACGGCCCGGTGCGGAACCAGGTGAGCTTGAGGACGTCCGCGGTGGCGGGCTGCGGGGTGGTGACGGTGACGCGCCGGTCGGCGGCGGCCTCCTCGACGGCGACGGTGGTGTCGGGGCCGTCCTCGGCGACCGTGGTGTCCTGCGCCACCTCGCGCCAGGCGGTCTCGGCGCCGTCCGCGGCGCGGTCGACGAACAGCGTGTAGACGGCGTAGTGCCCCGCGGGCACCTGGACGTTGCCCTCGCCGTTCTCGACGGGCACGACCGTGCCGAAGCGGCTCACGTCGTCGGTGTTGAGCACGATGCTGCCCAGCGGCGTGTTCCCCGGCCCGCCGGACAGGCCGCGGGCGCTGATCCGCAGGGTGTGCAGCGGGAAGTGCGGGCGGGCGGCGGTGCCGGTGCCGGTGCCGCCGAGCCGCACCGACTCCAGCGCCGGCGGCAGGCGCCGCTCCCGCACGGCCCGGCCGAACGCGGCGGCCGAGCCCGGGTCCAGGACGCCGGTGGCGGTGCTGCCGGTGACGGAGGTGAGCCGCACCCCGGGCGGGGCGGCGGGCGGGGTGCCCGCGGCGAAGGTCAGGTCCAGGGGTGTTCGGCCGCCGGCGGTGCTCTGCCGGGCGAGGGCGGTGACGTCGAAGAGGGAGAGGTCGAGCCGCCGGCCCACCTCCGGCAGGACGTCGGCCGGAACGGCGTAGGTGTCGCCGCCCCCGCCGCCGAAGGACACCAGCGTGGCGGCGGGGCCGTCCTGCGGCAGCATCCGGTAGCCGCTTACGTGACGACCCGTCGTGCCGACCAGCAGCCGCTGACCGGTGACGAGGGCGACAGTCCTCGACGCGGGTGCCGGCACCGTGGCGGCGGTGCCGGCGGGGCCCGCCTGCGCGGCGCCGCTCGCGGTGCCGCCTGCGGCTCCTGCCGCGGCCAGCGCGAGCGCGACCGCCGCGCGGGCGAGCGCCCGGACCGGGCGGCCCCTTCGTCTCGTGAGCATGTTGCCTCCGTGGGGGGATAGGCGTGGGGGGACAGTTCGCCGTGCGGACACTCGCTGGGCCGCCAACTCGCCGCAACGCCACGGGATTCCACTGTGTCACGAGTGACGCACGGGACACAGGTGGCGTACGTCCTCGATGCTCGGGCCGGTCCCGGACATGCCGGTGCCCCCGCGGGGTTCGCGGGGGCACCGGGTGTCCGCGGGGATCCTCCGCAGCCCCGCGCCCCGGTCCGTGACGGGGCTCGTCACGGACCGGGGCGCGGGGCCGGGCTGCTCCGGCGGGGCGTCAGCGTCCCTGGAGGGACCTGACGTTGTCGCCGAAGGTCCAGCCCTTCGAGCCGTCCCAGTTGATCGACCAGGTCATCAGGCCCTTCAACGAGCCGCCGAAGGCGTTCCACGACTGGCCGACCAGGCCGGGCGACATGTAGCCGCCGCCCGCGCCGGGCTGCGCGGGCAGGCCGGGCACCTGCTTGTCGTACGGCACCTTGATCGTGGTGCCCTGGACGGTCAGGCCGTTGTTGAGGCACGTGGTCTGGGCGGTGAAGCCCGCGACCGTACCGGCCTCGTACGAGTCGCCGGAGCAGCCGTACATGCTGCCGTTGTAGTACTGCATGTTCAGCCACCACAGCCGGCCGTTGTCCACGTACTTCTTCACGATCGGCAGGTACGCGCCCCAGATCGAGCCGTAGGTGACGCTGCCGCCGGTGACGTACGCGGTCTCGGGCGCCATCGTCAGGCCGAAGCCCGCGGGCATCTGGGCCAGCACGCCGTCGATGATGCGCTCCAGGTTGGCCTGCGAGGCGGACAGCGTGCCGATGCTGCCGCTGCCGGACAGGCCGGTCTCGATGTCGATGTCGATGCCGTCGAAGTTGTACTGCTTGAGGATCGGCACGACGGTCGCCACGAAGCGGTCCGCGACCGTGCTCGACGACAGGTCGATGCCCGCGGCGGCGCCGCCGATGGACATCAGGATCGTCGCCCCGGCCGCCTTGGCCTGGCACATCTCGGCGGGCGTGGCGACCTTGACGCCGCTGTCCATGCCGTCCTGCCACTCGACGGTGCCGTCCGAGAGGATGACCGGGAAGGCCGCGTTGATGACGTTGTAGCCGTGCTGGCCGATCCGGCTGTCGGTGACGGGCGTCCAGCCGAGGCCGGGGTGGACGCCGTTCGCGGCGCCGTCCCAGTTCTCCCAGTAGCCCTGGAGGACCTTGCCCGAGGGCCGGGGCTTGGTGGCGCAGGTGCTGCCCGGCGGGGTGGTGGGGGGCGGGGTCGTCGGCGGGGTGGTGGGCGGAGTGGTGGTCGGCGAGGTCGGGGGCGTCGTGGTGGGCGAGGTCGGCGGGGTGGTCGTCGGCGAGGTGGGCGGCGTCGTGCCGGTGCCGCCGGGGCCGGTGAGCGACACGTCGTCCGCAAGGTAGGCGGGCTGGCCGTACCAGCCGTGCACGTACACCGTCACCGAGGTGGTGTTCGCGCCGGTGGTGAAGCTGACGCCGAGCTGCTGGTACGAGGAGGCGCCCGGCGTCCAGGTGGACGGGTCGGTGCCGCCGGTGCCGGTCGCGCCGATGTAGACGTAGCTGCCCTGGACGTACGCGCGTCGGCCACCAGGTTGGCGGCCGCGGCGCCGGCCGCCGCCCCGGAGCCGACGAGCGCGACGCACGCGCCCAGGACGGCCGCGGCACTCACTCCGGCGACGGTGCGGTTCACGGCGGCGTACCGGCGCGCGGTACGGCCGGTGCGCGCCGCGACGGCCGCCTGTGGGCGGGCCGTCCGGCGTGGAACGGGCAACCTCCGACGGAACATGCTGTGCTCCCTTCTCGCCACGTGCCAAGGGCATGAGCAAGTGAGTGGGGGAGGGCTTGACGCCCGGCTCAGGGTGAAGTGGAGACATGCGCGCGTGTGACCGTCGGGATCGTAGGAGCGGCAGCAGGGCGCGTCAATAGGTCTGGACCAAAAGAGGTCTGGACCAAAGTCGGATCGGGCCACGCCCGGGACCTGCGGATCGACTCCGGGTCAGGGCTCGCGCCGGCGCTTTCCGTTCGGCCGGGCGCCCGGTGTCACGCCGTCGGGGGCGGTGTCCAGGCCGCCACGAGGTCGACCAGGCCGGGGAAGCGGGCGTCGAGGTCCTCGACGCGGACGTGGCTGCGGCGTTCGAGGCCGTACTGGCGCTGGCGGGTGACGCCCGCCTCGCGCAGCGCCTTGAAGTGGTGGGTGAGCGACGACTTGGGCCGGTCGAGTCCGAACCAGCCGCAGGAGTGGTCGAAGTCCTCGGACTCCAGGAGGAGTTTGCGGACGATCGTCAGCCGCAGCGGATCGCTGAGCGCGCCGAGCACGGTCTCCAGGCGCAGCTCTTCGACACCCGGCTCCGGCAGCGGTTCGGGCAGGCCGGACGGCTCGGGCAGCACCGTGACGGCGCGTGCGGCCGCCCCGTTCGGGGTCCTGGCCGGGGACATGGGCGACTCCTCGTCGACGCGGAATGCTTGTACGACTTCAATCGTACTGCATGCTAAGTTCGACTCGACTCGTACTGCTGGAGGTCAGCAGCACATCGGGAGGAGCAGTCATGTCCGAAACCCGGAGCAGATCCGTCCAGGCCGTCGGTGCAAGGCCGCGCAGCGGGGCCGCGGGGCTGCCTGCCGCGCCGCTGCGGTGGGTGTGGCTGGCGGCCTGGCCGGTCACGGCGGTGTTCGTGCTCTCGAACGCGGCGACCCCCCTGTACGTGCTGTGGCAGCGCGACATCGGCTTCTCCAAGGGCACCCTGACCGTGGTGTTCGCCTTCTACATCGTCGGCCTCCTCGGCTCGCTCCTGGTCTCCGGCGTGCTCTCCGACCGCCTCGGACGCAAGCCCGTCCTGCTGCCCGCCCTGGCGCTCGCCCTCGCCGCCTGCCTGGTCTTCGCGACCGCCACCAGCGTGGCCGCGCTCGTCGTGGCGCGGCTCTTCACCGGGATCGCGGTCGGCGCCGCCGTCTCGGCCGGGATGGCCGCGGTGACCGACGTCGCCGGCCCGGGGCGCCGCCGCACCGGCGCGCTGCTCGCCTCCTGCGCCATGGTCTTCGGCGCCGGGCTCGGCCCGCTGCTCGCCGGTCTGCTGTCCGAACTGGCGCCCGCGCCGACCGTCACCGTCTTCGCCGTCGAGGCCGTCCTGCTGGCCACGGCGGTGCTCTGCGTCCTGCGGATGCCCGTGCGCCGCCCCGCCGCGCCCGGCCGGGGCGCCTGGGTGCGGGTGCCCGGGGTCCCGCGCGGCAACGGCCGCCGGCTCGCCCTCGGCATCGCGGTGTTCGCGCCCGGCATCACCGCGACGTCCTTCGTCCTGTCGCTCGGCCCCTCGCTGTTGTCCGGGCTGCTCGGCACCACCAACCGGATCGTCGCCGGGGCCACGGCGTTCGCGATGTTCCTGGCCGCCACCGGCGTGCAGTTCGCCGTCCAGCGGCTGCGCCGCCGCACCGTCCTCGCCGCGGGTGCGGTGAGCACCGCGCTGGGCATGGCCGCGCTGGTCGCCGCCGTGCACACCTCGTCGGTGGCCGTCCTCGTCCTGTCCGCGCTGCTGGCGGGCGCGGGCCAGGGCATGGGCCAGCTCGGCGGCCTGTCGCTGCTCAACTCCGGCATCCCCCCGCAGCGCCTCGCCGAGGCCAACGCGGCGCTCAACGTGGGCGGTTACCTGCCGGCCGGCGTCCTGCCGGTCTCCGCCGGCTACCTGAGCGACGCCGTGGGCCTGACCACCGGGGCCACCGTCTTCGGCGCCGTCCTCATGGGCCTCGCCGTCCTGGCCCTGGTGACGGTCCTGTCCACCCGGCGCCAGGTGACGGACCCGGCCTGACGAAGTGCCGCCCGGCGCCGGACGGTTGGCCGCGAGGGCGCCGTGTTACGGTCGCCGCGGATGCGTCACGGCGCGGGGGCGGAGGGGCGGCCGGTGCGGACCGACACGGAGCAGCCGCGGGGCGGCGGGCGCCCGCCGCCCCGCGAGGACGCCGAACCCCCCGCCTCCGCCTGGCGGTTGCTGGCGCGGGCGCTGCGCCGCAACGCGCGCGGCGCCGCGGCGGTGGTCGCCCTGCTCTCGGTCTGGCAGTTCTCCGAGGCGATGGTGTCCGTGGTCGTAGGCATGATCATCGACCACGCCGTGGCGGCGGGCAGTTCCCGCGCCCTCCTGGCGTGGGGCGGGTTGCTGGCACTGGTCTTCGCGTCCCTGATGGTCTGCTACTTCCACGGCGCCGCCGGGGCGTTCCGTACCGACCAGCGCGAACGCCACCGGCTGCGGGTCGAGATCGCCGGGCACGTCCTGCGGCCGGCCGGCGCCCGCAGCGGCGCGCTGCCCGGCGCGACGCTGTCGCTGGCCACCGCCGACGCGGAGAGCGCCGGCACGCTCGCCCAGCCCGTCGGCTACACGCTCGCCTCGGCGGCGGCCGTGCTGGGCAGCGCGGTGATCCTGCTGCGCATCGACCTGGTGACCGGCCTCGTGGTCCTGCTGGGCATGCCGCTCCTGGTGGCCCTCACCCAGTTCGCCACCCCCGCCGTCTCGCGGCGGAGCCGCGACCAGCTCACCGAGGTCGCCCGCACCTCCGCCCTCGCCGCGGACCTGGTACGCGGGCTGCGCGTCCTGAGGGGCCTCGGCGCCGAGGACGAGGCCGTCGCGCGCTACCGGGCGAGCAGCCGGGCCGCCACGGCCGCGGGGATCCGGCTCGCCGGATCGCACGGCGTGCTCGAAGCGCTCTCCACCGGGCTCGGCGGGCTGTTCCTCGCCGCGGTCACCCTGCTTGCGGGCAGCCGCGCACTGGACGGCACCGTCTCGACGGGGGACCTCGTCGCGATCGTCGGCCTCACCCAATTCCTCGCGGTACCGCTGCGGGCGCTGGGCCGCACCGGCGAGCAGGTGGGGTCCGCGTACGCGGCCGCCTCCCGCATCGCCGAATTCCTGGCCACGCCCCCGCTGCTGGCCGCCGGTGACGGGGTCGCGCCCGGCAGCGCCGCGGGGCTCTCGCTCGAGGACGTGACCGCGGGCGCGCTGCGCGGCTTCTCCCTCGCCTCCCGGCCGGGCGAGCTGCTGTGCCTCGTCGTCCCCGACCCCGCCGCCACCGGCACGCTCGTCCGGGTGCTGGCCGGCGAGATCCACGGGGCCGCCCTCGACGGCCAGGTCCTGCTGGACGGCACACCGCTCGCTGCGCTGAGCCTCCACGACCGCAACCGCCGGCTGCTGGTGAACCCCCGTCACGCCCACCTCCTGCACGGCACCCTGCGCGGCAACCTCGACCCCGGGGGCCGCCACGCCGACGCCGCCCTCGCCCGCTTCCTCGACGCCGCGGCCGCGCAGGACGTCGCCGCCCTCGACGGCAAGGGCCTGGACCAGCCGGTGGCCGCCGGCGGGACGACGTACTCCGGCGGTCAGCGGCAGCGCGTCGCCCTCGCCCGGGCGCTCGCCGCCGACCCGCCGGTCCTCGTGCTCGACCATCCGACGACCGCCGTCGACGCGGTCACCGAGCAGCGGATCGGCGCCGGCATCAGAGCGCTGCGCCACGCCCCGGCGAGCGACCGCACCACCTGGATCGTCACCACGAGCCCCGCCCTGCTCGGCGCCGCGGACCGCGTCGTCGTCGTCCGCGACGGCCGCGTCCGCGCCGAGGGCACCCACCGCGAACTGACCGCCGACCGCGACTACCGGGAGTTGGTGCTGCGATGAGGAAGAAGCCGCCGCGGTCCGGGCCCGGGCGCGCGAGGTGCGGTGTGCACGGGCGCGGGGCCGCCGCGTACCGCGGCCGGCGGGAGGCGGTGCGGCCGTGAGCGGGGAGTTGCTGCCGACCGGGACGCGGCGCGAGGCGTACGCCTTTCTGCGGCGTGCCGCGGCCGCCGACCGGTGGGGCGCCGGGGCCGCCGTCGGGACGACGGTGCTGGCGAGCGGCGCCGGGCTCGTACCGCCCTGGGCCGTCGGGACGGTCGTCGACCACGTCGTCTCCGGCCGCGGGGGCATCTTCCCGCAGGCGCTCCTCATCTGCGTCGCGACCGTGGTGGGCGCGCTGGCCGGCGGCGCCTCGGCGGTGGCGCTCGCGCGGGTCGGCGAGCCCGCGCTCGCCGGGCTGCGCGAGGAGGTGCTGGACCGCGCGCTCCACCTGCCCGCCGACCGTGTCGAACGGGCCACCACCGGCGACCTGCTCTCCCGGCTCTCGGACGACGTGCGCACCGTGTCCCAGGGGCTGCGCGACACCCTGCCGGTGGTCGTGGGCTCGGCCGTCACCGTCGTCCTGACCGCGGCGGGCGCGCTGGCGCTCGACTGGCGGCTGGGGCTGGCGGTCCTGGCCGCCGGCCCGCTCTTCGCCGCCGCGCTGCGCTGGTACCTGCCCCGCTCGGCGCCGCTCCACCGCGAGGAGCGGATCGCCCAGGGCCGGCGGGCCGAGGCGCTGCTCGGCGGGATCGAGGCGGCCCCGACGGCCCGGGCGTTCGGGATCGGCCCGCTGCTGGTCGGCCGGGTCGCCGACGCCTCCGGCCGCGCGGCGGGCGTCTCCGTCGACGTCTACCGCCTGTCGCTGCGCCTGCTCATGCGCAACAACCTCGCCGAACTCGCCGGGCTGTCCTGCGTCCTCGGCCTGGGCTTCGTCCTGGTGCGCCAGCACCTCACCTCGGTGGGCGCCGTCACCGCGGCCGCGCTGTACTTCCTGCGGCTGTTCGGCCCGATCGGCGGGATCCTCTTCACCTTCGACCGCTTCCAGGCGATCGGCGCAGCCCTCTCCCGGCTCGTCGGCATCGCGGCGATGCCGGCGCCGCCGGCCCCGGACCCCGCCGCCGAACTCCCGGGCGGCGACGTCGTCCTGGAGGCGGTCACGCACGCCTACGTCCCCGGGCGGCCCGTGCTGCGCGATGTCAGCCTGCGTATCGCCCCCGGCGAGCGGGTCGCCCTCGTCGGCGCCACCGGGGCGGGCAAGACGACGCTGGCCGCGGTCGCCGCCGGGGTGCTCCGGCCGACCGGCGGCACGGTCGCGTACGGCGGCACGCCCTACGACCCTGCGCGGACCGGGGCGCGCTCCCGGGTCTTCCTCGTCACCCAGGACGCCCACGCCTTCGCCGGGACGGTACGGGACGCGCTCACGCTGGTGAAGCCCGGCGCGCCGGACGGCGAGCTGTGGCGGGCGCTGTCCGCCACGCTCGCGGACGGCTGGGTCGCCGCCCTGCCCGGCGGCCTGGACACCGTCGTCGGCGAGGAGGGCCACCGGCTCGCGGCCGACCAGGTCCAGCAGCTGGCCCTGGCCCGGGTCGTGCTGGGCGACCCCTGGTTCGTGGTGCTGGACGAGGCCACCGCCGAGGCCGGGTCGGCGGGCGCGCACGTCCTGGAGAAGGCCGCGGCAGCCGCGGTCGAGGGCCGCTCGGCACTCGTCGTGGCCCACCGCCTGACGCAGGCCCGCCCCGCCGACCGCATCCTCGTCCTGCACGAAGGGGCGGTCGTCGAGCAGGGCACGCACGACGAGCTGCTCGCCTTCGGCGGCCGTTACGCCGAGCTGTGGCGGGCCTGGTCGGACCACCACGCCGCCGCGCCGGGCTGAGCGCGGACCGCCGCCAGCGGTCGCCGTCCGGCGTGCCCGCGACGACGCCGAGGTTGAGGAAGGTCCGCAGCCTCGCCCGGAAGGCGGCGGGCCGCTCCCCGCCGACCCGCGCGACCAGGGCGCCGCCCGCCGCGCCGCTCGCGCTGCCCGCCAGCCGGTCCAGGGCGGCGACGAGCGTGAACGCGGACCAGCTGCCGATGAGGACGAAGGCCGCCAGGGTCGCGGCCTGGAGGACGAGGGAGGCGAGCCGGACGGTGCGCGCCCCGTACCGGTCGGCCCGATTCCCCGCTGGTACGCCGGCGCCGGCCCGCACACGCCGGCGACCGTCAGACCCGCGCCCACCTGCGTGGCGGGCAGGTGCACCACGAGCGTGAAGTAGAGGACGGCGGCGGAGTCGAAGAGCCCGTTGCCCACGCGGCTGACGAAGTTGGCGGCGATCAGGGCGCGCTCCGCGCGGGGGCCCGGCCCACCGGGTATGCGCTCCCCGGCTCCGGTCCCGATCACGCAGGTCAGGCTAACAGTGACATTTCCCGATACGGGCCCGCCCGCCGCCGCGCCGGGCTAGGCTCGTACGTCCGGGGCCCGTCGAGCGGGCCCGCCAGGCACGGGGGTGCTCATGATCTTGATCTTCGCGGCAGCGGCCATTTTCCTCGCGCTGATCGCTTGCGTCGTGACGCTGGTCCGCCGCGGTTCCACCCGCGGCGCTCCGCGCGCCGAAGCCGCCCACCGCGCGGAGGCCGAGTACCAGCGCGCCTTCAACGACGCGCGCACCGTGCACAACGCCGCTGCGATGGGTGACGGCTACCACCGCTGACCCGCCCGCCACGCCGCCCCCGGATTCCGGGATCCGAGGGGACGGCGTGGGCGCTCCGCGTCCGGCAGGGCGTTCGGCTCTCGTCGCTGTGGTCCGCGGTCCCTGCCGCGACCAGCGACCGGACGGCAGCCGACGGCCGACCGGGGGCGGGCGCACCGGACGGCCCGGGTGCGCTACTTCCTCGTATCGGCCGTGAGCTTGCCCGCGACGGCCCAGCTCTCGGGGCTCGTCTCCTGGATCCACACCTGCACGCTCTCGGCCGGCACCTGGAGCGCGTCCACGAACGCGTCGGTGATCCGTGCCACCAGCTCGCGCTTCAGCTCGACGCTGCGCGGGCCCTGCTGGACGGTGACGATGGGCATCTGGTCCTCCTGGGTCGTCCGGGTCGCGGCCTGCGGCCCGCGACCTCCTGTGCCACCCAGTCCACACGTTCCGGCGGCCCGCACCCAGCCCCGGTCCGCGCGTGCAGTCATCGCGGATCGAGATCGCCGCGCGCCACGTCGCGGCAGGCGTCGAGCAGCGGGCGCAGCCGGTGCGCGGGGGTCTCCTGCCGCACCGCCAGCACGCCGGGCAGCGCGAGCCGGCGGCCGGCCGGGTCCGTCACGTGGACGAAGGCGACCCGGCTGTGGCGCAGGTGCGCGGCGTGGGACGCGTACACGACCGTCCACGCCGACCGGCCCGCCCCCAGGGACGCGAGGTTGTCCTGCAGTGAGCCGTGGCTGCGGCCGGGAAGCGGCTCGAATCCGGCCTCGTGGCAGGCGCCGACGACGAGGTCGACCAGCGGCGGGTTGTTGCGCCGCTCCGTCAGCAGCAGCGGCAGACCGGCCAGTTCGGTGAGGGGGACCGTCCCGCGCCCGGCGAGGGCGTGCCCGGCCGGCAGCGCGGCCACCAGCTCGTCCTGCCAGAGCGGCAGCAGGCGTACGCCCTCCGGCACGTCGATCTCGCCCCGGGCGAACGCCGCGTCCCACTCCCCCGCGCAGACCCTGGCGAGCCGCACGTCGAGCGGGCCGGAGAACAGTTCCACCGCGGTGCCCGGGGCATCCCGCTGGAGGACCTCCAGCACCTGGTCGAGGCGCTCGCCCATACCCGTGCTGGTGCCGACACGCAGGGTCGAGCCGCGGTCGGCGACGAACCGCTCCACCGCTCCGGCGGCACGCCGGGCGGCGTCCAGCACCTCGCGGGCGGCGGGCAGGAACTCCTGGCCCGCCTCGCTCAGCCGCACGTGGCGGGGCGAGCGGTCGAGCAGCTCGACGCCCAGCTCCCGCTCGAGCCGGCGGATCTGCGTGCTCACCGCCGACTGGGCGATCATGAGGCGCTCGGCCGCCCGACCGAAGTGCAGATCCTCCGCGACGGCCACGAAGTAGTGCAGCTGGCGCAGCTCCATCCCCGCCGCCCCCTCTCACCCGTCCCCGCGCCTGCGGATCCTTCCAGGCTAACCGGCGGAACCGGCCGGGCCCGTGGCAGGTCCTTCATGGCGTCCGTCCGGCCGGACGGGCCGCCGCACGCCGAGACGAGGTCGATATGAAGCGCCGTTCGACGAGGTACCTGACCGTTTTCGCGTCGATAGCCATCGCCGTGTCCGCCCTCACCGGATGCGCCAGCGACTCGCGCGGCACCGGCGACTCGCCGGTCGCCGACCACCGGGGCGAGGACAGCCCGGCCAACGTCACCAACTTCCCCGACGGCTTCGCGAACATCGCGACCAAGTGTGTCGCGGGCGCTCCCGGCTTCCGCGCGTTCGTGACCACCAGGGAAGCCGCGCCCATCGTGCTCGCCGACCCCGCCTGCAAGGGCTGACACCCGCGCACGGGCGGCGTCACAGCACGTCGTAGACCAGGTGCGTCGCCGTCGACGTCGGGATTGCGCCGCGCTGCACCAGCGTGTGCCGCGCCCCGGCGGGGAAGAGCGGCGTGCCGGAGCCCAGCACGACGGGCGCCAGGTGCAGTGACAGCGTGTCGACGAGGCCGGCCGCGAGCGCCGAGCCGATCGTGGCGCCGCCGCCCATGAGGACGACGTCGAGATCCCGGCCCGCGGCCGACGACGCGGCCTCGGCGCGCTCGCGCGCGGCGGCGACCGCGTCGGGCAGGCCGGTGGTGACGAACGTCCAGTCGAGGTCGGTGAGCCGGACCGAGGCCAGCGGCGCGCTCGTGACGACGACGAAGGCGGGCCGGCCGACCTCACCGGCGCCGTAGCCGGTCTCGGCGTCCCAGCCCCGCGGCCCGTCGACCACGTCGAAGAGGTGCCGCCCGAGGACGACGGCGCCCGAGCGGGCGGTCGCCTCGCCGAGGATCCTGCGGTCCTCGGGGTCGTCGGAGAACGCCCAGGCGTGCAGCGCCGCGCCGCCGGCGCCCAGCCCGCTGTCCGGGCCGGCGCCGGGGCCGGTGACGAAGCCGTCGAGGGAGACCGAGATGTCAGCGGTGATGCGAGTCATACCGGGGAGGACTGCCGCCGCCGCCGGAACTCATCGCTGCCGCCCGGCCCGGCGAAGCCCCCGGGTGGCCGAGCCCGTACCGCGGCGGGCCGGGAAGGAGAACCCTGGCGGCCCGGCCCGCGGGCCGCCGGGACGGCGGGAGACGCCAGCATGCTCATCGACCTTTCCGGCCGGACCGCCCTGGTCACCGGCTCCACGCAGGGCATCGGCCGCGCCGTCGCGGCCGGTCTGGGCCGGGCCGGCGCCCGTGTCGGGGTGAACGGCCGCAGCGCCGGGTCGGTGGGGCGGGCGGTCGCGGAGCTGTGCGACGAGACGGAGCGCGACGTCTTCTTCGCCGCGCCCGGCGACCTGTCCTCCGAGGAGGGCGCGCGCCGGGTCGCGGACGCGCTGCCCGGCGTCGACATCCTCGTCAACAACCTCGGCGTCTTCGGCGCCGCCCCCGCGCTGGAGATCGACGACGCCGAGTGGCGCCGGTACTTCGAGGTGAACGTCCTCGCGGCGGTGCGGATGATCCGGACGTACCTGCCGGGCATGAAGGACCGCGGCTGGGGCCGGGTGATGAACGTCGCGAGCGACTCCGCCGTCGTCATCCCCGCCGAGATGATCCACTACGGCATGACGAAGACGGCGCTGCTGGCCGTCACCCGCGGCTTCGCGAAGGACGCGGCCGGTACCGGCGTGACGGTCAACTCGCTGATCGCCGGGCCCACCCACACCGGCGGCGTCGAGGACTTCGTGTACTCGCTGGTGGACCGCGACCTGCCGTGGGACGAGGCGCAGCGCGTCTTCATGGCCGAGCACCGCCCGCAGTCGCTGCTGCGGCGGCTGATCGAGCCGGAGGAGATCGCGAACATGGCCGTCTACCTCGGCTCGGACTTCGCGACCGCCACGACCGGCGGCGCCGTCCGGGTGGACGGCGGCTACGTCGACTCGATCCTGCCCTGACCCGGGACATGGACCCGCTCCCCACCCGCCTCACGCCCGGGCGGCGGCCGCGGGGCGCGGATCCGCCGTGGCCGGGGTGCTCGGGTGCCGTATGAGGGTCTCGCCATTCGGATGTTATTGGCTCACCATGTGGACAGGTGGCTAGGGTTCGCGGCATGACCGATCATGTGAGTGTCCCGCCGTTCGTGCGGGTGGAGGAGCTGGACGCGCTGCCCGGGCGGGTGGTCCTGGCGGACGTGCGCTGGTATCTCGACGGCCGTTCCGGGCGGGCCGCCTACGAGGACGGGCACTTGCCGGGCGCGGTGTTCGTGGACCTGGACCGCTGGCTGACCGGGCCGGCCACGCCGGAGGGCGGCCGCAACCCGCTGCCGTCGCCCGCGGTCTTCAGCCGGGGCATGCGCACGCTGGGCATCGGCGACGAGGACGTCGTGGTGGCCTACGACGACCAGGGCGGCGTGATCGCCGCCCGCCTGGTGTGGATGCTGCGGACCACCGGCCGGCGGGCCGCCGTCCTGGACGGCGGCCTCGCCGCCCACCTCGACGCCTTCCCCGGCTCCCTCGTGACGTCGGAGCCGGTCCCCGCCGAGGCCGTCTTCACCGAACGCCCCTGGCCGGAGGACGTGCTGGTGGACGCCGACGGCGTGACGGGCCGCGACGTCCTGGCGGTCGACGCCCGCAACCGGGACCGCTTCCTGGGCGCACAGGACCCCGTCGACCCCCGCCCCGGACACGTCCCCGGCGCGCGCAGCGTCCCGTGCCGGGGGAACCTGGACGACCGCGGCCGCCTGCTGCCGCCCCAGCAGATCCGCGACCGCTTCGCCGACGCCGGGGTCGACCGGGACACCGCACCGCTGGTCGTCTCCTACTGCGGCTCGGGGGTGACGGCCTGCCACAATCTGCTGACCATGGAGCACACGGGAATCGGCCGGGGCCGCCTCTTCGTCGGCGGCTGGTCCGCCTACGGCGGCGACCCGTCCCGTCCCGTCGAGACGGGCACCGGCCGCTGACACCCCGTCAACCGCGCCGCCGCAGCGGTCCTGGTGCTGTGACCGGGAGGGTCTGCCGGGAGCTTGCGGCGTCCGGTGCGGTGCGTCGCAAGGCTCCGGATCGGCCTCGTAGCGGGCCTACTCGGCCGGTGCGGCAACGCAGCGAGGTGCCGTGCCGGGCGTCGCAAGCCGGTGAACCCTCCCGGTCACGGCACTATCGGCGTGCGCGGCGTTCGCGGCGCCGCACCGTACGGCGCTCGTCCTCGCTGAGTCCGCCCCAGACGCCGGCCTCCTGGCCCGTGTCCAGCGCCCACCGGCGGCAGGCGTCCATGACGGCGCACCGGCGGCAGACGGCCCTCGCCTCCTCGACCTTCAGGAGGGCCGGCCCGGAGGTGCCGACGGGAAAGAACAGCTCGGGGTCCTCGTCGCGGCACGCGGCGCGGTGTTGCCAGTCGGGGATCATCGTTCCTCCGTCTTGCGGTCGCCCTTCGGTACGGGAGCGGCGGGTGCTGCCGGGGCCGTCGGGCGTCCCCGCCCTCCCCGCGGCTTCCCGCGGCGGTTGCGACGGATGCACCCGTCCCGCTCCACGCTTCGCCTTACCGGGACGGCGGAGCCGAATCCGCCCGGACCCTCCGAACTCGCCGCCCCCCTCGCGGAGTCCGGCCGCCGGGGCGAACGGACGGCGGGTCAGGACCGGGCGGTGTCGCACGGGGTGCGGGCGGTCATGGGCCGGCGGGCGGCGGGGGAGCGGCGTCCAGGGCGGCGACGAGCCGGCGCAGGCCGGCGTGGAGGTGCTCGGCCTCGGCGGCGCTGTAGTCCAGGGAGCCGAAGACCCGCGCCACGACGCCCTCGCCGGGCTCGCGGAGGGCGCGGCCCTCGCCGGTCAGCCGGACCAGGACCGAGCGCTCGTCGGTGCGGCTGCGCTCCCGCGTCACCAGCCCGGCAGCCTCCAGGCGCTTGAGCAGCGGCGAGAGTGTGCCGGACTCGAAACGCAGCGCTTCCCCCAGCTCCTTCACGCTGCGGCCGTCGCGGTCCCACAGCAGCAGCATCGTCAGATACTGCGGGTACGTGAGTCCGAGCGGCCGCAGCTCGCGCCGGTAGGCGTTGTCGAGCTCGCGTGCCGCGACGTGGACGGCGAAGCAGGCCAGGTCGTCCGGTACGAGTCCCATACTCCCAGGGTACAGGTTTGACAGCGCACAATTAAGTTGCGTACAACTGAATCGTTCGCAATCCACTGAGAGGACCCTCGTGATGCCGACCTACACCGCCGTCGCCACCTCGTCCGGCCGCGACGGCCGCGCCACCACCTCCGACGGCCGCCTCGACCTCCAGCTCGCCATGCCGAAGGAGCTCGGCGGCAACGGCGAGGGCACCAACCCCGAGCAGCTCTTCGCCGTCGGCTACGCGTCCTGCTTCGGGTCCGCCCTGAAGCTGGTGGCCCGCGCCAAGGGGCTGAACGCCGACGACTCCACCATCACCGCCGAGGTGACCCTGTCCAAGAACCCGGAGGGCCAGGGTTTTGTGCTCGCCGCAGTCCTGCGGGTCAAGCTGCCCGCTGGCTTGACGCCCGAGCAGGGCACCGCCCTGGTCGAGGCCGCCCACCAGGTCTGCCCGTACTCCAACGCCACCCGCGGCAACATGCCGGTCGAGCTGGTCGTCGAGCACGCCTGAAGCCCGCCGCGTCCCGGCCGGGACCTCTTCCCGGCCGGGGCGCGCGCGTACCGGGTCGGAACAGGCCCAGGTCCTCCAGCTCCTTGTGCAGGGCGGCCCGGGGGTGCGCCGCCCCGTGCGGGGCGACGGCCTTCCCCGGCCGCTGACGCGGGGCCTCTCCCGGGCGGCGGTCGCGCAGCAGTCACGCCCCGGCGAGCCCGCCGGTCAGCCCGCCGAGGTGGCAGAGCCGGCTCACGCCGGGCGTGCCGGGGACGGCGACCGTGAGCATGTGGACGAAGGTGCCCGCCATGGCGAGGCCGATCGCGGCGGGGGAGGGCCGTCGGGCGCCACGCCGCGGCTCCGGGGGCGAATCTCGGCCCGTGGCCCGCGAACCGTTCCTCCTGGTCGGTCAGGGGTCGACCGGTGGTGGCGACCCGTCAGGAGCGGTCGGCGCCGCCTGCGTGAGGGTGCCCGGGAGGCGTCGTACGGCGGTTCGCGGCCGAATCTTGACCCCCTAGTTGGTCTATGCCAATCTTGCCGTCAGGTCTGGACCAAGTGTCATTCGGGGGCGCTCGGAGCCGGCCGGAGAGGCCCGGGGGAAGTGGCAAGCTCCATACAGCACAGCAGGGTCGGCACCCGATTCGACGCGCCGGCGCAGGCCCGGGACGCCCCGCCGGGACCGGACCCCGCGGACGGGCGGACGGTGCACGGACTGCTCGACCTGCGGGCCGCGGCGCAGCCGGACCGGACGGCGATCAGCACCGACACCGGCACCGGGCTGACCTTCGCCCAGTGGCGGGAGCGGTCCCTCTCGGTCGCGAGGGCGCTGGTCGCCCGCGGCGTGCGGCCCGGCGACCGGGTGGCCCTGGTGTTCGGACTGCGCGACTGGCCGGACTACGCCGTGCACTACTGCGCGGTGACCAGGGCGGGCGCGGTCGCGGTGCCGGTCTCGGACGGGCGCCCGGCGGAAGCGACCGGGGGACTGCTGGAGCACTGCGGCGCCGTCGGCGTGATCGCCGGGGCCGCCGGTGAGTTGCCGGCCGGCCCCTGGTGGACGGCCCGGACCGCCGATCTCGCCGCCGACGGACCCTTCCCGGTCGACCTGCCCACGATCGGACCGGACGACGCGGCCCAGGTGCTCTACACCTCCGGCACCACCGGAAAGCCGATGGGCGTGCTCGCCACCCACGGCAACGTGGTGCACGGGACCAGGCCGGCCGCCCGGCACCGGCCCCTGAAGCACTCCGAGGAATTCCTGCACGCCTTCGCCGTCGGCACCAACGCCGGCCAGACCATGCTGGTCAACGCGCTCGACGCGCACCCGGCCGCGCTGGTGGCCACCCGCTTCACCCCAGCCCGGTTCGCCCGGCTGATCGAGCAGCGGTCGGTGGGCAGCGTCTTCGTGGTCCCGGCGATGGCCGCCGAACTGCTCAACGCCGGGGTGCAGCAGCGCCACGACCTCTCCTGCGTCCGGCTCCTCGGCTCCACCGCCGCCGCGCTGCCGCCCAGCGTGGCCACCGCGCTGACCGAGGCCTTCCCGAACGCCACCGTGGTCAACTACTACACCTCCACCGAGGCGGCGCCCGCGCAGACCGCGATGGTCTTCGACCCGGCCCGCCCCACCGCGCTGGGCCTGGCCGCGCGCGGATCGGTGATGGTGGCGGACCCCGACGGCCGCCCGCTGCCGCCGGGGGAGACCGGCGACGTGCACCTGCGCTCGCCCGCCGCCCAGCGCGCGTACTACGGCGACGGCGCGGCCGGCGCGCGGGTCTTCCGGGCCGGCTGGGTGCGGATGGGCGACGTCGGCTACCTGGACCGGGACGGCTACCTGCACCTGGTCGACCGCGAGTCCGACGTGATCAAGTCCGGTGCCTACAAGGTCTCCACGCTCCAGGTGGAAGCGGTGCTGCTGGAACACCCGGCGGTCGCCGACGCGGCGGTGGTCGGCGTGCCGCACCCCGTACTCGGCATGAGCGTCGGGGCCGCGGTCGTACCGGCCGACACCGCCGCCTTCGACCCGGCCGAGCTGCGCACCTACCTCGCCGGCCGGCTGGCCGCGCACGAGATCCCCGGCCGGATCCTCACCCTGGACGTCCTGCCGCGCAACGAGGCGGGCAAGCCGCTCAAACGGGTCGTACGCGAACTGCTCGCCGGCTGACCGCCACCCACCCACCTCTTCCGCCGCCCGCCACCCCATTTCATCTCGTCCCACCTCTCACGCGCGGCCGCCGCGCCCTCCGGCGATGGCGCACGCCCCGCGCCGCCGCTCCTCACGGATTCCCGACAGCGAAGCGAGTCCTTCCATGCCCGAACCCAGTGCCACCGTGCTCCCGGCAAGCCTTCCGCAGCAGGGCGTCTGGCTGACCGAGCGGCTCGACGCCGCCCGCACGAGCTACCACCTCCCGCTGCGGATCGGCTTCGACCGCGTCGACCCCGCGGCCCTGCGCGCCGCCTGCGCGGCCGTCGTCGCCCGCCACCCCGCGCTGCGCGGCGCCCTCGCCGAACGCGACGGGGTCGTCGCGCTCCACCGCGCGCAGGCCGACGTCGTCCTGGCCGAGAGCGCCGCCGCGGACGGCCCGGCCGCGCTGGACAAGCTGATCGAGGAGGAGGCGACCCGCCCCTTCGTGCTGGAGACCGGGCCGCTCGCCCGCTTCACCCTCTTCCACGGCCCGGACGGCGCCGCCGACCTGCTGTTCGTCGCCCACCACGCCGTCTTCGACGGCATGTCCAAGGACGTCCTGGTCCACGACCTGGCCGCCGCGTACAACGCGGCCGTCGCGGGCGCGCCCGCGGACCTCGGAACGGCGGACCCCGAGCGGCCCGCGGAACCCGGTCCGGAGCTCGTCCGGGCCGCCGCCGACTGGTTCGGCCCGCGCTGGACGGACTCGGCCGACCTGCTGCTGCCGGGCCTGCGGCGGGCAGCGCAGGGCGTCGGCCCGGGCGCGGCCACCGGCCGCCGGCTGGACGCCGAGGCGCTCGCCGCGGCCGCCGGCGCGTGCGGGGTGAGCAGCTTCGAGTTCCTGCTCGCCGCCGTGCACACCCTGCTGCGGCGCTACGGCAACACCGGCGTCCCGGTGGCCGTGGCCCTGTCCACCCGGCCCCCGGGACCGGCGCGCGAGATCGGCCTGTTCGTCAACGAACTGCCGCACCACCCGCCCACCTTCGCGGCGTCGCCGTCCTTCCGCGACTTCGCCCTCGGGGTGCGGGCCGGGCTGCGTGAGCTGTACCGCTTCCGCGCGGTGCCCTTCGCCCCGGCCGTCGGCGGCCTCACCCCCCGGGTCGGCCTCACCCCGGTGTCCTTCGGCTACCGGCGCCGCGGACCGGAGCCCGCCTTCACCGGGACCGCGAGCCGCGTCGACTGGATGATGTTCAACGGGACCGCCCGCAGCACCCTGCACATCCAGGTGGTGGACTCGGCGGACGGCTGCGAACTCAGCCTCCAGTACGACCCTTCGGTGATCGCGCCGGAGACCGCCGAGCGGATCGCCGGACACCTGGAGACGCTGCTCGCCGCCGCGGTCGCCGGCCCGGACACCGGCGTGGACGCGCTGCCGCTGCTCGGCGCGGACGAGCTGCGGCAGGTCACCGAGGACTGGAACGACACCGCCCGCGACTACCCGGCCGACCGGACCGTCCTCGACCTGTTCGACGCGCGGGCCGCCGCCCGCCCCGACGCCGTCGCCGTCACCGCGCCCGACGCCGAGCTGACGTACGCCCAGCTCCGCGACCGGTCGGCGGAGCTGGCCGGGCGACTGGCCGCCGCCGGGGTCGCCCCCGGCAGCCTGGTGGGGGTGCACCTGGCGCGCACCTCGGCGCTGCCCGTCGCGCTGCTCGCCGTCCTCAGGGCCGGTGCCGGATACCTGCCGCTCGACCCCGGGTACCCCCAGGAGCGGCTGGCGCTGGTGCTCGCCGACTCCGGCGCCGCGCTGCTGCTGGCCGACGGCGAGCCCGCCGCAGCGGTGGCGGCCGCCGCGCCCGCCGTGCTGCGGCTGGACCTGCCCGCCGGACCGGCGGAGCCCGCGGAGCGGCCGCTGCCCGCGCCGGGCCCGCAGGACCGCGCGTACGTCCTCTACACCTCCGGCTCGACCGGCGGCCCCAAGGGCGTGTCCGTCGGCCACCGCGCCCTGGTCAACCTGCTCAGCTCCTTCGCCGACCGGCTCGGCTCGACCGAGCGGGACCGCTGGCTCGGCCTGACCTCGCTCTCCTTCGACATCGCCGGGCTGGAACTCTTCCTCCCGCTGGTGACCGGCGCCCGGCTGGTGCTGGCCGGCGACGGACTCGCCGTCGACGGGCCCGGGCTGGGCGAGCTGATCCGCCGCGAGCAGGTCAGCCATGTGCAGGCCACCCCGTCCGGCTGGCGGGTGCTGCTCACCGCCGGGAGCCTGCCGGAAGGGCTGACCGCCCTCGTCGGCGGCGAGGCCCTGCCGCTGCCGCTCGCCCGCGAGCTGCGCGGCCGGGTGGACCGGCTGCTCAACGTGTACGGGCCCACCGAGACCACGGTCTGGTCCACCTGCGCGGAGTTGCCGCCGCTGCCCGGGACCGTCACCATCGGCCGCCCCGTCGCCAACACCCGCGCCTACGTCCTCGACCCGCAGGGCCGCCCCGCGCCCGTGGGGATCCCCGGCGAACTCCACCTGGCCGGTGACGGCGTGGCGCAGGGCTACCTGCACCGGCCGGAGCTGACCGCCGAGCGGTTCGTCGCCGACCCCTACGGCGGCGGCCGGATGTACCGCACCGGGGACCTGGCGGCCTGGACCGAGGACGGCGAGCTGGACTTCCTGGGCCGGCTGGACGACCAGGTGAAGATCCGCGGCCACCGGATCGAGCTGGGCGAGATCGAGTCCGCACTGCTGGAGCACCCGGCGGTCACCGCGGCAGCGGTGGCCGTCGACACCGGCCAGGACGGCGAGCAGCGGCTGGCCGGCTACCTGGTGGCCGCGGCCGGGCCCGCCCCCGCCGCCGCCGAGCTGCGCGCGCACCTGGGCCGGACGCTGCCCGGCGCGATGATCCCGCAGGTCTTCGTGGCGCTGCCCGCGCTGCCGCTCACGCCCAACGGCAAGCTCGACCGGCGCGCGCTGCCCGCGCCGCCCCCCGCCGAAGCCGCCGCCGGGCCGCACGACCTGCCGGCCGCGCCCGCCGGCGACCCGGTGGAGGCCGAGCTGTGCGCGATCTGCTCCGAGGTGCTCGGCATCCCCGACATCGGCACGGACGAGGACCTCTTCGACATCGGCGCGCACTCCCTCAGCTTCATCCAGATCGCGGCCCGGATCCGCAAGTCCTTCGACGTCGACCTCGACCTGGAGATCTTCTTCGACGTGACGACCGTGGCCGGGCTCGCCGCAGCCGTGAAGGAGCAGCAGTGACCGACGACTTGAGCACCCCTGCGGCCGTCCGCGCACCGTCCCTGCTCGCGGTGCTCGCCGACATGACGGCCGAGGCGAGCGACGACGCCGTGACCGCCGCCGAACTGCTGGCCGCCCCCGGCACCCCCTTCGTCGCGATGGGCCTCGGCTCGCTCGCCCAACTCCGCCTGGTGGACGCGGTGGAGGGGCGCTACGGGGTCTTCCTCGACCTGGACCAGGGCGACTTCCTCGACAACCTCCAGGCGCTCGCCGCCCACCTGGTGGCCGACCACGGGGTGGCCGAGCAGCCCGCGGACGGGCACGGCGCGGACGGACCGGGGGAGCGCGGATGAGCGACACCCGACCGCAGCCCGCCGGCTGGTCCGACGCCAAGCGCGCCCTGCTCGCCCAGCGGCTGCGCGGCGCCGCCGCACCCGTCCAGGTGGTCGCACCCCGCTCGGCCGGCACCGTGCCGCCGCTGTCCAGCGGGCAGGAACGGCTGTGGTTCATGGAGCAGTTCGCACCCGGCGGGGCCGCCTACGCGCTGGCCCCCGCCCGCCGGCTGCGCGGCCCGCTCGACCGCACCGCGCTGGACGCGGCGCTCACCGACCTGGTGGCGCGGCACGAGGCGCTGCGGATGACCTTCCCCGCCACCGAGGACGGCGCCGCCGAACTCCGCATCGCCGAACCCGGGCCGACCGCCGCGCGGTTCACCGACCTCGCCGCCCTGCCCGAGCCCGCGGCCCGGGCCGCCGAGCTGATCGGCGAGCGGGCCGCGGAACCGTTCGACCTGGCCGCCGGGCCGCTGCTGCGCGCCGAGCTGCTCCGGCTCGGCGCCGAGGAGCACGTACTGGCGCTGGTCATGCACCACATCATCACGGACGGCTGGTCGGTCGACATCCTGCACCGCGAACTGGACGCGCTGTACGCTGCCCGCGCGGACGGCACACCGTCCGGACTCGCCCCGCTCGCCGTACAGTTCGGCGACTACGCGGTCTGGCAGCGGGAACGGCTGGACAGCGGCGCACTGGCCGCCGACCGGGCGTACTGGCGGACCGCCCTGGACGGCGTGCCCGCGCTCGACCTGCCCGCCGACCGGCCCCGGCCGCCCGTGCTCACCTTCGCGGGCGCCGCACACGCCTTCCACTGGGACCGCCGGCTCACCGGCAGGATCGCGGAGGTCTCCCGCGCGTACGGCGCCTCGACGTACATGACCGTGCTCGCCGGCTACCAGGCCCTGCTCTCCCGGCTCGGCGGACAGCGGGACTTCGCGGTCGGCTCGCCGGTCGCGGGCCGGCTGCACCGCGAACTCGAAGGCGTAGTGGGCGCGTTCGTCAACATGCTGCCGATCCGGGCCCGGCTGGAGGAGGGGATGGGCTTCGGCCGGCTGCTCAGCCGGGTGCGGGAGACCACCCTGGACGCGTACGCACACCAGGAGGTGCCCTTCGAGCAGATGGTCGCCGACCTGGACGTCACGCGCGACGTCAGCCGGTCCGCCGTCTTCCAGACCACCTTCGCCTTCCAGAACTACGGCGAGCGCGGCGCGGCGGCGCCGCCCGCCGGGCCCGAGGGCTTCGGCTACGCCGCCACCTCCACGCACTTCGACCTGGCCCTCTACCTGAGCGAGCAACCGGACGGCCTGCACGGGCTGTTCACCTACCGCACCGACCTCTTCGACGAGGCCACCGTCGTCCGTCTCGCCGAGCGCTTCGAAATGCTGCTGGACGCCGCGCTGGCCGACCCGGACCGCCCGGTGGACGAGCTGCCGCTGGTCACCGGGCAGGAGCGGGAGCAGCTGGCCGCCTGGTCGGCCGGTCCCGAACTGCCCGCGGGCGGGCCGGAGACGCTTCCCCGGATGCTGGCACGCGCCGCGGCGGAGCACCCCGACCGCCCCGCGCTGGTCTTCGAGGACCGGTCGCTGACCTACCGTCAACTCGACCGTCGGGCCAACGGGCTGGCGCGGCGGCTGCGCGCCCTCGGCGTCGGACCGGACGACCGGGTCGCGATCTGCCTGGAGCAGTCTCCCGACCTGGCCGCCGCCCTCGTCGGCGTGCTGAAAGCCGGCGGCGCCTACCTGCCGCTCGACCCCGAGCAGCCGCCCGCCCGGCTGGCCCACCTGGTCGCCGACGCACAGGCCGCCGTGCTGATCACCGACTCGGTGCTGCGCGAGCGCTTCCCCGGCTACCAGGGCGCGGAACTGCTGCTGGACGGCGAGCCGTTCGAGGAGTGCGACGACCCGCCCGCCGAGCTCTGCGGACCCGACGACCTGGCCTACGTCGTCTACACCTCCGGCTCCACGGGCCTGCCCAAGGGCGTCGCCGTCCAGCACCGGCAGATCCTCAACTACCTCACCGGCGTGGGGGAGCGGCTGCGCATCGAGCCGGGCGGCCGCTACGGGCTGCTCCAGTCGCTGTCCTTCGACTTCAGCCTCACGATGCTCTACCTGGCCCTCGGCAGCGGCGGCACCCTCCATCTGCTGCCGCGCCGGATCTCCGGCGCCGAACTGGCCGAGCAGGTCGAGTCGCTGGCGCTCGACTACCTGAAGATGACGCCGTCGCACCTGGCCGCCCTGACCGCCGACGCCCCCGTCGAGCGGCTGCTGCCGCGCCGCGCGCTGGTGCTGGGCGGCGAGGCGTCCAGCTGGGCGTGGGCCGCCGAACTGGCCGCCGCCGGGCGGTGCGCGGTCTTCAACCACTACGGGCCGACCGAGGCGACCGTGGGCGTCTGCGTCTTCGAGGTCGGCCCCGAGTCCGGCCCGGGCAACACCCCCATCGGCACCCCGCTCGCGGGCGCCCGCTGCCTGGTCCTGGACCGCGCGATGCGCCCGGTGCCGCCCGGCGTCACCGGCGAACTCCACCTGGGCGGCGACCGGTTGGCCCGCGGCTACCTCGGCCGCCCCGACCTCACCGCCGAGCGCTTCACCGCCGACCCGGAAGGCGGCGGCCGGCTCTACCGCACCGGCGACCTGGCCCGCTGGCGTCCCGACGGCACCCTGGACTACCTCGGCCGCGCCGACGACCAGATCAAGGTGCGCGGCTACCGCGTCGAACCCGGCGAGATCGAGGCCGCGCTGGCCGAACTGCCCGGCGTCACGCAGGCGGTGGTGGTCAGCCGCGGCGAGGGCGTACGGCAGAACCTGGTCGGCTACCTGGAGCGCCCCGGCGCCACCGAGCCGCTCGCTCCGGCCGGGGTGCGGGCCCGGCTGCTGGAGGTGCTGCCCGACTACATGGTCCCGGCGCGGTACGTGGAGCTGGAGCGGCTGCCGCTGCAGGCCCACGGCAAGGTCGACCGCCGCAAGCTGCCCGAGCCCGAGGAGGCCGCCGCCACCGGCGAGTTCGTCGAGCCCGACGGCGAGGCGGAGACCCGGGTCGCCGCCATCTGGACCGAGCTGCTGGAGGTCTCCCGGGTCGGCGCGCTGGACGACTTCTTCGAGCTGGGCGGGCACTCGCTGCTCGCCACCCAGGTGGTGGCGCGGATCCGCCGGGCCTGTCCCGGCCTGCCGGTCCCGATCGGCGTGATGGACATCTTCCGCTTCCCGACCGTACGCGGGCTCGCCGGGCTGATCAGCGACCCGGCGGCGGACCGCGGGAAGGGCGGGCTGCTCCACCGGCTCACCCCGGAGCGCCGCCGTACCGCCGCGAGCGTGGTCTGCGCACCGTACGGCGGGGGCAGCGCGCTGATCTACAAGCCGCTGGCCGACGCGCTGCCGGAGGACTGGGCACTGCACTCGCTCGCCGTCCCCGGCCACGAGCTGGGCGAGCAGCCGATGCCGGTCGAGGAGGTGGCGGCCGCCTGCGCCGAGGAGATCCTCGCGGACGTCGAGGGCCGGCTGGTCCTCTACGGGCACTGCGGGCTCGGCGTGCAGCTCTGCGTCGAGATCGCCCGCCGGGTCGAGGCGGCGGGGCGCGAGATCGAGGCCGTCTACCTCGGCGGGATCTTCCCGTTCGCCCGCCCGCGCGGCCGCGGCGCCGCCCTCGCCGAGCGCTGGTCGGAGCTGGCCGAGCGGCTGCGCAGCGACCAGGGCATGGTCAACGCCCTGGCCGCGGCGGGCCTCGACACCGACGACGTGGACCCCGAGCAGCTGCGGCTGATCATCCACAACCGCAGGACCGGCACCAAGGAGGCGGAGCGCTACTTCACCGAGCTGTTCGAGACCGAGGGCGGCCGACTGCTCGACGCCCCGGTCGTCGCGGTGTGCGGTGAGCGCGACCCGGCGACCGAATTCCACCAGGAGCGCTACCTGGAGTGGCACCGGATCACCGGCACCGCCGCCGCCGTGGTGCTCGCCGAGGCCGGGCACTTCTACCTCAGGTACCGCGCCGAGGAGCTGGCCGCCGTCGTCACCGGGGTGCACCCGGCGCTCGCCGACGGCACCGAGGACCGCTACCGGCGCACCGAGGAGTCCACGTGGTGGCTGGACGGGGTCTCCCGCGACCCGGCCGCCCGCGGCGCCGGTCCGGCGGAGGGCGAGGTCCGGCCGAGCATGGGCCGCTTCCTCACGGTGGCCGCCGGCCAGCAGGTGTCGATGATCGGATCGGCGCTCACCGAGTTCGCCCTGCCGGTCTGGATCTACCTGCGCACCGGCTCGCTGGCCCACTTCGGGCTGCTGGCCGCCTTCGCCCTGGTGCCCGGCATCCTGGTGGCGCCGATCGCCGGCACCGTCGTGGACCGGCACGACCGCCGCAGGACCATGCTGCTCGGCGATCTGGCCGCCGGCGTCACCCAGGCCGTGATGCTGGTCCTGGCCCTCACCCACCGGCTGGAGGTCTGGGAGGTCTACCCGCTGATCTCGGCGCTCTCGGTGGCACTGGCCTTCCAGCGCTTCGCCTGGGGGTCGGCGGCCGCGCAACTGGTGCCCAAGCGCTTCCTGGGCCGGGCCAACGGCGTGGTCCAGCTCGCCTTCGGCTTCGCCCAGTTCCTGGTGCCGCTGTTCGCCGTCGGCCTGCTCGCGGCCGTCGGCCTCGGCGGCATCCTCGCCTTCGACGTGGCCGGCTACGCCTGCGCGGTGGCGGTCGTCGCACTGGTGAGGTTCCCCCGGGCGATGGCCTGGCACCGGCGGGAGTCGGTTGCCGAGGAGATACGGGCCGGATTCCGGCTCGCGCTCGGCAGCCGGCACTTCCGCGCCATGCTGCTGTTCTTCGCGGTGCTCAACATCTTCCTCTCCCCGCTCTTCCTGCTCACCACCCCGCTGGTCCTCTCCTTCAGCCACCTCG
Organism: Streptomyces sp. NRRL F-5123; assembly: GCF_000721495.1. GTDB lineage: Bacteria > Actinomycetota > Actinomycetes > Streptomycetales > Streptomycetaceae > Actinacidiphila. The sequence continues at coordinate 69,679 of NZ_JOHY01000045.1, forward strand.
CCTCCACCGGCTGGATCGCGACGGGCGGCGGCGCCGGCGCGGTCGCCGGCGGGCTGACCCTGCTCATCTGGGGCGGGCCGCGCCGGGAGCGGCTGCGCGGGGTGCTGCTCGCCGCCCTCGCCCTGTCCGCCGCGTGCGTGCTCACCGGCCTGCGGCCGTCCCTGCCGCTCGTCGCGCTCGGCGCCTTCGGCATGGCCTACGCGCTGGCGCTGGTCAACGGCGTCTACGCGACGATCATCCAGACCAAGGTGCCGCAGCGCTTCCACGGCCGGGTGATCGCGGTCAACACCATGGTCGCCTGGTCCACCCTGCCGGTCGGCTTCGCCGTGGTCGCGCCCTTCGGCCCAGGGCTGCTCCAGCCGCTGATGGACCCCGGCGGCGCGCTCGCCGGCACCGCCGGGCAGATCGTCGGCACCGGCCCCGGACGCGGAATCGGCCTGCTCTACGTGCTGTTCGGCCTGGCCATCGCGCTGCTCGTGACGATCTCGCTGCGGCTGCCCGTACTCGCCGGGTTCGACCGGGAGGTGCCGGACGCACCGTCCGACGACCTCGTCGGCCTCCAGGCGCTCCAGGCCCTCAAGACCGGAACCGCCGACCGACCCACCACCCGCGAGGTGCCCAGTGACCAGCTCTGACCCCGTGCGCCACTACCCGCTGACGGTCGAGCAGCGCCGCCTGTGGTTCCTCCAGCAGCTCGACCCGGCCGACGCCGGCTACAACATGTACATCGCCTGGCGCTGGCGCGGCCCCCTCGACCTGGCCGCGCTGACCGCCGCGCTCGACCGGCTGCGGGCCCGGCACGAGGTGCTGCGCACCCGGTTCGACCTGCTCGACGACCAGCCGGTGCAGCTCGTCGGGCCGCTCGAACCGCTGCCGATCGAGGAGGTGGACCTCGCGGTGCCGCCCGGCGCGGACCCGGCCGAGGCCGCCCGACTGGCGGCCGCGGCCGCCGGCGAACGGGTCAACGCCCCCTTCGACCTGGCCGCGGGCCCGCCGCTGCGGCCCGCGGTGCTCCGGCTCGGGCCGGACGACCAGCTGTTCTGCCTTGCCCTCCACCACATCGTCAGCGACGGCTGGTCCGCGCGGCTGCTGTGGTCGGAGCTGCTCGCCTGCTACCGCGCGGAGCTGGCCGGCCAGGAGCCCGAACTGCCGCCCGTGACAGCTACGTTCGGGCAGTACGCGGTCGCCGAGGCGGAACGGCTCGACGGATCGCGGGCCGCGGCGGAACTCGACTACTGGCGGGACAAGCTCGCCGGGATCGCCCGCCTCGAACTGCCCACCGACCGCCCACGCCCGGCCCGCCCGAACCGCCGCGCCGCCTTCGGCGACGTGCGGATCGACGCCGGACTCGTCTCCGGCGTCGAGCAGTTGGCCCGCAAGGAGCGCTGCACCCCGTTCATGGTGCTGCTCGCGGCCTACCAGATCCTGCTGGGCCGCTGGGCCGGACAGCACCACTTCGCCGTCGGCGTCCCGGTCGCCGGCCGTACCGAGGTCGCGCACGAGGCGCTGCTCGGCTACTTCAGCAAGACCGCGGTGGTACGCGCCGACCTGTCACCCGTGACCGACGGCGAGACGGCCGCCGACGCGGACTTCCGTACCGTGCTGCGCCGGGTCCGCTCCGCGGCGATGGGTGCCTTCGGGCACCAGGACGTCCCCGTCGAGCGGCTCGTCCCCGCCCTCGGACTGCCGCGCGGACGCCACGTACCGCCGCTCTTCCAGACCCTCTTCGTGCTCCAGAGCCAGAACGACCTCTCCACCGAGTCGGCCGAGGACGCCGTACCGGGCGTCACCCTGGAACCGGCCGACGCCGGGTTCGCCCAGGCCAAGTTCGACGTGCTGCTGGACCTGTGGCGGCACGCCGACGGCGGGCTCCACGGGGCCTTCTGCTTCGACGGGGAGCTGTTCGCCCGGGCCACCGTCGACAGCGCCGCGGCACGCTACGTGCAGCTCCTGCGCGAGGTGGTCGCCGACCCGCTGCGCCCGCTCACCGGCGACCTGCTGCTCACCGCGGCCGAACGCGACAGGGTGCTCGCCCTCGGCACCGGGCCCGCGCTGCCCGCCGAACTCCCCACCGCACCGGAGTTGTTCCGCTCGGCCGCCGCCCGGCACCCGGAAGCGGTGGCGCTGGAGTGCGGTGGCGACACCCTCGGCTACCGCGAGCTCGACCGGCGCTCCTCGCTGCTGGCCGAGCGGCTCGGGGCCCGGCCCGGCGCCGTGGTCGCCGTCCGGCTGGACCCCTCCTTCGACCTGGTCACCGCGCTGCTGGCGATCTGGAAGGCGGGGGCCGGATACCTCCCGCTCGACCCGGCGCACCCCGCCGAGCGGCAGCGGCTGCTGCTCGCGGACGGGCAGGCGGAGCTGCTGCTCGCCGCCGCCGGCGACCGGGACGCCGCCGAGCTGGGCGTCCCCGTGCTCGCCCTCCCCGGGAACTGGCCCGCGGACGCGCCCGCGGGCACCCTGCCCGCGGTGCCCGGATCCGCGCCCGCCTACCTGCTGCACACCTCCGGCTCCACCGGCCGCCCCAAGGGCGTCCTGGTGGACCACGCGGCGCTCGCCGCCCGCCTGCACTGGATGGCGGGCCCCGACGGCTACGGCCTGCTGCCGTCCGACCGGATCGTGCAGTTCGCCTCGATCGGCTTCGACACGCACGCCGAGGAGCTGTGGCCCGCGCTCGCGTCCGGCGCGCGCTGCGTCCTGCTGCCGGGCGGCGGGCGGATGCTGCCCGACTACCTCCGTACCCCGGCCGCCGCGCGGGTCACCGTCCTCGACCTGCCCACCGCGTACTGGAGCGAGCTGGTCGACCTCGGCGAGGACCTGCCGTGGCCCGCCGCGCTGCGGCTGCTGATCCTCGGGGGCTCCGAGGCCACCTCCCGGTCGGTCGCCGGCTGGCGGGCCCGGCACGGTGACGCGGTACGGCTGGTCAACACCTACGGCCCCACCGAGGCCACCGTCATCGCCACCAGCGCCGAGCTGACCGCGGCCGACACCGCCGCCCGCCCGCCGCTGGGCCGGCCGCTCCCGGGCGTACGCGCCTACGTGCTGGACCGGGGGCTGCGGCTGCTGCCGGCCGGTTTCGAGGGCGAACTCGCCCTCGGCGGCGCGGGCCTGGCCGCCGGCTACCACGGGCGGCCCGACCTCACCGGGACGAGCTTCGTACCCGACCCGTACGGCCCGCCCGGCGCGCGCATGTACCTGACCGGCGACCGGGTCCGCTGGCGGGCCGACGGGCAGCTGGAATTCCTCGGCCGCACCGACGACCAGGTGAAGATCCACGGCCGCCGTGTCGAACCCGGCGAGATCGAGGGCGCCCTGGCCGCCCACCCCGGGGTGGCCCGCGCCGCCGTGGTGGTCCGTGACGGCACCCGGCTGGTGGGCTACGCGGTACCCAGGGCCGGAGCCGTCCTGGAACCGGCCGCGCTCCGCGACCACCTGGCGGTACGGCTGCCCGCCTTCATGGTGCCCGCCGTCTTCGCCGTGCTGGAGACGCTGCCGCTCACCGCCAACGGGAAGCTCGACCGCCCCGCACTGCCCGACCCCGGCCCGGGCGCCTCCGGCAGCCGCGAGTACCTGGCGCCGCGCACCGACGCGGAGCTGCTCGTCGCCGGCATATGGCAGGAGGTCCTGGGGGTGGAGAAGGCGGGCGCCCTCGACCACTTCTTCGAACTCGGCGGCGACTCCCTCCTGGTGACCCGCGTCGCCGCCCGGATCCGGGCTGCCGCCGGCCTGGACGTGCAGGTGCGGGACGTCTTCGACGAGCCGACCCTGGCGGGCCTGGCAGCCCGCGTGGAGGAGCTGCTGATCGCCGAGATCGACGCGCTCAGCGAGTCCGAGGCGACGCGTCAGCTGGGCTGACGCCCCCGGGGCGGCCGCGGTGCGCGGCCGTCGCCGGGGGGCGCCGGGCGTACGGGGCAGGGGACCGCCCGGCGGGCCGTCAGGCCAGGGCGGCTGCGACCACGCGCTCCTCCACCGCACGCAGCAGCGGTTCCACCTCGGCGGCCGGGACGGAGCGGGTGTCGACCAGCAGGGTCGCGCAGGTGCGGCCTGCTTGCTGCCCCAGGCCGAAGAAGAAGCGGCAGTCCTGCCGCGCCCAGCGCGACCGCCAGCGGAACTCGCCCGGCTGCGCCGCGGCCAGCTGCGAGGGGTCGGGGGCCGCGGCGCCGTGCTCGGTCTCCCGGTGGTCGTTGAAGAGCGCGTTGAGGTCGAGTGCGGCGCCCCGCCGCTTCTCCTCCGCCGTGACCGCCTCCGCGAGCGCCCCCGGGTCGTAGTGGCCGTGCCGGGACGTCTGCAGCTGCGCCCGCCACGCCTTCCGGGCCAGCTCGCCGAACTCGCCAGAACCGCCCAGCACCACCAGCCCGTTCTGCGCGAAGGCGCCGACCGCCGTGCGCTGCTCCTCGTTCACGCGGTTGCCCAGGATGACCTTGAGCGGCACGGCGTCGAATCCGGTGCGCTCGGCCAGCTCCTGCCCGAGCGCCGCCAGGACGACCGCGCTCGGCGAGGTGCCGGTCCCGACCGCCGCCAGCCGGCTCGCCAGATCCAGCCGCTCGCAGCCGAGTTCGCCCTCCCACCAGCGCACGTCCTCGCCGGGTCCGGCGTCCTCGGGCCACAGGGAGGCGGGGATCCCGGTGAGCCGGCGGGACCACAGGGCGACCGCGGCGGCGCTGCGGGCCGTCGCCTGCGGCCCGGCCTCGTATTCGGCCTGCTCGCGCGGCTGCCGTCCCGGCACCGGCGGCGGCAGCACCCCCGGGCGGCGGCGCCGCTGGGCGAGCAGCCGGCGCAGGTCGTCCAGCACCACCTGGGCGCCGGTCCCGTCGGCGGCGATGTGCGCCACCGTCACGACCGCTCCGGCCACCTGGCCCGCCACCAGGACCGCGGTGACCCGCACCGGCAGCCCGTCGCCGAGCAGGTCGAAGCGCACCGCCTTGTCCGCGGCGGCCTCCCGCTCCAGGACCCGCGCGAGTTCCTCCGCCGCGTCCGCCTCGACCAGGCGCACCGTCAGCGTCCCGGCGCCGCCCAGCCGTTGCCGCAGCCCGCCGCCGGCGTCGAGTCGGTAGACGGTGCGCAGCGACTCGTGCCGTTCGAGCAGCGCCCGTACCACCTCGGCGAAGTCCCCCGGGGGCACGGGGTGGCGCAGGGCGAGCGGGAGCGCGATGTTGAAGTAGTGGTCGTCCGGCGCGTACCAGGAGATCGGCTCCCAGATCGTCCGCTGCCCCCAGGTGGCGGGCCGGCTCCCGTCCGCCAGCCCCTCGAACCGGACCTCCAGCCCCGCGCTGCCGTGCATCGGCACCCCTCCGCTCCCCGCAATGGTACAGACCAAAGGGATCCTAGGGCTGCCGAGGCCGCGGGGGCGAGGGGTTCGCCGATATCCGCTCGGCCGTGTACGCGGGGGCGGCCGCCCGGCCCGCGTTCATCGCGGCGGTCTTCGGTGCGCCGACGCCGGACGTGAATTGCCGCGCGAAATTCCCGCGATTCCTGTGACGCCAGGTACCCGAGGGGTGCATCGGGCGGCGGGTGTCTCCGCGAGCGCGCCGCGGACCGTGTTTAATGTGCGTTTCGCCTGTCTCTCTCCTGGTGGAAAAACAGCTGTTCAGTGGATCCTTGACGGCCGGTTGGACCGGATTGGGCCACCTTTGGTGCGGCGGTGAATGTGATGTGCGGGACACCCGCCGGAAATAAATCGGTGAACTGGATTCATCGTGCATGAAAGACGTCTCCGGTGGCTTCCCTGCGTCGTGCCGCGCGGCCTAAAGTCTCCCGTGGGGCGCGAATGCAAATTCGCCGGCCCTTTTCTTCTCCCCCCGTTAAGGACAGGAAAGCCGTACATGACGCCAGAACGTGCCAGGTCCACCCGACCCTCCCGCGCCGGAACCGCGCCCGCGGGGGTGAGCCGCCGGGCCGTGCTCGGCGGGGCCGCCGCGGTGACCGGCGCCGCCGCCGTCTCCGCGGCCGCCGCGACGCCCGCCGCGGCAGCCCCCGGGGCCGGGGGCTCCGCCGACTCCACCGCCGCCGCCCGGCTGCCGGCCGCTCTGCCGCCGGCCTCCTCCGTCAAGAAGCGCGCCCGGCTGGTCGACTACGAGGTGGTCGAGCTGGCGGCACTGATGCGGGCCCGGGCCGTCACGGCCGTAGAGGTCACCAAGGCGTACCTGGACCGTATCGACCGCTTCAACGGGCCGTTCGAGACCTACGGTGACAACGGCCTGTACAACGCCTTCGTCCGCATCGACCGGGAGGGGGCGCTCGCCCAGGCGGCCGCCGCGGACGCGCGCTTCGCCAGGGCGCGGCACACCCATGAGGACCTGCCGCCGCTGCTGGGCATCCCCTTCGGCATCAAGGACTCCGTCGCCGTCGAGGGACTCGACGCCAAGGACGGCAGCCACGCCTTCGACGGCAACACCGCGCTGCGCGACGCGACGGTCGTGCACCGGCTCCGCGAGGCCGGCGCGGTGATACTCGGGCACACCGTCTGCTCGGCCTTCTCCGGCTCCATCACCGGCACCTTCGCCGGCAACGCCTGGAACAAGGACTACGTGCCCGGCGGTTCGAGCCAGGGCTCCGGCGTCGCCCCGGTCGCCCGGCTCGCCGCGGCCTGCATCGGCGAGGAGACCGGCGGCTCGATCATGATGCCCTCGGCCGCGAACGGCGCCAGCGGCATCAAGCCGTCGCTCGGCACGAGTTCGGTCGCCGGACTGATGCCGCTGTCGCCCGGCTACGACGTGCTCGGTCCCATCGCCCGCTCGGTGCGCGACGCGTCGCTGATCCTCTCCGTCATCCTCGGCCCCGACCCGGCGAACGACCCGCTGACGCTCGCCGCGCCCGAGCCCTTCCCCGCGATGCCGCTCACCGCCCGCAAGGGCCGCCGCCCGCTGGCCGGCGTCACCATCGGCATCCCGCAGTCCGACTGGATGCGCACCGGCCGCGGCGTCCAGACCGGCACCGCGCCCCAGGACACCTACGACGCCGACCACCTGGCCGCGTTCGAGCGCCTGAAGCAGCAACTGGCCTCGCTGGGCGCCACGGTGAAGGACTTCCCCGGCCTGGACGTCACGGTCGCGGCCAACGACCCGTACTTCTCCAGCTCCGACGTGCTCGCGACGGTCGACGGCTCCCCGGTCTCGCCCTCCTCGGCGGTGCTCAGCCCCAACCGCTACGAGATCCGCTACTGGGACGCGGTCAAGGACTTCGCCGCCACCCGCCCCGCCGACCAGGCCGCCGCGCTGCTCGCGCAGTACGGCCGCAAGGCGCCCGGCGAGAGCGCGGCCTCCTTCGAGTCGGCGACCCGCTTCGCGGGCCTGATCCCGGCGTCCGTGCGCGTCGAGGGCGAGCGGCGGCGGCGAACCCTGCAGGCCAACTACCAGGCCGCGCTGGACGAGGCGGGCGTGGACTTCATGCTCGTCCTGTCGCTCGGCGCGCAGATCGGGCTGCGCAGCGGCGGCGGCTTCCCGGTCTACCGGGCGTACTACCAGCTCCCCAACGCCCTCGCCTGGCCGATGGTCTCCTTCCCCGTCGGCTACGACAGCACCGTCGGCCTGCCGATCGCCGCGCAGTTCTGGGGCCCGCGCTTCAGCGAGCCGCAGATCGTGCAGGCCGCGATCGACTACCAGGACCACTTCCCGCAGTACCACAACGCCGCCCCGCCCGACCCGGTCGCCGACGCGCCGAAGGTCGCGCCGCGCATGCTGCGCACGGCCGAGCCGGCAACCCCGCCCGAGCTGTCCAACGACCCGCTGGTCGCCGAGGAGGCCCTGCGATGAGCTTCCTGACGGTCGGCTGGCAGCCGGTGATCAACGCCGGGCTGCTGCCGCAGCACCCGGGGGACGACACCGAGCCCGTCGCCACGGTCGGCTGGCTGCCCAAGCTCGGCACCGCCTTCTACCCCTACCCCGACGACGACCCCGAGGCGCCGCCGCCCCGCGGGTGACCGCGCCCGCGGCGGCAGGTTCCACACGGCACAGGGGGTGATGCGGGCTCAGGGGGTGATGCGGACGACGAACGCGACGGCGAACCGGGTCACACCGTCGGTGCTCTTCACGGCGAAGTTCCCGCTGGCCCCGTAGGAGCCGGCCACGAACGGGTCGCCGCCGTTCCGGCCGGCGCTGCCGCCGGTGCTCACCGTCCCCGCCGGGCACGGCAGGCTCGCCGTCGCCTACCCGCCGGGCGGCACCGCCACGTCCTCGCCCCGGTAGCGCCCGACGGACGCGTCCGGTGACGCGCCCTGGGGCGGTACGGGCGGAATCGGGGGCGGCGGCGCGGGCGTTCCCCTCCCGGAGCAGGCCGGCCCGCGTCCGGCGGGACCCGGCCAGGACACCGCCACCGAGGAGCGACCGTGAGCCCGCAGAACCCCGAGAAGCCCGCCGACGTGACGCCCGAGCTGCTGCGCACCCAGCGCACCGGCGTCCTCGTCACCCTCAAGCGCGACGGCCGCCCGCAGCTGTCGAACGTGTCCTTCACCTACGACGACGCGACGCGGCTGGTGCGCATCTCGGCCACCGACGGCCGCGCCAAGACCCGCAACCTGCGCCGCGACCCGCGCGCGAGCTTCTACGTCACCGGGCCCGACCTGCAGGCGTACCTGGTCGTCGAGGGCGACGCCGAGATCACCCCGGTGGCGGCAGACCCGCACGACGCGACGGTCGACGAGCTGGTCGAGGTCTACCGGGCGATCGTCGGCGAGCACCCGGACTGGGACGAGTACCGCGCGGCGATGGTCGCGGACGGGCGGCTGGTGATCAGCCTGCGCGCCGACCGCGGCTACGGGCTGGGGGCCGCCGGCCCGTTCAGCGGTCCGCTGGGCTGACCGCCGAACGGGCGCGGACGCGCGGAGTGGCGCCGCCCCCGGTCAGTTCTTGAGCGCTTCGGCCACCGCGTCGGCGAGGGTGCCGGTGGGGCGGCCGATGAGGCGGGCCAGATCGCCGCTCCCGCCTTCGAGCAGGCCGGTGCGGATCGCGTTGACGTCGACGTCGACGAGGACCTCGGCGACGGGGACGGGAAGGCCGGCGCCGACCAGGACGTCCAGCAGCCGCGGGGCGTCCAGGTCGTGGTGGTCGACCTGCGTGCCGCTCTGCCGGGTCAGCTCGGCGGCGTACTCGGCCAGCGTGAAGGTGTCGTCGCCGCTCAGCTCGTAGGCGGTGTTGTCGTGCCCGCCGGTGGTCAGGACCGCGGCGGCCGCCTCCGCGTAGTCGGCGCGCGGGGCGGCGCCTATGCGGCCGGCCCCGGCGGCGCCGGCGACCCCGTGGGCGAGCTGCACGGGGATCTGCGCGGTGTAGTTCTCGGTGTACCAGCCGTTGCGCAGGAAGGTGTGGACCAGGCCGGAGTCCACGATCAGCTGCTCGGTCGCCTTGTGCTCGTCGGCGAGCACGAAGTCGGCGGCGGGGCCGCCGAGGATGCCGGTGTAGACCAGCCGGGCCACGCCCGCGGCCTTGGCGGCCCCGACGACTGCGGTGTGCTGGGGCACCCGCCTGCCCACCGTGTCGCCGGAGATCAGCAGCACGGTGTCCCCGGCGCGGAAGGCGCCGGCCAGGGTCTCGGGGCGGTCGTAGTCGGCCGTCCGGACCTCGACGCCCTGCTCGGCGAGACCGGACGCCTTCTGCGGGTCGCGCACGGCGGCGACGACCTCGCTCGCCGGGACGCGCCGCAGCAGCGCGGCGGTCACGAGACGGCCCAGCTGCCCGGTGGCTCCGGTGACGACAATGCTCATGAAAGTCTCCAAAATCCCTTTTGATCTCCTGCCTCACTCACTTTATGGGGGGTTCAGGCCTGAGTGGAAGTACGCACTTTTGGGTAAGCTCGGTCCATGACCGACACCCCGGCCGCCCGCGGGGCGGCGACGCTGCCCTTCGACGCGCTGTCCGCCGACTGCCCGTCCCGGTCCGTGGTGGACCGGCTGACCAGCCGCTGGGGCGTGCTCGTCCTGGCCGCCCTGCGGCGCGGGCGGGTGATGCGGTTCAGCGAGCTGCGCCGCACGGTCGAGGGCGTGAGCGAGAAGATGCTGGCCCAGACCCTGCAAGGCCTGGAGCGCGAAGGCCTGGTGCACCGCGAGGCCCGCCCCGTGGTGCCGCCGCACGTGGAGTACACCCTCACGCCCTCGGGGGAGGAGGCGGCCGTGCTGGTCATCGGCCTGGTCTCCTGGGCGGAGGCCAACACCGAGGCAATCGTGCGCGCCCGCGCGTCGTACGACGGCCGCCGCACCGCCTGAGCGCGGCCGCGTCACCGGCGTCGGCGGCCTGCCCGTGCGCCGAAAACCCGTACGGGCGGCGGACCGTGCCGCAGCACAATGACGGGCATGTCCGTCCAGCCGCACGATCCGCGCACCACCGCAGGCCGCGATCCGCGTGCCGCCGTCGACGAGCTGCTCGCCCGGCTCGACCCGCTCGCCCACCCCGCCCGGAGCCGGGCGCTCGCCGCATGGGCGCGTGAGCGCGCGGGGAGCGGGGGGCTGGGCACGCTGCTGGCCGAGCTGGAGACGCGCGGGACGTACGGGCGGCGGCTCGCCGCCGTCGCCGCGTGCGCGGGCCAGGACGCCGGCCACCTCGCGGACCGGCTGGCCGACCCCGACCCGGCCGTGCGCGGGCACGCCCTGCGGGCCTCGCGTCACCTGCCGATCAGCGACGACGCACTGGAGCGGGCGATGGAGGACGCTCCCGGGGTGGTACGCGCGGCGGTCGAGGCCGCGGTCGTCGCGGGCGGGCGGACCGCGCTCGCCGAGCGGCTGATCGGGCCCGTCCGCGAGCGGTGGGGGGAAGCGGAGGCGGTACGGCTGCTGCCGGGCTGCGGGACGGAGACGGTACGGGCGCTGCTGCCCGGACTCTTCCCGGCGGTGACGCACTGGCGCGTGCTGGCCCGCCGCCACCCGGACGCGGTGCTCGACGAGGCGGCCCGGCAGCTCGCCGGACTGCCCGAAGCGGCGCGCGCCGACTGGTGGCTGCGCAACGGGGACATCTTCCCCGCGGCGGCCGAGGCCCTTCCCACGCGCGTCCTGGACGTGCTGGAGGAGCACTGCCCGCCGCATCTGCCGTTCGCCGTGCGCGCGTGCCTGGCGCCGCTGCTGCGGGCGGCCCCGGGGCGGACGATCGGCCTGCTCACCGCCCCGGAGCGGGCCGCCCGGCCGGCACCGGGCCTGGTGTCCCGCACCGCGCTGGGCCGGATCGCCCGGCGCGGGGTGCCGGAGCTGACCGACCTCGGCCGGGAGTGGAGCCGCAACCCGGAGGCCTACGCGCTGCTGCTGCGCGCGCTGCCGCCGCCGGAGCGCGAGGCCTTCCACGACACCGTGACCGCGGGCCGGGACCTGAGCCGTACCGCCCTCGCCGACTGCGTGCTGGAGGCGCTGCCCCGCCGCCGCGCGCAGGCCGAGGCGCGGCGGATGGCGGAGCAGGCAGCGGAACGGGGGGAGAGCTGGCTCACCGTGCTCGCCGCCGTGGCCCACCTGCCGGTGGGCGAGGCGCGGGAGCGGCTGCTCGCCGCGACCCGCCGGCCCGCGGCGGAGAGCCGCGCGGCGGCGTATCCGCTGCTGGTCCGCAACGCGGCCCGCTCCGGCGACCCGGCGGCCGTCGCCGTCCTGCTCGGCGACCTCCAGCGGCTGCGCAACGAGCAGGAACCCGTACGCGGCCCCGCCCTCCTCGCCCTCGCCGAGGTGCCGCCGCGGCTCTTCTCCGGCGCGGACAAGCCCCGCCTCGACACGATCACCGCCGACGCCGTCGAGGCCCGCGACAGCTCCGGGCGGACATGGCACGCCCTTTCCGCACTGGCCGTCAGGATGCTGCGCGAGCACGCGGTGAGCGGCGAACGCGACCTGCTGGCCTGGGCGCTGGAGACCGTGACCCGGCTGTCCGGGCACACCGGCGGCCACGCACTGGGACACCTCGACGCCGGGCTGCGCAAGGGGCAGGAATTCCAGGTCTTCGAGGCGCTGCGCCCCTGGCTGGAGGCGGGCGCGGACAAGGCCGACCACTCGCTCACCTTCGCCCTGGCACGCGCGCTCGGCCGGCGCGCCCACCGCATGCCGGAACTCCAGGAACTCCTGTGGGAGGCGGTCCGGTCCGGCAACGACACCACCGTGCGCCACGCGGTCGACCTGCTCCTCGACGACCCGGCACGACGGGACGGGCGCACGGAGCGGATCCTCGAACTGGAGCCCTCGGCAGCCGTGCTCCCGCCCGTGCTGCAGGTCCTGACGCGCCGCAGGACGGACCTGCTGGACGCCGTCCTCACCGACACCCCGCCGTACGGGCGCTTCCTCACCCCGGGCACCCCGTGGCTGCCGCCCGTCGACGGCATCCACACCTGGCTGCCCCGCCAGCAGGCCGCCGCCGCGCGGCTGCTGGCCCGGGCCGCCGCGGACGCCGGGCTCCCCCAGTCGATCCGGGCCGCGCACATACGGGCGCTGGCCGCCGTCCCCGAGCACGGCTTCAAGGCCGTGCGCCGCTGGACCGGCTCCCCGGCCACCGTGCTCGCCGAGGCGGCCCTCGCCGCGCTGGCGTGGACCGACCGCCCCGCCGACGCGCTGCCGCTGCTGCTGGAGCACGCCGGCGACGACCGGGCGCGGGTCGCCGTCCACGCCGCGCACCGCGTGTGCGAGCGCATCGCCCCGTCCGCGCTGGAGGCGGTGCTGCGCGCCGCGCTGCTGCCCGGCGCCGGCGGTGCCCCCGCGGCGGCCAAGGTCACCAGCCGGAAGGAGTTCGTACGGCTCGCCGCCGCCGGGCTGCCCGTCAGCACCGCGGCCGGCATCGTCGCCGGCACCTTCGACCTCCCGGACCAGCACCCCGACGTACGGGCGGCGTGCGTGGCCGTCGCCGCCGGGCTGCTGCCCGCGCCTGCCGCGTGGGGGCTGCTCGAAGCCGCCGCCGACGGCCCGCCCGTCACCCGGACGGCCCTGCTGCGGGTACGCCCCTACGAGCTCCGCGCCCTGGAGCGGCCGCGCTTCGCACGGCTGGTGGGCCGCGTCACCCACACCCCCGACCGGGAGACCGCCGACCTCGCGGCGGGCCTGCTCGCCGTGTGGGCACCGTGGTACCCCGAGGCCGGACCGCTGCTGGCCGCCCGGACCACCGACCTCGGCAACCGCACCGCCTGGCACGCGGCGGCGGACGGCCTCGTGGCCCTCGCCGCCGCACCGGACGGGGACGGCCCGCTGCTGGACGCCCTGGCCCGGCTCGCCGCCGTCCCCGCGGACCACCTCGACGCCGAGGCCGAACGCGACCTGCCCGCCCGCCGGCGACTCGCCCACCTCGTGACCCGGCTCGCGTCCGCGGCAGCCCCGCGCCCGGCCGCGGCCCACCGGGCGGCGGCCGGGCGCGCCGCCGAACTCCTGTGCGCCGCCCCCGGCTTCCTGCCCCAGGGGGCACAACTCGCCGCCACGGCCCTGGACCTCGACGCGACCGCCCCGCAACTGCTCGGCGGGCTGGACGACCTGGCCGGCCTGCACGCGGACCGTCCGCTGCTCGCCGACCGCACCGCGAGCACCCTCCGCAGCCGCCTCACCGCCGCCCACCACCCCGGTGACCCGCTCGTGCTCCTGGCGGCCGCCGAGCGTCTCACCCTGGCCGGCACCCACGCCGCGGGGCTGCTGGCCCTCGCGGTCACCCAGGCACTGGGCTCGCGTACCTCCTGGCCGCAGGAGTGGCGGGCCAGGCTGCGCGCCCTGCGCCGCCACGCCTGCCCGGACGTCCGGGACGCGGCCCTGGCGGTGACCACAGCGGCGGAGTGACCCGCGCCACCCGCCGGACCGGGCGCGGAGGCGTTGACACCCGCAGGCTCCGATGGGTGGACTGGGGATGATCACCTGGAGGAACACATGAGCACCCACGCCGGCCGCCCGCTGCCGACCAGCACTCCGGCCGCCGAGGGCGTGGACGCGCGCGGCGTCCACGCCTTCCTCGACGCGCTGGAGGCCGCGCCTGGCATCGACCCCCACGGCGTCATGCTGCTGCGGAACGGGCGCCTGGTCGCCGAGGGCTGGTGGGCGCCGCGCACCCCGGACCGGCCGCAGCTGCTCTACTCCCTGAGCAAGAGCTTCACCTCGGCCGCCGCGGGCCTGGCCGCCGCCGACGGCCTGCTCGACCTGGACGCGCCGGTGGTCTCCTACTTCCCCCGGTTCGAGGCGGAGATCACCGATCCGCGCAGCCGGTCGATGCTGGTGCGGCACATCGCGTCCATGGCCAGCGGGCACGAGTCCGACACGTGGGAGCGCGTTCTCGTCGCCGACCGGGCCGAGCCCGTGCGCGGCTTCCTGTCCCTCCCGCCGGACCGCGAACCCGGCACGGTCTTCGCGTACAACCAGTCCTGCACGTACACCCTGGGCGCCATCGTGCAGCACGTGACGGGGCAGTCCCTGACCGGCTATCTGCGCGAGCGGCTGTTCGATCCGCTCGGCATCGCCGAGACCGTCTGGGAGCAGTTCCCGGCCGGGCGCGACCTGGGCTTCAGCGGGATGTACGCCACGACGGACGCGGTCGCCCGCCTCGGGCAGCTCCTCCTCCAGGGCGGGGTCTGGGAGGGCAGGCAGCTGCTCCCCGCCGGGTGGGTGGCCGAGGCGACCCGCGCGCACGTGCCGAACGGCGACGGGACGGCCGAGGGCGCGGCGAACTCCGACTGGCAGCAGGGCTACGGACTCCAGTTCTGGATGTCCCGGCACGGCTTCCGCGGTGACGGGGCGTACGGCCAGTACTGCGTGGTGCTGCCCGAGCACGACGCCGTGCTCGCCCTGACCTCGCAGACCCTGGACCTGCAAGAGGTGCTGGACGCGGCGTGGCGGCACCTGCTGCCCGCGTTCGGTGACGCCACGCTGACGGACCGCGAGAAGGACGACGAGTCGCTGCGGCTGCGCCTGTCGCGGCTCGCGCTGCCGGGGGTCGCGGGCGAGGCCGCGCCCCCGGCCGGTGCGGGGGAGTGGGCGGGCGCGCGGTTCGCACCGGCGGGCGGCACCTGCGACGAGCAGCCGACGCTGACTCAGGTGAGCCTGCGGCGGGACGACGCGACCGGCTGGTCGCTCGCCCTGACCGAGGGCGAGCGGACCTTCGCCCTCGGCTTCGCCCCCGGCGGCTGGACCACGACCGAAGGCGGCCCCGGGATGCCGCCGTGCGCGGTCAGCGCCGGGTGGACGGACCGGGACACGTTCACCGCGACCGTGTGCTTCCTGGAGACCCCGCACAGCCTGGACCTGCGATGCGAGCTGTCCGACCTGCCCGAGCCGTTCACGGGCACCTTCACCGCGGCCTGGCGTACCCGGCCGCTGCACCCCCGGCCGCTGCTGCACCGCATGCACGGGCCACGCCACTGAGACACGCCGCTGGGCCACGCCCGGCGGCGCGCTGCCGCCGGGCGTGGCCGCGCCGATCGCGGCTCCGCCCTCACCGGGCCGGGATCGGCTGGGTGAGGTTCACCGCGTTCCCCTCGGGGTCCTTGACGTGGGCGACGCGCAGGCCCCACGGCATGTCGTTGGGCCCTCCGCCGACCGAGCCGCCCAGCGCCGCCACGCGGCCGAGTGTCTCCTCGACGTCGTCGACGGCGATGCTGAGCACGACCCGCGGCGCCGCACCGGTCGGCGCGTCCGGCCTGGCCACCAGCCCGAGCTCGGAGTCGCCGACGCGCAGGCCGACGTAGAAGGCCGGGCCCTGCGCCGGCTCCCGGAAGATCTCCTCGGCTCCGAGCAGCTTCGTGTAGAAGCCGAGCAGGACGTCGAGGCCGGTGGTGATGATCACTGGCTGGATGGTGGACATGGCACTCCTGTCGGGAACGGTCGTCTCGCGTGACAGACCGTCCGGGGACGCCGAACTCATCGGCGGGACGCCCTCGTCCGACGATCCGCCCCCCGCCCGCATGCCGCCTCCTCCGCCGCCCGGGACCTGGTCACCCGCCGCCCCTCCTCGCGGCGGGCCCGGGGTGCCGGGCCGGGCGGGCGTATCCGGGGCGTCCGGAAGCTGCGCACGCCCGTCGTCATGAGCCCCGCCGGCATCACCCGGTGTGCGCGTCGGCGGGGACGGCTCGCTCGCCCGTGGTGTCCTCGGCCTCCCAGCGGAGCAGGTCACCCGGCTGGCAGTCCAGCACCTCGCAGAGCGCGGCGAGCGTCGCGAAGCGCACCGCCTTGGCGCGGCCGTTCTTCAGCACCGCCAGGTTGGCGGGCGTGATCCCCACGCGGTCGGCGAGCTCGCCCACCGACATCTTCCGCCTGGCCAGCATCACGTCGATGTCGACGGCGATCGGCATCAGATCACCCCGTCCAGCTCGGCCTGCATCCGGGCCGCTTCGAGGTCGCGGGCGACGGCCTGGGTGAGGAGCGTCCGCAGTACGAGCACGATGAGTGCGACCCCCAGGACGGCCACGCCGATCCCGCCCATGACGAGCGTGACTCCCGGGTCGTCCCGCTGGCCCGGCGCGTTCACGGCCGTGACCGCGAACCACACGAGAGCGGCCGCGACGATCGCGCCGATGATGCCGTCCAGGTAGCGGAAGGCGGCATGCGAGAACACGGTTCCGCCCCGCACCATCGTGACCAGCCGCCACACGCAGACCAGGACGACCTGGACCGCCCCGACGCCCAGGACCGTGAGCACGCGCAGCGCCGTCAGCGGGAGCGTCCCGTCCTCCGGGTCACTCCCGCTGAGCAGCACCCACACCATCAATGCCTGGACGAACACGGTCCCGGTGAAAACCACCGCGAGCACGACGCGCAGCGCCCGCACTGCCAGCTTTCCCATGACCCCATCCCTATATCGATCAACGATCGGAATCTATCGAATCTCGATAGATGGAGCAAGGTTCGGACGTCGTGAGGGCCTGGCGGGCTTCCCCTTTCGCCCTCGGGGCGGCGCCGGGCCGGATCACCCGGCGTCGATCGGCTGCCCGTCGAACTCCCCGCCGTCACAGGTCAGTGCGCCGTTCTTCGCGACGGGGTGACCGTGGCCGACGAGGCAGTCCTCCATCCAGATGCCGGCGCCCGAAGCGGCGGAGGACGAAGCGTAGGCGGGGACCGCCGCCAGGGCTGTCGGCGCGGCCGCGGCCAGGACGGCGGTGAGCAGTGCGGTGGTGACGATGCGTCGCATCGGTGGCGCTCCTTCGGAGGGGACGGTGAGGACGTTCATGCGCATTGCAGGTACTTCCCAACCGCATCGGGAATATGCCACTGTCACCCGAAGTATCCGCCTAATCCGGCGACGCGAGATCACCTACCCCGTCACCACCGTCGTCCACGCCGCAGACCAGGAGATCGTCACCTCCACCGGCACGGTCACCGCCGGTTACGGGCTCGGCTCGCTCTCCGAGCGCATCGCCGTCCACCCCGGCCTCGGCCTCCTCGACCGCCTGGGCTTGCACGACCACCCGGCAGACCGGCCTGCTGTCACCGTCGTCTGACGCCGCACCAGGAGCCTGCCGCCGGCCGACGACTTTCGGCCCCGCGCCGGGTCTGAACAAGTGACCCGGTCCCCGCGCGAGCGGGGGTCCGTGCTCCAGCGGTCCTGGAACGGGCCGCCGGACGAGGTCGACTGCTGCCGTTCATGATGCGAGGAGAATTCGATGGCTGCTGATCTGGCGGAACTGAAGGCTCGGGCGGCCCGGCTCCGCGAACTGCACACCGGTGACCTCCTGGTGCTGCCCAATGCCTGGGACGCGGCGAGCGCCGTGGTCGTGTCGGAGGCGGGATTCCCCGCGGTCGCCACCACCAGCGCGGCCGTGGCCGCCGTGCTCGGTCACCCCGACGGTGAGAAGGCGCCGTGGGAGGAGATGTTCGCCGCCGCGGGGCGGGTGGCACGGGCCGTTCCGGTCCCCGTCACCGTGGACGCCGAGGCCGGCTACGGCATGGCGCCGCACGAACTGGTGGGCCGCCTGCTGGACATCGGCGCGGTCGGCTGCAACCTGGAGGACACCGACCACCGCGCGGGCGGCCTCACCGAGGCCGGCGCGCAGGCCCAGTGGCTCGCCGAGGTCCGCTCCGCCGCCGACGACGCCGGCGTCCCGATCGTCGTCAACGCCCGCGTCGACACCTTCCTGCCGCCCTCCGGGCTGACCGGGCCGTCCCGGCTCACCGAGGCGGTACGCAGGGGCCGGCTCTACCTGGAGGCCGGAGCCGACTGCGTCTACCCCATCGGCGTGCGGGACAGGAGTGACATCGCCACCCTCGTGGAAGAGCTTCCCGGCCCCGTCAACGGCAACACCGGCGAGCACCTGGACCTGGCGGCGCTCAGGGAGCTGGGGGTCGCCCGCGTGTCCTTCGGGCCCCGCTTCCACCGGGCGGCCATGTCCGATCTGCGGGTGGCGGTGGAGAAGCTCCTGGCCTGACCCGGCCGGACCGCGCCCCCGCCGGGTGCTCCTGCCCCATGGCCGACCGGCAGGCCGGGCGCGGACTCGGCGGCAGGCAGAGGACCGCTTCAGCCAGGAGGCGACCCGTCGGCGAGCTGGTTGCTGCGGTCGATCTCCGGCATGTGCGTCTCGGCCCAGACCCGCAGGGCGGAGAGCGGTCTTTCGAGGGACAGGCCGAGTTCGGTGAGCCGGTAGTGGACGGCGGGCGGCACGGTGGGTTCCACGCGGCGAGCGACCAGGCCGTCGCGGACCAGGCTCTGCAGGGTGACGGACAGCATCTTCTGTGAGATGCCGGGGATACGGCGCCGCAGTTCCGCGAAGCGGAGCTCGTCCGGAGCCTCCTCGGCCAGCACCTTGACCGCCATCGACGTCCACTTGGTGCCGATCCGGTCGAGCAACTGGCGGACCGGGCAGCGCGGATCCAGCAGATCACCCCGCTCGCCGGGCCGCCGGACGGGTTCGCCGGGCTTCGATGCGGTCACTCGGGGCTCACCACCTGAAGGGAAAGTGCCGTCTTGGACGGACCAGGATAGTTCCATAGCGTGACCTGGTCACCAATCCTCACCACCCCTGGAGCCCCTCCATGCCCGAACTGCGGCGCGTCCCCGTCAACGGCGTCGAACTGAACGTCGCTCTCGCCGGATCGGGCCCGGCCGTACTGCTGCTGCACGGTTTCCCGCACACATGGGAGCTGTGGACGGACGTCATGGCCGACCTGTCCGGCCGCTACCACGTCATCGCGCCGGACCTGCGCGGGTTCGGCGCGAGCAGCGGAGCCGCCTCCGGGTACGACGCGGGCACGCTGGCCGAGGACGCCGCGGCGCTTCTCACCGCGCTCGGCGTGTCCTCGGCCGCGGTGGTGGGCATCGACGCGGGTACCGCGCCGGCCTTCCTGCTCGCCCTGCGCCGCCCCGGCCTCGTCCGGCGCCTGGTCGTCATGGAGTCCCTGCTGGGCACGCTGCCCGGCGCCGAGGACTTCCTCGCCGGCGGGCCGCCGTGGTGGTTCGGCTTCCATTCCGCCGCGCCCGGCCTTGCCGAGACCGTGCTGGAGGGCCACGAGGCCGCGTACGTCGACTGGTTTCTGAATGCCGGCACGCTCGGTGACGGGGTGCGCCCCGCCCTCCGGGACGCCTTCGTCCGCGCGTACACCGGCTGCCGGGCGTTGAGCCGCGCGTTCTCGTACTACCGGGCGCTCCCCGAGAGCGCGGCACAGATCGAGCAGGCGGTCGCCACCGCCCGCCTGACGGTGCCGACGATGGCGCTGGGCGCCCGGCCCGTCGGGGCTGCGCTGGAACGCCAGCTCCGCCCGATCACCGACGATCTCACCGGACACGTCATCGAGGACTGCGGCCACATCATTCCGCTGCACCGCCCACGCGCCCTGCTCGCGCTGCTGCGTCCGTTCCTGGCCGGTGAGGACGCGAAAGCAGCCTGAGGGGCGCCGCCGGCACCGAAGGACGGCAGCCTGCCCGGTCGACGGCCCTCGTAAGACCGTGTCGTCCCGGCCGTCCCGGTCCGGTGAGCGGGAGCCGGCCGGGGACGGGCGAGGTCCGGACGGTTGGAGGTGCGTCGTCAGGAGGTGCGGGAGTTGTATTCCTCACGGTTTGCGAGGACCTCGGCCATGTGCGTCTGCGCCCAGTTCCTGAGCCCGCGCGTCATGTGGTGGAGCGAGAGGCCGAGGTCGGTCAGCTCGTAGGAGACGGTGACGGGGACGGTCGGCGTCACGGTTCGGGTGAGCAGACCGTCGTGCTCCAGCGACCGCAGCGTCTGGGTCAGCATCTTCTGGCTGACGCCGGCCAGCAGACGGGAGATCTCGGAGTAACGCATCGCCTTCGGAGCGACTGCGTGTCCCGCGCCGGGCCGGTCAGGGCCGCTGTCGCCGCCGAGCGCACACAGGACCAGGACGACCCACTTGTCCGAGATCCGGTCGAGCAGCTGCCGGCTGGGGCACCCTGCCAGGAACGCGTTGTACTCGACCTTGGCCTGGGCCCTCTTGCGGGCCGCATTCGTCGTCACGATCGCACCTCTCACCGACGGGTGGTTACGCACTTCAAAGTGCCTACTTCCCGATGGGAAGCTCCTCTCCAATGCTGGTGCAGGGAGGCGGCAGGCGCCACCCCCGCGTGCACGACGAAAGGCAACAACATGAGCACACCCTCCCTCTCCCTTCCCGGCGGCACCTGGGCCCTGGGTGACCTGACCGTCACCCGGTTCGGCTACGGCGCCATGCAACTGGCCGGACCGTGGGTCATGGGACCGCCCGCCGACCGCGAGGGCGCCCAGGCCGTTCTGCGTGAAGCGGTCGACGCCGGTGTCACCCACATCGACACCAGCGACGCCTACGGGCCGCGCGTCACCAACGAGCTGATCCACGAGGCACTGCACCCCTATCCCGAGGCGCTGCACATCGTGACCAAGGTGGGCGCGACCCGCGACGGACAGGGCGGCTGGCCCACGGCCCGGCGACCCGAAGATCTGCGCCGCCAGGTCCACGACAACCTCACATCCCTCCGGCTCGACGTGCTCGACGTGGTCAACCTCCGGCTCGGCAACGCCGAAGGTCCCCAGCCCGGCTCGCTCGCCGAGGCGTTCGAGACCCTCGTGGAACTCCGGCAGCAGGGCCTGATCCGCCACCTCGGGGTCAGCAACGCCACCGAGGAGCAGGTCGCCGAGGCGCAGGGCATCGCGCCGATCGTGTGCGTGCAGAACATGTACAACCTCGCCCACCGCCACGACGACAAGCTCGTCGACCGACTCGCCCGCGACGGCGTCGCATACGTGCCCTTCTTCCCCCTCGGCGGCTTCACCCCGCTGCAGTCCTCGGCGCTCTCGGCGGTCGCCGCACGACTGGCGGCGACACCGATGTCCGTCGCGCTGGCCTGGCTGCTGCAGCGGTCACCGAACATCCTGCTCATCCCCGGCACGTCATCGACGGCGCACCTGCGCGAGAACATCGCCGGCGCGGGAATCTCCCTCTCTCACGAGGACTTGGCCGAACTGGACGGCATCGGCCGCTGAACGCCCCGGAGCTGAACGACTCACAGGCCACGACCGAAGTCGGGGTCGCCCGTCGTCGCACCCCTCGGCGTGATCCGCGCGACCGCGGTCGGTGAGGACGAATCCGCCTCCGGCGCGCGTGGGAGGGGGCCGCCGCCGGTACGTGTTCACGCCCCGCCGCGGGGAGCAGTGTCCATTCCCGGTCTTCCGGCCGGAATGCCTGCGCTGATGCTTTCGTCACCTTTGCGTCGAGGGTTGCGTTGTACCTGTCAAGCCTTCACACTGCACGCGTCCACACGGGACGGTTGGCAACTCCTGTTCCGTGGACGTCCGCAGGCGTGCCCTGTCACGCCGGCGGTGGTGCGCCCGGTCTGCGACACCGGCTGTCGTGGCTGCCGTGAGAGGAGCTCATCGTGTCGTTCCGGAACGCCGGAAGCGGCAAGCGGCGGATGAGCGGTGGCTTGGCCGCCGCTGCTGCCGGTGCGGTCCTGGGGATCGCCGGGGCGTCGCCTGCGGCGGCCGTCAACTCGTACAACGCCACACCGGCGCCCGAGCGCACCGAGGTCGGCGCCCTTGTCGCCCAGTGGGACGACGACGGGGACGCGGCCACGCCCGACCGGGTGGACTGGGTGTGCTCGGGGACGATGGTGGACCGCGACACGTTCCTCACCGCGGGGCACTGCACCAGTGACTGGCCTGCGGGCGTGCGGTTCTACGTCTCCCTCGACCAGGACGTCCAGTCCGAGCTGGACGCCGCCGAGCAGGCGCACGCCGGTGACCCGGCGGCTGTCGGGACGGCCGTGGGGGTCGAGGGCGTCGCACACACCGACCCCGCCTACCCGGGCCCGTCCGCCGATCCGCACGACATCGCCGTGATCCAGCTGCCCGCCGCCGCGGTTGCCGCGCGCTGGTCGTTCACCCCGGCCACGCTGCCCGCCCAGGGCCAACTGGACGCACTGGGTCGGCAGGGGCTGAACGGCACGCCGTTCGAGGTCACCGGTTACGGCACGCAGGAGGCGCAGCGCGGCCCGGGCGGCCAGACCCATCCGGGCGGCGGCGTCCGGATGAAGGCCCCGGTCTCCTTCGACGCGCTCAACCCCTCCTGGGTGCGTTTGGCCATGACGGCTCCCCAGGGCAACGGCGGCGCCTGCTACGGAGATTCGGGTGGTCCGAACTTCGCGCTGATCGGCGGTTCGCTCGTCCTCGCGGCGATCACCGTCACCGGTGACTCCCCTTGCTACGCCACCAACGTCGCCTACCGGCTCGACGTCACGGCAAGCCGGGCGTTCCTCGCGCCCTTCGTCACCCTCCCCTGACACGGCAGCGTCCGGCCCGGCACGCCCTACCCGGGCGGCCGTGAGCCGGGCAGGCTGCCGAGGCCGACGCACCGATCGGCCATGACCCCTGAGGAGAGTCATATGCAACTGCGCACACGCGCACAGCTGTTTGGCATGGGCGTAGCAGCCCTGGCGGGAATCCCGCTCATGGTCCTCGGCCCTGTCGGTGCCTCGCAGGCGGCGGTCTCGCCGGCCGCGAAGACCGCGCACTCCTGTACCACGGCCAAGGCGGGATTCGCCTCGTGCCAGGCGATCGTCCGTACCGACGTCGTCTCCACCGAGCAGATCTCGCCGAACGCCACCCCGTCCGGCTACGGCCCGTCCAGCCTGCAGTCCGCGTACAACCTGCCGTCGGCGACGGCGGGCGCCGGCCGCACCGTCGCGATCGTCGACGCGTACGACGACCCGACC
The DNA here is from genome assembly GCF_000721495.1 of Streptomyces sp. NRRL F-5123. Taxonomy (GTDB): domain Bacteria; phylum Actinomycetota; class Actinomycetes; order Streptomycetales; family Streptomycetaceae; genus Actinacidiphila. The sequence goes on from NZ_JOHY01000045.1 coordinate 92,709, forward strand.
GCCGAGGCCGATCTCGCCGTCTACCGGGCCCAGTTCGGGCTTCCGGCCTGCACGACGGCCAACGGCTGCTTCAAGAAGATCGACCAGAACGGCGGCACCAGCTACCCGAAGAAGGACGGCGGCTGGGCGCAGGAGATCTCACTCGACATCGACATGGTCTCGGCGATATGCCCCAACTGCCACATCCTGCTGGTGGAGGCCAAGACCTCGTCCTTCGCCAACCTGGGCGCCGCGGTGAACCGCGCGGCGGCCACCGCGGGCGTCGTCGCCATCAGCAACAGCTACGGCGGCTCCGACGCCTCCGACGCGAGCTACGGCTCGTACTACAACCACCCGGGCATCGCCGTGACCGCCAGTTCCGGTGACTCCGGCTACGGCGCGAGCTACCCGGCGTCCTCGCACTACGTCACCGCCGTCGGCGGCACGTCGCTCAGCACCTCGTCCAACGCGCGCGGCTGGACCGAGACCGCGTGGAGCGGCGCCGGCAGCGGCTGCTCCGCGTACAACACCGCGCTGACCGGCGCCGCGTCCTTCGCGACCGGCTGCTCCAAGCGCGCAGAGGCCGACGTCTCAGCGGTCGCCAACCCCTCCACCGGCGTGGCGGTCTACGACAGCACCGCCTACCAGGGCTACTCCGGCTGGATGGTCTTCGGCGGCACCAGCGTGTCGTCCCCGATCATCGCGTCGGTCTACGCACTGGCCGGCAACACCGGCTCGATCGACAACAACTACCCGTACACGCACTCGACCTCGCTGTACGACGTCACCTCCGGCAGCAACGGCAGCTGCACCACCTCGCAGTGGTGCACCGCCCGCACCGGCTGGGACGGCCCCACCGGGCTCGGCACGCCGAACGGCATCGGCGCCTTCTGACCGGCGGCACATCGCAACGCCGGGCCGGAAGGGGGGTCTCCCTTCCGGCCCGGTTCCGCGGTCAGGCCCGCCCGTGGCCTTTCGCGTGGCCGGTCACGACGGCAGGCGTCGGGCGCCGGGAGGCGTGAGGCGCGGGGGTTTGCGGCGTGACGGCCGCAGGATCTGCCGACGGTCTCGCGGATCCCGCCCCGCCGTGACCGGAAGGCTGGCCGCCGGTCAGCCGTGCGCAGTACGGGGCAACCTCGGCAGGGCTGCCCGCGGCGGTCTCCAGGCGGCGCTGCGCCGCGGAGTCCAGGTGCTCGCCGCGCTCGGAGGCCCGCGCGTAGGAGGCACACAACCCTTTGAGGCTCGGCGGTGCGGGGGTGCTCGCCCCGGGAGCGGAAGGGTGCGCGGAGGGACCGGTGGGGGCAGCAGGCGCTGTTGCCCGGTCCGGCGAGGTGGTGGGTCGGCCGGTGCCAGGAGCACTCGGGGTGCCGGCCGCGGGTGCCGGCGGGGCCGGCGCAGGGCTCTGCACGGGCGTGGCCTCTCCGGAGCGGAACGGGTGCGGCAGCGTCCCGGTCTGTGCGGCGATCGCCACCCCGCCGAGTACCGACGCCGCGGCGAGGCCCCCCACCAGCGCTCTCGTCGGGCGTGACACGCGCCGCCACGGTGTACGCCGGCGCTCCGGGCCGGCCGGTGTCCGTCCCGCTTGCCGCGAGCCGCGGAAGGCCTGGAGCACGAGCCGCTCGTCGTCCGCGTTCCCGGGCCGGGAGTCGGCTCCCCGCGCGGCCTTCGACAGCAGCCGGGCGAGATCGGCCACCCGGGGATCGTCGTGGGGCAGGTCCGGATCCCCGTCCAGCAGCCGTTCCGCCGTGCCGGCGTCGAGCCAGCCGGGTTGCCCTTCCGGCCCGGCCCGGTGCCTCCCCGCCAGGTCACCGGTTCGACCGGGGAATGCGCCTTCCCGTGGCTCCGGACGCTCGTTGCTGGTCATCGTCGTCACTTCTCCTCGGTGCCGCCGGTGCGGCGCATGTGCTCTGCCAGGCGTTTGAGGCCGCGATGGGCGGCGGTGCGGACCGCACCGGGCTGCTTGCCCAGAACCTGGGCGGCCATGGGGGCGTTGAGGCCGAGCATCACCCGCAGCAGTACGGCCTCGGCCTGGTCGCGGGGGAGCTCTGCGATCAGGGACAGGGCGTGGGCGGTCGAAAGGTTCTCCAGGGCCAGGCTCTCGGAATCCCGCTCGGCCGAAGGTTCCGTGACGGCGTCGTCGAGTTCCGTGGTCCTGGGGCGGACATTGGCCTTGCGCAGGTGGTCCAGTGCCCGGTTCCGGGCGATCGTGGCCGCCCAGGCGCGAAAAGCCGGCCCGTCGCCCCGGAAGCCGTTCAGCCCGCGTACGACGTCGTGCCAGGTCTCCGCCGCGACGTCGTCGGCGTCGTGGCCGACGAGGCCGCGGAGATATCCGACCAGGCGTGGGTTGACCGTCCGGTAGACGGTGGTGAACGCCGCCTCGTCGCCCTCGCGCGCCCGCGCGAGGGCAGCGGCGAACGCCGTGTTGTCCGTCCCGTCCTGCCGGGGCAACCGCGCTCTCGCCACCAGTCCTCGTCGTGCTCGTCGGCCACCGGGCCGGTGGCGGGCGCCAGCTGTCTGCTCGTCCTGCGCCGCAGACTCAGCCCCTGGTTCTGCCGACCACCGCGAGGCAGAACAGGCGCAAGCTGTCCTGCGGACCGTTCTCGTACCGTTTGACCGCTCTGCCCAGGGGGTTCCACAGTCGGCCGTCCGGCGTGCGAACGCCGAACGGCTGTCCGAAGATAGCGCGCTGGCCGGCATCGAATTCCACCCAGGCTGCGCCGGCCGCCCGCACCAGCACCTCACCGGTGTAGGCGCCCAGGGCCATCAGGGTGGGTGCCAGGTCCGCGGCCCGCGATTCCCCCTGGCGCAGGCCGTCCATGATGCGGTCGACGAGGGCCAGGCTCCCCGGCGAATAGTCGAGCCCGAGCCCGGAGCGCTCGCGCACCGTCGCCACCAGGCCTGCTGCCAACCGCGGGCAGGACTCCACCGCCCCCGCGGGCGCGTCCACCGTCCGATCCGCCCCCACGCCGCCTCCTCCTGACCACCGGTTTCGCGCGGGAATGCGCGTAGAACAGGGGACGTAGCGGCCGCCGAAAGCGTTACACCCCTCCGGTCTGCGGCGAGCGGCAGGCGGCGGCCGCCCTCCGCGCGAGTACGTTCGACGGGCAGGCCGGGTCGAACTGGCAGGAGCACCGGACGGCAGGTCCCACTACAGCCAGCCGATCCCGTCGCTCGCCCCCCGAAGTTCACCGGCAGCCTCTCCGTCGCCGAGGGCTCCCAGGCCCGGCCGGAGTGCACCGACTTCCCGTCGTCGGTGACGAACGCCACAGGCTCCTGGACCCGGACCGCCGCCCCGGCCGGCGCGCGGGCACCACCACCGGCATGCTCGCGTACACGTTCTGCGCCGCCGAGCGCCCCTCCACCCGCGGCGTGACCACCGCGCCGCCCAACTCCTGCGAGGGCGGCGTCGGTACCGGCGCCACCACGTTCGGCATCCCGCTCCCGATGTCCGCCCGCCGGCAGGACCGAGGCGTGGCCCGCGCCGCCGGTGACGCGGGCGCCCGATGCCACAACAGGGTGCCGATACGGATGTTTCCGCAAATATGCGTCGCGTCGCCAAGGCGTGTTGCCTCTTGTAAGGTGCGCGGCTGTGCAACCCGAGACAGTGCAGGACCCCTCCACCGGCCGAACACCCGGTGCGAAGAAGCACCGGTCGGGCGGCTCCCACGGAGCCGCCCGACCGGTCTTCCTCGACCCTTCAGGGCGGCGGCAGCGCCGGGTCAGAAGGCTTGGATGTCTCCTGGCGGTCCCCGCCGCCGCCTACGCCGTGCTGCTGCTGAGCACAGCTTTCGGCGGGCCCTCGGTCGACTCGCCGTACCTGCCGCTGCCTGCCGCGGGCGACCACGGCGCGGGCACGGCGACGCCCCGGCACACCGCACCCGGCTCACCGCACCGCAAGCCCTCGGTGGCGGGCGGCGCAGCGTCCGCCACCGGCAAGCCGACCGCCCGTACCACAGCCGGCACCGCACCCTCGGCGCACCCGTCCGCGTCCGGCAGCGCCGCCACGGCCACCGCGAAGCCGTCCGCCACCGCCTCACCCACCGCGACCCACGGCAAGAGCACCGCCACCCACCCCGTCCCCACCCACACCGGGCACGGTCGCGGATGAGCCGGCGGCGGGCAGCGCCCGCGGGGCGCGGCGGCCACCACGGCCGCCGGGGTGTGGTGCGCAGCAAGCCGCTGCGCACCCACTGGCTGCTGCTGACGGTGCTGGTCCTCACGCTGAGCGGCACGCTCCTCATCCAGGGCTACACCCAGCACATGTTCGGCATCGGCGACGACGCCGCGGGCTCAGGCGGAGGGCCCGCGAACCGGGTGCCCACGGCGGTTGCCCACGGCGGCCCGGTGATCGACAGCGCGGCGACTCCGGCCCGGACCGCCCGCCCCAGGGCCCGCACCATCGCCCTCACCTTCGACGACGGCCCCGACCCCCGCTGGACCCCGCAGATCCTCGCCGTGCTGCGCCGCCACCACGTGCACGCCACGTTCTTCGTCGTCGGCACCGAGGTCGCGGCACATCCCGCGCTGGTGCGGCAGATCGCCGCCGACGGCAACCAGATCGGCATCCACACCTTCACCCACGCCAACCTCGGCGCCATCCCCGCCTGGCAGCGCTCGCTCGAGCTGCGAGAGGCCCAGCTCGCCCTGGCCGGCGCCACCGGGCAGACCAGTTACCTCCTGCGCCCCCCGTACTCGTCGAGCAACGAGGCCCTGAACGACCACGACTGGGAATCCGTCGAGACGGCCGGCGAGCACGGCTATCTCACGGTGCTCAGCACGCAGGACAGCGAGGACTGGCAACGCCCCGGAGCAGACGCGATCGTCGCCAACGCCACCCCGCACGGCAGCGCCGGACAGATCCTTCTGATGCACGACGGCGGCGGCGACCGCTCCCAGACCGTCGCCGCCCTCGACCGGCTGCTGCCGCAGCTGACCGCACGCGGCTACCGCTTCGCCACGGTCTCCGAAGCGGTCGGCCTGCCCCAGGCCACGCGCCCGGCGAGCACCGGCGACCACTGGCTCGGACTCGCCCTGATCGGCACGCTCGCCGCCAGCGGATGGGCGCTGCGCATCCTGGGCTGGCTGCTCCTCGCCGCCGGCGTGCTCGCCGTGCTGCGCGCCGCCGCCGTGGTGATCGCCGCGCGCCGGCACACCGGGCGACGCGGCAAGGCCTGGGGGCCGCCGGTCACCGAGCCGGTCACCGTCATCGTCCCGGCCTACAACGAGAGCGCCGGTATCGAGGCCGCGGTCCGTTCGCTGCTCGCCTCCGACCACCCGGTTGAGGTCGTCGTCGTCGACGACGGCTCCACCGACGGCACGGCCGATCTGGTCGAGTCCCTCCACCTGCCCTACGTGCGGGTCATCCGGCAGGCGAACGCCGGCAAACCCGCCGCGCTCAACGCCGGGATCGCGGCCGCCTCCTTCGAGCTGCTGGTCATGGTCGACGGCGACACCGTCTTCGAGCCGGACGCGGTGCGCACCCTGATACAGCCCTTCGCCGACCCGCGGGTCGGCGCGGTGTCCGGCAATGCCAAGGTCGTCAACCGGCGCGGACTGCTCGGCCGGTGGCAGCACATCGAGTACGTCGTCGGCTTCAACCTCGACCGGCGGCTCTTCGACCTCGGGCAGTGCATGCCGACCGTCCCCGGTGCGGTGGGCGCCTTCCGGCGCACCGCGCTGCTCCGGGTCGGCGGGGTCAGCGACGAGACCCTCGCCGAGGACACCGACCTGACCATGGCACTGTGCCGCGAGGGCTGGCGCGTGGTCTACGAGGAGGACGCGATCGCCTGGACCGAGGCGCCGGCATCGCTCGGCGCCCTGTGGCGGCAGCGCTACCGCTGGTGCTACGGCACGCTCCAGGCGATGTGGAAGCACCGCCGCGCCGTGGTCTCCGCCGGCCAGGCCGGCAAGCTCGGTCGCCGCGGGCTGCTCTATCTGCTGCTCTTCCAGGTCCTGCTGCCCCTGGTCGCCCCAGTCGTCGACATCTTCGCCGTCTACGGCCTGGTCTTCCTCGACCCTCTGCGCATCGTCGGCCTGTGGCTGGCCTTCCTGCTCCTGCAGGCCCTCCTCAGCGCGTACGCTTTCAGGCTGGACGGCGAACGGATCGGGCCGCTGTGGACGCTGCCCCTCCAGCAGTTCGTCTACCGGCAGTTGATGTACCTGGTCGTCATCCAGTCCGTGGCCACCGCCGTCGCGGGAAGCCGCCTGCGGTGGCAGCGCATGGAGCGGTACGGCAGTCTCACCGTGCCCGTCGCCCCCACCGCACCCGCCCCCGCGGCCGCGGGGGCAGGCCCGACGCCGTACTCCCCACCGCCCGGCCGTCCCCGGCCCCAGCAGGACCTCGCCGAGACCTGGCTGAACGAAGTGCACGGCGCACCGCACGCGGCGGACGTCACCTACCTGCGCAGCGGCCACACCCCCGGCCTGGAAGCCGGCCCCGACCACCAGGCTCCACCCCGGTACGGACCGGATTCCTACGGAGGCGGTGCACGCTGACGGGATTCGCCGCACGAGGAGCGTTCCGTGGCCCCCGGCGTAGGACCCTCTGCTGGGGGGAGAAGGTCATTGCGCGCCGGCGGCGATGCCCGCCTTCTGCAGGCGCGGCGCGCCCGGACGGCGGCGGCGAGACACCGGCGGAGCGCCTGGTACCGGGAACTCCTACTGCGGGTGCAAGGCTTCGGCCACCGCGATGGTGTCCCAGTAGAACGGGTGTATCTCGGTGATGAGTCCGTCTTTGACCGTGATCAGTTGCATGACCGAGGTGTCCAGGGTCCGACCGGTGGCGCGGGCCTGCAGGCGGCCGCGGTTCAGTACGACGACGACGTCTCCGTCGACCACGAACCGCTGCTCCAGGAATTCCAGCGACTGCCACGCCTCGCTCATCGCGGCCATGAACTCCTCGATGCCGCGCGGCCCGCGCCAAGTGCCCCCGTAGGGCAACCAGGTGCCTGGTACATCACCACCTCAGGATCGAGGCACCCGGCGAGTCCGTCGAAGCTGGCCTTGCCCATACCTCCGGCGGCAATGTAGGCCGCTTCGGCCGCGTAGAACTCCTGCAGTACGGCCAAGGCGCCGCCTCGTGCGCGCGCGCCTGTGCGCGGCCCAGCCGCCGATTCCGCGATCGGGCTCGAATTCATCGTGTTTTCTGCGGTCATCAGCCCATGGCGACGATCCAGCGGGAAAGGCGCTGGCGATATTCGGACATCGGCGTCCTGGGCGTCACCGCCACGGTCAAAACTGCCGACCCACGCTCCTGGCCTCCTGGCGGCTCAGCGACTGAAGTAGAAGCCTGCGTCGAGGTCGGCGAGCAGGGTGGGGTGGGTCGGCTCCCAGCCGAGCAGTTCGCGGGTCGCCTCGTTCGGCATCTTGACGTCGATGCCGATGAAGGGGAAGGCCCTGAAGTGCTCGGCTGCCTGCTCCGCCGACATGCTGACCGCCTTGACGCCCAGGTGGCGGGCGACGGACTCGGCGATGATGCGGACCGGGACACCGGCCTCGGTGGCGCCGGTGACCTGCGAGCCGGCCGGGGCCTTGTCCACCGCGAGCGCCCAGACGCGGGCGACGTCGAGCGTGTGGCCCGCGGCCCAGGTGTTGGCGCCGTCGCCGACGTAGCCGGCGACGCCGGTTTCCCGGGCGATCCGGAGGTACTGCGGGATGAACCCGTTCCGGTCGCGCTCGCTGTGCGTGACGTTCGGGACCGCGACGAGGACGGTGCGCACGCCGTGCTCGGTGTACCCGTGGATGGCGAGGGCGACCTTGGCGCGGGGATTCCGGTGGTTCACCAGGTCCTCGACGCGACTCATGCCGATGCCGAGGAAGGCCTTGCCGGTGTCGACGAGTTCGCCGCAGATCGCGTGGACGACCTCTTCGTCCTGTGCGGCGACCTCGGCGAAACGACCGGAGGCGATGCCCTCGTGCTGGAAGCCGAGGTGGACGACCGCGTCGGCGTTGCGGGCGGCCTCGCGCAGGCCGTCGAGGTCGGTCAGGTTGCCGCGGCGGGCCTCGGCGCCCATCGCCCTGACGGCAGCGGCCGCCTCGTCGGAACGTGCGAGGCCGACGACGTCGTGACCTGCGTGGATGAGTTCAGGAACAACGGCGGAGCCGATGTGGCCGCTGGCACCGGTGACGAAGACGCGCACGAGGATCTCCCTGGGAAGTGATGTGACTTGGTAACGTCACGGTACCACGGTGACGTTACCAAGTCACATCACTTAGGATGTCCCCATGGCTCGATGGGAACCGAACGCACGGGAACGGCTGGTCCGCGCCGCGGTCGAACTGTTCGCCGAGCAGGGATACGAGGCGACAACGGTCAACGAGATCGCCGAGCGGGCCGGAGGGCTGACCAAGACCACGTTTTTCCGGCACTTCACCGACAAGCGCGAGGTGCTGTTCGCCGGGCAGGAGATCCACAGCCGGGTCACGGCCGAGGCGATCGCCGAGGCGCCCGCGTCGGGCACGCCCCTGGAGATGGTCGGCCTGGCGCTGGACGGACTCGCGTCGTCGTTCACGGAGGACCGGCGGGACATCGGACGGCGGCTTCGGGCGGTCATCGCGAACAGCGCGGAACTGCAGGAGCGCTCCGCCTCCAAGCGGGCGGCGCTCTGCGAGGCGATGGCGCAGGCGCTTCGCACGCGCGGCGTCTCGGAACTCGTCGCCGATCTCGCGGCCGAACTGGGCGTGCGTGCGTTCTACGGCGCGTTCGACCGGTGGACGTCATCGGCGGAGCCGCGGACCCTCGTCGAGTACGCGCGAGAGGTCTACGGCGAGTTGAAGACGGCTGTGTCCGTGCTCGAATAGCCCGCCTGGCCGGCCGGCCAGGCGGCCGTAGGAGTGGCGCGAAGAAGAGGGCGGCGGCTGTCAGAGGTTGCGGTCGTCGCGGGGTTCGACGTAGGGCTCCTTGTCGGCGGGGTGGCCGGCCAGGCGAGCGCGGGCGCGTTCGGACTCGGCGCTGTATTCCAGGCCGAGCAGCAGGGCGATGTTGGAGATCCACAGCCAGACGAGGAACACGATGATCCCGGCGAAAGCGCCGTAGGTCTTGTTGTAGCTGGAGAAGTTGGCGATGTAGACGGCGAAGAGGGCGGACGCGGCGATCCAGACGAGGACGCTGAGCACGCTGCCGCGGGTGATCCAGGCGAAGGGATGCCTGACGTTCGGCGCGGCCCAGTGCAGCACCGCGACGACCAGGGCGAACAGGACGACCATGACAGGCCACTTGGCGTAGTTCCATACGGTGACCGCGGTGTCGCCGAGACCCAGGATGTGCCCGGTCCTGCGGGCCAGGTCGCCGGTGAACACGATGCCCACCGAGATGGCGGCCAGAACAGTCACGGTGAAGACCGTGATTCCGAGTCGAACGGGAATCGTCTTCCAGGCAGGGCGGCCTTCGCCGATGTCGTACACGGCGTTGCCGGCTCGCATGAAGGCCGCGACGTACCCGGATGCCGACCACAGTGCGACCCCGGTGCCGACGATCAGCGGGACGAGGGCTTTGTCGCCGCTGGCCTGTACCTGGGTGACGATGCCGGTCAGTGTCGAGCGGACGGCGCCGGGGGCCGTGCTGGTGATGTTGTCCGTCAGCGACGCGGCAGCGGACTTGCTCAGAAGGCCCACGATCGAGACGAGCGCCAGGAGGGCGGGGAAGACGGCCAGGATCCCGTAGTACGTGAGGGCGGCGGCGAGATCGGACAGATTGTCGGCCTTGTATTCTGCGAAGGTGCGCTTGAGGATCTCCCAGGCCGTCCCGCGGGGGAGGTCCGAAGGCTTTGCCGGCGCCCGGCCGGCGGTGCCCTCCGCTTCGGTGGCCCCGGTGCGCTGCGGCTCACGTTCCGCCATGGCCTGCCCTTCGGGCCGTGTAGCGGGCCTGGGCAGAAAGAGCTTTTCTCTTCATTTGACCATTGTGGTGCAATGGTCGCGATCATTCGCATTTCCGTGAATTCTGGCGTGTACCGGATGCCCGCTGTGGTGGACCTTCGCGGTCCGGGCGGCATCGTGCATATTGCCGGTCGGACAAGGGCCGGGCGGACGACCAGGGGCCGGACAGTTCTGTCGGCAGCCGGGCCCACTGCGTCTACGCCGGTGGTGCGCCCCCGACCGTCACGAGGGGAACCGCTCCGGGCGGAAGTCCGCCAGCAGCTCGTCCCTGTGACCGCTGAGGATCTCCGAAGCGAGCAGCCGGCCGATCACCGGCCCGAGCGTGATGCCGCTGTGGGACACGGCCTCGTAGTAGCCCGGCACCGACGGTACCGATCCTACCGAGGGGAATGCGTCGGCCGGGATGGGCCGGTGGACGACCCGGGTCCGTACGATGCGAGAGCTGCCCAGGTCGGGGACGACGCGCCGCGCCGCGTCGTGGAGCAGCCGTGCCAGTTCCGCCGGGTCTTCGCCTGTGTCGATGAGCGCGTCCACCTCGCGACTGTGCAGGACCACCGAAGCCTCCCCGTCCGGGCGGATCTCCACGTGAGGTGCGTGCATGGCGCGGCCGACCGGGACGCGGACGCAGCTGATCCGGGTGACGGCGCCGGGCTCGCGGCGCATCGGCAGGTGCCGTGCGACGAGCCCGGCGACATGGGAGGCACGGGGCCCCGCCGCGTTCACCACGATGTCGACGTCGAGCGAGCTTCCGTCGGACAGCGCCAGCGTGCGGATGCTCCCGTCGGTACCCGTGCCGATGCCGCGGACCGCGGTGCCGGACCGAAGCTCGGCGCCGCACGCGACCGCCTGAGCGAGCAGGCGGCCCACGAGGTGCCGTCCGTGCACCCACGCTTCGTCGGGACAGAAGAGGACCGGGACCTCGCCGGGCAGCGCGAGAGCCGGCTCGAGCCGGCGCACCTCGGCCCCCGTACGCACCTCGACCCGGTAGTCCCAGGCGGCCAGCAGCTCAGCGGACTCCAGGAGCTTCGTCTCCGCCGCGGGATCATCCGCCCAGCGCAGGTGGCCACTGGGATACCACCATGAGTCGGGCCCGATGACCCCGGCCAGCTCACGGTGGGCCGCCATACCGGCGACGTTCAGGTCGAAGTAGGACCTGCGCACCGTCTTGTTGCTCGCGTTGACCCAGGAGAAGGACCAGTCGGTGACGCCCTCACCGGGTCGTCCGGCGTCGATGAAGACCACTTCGGCGCCCTGCCGGGACAGGTTCCAGCCCACGCCGGCTCCGAGAACGCCCACTCCGATGACAGCAACACGCTGCGACCGCTTCACTGTGCACTCCCGTCCGAACAGGCAACCGCCGCCAACCGCTTGCTGCCGCGCGCTTCCCCTCGAACCACACGCCCGAGTCTCCAGGTACGCGGAAGAAGGGGAAAGTCCCGAGCCTGTCCGCGGCCCGAACGGCTTCGAGGCCTCTCACGAAGACGGAGTCGCCGGCGCATGCCCTCGGCGCGTTCTTCAGGGCGTCGGCGCGGTGAGATACCGCTGGATCGTCGGACCGAGCCAGTCCACGATCTCCTCGCGGGTGAGCGCCACGCTCGCCGGGAAGCGCAGCACGTACCGCGTCAGCGCGAGTCCCAGCACGGTCGAGGCGCACAGCGCTGCCCGGGCCGGCGCCTGCTCCGGATCGGGGCACACCCTTCGCGCCAGCGGGATCAGCTGGTCTCGCAGCACCCGCTGCATGTGCTCGGCGGCGGCCGGGTCGGCGGCTCCGACCCGGATCAGCGCGGTGAGGTCCCCGTTCTCCTCCCACAGGGCGAGGAAGTGGCGCGCCAGCGTGCGGCCGATCTCCGCACGCGGCTCGACGGGCACGCCGGGCAGGCCCGGGTCGATCGCGACGGCGTCGGCGAACAGGCCTGCCTTGCTGCCGTAGTAGCGCATCACCATCGACGGGTCGATCTTCGCGTCACGCGCGATGGCCCGGATGGTGGCCTTCTCGTACCCGTCCGCCGCGAACCGCTCGCGCGCCGCGGCCAGGATCGAGGCGCGGGAAGCGTCGGCACTCCGCGCGGCCCGCTGGTTGTCCGTGCTGCCGGTCATGCTGACAAACGTAGGCCAACGCATGCACCGGCAGGCGGATTTTCCCGGCAACATCGTGTCGCCCGCCGAGGTCGCCCCCGGCGGGAAGGCATCTGTCAGGCCTGCGGTGCTCCCGTGCGGGCGGCGCTCGCGAAGTCGACGAGCAGCAGGGCCGAGCCGTCGCTCGGCGGTGCGCCGGTGGGCAACGCGACGTCGGCGCGCAACAGCGGCGCCCGCAGACCCCTCCTGCCGCACCACCGGCTGCCGGGCGGTGAGTGCGCGACGTGTCCCCGCCCGGCGTGGGGCAGTGGATCAGGTGCAGGCGGTGCCGTTGAGGGCGAAGGCGGTCGGCGAAGGGTTGCTGGAGGCGTACGTGCCCTGGAACCCGAAGGACGCGGTACCGCCCGAGGGGATCGTGCCGTTGTAGCTCATGTTGGTGGCGGTGACCACGGCGCCCGACTGCGTGACGGTGGCGTTCCAGCCGTTGGCGACCTTCTGGCTGTCGGGGAAGGAGAAGGTGACCGACCAGCCGTTCACCGGGGTGCCGCTCGTGTTGCCGACGGTGACGTCGGCGGTGAATCCGCCTGCCCATTCGCTGGTCGTGGTGTACGTGACATGGCATGTGCCGCCCGTGGAACCGCCACCGGTGACGGTCCAGGTGAAGGACGCCGTGCCCTTGGCCCCTGTGGCGTCGGTGGCGGTGACCGTGACGGCGTAGCTGCCGGCCGCGGTGGGCGTTCCGGTGATCCGGCCGGTGGAGCTGATCGAGAGACCGGGGGGAAGGCCGGCGGCGGCGAAGGAGAGCGTCTGACCGGAGGCGGAGTCGGCGGCCTGGACCTGCAGCGCGGTGACCGCCGTGCCCACGGTGGCGCTCTGTGCCCCGGGGTTGGTGACCGTGACGGTGTTGCCCGGGGCGGTGGTGGCCCCGTATCCCGTCGCGGCGATGTTGGCCTGGACGGCGTTGTCGGTGGCGTCGGTGGGGTAGCCGGCGACGACGGCGCCCTCGTAGAAGGTGCCCTGGGACTGGTTGGTGTTGCCGTT
>NZ_JOHY01000046.1 GCF_000721495.1 Streptomyces sp. NRRL F-5123
GAAGACGGCATACGAGATTTCTGCCTGTCTCGTGGGCTCGGAGATGTGTATAAGAGACAGGGTGGTGGGTGGGCGGGCAGCTGGACGTGCTGGGCTGCGGCCACCCCGTGTCCGGCTGACTCGGGTGATCCGTCGTGGGCTGCTGGCTGGGCCACCCCGTGTCCGGCTGACTCGGGTGGTCCGTCGTGGGCTGCTGGGTGGGCCCGTGCGTGTCGGGGGGGCCGGGCCAGTCGTCGGTGGGCTGCGTGGGGCCGTGACTGGCGGACGGCAACCCGTCGCCCGTCGGGTCCCCGCCTGAGGCGGAAGCGGAGGCGGGGAGCAGCAGGCCGGCCGCGGCGATGACTCCCGCGACGACGACAGCCGAGGAGGCCGCGACCGCGCGGAACGTCCTACGCCGGCGCGGCTCGGCGGGAGGATGCGTCTGCTGGTGATCCATGACCGCAGAAAACATCAAATAGGAAAAATACGGAGGTAAGGCACGAGTAAGGACGCCACAGATTCGCACGGATGGCGCTCAGACCCCATCCCGGGCCCCACCCCGGCTCCCGTTCCAGGCCCTGCACGGACCGTCACTCCCCCGCCCTCACCCCCCGCGCCGACCCCCGCTCACCGCCCCTCACCCCCTCCCCGTCCGCGGGGTGACCGCGGACACCCTGTCGTTGCGCCCGTCCGGCGTACAATTTTTCGTTCGCCCCATCCCGGCAGCCCGGAGGTACCCGCGTGTCCTGCCTGATCGTCCAGAGCGACAAGACCCTCCTGCTGGAGGTCGACCACGAGCTGGCCGACGCCTGCCGGCGGGCCATCGCCCCCTTCGCCGAGCTGGAGCGAGCGCCCGAGCACATCCACACCTACCGGCTCACCCCGCTCGGCCTGTGGAACGCCCGGGCCGCCGGGCACGACGCCGAGCAGGTGGTGGACGCGCTGGTCGAGTACAGCCGCTACCCCGTGCCGCACGCCCTGCTCGTCGATGTCGCCGAGACGATGGACCGCTACGGGCGGCTGCGGCTCAGCAAGCACCCCGCGCACGGGCTCGTGCTGACCACCACCGACCGCCCCGTCCTGGAGGAGATCCTCCGGTCCAAGCGCGTCCAGCCGCTCGTCGGCGCGCGGATCGACGAGGACACCGTGCTCGTCCACCCCTCCGAGCGCGGCCAGATCAAGCAGGTGCTGCTCAAGCTGGGCTGGCCGGCCGAGGACTTCGCCGGATACGTGGACGGCGAGGCGCACCCGATCCACCTCGACGAGGAGGGCTGGGGGCTGCGGCCCTACCAGAAGCAGGCCGTGGAGGGCTTCTGGCACGGCGGCTCGGGCGTGGTCGTGCTGCCGTGCGGCGCGGGCAAGACGCTGGTCGGCGCGGGCGCGATGGCCGAGGCGAAGGCGACCACCCTGATTCTGGTCACCAACACCGTGTCGGCGCGGCAGTGGAAACACGAGCTGATCCGGCGCACCTCGCTCACCGAGGACGAGATCGGCGAGTACAGCGGTACGCGCAAGGAGATCCGGCCCGTCACCATCGCGACCTACCAGGTCCTGACGACCAAGCGGAAGGGCATCTACCCGCACCTGGAGCTCTTCGACTCCCGGGACTGGGGTCTGATCATCTACGACGAGGTCCATCTCCTTCCTGCTCCGGTCTTCAAGTTCACCGCCGACCTCCAGGCGCGCCGCCGCCTCGGGCTGACCGCGACACTCGTCCGGGAGGACGGCCGCGAGTCTGACGTCTTCTCGCTCATCGGCCCCAAGCGCTTCGACGCCCCCTGGAAGGAGATCGAGGCGCAGGGCTACATCGCGCCCGCCGACTGTGTCGAGGTGCGGGTCAACCTCACCGATGCGGAACGGCTGGCCTATGCCACCGCCGAGGCCGAGGAGAAATACCGCTACTGCGCGACGACGGCGACCAAGCGCAAGGTCACCGAGGCGCTGGTGCGCAAGCACGCCGGCCAGCAGACCCTGGTCATCGGGCAGTACATCGACCAGCTCGACGAACTGGGCGAGCACCTGGGCGCCCCGGTGATCAAGGGTGAGACGTCGAACGCGCAGCGCGAGAAGCTCTTCGAGGCCTTCCGGCAGGGCGAGCTGTCGGTGCTGGTCGTGTCGAAGGTGGCCAACTTCTCCATCGACCTGCCCGAGGCGACGGTCGCCATCCAGGTCTCCGGTACCTTCGGCTCCCGCCAGGAGGAGGCGCAGCGGCTGGGACGGGTGCTGCGGCCCAAGGCGGACGGTCACGAGGCCCGCTTCTACTCGGTCGTGGCGCGGGACACCATCGACCAGGACTTCGCGGCCCACCGCCAGCGCTTCCTGGCCGAGCAGGGCTACGCCTACCGGATCGTCGACGCGGACGACCTGCTCACGGGCGCGGGCGAGGACGTCTGAGAGCGTCCAGGGCCTGCGGGGCTCAGCGCTTGCCGCCGGTGCCGAGCACCACCACCTCCACCGCCGCGACGGCGTACACGCGTATCGCGCGCAGGGCGTCGCCCAGGCGGTGGCGGGGGTGGTCGGGGCGGGAGTCGGGCATGGTCGCACCGTGCGCGAGCTGCGGCGCGGGGGCTGGGGTGAGCGTCGAGGAGGCCATGTCCCCACGGTACGAAATCCGGCATTCGCCCCACGTCGGGCTGGGGATGTAATTCTCTCGCCCGGTGATCATCCCCCGGGTGGACCCGCACCCCCTACCCGGATATCAGGGTCACCCCGAGACCGTCCGCCCCCGGTCGGAGGCGGACGGTCTCAGTCGAGCTTCCACAGCGCCAGGCAGTAGTCCAGCGGCTCCGCCAGGTAGTCGGCGCGCGGGCTGAAGGACACGCTGTCGGGAGCCGTGGAGTCGGTCATCGCGGCGCTCAGCGTGTCGGTCGCCCCGTCCGTCGTGCTGTCGAAGGCGTGGACGAGGCTCCAGTCCGCCGTCGCGAGCACCTGCGCCGAGCCGCCGATCTGCGCGACGGCCAGGTACTTGCCGTCGCGGCTGAAAGCGACGCTGCTGACCCAGTACGGATCGCACGGCACGGTTTCCAGCGCCTTGCGGGTGTCGGGGCGCCACAGCCGTACCTCGCCGTACGCGCCCACCGCCAGGATCTTGCCGTTCGGGCTCACCGCCAGGTCCGACAGGCCCTCGCGCGGGCCGCGTACGGTGGCGGCGATCCGCTGCCCGCGCAGGTCGCAGAAGTGCAGCTTGCCGACCGACGTGGACGCCACGACCGTCCGGCCGTCCGCCGTGAAGGCCATGCCCTGGAGATCGCTCTCCGCCTCGTACTCCGCCTCGCTGTCCTGCGGCCACGCCACCTTGGCGGTCCTGCGCCGGGAGGCGACGTCCCACACCGTGATCGTGCGGGTGGCGCCCAGCGCCAGGGATTTGCCGTCCCGGCTGAAGACCAGGGCGTACGTGGACGCCGCCCGCCGCTGGCCCGGGTCGCCGTGCAGTGTGGCGACACTCTTGCGGGACGCGACATCCCACAGGGTGACCGCCGCGTTCTCGTTGACGCTCGCGAGCAGCTTGCCGTCGGGGCTGAACGCGACGTCGCCGGTGCTGTTGAAGACCGAGCCGTCGACCGGCTGCGCGAGGACCGTATCGATCTGCAGGCTGGGCACCCGGCGCAGCACCACGCCGCCGTCCATGTCCCCCACCGCGACGAGCCTGCCGTCCCGGCTGATCTCGGCGGCGGTCAGCATCGACGTCTTCTCGGACAGGACGTACGCCGCCGTCTCCTCCCCCGCCGGCAGCGGGGACGGCGGCGCGGTCGGCGTCGGGCTCGCCGCCGTCGAGGGCGGCGCGGTCGACGGAGACGGTGACGGGGGCCGGGACGCGGTCCGGGTCGGCGGTGCGCCGGAGGCCTTGCCGTCGCCGCCGCCGGAACCGCCGTTCAGCGCGAGCGGGACGCCCACGGCGGCGCCGATGCCGGCGACACCCAGGGCGCCGAGCACGAGCGCCCGCCGGCTCGGGCCCCGCCCGGCGGCTCCGTCCGCCGGTGCGTTTGCGGCTCCGTCAGCCGGTACGTCCTCCGCTGCGTCCGCCGGTACCTCGGCGGGCGGTCCTTCGGCGGGCGGTACGGACCCGGGCACGGATGCGGATGCGGATGCGGCAGGCGGTACGGGCGGCTCCGGCGGTACGCGCGGCGGTACGGCCGGGGCGGCGGTCTGCGTCGGCAGGCCCGCCACGTCGGGGGCCGGTACTCCCCCCGCCTCCCCCGCCGGGCCCGGCTCCGTACCGCCGAGCGCCCGCTCGATCTCCGCCTCCTGCGCGCCGATCAGCTCGTGCACGGCCGCCGGCCAGGGGCGGGTGGCGGGCGGGACGTGGCCGACGCGGGCCAGGATCTCCGCCGGGGCGGGCCTGGCGGCCGGGTCCTTGGCGAGGCAGTCCCGCACCAGGCCGCGCAACTCCTCCGGCAGTCCGCTGAGTTCGGGCTCGCCGTGCACCACGTCGTAGAGCGTGAGCAGCGCGGACGTACCCGTGAACGGGCTGCGCCCCGTGCAGGCGTACGCCACGACCGAGCCGAGTGAGAAGACGTCGGCTGCCGGGGTGAGGGCGCGTCCCTCGGCCTGCTCCGGCGACATGAAGGCGGGCGAGCCGACCACCATGCCGGTGCGGGTGATCTCGGTGCCGCCCTCGCTGTCCGTCGCCCGCGCGATGCCGAAGTCGATGACGCGCGGGCCGTCCGCGGCCAGCAGCACGTTGGACGGTTTCAGGTCGCGGTGGATCAGCCCCGCCCGGTGGACCTCGCCGAGCGCCGCCGCGAGGCCCGCCGCCAGCCGTACGGCCGCGGGCGGCGGCAGCGGGCCCGCGCGCTCGACGACCTCCCGCAGCGCGGGGCCCGGCACGAAAACGGAGGCAAGCCACGGGGTGGGGGCGTCGGCGTCCGCGTCCAGGACGGCGGCGGTGTACGCGCCCGACACCCGGCGGGACGCGGTCACCTCGCGGCGGAAGCGGTCGCGGAAGCCGGGCTCGTGCACGAGTTGCTCGTGCACGAGCTTGACCGCGACCAGGCGGCCGTCCGGCGAGACGGCGAGCAGGACGCGGCCCATGCCGCCTTGGCCGATGGCGGCGACCGGCCGGTACGGACCCGTTTGCGCGGGTCGGCCCGGCTCCCCCAGGAACTCCATGCGGACCTTTCCGGTTCGGGGCGCGTTCGGCGATCAGTTGATCGCGGGAGGCGCGGTGCGTGCAAGCTCTTCACGAAGTCCCCCGCACCCCGCGTGCGGCTGCCGTTGCGCGACGGGCCGGGGCTCGCGCCGTCACGCGCGATCTTCCGCCGGTGCGAGCCCGTCACGCGGTACTCCCCCGAGCTCCCCCCGGGAAGTGCCCGCGCGCGCTCCTTCGTGCTCCGGGCCGCCCCTTGCGGTGGGTACCGCGGCTGTCCCACTGTCGTGGTGGCTCGCGCAGTTCTCCCGCTCCTCCGGGCGTTGCCCCTCGGCGCCACGGGGGACCCGGGGGTCGCGTGGGGCGGGGGCATGTGGCAACCTTGGTCATATGTCTAGACCAATCTTCGAGGTAATCGCCCTCGGACCCGATGACGCCGTTTCGGCACAGGCCGGCGGCGCCGACCGGCTCGAACTGGTCACGGACATGGCCGCCGACGGCCTGACCCCGTCACGGGAGACGTTCGGGGCGATTCGCGCCGCCGTCGACATCCCGCTGCGGGTGATGCTGCGGCTCACGGACGGGTTCAGCGCGGGCGGGACCCGGCAGCTGGACGAGCTGTGCGAAGCGGCGCAGGGGCTGCGGGCGGAGGGCGCCGAGGAGTTCGTGCTCGGCTTCCTCGACGGGAGCGGGGCCGCGGACCTGGAGGCCGTGCACGCGCTGGTCGACGTGCTCGACGGGTGCCGCTGGACCTTCCACCGGGCGATCGACCGGGCCGCCGACCGCGACGCCGTACGGCTGCAGCTCGCGGGGCTGCCCGGCCTCGACACGTACCTGACGGCCGGGTCCGCGAAGGGCGTCGGCGACGGGATGGACGTGCTGTGCGCCGAGGCCGCGCGCGGCGGCGAGCCCGGCTACGAGCCGCGGCTCCTGGTGGGCGGCGGGCTGCTGCTGGAGCACGTCCCCGAACTGCGCGCGGCGGGCCTCGACGGCTTCCACGTCGGCGGTGCGGTACGGGCCGGCGGGTGGTCCGGCGCGGTCGACCCGTCCGCCGTCCGGACCTGGCGCGAGGTGCTGGACGCCCCCGTCGCCGTGGGCTGAAGCGCCCGCCGCGCGGGCTGAACCGGCCCGCCGCCGCCGGCCGAACCACCCGCCGCGCGGGCCGAACCACCCGTCGGCGCCGGCCGAACCACCCGCCGCCGCACCCGCGTTCAGGACGCCAGCGCCGCCGGCAGGGGCTCCGCGTGGAGGACCGTGAGACCGGACACCGCGCGGGTCAGCGCCACGTACAGGCGGCGCAGGCCGGTGCGCGGGTCGGGCTCGGCGGCGACGACGGCGGCAGGTTCGGCGAGGACGACGTAGTCGTATTCGAGGCCCTTCGCGAGGGACGCCGGGACGAGGGTGAGGCGGGCGTCCGCCGAGGTCTCGTCCCCCGGGGCGAGGAAGGGCAGTCCGGCCGCGGTGAGCGCGGCGGCGAGGGCCGGGATGCCGGGGTCCGCGGCGATCAGGCCGACGGAGCCCTCGTGCTCCAGCGCCGTCCCGCACGCGGCGAGCACCGCCGTCTCCAACTCCCCCTCCGCCACCGCCCGTACGGCGAAGTCGCCGCCCGCCTCGCGGACGGACGTCGCCGGGGCGAGGTCCGGCGCGATCTGCGGCAGCAGCCGGGACGCGTAGCCGATGACCTCGCGCGGCACGCGGAAGCCGCGCGTCAACTCCTCGATCCTGGCCTCGGGTTTGCCGAAGTGCCGCAGCGCCTCCGCCCAACTGGCCGTCGCCCAGGGGGTGGTGCCCTGCGCGATGTCGCCGAGCACGGTCGCGGAGCCGGTCGAGCAGCGCCGGCCCACCGCGCGGTACTGCATCGGTGAGAGATCCTGCGCCTCGTCCAGCACCACGTGCCCGAGCGACGGCGTGCGCTGCACCAGGTCCCGCGCCTCGTCGACGAGCACGGCGTCGGCCGCCGACCACTTCGCCGACGCGAGCCCGCGCGCGGGCTTGGCCCACAGGACGGTCCGCTGCTCCTCCGGGTCGAGGATGCCGTCGGCCGCCCGGGCGAGGAACTCCGCGTCGGACAGCAGCCGCAGCACCAGCTTCGCCGGGTCCACCGGCGGCCAGCACTCCTTGACGGCCGCCTTGACCGCGGAGTTGCGGGCCACCGCGTCCTGCACGCGGTCGTCGGGGGCCTCCCCGGCACGCTCCATCTGGACGAGCACGGCGTGCGCGATGCGCTGCGGCAGCGCGTCGTGCGCGGCTCCGTAGCGGATGTCGCGCCCGGCCAGCTCGCGGACGATCTCCTCCAGTTCGTACACGGGCACGCGCCAGCGGCGGGAGCCGCGGACGACCACGACCGGCTCCCGCGGCATCCGGATCCCCGAACGCACCGCGCGCCGCAGCACCTCCGCCATCCGGGCGTCCCCCTTGAGGCGGGCGGCCTCCGCCGAGTCCGCGCCGCGCACCGGCACATGGGCGACCAGCGAGTCCACCGTGGCCTGCTTGACGTGGAGTTCGCCCAGCGCCGGGAGCACCTGCTCGATGTAGCGCAGGAAGGACGCGTTCGGGCCGATCACCAGCGTGCCCGCGCGGGCGAGGCGCTCCCGGTGCGCGTAGAGCAGGTACGCGACGCGGTGCAGGCCCACGGCCGTCTTGCCGGTACCCGGCGCCCCCTGCACGCACACCGTGCCGGTGACCCCGGCGCGCACGATCTCGTCCTGCTCCGGCTGGATCGTCGCGACGATGTCGCGCATCGGGCCGACACGCGGCCGCTCGATCTCGGTCTGGAGCAGCTTGCTCGCGGTGTCCGCCTCGCCGGGGTCGGTGAGGTGCTCGTCCTCGTACGCGGTCAGCTCCCCGCCGGTGTAACCGAACCGGCGGCGCAGCCGGACGTCCATCGGCTCGGCGCGCGAGGCGCGGTAGAAGGGCTGGGAGACCGGTGCGCGCCAGTCGATCACCATCGGGTCGCCGACCGCGTCGTGGACGTGCCGCCGCCCGATGTAGAAGCTCTCGCCCTCCGCGCCCTCGGCCGCTTCCGCGCCCGGCGCGTGGCCGTAGTCGAGCCGGCCGAAGAAGAGGGGGGTGTCGGCGAGGTCGGCGAGCGCGACGATGCGGGCCGCGTGCGCGGCGGCCAGCACCTTGGCGTCCACCCAGTTGCCGCTGACGTCGCTGATGTCCATCGCCTCGACGTCCGCGCGCATCGCCCGCAGCGCGGCGCGCGAGTCGGCGAGGTGGTCGCGCTCACGGCGCAGCGGGTCGCTTCCCGCGGGGGCGCCGGCGGGGGTGGGGCTGCTGTGGTCCTGGCTCTGGGCGTGCGAGGGCACGGGTGCCTCCGGCGGTCGGGGCGGGTACGTGAGGAGGCCGGCCGGTTTCCGTCCGGGCGGCGGCGCTCCCGTCCGGGAGGCGGCAAGACCGGCGATCCTACGCCTCCGGCGCGGGGGAGGCGAATACGTTTTTGCCCCGGAGCCGACTCGCGTCCGCCGGGGTGCCTCTTGCGGTCCGTGGCGGGACCTTCTCGCCGTCGAGGCCGGTCACGCTGTTCTCCCCCGGGCCCCGACGGGAGGTGCCCCACGCACCCCTGGCTGTCCCCGGCGGGGCGGACTTCCCGGAATTGCCTTCGGGTCCCCGGGGCCGAACGGGGCCGGGAAGCCGACGGCGATGCGCATGATCGCCGCCGTCTCCCCGGTGTCGGGCGGCACGCTGCGCGTGCCGGGGAGGACCCGGAGGTGGAAGGTCTGCGATCCGCGCACGGCCCGGGTCCGTACCGCGGGACGGCACGCTGGACACACCGCGCCGGCCGCCCGGGAGAACCTGCTGGTCCACGGGCGCTGCTCCGGGCTGCCCCGCGCCGGGACACGGGCCCGCACCGCCCGGCCGCGGCCCTCTTTCCGGTGATCTTCCGCGCCGCCGCGCCGGCCCTGGCGGTGCGCGGCTGGGGCGCGGGCCGACACCGTGAGCGCCCGGCGGGGCGGGCGTCCGCGACAGCGCGGACCGCGGTGCGGCGGACCCGCGACCACCCCGCGCGTGTGCTTCCGCCACAATGGCCCGCATGCCTCACACCAGCTCCGTTGCCCACCCGCGGTACGACGCCCTGCTCGCCGAGTGGAACCAGCTGCTGCGCCGCTGCCAGGAGAGCGAGCACGGCGGGGCGGGCGAGCAGGCGCCCGACCCCGGGCCGTACGGGCAGGAGCTGCTGGACCGCTGGGGCGAGCCGCAGCGCCGCTACCACACGGTCGACCACCTCGCGGAGGTGCTCGCGCGGGCGACCGAGCTGACCGGTTACGCGGAGGACCCGGACACCGTGGCGCTGGCCGCGTGGTTCCACGACGCCGTCTACCGTCCCGACCGCAGCGAGAACGAGGAGCGCAGCGCCGATCTCGCGCGCCGCGCGCTCACCGAGGCAGGGGTCGGCGCGGAGCGCGTCGCGCAGGTCGTACGGCTCGTGCGGCTGACCGTGACGCACGACCCCGCGCCCGGCGACGCCGACGGCGAGGTGCTCTGCGACGCCGACCTGGCCGTCCTCGCGGGCCAACCGGCCGCGTACGCCGCCTACGCCGCCGCCGTCCGCGCCGAGTACGGCTTCGTGCCCGACCCGGACTTCCGCGCCGGGCGGGCCGACGTCCTGCGCCAACTCCTCGGCCTGCCGCACCTGTTCCGCACCCCGTACGGCCGCGAGCACTGGGAGCGCACGGCGCGCCGCAACCTCACGACCGAGCTGGAACTCCTGGAGTCCTGAGACCTCGGCCCGGGGCGCTTCAACTCCGCGCGCGCACCGCACGGATGAGGGTCGTGGCGACGGGCGGCCGGCGGTCGCCGCCGCCCGGGTCGCGCAGCACCTCGGTGGTGATGTCGGTGAAGCCCGCGTCCACCAGCAGCTTCTCCCACACGGCGGCCTCCAGCACCCAGCGCCGCTTGGTCGACAGGCTGCCGCTGGAGGAGCGCACCGACACCTCGGAGGGCCGCAGTTCGGACGCGGGCGGCGCGCCGTCCTCGTGGTGCGCGAGCGTCGCGAGGACGAACGTGCCGCCGGGCCGCAGCCCGCTCGCGGCGGCGGGCAGCAGGTGCACCGGGTCGGAGAAGTCGGCGGCACCGAAGCAGGAGTAGGCCACGTCGATGCTGCCCGCGGCGGCGGCCAGATAGGTGGCCGCGTCGCCGTGCACGAAGTCCAACTCCGCTACGTGGCCGTACCGTTCGCGCCCGAGGGTGACGCGGGTGGCCGAGGTGTCGATCGCGGCGACCTGGTCCGCGCCCAGCACGGCGGCGACGTACGCGGCACGCTCGCCCGTCCCGGCCCCGAGGTCGGCGACGGTGGCCCCGCGGACATCGCCGAGCACCTCGGCACCGGGCCCGAGCCGCTGGTACCAGTCCCAGTACAGCCGCTCCCCGTCGAGCGGCCCCGGATCGGTGAGGGAGGAGGTCAGGGAAATCACCCGGACATCCTGGCGGAAGTCCCGCGTTCAGGTCCCGTACTCCACGATTTCCCCCTCGCCCGTGCACCAGTGCGCTCCCCCGCGCACCCGCCGCCGCGCGCGTCTCAGATCATGCCGCCCGCGGCGTGCAGCGTCTGGGCGGTGACCCAGCGGCCCGCGTCCGAGACCAGGAAGCCGACGACGCCCGCGATGTCGTCCGGCTCGCCGAGCCGCCCGAGCGGCGTGCGGCGCACCGCGTCCTCGACGACCGGCGGCGGCACGGTGGCCAGTACGTCCGTACGGGTCAGGCCGGGGAGGACGCTGTTGACCGTCACCGCCCGCGGGCCCAGCTCCCACGCCAGCGTGCGCCCCAGCTGGTCGCCCGCCGCCTTGGCCGCCGCCAGCAGCGCCGCGCCGGGCAGCGGCGCGACGGCCAGCGCCGACGACACCAGCACGATCCGCCCGCCGTCGCGTATCCGGCGCGCGGCCTCCCGCAGGGCGGTGAAGGTCCCGTACGCGGCGGCGGTGAAATACCGCGCGAAGTCGTCGTCGGTGGCGTGCGCGAGCGGGCCCACGGTCGCCGGTGCCGCGTTGTTCACCCACACGTCGACCCTCCCGTACGCCGCCTCCGCCTCGTCGAACAGCCGTGCCGCCGCGCCGGGTTCGGTGACGTCGGCGGGTACGGCGAGGGCCTGCCCGCCGCTCTCCGCGATCCGTGCGACCGCCTTCTCCGCGTCCGCCGCGCCGCGCGAGCCGATGACGACCCGGAGGCCGTCGCGGGCCAGCCGCCCGGCGACGGCCCGCCCGATGCCGCGTGACCCGCCGGTCACGATCGCGACCCGCTCCTCGTGTGTGGCCATGTGCGCTCTCCCCGTCGTCGGCCGTGAGCCGGATATGCATGATGATCTGGACAGTCGAGAGCATCAACCATTTAGTCGAGGGTGTCAACCATTCACCGGTACGCTGTCCGCATGGCTCACGACGCACAACCGACGCCACCGCCGGAGGGCGACGGCCTCACCGACTCCCTGATCGGGCTCTTCCGCGAGATCGACGCCCTCTTCAGCGCCGCCAGCCGCAGCCAGGGCCTGACCCCGCAGCAGGCCCAACTCCTGTGCTTCGCCCAGCACATGCAGCCCTCCTTCGGCGAACTCGCGCGGCTGCTGCACTGCGACAAGACCAACGTCACGGGCCTGGCCGACCGCCTCGAACGCCGCGGCCTGATCACCCGCGAGCCCGACCCGCACGACCGGCGCCTCAGCCGCGTGCATCTCACGGCCGACGGCGCGGCGCTGACCGCCGCCTTCCAGCAGGTCGTCGACTCCTCGCTGGCCGGACGCTTCACCGGCTGGACCGCCGAGCAGCGCGCGAGTCTGCTGCCGCTCCTGCGGGCCGCGACCACGACGCTGCGGGGCTGAGACCCGCACCGCCGCGTCCCCCGTCCCGCCTGTCAACCACCGGCCCGGCCCCTACAGTTGACGCACCGCAAGCAGCGGTGACCGGAAGGCGGGGGCAGGCGCATGACGGACGTCGAAGCGGTGGGCGGCAAGGAAGCGGCGGCGGGGGACGGCGCGACGCTGCCGTTCTGGGTGGACGCCGAGGACGGCGAGGACACCATGGGGCTGCTCGGCGGCAACCCCGAACTGCGGGCCGTGCCGCTCGGGCCGCTGCGGCGCAACCTCGCCGCCACCGTGGACGCGCTCCAGCAGGTCTTCGCCGACATCACCGCCCAGGGCGGCACCCTGCCGCTCGCCGAGGCGCAGCTCTCCTTCCAGGTCACGGCGAGCGGCGGGGTGCAGCTCATCGGAACGGGCCAGGTGGGCGGCAGTCGCGCCCTCACCCTGACCTTCCGGCGCCCGTGACGCGGCGGCGGGCGTGGCGTACCGTGCGCTGCTGATCGGGGCGAGCAGTTACGACGACCCGGCGATCGGCGATCTCCCCTTCGTGCCGGAGGACCTGCGGCAGCTTCACGCCGCCCTGATCGCACGGGGTTTCGCGTCCGTGGAGGTCCTGGAGGCGCCGCGCGGCATCATCCGCACGACGGTGAACGCCCGCGTCGGCGGCTTCCTGCGCGAGGCGCGGCGCGACGACGTGCTGCTCGTCGTGCTCAGCGGCCACGGGCAGCGCTTCGAGGGCACCGACTACCTCATCCCGGAGGACGCCAGCTTCGCGATCCGGCCATTCGCCGAATGCTGCGTGGCGATCGACTGGCAGCGGGAGCTGGAGGATTCGGCGGCCGCGCAGGTCCTCTTCCTCGTCGACGCCTGCCGCGAGGGCTTCGCGCGCGACGCCATGAGCCCCGCGGGCGTCCAGGGGTGGGGCAGGCAGCGGATCGCGGCGGCCCTGCGCCGCAAGGTCGGCTACGTGTACGCGTGCTCGCCCGCGCAGGTCGCGCTCTTCGTCACCCCGAACGAGCGGGCGGCGGACGGCTCTTCGCCCGGCGAGTCCTTCAGCCTCTTCTCCCGCGCGGTCGCCGGGGTCGTCGCCGAGCTGCCGCACGCCGTGGACCTCGGCGAATTCCACCAGCAGGTGCAGGAGCGGGTGTCGGCGCTGCACCGCGCGTACGCGAAGCCCGGCAGCCCGCAGGTCGTCCGGCTCGCCACCGACCTGGACGGCGCGGACTTCACCGTGCTGCCGGGACCGCCCAAGGACGAAGGTGTGCACCCGTGGGTGCGGTCGGTCACCGGCCACGCGGCCTGGGAGCGTACGGCGGCGGGGCCCGCGCGGGACGCGGTCCAGGAGGCCGCGCAGACGCTCGCGGCCCGACTCGTCCGCGACTACGCGGAGTCGGGCGCCCGTCTCGCCGACGACCCGTGGCACGACGCCGAACTGGCGACCCGCACGCAGGAACGCGCGAACTTCCTCGTCCGCGGCCTCGACCCCGCCACCGTCTTCTCCCCCACCGAGGCCGCACTCCTCGTGCTGCTGCCGCTCGTCACGCAGGCGTACTGGGCGCGGCAGGCCGCGAGCCGGGCCGGGGTGCTGGACGGCACCGCACCTCGCCCCGAACAGGACCGCTTCCAGGCCTTCACACGCAGCCACCCCCGTCTGGTGCGCAGACTCGCCGCCCTGGACCAGGCCGCCGACCCGCACGGCGACGCGGCCCGCATCCGCTGGTGGCTGCACCACCGCTGGCTGCTGCACCAGCCCGAGCTCTACACCGGCGGCGCGCTCACCGCCCTGCTCGCGCTGCCCGACCGCCCGCCGCGCCCCGCGTGGTGCTCCGCCGCGCTCGGCACCGCGCGCTTCGCGCACTTCCTCCAGGACCAGCGGCAGGCGCCGTTCGCCCACCCGCAGGGCCCCGCGCTCCCCGACACCGTGGCCGCGTCCACCGGCCACGAGCACCTGGTCCGGCAGGACGTCGTCGGCGCCCTCGCCAAGACCGCGCACGCGCTCGCCGTCGACCCCGTCGACCTCTCCGAGATCGTCGCCGAGCACCTCGGCGTGTCCGACGCCGTCGACACCGGCGGTCTGCTGGCCACCCTGCGCGGCTCCGACTGGCGCGGCGCGGGCGCCGGGCGCTCCCTCAACGCCGAGTGCGGGCACCCCGCCGTACAGATCGCCTTGCGTGAACACGCCACGCGCACCGACGCGTTGCTGCGCGACATCAGCCGCAGCGCCGGGGGCGGGCCGCTGCACGCGCTGCCCGCGTACGCCGACGCCGACCGCGTCCGGCTCACCGGCGGCGCCGCCCACCACCTCACCGAGGGCATCCGCTTCCAGCTCGCCGAGGACCGCGTCCAGGAACTGCTGATGGGCGAATCCCTCTACGGCGACCGCGACCTCGCCGTCCGCGAGCTGTACCAGAACGCCCTGGACGCGCTGCGCCACCGCGACGCCCGCACCCAGTACCTGGCCCGCACCGGCACCGGCCGCCGCATGCCCGCGTGGACCGGCACGGTCACCTTCCGCCAGGGGATCGCCCCCGACGGCCGCGGCTACCTCGAATGCCACGACAACGGCGTCGGCATGGGCGTCACCGAACTCGCCCGCGCCTTCGCCCAGGGCGGCGCCCGCTTCGTCGACCTCCCCGAATACGCGGAGGAGCAGGCGCAGTGGTCCCAACTCGACCCGCCCGTCCAGCTCTTCCCCAACAGCCGCTTCGGCATCGGCGTCCTGAGCTACTTCATGCTCGCCGACGAGATCGAGGTCCGCACCTGCCGCCTCGGCCGCGACGGCCGCCCCGGGCGTCAGCTGAGGGTGACGATCGCGGGCCCCGGCAACCTCTTCCGCGTCGAGGACCTGGGGGAGGGTGACGAACCCGGCACGGTGGTACGGCTGCTGCTCTCGCGCGGGCGCGCGCCGGTGTCGGTGGTGGACGTGCTGGAGCGGGTGCTGTGGGTGGCGCAGTACCGGACGGTGGCCGAGCAGGGGGCTCGGCGGGCGGTGTGGGAGCCGGGCGTGCTCAGGCCTCCGGCGGACGTGGCGCGGGAGCCCCGGCCGGTCGCGTCCGGACATCCGGACCTGTGGTGGACGAGGGGGAAGGGCCTGTTCCTGGCCGACGGCCTCGCGGTGACGATCCCCGACCGGTCGCCCCGGCCCCGCCTGGGCCAGACGCTCGTGTCGAGCGCCCCTCCCCCGGGTCCCTTGCCGTACGGCGTGCTCGTCAACTTCCACGGACCGCATCAGCTGAAGCTGACCGTCGACAGGGCCCATGCCGTCGATGTCCCGCTGTCCCACGTCATCCGCCTCGCGCGGGACGCCGTCGGACGGGACGAGGGCGCCGCCGCGGCCATGGCGGAATGGGTGTGGCTGGCGGAGATGAGCGCCTTCGCCCCGTCCCTCGCGGACGCCGTCGCCGCGGCAGCCGAGCGTGCCGGCCGGCTCTGGGAACTGGGGGGTACGACGATGCCCTTCGGCGCCACGGGCTTTCTGCCCGTCGACCGGCTGCTGCTTCCGCTGATCCGGACGGACGCCGCCGCCTCCCCGAGACGCCTGCGCGTCGCCGCCCTGCTGCGCGGCATGCCGCCCTTCCTGCTGCGCTGGCGCCTGCCGACCCTCCACCGGGCCCTGGGGGCGGACGGTTTCGAGGGCCCGGGGCCGCACGCCTCGGGGTTCGCGCGGCCGAGTGACTTCCTGCTGCTGCACCGCGAGGGGAAACCGCAGCTCTGGCTGGACCAATTGGACACGTCGGGGGTGAACCTCACGGAGACCGCCACACAGAGTCTCGTCCACAAGGTGGCCGGTCTCTGGGCGCGGACCCTGCGTTTCCTCTGCGACTGGCGGCCGTCGTCAGCCGAGGTCGGCACCGGCGAGGTGCTGAGCGTGGTCGCGAACAGCGGACTGAGCCCGGAGGCCGTCGCCGACCGCTTCCGGGAGCTGGGCTACCGCGTCGCGCCCCTGGCGGGTCTCGCCGCGGCGGGGCCCGCTGACCTGCCGTTGCTCAGGCCGTTGGGAGGAAGGCAGGAGTGGCTGCCGTCCGAGGGCGAACTCCCTTCGGCGCAGGTGTCGTTCAGCGCCGTACTGGCCGGGGTGCCGGTCGCCCGGGCGGCCGCCCGGCTGCGCGAACTCGGCTACACCGTGCCGACGCCGCCCGCAGCCGCGGTGCCCGCGTTCGCCGAACCGAGGGCCTTGTTCAGGACGTTGTGGTCGTGCCTGCGGGAGCTTCCGGCCTTCACCGACGCCGTCCACGTGAGCGCCGCCCAGCTGACGCTGACGGCCGCGGCGTGCGGGCGCTCCGTCGCCGACACCGCCGCCGCCCTGCGCGGCCTCGGCTTCGTCACGCCTGCGCCGGAGCGGCTCCCCGAGCTGGCCGAGGACGACCGGCTGCTGCTGGAATACGGCCAGTTCTCGCCCTGGGCCGACCGCCCTGTGCACCCTCTGCACCTCCTTGCCGTGGCCGCCCGGGACGGGCGCCCCACGGACGTCGTCATCAGCCGGCTGCGCGACCTCGGCTTCGACGTCCCCGGTATCCCGGCCGACGTGCACGACCGGCTCCGCGCGGCAACGGACGCCGTCGTCGCCGCGGGCCACTACGAACGCGCGGCGATGGAGCTGACCGCCGCGCTGCGGGGCAGGCAGCAGCTGCTGTTCTCGACCCGGACGTCCCCGGAGGCCGACACGGTGATGGAGCGGTTCCGCGAAGCCCCCTGGCCCCCGCCTGCGCCAGGGGAAGGTCCGCACGGCCGGGCGCGTGCGCGGGTCGCCTCGGCTGCCCAGCGCTACGCGCTCGCGGTGTGGCTGGGCATCCGCCCGCCGGGGTCCCGGGCCGACTTCGAGGTGCTGGGCTTCGAACTCCCGCCGGAGGACGCCGAATTCGACCGCGATGTACGGACCGAACTCCGTCTCGAGGCCTTCCTCCGACGCCCTGACCACCCGCTCCTCCCCGGGCCGCCCGGGGACACGCTCTCCCTGCCGGGGTTGTGTGCCGTCGCGCTCCGCAACGGCCGGACGCTGCGCGAAGTGGCTCTGGCGGCCTCCGGGCTCGGGATACGCCACGAGGCGGAGACGTGGTTCGGGCCCGTCGTGGCCGCCGCACCGGCCGAGGCGCCGTCGGGCGCGGCTGCGGACGCCGGGGCCGGGAAACGCGCCGAAGGGCCCGCCGCCCCGGCGGAGGAGGCAGCCGCCCCGGAGCCGTGACGTGCGGTCGGCGGCGCCGCCCGCCCGCGCCCGGCGGGCCGTCCGCCGCACCGGCCGCGAGCGCGCCTCAGGCGCCGCCCCCGCGCCGCGGGTCGTACTTGCGGCGGCGCAGCCCCGCCTGCGTGAGGCGGCGGACCAGTTCCTTGCTGCCGATCTCCACCGCGCCCAGCGTCACCGCGTCCGGGTAGCGCTCGGCGGGGATGTCGTAGTGGTCCCGCTCGAACGCGCGCGGCGGGGCGCCGAGCCGGGCCGCGAAGGCGTGCAGTTCGTCGTACGAGACGTCGCTCACCAGGTGGGACCACATCCGGCCGTGGCCCGGCCACGTCGGAGGGTCGAGGTACACGGTCACGGCTGCGGCCCCGCCGCACGCGGCCCCAGCTCGCCGACCGGCGCGATCGCCTCGCGGCGCACCTCGCACACCCAGACCGGGTCGGGGCCGAGCTCCGGCTCGACCGCGAGCGCGTGCGGGTCGTCGCAGTACGGGCACAGCGGCCAGCGGCCGTACGACTCCAGCAGCGCGTCCTGCACGTCCTGGGCGACCAGGCCCGGGACGAAGTCGGCGCCGTCCGGCCACTTGCCCACCCACCAGCGGCGCTCGGCGACCGCCTCCTCCACGAGCGAGACGATCGCGGGACCGGTCACCTCCCGCGCCCCCAGATCCGCGAGGACGCGGGCGCGAGCCTCGTGCAACGCCGCTTCCGCCGGGTCTTCCATGAGCCCCATTATCCCTTGCCGGTGAGGACCCCGCGGCCCTGGCCGGCCCGGCGGCGCGGCCGCCCCCCGGCGAAAACGGATGGCCCCCGGCAGCGGGAGCTTCCTATGCTCGCGGACATGGACACCCCCCATCTCCTCAACGTCGTCGACGTCGAGGCGACGTGCTGGGAGGGGCAGCCGCCCGCCGGGCAGGTCAGCGAGATCATCGAGATCGGCCTCACCGTGGTGGACCTGCGCACCCGCACCCGGCGGGCGAAGCACCGGCTGCTGGTGCGGCCGGACCGCTCGCGCGTGAGCGCCTTCTGCACGGAGCTGACGGGGCTGACGCAGGACGAGGTGGACGGCGGCACCGGCTTCGCCGAGGCCTGCCGCGTGCTCGCGGCCGAGCACCGCGCGGCCGTGCTGCCCTGGGCGAGCTGGGGGGATTACGACCGCAACCAGTTCACGCGGCAGTGCCGCCGCACCGGCACGCCGTATCCCTTCGGGAGCGCGCACACCAACGCGAAGACCGCCTTCACCGCTGCGTACGGGCTGCGGCGCAGGCCGGGGATGGCGCAGGCGCTGGAGGTCGCGGGGCTGCCGCTGGAGGGGCGGCACCACCGGGGGGACGACGACGCCTGGAACATCGCCGCACTCGTGCTGGACCTGGCCGCCCGCGGGGACTGGCCCGCCCCCGGGTGAGCCGCGGCGCCGGCCACGGCTTGACGGCCCGATGGCGTGAAAATACCTTTCATAGAGTGACCCACAGCGTGAAGGAAAATTTCCCGCCGGGTGTCCGCCCGCTGCGCGGCAGCCCGGACGCGCCCGTCATACCCGTCACGCCCCCCGACCCGGGGGCGCTCGCCGCCAAGGTCCGTACGCTCGCCCCGTCCATGACGCGCTCCATGCAGCGCGTCGCGGAGGCCGTCGCGGGCGATCCGGCCGGCTGCGCCCAGCAGACCGTCACCGCCCTCGCGATCCGCACGGGCACCAGCGAGGCCACCGTCGTCCGCACCGCCCGGCTGCTCGGCTACCCGGGCTACCGGGATCTGCGGCTCGCCCTGGCCGCGCTCGCCGCCCAGCAGGCGGCCGGGGTGCCGCCGGCCGTGACGGCGGACATCGCGGTGGACGACCCGCTGCCCGACGTCGTCGCCAAACTCGCCCTGGAGGAGCAGCAGACCCTCGCCGACACCGCCGCCCAGCTGGACATGGCCCAACTGGAGGCCGCCGTCGCCGCGTTGGCGGGAGCCCGGCGGATCGACGTGTACGGCACGGCCGCCTCCGGGCTGGTCGGGCAGGACCTGGCGCAGAAGCTGCTGCGCATCGGGCTGATCGCGCAGGCGCACACCGACCCCCATCTGGCGGTCACCAACGCCGTCCAACTCCGGCCGGGCGACGTCGCCGTGGCCATCACCCACTCCGGCAGCACGCACGACGTGATCGATCCGCTGCGGGCCGCCTTCGACCGCGGCGCGACGACGATCGCGGTGTCGGGCCGTCCGGACGGTCCGGTCACGCAGTGGGCGGACGTCGTGCTGACCACGTCCTGCTCCCGCGAGAGCGAGCTGCGGCCCGCCGCGATGTCCAGCCGGACGAGCCAACTCCTCGTCGTCGACTGCCTGTTCGTGGGCGTCGCACAGCGGACGTACGAGACCGCGGCCCCCGCGCTCGCCGCCTCCTACGAGGCCCTCGCCCACCGCCACCGACCCCGACCGAGCCGCGGCTGACCCCGACCGGCCCGAACCCCCGCACGCGGCCGGTCAGGCCGCGAACCGCCGGGCCCCGCACGGGACATGCGGGCGCCCGGACAGTCCCCGCACGCCCCCACCAGCCTCCGCCGGGCCCGCGCCGGGACGGGCGGACCGCCCGACGCCATAACCGGTCATTGCCTGACATACTGCACCAAGCCCCCTTCTGCGGCCCCACCCGCCGAGCCGACCCCTGCGAGAAGGATGAACGAGCCGCATATGCCCCAGTACACCGAGCTGCGTCGCGAACTGGACACGCTGACCACCGAGGCCTTCCGGCCGGAGCTCGCCGAGATCGACCGCATGACGACGCTGGAGATCGCCCGCACGATGAACGGTGAGGACGCCACCGTTCCGGCCGCCGTCGCCGCCCAGCTGCCCGCCGTCGCCGCCGCGATCGACGGCATCGCCGCCCGGATGTCGCGCGGCGGCCGGCTCGTCTACGCGGGCGCCGGGACCGCCGGGCGGCTCGGCGTGCTGGACGCCAGCGAGTGCCCGCCGACCTTCAACACCACGCCCGGCGGGGAGGTGGTGGGGCTCATCGCGGGCGGGCCGTCCGCGATGGTCACCTCGGTCGAGGGCGCCGAGGACAGCAAGGAGCTGGCCGCGCGCGACCTGGACGCGCTCGGGCTGACCGCCGCCGACTCCGTCGTGGGGGTCTCGGCCTCCGGGCGCACCCCGTACGCGCTGGGCGCGGTCGAGCACGCCCGGGCGCTCGGGGCGCTCACGGTGGGCCTCGCGTGCAACGCGGGGTCGCCGCTCGCGGCCGCCGCCGAGCACGGCATCGAGGTCGTCGTCGGACCCGAACTCCTCACCGGCTCCACCCGGTTGAAGTCCGGCACCGCGCAGAAGCTGGTCCTCAACATGCTCTCGACGATCACCATGATCCGGCTGGGCAAGACGTACGGGAATCTGATGGTGGACGTCCGCGCGTCCAACGAGAAGCTGCGCGCGCGCTCGCGCCGTATCGTCTCGCTCGCCACCGGCGCGGACGACGCGGCGATCGAGGACGCCCTCACCGCGACCGACGGCGAGGTCAAGCCCGCCATCCTGACCCTGCTCGCCCGCGTGGACGCCCCGACCGCGGACCGGCTGCTGCGGGAGTCCGACGGCCATCTGCGCGAGGCCCTGGAGTCGGCCCGGCCCGTGTAACGGCCCGCGACGGAGCGCCCGCCCGCAGAACGGAAGCGGCGCCCGCCCCCGAGCGATCGGGGAGCGGGCGCCGCTTCGTGCGTGCAGGACGGATGATCCCTGAGGGGATCAGAAGTCCATGTCACCGCCGGGCATGCCGCCCGGAGCGGCCGCGGCGGCCTTCTCCGGCTTGTCGGCGATGACGGCCTCGGTGGTCAGGAACAGCGCGGCGATCGACGCGGCGTTCTGCAGCGCGGAACGGGTGACCTTCGCCGGGTCGATGATGCCCTCGGCGATCATGTCCACGTACTCGCCGGTCGCGGCGTTCAGGCCGTGGCCGATCGGCAGGTTGCGGACCTTCTCGACGATGACGCCGCCCTCGAGACCGCCGTTGACGGCGATCTGCTTGAGCGGGGCCTCCAGCGCGAGCTTCACGGCGTTGGCGCCGGTCGCCTCGTCGCCGTCCAGCTCCAGCTTCTCGAAGACCGCGGAGGCCTGCAGCAGGGCCACGCCACCACCGGCGACGATGCCCTCCTCGACGGCGGCCTTGGCGTTGCGCACCGCGTCCTCGATGCGGTGCTTGCGCTCCTTGAGCTCGACCTCGGTCGCGGCACCGGCCTTGATGACCGCCACGCCGCCCGCGAGCTTCGCCAGGCGCTCCTGGAGCTTCTCGCGGTCGTAGTCCGAGTCGCTGTTCTCGATCTCGGCGCGGATCTGGTTGACGCGGCCGGCGACCTGGTCGGCGTCACCGGAGCCGTCCACGATCGTGGTCTCGTCCTTGGTGATGACGACCTTGCGGGCGCGGCCGAGCAGGTCGAGGCCCGCGTTCTCCAGCTTGAGGCCGACCTCCTCGGAGATGACCGTGCCGCCGGTGAGGATCGCGATGTCGCCCAGCATCGCCTTGCGGCGGTCGCCGAAGCCCGGGGCCTTGACGGCGACGGACTTGAAGGTGCCGCGGATCTTGTTGACGACCAGGGTCGACAGGGCCTCGCCCTCGACGTCCTCGGCGATGATCAGCAGCGGCTTGCCCGACTGCATGACCTTCTCCAGCAGCGGGAGCAGGTCCTTGACCGCGGACACCTTGGAGTTGACGATCAGGATGTACGGGTCGTCGAGCGACGCCTCCATACGCTCCAGGTCGGTGGCGAAGTACGCCGAGATGAAGCCCTTGTCGAAGCGCATGCCCTCGGTGAGCTCGAGCTCCAGACCGAAGGTCTGCGACTCCTCGACGGTGATGACGCCTTCCTTGCCGACCTTGTCCATCGCCTCGGCGATGAGCTCGCCGATCTGCGTGTCGGCGGCGGAGATGGAGGCGGTGGAAGCGATCTGCTCCTTGGTCTCCACGTCCTTGGCCTGCTCCAGCAGGGCGGCGGAGACGGCCTCGACGGCACGCTCGATGCCGCGCTTGAGGGCCATCGGGTTGGCGCCGGCGGCGACGTTGCGCAGGCCCTCGCGGACCAGGGCCTGGGCCAGGACGGTCGCGGTCGTCGTGCCGTCACCGGCGACGTCGTCGGTCTTCTTCGCGACTTCCTTGACCAGCTCGGCGCCGATCTTCTCGTACGGGTCCTCCAGCTCGATCTCCTTGGCGATGGACACACCATCGTTGGTGATCGTGGGGGCGCCCCACTTCTTCTCAAGGACGACGTTGCGGCCCTTGGGGCCGAGAGTGACCTTAACGGCGTCGGCGAGCTGGTTCATCCCGCGCTCAAGGCCGCGCCGCGCCTCCTCATCGAACGCGATGATCTTAGCCATGTGAAGTGTCCTCCGCGGACTGGGGGTTCCCCCACCGGAGGCGGGGGCGGTGGAACGGACCGCGTGGCGCCCGCGACGGACGGCCTGCCGGCCGCCGGTTCCTTCCCGGCGTCCGGACGGGCCTCACCGACCCGGTCCAAGTGGCACTCTCACGCGCAGAGTGCTAACGCCAATGATTAGCACTCTCCCCTGCCGAGTGCAAGCGCCCCCACGGACGGGGCACCCCTGCGAGGGGCCTCAACGGCGAAAGGGCCACCCCGTGCGGGGGTGGCCCTTCCTGGCGTCGCGTCGGTGGCCGAACGCGCCCGTGCCGATCAGGCGGCCACGCGGACCATGTCCGCCTGCGGCCCCTTCTGACCCTGCGAGATCTCGAACTCGACTCGCTGGCCTTCTTCGAGGGTGCGGTAGCCGTCCATCTGTATCGCGCTGTAGTGGACGAAGACATCCGCACCACCGTCGACCGCGATGAAGCCGTAGCCCTTCTCCGCGTTGAACCACTTGACGGTGCCCTGAGCCATTCCTAACTCCCCTATTACTGGCCCTATCGCGGCCCCGCGCTCCGCGGGTCCGGGTCAGACCTCACCCCCGTGGGGGTGTGCGCCGGAACGCGTCGACCGCGGCTGAATGTATCTGCACGGATGCCGTCCGCAACAGGTCAATTGGACGAGAATTCTTGGCGCGACGCATCCGAAATACCCCAGGAAGAAACGATAATGTGGGGCAATACGGACCGGACACAGCGGACATAGCACGCTTATCTCTTGTGAATTTGCCGATAAATCGGCGCTACGACTTCGCGCCGCACATGAGGGCGCCCCACCCGGGGCGAAAGCAGTTCCCGGATGGGGCGGGGTTTAAACGTCGAAGCTTCTGCGTATTCTCGTCAGTTCCGTGACGCTACCGGATCAAGCTCTCGCTCACGCTCGGTATCCGGCGCCGGGTATCCGCTATCAGCCGCCGGCGACCGCGGGAATGATCGACACGCTGGCGCCGTCCGGCACCGCGGTGGCGAGTCCGTCGGAAAACCGTACATCGTCGTCGTTGACATAGACGTTCACGAAACGCCGGAGCTTTCCGGTGTCGTCGAGAACCCGGGCGGAAATACCCGCATGATTCTTTTCCAGCGACTCGATGACCTCGCCGAGCGTCGCGCCCTCGGCGGGCACCTCGGCCTGGCCCCCGGTGTACGTGCGGAGGATCGTGGGGATGCGGACGGAAGCACTCATGCGAGTCCAGCCTCTCGGAAGGCGGCAAGGGAGGGGGCGATGGTCGCGGTCGGCCCGGTGGTCGGGGAGACGGCGTCCAGGGTCTTCAGGCCGTCGCCGGTGTTCAGCACGACGGTCTCGGCGGCCGGGTCGAGCTGCCCGGTCTCGATCAGCTTCTTCAGCACGCCGACGGTCACCCCGCCCGCCGTCTCGGCGAAGATGCCCTCGGTGCGGGAGAGCAGCTTGATGGCGTCCACGATCTGCTCGTCGTCGACGTCCTCGATCGCGCCGCCGGTGCGCCGGGCGATGTCCAGGACGTACGGGCCGTCCGCGGGGTTGCCGATCGCCAGCGACTTGGCGATGGTGTCGGGCTTGACCGGGCGCACGACGTCGTGGCCGGCCTTGAAGGCCGCCGAGACCGGCGAGCAGCCCTCGGCCTGGGCGCCGAAGATCTTGTAGGGCTTGTCCTCGACCAGGCCGAGCGCGATGAGCTCCTTGAGGCCCTTGTCGATCTTGGTGAGCTGCGAGCCCGAGGCGATCGGGATGACCAGGTTGTCCGGCAGCCGCCAGCCGAGCTGCTCGGCGATCTCGTACGCCAGCGTCTTGGAGCCCTCGCCGTAGTACGGGCGCAGGTTGACGTTGACGAAGCCCCAGCCCTCGCCGGCCGGGTCGCCGATCAGCTCCGAGCAGAAGCGGTTCACGTCGTCGTACGTGCCCTTGATCGCGACCAGGTCGCCGCCGTAGACCGCGGCCATCACGACCTTGCCCTGCTCCAGGTCGTCCGGGATGAAGACGCAGGAGCGGAAGCCGGCCCGCGCCGCGGCCGCGCCGACCGCGCCCGCCAGGTTGCCGGTCGAGGAGCAGGACAGCGTCGTGAGGCCGAAGGTGCGGGCCGCCTCCAGCGCGATGGCGACGACCCGGTCCTTGAACGAGTGCGTCGGGTTGCCGGAGTCGTCCTTGACGTACAGGCCGCCGGTGACGCCCAGCTCGCGGGCCAGGTTGTCGGCCTTGACGAGCTTGGTCCAGCCGGGGTTCAGGTTCTGCTTCGCAGTCACGTCCGCCGGGACGGGCAGCAGCGGGGCGTAGCGCCAGATGTTCGCGGGGCCGGCCTCGATCTGCTTGCGCAGCCGCTCCGGATCGCCGGCCGGCAGCTCGTAGGCCACCTCCAGCGGCCCGAAACACTCCAGGCACGCGAAGACCGGGGTCAGGGGGTAGCGGGTGCCGCACTCCCGGCACGACAGCGCCACGGCGGGGCCGAAGGCGGCGTCCTGCGAGGCGTCCTGGGGGGTGGTGGTGGCGGTGTTCTGCACAGCCATGGTGGCGAGGCCCTTTCTCCTCATCTTCCCCACGGCGTACGTCGCCGCGAGCCGGAATTGGCACCGTCCCCACCTGACCTCGCGGTCGGCGGGAGGGTTGCCGGGGCTTCAACGGGCCGTTCCCTCTGCCCCTCTGGATGAGCGGTATGGCACCGGACGGCTGAGCCGGTCCGGGCGTTTGTGACACCGGTCGGCCCCGGCATGCGGGGCGGACGGGCGTTGTTCAAGACTGTATCCGACACCGGACACCGGTGAGATAGCCGTCCGTACCGCGAGATGCGTCACACACGGGACACACGGGAGCGCTGAACGTGCTGGAAGAGGTCGAGCGCTGGCTCGCCACACGGTCCTGGTCCGCCGGCGAGCGGCCGCTCGACCTGCTGCTCGCCGCCAAACGGGCGGCGGGGCCGGCCGGCAGCGTGAGCGTGGTGCTGCCCGCGCGGGACGAGGAGGGCACGGTGGGCGCGATCGTCGCCGCCATCCGCCGCGACCTCATGGCGCCGGGGGCCGCGCTCGTGGACGAGCTGGTCGTCGTCGACTCCGGCTCCCGCGACCGTACGGCCGAGGCCGCGGCGGCGGCCGGGGCGACCGTCATCGCCCGCGACGACATCCTGCCGCGGCTGCCGGCGCTCCCCGGCAAGGGCGAGGTGCTGTGGCGCTCACTGCTCGTGACCAGCGGCGAGATCGTCTGCTTCGTCGACGCGGACCTGCGGGAGTTCGACTCCCGCTTCGTCAGCGGCATCGTCGGCCCGCTCCTCACCGAGCCCGGCGTCGACCTCGTCAAGGCGATGTACGACCGCCCGCTGGAGACCGGCGGCACGGTCGTCCCCGCGGGCGGCGGCCGCGTCACCGAACTCGTCGCCCGCCCGCTGCTCAACCTGCACTGGCCGCACCTGGCGGGCTTCGTCCAGCCCCTCGGCGGCGAGTACGCGGCACGGCGCTCGCTGCTGGAACGGCTCCCCTTCCCCGTCGGCTACGGGGTCGAGCTGGGCATGCTCGTCGACGCTCTCGCCCTGGTGGGGCTGGACGCGCTCGGGCAGGTGGACGTGGGCGTCCGGCACCACCGCCACCAGGACGGTGCGGCGCTGGGCCGCATGGCCGCGGCGATCTACCGCACGGCGCACGTGCGGCTGGCCCGCGGGCCCCTCGTGCGGCCGCGCCTCACGCAGTACGACCGCGCGGCGTCCGGCTTCGTCCCCTCGACCCACGCGGTCGACACGGAGGAGCGCCCCCCGATGCTCGCCGTCCCGGAGTACCGGCACCACCGCGCCGCGTAGCCCCTGCGGGGCAGCGTCAGGGCGTGGGGAGGTTGCGCTTCCCGCGCGGGGTGCGCGTTTTTCAGGGGCGACGCTCACCCGGCGCGGTAGCGCCAAGCCCCTGATGTTTGAGGCGGTAGCCGTACGGCAAGGTACGCAGCGTGGATGGACTCGCACGTGTGCTCGTCGCATCGAACCGCGGCCCGGTCGCGTACAGCCTCTCCGACGGCGCGCTGCAAGCGAGGCGCGGTGGCGGCGGAGTCGTCTCCGGGCTGAGCGCGATCGAGTCGGACAGCGACTCGCTGTGGGTGTGCGCGGCCCTGAGCGAAGGTGACAGGGAAGCGGTGCGGCGCGGGGTCGGCGAGCCGGGCTCGCGGATGCTCGCGATCGACCCGGACGTCTTCCATGCCGCGTACAACGACATCGCGAACTCCGTGCTGTGGTTCGTGCACCACATGCTCTACCAGACGCCGCTGGAGCCCGTCTTCGACGAGGAGTTCCGCGGCCGGTGGGCGTCCTACGAGGCGTACAACGCGGCCTTCGCGGACGCGCTCGCGGAGGCGGCCGCGCCCGGGGCGGCGGTGCTGGTGCAGGACTACCACCTGGTGCTGGTCCCCGCGATGCTCCGGGAGCGGCGCCCCGACCTGCGGATCGGGCACTTCTCGCACACCCCGTGGGCGCCGCCGGACTACTTCCGGCTGCTGCCGGACGACATCGCGGCGGCCGTGCTGGAGGGCATACTCGGCGCGGACCGCGCGGCCTTCCTGACCCGGCGGTGGGCGGACTCGTTCGCGGCGTGCTGCGTGGACGTGCTGGGCGCGGAGCTGTCGGCGGACGGGCAGGCGGTGACGCACCGGGGGCGGACGACCCGGCTGGGCGTGCACGGCCTGGGGGCCGACGCGGACTTCCTGCGCGAGCGCGCGGGGCGCGACGACGTCGTGGAGCGGATGGCGGCGCTGCGGGCCGAGACGGGCCCGGGGCGCAAGCTCGTGGTGCGGGTGGACCGCACGGAGCTGTCCAAGAACATCGTGCGCGGCCTGCTGGCGTACCGCAGGCTGCTGGAGGAGCGGCCCGGCTGGCGCAGCCGGGTGGTGCACGTCGCCTTCGCGTACCCCTCGCGGCAGGATCTCGCGGTCTACCGCGACTACACCGCGGAGGTCTCGCGGGTGGCGGCGGAGATCAACGAGGAGTTCGGGACGCCCGACTGGCAGCCGGTGCTGCTGAAGGTCGACGACGACTTCGCGCGCTCGCTCGCGGCGTACCGGCTGGCGGACGTGGCGCTGGTCAACCCCATCAGGGACGGGATGAACCTGGTGGCCAAGGAGATGCCGGTGGTCTCCGACAACGGGGTCGCGCTGGTCCTCTCCCGCGAGGCGGGCGCCTACGCGGAGCTGGGCGACGACGCGATCGTGGTCAACCCGTACGACGTGAGCGCGACGGCGGAGGCGCTGAACGCCGCCCTGACGCTGCCGGACGCGGAGCGCGCCGACCGTACGAAGCGGCTCGCCGCCGCGGCGACCGCGCTGCCGCCCACGCGGTGGTTCCTCGACCAGCTCGCGGCGCTGGAGGCGGGCGGGTCAGCCTCCGCCGACTGACCCGCCCGGCTCTCGTCCGCCGCTTCGCGACCTGCTGCCGGGATCGGCGGCGGGACGGCGGGGAGGTCAGGCTCCGATGGCGTCCGCCAGGGCGTTCAGCAGCGCGACGACGCCCTCCGGGCCGGGGACGACCAGGTCGGCCTGGCCCGTCAGCTCCTGCGGGGCCTCCGTGTCGGCCGCGGCGGCGACCAGCAGGCCGGGCAGGCCCTGCTTGCGCAGTTCGCGGACGGCGGCGTAGGCGGCGAGGTCACCGAGGTCGTCGCCGCCGTAGAGGACGCTGCCGGCGTCCACCTCGCGGAGGTACGCGGCGAGCGCGACGCCCTTGTCCATGCCCGGCGGGCGCAGCTCCAGGACGTAGCGGCCCGGCTCCACGACCAGGTCGTGGACGGCGGCCAGCTCGGTCAGGGGCGCGCGCAGCGCGTCGAACGCGGCGTCCGGGTCCTGTGCGCGACGGGTGTGGACGGCGACCGCGCGGCCGCCCTTGTCCTCGATCCAGGTGCCCTGCCAGGCGCCGTTGCGGTCCAGGAAGCCGGGCAGCTCCGCGCGGACGGCGGTCACCCCGGGGTGGGCGCCCACACTGTGCACCGCGGAGCTGTGCGCGTCCCAGCGCTCGGCCCCGTAGTGGCCGAGCACCACCAGGTGCTCCAGGGCGGGGACGCCCGCGAAGCCGCCGTAGCGTACGGCGACGCCGGCCGGGCGGCCGGTCACGACCGCCACGGAGGCGATGTGCGGGGCGAGCCGGGCCAGCGCCGGGACCGCTCCCGGATGCGCTCTGGCCTGCTCGGGGTCGGGGACGATGGGGGAGAGGGTGCCGTCGAAATCCAGTGCGACGACCGCACGGTGCGGTTCGGCTAGGAGGGCGGCGAGGGCTTCTTGGCCCTCACCCGTTCCGGGCGTCGGAATCTCGGCCATGCGCCTAACCTACCCGCGGCGTGCGCACCGGACTGCCTCTTGCGGCAGTCCGCGCGACCTCACCGCCTCCCGCGGCGCTCGGCCCGGGCGTCGCGCAGGCGGCGGACGGTCGCCGGGGCGTACGCCGCGGCGCGCGGGTCGTCGAGGAGGGCGTTGAGGCGCTGGAGGTAGAGCGTCGGCGACAGCCCGAGGCGCTCGCGGACCGCGCGGTCGCGGGCGCCTGGACCGGGCCAGGAGCGGGACGCGAGGTCCAGCACCGCCCGGTCCCTGGCCGGAAGCTCGTCCGCGTGCTCGCTCATACGGGGCTACTTCCCGCCCTGCGAGGACGCGAACCGCTGCAGCGCCCCGAGCACCTGCCAGGGATCCGCCTCCACCGCCTGGCCGATGCTCTTCTTGACCTCGTCAGAGACCGCGCCCCAGGACGTCTTGTTCATGGGGTAGAAGACGGCCGTCGGCAGCACGTCGATGAACTGCTTCATGTCCGCCTCCTTCGGGTCGGCCGCCATCGCCTGCGAGACGGAGGTGGTCACCGGCAGGAAGCCGTACTCGTCGAGGAACTTGCGCGAGTTCGCGGGCTGGTAGACGTACTGGAGGAAGGCCGCGTCGGCCTGGAGGTGGTCGTCGCCCTTCCTCTTGAACGCCATCATCCAGTCGGCGACGCCGAGCGTGTCGCGCGCGGGGGCGTCGAGGCCGGGCAGGGCGGCGAGGCCGACGTCGATGTGCGCGGCCTCGGCCTGCGCGAGCAGGGTGGGGTGGCCGTTGAGCATGCCGACGTCGCCGGCGAGGAAGCCGGCGAAGACGTCGCGGCGGTTGGTCTTGGCGGGGCTGCCCGGGCCGGTGAGGCCCTTGCTGACGAGGTTCTCCTTGAGCCAGCGGAAGGCCGTGACGTTGCCGGAGTAGTCCAGGCTGTAGGCGCCGGCGCTGCTGGTGTAGCCGCCGGCGTCGCCGAGCATCCACATGAGGGCCTCGGCCTGCGCCTCCTCGGTGCCGAGCGGCAGCCCGTACGGCACCTTCACGCCCTTCGCCTTGAGCTTGCGGGCGTCCTTGGCGACCTCGTCCCAGGTCCTGGGCGCCTTCTTGATGCCGGCCTGCGCGAAGAGGGTCTTGTTGTAGAAGAACAGCCGCGAGCTGGACACCCAGGGCAGCCCGTACTGCACCCGGTTGACGGAGCCGATGGTCGCCAGGGAGGGGATGAAGTCGGCCTGCTCGCTGATGCTGAAGAGCTTGTCGGCGCTGTACAGCCGGCCCTTGGCGGCGTAGCCGGCGTAGGAGCCGATCTGCGCGATGTCGGGGGCCTTGCCGGACTTGACCATCGTGT
Organism: Streptomyces sp. NRRL F-5123; assembly: GCF_000721495.1. Lineage (GTDB taxonomy): Bacteria > Actinomycetota > Actinomycetes > Streptomycetales > Streptomycetaceae > Actinacidiphila. The sequence continues at coordinate 29,967 of NZ_JOHY01000046.1, forward strand.
CGACCTTGTCGTCGACGTGGTCCCAGTCGACGACCTGGACGTCGACCTTGATGTGCGGGTGCTGCTTCTCGAAGCCGTCGACGACGGTCTTCCAGTAACCGGTGGAGCTGTTGCCCGTCTTGGGGTCCCCGTAGTCGGCGGCGACCATGTGCAACGTGACGTCCTTGCTCAGCGGGGACTGCCCGCTGCACCCGCTCACCGCGGTCACGGTCAGGGCCGTGCTCAGGCCGAGCGCCCCCGTGCCGAGGAGCCGCCGCACCCTTCGCCGCTGGACGCGCATGCCGGTTTACCGCCTTCGAGGAGGGATTGTCTGCGGAAGCGCAGAGTCTTCCCCATGGGTTCACCCAAGGTCTACACCACTTACGAAACTGTTTCGTAAGCGAGGCCGTCCAGCAATCAGCCCACCGCGCTGACCTGCGCATACGCCGACCCGTACGCGCCAAGAGGTCTACGCCACAGCAGTCTCAGCGCGTCACGACCCGCAGTTCCGCGGATCTTCCTCGACGAGTGGACTAGACCTTTTTGGGGGTTACCCGGGAGACTGTCCCCCGTGAGACATGTCATCGCCCTTGATGTCGGCGGCACCGGGATGAAAGCCGCCCTGGTCGCAGCGGACGGAACGCTGCTGCACGAGGACCGCAGGCCGACGGGCCGGGGGCGCGGACCGGACGCGGTCGTGGCGGCGATCCTGGACTTCGCCGCGGACCTGCGCGACCACGGCGTGCGCGCGTACGGCGAGCCCGCGGCCGCCGCCGGGGTCGCCGTCCCCGGCATCGTCGACGAGGTGCGCGGCATCGCCGCCTACGCCGCCAACCTCGGCTGGCGCGACGTCCCGCTGCGCGACCTGCTCTCCGCCCGCCTCGACGGCGTCCCCGTCGCGCTCGGCCACGACGTCCGCAGCGGCGGGCTCGCCGAAGGCCGCATCGGCGCCGGGCAGGGCACCGACCGCTTCCTCTTCCTCGCCCTGGGCACCGGTATCGCGGGCGCGATCGGCATCGACGGCCGGATCGAGGCGGGCGCCCACGGCTACGCCGGCGAGATCGGCCACGTCGTCGTACGCACCGACGGCCCCGAGTGCGGCTGCGGGCAACGCGGCTGCCTGGAGGCCCTCGCCTCGGCCGGCTCGGTCTCCCGCGCCTGGGCCGCGGCCGGCGGCGGGCCCGACGCGAACGCCGCGGACTGCGCCCGCGCCGTCGAGGCCGGCGACCCGCGCGCGATCGAGGTGTGGCGGAACGCGGTCGACGCGCTCGCCGCCGGCCTCGTCACCGGCTTCACCCTGCTCGACCCGCGGATGCTCATCATCGGCGGCGGCCTCGCCGAGGCCGGGGACACCCTCTTCGGCCCGCTGCGCAGCGCCGTCGAGTCCCGCATCACCTTCCAGAAACTCCCCCTCATCGTCCCCGCCGCCCTGGGGGACACCGCCGGATGCCTGGGCGCGGGCCTGCTCGCCTGGGATCTACTCTCCGTGGAGGTAACCGCCTGATGGCTCCCGTAACGACAACGCAGCGCACGGTGCTGGCGGGTGCCCGTGTGGTCCTGCCCTCGGGTGTGGTGGACGGCGGCCGGATCACGATCGAGGGCACGCGGATCGCCTCCGCCGGCCCGGCGGACACGGCGTCCGGGAACGGTTCCGGGCCCGCGCCCGACGCCGGCGCCGTCCTCGACCTGCCCGCGGACCACCTCGTCGTCCCCGGCTTCGTCGACATCCACAACCACGGCGGCGGCGGCGCGTCCTTCACCTCCGGCACCGCCGAGGAGGTCCTCACCGGGGTGCGCACGCACCGCGAGCACGGCACGACCACGCTCGTCGTCTCCACCGTCACCGAGTCCATGGACTTCCTCGCCCGCCGCTCCGGGATGCTCTCCGAACTCGTCGAGCAGGGCGACATCGCCGGCATCCACTTCGAGGGCCCCTTCATCAACCCGTGCCGCAAGGGCGCGCACGACGAGACGCTGCTGCGCGACCCCGACCCCGCCGACGTCCGCAAGCTCGTGGACGCCGCGCGTGGCGCAGCGAAGATGTTCACGCTCGCATCGGAGCTCCCCGGCGGCATCGACTCGGTGCGGCTGCTCGCCGAACTCGGCGTCATCGCCGCGATCGGCCACACCGACGCGACGTACGAGCAGACCGTCGAGGCGATCGACGCGGGCGCCACCGTCGCGACCCACCTCTTCAACGCGATGCCGCCGCTGGCCCACCGCTCCCCCGGCCCCATCGCGGCGCTGCTGGAGGACGAGCGCATCACCGTCGAGCTCATCAACGACGGCACCCATCTGCACCCCGCCGTCCTCGAACTCGCCTTCGGCTCCGCCGGGGCGGGCCGCGTCGCCTTCATCACCGACGCGATGGACGCCGCCGGCTTCGGCGACGGGACGTACGACCTCGGCCCGCTCAAGGTCGAGGTCCGCGACGGCGTCGCACGGCTCGCCGAGGGCGGCTCCATCGCCGGTTCCACGCTCACCCTCGACACGGCGTTCAAGCGGGCCGTCACACTCGACGGGCTCTCCGTCACCGACACGGTGGCCGCGATCTCGACGAACCCGGCGCGGCTGATCGGGCTCGCCGACCGCGTCGGCACGCTGGAGGCGGGGAAGGACGCGGATCTCGTCGTCCTCGACGCGGATTACGCCGTGGCCGGCGTGATGCGACGGGGCGAGTGGGTCGTCCGCCCCTGACCCCATGGGCTCCCCCTTGCGCAGGGCGGCCGTTCCAGGGCCGCGCCTGCGGCGCGGGGCGAGCGTTTTCGGGCCGCGCCGCGCCGCCGGGCACGCGTTCAGGCCGCGCCTGCGGCTCGAGGCGAGCGTATTCGGACCGCGCCGCGCCGCCGGGCACGCGTTCAAGCCGCGCCTGCGGCTCGAGGCGAGCGTATTCGGACCGCGCCGCGCCGCCGGGCACGCGTTCAAGCCGCGCCTGCGGCGCGGGGCGAGCGTTTTCGGGGGCGCGTGGGGGGACCTCCCAGGCGCCCCTGAAAAGCAGTTCCCCACGCCCCTGAAAAACGAGTGCCCCGCGGCGCAGACGCAAGCCCACCCCCGGGGTGGGCCGGGAGCGGCAGGTGCGGGATTATCGACGGGTGATCGTCGTCACGACGGAGGCCGCCCCCACGCCGCCCGGCAAGGGCGTACGCGTGGCCCGCGCGCTGAGTGCGCTCGGGCACGACGTCGCGCTCACCGGCTTCGCGCCCGCCCCGGCGGAGCCGATCGCGCGGGTCACGGACGCGGTGGTGGGGAGCCCAGCGGAGGCCGTGACCGAGTGGGCGCGGCTGCTCGCCGTCTACCGCGGGCTGCTGGCCCGCGGGGCGGAGGCGGTCGCGCTGTGCGGGGGCCTGCCCCCGGGCGTACCGGTCGGCGGGTACGCGGAGCTGATACGCGAGGCCCGCGCGGCGGGCGTCTACGTCGTGCTGGACGCGTACGGGCCCGCGCTGCGCCGCGGTCTGGGCGCCCGGCCCGACCTCGTCGTGCAGGACGCCGCCGGGCTCGCGGGCCTGACCGGATTCAACGAGCCGGTACGGGCGGCGCGGGACGCGTGGCAGCGCGGGGCGCGGGCGGTGGCCGCGTCGCTGGGCCCTGGCGGCGCCGGGATGCTGGTGCTCACCGAGGAGGGCGGCTGGCGCGCCGCACCGCCCCCCGGGCACGGGCCCGACGCCCGGGCAGGCGCTGCCGACCGCGCGCTCGCCGGGCTGCTGTCGGGCGCGGCGGCGGGCCTGCCCTGGCCGGAGCGGCTGGCCCGCGCGGTCGCGCTGGCGGAGGCGCCCGGCCCCGACCCGGCCGCCGGGGACCACGACCCGGCCGCGTACGGCGAGCTGCTGCCGCGCGTCGAGGTCGTGCCCCTCGCTACTTCTTGACCTGGCCCTGCTTGAGCCACAGCTGGTCGAGGTTGACGCCGCCGGTGTCGGTGGGCTGGTAGGAGAGCTGGAGCGTGTTCTCGCCCTCCTTGAGGGCGACGTAGGCGTAGGTGGTGTTGTTCCACGCCTTGTCCCACGCGGTGTACTGCCCGTAGTTCCTGAGGTTGACGGGCGTGGCGCGCATCTTGCCGTTCACGGTGAGCGACAGTGTCGCGTCGTCGCCCGCGTTGCCGTAGTTGATGAAGAAGGTGTACGTGTCGTCCGCCGGGACGGTCACCTTCCACGTCACGCTGGCGCCGGCCTCGTTCATGTGGTCGACGTACGCGCCGCCCGCGGCGTTCGCGCCCTTCCACTGCGTGCTCACGGCGGCGGGGCTGCCCAGGACGAGGGTGGCCGCGTCGACCTTGTCCGACGCGAACTGCGTCGGGGTCGCGGACGGCGTCGGCTCCGTCGTGGGCGCGCTGCTGGCGGTGGCCGCCGGGGTGGTGTCCTTGGCGTCGGGCTTCTTGTCGCCCGGGCTGTTCGTCATGGCGACGGCGATGACGATCGCGACGACGACCACGACCGCGCCGGCCGCGATGAGCAGGCCCCGGCGGTTGCCGCCGCCCTCGTCGCCGCTGCCGCCGCGGTGGCCCCCGTCGTCCGGGCCGCCCGGGGCGTACTGCGGCTGCTGCCGCGTGTACTGCGGCGGGCCGCCCGCCTGCGGGCCGCCCGGACCCGGGCCGTAGCCCTGCTGCTGGGGCGGGTAGCCGTAACCACCCTGCTGCCGGCCGCCCTGCTGGGGCGGGTAGCCGTAGCCGCCCTGCTGCTGACCGGCCTGCTGCGGCGGGTAGCCGCCCTGCTGCTGGCCCTGCGGCTGCGTCGGGCGCCGCTCACCGACCCGCTGCACCTGGTTGTACGAGGTGCGGGGCGCCGCCGGCTGCTCACTGCCGTCCTCGGCCCGGTAGAGATACCCGAACGGGTCGTCGTTCTCCGGCGTGCCGTCTTGTCCGGCCGTCATCCCTGTCCACTCCCTCGTACTGCCTTACCGCACATCTGCCGCCACCTGCACGCTGGCGCTCGCGGCGCTGTGGTATGCCGGAACCCTACCGGCCCCGGGCGGCCCCGTGCCCAGCCCTACGACGCATCACCAGGCCAGGAAGGTTCCCGCTGTGACCAGCCCCACCCCGCGGTGGCTCCCCTGGCGGCAGGCGATGGCCCGGGCCCTGTACGGCCCGGACGGCTTTTTCGTCCGCGAACGCCCCGCCGCGCACTTCCGCACGTCCGTGCACGTCTCGCCGCTCTACGCGCGGGCCGTCGCGGAACTCCTGTGCCGGGTGGACGCGGCCCTCGGCCGCCCCGCGGAACTGACCTTCACGGACATGGCGGCGGGTGGGGGCGAGCTGTGCGAAGGCGTCCTCGGGGCCTTGCCGCCCGAGGTAGCCGGGCGTGTGCGGGCGTACGCGGTCGAGCTGGCCCCGCGCCCCGCCGGGCTCTCCCCCCGGGTGACCTGGACCGCGGAGCCGCCACGGGGCGGGCGGGGGCTGCTCTTCGCGAACGAGTGGCTCGACAACGTGCCGCTGGACGTCGCGGAGGTGGACGAGTCGGGCGCCGTCCGCTACGTCGAGGTCCGCGTCACGGACGGGGCCGAGCGCCTGGGCGCGGAGGTGGGCGGTGCCGATGCGGAGTGGCTGCGCCGCTGGTGGCCTTCCTGCGCGCCGGGCGCGCGGGCCGAGATCGGGGTACCGCGGGACGGGGCGTGGGCGGCGGCCGCCGGGAGCCTTTCCGCCGGGCTCGCCGTCGCGGTGGACTACGCCCACATGCGCGACGCCCGCCCGCCGTACGGGACCCTCACCGGCTACCGGGCCGGCCGCCAGGTCCCGCCCGTCCCCGACGCCTCGTGCGACCTCACCGCGCACGTCGCCGCGGACTCCCTGCCGGGTGCGGTGCACGCCCCGCAGCGGGTGGCCCTCGCCGCTCTCGGCGTGACGGGGGCGCGTCCGCCGCTCTCCCTCGCCTCGACCGACCCCGCGGCCTACGTCCGCGCGCTCGCCGCCGCGGGCGAGGCGTCGTCCCTCACGTCCCCGGAGGGGCTCGGGGCTTTCACGTGGTCCGTGACGCCCCTGACCGCCGCGTGCGAAGAGCTGGCGGCGGGGTTGGGCGCGGCGCCCTGCGGCTTGGGGTGATCCGCGCGATCTCCTCTTGGTGGGTGGTTGCTCGCGCCCGCGCGGCGCCAGCCGCACATCGGATGCAGCCCCGCGCCCCTGTTGTTGCCCGGCGGGGCATCGCGCTGTCCGTGCGGTGTGGGGTCGGGTGCCACTCCGGGGGTACCTCCTCGGAATGCGCGTTCACCCTCATCCGTATGCGGTAGGGGCTGGGAAGCGCATTCCTGCGGGGGCACCCCCGGATCGTCCCCCTCCCGACGTCTCGTCGGCGGCCACCTGCCGGTGGGGGTGAGCGTGCGAGGGACTGCGGTTCGCCCCCGACCGCGAATGCGCCCCGCAGGGGGACAGAAAGCCGACGTCCCACCCGCACGGGTGGTGGGGGGTGGGAAACACCCGCGCCGCAGGCGCGGGCCCCCCGCCGACGGAAGGCGACTGCCTCCGTTGAGGCAGCTCTCAGCGAAATGAAGGGGTGGGCCCGCAAGGGAGGGGGAGGGTGGGGGGCATGGCGAAGAGGACGATGTTGATGTTGGGCGGGACGGGGTTCGTCGGGCGGGCTATGGCCGAGGAGGCGATTGCGCGGGGGTGGGAGGTGACTCTGTTCAACCGGGGGAAGCGGGCCGTGCCGGAAGGGGTGGCGCGGGTGGTGGCCGGGGAGCGGGAAGGGGACCTCGCCGGGATCACGGGCGGGGAGTGGGACGTGGTGGTGGACACGTGGTCCGGGGCGCCCGGAGTGGTGGGCCGGTCCGCGGAAGCGCTCAAGGGGAGGGTGGGGCGGTACGCGTACGTGTCGAGCCGCTCCGTCTACGCGTACCCGCCGCCGGAGGGTGGCACGGAGGAGGCCCCGCTCGTGGAGGGCGGGGACGGTGACTACGCCCAGGTCAAGCGGGGGGCCGAGATGGCGCTGGAGGAGGTCTTCGGGGACGCGGCCCTGCTCCTCCGGGCGGGGCTGATCCTCGGGCCGTACGAGGACATCGGCCGGCTCCCGTGGTGGCTGAACCGCGTCGCGCGCGGCGGCCGCGTCCTGGCTCCGGGGCCGCGCGACCTGCCGCTCCAGTACGTGGACGTACGCGATCTCGCCGCCTGGACGCTGGACGCCCTCGCCGCCGGGCTCGGCGGACCGTACGACGTCGTGAGCGAGCCCGGCCACACCACGACGGGCTCCTTCCTCGCCGCGTGCGCCGCGGCGACGGGCGGCGCCGCCGAATTCGTCTGGGCCGACCCCGACGCCATCCTGGCCGCGGGCATCCAGCCCTGGACGGACCTCCCCCTCTGGCTCCCGCCGGGCCCCGAGCACGCCGGCATGCACGGCGCCAACCCCGCCAAGGCCCTCCGGGCCGGGTTGCGCTGCCGTGACGTCACGGCGACCGTCGCCGACACCTGGTCCTGGCTCCAGTCCATCGGCGGCAAGGCCCCCCACCGCCCCGACCGCCCCCCGGTCGGCCTCCCCCCGCAAACCGAGGCCCGCCTCCTCCTCACCCTCCCCTGACCACCCCCACCACCCGTGCGAGTGGGACGTTGGCTGACGGCCACCTGTGGGGGGTGACGCGCCATCGGGGGCGAACCGCTATCGGGGTGTCCGCGCCTGGCGGCGCGGGGGCGGGTGGGACGTCGGCTTTCTGTCCACCTGCGGGGCGCATTCGCCGCCGGGGGCGAACCGCAGTCCCTCGCACACTCACCCCCACCGGCGGGCAGCCGCCAACGCAACGTCGGGAGGGGGACGATCCGGGGGTGCCCCCGCAGGAATGCGCACCGACTCCCCGCCACGCTCGGGGAGAGGCCAGACGCGCATTCCGAGGAGGTACCCCCGGAGTGGCCCCCGACCCCACCCACCGCACGGACAGCGCGATGCCCCGCCGGGCAACAACAGGGGCGCGGGGCTGCATCTGATGTGCGGCTGGCGCCGCGCGGGCGCGAGCAACCATCCACCGACGGCAAGGTCGCGAAAACCACCGCAAGCCCCGCCCCGGTGCGGGGACCCGCGGCCCGACCATCCCGCCCCGGTGCGGGGACCCGCGGCCCGACCACTCCGCGCCTGAGAGGATGGCCTCATGACGGAGACCACCATCGGCATCGGCGGCGCAGCCGAAAGCACGGACATGGTGCTGAACATCGGCCCCCAGCACCCCTCCACCCACGGAGTGCTCCGTCTGCGGCTCGCCCTCGACGGCGAGCGGATCCGTTCCGCCGAGCCGATCATCGGCTACATGCACCGCGGCGCGGAAAAGCTGTTCGAGGCCCGGGACTACCGGCAGATCATCATGCTGGCCAACCGCCACGACTGGCTGTCCGCGTTCTCGAACGAGCTGGGCGTCGTGCTCGCGGTGGAGCGGATGCTCGGCATGGAAGTGCCGGAGCGCGCGGTCTGGACGCGCACCCTGCTCGCGGAGCTGAACCGCGTGCTGAACCACCTGATGTTCCTCGGGTCGTATCCGCTGGAGCTGGGCGGGATCACGCCGATCTTCTACGCGTTCACGGAGCGCGAGGAGTTGCAGCACGTGATGGAGGAGGTCTCCGGGGGGCGGATGCACTACATGTTCAACCGGGTCGGCGGGCTGAAGGAGGACCTGCCGAACGGCTGGACGGGGCGGGCGCGGGCGGCGGTCGCGGGGGTGCGGTCGCGGATGGGGCGGATCGACGACCTGGTGCTCGGCAACGAGATCTTCCGCGGGCGGACCCGCGGGATCGGCGTGCTGTCCCCGCAGGACGTGCACGGCTTCGGGGTGAGCGGGCCGATCGCGCGGGCGAGCGGCGTGGACTTCGACCTGCGGCGCGACGAACCGTACCTGGCGTACGGGGAGCTGGCGGACACCCTGCGCGTCGTGACGCGCGAGGAGGGCGACTGCCTGGCGCGTTTCGAGGTGCTGCTGGAGCAGACGCACGTGGCGCTGGACCTGGCGGACGCGTGCCTGGACCGGCTGGCGGAGCTGCCGCCGGGGCCGGTGAACCAGCGGCTGCCGAAGGTGCTGAAGGCCCCGGAGGGCCACACGTACGCCTGGACGGAGAATCCGCTCGGGCTCAACGGCTACTACCTGGTGTCGAAGGGCGAGAAGACGCCGCACCGGCTGAAGCTGCGCTCGGCGTCGTTCAACAACATCCAGGCGCTGACCGTGCTGCTGCCCGGCACGCTGGTGGCCGACATGGTCGCGATCCTCGGCTCGATGTTCTTCGTGGTCGGCGACATCGACAAGTAGTCCGCCGTCCTGTCACATCCGCCGCCCGCCGGGAGTCAGAGCGGCAGGGTAAGCGACGGAGGAACGTGATGGGCGACGAACTGCTGGCCGAGCGCTTCGAGGCGCACCGGGGGCATCTGCGCGCGGTGGCCTACCGCATGCTGGGCTCCACCGCGGAGGCGGAGGACGCGGTGCAGGAGGCGTGGCTGCGGCTGAGCCGCGCCGGTGACGCGGGGGTGGGCAACCTCGGCGGGTGGCTCACGACGGTCGTGGGGCGGGTGTGCCTGGACATGCTGCGGTCCCGGCGGCGGCGCGGGGAGGAGCCGCTGAGCGAGGTCGAGCAGGCGCCGGGTGCCCCCGACCCGGAGCAGGACGCGCTGCTCGCCGACTCCGTCGGGCTCGCGCTGCTGGTCGTGCTGGAGACGCTGGAGCCGGCGGAGCGGCTGGCGTTCGTGCTGCACGACATGTTCGCGGTGCCGTTCGACGAGATCGCGCCGATCGTGGACCGTACGCCGGCGGCCGCCCGCCAGCTGGCCTCGCGCGCCCGGCGGCGCGTCCAGGGCGCCCCGCTGTCCCCGCCCGAGCCCGATCTCACACTCCAGCGGCAGGTCGTGGGGGCCTTCCTCGCGGCGGCCCGGCTGGGCGACTTCGAGGCCCTGGTCGCCGTCCTGGACCCGGACGTCGTCTCCCGCTCCGACATCCCCGGCGTCCCCGTCCGCCACGGAGCCCACGAGGTCGCCCGCGGCGCCCGGCTCTCCGCGACACTGACCGGCGAGTCCGCGCTCGCCCTGGTCGACGGCAGGGTCGCCATCGTCTACGGCCGGGGCACCCCCGACTACCGCGTACTCACCTTCAAGGTGGCGGGCACCCGTATCCGCGAGATCGACGTCCACCTGTCCCCGACGATGGAGGTCCACCCGCTCCCGTAGCGGCTTACGCCTGGGCCCGCAGGCCCGACATGTCGAGCTGCTCGGTGTCGTCGTGGGCCGTGAGGTCGATGACCTCGGACGCCTCCGCGGCCTGCACGTGCTCGGCGGCGGCGGGCGGGGCGGCGGCGGGCGGCAGCGCGGGGCCCGCGGCGGGCGCGGCCGGAAGCTCCTTCTGGGTGCCGAAGAAGTCGAAGCCCCCGACGGCCCGCCCGGCGGGATACGTGCCGGACTGCGCGTAGGGGAGCACCGCGGCCGCCGCGGGGACGAGGCGGGTCTCCCGGGGGGCGAGGCCCGCGCGGGCGTGGGCCTCGGCGGTGTGGCGGCCCTCGGGCTCCTCGGGGGCGGCGGCCTCGCGGCGGCGGGCCGCGTCGACGGTGGCCTGGGCCTGCTGGCGGGCGGCGTTGCGGGACAGCTCCCGCAGGGCCTGCTCGGCCTTGAGGAAGGCCGCGGGGCCGACGGGCGAGCCGCCCGGCAGGGCGAGCTGCTGCTGTGGGACGTCGCCGACCCGCAGCTCGCGGATCTTCTCCAGCGTTCGCGCCCGCTCGGCCTCGGCGGTGGCGTACCGCCGCAGCAGGTCGGCGTGCTCGGTGCGGAGCCTGGCCAGTTCGCCGCGCTTGCCGCGGAGCTTCTTCTCCAGGCGGGCGCGGATGTCCCGCGACTCCTCCAGGTCCGACTCCAGCTCGGCGACCCGCTCCTCGGTCCGCCACTCCTCGCGGACGCGGCCGGCTTCGAGGTCGGCGACCTTGCGCCCGGCGGCGCGGTCCCACGTGCGGGCGAGCGCAGCTCCCGCTATGGCGGTGAGCGCGGTCGCGGCGGTGATGACCCGTATCACGCCGGAATCCGCGACGACGAACGACGCGGCGGTGAGGACGGCCGCCGTGCCGCCGACGGTGAGCGGCGGCAGCATGCGGTGCAGGGGCTGGGAATGGCGGTGACGTCCACGGGGCATGGCCAGAAATTTAGCGTGCGCGGGCGGCCCGTGGGGCAGCGGGTCACACTTTTTCTGTGCGATTGCGGGATGGAATTGCCGTGCGAATACGACGGGCATTCACCGTGGTCCGTTTCATCCCTTTTGCGGCATGACCGGTGTCATGGTGAATGCCCGTCCGCACCTCACAACCCCTTCACCTCGACCTACTGATCGGCCACTTCCCCGGTCTTGTGCCGCCGGGCGTCCTTCAGCCCGGGTACGCAGTAGGGGCGGTCGGGGCATTCGTCGCCCGCCGCCAATCCGATCTTGAGCTTGGCGGCACCAAGATCGGAAAGGGTCTTGAGGTGGTGCTGCCCGGCGAACTCCCGGCTGACGGCAAAGGCATTCCGGTCGACCGCCTTGCCGGCCGACAGCACCTTCAGGCCGCGCGGTTCGGCGATCTCGCCGAGCGCCGTCACGGTGGCGGTGACGTCACTGGAGGCGACCGGTCCGGCGTGCTGCCCATTGACCTTGGTGTTGAGGAACTCCGCGAGTGTCGCGGCATATTCCGGGACGACGTCGATCTGGCCCTTCTCCAGGGCCGGTTCGTACAGCTCGCGGTCGGCGAGGGTCTTCACCGGGGTGTGGAATCCGGCATTGGACATCGCTTTGGCGTACAACTCGGCGAGGATCGCGCTCTCGGTGGAGCCCGCCGAGCCGATCATCAGGCCGGTGCTCGCGGCGCCGGCGGCAGCCGGGGTCGCGGACCACACCCGCGGCATGCGCGCCCAGGTCCCGCTCGGCGCGCCCCTCAAGCAGGCGCCGAGCACGTACTCCAGCACGACGCCGACTGGGTCGCCGTAGTCGACGGCGACCACTTCACGGGTGTCCTCACCCCCACCGGCCTCCACGAGGCCCTGCACCGCTCCGTCCGCGAGGGCGCCCGATGGAGTCGGCGAACTGACCGTCAGCACAGCTGACGGTCAGGCCCCACCGCTCAGTCAGCCCGACCGCCAGGCGGCCCGGACCGCTCAACCGGCCCGACCGTCAAGCAGGCTGACCGTCAGGCGGGCTGACGGTCAGGTCCGCCACCGACGGCGACGGCCGGGTCGGCGTGCCGTCCGGGGGCGCCACCGGCAGACCCGCCGCGCGCCAGGCCTGGAAACCACCGGTCAGGTCCGTCACCGCCGCCAGGCCCAGGCCGCGCAGCGACGCCACCGCGAGGGTCGAGGCGTAGCCCTCGTTGCAGATCACCACCACCGGCAGCTCGTGCGACACGATCTCCGGCAGCCGGTGCGATCCCTCCGGGTCCAGGCGCCACTCCAGCTCGTTGCGCTCCACGATCGCCGCGCCCGGGATCGTGCCGTCCCGGTCCCGCAGCGCCCCGTAACGGATGTCGACGAGCAGCGCGCCGCCCTCCGCCGCAGCCGCCGCCTCCGCCGGGCCCAGTCGGCGGTACGTCGCCCGCAGCGCGTCCAGGTGCGCGTCCAGCGAGGGCGCCATCACCACTCCTCGGGGCGCTCGACCAGCTCCAGCCGCAGGGTGCCGCCCTTGCGGCTGAAGCGGCGCATGAGCGGCAGCGGCGGGTAGTAGGCGTGCACGGACACCGCGTGCGTCCGCGGGGAGCGGTTCTCGACCTGGTGCACATGGTGCCGCCCGAACGCCCGCCCCTTGCCCTCCGGCAGGACGCGGCTGCGGTCGACTCCGTCGGCGAGTTCCAGCGCCCGCCAGCCCTCCGCGGGCAGCGGCACCGCGAGCGACAGCTCCGTCAGCTCGCCCGCCGCCGTGACGAAGGCGCCGTACGACCCGCCGTGGTCGTGCCAGCCGGTCTCGGCGCCCGGGGGCCACCCGATGAGCCAGGCCTCGGAGCCGGCCGGGCCTTCCAGACGCGCCCAGGTGCGGCCGTCCGGGTCGAGGGGGAGATCGCGTACGAGCGCGGTGTCGGCGGCCGTGCGCCGCGCGAAGTCCAGCAGTTCCGCGGCGGTGGGCGCGGTTGCCTTACGGCGTGAGGTGAGCATGGGTATCCACCCGGGGGATGTGAAGGTTGACGGCGGGCCCGGAGGCGCGCTGAGCGCTCAGCGCGCGGCCGTACACACGCAGCCCGCGTACCGGAGGAGGTCCAGATGGACCCTCCGGGTCAGCTTGGGCGTACGTACCTTCACGCCCCGAACTTCCCACGCACCCCCCTCCGGGGTCAACCCGCCACCGCGAGGTGGGCTTCCGGCTTCCCGCCGTGCGGGTTCCCGCGCCTGCGGCGCGGGGCGTTTTCCCACCCCCACCACCCGTGCAGGTGGTGGCGACAGCTTCTGTCCACCTGTGGGGGTGCACCACCGTCGGGGGCGAACCGCAGTCCCTCGCACATTCACCCCCACCGGCGGGCAGCCGCCGACGAGACCCCGGGAGGGGGACGATCCGGGGGTGCCCCCGCAGGAATGCGCTTCCCAGCCCGTCACCGAATACGTAAGAGGGCGAACGCGCATTCCGAGGAGGTACCCCCGGAGTGGCCCCCGACCCACCCACCGAAGCAGAAGCGCGATACCCCGCCGGGCACACCCAGCGGCGCGAGCCGGCACCCGATGTGCGGCCGCCGCCGCGCGGGCGCGAGCAACCCCCACCCACGGAAGGTCGCGGGCCACCGCAACAGGCACCCCGCGGCGAACCCCCACCCCCCGCAAGCCCTCAGCGGCGCGAAGGCTGCGCTCCCGGCGGACCGTCCTGGTCCTCCGGGAGTTTGCAGACGCGCTCAAGGAAGATCGCCGCCGCCACCACGGCGACACCGGCGAGGAAGGCCAGGCCCGCGTAGACGGCCTGCTGGCGGCGCGGGTCCATGTCGAGCTTGTACATGATGAGGTAGACGCACGTGCCCCCGTACATCCCCGCCACCAGCGCAGCCACCAGCGCGCTGGCCTGCGCGAAGACCAGCGCGCGGGCGGCCGCGAGCGGATCGACCCCCTTCGCACCGGGACGCCGCTCCCGCTGCGCCCGCAGCCGCGACCGCAGCGAGAGGCCGGTGGCGAGGAGCGCCGCGGCTATCACCGCCAGGACGATGGGCGCGGCCACGGGCACGCCGGGCAGCGTGCCCAGCGTGTCCCACAGCCGCGCCGCGGACCACGCCACGACCAGGGCGGCCGCGAAGAGCCCTGCCAGCGTCCTGATTCGCAGTGTGGTCACCGAGCGCCCGCCTCCATGTCGAACATGCCCCTACAAGCTTCCGGCCGCCGGTCACGGCCATTGACGCAACGTCTACTCGGGCAGCCGGAGTTCCACGTCGTCGCGGCGCTGGACGCCCTGCCGGTCGACCGTGGGGATCAGATCGGCGACGGAGCCGCGGCCGGGGACCTCGGCGGCCGGGTCGACGTCGTACCACGGTACGAGGACGAAGGCGCGCTCGTGGGCGCGGGGGTGGGGCAGTGTGAGGACGGGGTCGTCGGAGCGGACGCCCTGGTAGGCGACGATGTCGACGTCGAGGGTGCGCGGGCCCCAGTGCGCGGCGCGGACCCGGGAGTGGGCCTCCTCGATCGCGTGGGCGCGCTCCAGCAGGGAGCCGGGCGGCAGGGTGGTGCGGATGAGGACGACGGCGTTGAAGTAGCCGGGCTGGCTGCCCGCGGGCACGCCCCACGGCTCGGTCTCGTAGACCGGGGAGACGGCCTTGACGCGCACCCCGGGGGTGTCCTCCAGCGCGTCGACGGCTCCCTGCAGGTTCTCCAGCCGGTTGCCGAGGTTGCCGCCCAGGGAGATGACGGCGGTCTGCGGGTTCTGCAGGGTGCTGTCGGCGGCGTCGACCGCTGCGACGACCGCCGCCGGAACGGGCTGGACGGTGGGGTCTGCGGACTGCTCCGGCCATTCGGCGGTCACGGGCGCCTCCGGGTGATGGTCACGGTCACGTCGTCGAAGGGCACGGCGATGGGCGCGTCGGGCTTGTGTACGGTCACCTCGACCTCCTGCACGGCCTCGTGCCCCAGGCAGGTGTCGGCGATGCGCTGGGCAAGAGTCTCGATGAGGTCGACGGGCTCGCCGGAGACGACGGCCGCGACCTCCTCGGCGACCACACCGTAGTGCACGGTCCTGGCGAGGTCGTCACCGGCTGCCGCGGGAGCGGTGTCCAGCCGCATGACCAGGTCGATCACGAAGATCTGGCCCTCTTCCCGCTCGTGCTCGAAGACCCCGTGGTGTCCGAGCACCTTCAGGCCGTGCAGCGCGACCGTGTCCATGGCACTCACCGGCACCTCACTCCTCGTTCTCCGCCGCTTCGGTCTCGTCGTCCTGCTCGGCGAGCACCGGGGAGCCGTGGTGGACCCACAGCTGCCAGCCGTCGGCGGTGCGCCGGAAGACGTTGGTGGCCACGACGAGTCCGCCGACGAGCGACGAGCCGGCCGGGTCGTCCTCCTCGGCGGGACCGCCGGTGAGGATGTTCTCGGTGCAGGTGACCACGGCGGCGTCGCCGTCCACGCCGATCTCGACGTCGGTGAGGAAGAACTGGATGTAGTCGGTGTTGGCCATGATGAGCGCGAAGGACCGCATGACCTCGCGGCGTCCGCGCAGCACCGGCCAGCCGGGGTGGACGACGGCGACGGTCTCGGCGAGCGGGCCGTCGAGGACGACCCCCTCCAGGGCGTCGAGGTCGGAGTTCTCCACCGCGTCGTAGAAGGCCTGGTTGGCCCGCTCGACCGCGCGCGCCTCCGCCGTCTTCGCCGTCATGCGCCCGCCTCCGTGCCGCCGGTCCCGGTGGTCCCCGCCGCCGCGGAGATGGCCCGCGCGACGCGTACGGCGTCGGCGCTCGCGTGCACCTCGTGCACCCGCACCGCCCAGGCGCCCTCGCGGGCGGCGATCGCGGTGACGGCCGCGGTGGCGGCGTCGCGTTCACGGGCGGGCGGTGGCGGGGCGGAGGTGTCGCCGGCCAGGACGCGGCCGAGGAAGCGCTTGCGGGAGGCGGCCACCAGCAGCGGCCGGCCGAGCGCGCGCAGCTCGCCGAGGTGGGCGAGCAGCGCCAGGTCGTGCGGGGTCTCCTTGGCGAAGCCGAGGCCGGGGTCGAGGACGATGCGCCCGGGGTCGACGCCGCCGGCGACCGCGCGGTCCAGGGCGGCGCGCAGCTCGTCGAGGACCTCGCGGAGCACGTCGGCGTAGACGGCCCGGTTGTTCATGTCGATGCTCTGGCCGCGCCAGTGCATGACGACGAAGGGTGCGCCGGCGGCCGCGACGACCGGGATCATCGCGGGGTCGGCCTGGCCGCCGCTCACGTCGTTGACCAGCGACGCGCCCGCGGCGAGCGCCTGCTCGGCGACGGTCGCGCGCATCGTGTCGACGCTCACGAGCACCCCCGCGGCGGCCAGCTCGCGCACCACCGGGAGCACCCGGCGCAGCTCCTCGGCCTCGTCGACCCGCGCGGCGCCCGGCCGGGTGGACTCGCCGCCCACGTCGACCAGGTCGGCGCCCTGCGCGACGAGGTCGAGGCCGTGCTTGACGGCCAGCTCGGCGTCGAACCACCGCCCGCCGTCGGAGAACGAGTCCGGCGTGACGTTGACCACGCCCATGACCGCGCAGCGGTCCCACTGCGGCAGTCCTACGGGTCCGGCGGGACCCTGCTGGGTACTCATGCGACCAGCGTAGGCGGTACGGGTCAGGCGACCGCACTCCGCTTGTCCGCGCCCTCGCCGCCCTCGCCGCCCTCACCCTCCGCGCACGCCCCCCGCGCCACGCCGGCTGCGGCGTGGTCGAGCGGGGCGGCGTACCCGGACCGCTGCCGGTGCGGGCGCCGGGCGCGGCCGGGCAGGAAGCGCTGGACGGCGTCGGGCAGCGGCAGCGACAGGGTCACGAAGCCTTCGGCCTGCATGGTCGCGAAGCCGATACGGGGCAGGTCGCGCGAGTTGGGGAAGACCAGGAAGCGGGGCACCCACTCGGGCTGGAATTTCGCGTTGAACTTGTACAGCGACTCGATCTGGAACCAGCGCGACAGGAAGACCAGCAGCCCGCGCCAGCCGCGCAGCACCGGTCCCGCGCCGATCCGCTCGCCGCGGGCCAGCGCGGAGCGGAACATCGCGAAGTTCAGCGACACGCGCGCCACGCCGAGGCCCGGGGCCTGCTGGAGGGCGGCGACGATCAGCAGCTCGTTCAGGCCCGGGTCGGCGGCGCGGTCGCGGCGCATCATCTCCAGCGACATCCCGTCCCGGCCCCACGGCACGAAGTGCAGCACGGCCCGCAGGTCGCCCAGCTCGGGGTGGGCGGCGCCCGGGTCGGGCTCCTTGTGGGCGGTGACCACGACGCAGTCGCCGTCCACGTCCTCCCCGAAGCGGCCCAGCGCCATGGAGAAGCCGCGCTCGGTGTCGGTGCCGCGCCAGGCGTCGGCGGCCAGCCTGACCTGCTGCTTCTCGTCCTCTCCGAGCTCGCGTACGCGGCGCACCCGGGTGACGTACCCGGCGCGCTCGATGCGCTTGACCATCTGCCGCACGTTCCGCATGGCGCGGCCTTCGAGGGTGAAGCGGTCGGTGTCGACGATGGCCTCGTCGCCCAGCTCCAGGGCGTCCAGGCCGGTCTCGCGGGTCCACACCTCGGCGCCGGTCTCGCTGCACCCGACGATCGCGGGCAGCCACGCGTGGGCGCGGGCGAGGTCGACGAAGGACTCGATCGCACCGGGCCACGCCTCGACGTCGCCGATCGGGTCGCCGCCGGCCAGGGCCACGCCGGACACCACCCGGTAGCAGACGGCCGCCTTGCCGCTGGGCGAGAAGACCACGGACTTGTCGCGGCGCAGCGCGAAGTGCCCGAGCGAGTCGCGGCCGCCGTGCCGGGCCAGGAGCGCGCGCAGCCGGGCCTCGTCGGCCTCGCTCAGCTCGGCGACCGGGCGGGCCGGGCGCAGCGCGAGGTAGGCGGTGGAGGCGGCGATCAGCAGGCCGAGGCCGCCGAGCGAGTAGCCGACGAGGTCGCCGACCCGGTCGCTGGTGTAGCCGACGGGCCCCTCGACGCCGAAGAGGCCGAGCATGACGTGCTGGCAGCGGTCGAGCAGCCCGGGGTTGCCGCGCTCGGAGGCGGGGTGGGCGCTGGTGATGACCAGGCCGAGGGCGAAGGCGGTGGCGCTCAGCGTCACGAAGTTCAGCAGCGCCCGCCAGCGGGTGCGCGGGTCGGACAGCGCGGTGAACTCGCGCCGGTTGCGCACCAGCACCGCGAGCAGCACGAGGGACACGCACGCGCCGAAGTACGAGTGCCGGTAGATCAGCTGGGTGGCGGCGCCGACCGGCAGCAGGGCGACGGTCGCCCACCACGCGCGGACCTTTCCGCGCTTGAGGGCGTGCGCGAGCATCAGCAGCAGGATGCCGGTGACGATCGAGGTCGCACCGGCCAGGGTGCTGACGGTGCCGGGGAAGACCGCGGCCATGTGGTGCATCCGCCCGTTGCGGAAGGCCGGGAAGACCGCCGAGATCACGTCCAGCAGGCCGATCACGGCCGTCGCGGTGCCGATGATCCTGGGTACGGCTCGCGACGGCACCGGCCAGCGGTGCCGGCGCTCTGGGGACTGCCGGTCAGCCGACATCACACACCGCCCGCGGAACCCGTACCGGGCTTTCGCCCTCTAGCACTACAGACATGAGCCACCAAACCACAGCATCACCGGGAAATCACGGGCACATCCCGCAATCTGCTCCAGTACGAATTTTTGCGCCCTCTAGGACGGAAACCTGGCTGCCCGGGTTGCGTCCCGGACCGTACCAGTGGACGCCGACGCAGAAAGCACTCCAGCCGACATGGGTCTCACGAGCAAGAAAGTGCTGCTGGCAGCCGTGCTGCTGGCGCTCACGCTGTTCATTCTCACCGTGTGGCTGTGGCCGCGGCTCTCCCGCCGCGGCCTGCTGCCGATACTGGGCCGGGTGGGGGTCCTGCTGGGTACCCAGCTGTCCCTGATCGCGGCGATCGGCCTGGCCCTCAACACCTCCTTCGGCTTCTACGCCTCCTGGGCCGACCTCTTCGGCCGCGAGACCACGCCGGGGGTCGTCGTCGACCACGGGCTCGGCTCGCCGCAGAACGGCGGGATGCGGGTGCTCGGCACGGTGCGCCAGGGGGCGCCCGCCGGTTCGGTGCGGCGCGCCGGGCTGATCCAGCAGGTGGCGCTCGCGGGCGGGGTGTCCGGCATCACCGGCAAGGCGTACGTCTACCTGCCGCCCGAGTACTTCCGCGAGCCCACCGCCCGCTTCCCGGCGCTGCTGGTCCTCACCGGCTACCCGGGCACCGCCGAGGCCCTCTACAAGAAGCTGCGGTATCCGGCGGTCAACGCCGGCCAGGTGCGGGCGGGCCGCTCCCGGCCCCTGGTGATGGTCATGATGCGGCCGACCGTCGCCCCGCCGCGCGACACCGAGTGCACGGACGTGCCGGGCGGCCCGCAGACGGAGACGTACTTCGCCAAGGACGTGCCGACCCAGATCACCGCCCGCTACCGGGTTGCCGCGGGCCCGCGGAACTGGGCGGTGATCGGCGACTCCACCGGCGGCTACTGCGCCCTCAAGCTGGCCCTGCGCGACCCGGGCAGCTTCTCGGTGGCCGTCGGGCTGTCCGCGGACTACGGCGCCCCGCAGGACGCGACGACCGGCGACCTCTACGGCGGCAGCCCCCAGCGGCGCCGCGAGAACGACCTGCTGTGGCGGCTGCGCCATCTCCCGCACCCGCCGGTGAGCCTGCTGGTGACCAGCAGCCGCAAGGGCGAGCACAACTACAAGGACACCCGGCTCTTCATCGCCGCGGCCGGCGCCCCGACCCACGTCTCGTCGATCATCCTCCCGAGCGGCGGCCACAACTTCACCACGTGGAACCGCGAGATCCCGGCGGCACTGGAGTGGATCAGCGCGCGGCTGGGAGGGGCGACGCCCTAGGCGTGCCGCCGCGCGTGTCCCTGCGTGTGCCCCGGGGCGCCCGGGTGTCTCCCCAGCCGCCTGGGTGTGTCCCTAGCCGCGCCCGATGATGAGGCTCATCGCCTCCGACCGCGTGGCCGGGTCGCGCAGCTGCCCCCGCACCGCGGAGGTGATCGTCTTCGCGCCGGGCTTGCGCACCCCGCGCATCGTCATGCACATGTGCTCGCACTCGACGACGACGATCACGCCGCGCGGCTCCAGGATGCGCATGAGGGCGTCGGCGATCTGGGTGGTCAGCCGCTCCTGGACCTGGGGGCGGCGGGCGTAGACGTCGACGAGGCGGGCCAGCTTGGACAGGCCGGTGATCTTGCCGGACGACGAGGGGATGTAGCCGACGTGGGCGACGCCCACGAAGGGCACCAGGTGGTGCTCGCACGAGGACATCACCTCGATGTCCTTGACCAGCACCATCTCGTCGTGCCCGAGGTCGAAGGTCGTCGTCAGGACGTCCTCCGGCTCCTGCCACAGGCCGGCGAATATCTCGCGGTAGGCCCGCGCGACGCGTTCCGGCGTCTCCCGCAGGCCCTCGCGGTCCGGGTCCTCGCCGACGGCGATGAGGAGCTCGCGCACGGCGGCCGCGGCGCGCTTCTCGTCGAACTCGCCGATGGTCCCCTCGCCGTCGAGCGTCACGGGGTCCGTCATGGGTGCCTCGTTCCTGCGGTGCTGACAATGCCGTGAGCGGTGCGGCCCCAGCCGGCTGGGAAACAGCTCGGAAACCGCGAAAAAGGGCCGCGGTCCCAGGGTAAAACCCCGAGACCGCGGCCTTCATTCCGGGCTGCCCCCGGACCTGCGGCTTCGCACCGCGGGCGCCGGGTCAGGCGATCGCTCAGGCGTCGCTCTGGCCGTCCTCCGGCGGGGCCGTCGGCTCGGCGGAAGGCTCGGCCGGCGGCTTGGCGGTGCTGATCGCCGCCGGGCCGCTGCCGTTGGCGGGCTGGCTGCCGTTGGTGAGCGCCAGCTCCTTCGGCGAGAGCACCGGGGGCCGGGTGGACGGCGTACGGCGGGCGGAGCCCGTCCAGGCCGGACGCGGCGGGCGCTTCAC
Source organism: Streptomyces sp. NRRL F-5123 (assembly GCF_000721495.1). Lineage (GTDB taxonomy): Bacteria > Actinomycetota > Actinomycetes > Streptomycetales > Streptomycetaceae > Actinacidiphila. The sequence continues at coordinate 50,895 of NZ_JOHY01000046.1, forward strand.
GATCGGGGCGAAGATCTCGGCGATCTCCTCCTTGTTCAGCGTCTCCCGCTCCAGCAGGGCGAGCACCAGGTTGTCGAGCACGTCGCGGTTCTCGACCAGGATCTCCCAGGCCTCGTTGTGCGCGGTCTCGATCAGCTTCTTGACCTCCTCGTCGACCAGCCCGGCGACCTCTTCGGAGTAGTCGCGCTGGTGACCCATCTCACGGCCGAGGAACGGCTCGGAGTCGGAGGAGCCGAACTTGATCGCGCCGAGGCGCTCGGTCATGCCGTACTGCGTGACCATCGCGCGGGCCGTGGCGGTGGCCTTCTCGATGTCGTTGGACGCGCCCGTGGTCGGGTCGTGGAAGACGAGCTCCTCCGCGGCCCGGCCGCCCATCATGTAGGCGAGCTGGTCGAGCATCTCGTTGCGCGTGGTCGAGTACTTGTCCTCGTCGGGCAGCACCATCGTGTAGCCGAGGGCGCGGCCGCGGGAGAGGATCGTGACCTTGTGCACCGGGTCGGAGCTGGGAGAGGCCGCCGCGACCAGGGCGTGACCGCCCTCGTGGTAGGCGGTGATCTTCTTCTCCTTGTCCGACATGATGCGGGTGCGCTTCTGCGGACCGGCCACGACGCGGTCGATGGCCTCGTCGAGGACGAAGTTGTCGATCAGCTTCTTGTCGCTGCGGGCGGTCAGCAGCGCGGCCTCGTTGAGCACGTTGCTCAGGTCGGCGCCGGTGAAGCCGGGGGTGCGGCGGGCGACGGCCATCATGTCGACGTCCGGCGCGATGGGCTTGCCCTTCTGGTGCACCTTGAGGATCTCCAGGCGGCCCATCAGGTCCGGCGGGTCGACCGCGATCTGCCGGTCGAAGCGGCCCGGGCGCAGCAGCGCCGGGTCGAGGATGTCGGGCCGGTTGGTCGCGGCGATGAGGATCACACCGCCCTTGACGTCGAAGCCGTCCATCTCGACCAGCAGCTGGTTGAGGGTCTGCTCGCGCTCGTCGTGGCCGCCGCCGAGGCCCGCACCGCGGTGCCGGCCGACGGCGTCGATCTCGTCGACGAAGACGATCGCCGGCGCGTTGGCCTTGGCCTGCTCGAACAGGTCCCGCACCCGGCTGGCGCCGACACCGACGAACATCTCGACGAAGTCGGAACCGGAGATCGAGTAGAAGGGGACGCCCGCCTCGCCGGCGACGGCCCGGGCGAGCAGCGTCTTGCCGGTACCGGGCCGGCCGTAGAGCAGCACGCCCTTGGGGATCTTGGCTCCGACGGCCTGGAACTTGGCCGGTTCCTGGAGGAACTCCTTGATCTCCTGGAGCTCCTCGACGGCCTCGTCGCAACCCGCGACGTCGGAGAACGTCGTCTTGGGGGTGTCCTTGGTGATCAGCTTGGCCTTGGACTTCCCGAACTGCATGACGCGCGAGCCGCCGCCCTGCATCTGGTTCATCAGGAAGAGGAAGACCACCACGATCAGCACGAAGGGCAGCAGCGACAGCAGGATGCCGACGAAGGCGTTCTGCTTGGACTGCGAGACGGTGTACTTGTCCGGGAGCTGGACCCCCGGGACCTTGCCGTCGACGATCTTCTGCAGGTCCTGCGCGATGGCCGCGCCCTGGTCGCCGATGTAGCTGGCGCGGACCTTGGAGCTGCCCTCGATCTTGACGCCGTTCTTCAGCTGGACCTTGATCGAGTTGTCGTCCCCGGTCGTCAGCTCGGCGGACTTGGCCTGATTGGTGTCGATCGCGTGCAGGACCGCGCCGGTGTCAACCGTCTTGTAGCCGCCGCCGGACGAGACGACCTGCATCAACACGACCACGGCGAGGACAACCAGCACGATCCACATGACTGGCCCACGGAAATAGCGCTTCACGTCCATCCATGCGGGGCGAAACCGCCCCGTCCCTCCTGCCACAGTGAGGCACCTCACCGCCTGTCAGGCGGCCTGTGCATCCGGTGTTGTAATGACCCGACCTTCGGACGGTACCCCAGCATTGTCACCCGAGGGCGCCGCCGACTGTTAACCAACCCGCTTTCCTGCTCCAACGCCGGGATATCGGCGCAGGTTCCCCGGGGCCTCCCGGGGGCATCCGGGCGGCTCGCGGCCGGCCGGCGGGCGGGGCCGGTCAGCCGCCGTAGACGTGCGGCGCGAGGGTGCCGACGAAGGGCAGATTCCGGTACTTCTCGGCGTAGTCCAGGCCGTATCCCACGACGAATTCATTGGGAATCTCGAAGCCCGTGTACTTGACGTCGATCTCCACCTTGGCCGCCTCGGGCTTGCGCAGCAGCGTGCAGACCTCCAGCGAGGCCGGGCCGCGCGAGCCCAGGTTGCTGATGAGCCAGGAGAGCGTCAGGCCGGAGTCGATGATGTCCTCGACGATCAGCACATGGCGGCCGGCGATGTCGGTGTCCAGGTCCTTGAGGATGCGGACGACGCCGGAGGACTTGGTGCCCGCCCCGTAGGAGGACACCGCCATCCAGTCCATCGTGACAGGGCTGGACAGGGCGCGGGCCAGGTCCGCCATGACCATGACCGCGCCCTTGAGGACGCCCACGATCAGCAGCTCCCGGCCCGCGTAGTCCCGGTCGACCTGTGCGGCCAGCTCGGAGAGCTTCGCGTCGATCTCGGCCTTGGAGATGAGCACTTTCTCCAGGTCCGTGCCCATGTCGATCTCGTTCACTGCCTGGTACGTCCTCAGCTGCTCGGGTCCACGTCGGCGCACGTCGGCCCACCCTTGGCTACGACGGCGAGAAGAACAGTCTGCCATTGGCCCGCCGGACGGCGACGCCGCCCGGCAGGTTGAGCGCCTTCTGCCCGCGCCAGCCGGTGACCAGGCGGTCCACCTCCTCGATGTGCCGGGCGAAGAGGAAGCCGGGCGGCGAGCCCGCGGCGATGGCGCTGCGGCGCAGCACCCGGCGGCGCACCGCGGCGGGCAGCGTGGACAGCCGCCGCACGTCGAGGCTGCCGTCGTCGCCCGCCGCGTCGGCCTGCGCGTCGGCGGCCCACTGGTCGAGCGCGTCGGCGTCGTCCCGGGACAGCTGGGCGGTACGGGCCAGGGCCTCGACGACGCCTTTGCCGAGCGACTTCTCCAGCACCGGCAGCGCCTCGTGGCGGACCCGCGAGCGGGTGTAGGCGGGGTCGTGGTTGTGCGGGTCCTCCCACACGGTGATGCCCTGGGCCAGGCAGCCCTGGCGTACGGTGTCGCGGTCGAGCAGCAGGAAGGGGCGGCGGTAGCGGCCGCCCACGCCGGACACCGCGGCCATGCCGGACAGCGACCGGATCCCGGAGCCGCGGGCGAGCCCGAGCAGCACCGTTTCTGCCTGGTCGTCGCGGGTATGGCCGAGGAGGACGGCCGCGGCGCCGAAGCGTTCGGCGGCCGCGTCGAGGGCGGCGTAGCGGGCGTCGCGGGCGGCGGCCTCGGGGCCGCCCTGGCGGCCGACGGTCACGCCGACGGCGTCGACCGGGTCGAGGCCGAGGGCGCGCAGCCGCCCGGCCACTTCCTGCGCGCGCACGGCGGAGCCGTCCTGCAGGCCGTGGTCGACGGTGACCGCGCCGGAGCGCACGCCGAGACGGGGGCCCTCGAAGGCGAGGGCGGCGGCGAGCGCCATGGAGTCGGCGCCGCCGCTGCAGGCGGCGAGCACCAGCGGGTGCGGGTCGGCGGACGAGCCGAGGACGTCGTGCAGGACGCGGCGGACCGCCAGGCGTATCGCCGCGACCGTGGGGTGGGGTCCCATGTCCGGTTCCCTCCTGAGGAGGCTGGGTGCGGGAACCTCGGTGAGCACGGGGGGCTCGCGAAGTTCGGGAGTTGATGACGCAGGGTATTCAGATGGTGACAGAAGCCCGGGCATTACCCGAGCATCGCACGCCCTACCCTGCGCTTACGGTCCCTCGGACGGGTGAACCGGGGGCGCGTGTCCCCTCCCGGGGGCGCGGGCGGAGGGCGCCGCGCCGACCCCCCGCGGCTCGCCGGTGACGGGGCGGCCGGTCCTCGGCGGCGGGGCGGGCGTTCCCGGCGGCGGGGCGGTCAGTCCTCGGCGGCGGGGCGGGCGTGGACGCGGGTGACCCAGTCCGCGGGCTTGGCGATCTCGGCCTTCGTCGGCAGCGTGTTCGGCGACGTCCAGACCTTGTTGAAGCCGTCCATGCCGACCTCGTCCACGACCGCGCGCACGAAGCGCTCGCCGTCGCGGTACTGCCGCAGCTTCGCGTCCAGGCCCAGCAGCCGGCGCAGCGCCTGGTCCAGGCGCCCGGCGCCGCTGGCCCGGCGGCGGCTGAACTTCTCCCGGATCTCGGCGACCGACGGCACGACCTCGGGCCCGACGCCGTCCATCACGTAGTCCGCGTGGCCCTCCAGAAGCGACATCACGCCGGTCAGCCGGGCCAGGATCTCCCGCTGCGAGGCCGTCTGCACCAGGTCGACGAGGCTCCGCCCGCCGTCTGCCTCGTCCTCGTGGGCCTCGGCCTGCTCCTGCTCCCTGGCCCCGTTCTGCCCGCTGAAGGACTGCACGGCCTGCCGGATCCGCTCCACCACGGTCGAGGCGTCCAGCTCGGTCTCGCCGAGGAAGGACTGGATCTCGGACTCGATGTGGTCGCGCAGCCACGGCACCGCCGAGAACTGCGTGCGGTGCGTCTCCTCGTGCAGGCACACCCACAGCCGGAAGTCGTGCGGGTCGACGTCCAGCTCCCGCTCGACGTGCACGATGTTCGGCGCGACGAGCAGCAGCCGCCCGGCCCGCGACTGCCCCGGCGCGGGCTTGACCGGCCCGGCGGGCATGTCGCGGCTGGGCGGCGCGAACGTCTCGTACTGCCCCAGCACGCGCGAGGACAGGAAGCTCAGCAGCATCCCGACCTCGACGCCCGTCACCTTGCCGCCGACCGTGCCGAGCACCGCCCCACCGGGGCCGCCCGGCCGCCGCGCCTGCATCTTGACCAGCAGCGGCTTGAGCACCTCGCGGAAGCCCGCGACGTTGGCCTTCACCCACCCGGCGCGGTCCACGACGAGGACCGGCGTGCCGTGCGGCGGCGCGTCGTCGCCGTACATCCGGGTGAAGCCGCGGACGTGCGCCTCCGAGGCCAGCGCGTGCCCGCGCAGCTCGGCCACGATCGCGCGGGCCTCGTCCCGGCTCACCTCCGGACCCGGCCGGGTGAGCCGCTGCGCCGTGGCCACGGCGAGGTTCCAGTCGACCATCTCGCTTCCACCGATGCTCGTCATGCCTTCACGGTACGTTGCCGGTCCGTGCTTTGGGGCGCCCGCAGCCGGGCGGGGAACCCGGAAAGAACCCGGAGACGCGCAAGGGCGGGCCGTACGGGGTCTCCCCCGCGGCCCGCCCCGCTGCGAAGGCGATGCGGCGAACGCGCTCAGTGGCCCGGCCCGTGCTCCTTCAGGCGGCGGAAGGAGTCCTCGATCTCGGCCTCGGCCTCGGCGCGGCCGACCCAGTCGGCGCCCTCGACGGACTTGCCGGGCTCCAGGTCCTTGTAGACCTCGAAGAAGTGCTGGATCTCCAGCCGGTCGAACTCGCTCACGTGGTGGATGTCCCGCAGGTGCTCCACGCGCGGGTCGGACGCCGGCACGCACAGCACCTTGTCGTCGCCGCCGGCCTCGTCGGTCATGCGGAACATGCCGATGGCGCGGCAGGTGATCAGGCAGCCGGGGAAGGTCGGGTCGTCCAGCAGGACGAGGGCGTCCAGCGGGTCGCCGTCCTGGCCGAGGCTGTTCTCGATGAAGCCGTAGTCGGCGGGGTAGCTGGTCGAGGTGAAGAGCCTGCGGTCCAGGCGGATACGACCGGTCTCGTGGTCCACCTCGTACTTGTTCCGCGAACCCTTCGGGATCTCGATCGTGACGTCGAACTCCAAGGCCGTACTCCTCCATGATCAGCGCATAGTGCGGGTGGTTAAGTGTCTCCCACGTAAGTGGGTGGTCGCGAAAGGGGCTGGTCGGGGGTGCCGCTCAACAGAACGGTGCAGGTCGTGGGGATTTCCGCGGTAGTGGGTGCGGTGCTCGCCGCGGTCGCGGTGGCCGCGGCGGGACCGTGGGACGCGGGCCAGCGTACGGCGGAACGGTCCTACGCGGCGTCCCACTCCGCCGCATCGCGCTCGGCGGGGGCGAAGCACGCGGCGCCGCACGCCGCGTCCGGCACGCCGTGCGGCGCCACGGCGCCGGGCGGGTCCGCCGGGTGCGGGGGCGTCGACATCGTCGGGGCCCACGCGCCCGCCGCCGGGCCCGTGTTCGCCGCCGCCGGGAGCGGGCGGGCGCCCGCCTCGCTCGCCCCGGACCTCGCGGCGCGGCTGGGGCCGCTCATGGCCGCGCCCGGCCTCGGGACGGTACGCACCGGGTCCGTGCTCGACGTCGCGAGCGGGCAGGTGCTGTACGACCGCGGGTCCCGCACCGCCATGACGCCCGCGTCCACCACCAAGCTCGCGACCGCGGTCGCCGCGCTCGGCACCCTCGGCGACGCGTACACCCTCACGACCACCGCGGTCGCCACGGCGGACGACCGGGTCGTGCTCGTCGGCGGCGGCGACCCCACCCTCACGCTCGACCGGCTCGCCGCCGACACCGCCGCCGCGCTGCACGCCCGCGGGACGGACTCCGTCCACCTGGGGTACGACACCTCGTACTACTCCGGCCCCACGCTCCACCCCATCGGCGTCAACGAGAACCTCGCGCCCGTCACCGCGCTCATGGCCTCCGAGGGCCGCCTCGACCCGGGCAGCACCGGGCCCGCGACCCGCTCCCTCGACCCGGCCCGCTCCGCCGCCCAGCAGTTCGCCCACCTCCTGGAGTCGCACGGCGTCACCGTGACCGGCACCCCGAAGAAGGCGAGCGGCGCGGGCGGGGCTCGGCTCGCCGTCCACCACTCGGCGCCGCTGGACCAGCTCGTCGAGCGGATGCTCACGGACTCCGACAACGACATCGCCGAGGCGCTCGCCCGGCAGGTCGCCCGGGCGTCCGGGCAGCCGCTCAGCTTCGACGGTGTCGCGCAGGCGCTTCCGCGGGTGCTGCGGACGTACGGGGTCCCGCTCGGGAAGACCGTCTTCACCGACGGCAGCGGCCTCAACCGCGCGGACGCGCTCTCGCCCGCGGCGCTCACCCGGTTGCTGGCGCTGGCTGCCTCGCCGGCCCACCCGGAGCTGCGTCCCGTCCTCGACGGGCTCCCCATAGCCGCCTTCAGCGGCACGCTCACGTCCCGGTTCTCCGCTGCCGCGGGGGCGGGGGTGGTCCGCGCGAAGACCGGCACGCTGACGGGGGTCAACACGATCGCCGGGGTGACGGTCACCCCGGCGGGGCGGGTGCTGGCCTTCGCCTTCATGACCGCGGGGTCGACGTCCGCGTCGGTGGCGGAATCCGGCCTTGACGCTCTCGCGTCGGAGGTGGCCGGCGTCTAGCCCGCCGGGCGGCGAGGTCCCGTCGCAACGGGGTGCCTCTTGCGGTGGTGCCCGCGACCCTCTGTGGGTGGGGGTTGCTCGCGCCGTTCTCCCCCAGAGCTTCGTCTGGGAGGTACCCCCACGCGCCCCTGGTGTTGCCCGGCGGGGCATCGCGCTTCTGCTTCGGTGGGTGGGGTCGGGGGCCACTCCGGGGGTACCTCCTCG
>NZ_JOHY01000047.1 GCF_000721495.1 Streptomyces sp. NRRL F-5123
GCCCACTACGAGGCCGATCCGGCGCCTTGCGACGCACCGCACCGGACGCCGCAAGCTACCGGCAAACCCTCCCGGTCACAGCACCAGCCGGGGCCCCGGGCTCGGCGGGCCCGGGGCGCCTGGGCCGGACGGGTGGCCGCGGGCGTGTTGCCCGGCGTAATAGCCTGGAAGCCCACCGGGCTGTTACGCGGCCCGGCGGCACCCGCCGAGGACCGAGGACCGAGGGACCAAGAGGACCACCGTGGATCTGGCCTACTACGCGGACCTGGCCGTGCGCCTGGTCAACACCGAGCAGCCGCTGCGCGGCGAGGACGCGCTCACCTCGGTCGACGCCGTACGGGACCTGCTCGGGCCCGGCACCCACGCCGCCTCCCGGGCGGTGGAGGCCGACGTGGCGCGGCTGCGTACCGTTCGCACCCGGCTGCGCGGCGTGTTCGAGGCCGCCGACGAGGGGGACGAGGTCCGGGCCGTCGACCTGCTCAACGCGCTGATGCTGGAATTCCCGGTCAGCCCGCAGATCTCCGGCCACGACACGCTCGACGACGAGACCGGCCGACCCGACTGGCACATGCACCTCGCCGACCAGGCCGTCAACGCCACCGCGGGCTACTCGGCGACCGCGTGCATGGGCCTGGCCTTCCAGCTCACCACGCTGGGCGTGGACCGGCTGGGCGTCTGCGAGGCGGCGCCCTGCCGCAACGCCTATGTCGACACATCGACGAACCGGTCCCGCCGCTACTGCTCCGACCGCTGCGCCACCCGGGCCAACGTCGCCGCCTACCGTGCGCGCAAGCGCCTGGAGAGCGAGCGGTCGGGACGCAGCGGCCGCACGCACGACGCGGCCCAGGAGGCCACCCCCGCGACAGACCGCTGAAGCTCGCGCGGCGGCCGGAACCGCCCGCGGGCCCGCGCCGTCACCAGGTCGTCCGGCACCACGCCGAACTCCCGGCTGTCGTTCTCCACGAAGGTGTTGTCGCCGCGTACCCACCAGCCGCCCTCGCGCCGCTCCACGGCCCGCTTCACGATCAGCAGATCCTGCTGCAGCGGATGCCGCATGATCACGACGTCGCCCTCGCGTACCAGCTCGGCGCCGCTGCTGATCTTCTGCACCAGCAGCCAGTCGCCGTTCAGCAGCGTGGGCGCCATCGACGGACCCGTGACCTCGACCAGCTGCCACGACAGCCTGGCCCCCTGCTCCCGCATTACCGCCTCCCGGCTCGTTCCTCCACCAGCCCCAGGGTGACACCAGACTTTTGGCCTAAGCCACCTGGGGCACCCGAGAAAACGACTCCTCCAGGGAGTAATGTCCCACCTGAAAGACGATCACGAGGAAGGACAGCCATGTTCACTCGCCTGTTCGCGCCCAAGGTGAAGGTAAGCGCACACTGCGACCTCCCCTGCGGCGTGTACGACCCGGCCCAGGCCCGCATCGAGGCCGAGTCCGTCAAGGCGGTCCAGGAGAAGTACCAGGCCAACGAGGACGCGGACTTCCGTACGCGCGCCGTCGTCATCAAGGAGCAGCGCGCGGAGCTGGCCAAGCACCACGTCTCGGTGCTCTGGAGCGACTACTTCAAGGCCCCGCACTTCGAGAAGTACCCCCAGCTGCACCAGCTGGTGAACGACACCCTCAAGGCCCTCAGTGCCGCCAAGGCCTCCAACGACCCGGCCACCGGGCAGAAGGCCCTGGACCTGATCGCCGAGATCGACAAGATCTTCTGGGAGACCAAGAAGGCCTGACGCCTCGCGCCTCCCGGCAGCGGCCCGCGCGTGTGGGCTCCGTCGCTTTCTCACCCGTCGTACCGCCTTCCGGCCGGTGCGGCGGGTGAGTGGGTTAGCGTGCGGGGATGTTTGCTGTGTATGCCGCGCGCATCGACAAGGAGCAGCCGCTCTCCGGGCTGGAGTCGGGCGAGAGGCCCGAGCCGGCGGAGCGCGGGGGGTGGACGACCGTACGGGTCAGGGCCGCGTCGCTCAACCACCACGACCTGTGGTCGCTGCGGGGGGTGGGGCTGGCCGAGGAGAGCCTGCCGATGATCCTCGGCTGCGACGCCGCCGGGATCGACGAGGACGGCAACGAGGTCGTCGTCCACTCCGTCATCGGCCAGACCGGGCACGGGGTCGGACCGCGCGAGCGGCGCTCGCTGCTGACGGAGAAATACCAGGGCACCTTCGCCGAGCTGGTGAGCGTGCCCGCGTGGAACGTGTTGCCCAAGCCCGCCGGGCTGAGCTTCGAGGAAGCGGCGTGCCTGCCCACCGCGTGGCTGACGGCCTACCGGATGCTCTTCACCAACGCCGGGGTGCGCCCCGGGGACGCCGTCCTCGTGCAGGGCGCGGGGGGCGGGGTGGCCACGGCCGCGATCGTGCTCGCGCGTGCCGCAGGCTTGAGAGTCTACGCAACGAGCCGTGACGCGGGGAAGAGGCAGCGGGCGCTGGAGCTGGGGGCGCACGCCGCCGTGGAGCCCGGCACGCGGCTGCCGGAGCGGGTGGACGCCGTCATCGAGACGGTGGGCGCCGCCACCTGGTCGCACTCCGTCACATCACTGCGCCCCGGCGGCACCCTGGTCATCTCCGGCGCCACCAGCGGGCCCAACCCGCCCGCCGCGGAGCTGAACCGCATCTTCTTCCTGGAGCTGAAGGTCGTCGGTTCGACCATGGGCTCCAAGGACGAGCTGGCGGACCTGCTCAGCTTCTGCGCGCTCACCGGCGTGCGCCCCGTCGTCGACAGCGTGCTGCCGATGGACCGGGCGCGCGAGGGCTTCGAGCGGCTGGAGAGCGGCGACGTCTTCGGGAAGATCGTGCTCACCAACCGCTGACGCCCGCCCGGCGGACCCTCAGGGCTGCGTCCCGCCGCCGTGCAGCGTCGCCGCGATACGGGCCGCCGCCGCCTTCAGGTGGCGGCGGACCTCGCGCAGCTGCGGGTCCGTCACCCCGCGGTCGCGGGCGGTGTCGCGCACGTCGTCGCGGAAGCGGTCGAGCAGCCGCTCCAGGTCGCGCACCGGGTTGTCGGACACGGGCGCGTCGTCGTCCCCGGTGCCGGTGTCCCCGGTGGCGGTGTCCTCGGTCGCGGTGTCCTCCGCGGCGGACCGGTACGGCGGCGCCCACGGCGTCTTCGGGACGTCCGTCGGGCCGGCGCCCGTACCCGCACCCGGGATGCCGAACCGGCCCAGCTCGCGGCTCAGTTCGGCCAGGCCCTCGCGCAGGCCCGACTGCCAGTCGCCGGTGCGGGTGTGCTCCTGGACCTGGCTCTGCACCTGGTGCGCGATGCGCTGGAACTCGTCGCGCGCGCTGTCCACCGCGTCCCGCGCGGCCTTGGCCTGCTTGCGCGCCGCCCGTGCCTCCTCCTTGGCCCGGCGGCTCTCCTCGCGTGCCTGCTTGGCCTGCTCCTTCCACTCCCTGGTCGCCTCGCGGTACGGATACCCCGCGTCCCCGGGCTTGGCTCTGGCCTCCTGGGCGGCGGCCCGCACCTCCCGGCGCAGGTCGCCCGCCGCGCCGCGGACGTCCTCGCGGATCTCGGCGGCCAGCGTGGAGACCGACGCGCGGATCTCCGCCTCCAGGCCGGCGATCTCGTCGGCCCGCGCGGCAAGCTCCGCCCGGCCCTCGTCGGTGAGGGCGTAGACCTTGCGGCCGCCCTCGGTGGAGTGCGTGACCAGGCCCTCCTTCTCCAGCTTGGCCAGCCGCGGGTAGACCGTGCCGGCCGAAGGCGCGTACAGGCCGTGGAAGCGCTCCTCCAGCAGCCGGATGACCTCGTAGCCGTGCCGCGGCGACTCGTCGAGGAGCTTGAGCAGGTACAGCCGCAGCCGGCCGTGGGCGAAGACGGGCGCCATGGTGATCAGAGGTCCTTCCGGAACGAGGGCGCGTCCTCCACGGGCGGCCTGCGCAGCAGTGCGATGGCCCCCGAGACGGTGGTGGCGCGCAGCCGGGTGCCGCCGTCGCCGACCCGGCCGGTGATGCGTTTGGTGCCCCACATGCCGCTGACCTCCAGCTCGTCGAAGGCGCAGGAGACCTTGCCGCTCGTGGTGTTCGCCTCGACGTCGGCGTCGCCGGGCTCGGGGATGCGGATGGCGATCTCGCCGGAGACCGTCGTGAGGTGGACGTCCGCGCCGGCCGCGGGGTCGAGGTCCAGCACCATGGAGCCGCTGACCGAGTCCGCGCGCACGCCGGGGCCGCTGCCCTCGACGACGGTGAGGTCACCGCTGACGGTGTTGACCCGCAGGTCGCCGGACAGCGACTGCGCCTCGACGTTGCCGGCCACGGTGTGGGCCTTCACCGGCCCCGTGAGGCCGACCAGGGTGGTGTCGCCGTTGACGCCCTGCACCACGGTGGAGCCGCTGATCCCGGAGATCACCGCGCCCGCGGTCACCACGCCGACCTCCACGGAGGTCTGCTGCGGCACCGCGAGCGAGATCACCGCGCGCCGCCGCCAGCCGTGCCGGTCGCGCCACTTGAGGAAGCCCTTCCAGTTCAGGTCCTCGTACGCGACGGTCAGGGTGCGGCCCTGCTGCGTCACGACCAGCGGCGGTCCCACCAGCTCGGTGATCTCCATCCGGGCGGGGCCCTCGCCCGTGCCCACGACATTGACGGCGCCGCCGACGATGCGGACGCAGAGCGTGTCGAGGGCGCCCTCGAACTCGAACGTGCCGGGTTCGCTGACGGTGCGGTCGGTCATCGTGCGCCTCCTTCTGGGCGAGCGGGACGCGATATACCGCGTCTGCTGAGTTACACGATATATCGCGTCCCGCTCGTGTCAAGAAGAGGCTCAGCCCCTGCGGGGCGGGCGGCGGCCCCGCAGGCTGCCTCGCGAGGCCGCCGCGGGACCTTCTCGCCGCTGTGGTCGGCCGCGCAGTTCCCCGCGCCCCTGAAAAACGAGTGCCCTCTGCGCGCAGGGTGAGCGTTTTCAGGGGCGCGGGGAACTGCGCGCTCAGCCCCCACGGCGGGAAGGTCGCGCGGGTCACCGCAAGGGGCACCCCGGAGCGCAACCGGCGGGCTAGGCGTCTGCGTCATCCTCGTCGTCGAGGCGCGCGAGCCATGTCGCGAGGCGTTCGACCGGGACCTCGAACTCCGGATTGAGGTCGACGAACTCGCGGAGGCGGTCGGCCAGCCATTCGAGCGTGACCTCCTCCTCTCCGCGCCGGTCGGCGAGTTCCTCGATGCCGCGGTCGGTGAAGTACAAGATCTGCTCCAGAACAGGGGTGGGACGGTAACAGGACGGGGAAGAACTGCGGAGGACGGGGACGGACAGGACCTGCAACCGCAAGGATAGGAGCAGCCCCGGAGGGGGACGCGAGCGACGGCGTGAGGGGGACGGGGTGACACCGCACAGCGGCGATTCCGACCCATCCGACGACGCCGACCCGGCCGACTACCTCGTCCCGCTGGCCCGTAGGGCAACCGTCCGCATCCACGGCGCCGGGGCCGGGCACCCGCTCTACGGCAGCGGCTTCTTCGTGGCGCCCCAGTGGGTGCTGACCTGCGCGCATGTCGTGAGCCGCGCACCGGGGGAGCCGGCGGGCCCCGACGGCGCGCCGGAGGAAGCGGCGGCGGCCGGGGAGCCGGTGGAAGCCGCTGAGGCCAAGGTCACGGTCGGCTGGGGCGACCGGATGCTCGACGGCGTCGTGGAGTGGGCCGAGCCCGCCGTGTGGGAGGGCCGCGGCGCCTGGCCGGCGCCCGACCTGGCCCTGGTGCGGCTGCTGGACCCGGTGGACCACCCGTGCGTGTACCTCAGCGAACGCACCCCGCGCACGTACCCCGCCAGCCTCGTCGCGTACCTCGGCTACACCGAGCTGACCGGCGACGTGGAGGCCTTCGACGGCCGCTGCACCGTCCGCGGCCAGCTCGGCAGCATGCTGCGGCTCGGCGACGACGAGATCCCGCACGGCGTGTCCGGCGGCCCGGTCCTGGACCTGGTGCGCGGCGAGGTCATCGGCGTCGTCAAGGCGCAGCGCACCGCGCACCAGGACGGCGGGCTCGCCGTCCCCGTCCAGCAGTTACGGCGGCTGCCCGGCGCCGAGCGGGGCCCGGCCGCCGACCGGCACCAGCGGGAACCGGCCGCCGACCTCTACCAGCGGGTGACGTCCGCGCACGACCTCTACCACGCCGACCGGCACAACTCCGTCAACCGCAGCGTCGACACCTGGACGGACGTCCACAGCGAGATCGACGCGTGCGCGGGCCGGGCCCTCACCCCGGGGCTGCGCACCAAGCTGCTCGGCCTGCTCGCCCAGCTCCCGCCGCCGACCGACGCCGAGACCCTGCGCAAGATCGTCGAGGACTCCCGCGGCACCTCCTTCGAGGTCGACCTCGCCCCCCGCTCCTGGCGGGACGGCCTCGGCCTGCTCTACGAACTGCGCCGCGGCACCACCGAGATGAAGGCCGTGCTCCGCTACGCGGTGCTCGCCGCGACCGCCGACCGGCTCGGCGACCTCGACGACCCCGCCGAGCCCGCGGTGTGGGAATGGGCCGAGGGCCACGCCGGCGAGGCCGCCCTGGACCGGGTCTTCCGCTACGCGCTCGGCGAGGAGCGGCGCGCGCGGGCGGGCTCCCGCGGCAGCACGGGCGTCGACCTCACGCCCGAGCAGTGGAACGGGCCCGAGGCGATCCTCCAGCTCTTCCCCGACGGCTGGGCACCGGGCCGCTTCGACTGGCGGGTCACCGTGATGCACCCGGAGGGGCGGGTGCAGGTCGTCGAGGAGGGCTTCCGCACCGAGCTGGCCGCGCTGCCCGGCGCCCTGCGCCAGCCGCTTCGCGAGGCCTTCCGCCGCTGCGACTCCGCCCGCGTCCTCGCCCCGCTGCAGCTCGCGGTGCCCGGCGACTTCATCCCGCTCGCCGCCGCGGACTGGCCGTTCGGCCCCGGCGGCGGCACGCTGACCCCCGATCGGCCGGTCGTGATCCGGCGCACCGACGTACCCGCCGAGGACGACGAGCAGGCCGCCCGCCGGGCCGCCCGCTGGGGCGCGCTCGCCACCCAGCGGCCCCGCCCCGACGTGCTCGACTGCGACGAGGGCGTCCCCAGCGAGCTGCCCGACGAGGACGCGCTGCGCGCCCGCCCGAACGACACGCTGCCGGTGCTGTGCCGCAGCGCGGACACCGCGCACGACGCCCTCAACCGCGTCTTCCTCAGCGGCTACGGCGTCGCGCTGTGGCGCCACGAGCCGGTGGGCGAGGACATGCTGTGCGCCGACTTCCACCGCGGGGTGGCCCACACGGTACGGGTCGCGCGCACCGCGGGCCGGCTGCCGGCCGCACTCGCCGACCTGCGGGCCAAGGTGGCGCGCAAGGTGCCGGAGAGCTACTGGGCGACCGGGCTGACCATGCTGTGCACGGATCCGACGCGCCCCCTGCCAGGGGCGGACGACCTATTGGAGGCACCGTGACGACGGAGGCGAGGTACCGCGGTGAGTGAGACGGCGGAGACCGCAGGCACGACCGGCACGGCCGGTGCGGCGGAGGCGGCGCCGGGCGGCCAGGCCGGCGACTGGCTCATCTACCGCGGCACCGGCGAACCGCACACCCGTATCGACGCGCTGCCCGACCCCCCGCCCTGGCGGGACTTCGACGGCGGCCCGCTCGTCGCGCCCGGCCCCGGCCCGGACAGTTCGTCGGCGCGCCGCCTCGGCGCCTTCCGCCACATGGCCGAGATGCACCGCCCCAGCCCCGAGGAGCTGGAGATGGTCAACGCGGCGCTCTACCTGCGCCGCCCGCTGCTGGTGACCGGCAGCCCCGGCTCGGGCAAGAGCACCCTGGCGCACGCCGTCGCGCACGAGCTGGGCCTCGGCCGGGTGCTGCACTGGCCGATCGTCAGCCGCAGCGCCCTCCAGGACGGGCTCTACCGCTACGACGCCATCGCCCGCCTCCAGGACACCCAGATCGCCGCCAACACCGGCACGGCCCCGCCCGGCGGCATCGGCAGCTACATCCGGCTCGGCCCGCTCGGCACCGCGCTGCTGCCGACCAGGAAGCCGCGCGTCCTGCTCATCGACGAGCTGGACAAGAGCGACATCGACCTGCCGAACGACCTGCTCAACGTCATGGAGGAGGGCGAGTTCGGCATCCCGGAGCTGGAGCGGCTCGCCGAGCGCGAACCGCATGTCGACGTCATGACCGACGACGGCGCCAAGGTCACCGTGAGCGAGGGCAGGATCCGCTGCCACGCCTTCCCGTTCGTGATCCTCACCAGCAACGGGGAGCGGGATTTCCCGGCACCGCTGCTGCGCCGCTGCATCCACCTGGAGCTGGACCGCCCCGACCACCACCGGCTGTCCACCGTCGTCCGCGCCCACCTCGGCGACGAGGCGGCCGAGCTCGGCGAGGAGCTGGTCACCCGCTTCCTGGACCGCTCCCGCAGCGAGCTGCTGGCCACCGACCAGCTGCTCAACGCGATCTACCTCACCCACCATGCCGCGCCCCCCACCCGCTCCCGGCTCGCGGACATGCTCATCCAGCGGCTCGACCGGCCCAGGTGAGGCTGCCGTGGACGCCGAGCACGAGACCGCCGGGCCGCCCCCGCAGCCGCCGGGCCGGCCGCCCGAGCCGCCCGCCGGCACGGGCCCGCCCGGACCGGCCGACCCGGTCGCCGAGCTGGTCGGACGGCTGAGCGGCGCCGGCCTCGCACCGGGCCACGACGAGCTGGCCGACGCCCTGTGGCTGGCCCGCTGGTCCCAGCCCACCGCGCGCGAACCCGTCCCGCCGCCCGGACCCGTCGACCGGCCGCCGACCGGCGGGAGCAGCGCCGGCACCCCCGGCGACCTGCCGCAGGTGCCCGCCGACGGCAGCGACGGCGCCGGAAGCCGGCTCGCCCCGCCGGAGGACGAGCCCCCCGGCACCCTGCAGCTCTACCCCGGCGGCGGCGACACCGGACGCGCCAGGACCGGGCCGGCGGGTCTGGCCGTCGCCGTGCCCGAGGCGCCCGCGCTGCCCCGGCTGCTCGAACTCCAGGCCGCACTGCGCCCGCTGCAGCGTTACCACACCCCGGCCCGCCCGCTGCGCAGCGTGCTCGACGAGTCCGCGACCGCCGACCGCACGGCTCTGGCCGGCGGCCTGCTGCTGCCCGTCTTCCGCCCCGTGCGGCGCGGCAACGCCACCATGCAGCTGCTGATGGACGCGTCCTCGTCGATGTACGTGTGGGAGCGGATGCTGCGCGACCTCGGCGGCGTCTTCGAACGCCTCGGCGCCTTCCACGAGGTGCAGGTCCGCTACCTGCACGTCGGGCCCGAGGGCAGCCCCGCCGTCAGCCGGCACTTCGACCCCGAGCCCGCGGAAAGGCGCTCCGCCGAGCAGCTCGGAGACCCGACGGGACGCCGGATCACCCTGCTGGTGAGCGACTGCGTGGGCCCGCTGTGGCGTTCCGGCCAGGCGCACCGGCTGCTGCACCGGCTCGCCGCGTACGGGCCCGTCGCCGTGCTCCAGCCGCTGCCGACCCGGCTGTGGGCCCGCACCCGGCTGCCGGTGTCGTACGGGGTGCTGCACCGCGCCGAAGGGCCGCTGCCCGCGGCCGCGCTGCGCTTCTCGGCCGGCGCCGGGGGCTTCACCACCCCGCCCGTGGGCGACGCGCTGCCCGTGCCCGTACTGCCGCCCACCGCGCAGGCGCTCGGCGCATGGGCGCGGCTGCTGGCCGGGACGGGCGCCGGGGAGGTGCCCGCCGCGGTCGGCTGGGTGCGCTCCGACCAGCCCGCGAGCCCCGGCCGCCCGCGCCGCGCCGCGCCCGCGCCCGGCCCGCTCGTCGAGACCTTCCGCTCCTCCGCCTCGCCCGCCGCCTCGCACCTGGCCGTCTACCTCTCGGCGGCGCCGCTCTTCCTGCCCGTCATGCAGATCGTCCAGCGCACCATGCTGCCGCTGTCCGGCCCCGCCGAACTGGCCGAGGTGCTGCTCAGCGGGCTGGTGGTGCGCACCGACGGCGACGACCACCGGTGGTACGAGTTCGCGCCCGGCGTGCGCGACGAGCTGCTGCAGCCGCTCGGCAGGGACGAGGCCGCCCTGGTGCTCAAGCACTGCTCGGCGTACGTCGAGCAGCGCTTCGGCCGCGGCGGGCCCAACTTCCTCGCGATGGCCGTCAACCAGCTCACCGACGGGCCCGCCGACCCGGTCGCCGACGCCACCGTGGCCGCCGCCGCGCGCCGGGCCGCGCTCGCCGAGGGCGGCACCGCGGGCGCCGACGGCTCCCAGCCCTTCGCGGAAGTGGCCGCGCGGGTGCTGGAGCGCTTCGTCGCGCCGGACGGCACGGACGCCCCGCCTGCCTCCGCCGGCGCCGCGGGCGGCCGGCCCGGCACCGCGGGCCGTACCGGCGACAGCGCGGCGGCGCTGGCCGAGGCCAGGGAACTGGTCGCGGCCTTCCTGGCAGAGAACCTGGTGCAGAAGCTGATCGACGCGGTGGGGCTGCTGCGCACCGCGACCCGGCAGGAGCGCCGGCACGCCACCGACCCCGAGCTGTGGAGCGAGTTCGCCGAGCAGCTCATCCGGCTGTGGCGGCTGCGCCGCAGCCCCTCGCTGCTGCGCGAGGCGCAGCAGGCCTCCGAGGTCGCCGCCGCGCACCCCGGCTCGGTCCGCGCCCGCGAGGTCCGCGCGTGGGTGCTGCGCGCGTCCGCCGACGACCGCACCGCGGTCGGCGACGTCCGCGGCGCGCTGGAGCAACTGCGCCGCGCCGACCGCGAGCTGACCGCCGTGTGCGCCGCCCCGGGCCTGGACACGAGCGGGGTGCTGCGCGCCACCCTGGAGCGGGTGCAGGTGCTGGAGAGCCAGTGGGAGCTGAGCGGCGACACCGCGCTCCTGGAGGAGACCGTCGGCATGCTGGAGGCGTTCGCGGACGCCTGGCCGCCCGCCGAGCCCCGCCCCAGCGAGCTGGCCATGGCCCACGGCCGGGCGCTGCTGCGGCTGGCCGGCGCCGCGCCGGACCGGGAGCGCGAGCAGGTGTGCGCCCAGCAGGCCGCGCAGTCCTTCGCGGCGGCGCTGGAGGAGCTGGAGCGGGCGGGCGCCGCGGCCTCCGCCGGTTCGGGCGCCTCAGGTTCCGCGGCCTCCGCCGGTTCCGCCGGCGGCTCCGGTGGTACGGAGGGTGCGGGCCCGGCGCCCGAGCGGGTCATCCGCACGCTGCTCGCGCTCGTCGATGCGCTGCTCGCGGCCGGCGGCCGCCTGCCCGAGGCGCAGCGGCACGTCGACCGGGCGCTCGGCCTCACCCGCGACCGGCTGCAGCGCGCCTCGATCTTCGCCCGCGCCGGCCGGATCCGCGCCGCCCGCTACGCCGAGGGCGGCCCGCCCGGCGAACTGGAGGCCGCCGCGGGCCGGTTTGCGGAGGCCTGCCGGCTCACCCCGCGCGACCGGCCCGAATACAGCGACCTGGTCGCCGAGTGGGGCGCCGTCCTGCTGGACCGCTCCGGGCTCCCCGGCGGCGAGACCTTCGTCAACACCGCCGTGCAGGTGCTGCGCGAGTGCCGCACCGAGACCCCGGAGAGCGACCCGCGGCTGCCCTGGCGGCTGCTGATGCTCGGCCGGGCGCTCGTGCTCCGCTACACCGCGGAGCGCGACCTCGTCGACCTGCGGGAGGCGGAGTGGGTGCTCGGCCGCGCCGCGCAGCCCGCCGTCGAGCCCGCCCAGATCGCCCGCATCGCCTTCGAGTTGGGGCAGGTGCACCGGCTGGCCCACGCCTACACCGGGCGGGCCGAGCGCCTCGACCTCGCCGACGACGCCTACCGGCGCGCCGCCGAGGCCGCGGCGGGCGCCGCGGCCGCCGCCGCCGACCCACTGCCCATGGTGCGGCTGTCCGCGCAGGCGCATCATTGGCGTGGAGCGGTCAACGAGGCCGCGCACCGCAGGCGGGCCGCGACGGACGCGTACCGCTCCGCGGCGGGGTGGTGGCGCAGGCTGCCCGACGACGGCGGTGAGGCCGGCCGGCAGTCCGCGGCGCGGCTCGCGGCCCTGAGCAACGACGTCTGAAACCGACTCAACCCCCCGACGGAGGGCCGCGATGCACACCGACCGGCACGACCCCGACCCCGCCCCCGACGTCCTCGCCCTCGACCTGGAGTCCCTCCGCACGGTCGACCACCCCGTGCTCGCCGCCCTGGTGGAGGACCTGCGCGAACGCGTCGCCGCCCCCGGCGGCGGGGCGCTGTGGGGATTCGACAACGGGGGAAGCGGAACCGACGGGTTCTCGCACGCGAAGTCCTGACGCGTGAGGTGACCGCGCCGGGCACACACCTCCAGCCACCCGAGAGCCCACCGCCCTCCCGGCGCGCCACGAAGCACCTCCGGCGCACATTGCCCGCCCGAGGACACGCTTAACAGGACGGACGTCGCTGCCTTACGGCCAAAAGCCGTGCCGGGCGTTTGCGGCGGGCGGCGCGGTGGGAATCACCGCGGGGCCTACGGGGCCCGACAGGCCCCAGCGGACGGGGAGGCGGAGAGTGGCGCAGCAGGCGACGGGGAAAGAGCCGCGGGCCGGTGACGCGGCCGTGCCGCGCCCGACGGCCGTGCCGATACGGCAGTTCATCCTCAAGGCACACAGCCGGTGCAACCTCGCCTGCACCTACTGCTACCTGTACGCGGGTCCCGACCACGGCTGGCGCGAGCGTCCCCGGCAGCCCACCGCCGGTGTCGTGCGGCGCACCGCGGAACGCATCGCCGAGCACGCCGCCGCGCACGGGCTGCGCGAGGTCTCCGTCGTCCTGCACGGCGGCGAACCGCTGCTGGCCGGTGCCGACCGGCTGGCAGCCGACGTCGAGCTCATCCGCCGCACGGTGCCCGCGACCGTCCACGCCGGCGTCCAGACGAACGCCACCCTGCTGACCAGGGACACCGTCAGCACGCTGGCCGCCGCGCGGATAGGCGTGGGGGTCAGCCTCGACGGAGGGCGCGCGGCCCACAACTCCGCGCGGGTCGACCACGCCGGGCGGCCCGGCTGGCCCGCCGCGGCCGCCGGGCTGCGGCTGCTCGCCGAGACCGCGCCCGAGGCGTACGCCGGTGTGCTGAGCGTCGTGGACCTGCGGCACGACCCGGTCGAGGTCTACGACTCGCTGCTGGACTTCGCGCCGCCCGCGATCGACCTGCTGCTGCCGCACGGCAACTGGTCCGCCCCGCCCCCGGGGCTCCCCGCGCCGCCCGGCGACCCCGCCCCGTACGGCCGCTGGCTGACCGCCGTCTTCGACCGCTGGTGGCAGGCCGACCGGCGCCGCACCCGGGTGCGGCTGTTCGAGGAGTGCGTCGCGCTGCTGCTCGGGGTGCCCGCCGCCATCGAGCGGCTGGGGCTCCAGCCCTTCACCGCCGTCGTCGTCGAGACCGACGGCAGCATCGAGCAGGTCGACTCGCTCAAGTCCGCGTACGAGGGCGCCGCCGCCACCGGCATGGACGTCTTCCGGCACAGCTTCGACGACGTCCTCGCCCACCCGGGAGTCGCCGCCCGCCAGGCGGGTCTGGCCGCTCTCGGCCCGGCCTGCCGGGCCTGCCCGCTGGTGACCGTCTGCGGAGGCGGCCACTACGCCCACCGCTACCTGGCCGGCGAGGGGTTCCGCAACCCCTCCGTCTACTGCGCCGACCTCGCGTTCCTGATCCGCCACATAGGCGCCCGGCTCGCCGCGGCGGCGGGCGCCGGATCCGGCGGCCACGCCCCCCGGGAGACAGTCCGGTGAACGTACCCGATGCCCTGCTCCGCACCCTCGGCAGCACCGGTGGCGACGCCGCCGCGCTGGACATGCTCGTGGCCGGGCAGCGTCGCCGCCGGCGGCTGACGCTGCGCGCGCTGCTCGACGCCGTCGCCGAGGCCCCGCCGTCCGTGCTGCCGCCCGCCGCCGCGGCCCGCGTCCTGGCCGACTGGCGGCTGCTGGCCGCCGCCGAGCGGGCCGACCCGGCAGCCGCCCGCCGCGTCGTCGACTACCCGCTGACCGGTGCCTGGGCCGAACGCGCCCTGCGCGCGCTGACGCGGCCGGAGCCGCCGGCCGTCGCGGAGGCCGGACCTGGAGCGGGCTCCGGCTCCGCGGCCGGTACGGGGCCCGCCCCCGCCGTCGCGCTCGCCCACCTCGGCGCGCTCGCCGCCGCCGCTGCCGCGCTCGCCGGGCTGCGCTTCACCGCCGACGTGGCGACCCGCAACGGCGAGCTGGTGCTGCCCACGCTGGGAAGCTGCGCCGCCGGTGACGGGGACGCCGCGGTACGGGTGACGGGCGAGGGCAGCCGGCTGTGGCTGCACGTGCCGCCCGCCGGGCGGAGCGGCGGGGACGCCTGCGCCGGGCACGACGCGCCGCATCCGGGCAGGGCCGCGGCCGCGGCGGGGCGGGTGGAGGTACGGCGGGGTCCGGACGGGGTGTGGCGCTCCGCCGCCGCGGCCTGGCGGCCGATCAGGGCGCTGTGGAGCCCGGCAGGCCGGCCGGTGCTGGTCGACGACACCGACCCGTACCGCGACGAGGAGGACGGCCCGAACCCGTACGGCATGTCCGCCTCCGGCCTGCTCGACCCGGACCGGTACGCCCGCTGGCGCACCGCCTGGCAGGACGCCCGGCCGTGGCTGCGGCTCGGTGGCGCAGGCCGCGTCCTGGAGGCCGACGTGCTGCTCGACTGCCTGGTGCCGCTGGCGGGCTCGCCCACCGCGCGCTCCAGCGCGACCCGCAGCGACGCCTTCGGTGCCGTGCTCAGCAGCGTTCCGCGCAGCGGCCTGGAACTGGCCGGCACGATCGTCCACGAGCTCCAGCACACCAAGCTGCTGGCCCTGACCGAGCTGACCGTGCTGCACACCGCGGGTGACGAGCCCCGCTACTGGGCCCCCTGGCGCTCCGATCCGCGCCCCTTCGACGGGCTCTTCCAGGGGGCCTACGCCCACCTCGCGCTCGCCGACTTCCACCAGCGCGTCGCGCTGAGCGGCGCGCCGCCCGCCGTCCGGGACGCCGCGTGGGCCGACCACTGCCGCTGCCGCCAGCAGGTGGAGGCCGCGCTGCCGCAGCTGCTCGGCTCCAGCCGGCTCACCCCGCAGGGCCGCACCCTGGTCACCGCGATGGCCGCGCACCACGCCCGGCTCAAGGACCACGCCCCGCCGGACGGCCATCTGGCGCGGGCCACCTCCTACGTCGAGACCGCCCGCGTCATGTGGCGCCGCCAGGCCTCCTGACGCCGCGGGACACCGCCGCACCACCCGTCGGCGCACCGGACTCCCCGGGCCGGTGAGCGGACGGCGGCCCGAAGTGACCGGAACGCCCCCGAAACGGCATGACGTCGCGTCAACGGGGGATCAATCAGTGTAGTTTCTGGCCCAGGCCGCCTGGCGGCCCGTCAGGACGGCGCATGCACCACACGAGGGAGACGGTCCAATGCCCGCAGGGCGCAGCACCGCGGCGGCACTCGCACGCGGACCGGTGACGATCAGCTTCGCGGGATACAACCGGGCCTGGGCCTCCTGGATCGCCAGCAGGCTGGAGAAGCACGGCGTGCGGGCCGTCCTCCAGCGTCTCGACGTCACCCCCGACAGCAGCATCGAGGAGGCCCTGAGCGACCTGCTGCTGTCCGAGGGCCGCGTCCTGATCGTGCTGTCGGAGTGGTACTTCCGCCTCGGCCCGCGCACCCACGACGAGTGGAACGCCGCGCTGCGCCGCGTCGTCCCGCAGAACAGCGAGCGTTTCGCCGCCGTGTCGGTGACCTCCGCCGCGCTGCCCAGCGCCGTCGCCGCCCTCGGCGCCGCCGACCTGTGGAACCTGGGCGCCACCGAGGCCGAGCGCAGGCTGCTGGCCCGGCTCGGCATCACCCCCGTGCGGGCCGCCTCCAACGACACCATCGGCGGTGTCGGCGGCCCGCGCTTCCCGCTGGAGCAGCCCGAGGTCTACGGCGGGGTGCCGCGCCGCAACACCCGCTTCACCGGCCGCGAGGAACTCCTCGGCGAGCTGCACACCACCCTCCAGCAGGCCGCCCCCGGAGCCGCCGTCGTCACCCTCTACGGCCTGTCCGGTGTCGGCAAGACGCACATCGCGACCGAATACGTCCACCGCTTCCAGACCGAGTACGACGCCGTGTGGTGGGTGCGGGCGGCCGAGCGCGGCACGCTGCGCGAGAAGCTGGCCGGGCTCGCGCCCGCGCTCGGCCTGGTCACGGGACGGGAGTACGGCGAGCGGCTGCGCGCGGTGCGCGACGCGCTGCGCCGCGGGGAGCCGTACGGGCGCTGGCTGGTCGTCCTGGACGGCGCCGACCAGCCCGACGACGTCTACGACCTGGTCCCGTCCGGCCCCGGGCACGTCCTGATCACCTCGCAGAACCGCGAGTGGGGCGAGCACAACAGCTCGCTCATCGAGGTGCCGGTCTACGACCGGGTGGAGTCGGTGGCCTTCGTACGCCGCCGCGCACCGCGGCTCGACGAGGCCGAGGCCGACCGGCTCGCCCACGCGCTCGGCGACCTCGCGCTCGCCCTGGACCAGAACGCGGGCGCGCTCAACGACTCCAACACCCCCGTCGACGAGTACATCGGGCTGCTGCGCCGCGGCGCGGACGTCGAGCCGGGCCTCAAGGTCGCCGCGGACTTCCAGATGACCTACTACACGGCCTTCTCGATACTGCTCAACCGGCTGCGCGAGGACAAGCCCGAGACCGTCGACCTGCTGCGGCTGTGCGTCTTCTTCGCCCCCGGCCCGATCCCGGTGCGGCTGCTGCGCGAGATGCAGATCCGCGACGTCCCCGAGAAGCTCGCCGGGCTGCTCGGCGACTCGGTGCTGTGGAACAACGCGATCGACAAGCTCGCGCAGTGGTCCGTCATCCAGGTCGACCCGCAGGAGACCGCCGCCGAGGAGGGCGTCGGCACCAATGAGGTCGTCCAGATGCACCGGCTGGTCCACCAGGCCGTCCGCGCCGAGATGCCGCAGGACGAGCAGAGCGACTACTCCCGGGTGGTCCGCAAGATCCTCGCCGCCGCCGACCCCGCCCGCCCGACCGACACCCGGCTGTGGCCGCGCTACGCCGAGATCGTGCCGCACCTGGAGGCCTCCGGCGCGCTCGCGAGCACCAACCCGGAGATCCAGTCCATGGTGCTCAACTGCCTGTACTACCTCTACCTGTCCGGTGAGTACCGCACCGGCCTGCAGATCGCCGAGGCCGCCGCCGAGGAGTGGCCCCGGCTGCTGCCCGCCGGCCACCCCAGACTCTGGGACCTGATCCACAACCAGACCAACCTGATGCGTGCCACCGGGGACATCCGCGCCACCGAGGCCATCGACCGCGACGCGTACGACCGGCTGCGGGAGGAGCGCGGCGACCGCGACCTGCTGGTGCTGCGCGCCGCCGGGAACCTGTCCGCCGACCTGCGCAGCCTCGCCCAGTACGAGGAGGCCCTGCGCCTGCTGGAGTTCGCACGCGACGGCTACCGCGCGCTGGTCGGGGTACGCGACCCGCGCACCCTCAACGTGCAGAACAACATCGCCCTCACCTACCGCCTGCTCGGCCGTTACGATCAGGCCCTGCGGCTGGACCAGGAGACCATGGAGGCGCGCCGCGAGCTGCTGCGCGAGCGCCACAACTGGACGCTCTCCTCCGAGAACTCCTTCGCCCACGACCTGCGCCTGCTGGGCCGCTACGAGCAGGCCACGTCCGTGCAGGAGCGCAACTGCGAGGTGCACCGCACGGTGCTCGGCGCCGACAACCCGCAGACGCTGCGCGCCGAGCACAACCTCTCCCAGTGCTACTACCGCGGCGGTGACCGCCCGCGCGCCGCCACCCTGATGGCGGGGCTGCTGGAGCGCTGCGAGCGCGTCCTCGGCGACACCGACCCGCTCACGCTGCGCGTGAAGGCCAGCTACTCCGCCTTCGAGCGCGAGCACGGCGACCTCGACCGGGCCCGCGAGATGGGCGAGGCCGTACTGCGGGAGTACCGCATCCAGCTCGGCGAGCAGCATCCGTACACCGCGGGCATCCTCGGCAACCACGGACTGATCCTGCGGGCCGCGGGCGAGCGCCAGCAGTCGCAGCTGGCGATCGAGGGCGCGCTCGTGACGATGACCGCCGCGGTCGGCGACGACCACCCCTGGACGCTGGGCTGCGCAATGAACGCCACCGCTGCCCGCAACTTCGCCGGCGACCCCGAGGGCGCCGCCGACCTGGCGCGGCGCACCGCCGACCGCGCCACCGCGGCGCTCGGCAAGGAGCATCCGCTGACACTGTCCTGCCGGATCGCGCTGGCCACCGACCTGCGCAACCTGCGCCGCCGCCCCGAGGCCGACAAGGTCGAGGAGGAAGCCCTGGCCATCCTGTCGAGCACCCTCGGCCCGCAGCACCCGCACACCGTCGCCGCCCGCTCCCGGACCAGGCCCTACTGGGACTTCGAGCCCTTCAGCACCTGACCCGAGCGCGCCCGCGCACGGCCGAAACGGCGGGTGGCCCGCACCGGTTCTCCGGTGCGGGCCACCCGCCGAGCAGCAGGTCGAGGTGGTCGATCAGGTTGAGGGCGATGAAGGGCCACGCGCCCTGGTTCGCCGGCTCGTCCTGTGCCCACACGAACTTCTGCGCCTTCGTGTACGGCGCGATGGCCGCCTGGATCTCCACGCCGGGCAGCGGGTACAGCCGCTCGATGCGGATGAAGGCCACGTCGTTCGCCCCGCGCTTCTCCCGCTCCGCGACGAGGTCGTAGTAGACCTTGCCGGAGCAGAAGACGACCTTGCGGACGGCCTCGGCCTCGACCGAGTGGTCGCCGATGACCGGCTGGAAGGTGCCGGTGGTGAAGTCCTCGGCCTTCGACGCGGCCGCCTTCAGCCGGAGCATCGACTTCGGGGTGAAGACGATCAGCGGCTTGTGGTGCGGGTTGTGCACCTGCCAGCGCAGCAGGTGGAAGTACTGCGCCGGGGTGGTCGGGACGGCCACCGTCATGTTGTTCTGGGCGCACAGCTGGAGGAAGCGCTCGATGCGGGCGGACGAGTGGTCCGGGCCCTGGCCCTCGTAGCCGTGCGGCAGCAGCAGCACCACACCGGAGGTCTGGCCCCACTTCTGCTCCGCCGAGGAGATGAACTCGTCGACGATGGTGGCCGCGCCGTTGACGAAGTCGCCGAACTGCGCCTCCCACATCACCAGCGCGTCCGGGCGGGCGAGCGAGTAGCCGTACTCGAAGCCCATCGCCGCGTACTCGCTGAGCAGCGAGTCGTAGACGTTGTAGCGGGCCTGGTCCTCGGACAGGTAGAGCAGCGGGGTGTAGTCCTCGCCGGTCTCCCGGTCGATGATGACCGCGTGCCGCTGGCCGAAGGTGCCGCGCCGCGAGTCCTGGCCGGCGAGCCGGACGGGGGTGCCCTCCAGCAGCAGCGAGCCGATCGCCAGCGTCTCGCCCATGCCCCAGTCGATCGTGCCGTCCTCGACCATGGCCGCGCGGCGCTGGAGCTGCGGCAGCAGCCGCGGGTGGACGGTGACGTGCTCGGGGATGTTGACCTGCGAGGCAGCGATGCGCTTGACGACCTCGGAGGACACCGCGGTCGGCACCGACACCGGGAACTGCGACCGGCTGCCGGACTGCTCCTGCTCGGACGGCGCGGCGGTCGCCTCGCGGACCTCGGTGAAGACCTTCTCCAGCTGGCCCTGGTAGTCCTGCAGCGCCTGCTCGGCCTCTTCCAGGGTGATGTCGCCGCGGCCGATGAGCGACTCGGTGTAGAGCTTGCGCACCGAGCGCTTCTTGTCGATCAGGTCGTACATCAGCGGCTGGGTGAAGGCCGGGTTGTCGGACTCGTTGTGACCGCGCCGCCGGTAGCAGATCAGGTCGATCACGACGTCCTTGTTGAACGCCTGGCGGTACTCGAAGGCCAGCCGCGCCACGCGGACCACGGCCTCCGGGTCGTCGCCGTTGACGTGGAAGATCGGCGCCTCGATCATGCGGGCCACGTCGGTGGCGTACATCGACGAGCGGGCCGACTCCGGGGCGGCGGTGAAGCCGACCTGGTTGTTGATCACCACGTGCACGGTGCCGCCGGTGCGGTAGCCGCGCAGCTGCGACATGTTGAGCGTCTCGGCGACCACACCCTGGCCGGCGAAGGCCGCGTCGCCGTGCAGCGCGATGGGCAGCACGGTGAAGTCGGTGCCGGCCTTGTTGATGATGTCCTGCTTGGCGCGGGCGATGCCCTCCAGGACCGGGTCGACCGCCTCCAGGTGGGAGGGGTTCGCGGCCAGCGAGACCTTGATCTGCTCGCCGTCCAGGCCGGTGAAGGTGCCGTTGGCGCCCAGGTGGTACTTGACGTCGCCGGAGCCGTGCATCGACTTCGGGTCGAGGTTGCCCTCGAACTCGCGGAAGATCTGCGCGTACGACTTGCCGACGATGTTCGCCAGCACGTTGAGCCGGCCGCGGTGCGCCATGCCGATGACGGCCTCGTCCAGCCGCGACTCGGCGGCGGCGTCGATGACCGCGTCCAGCAGCGGGATGACGGACTCGCCGCCCTCCAGCGAGAAGCGCTTCTGGCCGACGTACTTCGTCTGCAGGAAGGTCTCGAAGGCCTCCGCTGCGTTCAGCCGGCGCAGGATGCGCAGCTGCTCCTCACGCTCGGGCTTGGCGTGCGGGCGCTCGATGCGGTCCTGGATCCACTTGCGCTGCTTGGGGTCCTGGATGTGCATGAACTCGATGCCGACCGTGCGGCAGTACGAGTCGCGCAGCACGCCCAGGATGTCGCGCAGCTTCATGAGCGACTTGCCGGCGAAACCGCCGACCGCGAACTCCCGCTCCAGGTCCCACAGCGTGAGGCCGTGCTCCAGGATGTCCAGGTCGGGGTGCTTGCGCTGGCGGTACTCCAGCGGGTCGGTGTCGGCCATGACGTGGCCGCGGACCCGGTAGGAGTGGATCAACTCGAAGACCCGCGCGGCCTTGGTGACGTCGTCGTCGTGCGCGGTGTCGATGTCCGTGCGCCAGCGGACCGGCTCGTACGGGATGCGCAGCGACGCGAAGATGTCGTCGAAGAAGTCGTTCTCGCCGAGCAGCAGCTGGCTGACGACCCGCAGGAACTCGCCGGAGGCGGCACCCTGGATCACCCGGTGGTCGTACGTGCTGGTCAGCGTCATGACCTTGGAGATGCCGAGCTTGTTCAGGGTGTCCTGCGAGGTGCCCTGGAACTCCGCCGGGTAGTCCATCGAGCCGACGCCGAGGATCATCGACTGGCCGGGCATCAGGCGCGGCACGGAGTGCACGGTGCCGAGGCCGCCGGGGTTGGTCAGCGAGGCCGTGACGCCCTGGAAGTCGTCCATCGTGAGCTTGCCCGAGCGGGCGCGGCGGACGATGTCCTCGTAGGCCTGCCAGAACTCGAAGAAGTTCAGCGTCTCGGCCTTCTTGATGGCCGCGACGACGAGCTGGCGGTCGCCGTTCGCCTTGACCAGGTCGATCGCCAGGCCCAGGTTGACGTGCTCGGGCTTGACCAGGGTGGGCTTGCCGTCCTTCTCCGCGAAGGAGTAGTTCATCGACGGCATCGCCTTGAGCGCCTGCACCATGGCGTAGCCGATGACGTGCGTGAAGGAGATCTTCCCGCCGCGGGCGCGCTTGAGGTGGTTGTTGATGACGATGCGGTTGTCGAACAGCAGCTTCACCGGGATGGCCCGCACCGAGGTGGCGGTGGGCAGCTCCAGCGACGCGCTCATGTTCTTCGCCACAGCCGCGGCCGGGCCGCGCAGGGTGACGAACTCGGTGTCGGCCGGGGCCGCGGGGGCGGCCTTCGCGGCGGGCGCGGGCTTCGCGGCGGCGGGCTTCGCGGGAGCGGGCGCCGGGGCGGCCGGAGCGGGCGCGGCGGGGGCCGCGGGCTGCACGGGGGCGGGCGCCGGGGCCGGGGGCTGCACGGGCGCGGCGGCGGCCGGAGCCGG
This sequence comes from Streptomyces sp. NRRL F-5123, assembly GCF_000721495.1. Classification (GTDB taxonomy): domain Bacteria; phylum Actinomycetota; class Actinomycetes; order Streptomycetales; family Streptomycetaceae; genus Actinacidiphila. Next base: position 21,751 of record NZ_JOHY01000047.1, read on the forward strand.
CGGCGCCGCGGGGACCGCGGCGGGCGCCGGAGCGGCGTTCGCACGGGCCGCGGCGCCCGAGGCGCCGCCCTGGCCTGCGGGGGCCGCCGGAGCGGCGGAGCCGTCCGGCTTGTAGTCGGCGAAGAAGTCCCACCAGGCTCGGTCTACCGAGTTCGGGTCCTGGAGGTACTGCTGGTAGATCTCATCGACCAGCCACTCGTTGGGGCCGAAACCCCCTGCGGGGCCCTCGCCCTGCGCTTCGTGGTCGGTCGTGACACTAGAGCTATTGGGGGACTGTGGCGACACGGCGGCAACCGCCCTCTTCCGCTTCACAAGATGGTGGACAGCGGAAATAAAGGCTACGCCTACCTGGGCCTGCGACGCAGGCCCGGGGGGCAGTCGTCGTGTACGTCACACAGAAAATCTGGTTTCGGAGCCCTTCATGGCGGGAAATTGGTCCCTCTTGAGGGTTGTCCGACCGGATGTGGCCGCTGTGCCCGGGATGAACGTCGCATGAACTGCGGGCGCCGCTGGAGCGAGCGCGTCAAGGCGTCGCCGTGCCGCTCCCCGGAAGGGTGACATGGATCCGGCAGCCGCGGGGTGATTCGGCCACCTGTATCCGGCCGCCGTGCAGGTCCACCGCCCAGCGCGCGATGGCGAGCCCCAGCCCCGTACCCCCGTCGCCGCCCGGCTGGGAGCCGCGGTGGAAGCGCTCGAAGACCCGTATCCGGTCCGCCTCCGGGATGCCCGGGCCCTCGTCCAGGACGTCCAGCTCCAGCGACCCCGGCGCCGCCCCGGCCCGCGCCCGTACGGTCACCCGGCCGCCCGGCGGGCTGTGCTTGACGGCGTTGTCGACGAGGTTGGCCACCACCTGGTGCAGCCGCTCCCCGTCGGCGTACGCGACCAGGCCCGGCGGCGAGACGTCCAGGTGCAGCGGGACGTCCGCGCGGGCCCGGGAACGCGAGCCGCCCGAGCCCATGCCCAGGCTCGCGGTCTTCAGCACCGCCGACAGGTACGGCCACACCTCGAACCGCTTGGCGTCCAGCCGCACCGCGCCGCTGTCCAGCCGGGACAGGTCCAGCAGCTGGCTGACCAGCTTGCCGAGCCGCTCGGTCTGCTGGAGGGCCAGCCGCATCGTCTCCGGGTCGGCGGCCGACACGCCGTCCACGACGTTCTCCAGCACCGCGCGCAGCGCCGCGATCGGGGTGCGCAGCTCGTGTGAGACGTTCGCCACCAGCTCCTTGCGGTGCCGGTCGGCGGCGGCGAGGTCGGCGGCCATCCGGTTGAAGGTCTCGGCCAGCTCGCCGACCTCGTCACGGCGCGTCCTGGTGACCCGGCGGCTGTAGTCGCCACCCGCCATGGCGCGCGCGACCGCGGTCATCTCGCGCAGCGGCGCGGTCAGGTTGTCCGCGACGATCTGGGTGATCAGCAGCGAGGCGATGATCGAGAAGATCGTGATGACCCGCAGCCCGGTGGCCGAGTGGATCGCCAGGAACACCAGCCCGGTGGTGATCAGCACCGACACCAGCACCAGCGCCGCGAGCGCGGCCTTGATCGAGCGCAGCGGATCCCAGGGCCGCAGCGCCTCCCACGCCTGCCGCCACCACCGCCCCAGCAGACCGCCCCGCCCGGCGTACGCGGTCCTTCCGCGGCCCGTCACGTTCTCGCCGCGACTCACGCCGACGGCGTCTCCAGCGCGTACCCCACGCCGTGCACGGTACGGATCCGGTCCGCGCCGATCTTCCGGCGTAGCGCCTTGACGTGGCTGTCGACGGTACGGGTGCCGGACGCGTCGGCCCAGTCCCACACCTCGGCGAGCAGCTGCTCGCGCGACAGCACCGCCCTGGGCTGCTGGGCGAGGCACACCAGCAGCTCGAACTCGGTCGGGGTCAGGTGCACGTCCGCGCCCGCGACCCGGACCCGGCGCTGCGCGTGGTCGATCTCCAGGTCGCCGAGCTGGATCGCGGCGCCGCGCGGGCTGTGCGCGGCCGTCGCCGCGCGCTCCATCCGGCGCAGCAGCACATGCACCCGGGCGGCCAGTTCGCGCATCGAGAACGGCTTGGTCATGTAGTCGTCGGCGCCCACCCCGAGGCCGACGAGCATGTCGGTCTCCTCGTCCCGCGCGGTGAGCATCAGCACCGGCACCGGCCGGTCCGCCTGCACCCGGCGGCACACCTCGTGGCCGTCGTAGCCGGGCAGCATCACGTCCAGCACCAGCAGGTCCGGCTGCCAGGAGCGGGCGGCCTCGACCGCCGCCGGGCCGTCGCCCGCGGTGCGCACCTGGAAGCCCTCGGCCTGCAGGCGGGCCGCGATGGCCTGCGTTATCGTCTGGTCGTCCTCGACCACCAGCACCCGGCGCTGTGCGCCGGTCGTCTGCGTGCCGTCCACAATCCGCCCCAATAAATCGTCCTGGCTAACCGGCAGCGTACGGGGCGGGGCGCCGCCGTGACCATCACACCAGCGCTGAGCTAAGCCGCCCGGTGTGCCAGGTGCACGACATCCGGCACCCCGCGGGCCACCGGAATCTCCAGGGTGCGAACCCGTTCGAAACCTGCCGACCGCAGCGTGTCCTCGAACGCGGCCGACGGCTGCGCCGACCACACTGCGAGGACGCCGCCCGGTGTCAGCCGGTTCCGGCATGCGTCGAGGCCGCTGGGACTGTAGAGACTGCCGTTGTTCTCCGTGACTGTCCAGTCCGGCCCGTTGTCGATGTCCAGGCACAGCGCGTCGTAAGGCTCCCCGCCGCCGCGCAGGTGGGCGAGCAGATCGTCCAGGACGAGCACGACCCGCGGGTCGTCGAGGGCCCCCGCCGAGTACGCCGCGAGCGGCCCGTCGCGGTGCCACGCCACGACCGCCGCCTCGCGCTCCACCACCGCGATCCGCCCCCAGTCCGCCTCCGCGGCCCTGGCCAGCGAGAACCCGACCCCGAGCCCGCCGAGCAGCACGCCCGGCGCCTCCCGGGCCCCCAGCGCCTCCCGGGCGGCGTCCACCAGCAGCCGCTCGGAGCGCCCGTCGGAGGTGTCCATCAGGAAGCAGCCGTTCGCGATGATCTCGTACGTCCCCGCGCCGCCGCGGTGCCGCAGCGCCAGCTCCCCGGCGACCCCCTCGCGTCGGTCCAGCACGGTCAGCATGTCGTCGTCCAGCATCCGTCCAGCCTAGGCCGTCACCGCCTCCAGCCCCCGCAGAGGCGCGGGCAGCGCGTCCAGGTGCAGTACGCCCAGCCGCTGGGTGGCGCGGGTCAGGGCGACGTACAGCTCCGCCGCGCCGCGCGGGCCGTCCGCGAGGATGCGCTCGGGCGCGACCACCAGCACCGCGTCGTACTCCAGCCCCTTGGTCCGCGACGGCGGCACCGCGCCCGGCACGTCCGGGGGGCCGATCACCACGCAGGTGCCCTCCCGGCCGGCCTCCGCCCGCACGAACGCCTCGACCGCGCCGGGCAGTTCCGCCGCCGTGACCTGCCGCGCCCACGGCCGCACCCCGCACGCCCGCACCGACTCCGGCGGCCGCACGCCCGGCGCGAACTCGCCCAGCAGCGCGCCCGCGACCGCCATGATCTCGGCCGGCGTGCGGTAGTTCACCGTCAGCGAGCGGTACAGCCACCGCCCCGGCGCGTACGGCTCCAGCACCGACTCCCACGAGGCCGCGCCCGCCGCCGAACGCCGCTGCGCCAGGTCGCCGACCACCGTGAAGGACTTCAGCGGGCAGCGCCGCATCAGCACCCGCCACTCCATCGCCGACAGCTCCTGCGCCTCGTCGACCACCACATGGCGGTAGGTCCACTCCCGGTCCGCGGCCGCGCGCTCGGCCAGATCCCGGGTGTCGACCTCCTCGAACCGCGTCGCCAGACCCTCCGCGTGCACCAGGTCCTGCGCGAGCAGATGGTCCTCGTCGTCCATCAGGTCGTCGCGGCGGTCCACGCCCATGATCTCCAGCACGCCCGCCGCGTACTCCGCCTCCTCCCGGCGGGCCTGCGCCGCCGCCCGCTCGGCGGCCCGCTTTTGCGCCGGGTCCTGCCCCAGCAGATCGACCAGCTCGTCCAGCAGCGGCACGTCCGACACCGTCCAGGCGTCACCCGCGGCCCGAAGCCACGCGGGATCCGCGCCCGCCGCGCGCAGCCGCTCCGCCGACCCGTACAGCTCCGCCAGCACCCGCTCCGGGGTCAGCACCGGCCACAGCGCGTCCAGCTCGGCCATGAACGCGTCGTCGTCCAGCAGCTCCTTGAGCATGTCCGCCCGCAACCGCTCCCACAGCGCGCGGTCCGAGCGGTCCAGCCACGCGTGGCCCGCCTTGCCGACCGCGCGCTCCGACAGCGCCCACGTCACGACCTCCCGGAAGACCTCCCGCGCCTCGTTGTGCGGCCGCCCGCTGTCCCGCGCCTCCTGGCGCGCCCACTCCGCGACCGCCGCGTCCAGCCGCACCGTCACGCCGCCCAGCTCCACCGGCAGCGGCACCTCCGGTACCCGCTGCCGGTCCGCGACCGCCGCCGCCAGCACCTCCAGGGCCCCCAGCGAGCCCTTGGTCACCGCGACGCCCGGCTCCGCCTCCTCCGCGGTCACCGCCAGGCCCGGAACCAGGTCGCCGGTCGTCATGAACACCACGTCCGACTCGCCCAGCGACGGCAGCACCCGCCCGATGTGCGCAAGGAACGCCGGGTTCGGCCCCACCACCAGCACGCCCTGCCGCTCCATCCGCTCGCGCTGCGTGTAGAGCAGGTACGCCACCCGGTGCAGGGCCACCACCGTCTTGCCGGTGCCCGGCCCGCCCTCGATGACCAGCACGCCCGGGTGGTCCACCCGGATGATCCGGTCCTGCTCGGCCTGGATCGTCGCGACGATGTCCCGCATCCCCGCCCCGCGCGGCGCGTTCACCGCCGCGAGCAGTGCCGCGTCCCCGCCGCTCACCCCCTCCGTGCCGCCCAGCGCCTCGTCCGTGAACCCCGTCAGCTCCCGCCCCCGGGCGTGGAACTGGCGCCGCCGCCGCATGCCCTCGGGGCTCGCCGCCGTCGCCGTGTAGAACGCGCGGGCCGCCGGTGCGCGCCAGTCCAGCAGCACGGGCTCATGGCCGTCCCCGTCCTCGAAGAGGCCCAGCCGCCCGATGTACGAGGCCGCCCCTTCCACGTCGTCCAGCCGTCCGAAGCACAGCCCGCTGTCCGCGACGTCCAGCCGCCGCACCTCGCGGGCCAGCCCGCGCACTGCCACATCCCGCTCCACGGCGGTCCCGCCGTGCTCCTTGAGCGCCGCGTCGTGCTCCCCCTTCACCCGCGCGCGCCGCGCGTCCAGCCGCGCGTAGAGCGCCTTGACGTAGCCGCGTTCCTCGTCCAACTCCGCGTCATAACCCTGACGTGCCGTCACGTGCTCCCCGTCCACCTTGCCGAATCCGCCCACGGCGGAGCATTCTGCGACAAGGTTGGGGCCTTGCGGCAAGCCCCCCACTCCGCTATACGTTTATTAACGGCGGGAGTCCCGCCCTGCCCCTCGCGCTGCCGGCTTTCCGCCGCGAGGGTTTCCCGCGCCTGCGGCGCGGGTGTTTCCCACCGCCGCCACCCGTGCGAGTAGGACGAGGACGTCGGCTTTCTGTCCACTCGTGGGCCGTCGGGGGCGACCCGCAGTCCCCGAAAACAGCGCCCCCACCGGCAGGCAGCCGCCGACGAGACCTGGGAGGGGGACGATCCGGGGGTGCCCCCGCAGGAACGCGCTTCCCAGCCCCTAAGCCATTTCGGATGACGGCGAACGCGCATTCCGAGGAGGCACCCCCGGAGTGGCACCCGACCAAGCCCCGACAGGGGGCGCCCGCCGGGCACACCGGGGCCGGGGGCTGCATCCGATGTGCGGCCGGCGCCGCGTGGGCGCGACCAGCCCCCACCAGGAGACGATCGCGCACCCCACCTCATGACGCACCCCGCGGCGCCTTCTCCCCGTGAACCGAGACATACGTGGACGCCAGCCACGGAGCCAGCTCCTCAATGAGGAAGGCCAGGTCCGACGGGGCCTCCGACGGGGAGAGGGCCATCGACGCCGCGCGGTGCATGTCCTCACCCCGCGCGGGGTAATACGCGGCGAACACGGCGGCCTGCTCCCGCAGGGAGCTGGTCCAGCCGCCCCACCGCGGCATCACGAGGGTGAACCCGGTCCGGACGACCCGCCGGGCCGCACCCCGGCACAGCACGCGCCGCTCCGGGCCGGAGGAAGCCGCGGAGAAGCGATCGGCCCACCCGGGAAGGGCGAGCGCAAGATCCCCGTTGGTCTCCCGGGCGAGCAGCCCGTCCGGCCGGTACCGCGGCAGGGAATCCGCGAGGTCCTCCCCGAGCACCGGCGTGCACAGGCACGCCACGAAGAACCCGAGGTCGTACCGCTCCAGCTCGCTCAGCAGCGTCCCGGCATCGAAGAGCAGCAGCCCGACCCCGTCGATGACGGCGAATTCACGGTCGAGCGCACGGGAGAGCGCGTCCCCGGCGGCGCGGTCCGCCGCGGAAGGCGGCTGGTGGAGGACGACCACGAGGTCGAGGTCCGAGATCCCGGTGCGGGCCGTCCCGCGCGGGATGCTCCCGTAGACGTACGCGCTGTGCAGCCGCCCGCCGGGGAAGACCGCGGGGACCCGCGCGCGTACCGAGTCCAGGAGCGGCACGTACTCCGGCTGGACCCGCGCGAGCGAACCCTCGCGCAGGATCGTCCCGTCGGGCCCGAGCCCCCGCGCTCCCGCCGTACGCCGCGCGCCTTCCGAGCCCTCCACACCTTCCATGTCCTCCACGCTAGACCCGGCACGCAACCCGTTTTCCCAGCTCACAGCGTCGTCACTCGCCCGGCGCGGCCGATCGCCCAGAGCGAACACCCGGACGGGAACACCGGAGCCCTCCCGTGCATTGAGTCCCGTGTACTCAACTTGCTTGCCCGAGGAGCGATCATGCCGATTGAGTCTGTTCCTTCCAACCCCGCCGATCCGTCGCTGACTCTGCCGGTCCTCCCTCTGGACGGGGAGGTCGTACTGCCCGGCATGGTCGTGCCGCTCGACCTCACCGACTCCGAGGTCCGCGCCGCCGTGGAGGCGGCGCAGTCCGCGCACCCGGCGGGGGCGGCGGGCAAGCCGCGTGTCCTGCTCGTGCCGCGGATCGACGGCAAGTACGCCGCCGTCGGAACGCTGGGCACCGTGGAGCAGGTCGGGCGGCTGTCCGACGGCGACCCCGGCGCGGTCATCAAGGGCCGCACCCGGGTGCGGATCGGCGCGGGCACGACCGGCCCGGGTGCCGCGCTGTGGGTCGAGGGCAAGGTCATCGAGGAGCCGGTGCCCGCGGAGTCGCCGGGCGCGGTGGCCGAGCTGATGAAGGAGTACAAGGCGCTGGCCACGAGCTGGCTGCGCAAGCGCGGCGCCTGGCAGGTCGTGGACCGCGTCCAGCAGATCGACGACGTGGGCCAGCTCGCCGACAACTCCGGCTACAGCCCCTTCCTGACCGCCGAGCAGCGCGTGGAGCTGCTGGAGACCACCGACCCGGTGGCGCGGCTGAAGCTGGCGGTGCAGCGGCTGCGCGACCACCTGGCCGAGCAGGACGTCGCGGAGACGATCCGCAAGGACGTCCAGGAGGGCATGGAGAAGCAGCAGCGCGAGTTCCTGCTGCGCCAGCAGCTGGAGGCGGTGCGCAAGGAGCTGTCGGAGCTGAACGGCGAGCCGGACGACGAGGCCGGCGACTACCGGGCCCGCGTCGAGGCCGCCGATCTGCCGGACGGCGTCCGGGAGGCGGCGCTGAAGGAGGTCGAGAAGCTGGAGCGGTCCTCCGACGCCTCGCCCGAGGGCAGCTGGATCCGCACCTGGCTGGACACGGTCCTGGAACTGCCGTGGAAGGTCACGACCGAGGACACGTACGACGTCGCGGGCGCGCGGGCGGTGCTGGACGCCGACCACGCGGGGCTGGACGACGTCAAGGAGCGCATCACCGAATACCTCGCGGTGCGCAAGCGCCGGGCCGACCGCGGCCTTGGCGTCGTCGGGGGCGGCCGGACGGAAGGGGCCGCGCGCAGCGCTTCGGGCAAGGGCGGTGGACGACGGGCGGGCGGCGCGGTGCTGGCCCTGGTGGGCCCGCCCGGCGTGGGCAAGACCTCGCTCGGCGAATCCGTCGCCCGCGCGATGGGGCGGAAGTTCGTCCGGGTCGCGCTCGGCGGCGTCCGCGACGAGGCGGAGATCCGCGGCCACCGCCGTACGTACGTGGGCGCGCTGCCCGGGCGGGTCGTACGGGCGATCAAGGAGGCCGGGTCGATGAACCCGGTGGTGCTGCTCGACGAGATCGACAAGGTCGGCTCCGACTACCGCGGCGACCCGGCCGCGGCGCTGCTGGAGGTCCTGGACCCGGCGCAGAACCACACCTTCCGCGACCACTACCTGGAAGTCGAGCTGGACCTGTCCGACGTCGTCTTCCTGGCCACCGCGAACGTCCTGGAGGCCATCCCCGAGCCGCTGCTGGACCGCATGGAGCTGGTGCGGCTGGACGGCTACACCGAGGACGAGAAGGTCGTCATCGCCCGCGACCACCTGCTGCCCCGGCAGCTGGAGCGCGCGGGCCTGGACGCCGACGAGGTGACCCTCGCGGAGGAGAGCCTGCGCAGGATCGCCGGCGAGTACACCCGCGAGGCGGGCGTGCGGAACCTGGAGCGCACGGTCGCGCGCATCCTGCGGAAGATCGCCGCGCGGAACGAGCTGGGCGAGCAGGAGCTGCCGTACACGGTGGGCCCGGACGACCTGCGCGGGCTCATCGGGCGCCCGCACCACGTGCCGGAATCCGCGCAGGACCCGCAGGAGCGGCGGACGGCGGTGCCGGGCGTCGCGACGGGCCTGGCCGTCACGGGCGCGGGCGGCGACGTGCTCTACATCGAGGCGTCGCTCGCCGACCCGGAGACCGGCGGGTCCGGGCTGCAGCTCACCGGGCAGCTGGGCGAGGTCATGAAGGAGTCGGCGCAGATCGCGCTGTCCTTCCTGCGCTCGCACGGCGCCGAGCTGGAGCTGCCGGTCGGCGACCTGAAGGAGCGCGGGGTGCACCTCCACGTCCCCGCGGGCGCGGTGCCCAAGGACGGCCCGAGCGCCGGTGTGACGATGACGACCGCGCTGGCCTCGCTGCTCTCCGGCCGCCGGGTGCGGCCCGACGTGGCCATGACCGGCGAGGTGTCGCTGACCGGGCGTGTGCTGCCGATCGGCGGGGTCAAGCAGAAGCTGCTGGCCGCGCACCGCGCCGGGATCACCACCGTGGTGATCCCCAAGCGCAACGAACCCGACCTGGACGACGTGCCGGCCGAGATCCTGGACGTGCTCGACGTCCACCCGGTCAGCGACGTCCGGCAGGTGCTGGCGCTGGCCCTGGAGGCGGCCGCCGCGGACGTCCGCGGGGTCCCGGTCGCCGCCTGACGGCCCGTCGGAGCGCGTGAACGGCGTGTGGCCCTTTCCCCCGCGCGGGGGAAAGGGCCACACGGCTGCGTGACGGGGCGGGCTCAGCCCTTGGCGTAGGCCTTCACGCGGTCCAGGGTGCCGTTGAACTTGTCCTGGTCGCCGGGGAAGGTGCCGGAGTCGGCCCACTGCCAGAACGTCTGGTAGCCCCAGCCGGTCGGCAGGGTGCCGACGGAGCTGGAGTAGCGGGCGATCCACAGCGCGTTCTTCGCCGCGAAGGCGCTGCTGTTGCCCGTGCAGGTGGTCCACCAGCTGGTGGACGTGTAGATCGTCGGGTAGCGGCCGGTCTTGGCGTGGTATTCGTTCGAGAACGACTGGATCCAGCTCACCATGCCGCTCGCGGACTTGCCGTAGCAGGTGGCGCCGTACGGGTTGTACTCCATGTCCAGCGCGCCGGGCAGCGTCTTGCCGTCCGCCGACCATCCGCCGCCGTGCGCCACGAAGTAGTCGGCCTGCGCCGCGCCGCCCGACAGGTCGGGCAGCGCGAAGTGGTAGGAGCCGCGGACCATGCCGGCGTTGTAGGAGCCGTTGTACTGCTGCGCGAAGTAGGGGTTGGTGTAGGAGGTGCCCTCGGTCGCCTTGACGTACGCGAACTTCGCGCCCTTGGACCACGCGCCCGACCAGTTGACGTCGCCCTGGTAACTGGAGACGTCCATGCCCGGGGTCTGGGTGACCGTGGGGGTGACCACGACCTTGGAGTCGCCGGCGGTGTCGGAACCCTCGTGGATCTTGATCTGCGAGCCCAGCCAGTCCAGGTCCGGGTGGGTCATGTGACCGGAGTCATCCGCGTGGGCCGTCCCGGGGGCGGCGAGAACCAGCGAGAGCATCGTGGCGAGGAGTCCGGTGAACAGGGTGAGCCTGGCCCGGACCGAGCCGTTGCCGTGCATGACGGAGAGATCTCCGTGGGACATGCGTGCCTCCAGATGGGGGACTCGGCATGACCTTGGGATGGCCATGACAGATTGAGACGGAGCGTGGGGTGCTCCGTGCGGAAGGGGATCCTGTGACCGCCGTTGGTCTACTCCTGCGAAATACTTGATGTGCTGCGGAAACAACGGGTGTGAAGACAACTTTCAGGCGTGGAAAGCGGGAATGCTGTGACCGACGCGCGCAATGCGGCAGATGTGACGGGAGGGGACGCGTCGACGGAGGCCCTCGAACGCGAGCTGACCGTGCTCTTCCGGCGGGCCCGCGCGGCCTCGGGCGAGCTGGCCCGGGCCGTCCACCCGGACCTCGAACCCGCGGCCTACGGGCTGCTCGTCCGGCTCCAGGAAGCGGAACCCGAACGGGCCACCGACCTCGCCTCCTACTTCGGCGTCGGCAAGGCGACGATGAGCAGGCAGCTGCGGGCACTTGAGGCCCTGGGGCTCGTCGCCCGCGAGCCCGATCCCGCGGACGGGCGGGCCTACCTCATGAGCCTCACGCCCGAGGGCCGCGCCCGCTTCACCCGCGTCCGCGACGCCCGCCGCGCCGCCTACGTCCGCCAGCTCGCGGCCTGGGCCCCGTCCGACCGCGCGGACCTCGCCCGCCTCCTCCACGCGCTGAACGAGTCCACCGCGGACATCCTCTGACGCATCCCCCGTTCGGGGGGCGCTCCGGGGTGCGACCTGAGCTGATTCGCGCAACCGGCCACCGGCGGAAGGTCCCGTGGCAAAGGGGACCACCCGTCACGGGGGGCTCAGAGCTCCAGCAGAAGCGCCGTCGCGTCGTCGAAGGGCTTGCCCCGCGGGGCGGCGGAGCCGTCGGGGTCCGCGGATTCCGCGGCGCGGACGCGGGCAAGGAGGGATTCGGGGCCGTGCTCGCGGAGGAGGGCGAAGGTCGACGCCCAGTCGTCGAGGTCGAAGACCTCGACCGCGCGCGCGGCCCCGTCGCTGAGCGCGGCCACTGCCCGCACCGCGCCCAATGGCATGCGCCCGCTCACCGCCTTCCCGGCGACGGCCGGATCCGCGGCGGCGGTGTAGAAGCCCCCCGGCAGGTTCCGCAGCGGAGCGACCCGGCGGCCCGCGGCGCGCAGCCGGTCGATCCGGTCGTCGAGGACGGCGGTCACCTTGCCGTCGGCGTCCTCCAGGAGCAGCACGGAGTCCGAGAGGACGAGATGCTCCAGCTCCGCCGCGCTCCACCGCACGGCCACGACGGTGGCTTGCGGCGTCAGAGGGTGAGAAAGGTCACACGTGCCACGGTGGGCGTCCGCCGTCACGCGGATCGCGTCGGACAGACACTCCTCAAGCGTCAGATCGTGCCGTGAAACCGACAGCTCCAGCAGGTGGCCGCCGAGGCGTGCGGTGAACCAGGGGACGGAGTGCACGCAGTTCCCGTTGTCGGGCGGCGGGGTGACCCCGTCCAGCAGCACCAGTGCCCCGCCGTGGCCCCCGGCGGGCATCGCGGCCGCCACGAAATCCTCGTTGGGCGCCCCGGGCGTCCCCGGCGCGGTCGCCGTCTCGATTCGCATGCTCCCCAGTGTGCGCGACGCGCATGTGCCACCCCCGGCAGGGCGCGGGCGGCTGCCCGGCGTGCCCGGCGGGCACACCGCCGTCGGGCCGTCCCCGGGCGGGCGCTGGGCGGGCGGCGGGCGGGCGGCGGGCGGGCGGCGGGCCCGTGCGGGATGCGGCGGTCCGCCCGCGTGCCCGGCAGGCGAACCGCCCCAACGCCCGTGAGGGCAGCGGCGAAGCGGAAGCGGACGCTGCGTCGGACCGGCCCGCGGAGGGAGGGCATCTTGGCAGAGGCGGGGGCCGCCGCGCCAGTACGGCCCCGTGACGGGAGGGACTGGTGGGCAACTCGGGGCACGTGCCGGGTTGTCCCCTGTGACGCCCGTGCGATTCACTCGTTCGGGTGTCCGGAGGAGGGAGGCGTGGCTCCCCTCCTGGCGGGACTGCAAGGGTCGGAACCACCCCTGCATATTCCCTGGGGAATCCCCCGCCGGCGATACGTGATTGCGAGCCCGAAGTGCGTAGACGACGTCAAGTGCGTGAACGGCGGGTCAGGCAGCGGATGCTCGCCGCCCTGCTGGTGTGCGCGGGCACGGTGCTGGCCGCCGCGGCGCCCGGGGTCGCCCTCGGCGTCGGCGACCTGACGTCGGCGCAGGACCGGACGGGCGACGCCCGGCTCGCGCAGCGCACCACCGTGCTGGCGCAGGACCTCGGGGACGAGCGGGACGACCTGGCGGCCCTCGTCGCCGCCGGCAGGCCCGGCAGCGCCGTGCCCGCGCAGGACGGCACCCGCACCGACCGCCAGGTCCAGGACGTGCTCGCCGCGGGCCCCGGCGAGGAGCTGCGGGCCGCGCTCGGCACGCTCCCCGGTGTGCGCCGCGCCGCCCTGGCCGCGCACGGCGGCGGGGCGGGCGTGCAGACGGTCGTGACGGCCTACCAGCCGCTGCTGGACGCCCTCGCACGGCAGGCGGCGGGCCCGGCGGCCGCCGCCCTCACCCGCGCCGCCGACGCCGCCGCCCTCCAGCGCGGGCTGCTCGCGGGCGCCCTCACCGCGGGCGGCGGGCAGCCCGGACTGGTGGCCGCCGCCCAGGCCGCCCGGCTCCAGGAGCGTGCCGGGATCGCCGACTTCCGTGCCACCGCCGACCGCCCGCTGCGCGACCGCTACGACAGCACGGTCACCGGCCCGGACGCCGCGCAGGCCGACTCCGACACCACCGCGCTGCTCGGCTCTGCAGAACTGACCGGCGCGGCAAGGGCGTTGGGCGCGGAGAAGGTCCGCGCCGACCTCACCGCCCGGCTCGCGCTGATCCGCAGCGTCGAGGCCTCCGCGGCCACCGACCGGGCCGCCGCGGCCGCCGCCGACCGCAACCACGCGGTCACCGTGCTGGAGCTGCGGATCGCGCTCGCCGCCGGGTGCCTGGTACTGCTCGCCGGCGTACTCGTCGCGCTCTTCCGCAGCCTGACCCGGCCGCTCGCGGCCCTGCACGTGTGGGCCCGCTCGGACGCGGCGAGCGGGCGCGGCGTGCAGGTCGTCGGGCAGGACGAGTTCGCCGCCGTGGCCCGCCGCGCCAACGCCCTGACGCACGAGGCGCAGGCGCTCCGCGCCCGTACCGCCGACCTCGGCAACGAGCTGACGGCGCAGCGCGGCACCACGCAGAGCACCCGCGGCGCGCTGGCCGGCGCGGTGGCCGAGAAGGACGCCCTGCGCCGGGCCCACGACGAGATGGTCACCCATATCGCGGAACTGGACCGGGAGTTGACGGCAGCGGCGGCGCGGGACGCCGCGCACATGTCCCATGTCAGCCTCTCCCTGCGCACCCTGGGCCTGGTCGAGCGCCAACTGGCCCTCATCGAGAGCATGGAGGACCAGGAGCAGGACCCGGACCGGCTCGGCACGCTCTTCCAGCTCGACCACCTCGCGACCCGCATGCGCCGCAACAGCGAGACCCTGCTCGTGCTCGGCGGCACCGAACACAGCCACGGCGCCACCGCCAGCCCCGTGCCGCTCGTCGACGTGGTGCGCGGCGCGATCTCGGAGATCGAGCGCTACGAGCGGGTCCGCATCCAGGTCCTGCCCGGGGCGCGCGTCGCGGGCCGGGCGGCCGACGACGTGGCCCACCTGATCGCCGAACTCCTCGACAACGCCACCGGGTTCTCCGCGCCGGACACCGAAGTCCTGTTGTCCGGACGGCTGCTGGAGACCGGCGAGGTCGCGGTCGCGGTCGAGGACGCCGGTATCGGCGTGCCCGCCGAGCGCCTCGCCGAGCTCAACGCGCTGCTCGCCGCCCCCGATCCGGCGCCGCCCGGCGCGGTGGCGGGCATGGGCCTGTACGTGGTGTCGCGGCTCGCCCGCAGGCACGGCGTCCAGGTGCGGTTGCACGCGCTGCCGTCCGGCGGCACGCAGGCCGTGGTGCTGCTGCCGGGTCTGATCGTCCCGCCGGTCGGCCCGGACGAGGCGCCCTTCGTGCCGCTGGAGACCGCGGTCACCGGCTTCGGCGGCGACCCGCGCCGCCACCCGTCCCCGGCCCCGCACACCCCCGGACCGCAGCCGTACGCCCCGCAGACCCCGACCCCGAGCGCCCCGGCCCCCAGTACGCCGGCCACCTACGTCCCGGCCCAAGTGTCCTACCCCGAGGGCCCGTTCGGGCTCGACAGGCTGACGTCCCCGTACCCCGCCCGCACGGCACCCGAGGCGCCCGCGCGCCCCGACGCCGTACCCGGGCACCCGACCCCCGCTCACGGCACGTCCCTCCCGGCGCGCCCGGCACCCGCCCCGGCGGCCCCTGCAGCCCCGCAGCCGGCCTCGCCCGAGCACGCGCAGGCCGCCGCCCCCGCGGCGCCCATAACCGGCCCGCACGGGCTTCCGCAGCGCGTGCCGCGCGGTGCGGGCGGTGCGGTACGGCCGGTGGCCGTGCCGCCCCCCGCACCGGTCGACGCGGACCAACTGCGGCGCAGGCTCGCCGGGTTGCAGCGCGGGCTGCAGGCCGGCCGCGCCGACGCCGTACGCGAGGCCGACGCCGTACGCGCAAGCGGCTCGGACCCGTACCAGCCGCAGCACCCGCCGCAGGCGGGGCCGCAGGGGCACACCGACACCGCAGGATCCGTTGAGGAGGCGACCCGTTGAGCGTGGTCGACACGATGACCGGGGCCCTCAGCCATGAGGCCCGCAACTTCCGGTGGCTGCTGCGGAATCTGGTCCAGGAGGTGCACGGCATCCGCTCGGTCGCGGTCGTGTCCTCCGACGGCCTGCTGCTGTGCGGCTCCGAGCCGGACGGCGACGATCCCGGCCCGGACGTCCCGCCGCCCGCGCACCCGGGCCTGGCCGGCAGCGGCCGGATGGACCTGGCCGCGGTGGTGTCCGGGCTCGCCTCCCTCACCGTCGGCGCCGCACAGCTCATGGACGGCGGGCGGGTCCGGCAGACCACCGTCGCGATGTCCGGCGGGGTGCTGGTCGTGATGTCGATCAGCGACGGCTCGCTGCTCGGCGCGCACGCCACCGCGGACTGCGACCTGAGCGTCGTCGCCTACGAGATGGCCCTCTTCGTCGGCCGCGCCGGCCACGTCCTGACGCCCGCGCTGCGCAGCGAGCTGCGCCAGTCGGGCGGCGGGGGCGCCCGCTGATGGCGGCGGCCGACTGGGGGCCGCCCCCGCCCGGTTGCGTCCCGCCGCGGCCGGCGTACGCCCCGCTTCCGTACCGCACACCGCACCTCGCGCGGGCGGACCGTGCCGACCGCAGGTCGCACCGGGTGCGCCCGTACGCTCTGACCGGCCGCCGGGCTCTCGCCGGCAATGCCGGGGGCCCGATGCTCGGCGATCTCGCCGGACAGAGAAGAATTCGCGTGTACGGTACCGGTCACGGGTCCGTACGCCCCGACCGCGCGCTGCTCGAAAGGGTGCTCAGTGGACTACGCAGGCTCTGACCGCCAGAACGGCCTGCACACCTGGCCGGTTGAGCAGGACCGCGCGCCGGTCTCCACCAAGATCGTGGTGGCCGGCGGCTTCGGCGTGGGCAAGACCACCTTCGTGGGCGCGGTGTCGGAGATCACCCCGCTGACCACCGAGGCGGTCATGACGCAGGCCAGCGAGGGACTGGACGACCTGGGCGCCACACCCGACAAGGTCACCACGACCGTCGCCATGGACTTCGGCCGCATCACGCTGGAGGAGGACCTCGTCCTCTACGTCTTCGGCACCCCCGGCCAGCAGCGCTTCTGGTTCATGTGGGACGACCTGGTGCGCGGCGCGATAGGCGCGATCGTGCTCGCCGACACCCGCAGGCTGGCCGACTGCTTCCCGGCGCTCGACTACTTCGACGGCACCGGGCTGCCGTACACCGTCGCCGTCAACCAGTTCGAGGGCACGTACCCCTACACCTCGGAGGACGTGCGCGAGGCGCTCGCGGTGCCGTCGCACATCCCGGTGCAGATCATCGATGCGCGCGAGCGCCGCTCCGTCGTCGACGCGCTGCTCTCCCTCGTCACGCACGCGCTCGCCGACCAGCCGCTGTAGCCACCGGCAGACGGGCCGTCACTTCTGCGACGTGACGGGGTCCTTCACGGACTGCGGGTCCTTGCCGGCGGCCTTCGTCGTGTCCTTCGCCGCCTTCGTGCCCTTCGCCGTCACCGGCGCCTTCACGGCGGGCGCCTTGCGCGGCTTGTAGTGCGCGAGCGGCTGCGCGCCCATGTCCGGGCGGACGGCGCCCAGGACAGGGTTGGCGCCGATCGGCGAGATCTTCACGTACGAGCCGGTGTGCGGCGCCTGCACGACCAGGCCGTTGCCGATGTAGAGGGCCACATGGGTGGCCTTCGGGAAGTAGATGACCAGGTCGCCCGGCCGCAGCAGCGACAGCGGCACGCGCGGCAGCTTCGCCCACTGCTCCTCCGCGGTCCGCGGGATCGGCAGGCCCGCGTGCCCCCAGGCCTGCGAGGTCAGGCCCGAGCAGTCGAAGGAGTCCGGCCCCACCGCGCCCCACACGTACGGCTTGCCGAGCTGTGCGAAGGCGTACGCGATGGCGGCGTCGCCCTTCGCGGAGGGCGCGCGCACGGCCGCGTCCCTGCCGAGCGGCTTGGAGTCCATGAACTCCTGCTGCGCCGTGTCCGCGCCCTTCTCCTCCAGCGCCTCCAGCTCGCTGATCTGGACGCCGCTGAGCCCGGCGAGCAGCGACTCGACCTGCCGCAGGTTCGTCTCGATCTCGGTCTTCTTCGCCGCCTGCGTGTTCTGCGCGGTCTGGGCCGCGTCCAGGGCCTTCTGCGCCTGCGCGTTGAGCCCGGCCAGCCGGTCCTGCTCGGCCGTCAGGTTGTCGACGGCCGCCTGCTGGGTGTCGACCGTGCGCTGCGCGAGGTGCAGGTTGCCGAAGAAGTCCTGCGGGTCCTCGCCGCCCAGCATGGCCATGTACGGCGACAGGCCGCCGGTGCGGTAGAGCTCCCGGGCCAGCAGGCCGACCTGGTCCTTCCCGGCGGCGACCTCGGCGCGGGCGGCGGCGAGCTGCCCGTCCAGCGACCGGGCCTTGGTGCGCTGCCGGTCGGCGGTGATCTTGGCCTGGTTGTACGACTCGGTGGCGGCCTCCGACTGCTGGTAGAGGGTCTGCAGCTGCGTCAGGAGCTGCGGCAGCGAGTCGGGGTCGGCGGTGGCGCCGGGCGTGGGCAGCGAGCCCAGGGTGGCCGTGGGCGGGGTGCTGGGCGCGACCGGGGGAGTGGTGGCGGGCGGCGGTTCGTACGGGCGGGCGGCGGCGGACTGCGCCGCGGGCAGCGACAGCGCCGCCAAGGCGAGCAGTGCGCTGCACACAGCCGCCGAGCGCTGCCAGGACCTGGTGTTGCGTGCCACCGGCATTAACCTGTCCTCCCACATGACGGGCCCTCATGAGCGTGTCATAGGTTGTCATATCTTCGGCCGCCGGAGCGTGTCATTCCGCCCCGGGGAGTCGCCCGGTTCGGCAGGACTGCCTCATCGCTTGCCCCATGTCTTCCACGACCCTGCCCGCGTCTGCGGTTCCGCGCCCGCAGCGACACACCGGGCACCCCTGTAAACGTTCGAACCCCCACTCCCGGCGGCGGACCGCGGGGGTGGGGGTTCGGGGGAGGCGTGGGGGGATGGGGCGTACGGCCCGGTCACCGCCCTCGGGACCGGGCCGTACGCGTCTGGGGGGGCTACCGCGGGGTGATCGCGGGCGTCAGCCGAAGTAGCTGTCGAAGTTCTTGGAGAACTCCGCGTTGTTGAAGCGGTCCCAGTTGATCGACCAGGTCATGAGGCCGCGCAGGGCGGGCCACTGGCCGTGGGTGGCGTAGCTGCCGCAGCTGGTCTTCCTGGTCAGGCAGTCCAGGGCCTGGTCCACCGCGGCGGGCGCGGTGTACCCGTTGCCCGCGGTGGTCGAGGCGGGCAGGCCGATGGCCACCTGGGAGGGCGCGAGGGCCGGGAACATGTTGGCGGTGTTGCCGGCCACCGGGAAGCCGGTGAGCAGCATGTCCGTCATGGCGATGTGGAAGTCCGCGCCGCCCATCGTGTGGTACTGGTTGTCCAGGCCCATGATCGGCCCGGAGTTGTAGTCCTGGACGTGCAGCAGCGTCAGGTCGCCCCGCAGTGCGTAGATCACCGGCAGGTACGCCCCCGCCCGCGGGTCCTGGCCGCCGAACGGGCCCGAGCCGTAGAACTGGTAGCCGAGCTGGACGAAGAAGGTCTCCGGCGCCATCGTCAGCACGAAGCCGCTGCCGTAGCGGGCCTTGAGGGTCTTCAGGGCCGAGATCAGGTTGACGACCACCGGGGTGGTCGGGTTCTTGAAGTCGGTGTCGCCGGTGTTGAGCGACAGCGAGTGGCCCTCGAAGTCGATGTCTATGCCGTCCAGGCCCCACTGGTCGACGATCGCGCTGACGGACGACACGAAGGCGTCCCGGGCGGAGGTCGAGGTGAGCTGGACCTCACCGTTGGCGCCGCCGATCGACAGCAGCACCTTCTTGCCCGCGGCCTGCTTGGCCTTGACGGCCGCCTTGAAGTCCGCGTCCGACTCGACCGAGGGGCACTCGCTGACCGAGCAGCGGTTGAAGTGGATCTGCCCGGAGGTCGGCGAGCTGGTCTCGCCGAAGGCGAGGTCGATGATGTCCCAGCTGTCGGGCACGTCCGCGAGGCGGGTGTAACCCGAGCCGTTGGCGAAGGTCTCGTGCAGGTAGCCGACCAGCGCGTGGGTGGGCAGGCTCCCGCCACCCGGCGGGGTGGTGGGCGGTGTCGTCGGGGGAGTCGTGGGCGGGGTCGTCGGCGGCGTGGTCGGGGGAGTCGTCGGCGGGGTGGTGGGCGGCGTGGTGGTGCCGCCGCCGGGGCCCTGGAGCGAGATGTCGTCCGCGAGGTAGGCGGGCTGCCCGTACCAGCCGTGCACGAAGACGGCGGCGCTGGTCTGGGTGGCCGCGGTCGTGAAGGACACGCTGAGCTGCGTGTAGCCGCCGCCGCTGCCGGGCGTCCAGGTGCTCGTGCCGCCGTCCACGCCGATGTAGACGTAGGAGCCGTTGACCTGCGCGGTCAGCGTGTACGTGGTGTTCGGGGCGACGCTCACGGTCTGCTTGCACTGGCCGGTGGCGGACGCGGAGGGCGTCGCCTTCAGCGCGTACGAGCCGCTGTGCGCCTGCCCGGTGACGGCGGAGGCGCCGGCGTCGCACGTCCAGCCGGTCAGGCTGCCGGACTCGAAGCCGCCGTTGGCCAGGAACTCCCCGGCGCTCGCGGACGGGGCGAGGGCGACCAGGCCGCCGACGGCCAGGGCGCCGGCGAGCGCGGCCGACGCCGCGGCGAGTGGTCTCTTCCTGCTGAGCGTGCTGAGCATGGGGGGATGCTCCTTCGCGGGTGCGGTGCGGGGGAGTGTGCCGTGCGGTCGCCCGTGGGCTTACCGCGCAGCAAACAGGTTTAGACCAATCGTGTCAATGGTCCGGACCAAATCCCCCGCGCTGTCAGCGCCGCCGCGACCAGGGCCACTTGGGGCCCGGGGCCCGCTTGCCCTCCGGGTCGTACCGGAACACCCACGGCGTCCGGTTCTCCCCCTTCACCCCGGGGACCCGGTGGTACACGTACGTCCGCCCCTCCACGGGCACGACGTACTCCTTGGGCGGCTGCCCCGTCATCCCCACGACGACCTCGATGACCCGCCCGTCGAGCGGCCCCCCGGTGAACTCCGTCTCCTCATGCCTCACGCCGCCACCTTCCCACGGGGCCGCACCGCCCCGCGCGAGGCGCCGCCCGAACGTGCATCCGGGCCGCAGGCCCTAAGGTGGGGCGGTGGCTTACCGGAGAATGGACGTCGAGGCCCGCCGCGCGCAGCTGCTGGCCGCGGCCGTCGACCTGTTCGGCCACCGGCGGCCGGAGGACGTCTCGATCGACGACGTCGCCGCCGCCGCGGGCGTGTCCCGCCCGCTGGTCTACCGCTACTTCCCCGGCGGGAAGCAGCAGATCTACGAGGCCGCGGTGCTCGGCGCCGCCGACGAGCTGATCGGGCGCTTCGCCGTCGCCGCCGAAGGCCCGCCGACCGAGCGGCTGTCCGCCGCGCTCGACCGCTACCTGGCGTACGTCGAGGAGCACGCCCCCGCGTACGGCGCCCTGCTGGGCGGCGGCAGCGTCGCCGAGACGAGCCGTACGAGCGCGATCGTCGACGGCGTGCGGCGCCGCGCCGCGGAGCAGGTGCTGCACCACCTCGGCGTCTCGCAGCCGGGCCCGCGGCTGGCGATGATGGTCCGGTCGTGGATCGCCTCGGTCGAGGCGGTGTCCCTGATGTGGATCGACGAGGGCCGCAAGCCGTCGCGCACCGAGCTGCGCGACTGGCTCGTCGACCACTTCACCGGCCTCCTCCTGGTCACCGCGACGACCGACCAGGAAGCGGCCCGCGCGGCCGTCGCCGCACTCCCCCAGGAGACCGGCGAGAGCCCTGCGGGCGTGCTGCTCACCCGCCTGACCACCCTCGCCCCCGCCGCGGCCCACCTCTTCGACAAAGCATGATCACCACAGGGTGGGTTCCCCGTCGGGCCGGGAAACGCCGGTGAGGCCGGGCGGCACGGCGACCGCGGCCAGTTGGTCCCACGTTTCGTAGCCCTTGGCGAGATCGAGCAGCAGCAGCGAGGTGGCGTAGGAGTCGAAGCGGGCGCGGTGCCGCCGGTCGGGGGCCTGGCGGAGGCCGGGCGCGAGGTGCTCGACGAGGCTGTCGAGCGTGTACGACGGCAGCCCCGGCCGGGCGGCGCGGGCCAGGCGGAGGGTGTCGACGACCCCGGCGGGCTCCCAGCCGGGCAGGTGCGCGGACAGCACGCGGTGGTCGACGTGGGCGTTGTGCGCGGCGATCCACACACCGCCGAGCAGCACGCGCACCTGCCCGGCGACCTCGTGCCACGAGGGGCGCGAGGCCAGAACCTCGTCGGTCAGGCCGTGCACGCGGGCAGCGAAGCGCGTGACCGGCCGGGGCGGCCGGATCAGCCACCACCCGGCCGTACCGGTGTCCGGCTCGCCGCCCCGTACGGGCAGCGCGGCGACCTCCACCAGGTCCGGCGGGCTCGCCCCGTTGCCCTCGACGTCGACGACCAGCAGCGGCGGCCAGGTGCCGAAGTCCATGGCGTCGCACCTCCGTTCCCCGCCGGCCACCCGATCGGCGCCCGGCCCTGCCGACGGTAGCGGCGGGGCCTGCTCCGGCCGTGGCGGCGCGAGGGCCGGAACTCCCGGCGGGGGCGCCGGCCCGGTTGTCAGGCGGGGAGCGGCGTCAGGCCCGAGGCCTTCCAGATGCGGCGGCTGGGGCCGCGGATGAGGCCGACTTCGTCGAAGAAGTCCATCAGGCGCTTCGCGGACTGGCGCATCACGTCCTGGCGGTGGGGGCTGGTGCGGGCGGCGGCGACGGCTTCCTTCACGTCGAGGCCCACCTCGGCGTAGACCCGGGGGCTGATGAGGGAGCGGGCTATGACGCGGGCGGCCTGGGCGGAGGTGAGGCGGGTGGCCTCGATCTCCCAGCGCGGGGCGGTGACCATCTGCCGCCGCAGCTCCTCGCGGGCGTAGCGGATGTGCCGCGCCTCCTCCACGACGTGGATGCGGGTGATGCCGCGGGTGAGGGTCTGGACGCGCTCGTCCGGGAAGGTCAGCCGCTGCATCCAGTCCAGGATCTCCTCGGCCAGCAGCGTGCCGGTGAAGGAGCCGGGCGTGGTCGAGACGGTCTTCAGGACGCGCCCGAGCTGCTGGTCGAAGCGGCTCGGCCGGTACGCCGGGGTGCCCAGCTTGGTCACCGCGCGGGCGAACATCTTGGAGTGCCGGCACTCGTCGGCGATCTCGGTGAGCGCGTAGCGGACGTGGCCGCTGGTCGGGTCGAGGTCGTAGGTGTGGCGCAGCAGCAGCTGCATGAGGATCGTCTCGAACCACACGCCGATCGAGCACAGCGACGCGGCCTCGTGCCGGCTCAGCTCCATCCGCTGCTCGTCGGTCATCCGGTGCCACAGCGGGGTGTCGTAGAGCGAGAGCAACTCGGGCGGCCAGAACCAGCGGCCCTCCTCGAAGGGCGCGTCCCAGTCGAGTTCGGTGTCGGGGTCGAAGGAGTGTTTCGCGGACGCCGCGAGCAGGCGTTCCGCGGTCTTCTCGCGGTCGGTCAGTGTGGCGTCCATGCTGAACGGGCCTCCGGTGCACGAGGGTTACCAGCGGTACGGGTCTTATGAGACTCTGTGTCAACAAGCCCGTCAAGACCCCGCGCACGAACCGGCCGGGGTAGCGAGCGAGCCAACGGGCGCGCCGGTGCCGAAAGGGAGAACGCGCGGAGGTCGCGAGGAACGAGCGACCGGGCGCGATCGACCGTCGACACCGGACCTGAGCGCCCGGAGGCGAGAGAGCGGAGAAAAAGGGAGCCGCCCCATGTCGACGCAAGGCCGCTACACCACCGAGCCCGCCGAGTGGTCCTGGGAGGTACCGGCGCAGGGCGCAGCGCGTTTCACCTGGGAGTACGACGACGGCCGCGACCGGCTGCTGGCCCTCTACCAGAAGGGCAAGGACAAGCAGTGGGACGGCATGCGCCGGATCGACTGGGACCTGGAGGTCGACCCGTACGACCCGCTGGGCACCCCCGACGAGGCCATGTCGCTCTACGGCTCGCGCTACTGGGTCGCGATGAACGAGGCCGACCGCGCCCTGCTGCGTCAGCACTACGCCTCCTGGCAGTTCAGCCAGTTCCTGCACGGCGAGCAGGGCGCGATGGTGTGCGCCGCGCGCATCGTGGAGTCGGTGCCCGACCTCGACGCGAAGTTCTACTCCGCGACCCAGACCATGGACGAGGCCCGGCACGCCGAGATCTACGGGCGCTTCCTGCACGAGAAGATCGGCATGCTCTACCCGATCGACGACAACCTCCAGTCGCTGCTCGGCGACACCCTGCGCGACTCCCGCTGGGACATGCCCTACCTGGGCATGCAGGTGCTCATCGAGGGCCTGGCGCTGGCCGCCTTCGGCATGATCCGCGACACCACCGACAAGCCGCTGCCCAAGCAGATCCTCGCGTACGTCATGCAGGACGAGGCCCGGCACGTCGCCTTCGGGCGGATGGCGCTGCGCGACTACTACAAGCAGCTCTCCGACGCCGAACTGCGCGAGCGCGAGGAGTTCGTGATCGAGGGCTGCTACCTGATGCGCAACCGGCTGCGCGGCCTGGAGGTGCTGGAGAACTTCGGCATCCCCGCCGCCGAGGCCGCCGAGCTGACGGAGTCCTCCGACTTCCTGCGGCTCTTTCGCAAGCTGCTCTTCTCGCGGATCGTGCCGTGCGTGAAGGACATCGGCCTGTGGGGCCCGCGACTCCAGCAGGCCTACGTCGACCTCGGCGTCCTGGAACTGGGCGACTCCAGCCTGGACCTGCTCATGACGCAGGACGAGGAGATCGCCGAGCGGATGGACGCCGAGCGCTTCGCCGCGGAGGAGCAGGCCCGGGTGACCGAAGTAACCGAAACCGTCGCCCAGGGGGCCGAAGCGTCGGAGTAGGACCGTACGCTTGTCCGATGACCAATGATGGGCCGATATCGCGGCGTGCCGCCCGCCGGGCCAAGGCACGCCGCCGGCGCCGCAGGAACACGGCAGTCGGCCTGTCGGTGGTGGTCGTCGCCGCGGTGGCGACCGGCTGGGCGGTGCTCGGCCGCGGCGGCAGCCCCGCCGGGGCCGCGGCCACCCCGCGGGCGACGGACACCAAGGCCCCGCCCGCGTCCGCCACGGACACGGTCACGGCGACCAAGGCTGCGCACGAGCCGGCCGGCACGATCACCCTCGCCTTCGCGGGCGACGTCCACTTCACCGAGCGCACCGCGAACCGGCTCGGCGTGGACCCCGCGCTCGGCCCGATGTCGCAGGCGCTGACGGCCGCGGACTTCTCGATGGTCAACCTGGAGACCGCGATCACCACCCGCGGCACCCCGCAGCCGAAGAAGTACCACTTCCGTACCTCGCCCGACGCGCTCGGCGCCCTCCAGCGCTCCGGCATAGACGCCGTGACGATGGCCAACAACCACGCCGTCGACTACGGCCCGCAGGGCCTGACCGACAGCCTCGCCGCCCAGCGCAGCTCGCCGATACCCGTCGTCGGCATCGGTCCCGACGACACCGCCGCCTACCGCCCGTACGTCACCACGGTCAACGGGGTGCGTCTCGCCGTGGTCGCCGCCAGCCAGGTGCAGGACTACACCAACCAGGCGTTCCGTGCCGGGCCGGACCGCCCCGGCATAGCCTCCGCGCTGGACCGCCCCAAGCTGCTGGCCGCCGTGCGGGACGCCAGGAAGCAGGCCGACGTCGTCGTGGTCTACCTGCACTGGGGCACCGAGGGGCAGAGCTGCCCGGGCCCGGAGCAGAAGTCCATCGCCGCCGACCTGTCCGAGGCCGGCGCGACCGCCGTCGTCGGCACGCACGCGCACGTCATGCTCGGTTCCGGCATGCTCGGCCCGACCTATGTCGCCTACGGCTTCGGCAACTTCCTCTGGTACGGCTCCTCGCCCTACCCGCACTCCGACCAGACCGGCGTGACGACCCTCACCGTCACCGGCGGCAAGGTCGCCAAGGCGGTCTTCACCCCGGCCCTGGTCGACGGCAACGGCGTGCCCGAGCCGCAGACCGGCGCCGCGGGCCGCACGATCACCGATCGCTACGAGGGCCTGCGCGGCTGCACGGGCCTCAAGGCCCCGCCGAGCTGAACCGTTTCGTCGCACCATGGAGGGGGAGGGGAGGGGGCGATACGACGATACGTCCGGATCCTGTAACGACCCCTGGGTTGCGTTGTCGTCGCGGAACCGTACCGTGGGCGACCGCATCTATCCGTTCGCGGAGCAGGTGAGGGACGCTGATCCGCGGGAAACGGGACGTCGGGCGACGAAGTGGGCGGGCGGTC
Source organism: Streptomyces sp. NRRL F-5123 (assembly GCF_000721495.1). Taxonomy (GTDB): domain Bacteria; phylum Actinomycetota; class Actinomycetes; order Streptomycetales; family Streptomycetaceae; genus Actinacidiphila. Next base: position 46,924 of record NZ_JOHY01000047.1, read on the forward strand.
ACACAACATGACGGGTTGGCGGACAACGGCCGGGCGGCTGACGCCGGAACGGATCAAGAGCGCACCGCGGGCCATGGTGGTCGGGGTGGCGGTCGTGGTGGTCGTGCTCGCCGCCGTGGTGTCGGCGCTGGTCGCGCCGGGCGGCGGCAGCAGCGGCACCGCCGCGGCCGCGACGACGGGGAAGGCGAAGAACGCGAAGAACGCCGAGGAGTCGGACAGCGGCAAGGACGGCAAGGACGGCAAGGACGGCGGCAAGGGCGGCAAGGGCGGGCACTCCAAGGCCCCGCACAAGCCGTCGTCGAAGCCGACCACGTCCGCGCCGCCGGTCGCCCCGGTGCCGGTCGACATCGTGCACGCGGCCGAGATACCCGGCAAGGCCGTCAACATCACCATCGACGACGGCCCCGACCCCGTGTGGACCCCCAAGGTCCTGGCGGTGCTCACGAAGCACCATGTGCACGCGACCTTCTGCATGATCGGCCCGCAGGCCAAGGCCCATCCCGACCTGGTGCGCCGGATCGTGGCCGAGGGCCACCGGCTGTGCGACCACACCGTCTCCCACGACGAGTCGATGGACCACAAGCCCGTCGCGTACCAGCAGAAGGAGATCCTGGACGCGCTCGCGATGATCGAGGAGGCGTCCGGCAACGCCCCCGTCCAGTACTACCGGGCCCCCGGCGGCGCCTTCACGCCCGCCAGTCGCCAGCTCGCCGCGCAGCACGGCATGCGGCCGCTCGGCTGGAACGTCGACACCAAGGACTTCTCCCGGCCCGGCGTCGGGACGATCGTGGCGACGGTCAAGTCGGAGATCGGCAACGGCCCGACGATCCTCTTCCACGACGGCGGCGGCGACCGCTCGCAGACCGTGGCCGCCCTCGACCAGTCGCTGACCTGGCTGGCCCAGCAGCACTACGCCTTCAGTTTCCCGAAGGTCCGCTGACAGCTCCGCCGAAAGGGTCCGCCGAAAGGGTCTGCCGGAACGGTCCGCCGCGCAGAACCGCTCAGCCGCCGTACGGGCGCGGCGCCGCCAGCACCGCCTGCATCACCGCGCGGGCGATCGGCGCCGCGCTGCCGCCGCCGGAGATGTCCGCCCGGGCCGCCTCCGCGTCCTCCACGACCACGGCGACGGCCACGGCCGCCCGGCTCGCACCCCGCGGCCGGGCGTAGCTGATGAACCAGGCGTACGGCGTGCCCTTGTTGCCCACTCCGTGCTGCGCGGTGCCGGTCTTGCCGCCGACCACCGCGCCCGGGATCGCCGCGTTGGTGCCCGTGCCGTCCGTCACGACGGCCTCCATGAGCTGCTGCAGCTGCCCGGCCGTCCAGCGCGAGACGGCCCGGTGCAGCAGCTCCGGCTCGGTACGCGCCACCACGGTGCCGGAGTGGTTGGTGACCCGGTCGACCAGGTACGGGCGCATCAGCTCGCCGCCGTCGCCGACGGCCGCCGCGACCATCGCCATCTGCAGCGGGGTGGCCGTGGTGTCGAACTGCCCGATCGAGGACAGCGCGACCTGGTCCGGGCTCATCTTCGTGTCGAAGTTGCTCTTCGCGACGCCCGGCGGGATGCGCAGTCCGGTGTCGTTGAAGCCGAAGGCCTGGGCCTGCCGCACCATCGCGCGGAGCCCCACGTCGGCGCCGAGCTTGGCGAAGACGGTGTTGCAGGAGACCCGGAAGGCGTCCAGTACGCTCGCGTCCGCGCAGCCGCGGCCCTCGTTGGTGAGCGACCAGGTGGTGCCGGGCAGCCGGTAGGGGTCGGGGGAGTCGGTCGGCGCCGCGAGGTCGGTGACCGCGCCCGACTCCAGCGCCGCCGCGGCCGTGATCACCTTGAAGGCCGAACCCGGCGGGTAGGTCTGCCGGATCGCCCGGTCCAGCATGGGCTGCGCCGGGTCGTCGTTGAGCTTGCGCCACTGTTCGGCCACCGCCTCGCCGGTGCCGGACAGCAGCCCGGGGTCGTAGGACGGCGAGGTGACCAGGGCCAGGATCCGGCCTGTCGCCGGGTCGAGGGCGGCGACCGCGCCGCGCCGGCCCGCGAGCCCCGCGTAGGCAGCCTTCTGGGCGGCGGCGTCGATCGTGGTGTGGACGTCGCCGGGGCGCTGCCGGTTGCGGGTGATCTCGTTCCACAGCGGCGCCGAGGCCAGTTGCGGGCTGGTGCCGGACAGCAGCCCGTCCTCGGTGCCCTCCAGCAGCGAGGTGCCGTACGTCTGCGACGCGAAGCCGGTGACGGGCGCGTACAGCGGCCCGTCGCGGTAGGTGCGGGTGTACGCCAACTGGCCGCCGGTGCCGCGGGCGCCGGTGACGGGCCGGGTGCCCACCAGGATGGAGCCGCGCGGGTGCGCGTAGCGGGCGATGGCGATCCGCCGGTTGGCCGGGTCGGCGGCGTACGAGCCGGACTCGACGACCATCACCCGCACCGCGTTGACCAGGAGCGCCAGCGCGAGCAGGAGGATCAGCACGGCGCAGCGCCGGATGCAGCGGGTCACAGGGGGGTGTCCTCTCGCGGCGGCGGTGGCGCTGGGCGGCGCGCGCTGTCGCTGAGCCGGATCAGCAGCGCCACGATGATCCAGTTGGTCACGACCGACGAGCCGCCCTGCGCGAGGAAGGGCATCGCCATGCCGGTGAGCGGGATCAGGTCCGTCACCCCGCCGGTGATCACGAAGACCTGGAGCGCCACGATCGCCGCGAGCCCCACCGCGAGCAGCCGCCCGAAGGGGTCGCGCAGTGCGAGCCCGGCCTGCAGGCCGCGGGCGACCAGCAGCGCGTACAGGCCCAGCAGCGCGCACAGTCCGGCCAGGCCCAGCTCCTCCCCGGCGGTGGCGAGGACGAAGTCGGACTTGGCGGCGAAGCCGATCAGCGCGGAGTGCCCCTGGCCGAGTCCGGTGCCCAGCACCGCGCCGTTGCCGAAGGCGTAGAGGGACTGGGCGAGCTGCCCGGGGCCGAGCCCGGCGCGGACGCTCGCGAAGGGGTGCAGCCAGTCCTCGACCCGCCCGTGCACGTGCGGTTCGAGGGAGCCGACCGCGAAGGCGCCCGCCGCGCTCAGCAGCAGGCCCACCGCGACCCAGCCGGTGCGCCCGGTCGCCACGTAGAGCATCACCACGAACAGGCCGAAGAACAGCAGCGAGGTGCCGAGGTCGCGCTCCAGCACCAGCACCCCGACGCTCAGCAGCCAGATCGTCAGCACCGGCCCCAGCACCCGCCCGGTCGGCAGCTGGAGCCGCCGCAGCCCGAGGACGGTACGGCCGGTGTACGCGAGCGCGGCGCGGTTGGCCGCGAGGTAGGCGGCGAAGAAGACCGCGAGCAGCACCTTCGCGAACTCGCCGGGCTGGAGGGAGAATCCGGCCGCCCGGATCCAGATCCTGGCGCCGTTGACGGGCGGGAAGAAGATCGGCGCGGCCATCAGCGCGAGCGCCGCCGTCACCCCCAGGTAGGCGTAGCGGGCCAGCACCCGGTGGTCGTCCAGCGCCAGCACCACCAGCACGAACAGGGTGATGCCCAGCGTCGACCACACCAGCTGCGCGGGCGCGGCGCGCGGCCCGAGCGACGGCTCCAGGTCCAGCCGGTAGATCAGCACCAGGCCGAGCCCGTTGAGCAGCACCGCGATCGGCAGCAGCAGCGGGTCGGCGTACGGGGCGCGGGCGCGTACGGCCAGGTGCGCGAGGATCGCGAGCAGCGCGAGCCCGGCGCCGTACCCGGCGGCGTCCGGCGGGACCGCGCCCGCGGTCGCGAGGCCCACCTCCGCGTAGCCGTACACCGACACCAGCACCGCCGCGACGGTCAGCGACAGCTCCACTCCGCGGCCGCGCCGCGGCGCCCCCGCCGCCCGCTCCGCCGCGGGCGCGGTCTTCGCCGACGTAGCGCTCATGCCCCGCAACCTAGCAAGGCGGGGCCGACATATAGGTCATGTCGCCCGCCGGGCCGCGCCGGACGCCCCCGCGCGGGGGTGAGCGTTTCGCGCTGCCGCGCGGGGCGAGCGTTTTCCGGGGCGGGGAGGGTGCGCGTGCTGCGCGGGGCGAGCGTTTTCCGGGGCGGGGAGGGTGCGCGTGCTGCGCGGGGCACTCGTTTTTCAGGGGCGCGGGGAACTGCGCGGCCCACCCCCACCGGGGCGCGGGTCGTCACCGGCCCGAAGGGGCAGTTCGGTTTCGTACCGGACCACCGGCCGGTGGTGGGTTGCTCGCGCAGTTCCCCGCGCCCCTGAAAAACGCTGGCTCGGCGCGGCAGCGCGAGCCCCTCGCGCGGCAGCGCAAACCGCCCGCCCGGCGCGGCAGCGCGAACCGCTCGGCCCCCGGCGGGGGGCGCGGGCGGTGTCCCCGGGGTGTCGGGGGGCGCGCGTAGGGTGGCGGGGTGACCGCACAGCCCCGCGCCGCCGTGGCGGAAAGCCTCGCCGATCTGCCGTACGCCGCCGTGCTCGTCCCGCACAGCGGGGGGTTGGAGGTCGAGGGGGACTACGACACCGTCCACCTCGACGGCCTGCACGCCCCCGAGGGCGCCAGGGCCGCGGGGGCCCGCTTCCTGGAGTCCGCGCTCACCGACTGCGTGCTGTCCGGCACGGACCTGCGCGGGGCGCGCTTCAACGACGCCTGGCTGTCCGGCTGCCGCCTCACCGGCTGCACCCTGGCCGGCGGCCAGTGGCTGGACACCGCCGTCCTCGGCAGCTCGCTGGCCGGCGTCGAGCTGTACGACGCGGTGCTGCGCCGCGTCACGTTCGTGCGCTGCAAGCTCGACTCCGTCAACCTGCGGGCGACCGCGCTGCACGACGTCGTCTTCGAGGACTGCGTGCTGCGCGACGTCGACTTCGGCGAGGCCCGGCTGGAGGGCGTGACCTTCCCCGGCACCCGTATCGAGCAGGCCCGCTTCGGCCGCGCCGCGCTCAAGGACGCCGACCTGCGCGGCGCCCTGACCATCGACCTGGCCGACGGCTACGAGTCGCTGCGCGGCGCGGTGATCACCCCCGCGCAGCTGCTCGACCTCGCACCCGCCCTCGCCCAGACCCTCGGCCTGACCGTGGCCGAGCCCGCCGCGCCCGCAGGGCGCGCGTCCAGCGCCCGCACCCGGGCCGCAAGCAGAAGGAGCCCCCGCCGATGAGCACCCTCCACGACATCCCGCTGCAGACCCTCGACGGCACCGCCACCACGCTGGCCGAGCACGCCGGCAAGGTCGTGCTGCTCGTCAACGTCGCGTCCAAGTGCGGCCTCACCCCCCAGTACGAGGCCCTGGAGCGGATGCAGAAGCAGTACGCCGACCGCGGCTTCACGGTCGTCGGTATGCCCTGCAACCAGTTCGGCGCCCAGGAGCCCGGCAGCGCCGAGGAGATCGCGACCTTCTGCTCCACGACCTACGGCGTCAGCTTCCCGCTGCTCGCCAAGGCGGACGTCAACGGTGCGAACCGGCACCCGCTCTACGCGGAGCTGACGCAGCTGGCCGACGCCGAGGGCGAAGCGGGAGATATCACCTGGAATTTCGAGAAGTTCCTGATCAGCGGCTCGGGTGAGGCCGTGGCCCGCTTCCGGCCGCGCGTCGTTCCCGAGGCTGACGAGGTGGTTGGGGCGATCGAGGCAAACCTGCCCCGCTGAACCACCGGCCGGGGTGGCAACCACCCGGCTGACCAGCGGCGAAGGTGCCCTAGATGCGCGAACGCGCCATGGCAGGATCCGGCCGGTTCCAGGACATTGTCCGGAACCGGCCCTGCTGGTTGTCTGTAATCACCGCCCCGGCAACGAGAAGGGACAAAGGAGTGCACGACTACGGGTTCCGAACCGGCCACCTGTGTGTCGACACGGACCCTGCACTCTGCGTTCCTTGCCAGGAGCGTTTGGATCGGCAGCTCGCCTTGCTTCCCCGGGTATACGGCGAGCTTGAGGTCGCACTCGTAGCAGCGCAGGACCCCGGCGACAGACTGTCCGGCACTGACCGGCCCGGCATCCCCCTGAACGGGCCGGCAGTCGAGGCGCGCGCTGCCATTCGAGAAACCTTGACCTCCTGGGCCGATCTGATGGTCGAGGGCCGCACCGTCCGCCTCCCCCTGCGGACGGTGCCGGCCCTCGCGGCCTTCCTCCGTCGCCACCTCGGCTGGCTCGCCGTGCACCCCGCGGCCGACGACGCGGCGACGGACATCGACACTGTGCTCCAACGCGCCCTGGCCGTCGCCAGGCCGCACGAAGCCCTCATGGCCGCGACGGCCCCCGTCGGGTCCTGACCCGAGCCCCGACCCAGGCCCACCGGCCGTAGGGAATCATCCCCCCACAAGAAAATGCACAGAGCACCGCGCGGTCCGCGAATCATCACGGGCCGCGCGGTGCTGTGTCCGTGCCCTCGGCGGTGCGCTCGGGCCCGGCGGTGTGTGCTCGGGTCGGGTCAGACCTGGACGGTGCCGGGAAACCATCCGGTAGGGGCGACCGCTGTGGTGGAGCCGGGGAACCACCCGGTAGGCGTGACCGTGGTGGTGGAGCCGGGGAACCATCCCGCCGGTGCCAGGCCGGGGAACCACCCGGCAGGGGTGACCGTGGTGGTGGAGCCGGGGAACCATCCCGCCGGTGCCAGGCCGGGGAACCACCCGGCAGGGGTGACCGTCGTGGTGGAACCGGGGAACCATCCCGCAGGCGTTGCTCCCGGGAACCAGCCGTCAGGCGAGACGGAGCCGGTCTTGGCGACGGGGGCGGGCGCCGGTGCGGGTGCGGAGGAGGAGTCGGCGGCAACAGCCGTGCCGGCAGCCGACGACAGAGCAAGCACCAGTGCTGCTACAGCGGAGACATGGGTCGAACGCCGGATCCGCGACATCGTAATCCTTAGGTGGGCAGAGAGTGTGACGTGCTCACTATGAAGTAGGGACACATGACTTTCCCAATGATGGCAAATGCAACCTGCACCGAACCAGGTGGCGCATGTGCGTATATCTGCCATGGCGTGAATGCGCCGGTCTGATCGCGTCACCTGAGGCGCGTCAGATCAGACCATGAGCCGCCGCGAGGACTCCCGCCTGGAATCGGCTGTCCGCTTCAAGATAGCGCATGATCTCGGAAACCAGGCGGCTCACGGTCCTCAGTGACACCCCGAGTTTCCGGGCGATCCGTTCGTCCGTCAGGCCGTTGGCCAGCAGCCTCATGGTCGTACGGTGCTGTTCGGTCAGCTCGCTGTCGGATTCCAGGCCGGGGGACGTGTTCGCACTGTAAGGGACCGAACGCAGCCAGCAATCCTCGTACATTGCCACGTACGAACGCACCAGGGCGGGCCCTCTGATCACGATGGCGGGGCCCAGTGGTTCATCGGGATTCGCCAATACCAAAGCGCTGTGTGTATCAGCCATCAGTAGGTCGAAAGGCACCTGCGGAGCGAGGCGGACTTCCACTCCGGCGGCAGCCAGATCCGACAGGTATTTACGTTGCCTGGGTGCTGAATTAATGCTCTGGCCATAAATAGCGCGGACTTTGACGCCGCGCGCGACGAGTTCGCTGTCGGCAGTGAGGGAACTCGCCAGAACCTCGCTGGAGGGCAGCGGACCGGGGTGCATCCAGCTGGCCGTCTCGGTGATCGTCGCGTCGAAGTCCCGCAGGAACTGGCGCCGCCTGTGGTCCCGGGTCAGCAGCTCGACCTCGATCTCGGCGTTCTCCCGCAGCACCGCGGGGCGGTAGCGCTCCATCAGCGACTCCGCGGCGGAGACCATCGAGGTCAGCTCGTCGCGCTGGCGCCGCAGCGACGCCCGCTGCCGGGCCAGCAGCTCGATCAGGGCGGTGTCCGGCTCGACCGCGTCCACCGCGCCCGAACCGTCGCTCGGGCGTATGAGGCCCAGCTCCTGGAGCTCCTGCCAGCCCGCCTCCGCCTCGGCCTCGGTCAGCCCGAGCGCGGCCACCGCCTTGTCCGGGGCGACGGACCCCTGACTGCGCAGTGTCTGATAAAGGGCGAGCCCGATGTCGGCCGCATTCGGCCCACCACCCCTCACCGAATTGGCCACGGATTCCCTCTTTCGTCGCGCGGTGCGCCGAAACGTGCAGCTGCCTGCAAGGTGGCAACCGCACCCTATACCGACTCTAGCAATGGATGGGCCCCTTGCCATGGGTGAGATCACGGTTCGGACACCCCGGCGTCGCGGTCGCGCCACGTTTCCTGGTAGGAACGAGTGCCGGCCGGGCGAAAGGATGAGCACGATGCGTCACACGGGGCGGCAGGGGCCGCCGGCGGAGACCGCCGACGGGCCGCGCGGCGGGCCCGCCGGAGCGGGCGGACCGGGCCGTGCGCAGGTCCCGGTCGTCGTCATCGGGGCCGGGAAGGTCGCGCACGCCGCGCACCTGCGCGAGATGCGCGACCTGTCGCAGCTGATCCGGCCCGCGGCCGTGATCGATCCGGATCCGGCCCACCGCGCGGCACTGATGGCGGGATTCGACCGGGTCGCGGTGTGCACGAGCGCCGAGGAGGCGGTGTGGGCCGGGGCGCGGGCCGCGCTGGTGCTCTCGCCGTGGTGGACCCACCGCGACGCGGTGATCGGCTGCCTGGAGGCGGGGCTGCCGGTGCTGTGCGAGAAGCCGGTGAGCCTGGACCTCGCGGAGATCGACGAGCTGATCGCCGCCGAGCGGCGCACCGGCGTGCCCGTCACCGCCGGCTACATGAAGCGGCACGACCCCGTCGTGCAGCTCTTCGTCGAGCACTGCCGGGACAACGCCGCCACCGCCCGCCGGATCAGCGTCGACATCCACGACCCCAACGCCCCGCACCTGGTCGACCACCTCGTCCCGTACCCCGCCCCGCCCTACGGCCCGCAGCCGCCCGCCGCGCGGGAGGCGCTCGGCCGCGCGCTCGGCCCCGGTGCGAGCGGCACGCAGGCCGAGGTCTACGCCCGGGGTCTGGGCGGCTCGCTCATCCACCAGGTCAACATCGTGCACGCCGCGCTGGAGGGAACCGGGCGCACTCTGCACGGCTCACTGGAGCACAGCGTGCAGTGGGCCGGCGGCAGCGCGGTGAGCTGCCGCTGGCGGCCGGACGACGAACTGCTCGTCGAGGTCAGCCATCTGCGGTTGCCCGAGCACCGCCGCTACCGCGAGACGATCGAGTTCACCGGCACCGACACCGTCGCCACCCTCACCCTGCCCTCGCCCTACGCCCGCGACGAGGGCGCGACGCTGCACATCGACACGTGGGAGCCGGACACCGGCGCCGCGACCCGCACCACGCACCGCTCCGGCCCCGCCGTGACGGGCTTCCGCGAGCAGCTGCGGGCCTGGACCCGCAGCATCGCCTGGAGCGCCGAAGCCGAAGCCGAAGCCGATGCCGGCGGCCTGCCCGCTCCGCGCCGCGGGATCTGGCCGCTGCCGGGCCTGCGCGAGGCGCGCGCGGACACCCTCGCGGTCAGGGAGGCGGCGCTGCGGCTGGCGTGAACCGGAGGTTTCCGCCGGCCGACGGCAGGGGTGGGAGCGCCTCCGTCGACGGCAGGGGTGGGGGTGCCCCCGCCGGAGGCAGGGGGAGTCACTCGACCTCGGGCTTGATCGCCGTCGGGTCCGGCACGTGCGGCAGGATGTCGGAGATGTACGAGGCGACGGCCGCCTCCAGGCCGACGTCCTTGCCGGCCTCCTCCGACATGTACCAGCGGTGCTCCAGCAGCTCGTGGTAGATCTGCGCGGGGTCCAGGCTGCGCCGCAGCTCCACCGGGATGAGCCGCACCGCGGGCCGGAAGACCTGCCGCACCCAGCGGTGCGCCAGCACCTCGGGCCGGGCGCCCAGCGGGTCGCCGGGCGCGTAGTCGTCCTGGGTGGTCATCCAGGACTCCAGGTCGTTGAGCAGGCTGCGGGCCTGGTTCTCCTCGGTGTCCATACCGGTCAGCCGCAGCAGCTGCCGCTGGTGGTGGCCGGCGTCCACGACCTTGGGCAGGAAGGTGATGGTGTCGCCCGCGGGGGAGCGCTGGATCTGCATCTCGGCGACGTCGAAGCCGAGGTCGTTGAGGCGGCGTATCCGGCGGTCGATGTACTGCCGCTTGTCCGCCGGGTAGACGGACTGCCGGGTCAGCTCGTGCCACAGGGCGTTGTAGCGCGAGCAGATGGCCTCGGCGAAGGTCACCGGGTCGACCGCCGGGTGCAGCGAGCCGCCCGCCTCCAGGTCCATGAGCTCGCCGGCGATGTTCACGCGGGCCAGGTCGATGTCGTAGTCGCGCTGCCCGGCGCTCAGCTCCGGCTGGATCTGCCCGGTCTCGGCGTCCACCAGGTAGGCGGCGAAGGCGCCCGCGTCCCGCCGGAAGAGGGTGTTGGACAGCGAGCAGTCGCCCCACGCGAAACCCACCAGGTGCAGCCGCACCAGCAGCACCGCGAGCGCGTCCAGCAGCCGGTTGACGGTGCTGGGCCGCATCGTCGTCTCGAACATCGAGCGGTAGGGCAGCGAGCCGTTCAGGTGCCGGGTGACGAGCGCGGGCTCCAGCGGGGTCCCGTCCGCCGCCTCCCGCCCGGTGACGACCGCGATCGGGTCGACCCCGGGTATGCCGAGCCGGTCCAGGTCGCGCAGCAGCCCGTACTCCCGGACCGCCGCCCACTCGCTGACCTCCTTGACCGCGACGACCTCGTCCCCGGCCCGGGCGAAGCGCACCACGTGCCGGGAGATGCCGCGCGGCAGCGCGACGAGCGACGCGTCCGACCACTGCTCCAGCGGCAGGTGCCACTCCAGGTCCAGCAGGGCGGAAGGGTGGTCGGCGTCGAAGGCCCTGATGTGCAGCGGCATGGCGGCGGCTCGGCTTCCTCGGGAAGGGGACGGGGCGGCACGGCGCCGCAGCTTCGATGGTGCCATGGGCGACGCGCGTCGCCGCAGGCAGGGAATACGGTCGACGCGGCACCGCGGATCGCGGATCATGCCCTCTCATGACCAGAACAGATCTGCCGCCCACCGGCGACGAGCGCACCACCCTCACGACCTTCCTCGACTACGCCCGCGACACCGCCCGCGAGAAGTGCGAGGGCGCCACCGACGAGCACGGCCGCGGCGCCCCGCTGCCCGGCTCCCCGCTCATGACGCTGTCCGGTGTGATCAACCACCTGCGCTGGGTGGAGCACTGGTGGTTCGACGTGATCTTCCTCGGCGGGGAGGACCGCGGCCCCTGGACCGACGAGGACCCCGACCGCGAGTTCACCGTCGACCTCGCCCTCCCCCTCGCCGACGTCCTGGCCGCCTACGCCGCCGACGCCGCCCGCCACCGCGAGACCGCCGCCGCCCACTCCCTCGACGACCTCGCCAAGCGCCCTATCCGCGACGGCAGCTACGTCAACCTCCGCTGGGTCCTGATGCACCTGATCGAGGAGACCGCCCGCCACAACGGCCACCTCGACATCCTCCGCGAACTGGCCGACGGCACGACGGGCCAGTGACCCGCCCGCCGCCGCCCCCGCCGACCGAGGCACTTGACGCCCCTCTGTGACGGGGGTGAGCATGCCTGGTGGGGGGTTGCGCGGCAGGACGGGCGCGCGGCCGAAGCGGGGGACGCTGCGAAGGCGGTCGGCATGGTTCTCGATGTGTTGTCCCAGTTCGTCGGCGGCGTGCTGACCGGGCGCTCGGCCGGCCGGCGTGACCGGCGGCTCGCGGCGCGCCACGAGGCCGGCGAGGTCTTCGACGTGCCCTGCGCGCTGCGCCGACCGGTCGCGGGACGGGACGGCCGATGGCGGTCCGGCCGGCTCACGGAGAAGGACGCCGTCCTCCTCTGGCAGCCGGCTCAGGGCGGCGGCGGATACACACTGCCGGTCGGCGAGTTGCGCGTCCTGGCGACCAGGGCGCCCGCCGGGGCCGAGGCGTGGTTCGTCAACAGGGACTGCACCATCCACCGGCTGCACTCGCGCGCGGGGGCCGTCGAGATCGCGATACCGCCGTGGAGCGCCGAGCGCTTCGGCGAGGTGCTCCGCCGGGGCGCCTGAACGAACGTAAGGGAACGAGGGGGGACCATGCTGGATCTGATCGGGGACTTCCTGGCCGCCGAGGCCGGGGGAAGGCTCGGCAGGCGGGCGGTGCTGAGGGCCGCGCGGCGGCGCAAGCGGCGGTTCGAGCAGGGGGAGCCCTTCGCCGTGGGGTGCCGGATACGGGACGCGGGCGCGGGGCGGGCGGGGTGGCGCCCCGCGCAGTTGCGGGAGCAGAACGGGCGGCTCGTCTTCGCGCCGGACTGGCACTTCGCCGACCTCACCGCCCCGCTGGGGGAGGTGCGCATCGAGTCCGAGCGCCCGCCGACCGGCGCCGACGCCCCCGTGGCGTCCGCGCGGTACTCGGTGATCGTCGGGCTCACCACGCCCGGCCGCACAGTCGAGGTTCTCCTCAACGACTCCGACGCGGACTGCCTGCGCGTCCTGCTCGCGCGGGCGGTCCCGGAGGCCGCGGCCTGACGCCCCCGGGGGTGCTAGGGTCGGGGCGCCGTGCAGCCGATGACGACCAGGGGAGGTGAGACCGATCAGCGAAATGACAGGTCGGGCCCGCCCTCCCCTCGCGCATGGCTGAGGGAGTGCCCGAGCACGCGCAGTGCGCGTGAGGCATTCCGAAAGGCGTGAGCGCCATGCGTTTCACTCTTCGTCCGGAGTCGTCGGCAGCCGACGGGGTCCGGACCAGGCAATTCCTTCTCGGTGACATCCCCGGCGTCCTGTGGACACCGGACGGGGCGGGGCCCGGCAGCAGGCCGCTCGTACTGGTCGGGCACGGGGGCGGGCAGCACAAGGAGGCACCCCTCGTGACGGCCCGCGCGGAGCGGTTCGTGCGGGAGTGCGGTTTCGCCGTCGCCGCCGTCGACGTGCCCGGGCACGGAGAGCGGCCCACCGATCCTGAGCTGGACGCGCTCGCCACCGCGAACGGGGCGCGTATCGCGGCGGGTGCGGAACCGTATCCGCTGATCGCGGACTTCCAGGGGCTGGTCGCCCGGCGCACCGTGCCGGAGTGGCGGGCGGTGCTGGACGCGCTCCAGGGGCTCGACGACATCGGGGCCGGGCCGGTGGGCTACTGGGGGGTGTCGCTGGGCTGCGGGCTCGGCGTGCCCTTCGCCGCCGCCGAGCCCCGGGTGCGGGCGGCGGTGCTGGGGCTGAGCGGGGCGCGGGCGCTGGCCCAGGACGCGGCGCGGGTCACCGTACCCGTGCGGTTCCTGCTCGCGTGGGACGACGAGCGCATCCCGCGCGCGGAGGGGCTCGCCCTCTTCGACGCGTTCGGCTCGGCGGACAAGTCCCTGCACGCCCACCCGGGCCCGCACTCCGCGCCGCTCCCGGCGGACGAACCGGCGGACGCGGCCCGCTTCTTCGCCCGCCACCTGGGCTGAGCCCGCGGCAGAACAACGGGCGGCCCGCCCCCGGTGGGGAGTGGGCCGCCCGTTGTTCTGCCGACGGGTAACCCCACCGCCACGGCCGGGCGGCGGCGGTGGGGTTACCCGTCCTTGCCGCCCGAACCGCCTTCGCCGCAGCCGGGGTTGCCCTTGCGGTCGACCTCCGCCTTCTCCACCGCCTCCAGCGGGCCGGTCTGCGGCTCGGAGGTGGTGGTGAGGCGGGCGAGGTGTCCGCGGCGCCCGCGTCGGTACGGCGGCCGTGTGCGTCCAGCCCCCCGCCGCCGGGCCGGTCGGACGCCCGGCGGCGGGGTAGCGGGGCGGTTTCGGCTCCGTCCCGCGCGGCTCGGGGATGCAGCGCGGTCCGGAGCGCCTCGCCGCGCCCACCCGGCCCGGCACGGCCGGGCGGGCGCATCCCCGCGTGCGGCCCGGGCGCTGCGCACGAGCCCCCCCTCCCGTGCGTCCCGCACCACGCGACGAGTCTGCGGTGCGGCGCCGAGGCGACCCAGGCCCTGCCTGTACGGGTACTGCCAGGGCCACCCTCGGCCGCCATACTGGACGGCATGGAGGACCTCGGAGATTTCCTGCGGTCACGCCGGGCGCGGGTCGCCCCCAAGTCCGCCGGGCTGACGTCCGGAGCCCGCCGCCGGGTGCCGGGGCTGCGCCGCGAGGAGGTCGCCCAGCTCGCCGGGATCAGCGTGGAGTACTACCAGCGGCTGGAGCAGGGGCGGTCCGGCGCGCCCTCGCCGGAGGTGCTGGACGCCCTCGCCCGGGTGCTGCGGCTGGACGCGGTGGAGCGCGCCCATCTGCTGTCCCTCGCGCACCCGCCCCGCCGTACGGAGCGCGCCGCGCCCGCCGGACTCCGGCCCGAACTGCGGCGCATGATCGACCACATGGGGGAGGTCGGCGCCGCCGTCCTGAACGACCACTTCGACATCGTCGCCGCGAACGCGCTGGGCGCCGTGCTCTTCGCCCCGGTGCTGGCGAGCCCCTGCGCGGCCCCCGGTACGCCGCCCAACCTCGCACGGCACATCTTCCTCGACCCCCGCGCCGCGGACTTCTACCTCGACTGGGACGAGGTCGCCTCCGTCACCGCGGCGCAACTCCGCCTCGTCCGAGGGCTGTTGCCGCAGGACGCGGAACTGGCCGGGCTGATAGCGGAGCTGGACGCCGGCAGCCCGTCCTTCCGGGCCAACTGGGCGACGGGAGACGTGGAGTTGCGCGCCGCCGGGACCAAGGTCGTACGCCACCCCGAGCACGGCGTGCTGCACCTGCACTACGAGAACCTCGACCTGCCGGGCGACCCCCACCACCGCGTCGTCGTCCTCAGCCCGGAGCCGGACCCGGCCACCGTCGCCGCGTGGCCGCGGCTCACGCGCGCGGACGGCTCCCCGGCGTCCGGCCGAACGCCCGCCGGAAGACGTCGATGAAGGCGCTCGGCGAGGACCAGCCGCAGCGTGCGGCGACCGCCGTGACGGGCATGCCCTCGCTGAGCAGCACCAGGGCGTGGTAGAGCCGCAGTTGGGTGCGCCACTGCGGGAAGGTCATGCCCAGCTCGTCCCGGAAGAGCCTGCTCAGGGTGCGCTCCCCGGCTCCGGCCGCGGCGCCGAACCCGGCGAGCGAGCGGCCGTCCGCCGGGTCGCGCTGCAGCAGCGCGCACACCGCGGCCAGCCGCGGGTCGGACGGCATCGGCAGATGCACGGGCTGCTGGGGCGAGGCGCGCAGCTGGTCCAGCAGGACGGCCCGCATGCGCCGCCGCTCGGCCCCCGCGACCGGCTCGTCCTCGCGCGTGTAGGCGAGGACGAGTTCGCGCAGCAGCGGTCCGACGGTCAGGGCCGCGGGCGCGTCGAGGCCGAGCGGGTTGACGGACGCGGGCAGCCCGATGGTGTGCAGGTCCAGACGCCCGTGCGCCCGGTGCGAGTGCGCGGTCCCCGCCGGGACCCACAACGCCCGGTTGCCGGGCGCGACCCACGTCCCCGCGTCCGTCGTGACGGTGAGGACGCCGCGCCCCGCGTAGTGGATCTGGTGCTCGCGGTGCACATGCGCGTCGATCCCTTCCCCCGCGGCGAGCGGCCGGACCGAGGTGGGCGGGGCGACGGTCGTCTCGGGGGCGGTGGCGGGCGGACGGGGGACTTTCGGCACGGCCCGCACTGTAGCGGCGGCGCGGCGCCGTACGGGAGAGCCGCAGGCCTTGCCGGAGGGCTGCCCTCCCGGGTCGGGCGGTGGGACGATACGGGGATGAGCGTTGGGGGGCGCGAGCAGCGCTCGCGTGAGGGTGGGACATTCCTGCGACGGCTGTGGGCGATCGTCCGCAACCCCGTGCTGATGGCGAAGATCGTGGCCGTGGTGGTGGTTACGGGCGTGGCGGGGCATCTGCTGCTGCCCGATGGCTGGCAGTACGCCTTCACCGCGTTGCTGGGCGGCCCGATCCTGGGGCTGCTGATCGGGGGTGACGCGGCACGGAGGGCGGACGCGGATACGGAGACAGCGCCGGGAGGCCCGGACCCCGAGTGAGCCGCCCTGCGGCGGGACCGTCCCGCGGAGGTGGCGGTTTTCCGACAGCATCCGGCATTCTGCCGGAAGCGGTGACCTCGCCCCGCGGGCCAGCATCGCGTCATGACCACTTCACGTCCGGCTGGACCGCCCTCCGACGGCCTCGCCCCGAACGCCCTCGCGGCCCTGCCGCCCGCCCCACCCGAACCGCCGTCGGGCGGTGGGCAGCGGCGGGCGATCCTGACGCTGTCCGTGGGGCACGCGTGCGTGGACGTCTACCAGGGGGCGGTGTCCGCGCTCGTCCCCTTCTTCGTCGCGGACCGGAATTACACCTACGCCGCCGCGTCCGGCGTGGTGCTCGCCGCGTCGCTGCTGTCCTCCCTCGTGCAGCCCGCGTTCGGGGCGCTCACCGACCGGCGGAGCATGCCGTGGCTGCTGCCGCTGAGCACCGCGCTGTGCGGGATCGGGATCGCGTTCAGCGGCGTCGGGAGTTCGTACCCGCTGACGCTGCTGTGCGTCGCGGTCGCGGGGGTCGGGATCGCCGCGTACCACCCGGAGTCGGCGCGGGTCGCGCGGATCGCGAGCCGCGGCAGCCACACCGCGATGGGCTGGTTCTCGCTCGGCGGCAACATCGGCTTCGCGCTCGCCCCGCTGCTGGTCACGCCGGTCGTCGGGGCGGGCGGCCTGGGCGCCACGCCGGTGCTCGTGCTGCCCGCCGCGCTGGGCGCGGCGCTCGCGCTGCTCGCCGTGCGCCGCGGGTCCGCCGCCGCGGAGGGGCCCGGGACGCGTACGGCGGGGGCCGACGACCGCCCCGACGACCGCCGCTCCTTCGTCCGCCTGACCCTCGCGATCGTGTGCCGGTCGGTCGTCTTCGTCGTCCTCGGCAGCTTCATCTCCCTCTACGCGCGCCAGCGCACGGGCGGCGGTACGGCGGTCGGAGCCGCGGCCCTCTTCGTCCTCTACCTCGGCGGCGCGGTGGGCACGGTGCTGGGCAGCGCGCTCGCCGCCCGCTGGACGCGAGTACGGGTCGTGCGCCGGTCGTACGTCGCGAGCGCCGCCGCGGTCGCGGGCGTCGTGCTCGTCCCGGGCCCGGCCCTCTACCTCTTCGTCGCCCTCGCCTCCGCGGGCCTCTACGTCCCCTTCTCCCTCCAGGTCACCCTGGGCCAGGACTACCTGCCCTCCCGCGTCGGCACCGCGAGCGGCGTGACGCTGGGCCTGGCGGTGAGCGTCGGCGGCGTGCTGAGCCCCGCGGTGGGCGCGCTCGCCGACGCCACGTCCCTGCGTACGGCCCTGCTCCCGCTGATCACCCTCCCCGCCCTCGGCTGGCTCCTCACCCGCCCGCTCCCGGAACCGGCGCTGCCCGCCCAGCGGTAGCGGGCCGCGCGGGCGGGAGCCGGGCGGTTCAGGCCCGCGCGGTCAGGGCCGGGCGGAGGAAGGTGCGGTCGAAGCGGCGAATGCAGCGGCTCGCCGCGCTCAGCCGCCACAGCTCCCGCGCCTCCGGGTCGTCGAGGATGGCCGCGCGGTATTCCTCGTACGCGGCGAGGGTGGGGAAGGAGAAGAGGGCGTACGCGATGTCGTTCGCGCCCTCGTGCGGCAGGAAGCAGCCGTGGTGCGTGCCGCCGAGGCGGGTGACGACGGGGATCCAGCCGGTCACGTATCGCTCGAAGGCGTCGAGCTGCGCGGGGTCGATCTCGTAGCGCAGGTGGCAGGTGACCACTCGGGGCTCCTTTCACGGACGGGCGGGTGGGGGAGTGCGGCCGGGCGGTCAGCTCTTCGCGGCGGTCCACTCGGGGGCGAGGACGGCCCAGACCTGCTTGTCGTAGCGCTTGCCTTCGTACGGCCAGGCCTCCCGCCGCAGGCCCTCCAGGGTCATGCCGAGGCGCTTGGCGACGGCAGCGCTGCGTTCGTTGTCGCTGCGGCAGTGCCATTCGGCGCGGTGGAAGCCGCGTTCGACGAGCGCGTGGTCGAGCAGGGCCGCGCAGGCGGGGGTGACCAGGCCGTGGCCCTCGGCGGCGGGCTCCAGCCAGCAGCCGATCTCGCAGTTGCCCGTCGCGGCCTCGACGGCGGCGAACATCACCCCGCCCACGAGGGTGCCGCCGCGGCGGATGCCGAACAGGCAGGTGCCGTCGCGGGCCTGCCGCTCGGCGTACCGGGCGAGGGTGGCACGGGCCCCGGCGAGGTCGGTGGTGACGAACGACGGGCCGACCCAGGGCCGGATGTGCTCGCGGGCCCTGTCCAGGTGCGCGGCGAACTCCTCGGCGTGCCAGGTCTCCAGCGGGGCCAGGTGCGCGTCGTCGCGCAGCGCCAGCGAGAACATGATGACCTCCCGATTTACATAACACCTGTTGTGTGAATGTAGCGTAGGCGTATGGCACGGACAAAGGGAGATCACGAGAGCCGCCGCCGCGACGTCTCGGAGGCGGTGTGGCAGGTCATGGCCGAGCGCGGTTTCTCCGGTCTCACGCTGCGGGCCGTCGCGGCCCGGCTCGGTGCCTCCACCGGGCTGCTCACCCACTACTTCCCGAGCAAGGACGCCCTGGTGGTGTACGCCCTCGACCTGCTGGAGGAGCGCACCGCGAGCCGGCGGCGCGGCGAGCGGGGGCACGGCCTGGCGGGGCTGCGGGACGCGCTGCTCGACGTACTGCCGCTGACCGCGGAGGCCACGGACAGCAACCGCGTCTGGGTCTCGTCCTGGGGCGCCGCGCTCGCCGACCCCGCGCTGACCGCGGGCCACGCCGGCAGGTACGCCCGCGGCCGGGCCAGGCTCGCCGAGCGGGTCGTCCAGGCGCAGCAGGCGGGCGAGCTGCGGCCCGGCGACCCCGATCGCATCGCGGCGGCGGCGCACGCGTTCGTCCTCGGCCTTGTCGTGCAGGCGCTCCTCGACCCCGCCGCCTTCCCCCCGGAGCGGCAGATCGCCCTGGTCGACGACCACCTGGCCGCGCTGGCTCCCCCCGCCGGGCAGGCCCGCCGCCGCGGCGGGACCGGCGGGGCCCCGGGGGCTCACCAGGCGACGGGCAGCGACTCCACGCCGTAGACCGTCGAGCCCGAGCGGAAGCGGAGGGCGCTTTCCGGGACCGCGAGGCGGAGGGTGGGGAAGCGGCGGAGCAGGGCGGGCAGAGCGGCCTTCAGCTCCATCCGGGCCAGCTGCTGGCCGAGGCACTGGTGGACGCCGAAGCCGAAGGAGAGCTGGGTGACCGGGCGGCGGCGCAGGTCGAGGCCGTCCGGGTCGTCGGGGACGAACGCGGGGTCGCGGTTCGCCGTCAGCGCGGACATCAGGACGTACTCGCCCGCGGCGACCGGCTGCCCGTTGATCTCGACGTCAGCGGTGGCGCGGCGCGGCACCGGCGCGGGGATGGCGAGGTGGCGCAGGAGCTCCTCGACGGCCGGGCCGGCGGCCTCGGGGTCGTCGCGGAGGGCGGCGAGCTGCTCGGGGTTGCGCAGCAGGGCCAGCACGCTCAGCGCGATCTGCGTCGCCGTGGTCTCGTGCCCCCCGATCAGGAGGGTGATGCCGAACCCGATGAGCTCCTCGTCGGCCACCTCGTCGCCGTGCTCGCGCACGACCGCGCCCAGCACCCCGTCCCCGGGGTCGGCCCGGTGGCGGGCGACGACGTCCGCCAGCGCCTCGTGCAGCTCCTCCGAGGCGGCGAGCACCTCCTCGGCGGAGGTGGTCCCGCTCATGATCACCTGGGAGGTGCGCTGGAACATCGACCGCGTCCCGTACGGGACGTCGAGCAGCTCGCAGATCGCCAGCGACGGGATCGGCAGGGCGAAGTCCTGCACCAGGTCGGCGACCGGCCCGCGCGCCGCGATGGCGTCGAGGTGCTCCTCGACGATCGCCTCCATCGCGGGGCGCAGCCGCTCGACCTGCCGGTTGGTGAAGCTGCCGGTGAGCATCCGGCGCAGCCGGGCGTGCTCCGCGCCGCTGTAGGCGAGCAGGAAGCCCGGCTGGTTGTAGAGGGTGCGCGGCTGGTCCGGGTCGATGCCGTTGCCCGTGACCAGGTGCGGGTCGGCGAAGGCGGCCCGGACGTCGTCGTAGCGGGTGACGACGACGGCCTCGACCTCGCCCAGCACCGGGTGGACGACGGGGATCCGCGGCAGCCCCTCGGTCTCGCGCATCCGCCGCAGATCCGGCGACGGGTCGAACGGGCAGGCGCGGTCGCGTTCCGAGGCGGTGAAGGCCACCGAACGGAGTTCGGTCATGGTGCGTGCTCCTCAGCTGGTTCGCCGGTGGTTCGCCGGAAAGGCCGTAAGGTCCAGCCGGCCGGGGGAACACCGCCCGCCCGGCAGGCAGTTGCGGCAGGTGGGCCGGGGGGTGTGTGCCAGGGCACGGCGGGCACCGCTGCGGGCTCGGTGTCGCAACGCACGGTCCTGCGCCTCCCCGAAGTGCGGGCTCGGACGACTCCCCGGCTCGGGCGGTCGGAGTCCTTCGCGGGCTCGCTCGTGGGCCTCGTTCAGGGCACGACGAGATCGTCTCCGGGCGTCTGCGAGGAGTCAAGTGCCCGGCGGGGGACGGCGCGTGGCGGCAAGCCGCGCCGGTCGCCGGGTACGAACGCGGGTACGAACGCGGGTACGAACCCGGGTGCGACGCGGGTACGTACGCGGGTACGTACGCGGGTACGACGCCGGGCGCCCGACCCCGCCGGTGAGCTCTCAGCTCCGGCGGCAACCGCCTTAGAATGTGCGCCTGTTATGACTGCCTCCGACCCGGCGGCCGACGTCGCGTGGCCGCCCGCCCCGATCCGTACCGCACGGCTCGTCCTGCGTGCCTCCGAGGCCCGCGACCGCGCCGCCTTCGTCGAGCTGCTGGCCTCCCCGGAGGTCGGCACGTTCGTGGGCGGCGCGCAGCCCCGCGCGGAGCTGGAGCGCACCATGCCGGAGGTGCCGGGGCGCCGCACCGGCTTCTTCGCGGTCGAGCTGGACGGCGCGACGATCGGCATGACGACCCTCGACGTCCGCGACCCCGCCCGCCCCGGCCACATCCGCCCCGAGCGCGGCGAGCACGAGCTGGGCTACATGTTCCTGCCCCGCGCCTGGGGCCGCGGCTACGCCACCGAGGCCTGCGCCGCCGCCCTCGCGTGGTTCGCCGCGACCCACCCCGGCGAGCCCGTTCTGCTCACCGCCCAGACCGCCAACACCCGCTCCGTGCGCGTCGCGGCGAAGCTCGGCTTCACGGAGGCCGCGCGCTTCCACGAGTACGGGGCCGAGCAGTGGCGCGGGGTCTGGACCCCGCCGCGCCACTGAACGTGCGTGCGATGATCGCGGTGTGACCGACCCGCACGTCCGCCGCGCCGAGGCCGCCGACCTCGCCACCCTCGTCCGCCTGCGTGACGACGCCGCCCGCTGGATGCTCGCCCGCGGCGTCACCGGCCAGTGGCGCCCCGGCGAGCTGGGCGAGGACCACTTCCGCCGCGTCATGACCCGCGGCGAGGTCTGGCTCGCCGAGGCGGCCGGCCGGCCGGTCGGCGCGTGGGAGCTGTGGTGGCAGGACGAGGCCGCGTGGGGGCCGCAGCCCCCCGTCGCCGGGTACGTCCACCGCCTGATGGTCGACCGCGCCACCGCCCGCCCCGGCACGGGCCGCCACCTCCTCCGCGCCGCCGAACGCCGGGTGACGGAGGCGGGCCGCACTCTCGTCCGCCTCGACTGCCTGGCGTCCAACCGCCGCCTGACCGCGTACTACACGGCGGAGGGCTACCGCGTCGTGGGCCGGAAGTCGGGCAAGCCCCAACCCGGCGCCGAACCAAAGACGTTCACGCTCCTGGAAAAGCACGTGGGCCCCGAGGGCGCGTAACGGCCGTCCTCCCGGGGGCCGTCGGCGCGCAGGCCCGGCGCCGGGTCGGCAGATCCGCGACATCACCCTTGCCCGACGAGGGTGACGTCGCGGACCTGCCAGCCTTCCCCGTGCCGAGCCTGCTGCACTCGTCACGAGACGGCAGGCCCCTCACAGGACGGACCCCCATGGCCTCGACTTCCGACGAGATTTCCGTGACCGACGCGGTCACGCCCCGCCCCGCCGGAACAGGTTCGCCGCCCCGGTCCCCGCTGATCGGGTGGCTGGCCGTGGTGTCGGTGACGCTGGGGATCTTCTCGATCGTCACGACGGAGATCCTGCCGATCGGTCTGCTCACCGACATCGGCTCCAGCTTCGCCCTCTCCGACGGCACGGCCGGGCTGACGATGACCGTGCCCGGATTCCTCGCGGCCGTCTCGGCCCCGGTGGTCACGGTGGTGACGGCCCGGGTCGACCGGCGGCTGATGCTGGGCGTGTTCGTGTTCCTGCTGGCCGTGGCGAACTTCCTCGCCGCCGCCGCACCCGGCTACTGGCTCGTCCTCGTCTCCCGCGTCGTCGTCGGTGTCGTCATCGGCGGCTTCTGGTCGATCGGCGCCGGACTGGCCGAGCGTCTGGTGCCGGCCGAGTCGGTCGGCCGCGCCACGTCGGTGATCTTCTCGGCGGTACCGTTCGGCTCGGTGCTCGGCGTACCGGCGGGCACGTTCGTCGGAGACCTGGCGGGCTGGCGCACCGCCTTCGCAGTGATGGGTGCGCTCACCCTCGGTGTGCTGGTCCTGCTCGTACGGGTCGTCCCGCCGCTGCCGCCGCTGCGGACGACCCGCCTGCACGTGCTGCGCGGCCTGCTCGGGAACGTCACCACGCGTCTCGCACTGCTGCTGACGTTCCTCGTCGTGCTGGCCCACTTCGGGACCTACACCTACGTCACGCCGTTCCTGGAGCGGGTCACCGGCGCCGGTCCGCGGCTGATCACCGTCTTCCTGCTGGTCTACGGCGCCGCGGGAATCGCCGGCAACTTCCTGGCCGGGTCGGTGGTCGCGCGCCGCCCCCGGGCCGTTCTCGGGCTCGCGGCCGCCATGATCGCGGCGGCCACCCTGCTGCTGCCGCTCCTGGGCCACGGGCGGGCCGGCGCGTTGGCCCTCCTGGTCGTGTGGGGCACGGCCTACGGCGCCGTCCCGGTCGCGTCCCAGACGTGGTTCGCCAAGGCGGCACCGGAAGCGCCCGAAGCGGCATCGGTGCTCTTCACGTCCTCCTTCCAGGCGACCATCTCCTTCGGCGCGCTGATCGGCGGAGTCGTCGTCGACCGCACCTCCCCCTCCACCCTCATGACCCTCGGCGGCCTCGTCGCCGCACTCACCCTGCCGGCCACCTGGACCCGCCCCGCCCGCCGCCTCACCTGGCCGACCCGCACCGAAGGGCAGTGAGCGGGCTCCGTTCAGGGCGACTGCTGGAACCGGCTCAGCTTCCCCTCGGCACCTCGACGTCGTAGACCGGCGCGTACACGATGTCCCGGGCCTGGCGCAGGTCGTAGCCGGTCGCGTCCACGATCACCTTGAGCGCCCGAAAGGTGTCGCCACCCAGCATGAACATGCGCGCGTCGGCCTGCGCGTCGGCCGGAACCGTCTCACGCAACGAGGCGGGGCCACGGGGGTGTTGCCCCGTGGCCCCGCCTCGGTCGGGGGTTCAGACGGTGTGGGCCTGGGCGAAGCCCAGGAAGTGCGCCCACTCGGTGGGGGAGAAGGCGAGTTGGGGGCCTTCCGTGTCCTTGGAGTCCCGGACGTGGACGGTCTCGGGGCAGGAGGCGACCTCGACGCAGTCGCTGGGCTGGCTGTAGCTGTAGGAGGACTTGTGCCAGGGGGCGGCGACTTCGACGCAGTTGTCGCCCTGGGCGCTGCTGTAGCTGCTCTTGAACCAGGTGAGGTCGGTGGTCATAGCTCTCCTCGCAGTCGTAACAGCAGGCCCCCGGACTCCTCAGGGGTGAGGGCCTGTCGGGCCGTCGATGCCGGGGTGCACCCTCAGGCGATAATGATCGCCAGCTGTCTGTGCGTATTACTTGGGGGCCTTGTGAGTCTGAGTCCGCGCGAGGTGTTTCTCCGGCTTGTCCATGGTGTCGCCGACGGGAACTCAAGCGAGTTGCCTGACCTCTACGGCGAGGTCACCGACGTCCGGCATCCGATGGCGACGCCGGAGTCCGAGCCGTTGACGAGTCGGCAGGCGCTCCGGGAGCACTTCACGGTGCCTCCGGAAGTCCGGGAGTCCTTGCCGAAGAGGAGTGTCGTCGACGTCGTCGTCCACGAGACCGCCGATCCTGAAGTGATCGTCGCCGAGTTCGCCTACGAGTTCACGTTGCCGGACGACTCCACGGCCAAGGTGCCCTGCATCTTCGTCATGCGTGTGCGGGACGGTCAGATCATCGAGTCACGCGACTACATCGACCCGATCCGTAGATACACGGCACGAGGGGACCTTGACCACCTCATCGCGTCGTTGCGCAAGGGCGTTTCCTGAACCCCGCACTTCCGATGGGATGCTAGCCTCCCCCTCATTCGCCAAGGGGGAGGCAACGAGTGAGAAAACGACTGGGTTTCGCGTTCGTACTGGCACTCTTGACCGGAATCGCCAGTTCCTCGACGACGTCCGCCTACGCCGCTACGGACAGGAGCGGGGCGGAGCGGCTGAGCATCCCGAACAGCAGCCCTTGCCGGGCGGGCCGCACCGTCATGGAAGGCATGGTCAAGGGGCCGGACAGCCAGCTCTACATCATTTTCACCAAGGCGGGCGGGGCGGAACCGGTCCTGTCCAGGTGGCTGCGCGACGGCACGGCCTGGGACGGTGCCAGCTGGACCTGCGCCGGAGCGCCGACCTCCATGCCGGCTGTCGGCCACGGCAACGACCTCGCCTACAACCCGGACTACCTCGGCACGGGCCCTGCGCTCATTGCCACCCAGGGAAGTCAATCGGCCTACCCGAGCGCCGACGTGGGGATTATTCACCTCAGCTCGTCGGGGGCCATCGGCGCGAGCGAGGTCGTCCATCTGCCCATCGGCAACATCAGCGGCCTCTGCTACAGCGATACGGCCGCAGGCGGAGCCGGGAAATACGCCGCCCGCCGCCTGGGCAGCTTGTGGACCCATCCCGGCTCAGGCGCGCTGACGAGCGGATGGACGCTCGTGAAGAGCAACCTGACGATTCACGACAATCGTTCCGACCAGGGCATTGACTGCTCCGAGAACTACATCTGGAACAGCAATTCCATCAACACGTCGACCCCCGATACCGGGTGGAACTGGGTGTACCAGTACAACTGGTCCGGAGGTGACGTGGAGAGCGATATCGGCATCCCGGGCAACAACCTCACCGACGAGCTCGAAGACATCACCCACGTGGGAAGCGACTTCTTCGTCGGCATCAACCGGAACGGCGGGAGCCCGGACTCGGTGAAGGTCTTCACCGAGTGAGGTTGCCCCTCAGACGCTACGAGGCGGGGCCACGGGGGTGTTGCCCCGTGACCCCGCCTCGGTCGTGCGTTCAGACGGTGTGGGCCTGGGCGAAGCCCAGGAAGTGGTACCACTCGGCGGGGGAGAAGGCGAGTTGGGGGCCTTCCTTGTCCTTGGAGTCCCGCACATGGACGGTCCCGGGGCAGGAGGCGACCTCGACGCAGTCGCCGTCCGGACCACTGCTGTGGGAAGACTTGTGCCAAGCCACAGCGACCTCGACGCAGTCGTCCCCCGAGCTGCCGCTGTAGCTGGACTTCCGCCAGGAGAGCGCGACTTCGACGCAGTCGCCGGAGCTACCACTGCTGTAGCTGCTCTTGAACCAGGTGAGGTTGGTGGTCATAGCTCTCCTCGCAGTCGCAACAGCAAGCCCCTGGACTCCTCAGGGGTGAGGGCCTGCGTGCGCAGTTTTGCATACCGCTGCCGGAGAATGCTGACCACTTTGGGGTCGGTGATGAGCTGGCCGGTTTCCTGTCCTTCGCTGTACGCGAGCCACTGGTTTTCCGGGGTCTCCAGCAACCTGACCGGCCCGTCGAGGCCGGGGTGCACGCCTGTGTTCTCCGGGAGCAGTTGGATCGCGATGTTCCGCTGGCGACTCAGCTGTACGACGTGGTCGATCAGCTCGATCGTGGCCTCACGGCCGCCCGTCTGCCGACGAAAGATGTGCTCGTCGAGGATGAAACTGAAGGCCGTGTTGGGTCGATCGCTGAGAAGCTGCTGCCGCTCAGCCCGTGCCACCCACTGGGTGTCGATCTCCTCATCGCTGAGGGGCGGAAGCCGGTCCTCGAACAACGCACGCGCGTAGGCCTCCGTCTGGAGCAGGCCTGGCACCACGCGACACTCGTACGTATCCAAGTTGACCGCGATTTGCTCCTTGCGCGCCCACTGCCGGAACCAACTCGCCAGCCCCGGCTGGCGAGCCACGTGCCGCAGCGCCTTCCGCAAGACGCCGGTCCCGCCGAGGTGGGGCTCGGCCCTCTCCGCGAAATCAGGGTCCGGCATGCGCCGCCCCTGCTCGATCGAGGCGACCGTGTGCTGCGAGAGGCCGACGTGGGCGCCCAGCTCCTCCCGGGACAGGCCGGAGAATTCGCGTAAAGCCATGACGACGGCCCCGAACGTCTTCAGGCTGTCCGAGGGCTCGGGCTCACCTCCGCCCGCGAACGTACCGCCGGACGTCATGTTGGCCGTCATAGGCCACCTCCCGCACACTGGGCCCCGCAGGGTCACTCCGCTGGAGGACATGCTCACCCTCGGTGACGCGTACTGTCCACAGTTTGTGCGCGTACGCTTGCTCAGCGTACGCGGTGCGGTGCTGGGATCGCGGGGGCTGAGCAGGGCACATTGGGCTCCATGACGACTCACGCAGCTCCCCAACTGCCGTGTGCAGAGGGTGAGTTCAGGCAGCAGTTCAGTTCGACCCGGCGCGGTGCGCGGCTCGCCCGGCAGCTCGCGCTCTACCAGCTCAGTACGTGGGGGATCCCGCACACGATGGCCGTGTTCGATGCGGCGGAGATCGTCGTGGGCGAGCTGGTGGCGAACGCGGTGACCCACGGGTGCGTGGCCGGCCGGGACTTCGAGGTGTGGATGCGGCTGCGCAGCGGCACGCTGCGGATCGAGGTGTCCGACACCCGCACCGAGCGTCGGCCCCCGGGCCCGGGCACGCTCACACCCCCGCGCGAACTCGCCGAGACCGGGCGCGGGCTGATGCTCGTGGAGGCGCTCGCCGACCGCTGGTCGGTACGTGACCGGATCCCGATCGGCAAGACGGTACGAGCCGAACTCGACCTCCCCCTCCCGCCGGTGCGGCCCCGTGTCCGTAGCTGAGGACGCGACTCCCGCCAGTGCCCAGCGCTACGAAGGAGGAACCCCTGATGCTTGACCTGCACGTCCCCGAACTGCCCGCCGAAGGCGGTGAGCGGCTCACCCGGCTGGAATACAAGCAGGACTTCCGCGAGCGGAGCGGCTCGGTGCGCGACGGAAACTCGTGGAAGCTGGAGCGGCGGCAGCACTTCGAGGAGACGGGCAGTGCGAGCCGCGACGCCCTGCGCCGCGGCGACTGGGACGAGGCGCTGCGCCTCTTCGCCACCCGTGAGGACAAGTTGCGGGCGGAGGCGGAGGACGACGCCCGCCGTGGCAGCGTCTTCCACCGGCTGCGGGTGGTGGAGGAGCCGCTGACGCCGTACATCCAGTGGGAGTTGCACTCCCTGCACCCAGGGGCCCGGTTCGGCGTACCCACCCGCGTCGTCCTCGCCTCCGCCCTCACCGCCGCCGAAGCGGCGGGCCCGCTCCCCGAACTGGTGGCGATCGGCGACGGTGTCCTCTTCCGCGTGATGTACACGGACACCGGCGTCCCGGACGGAGCGATCCGCTTCACCGACCCTGCGGTGGTGAAGGCCTGGGCCGAGTTCATGCGCGGCCTCTTCACGACGGCGGAGGACATCGCGTCCTACTTCCCCCGCGCGGTCGCCCCTCTTCCCCCGCCCCCGGCCGCATGAGTACGGACGACGGCGGGGCGCCGTCGGAGGAGGAAGTGATGCGGACGGTCGTCGAAGGGCCCTACCGGGCGCTGGCCGGACCCGCAGCCCGGCTGTTCCGCCTGCTGGACCTGCACCCGGGGCCGGACTTCGGGCTGCACTCAGCGGCTGTGGTGGCGGATCTGACCACGGGCAAGGCCCGTCAGCTCCTGGACGATCTCGTGGGCGCGAATCTGCTGGAGCAGACCGCCCCCGACCGCTACCAGTTCCACGACCTGCTGCGGGCGCACGCCACCGACCAGGCTCACGCCGAGGAGACGCCGGAGGACCGGGAGGCCGCTCTCCGCCGCCTCCTCACCTGGTACCTCCACACCGCCGACGCGGCGCAGGACTGGATCTCTCCGGGCGAGGACAATCTGCGATTGCCTCCCGCCACCGGCCCGGTGTCCCCGCTGACGTTCGCCGACTACGACGCGGCCGTCGACTGGGCCGAGCGCGAACTGCCCATCTACCGGCGTGTGGTTGCTGCCGCGACAGCATCCGGTGACGACCGGCTCACCTGGCAGCTCGCCGAAACGCTCTGGCACGCCTGGCCCCCGTCCTCCGCCCGTGCGGAGTGGACGGGCATCGGGCAGGCCGGTGTGGAGGCTGCGGTCCGCGACCAGGATCCGGCGGTGCAGTTGCGCCTGCTGACCCGGCTCGGCATGGCGTACCGCGAGCGCGCACGCCACGACGAGGGCCTGGAATGCCTGGGCCGGGCCCTGCACCTCGCCCGCGCTATGGGGCGGCGTTTCGATGAGGCGCGGGTGCGGAACGCCATGGGCCTGATCCACCTCAGGCGGCGGGAACTCGACCTGGCGAGCGGCCATTTCGACGACGCCGGCGCGATCCTGCGCGACCTCGGGGACCAACGGCTGGCCGGCGCCGTCCACGCCAACGCGGCCACCGCGCACTACCGGGCCGGACGGCTGCCGGAAGCGGCGGTGGCACTGCGGCACGCCCTGGACGTCTACCGCTCCTCCGACGACCCGGGCGGACTCGGCAACGTCCTGCGGCTCCGGGCCGAGCTGCACCTGGCGGAGGGGCGTCAGGACGAGGCCCTCGCGGACGCCAGCCAGGCCATGGATATCGCCCTGGCCCTGCGTGACCGCACCCGTGAGGCCTACTGGCTCCTCACCCTCGGTGACGTCCAGCGCCACGTCGGCGTACGGCGACGCCCTCGCCTCGTACCAGCGCTCGGCGATGCTCCACCGCAGACTCGGCGACCGCAGCCGGGAGGCCCTCGCGTGGCGCGGCACGGGCCTGACGTACGCGGCCACCGGGCGCGAGGAGGAGGCGGCCGGCTTCCTACGGCAGGCGGCCGCCGCCCACCGCACCCTCGGGGACGCGTGGGAGGAGGCCACCGACCTCGACCACCTCGCCCGGGCCGACCCCCAGGGCGCCGACGGGCACCGGGCCCGCGTCCTGGAGCTGAATAGGTTACTACACTCAGTAGCTGTCAGGGTGCCCAGGAGGCGGTCATGGCTCGTGCGTGGGAAGCAGACCCGGCGGCGTTATTCGTCCGGCGACTCGGCATGTCAGCAGCGGAGACAGGCAATTCGGAAGGCGCGGACGACTGCCCGGACATCTGGCAGCTCTCGAACGGCGACATCGCCGTCATCGGACGTGACCTCACCTCCGGTTACGCGGGCCGTCTGCCGAACGGCGTGACGCTCGGCGCGGACGAGCGTCTGGTCGTGATCCCCGGCAACATGCTCAGCGCGGCGAAGGTGGACATCCCTGATGCTTGATCAGCACGTGCCAGAACTTCCCATCGAGCACGGCGTGCGGCTCACACGCCCCGAGTACCACCACGAGTTCTGGAGCCACGAGCGGTCCGTTCACAACGGCTCCTCGTGGAAGCTGGAGCGGCGGCAGCACTTCGAGGAGACGGGCAGTGCGAGCCGCGACGCCCTGCGTCGCGGCGACTGGGACGAGGCGCTGCGCCTCTTCGCCGCCCGTGAGGACACGCTGCGTGCCGAAGGCGAGGAGGACGCCCGCCGCGGCAGTGTCCTCCACCGCCTACGGGTGGTGGAGGAGCCGCTGACCCCCTACATCCAGTGGGAGCTGCACTCCCTGCATCAGAAGGCCCGGTTCGGCGCTCCCACGCGCGTCGTCCTTGCCTCAGCCCTCGCCGCCGCTGAAGCGGCGGGCCCGCTCCCCGAACTGGTGGCGATCGGCGACCGCATCCTCTTCCGCGTGATGTACACGGACACCGGCGTCCCGGATGGAGCGATCCGCTTCACCGACCCCGCGGTGGTGAACGCCTGGGTCGAGTTCATGAGCGGCCTCTTCGCGACAGCGGAGGACATCGCGTCCTACTTCCCCCGCGCGGTCGCCCCGCTTCCGCCGCCCCCGGCGGCATGAGCAAGGGAGACGGCGGGACGTCGTCGGAGTCGCACAACGACCTGTCCGGGACGTCCTCGCGCGATGTGGTGCAGGCGGGGAGCGTCACCGGCGGGGTCCATTTCCACCATGACGCGGGCGCCCGGCGCCAGCCGACACCACGGCAGTTGCCCGCCGACGTCCACGGTTTCGTCAATCGGAGTGCCGAACTCGCGGAGCTGGACGCACTGGTGGCCGACGGGACGGTTGTGTCCCTGCACGTGATCGCTGGGACGGCCGGTGCGGGGAAGACATCGCTGGCGCTGCGGTGGGCGCACCGGGTGAAGGACCGTTTCCCGGACGGTCAGTTGTTCGTGAACCTACGCGGTTATGACCCCGGCGAGCCGGTCACGGCCGAACAGGCGCTGCGCGGATTCCTGCGCGCCCTCGGTGTACCGGCGGCAGAAGTGCCGGGGGATGTGGACGGGGCGGCGGCCCTTTACCGTTCGCTCATCGCCGAGCGGCGCGTGCTCGTCCTGCTGGACAACGCGGCGACAGCGGGTCAGGTGCGTCCGCTGCTGCCGGGCGGCGGGGACAGCCTGGTGCTGGTGACGAGCCGGAGCCGGTTGTCGGGTCTGGCGGTGCGGGACGGGGCCCGGCGGATCACGCTGGGTACGCTGCCCGAGGAGGAGGCGGTTGCGCTGCTCCAAGCCGTGACCGTTGCCTACCGCAGCGCTGACGACATCGATCAGCTTGCCGAACTGGCGCGGCTGTGCGCCCGGCTGCCGCTGGCGCTGCGGATAGCGGCCGAACGTGCGGCGAGCCACCCGCACATGGGGCTGGGCGAGTTGATCGCGGATCTGCGGGACGAGTCGGGGCTGTGGGACGCGTTGAGCACCGGCAGCGAGGAAGAGGCCGAGGCCGTACGGACCGTCTTCGCGTGGTCATACCGCGCGCTGTCCGAGCCCGCTGCCCGGCTGTTCCGCCTGCTGGGCCTGCATCCGGGGCCTGACTTCGGGCTGCATTCCGCCGCTGTCGTGGCGGATCTGGGCACGGGCAAGGCCCGTCAGCTTCTGGACGATCTCGTGGGCGCCCACTTGCTGGAGCAGACCGCGCCGGACCGGTACCAGTTCCATGACCTGCTTCGGGCGTACGCCACCGACCAGGCCCAGGCACAGGAGACGGAAGAGGAGCGGGATGCCGCTCTGCACCGTCTCCTGATCTGGTACCTCCACACTGCCGATGCGGCGCAGGAGTGGATCTCGCCGGGCGAGGACCATCTGCGGCCGCCTCCCGCCACCGGCCCGGTGGCCCCCTTGGCGTTCGCCGACTACGACGCGGCCGTCGACTGGACCGAGCGTGAACTGCCCACCTATCCGCGCCTGGTGGCGACTGCCGCCACAGCCGGGCAGGACCGCCTCGCCTGGCAACTGGTCGAGACCCTCTGGCGGGCCTGGCCGCCGTCAGCCCCTGTCGTCGACTGGCTGGACCTCGGGACAACGGGCCTTGCGAGCGCCGAGCGCGACCCGGATCCGCTGGCCCGCATCCGCATCCTCATCAGCCTCGGCACTGTCTACCGCGCCGTCCACCGCTACGCGGACGGCATGCGCAGCCTCATCTCGGCGCTGGAGCTGTGCCGCAGCACCGGCAACCGGCTCGACGAGGCCCACGCCCTGAACCTCATCGGCCTGCTCCACCTCCGGGCCCGTGAACTGGACCGCGCCGCCGCGGCGTTCGAGGCGGTGGCCCCGCTCTTCAAGGCGGAGGGCCGACCGCGCTGGGCCGCGACCGCCGTGGCCAACACCGCAACCACCTACCTCAACGCCGGACGCATCCCCGAGGCCGCAACAGCCGCCACCGAGGCCCTCGCCACCCACCGCGCCCTCGACAACCCCCGAGGAGCGGGCAACGTCCTCCGGATGCTCGCAGCCATCCGCCTCGAAGAGGGCGACAGCGTCGCCGCCCGCAAGGCGATCGACGAGGCCATGGAGATCGCCCTCACCCTCCGCAGCCACCGCCTTGAGGCCTACTGGCTGCTCACCCTCGGTGACGTCCAGCGCGCCACGTCGGCGTACGGCGACGCCCTCGCCTCGTACCAGCGCTCGGCGATGCTCCACCGCAGACTCGGCGACCGCAGCCGGGAGGCCCTGGCGTGGCGCGGCACGGGCCTGACGTACGCGGCCACCGAACGCGGGGAGGAAGCGGCGGGCTTCCTCCAACAAGCCGCCGCCGCGCACCGCGCCCTCGGGGACGCGTGGGAGGAGGCCACCGACCTCGACCACCTCGCCCGGGCCGACCCCCAGGGCGCCGACGGGCACCGGGCCCGCGTCCTGGAGCTGAGGCAGGAGCGCACACGGTTGGGGGGTTTGCGGGGGCAGGTCCGGGAATCGGGGGGCAGGGCGGGGCCGGGTCGGGCACAGTCTGGGTATGAGCGGTTACGAGGACAGCGTGCCCGCGTATCTGACGGTCCGGATGACCGCGCCCGAGGGGCCCATCGCCGCGCTCGCCGACGAGGAGGCGTGGTATGCCCGGGAGCGGTATCCCGATCTGCTCGGGGCGGGCATGGCCGAGTACTTCTGGGCCCGCGAGTTGGAGTCCGGCGGCTGGGAACTGTGCGAGTACGGGGGCAGTTGGCCGCAGCAGGCCCGTGACTCGCTCGGCTCGCACTTCCGGCTGAACGCCCAGGGCGCGGGCAAGGAGGGCGACGCCAACGCCCAACGCCGCTGGAACGCCGCGGCCTTGCGGATGGACCGCGAGGTCGTCGACGAGGTGTCCGTGCTCGGCGAGCGCTTCCGCATCGTCCGCGCCGCGCACTTCATCCGCTCCGGCCCCGCCGGGCCCGAGCCGCCGCGGCCCACCGACCCGGACCCCGCGGAGGTCGGCGACGGCCATCGGGTGCCCTCGCGCACCAAGGGCTTCGTCGTCGACCCGCTCACCGGCACCGGCATGTCGGACGGCATCCTCAAGCTCGATCTGCTGCCCATGGCGCCCGTCCTCAAGGACGCGCCCGACGAGATGAACGACGAGGCCCGCGCCGCCATCCACCGCTATCCGGGCGGCGTCCTGTTGCCCGCCGCCTTCGTCATATCCGCCCGGGTGAACGGGCGTTGGGGCTTCCACCAGCCCGGCAGCATCTACTCGACCCCGCAGGGCGCGCGCGACTCACTCGCCTTCTGGCTGCGCGTGATGGGGCCCTTCCGACAGCGGATGCCGGAGGAGCAGAAGGCGGAGTACGCCGCCGCCGCGGACCGGCTGGACGAGAAGCGGTCCAACGTCGTCACGATCGA
Organism: Streptomyces sp. NRRL F-5123; assembly: GCF_000721495.1. GTDB lineage: Bacteria > Actinomycetota > Actinomycetes > Streptomycetales > Streptomycetaceae > Actinacidiphila. The sequence continues at coordinate 80,058 of NZ_JOHY01000047.1, forward strand.
CGGCCACCGCTTCCGCATCACGCGCGTGGAGCGCCTCGTCCGTATCGGCCCCGACGGGCCAGAGCTGCCCCGGCCCTCCGACTACGACCCCGAGGTGCCGGTCGAGGTGCAGACCCGGCAACTGCGCGAGGACGGCGTCGTCGACGCGGACGGCAACGACCTCCGGCCCGAGAGGCCCGACCCGCGCGCGGACGAGCTGCGCCGGCTGTGGCAGAAGGAGGAAGCCCGCCGCGTCGCCTGGCGGGCGGCCCGCCGGCGCGCGCGAGGAGCCGACCCGGCCGCCGATCCGGCCCCTGCTCCGGCCCAAGCCCCGGACCCCACTCCCGCCCCTGACTCCGCCCCGGGCCGCGGCCGGCCGTAGCCCGCGACCGGCCCGGCCGCCGACGGGGCGGCCGCGCCCCCATGACGCGACCGCCCCGGTCTGTGCGCCCCCTGCGGCGCCCTCCGGGACGTTCTCGGGGGCGTCCTCCGGCTGCGCGCCTGCCGCGTGGGGACATCTCTTGACGGATTCCCTGTGAGCGCTAACAATGACAAGGCAGCACACAGATCGGAGAACCATGTCACAGACCGCGCAGACCACCGGCCGGCCACGCCGGGCGCCGACCATGGCGGACGTCGCCAAGGTCGCCGGCGTGTCGCACCAGACCGTCTCGCGCGTGCTGAGCAACCACCCCAATGTACGGGACACCACCCGCGCCGAGGTGCTGCGGGCCATCGAGCAGCTCGGCTACCGGCGCAATTCGTCCGCCCGCGCGCTCGTGACCCGGCGCACGCTCACGCTCGGCGTCGTCGCGTGCAACCCCACCCTCTTCGGGCCCGCGAGCACCCTCTTCGGGCTCGAGGAGGCCGCGCGGGACGAGGGGTACATGGCCTCGGCTGTCACGCTGCGGCGCTACACCGCCAAGGCGCTGGAGGAGGCGATCGACCACCTCAGCGACTGGGGGGTGGAGGGCATCGTGGTGATCGTGCCGCACCGCGAAGCCGTGGCCGCGCTCGCCGAGCTGCGGCTGCCCTTCCCGGTCGTGACCGTCGAGGGCGGCCACTCGCTGCCGATCGCGGGGGTGTCGGTCGACCAGGAGCTGGGCGCGCGGCTGGTCACCGGCCATCTGCTGAACGCCGGGCACCGCACGGTGTGGCATGTGGCCGGGCCGCGGGACTGGCTGGAGGCCGAGGCGCGCGTCAAGGGGTGGCGGGAGACGCTGGAGGAGGCGGGGGCCGAGGTGCCGCCGCCGCTGGTCGGCGACTGGACGCCGCTGTCGGGCTACCGCGCGGGCCAGGAGCTGGCCGGACGGGTCGCGGCGGGGGCGGCGCGACGCAACTCCGGCGACGTGACCGCGGTCTTCGTGGCCAACGACCAGATGGCGCTGGGCGTGCTGCGGGCCTTTCGCGAGGCGGGCCTGTCCGTGCCGGGACAGGTGGCGATCGCGGGCTTCGACGACATCCCGGAGGCGGAGTTCTTCGCGCCGCCGCTCACGACCGTACGGCAGGACTTCGCCGCGGTCGGCCAGGCCAGCATCCGGCTGCTGGTCAACCGCCTTGAGTCGGACGGCGGTTCGGGCCCCGCGGGTCAGGACGCCGACGACGGCGTCGAGCGCGTGGTGATCGAGCCCCGGCTGATCGTACGGCGCAGCAGCACGTCGCTGTGACGGATGCGGCGACCGCGGTGGAGGTCCCCCGGCCGGCGCCCCGCGCCCCCGCCGGGCCGGCCGCCTCCCGCCACGCGCCGCCCCCGCTACGGCCCGGCCACCGCCCGTACGCCCCCGCACCCGCCAACCCGCGCTCCGCTCACCTCGCACCACCCGCGCCCGGCACCGCGCACCCGCCGCCCCCGGCATCCGCAAGGCCCGGCCCGGCGCACCACGCTCCACCCGCACCCCCCACCAGCGACCGCACCCCTTCACCGTCGGGAGACCCGAAGATGACGCACACCAGCACGACACCACCCGCCGACGCGGTCACCGTCGGTATCGATTTCGGGACGCTGTCCGGGCGTGCTCTGGTCGTGGCCGTCGAGGACGGTCGTGAGCTGGGCAGCGCGGTGCACGAGTA
>NZ_JOHY01000048.1 GCF_000721495.1 Streptomyces sp. NRRL F-5123
GGCTAGGAGGGAGGGGATGCGGGGGTGGGTGTGGTCGGGTCTGGGGTGATCGGGGGGCGGTGGGGACGGATCGGTTTCGGACAGTTCCGATCGTGTCGGCCGATCCGTGGTGCGTCAACTCCGCGACTGCGCTAGCCTCTGGACTCAGACACCACCCCCGGAGCACTCCCGCCCGGGGCCACGCATCGTCTCGGGATGAGGGAGCGTTACAACCATGGTGGCGGTAGTCGAGACCGAATCCGAGAACACCGAATGGGAAATGGACCCGCTCCCGCATCAGATCGAGGCATCCGATGCGGCGGTGCGGAAACTCGAATTACTGCCAGGTCAGGAAATGCCTGCGCAGGGTTTGCGGACGCAGGTCATTGCGGCGACCGGTTCGGGCAAAACTTTCATGGGTGTTTTGACCGCCCGGAAACTCCGGGCGGGCCGGGTGCTCGTATTGGTGCCCACGCTCGACCTGCTGGCGCAGATGGCGGCCGCGTGGCGGGCCGGCGGGCGTACGGGGCCCTTCTACGGGGTGTGCTCGCTTCGGGCTGAGGAGGCGCCGGCGGGGGTGGCGTGCACGACGGATGTGGATGAGCTGGTGGCGTGGACGCGTGGCTTGGAGCAGGTGACGGTCTTCGCCACCTACGCGTCGGTGGGGATGGGCACACTCCAACGGGCCCATGAGTCCGGCCTCGCGCCGTGGTCGCTGGTGGTCGTCGACGAGGCGCACCGGACCAGCGGACGCGGGGCGAAGCCGTGGGCTGCGATCCACGACAACGTGAGGATCCCGGCCGACCGGCGGTTGTACATGACTGCGACGCCGCGGGTGTGGGAGGCGCCGGAGGCCGATGAGGGCAGCGGTAGTGCTCCGGTGCTGGTGGCGAGCATGGAAGACGACGTGAACGGCTTGTTCGGCGAGGTCGCCTACAAGTTGACGCTGTCGACCGCTCGCAATCTTGGGCTGGTCGCGGCGTATCAGGTGGTGTGCGTCGACGTCACCGATCCGGAGCTCCAGGCGGCAGCGCTGCTCGGGATCAACAACAGGTCGGACAACGTGCGTGGTTCCCGGCTCGCGGCGTTGCAGACCGCCGCGGTGAAGTGCGCAGCCGAGCGGGGGCTTCGGCGCATGCTGACGTTCCACTACCGGACCAGCGAGGCCGAAGCGATGGCAGCCGGGGTGCCGGCGGTGGCCCGCCGCCTGTGGGAGGACGACCCGGAGACCTACCCCGAGCCGGAGCGGGTGTGGGCGGACTGGCTTTGCGGGGAGCACAAGCCGAAGCACCGCCGGGCGACGCTGGCCACGTTCGCCGACCCGGTCGGGGAGCGGCACGACGGGGACCTGGTGCCGATGCGTCTGCGGCTGCTCAGCTCCGTTCGCGTGCTCGGGGAAGGCGTGGACACGCCAGGTTGTGACTCTGTGTACTTCGGGGACGTGCGCGGTTCCGCGGTCGACATCCTCCAGATCGTCGGCCGTGCGCTTCGCATGCGACCCGGAGAAGGCAAGGTGGCGAGCTTGATTGTGCCGGTTTTCCTGGGCAAGGATGAGGACCCAAACGCCATGCTCACGTCCAAGGGGTACAACGCTCTGGCCAAGGTTTTGGCTGCGCTGCGTAGTCACGACTCGGAGACCATCGAGCAACTGGCCGAGCAGCAGGCCACCAGCCGGAACCGGAAGGCCGCGGCGGCCGAGCGCGATGCTGCCGGGCGGGGTGAGGAGCACGGCACCTCCGCCCCCGCGCAGAGCCTGCTGCAGTTCTCCACGCCTCGCGATCCCGCCATCCTGGCGCAGTTCATGAAGCTCCGGATTCTCCGTCCGGAAAACACGTACTGGCGTCAGGGAATCCAGGCCGCGACCCGGTATGTGAAAGAGAACGGGGATATGAGAGTCCCGTATTCGTTCGTCACGCCGGAGGATTGGCAGCCCGCTGACTTTCCACTGGGAACGTGGATTGCGGACCAGCGGCGGTTTTTCAATGCAGGTGAGATGAAGCCCGTGCGCGCCAAGGAACTCGAAGAACTAGGGATGATTTGGTCGCACTGGGACGTCGCGTTCCAGGAGGGGCTGTCAGCAGCGCAGGGGTGGGCGGCCGAACACGGGCACTTCCTCCCGCCCACCACGGCCACCTGGAACGGACACCCTGTAGGGGTATGGGCCAAGAACTTGAGGACGGCCGGTCGGAAGCTCATGGAGATCGAGGCGCGGCGCGAGGCCGGCCAGCCGGTCGGCTCCACCGTCGGCGCGCTCACCGAAGAGCGTCGCGACGCGCTCGACAACATCGACCCCTCCTGGTGCCCCGCCTGGCCCGTCGCCTGGCAACGCGCCTACATGTTGTGCCGTACCCTCATCACCGTCGGCGCCCCGCTCCCCACCGCTCCGGGGCAGACCACGCTGCAGGGAGAGGACCTGGGGGCGTGGGTGCAGGCGCAGCGGTACGGCTGGGACCAGCTGCTGCCCGCGCAGGCCTGGATGCTCGAGCACATGCTTGGCCTCCGCCCGGCAGAACCTGACGAGCGGCCCCCGGCGCCCCGTACGCAGGCCGACAAGTGGGCGGTGAACATTCGGGCCGCCAGGGAGTTCCACGCCCGCGAGGGCAGCCTGCAGACGGTTCCTCGCAAGGCCGTCGTCCAGCTCACCGAGCCGGACGGGTCACAGACCGCCGTGAAGCTGGGGCTGTTCGTGGACAACTGCAGGCGGCGAGCCGACAAGCTGAGCGCGGAGCGGCGCGCGGAACTCGACGCACTCGGCATGCGCTGGTAGCCGGCAGCGCGCACAAGGGCCGGGCCCTGACTCCCCCGAAGAGTCCGGCCCGGCCCTTGTGCGCCGCCCTGTGCGCCGTCGAGACGTGCTCCAGCACCACGGCACCGGTTGCTCAGCGGCACTGTCGCGGCGGTGACACATCCGGCTGTCGCCACTGTCGCCAGAGTGAGATGCGTGGGCCTGGGGTTCACCGCCTGTCGGTGGCTTTGGGCTTATCCCATAGACCGGCAAGTTTCTTCATCTTCCTCTTCCGCTTCCTGAACCACTCCGTCTGTGCCTGCTGCTCATCCAGCTGCTGCCGCTCGGCTGCCTCGCGGCGCTGTTTCTCGGCTTCGGCAACCTCCGCCGCACGCTGACGCTGTTTGCGGCGCTGGTGGTACTCGGCTGCGGTGTGGGTGTCGGTGAGCGCCTTCAGCAGCGGTTCGGGTTCACCGCCACGGTGCTGTGCGACGCGGAACCATACCGGTCCCATCGGGCCGTGCTGCTGCAGGCGGTCCAGGGTCGTCATCACCAGCGGGACCTTGGCGGTGAAGTCGAGGTAGAAGTCGCCGTCGCCCGCGTCGGTCGCCCCGTAGCTGTAGTCGGCGTGTTCGGTCCCGGCCCAGAACTCGCGGGACAGCTCGCCGACCGTAAGCATCCGGTTGGTGAGCGCGGTGGGGCCGGCCCCGGTGAGCACGATCGCCAGCGGCGGCCACCCGGGCAGGCCGGTGCGCGGGTAGAGCGTCTCCCAGAACGGCACCGTGTTCAGGTCGCCGATCGTGCCGCGGCCGGTACTCGGCATCCCCGGGGGCCGCACCCGGCGGGCGTAGAAGTCGGCGTAGGCGCCGACCTTGTCCGCCAGGACGTGCGCGGGCTCGGTTGCCCGGTCGACCTCCACCATCAGCAGCGGCACACCGGCGGTCTTGTCCTGGAACACCGCGTCGGCGCGGACGTTGCGCTTGCCCGAGCTGGAGAGCGGGTGCGGCACTTCGGTGCGCCAGGCCTCGAGGCCGCCGATCCCGGCCGGGGAGCCCGGTGCCCTGCCGCCGCGGATGAAGGCCACGATCGTGGCGTTGACCGCCATCGCGTGCGGAGCGCCCCCGGTGCCCGCGCCGCGGGCGTAGCCGCCCATCAGATCAGGGTCACGGTTCAGGGCCTTCGTGGCAGCGTCCAGGCCGAACGGGGTCAGGCCCCACAGCTTCTGCGACGGCTCACCGCGCCGGTCCGGCGCACCGAACTTCCCCGCAGGCCCGGCGGTGCTGCCCTCCGAGATCACCTTCTTCTCCGCCTGCAGCACCAGCAGCGCGTTGCGGATCGCCTTGTTGTCGGACAGGTGCGGGCGGACCAGCTGCATGATCTGCGTCGCGGTCGCCACCTTCAGCACCCCCAGCACGCGCAGCACGTCATGCCGGTCGCTCACACTCGACCGCGGCCGCCGCGCCTGCTTCCCCGCCTTCGGCCCGGTCACCGAGCCTGCCCCGTTCGCCACCTGACGCCTCCCCGCCAACGCTCACTCCGTGGAGGCCTTCCATCGTCGCCTGTGCCGCTGACAGCCCGGCCCGGCTCTCTTCCCCGGCCGACGCGACCAGCGGCGGCCAGCCGCCCGGCCAGGGCCCGCCGGAGGCCAGATCCGCCCATGACCCCTCGCCCTGCCGCCCGCCTACGCCGCACCGTCCCCTTCCCCCAGGTACGGCCAAGGAGGGTGGAGGGCAGAGGGGTTGTCGGCATCCGTAGTGATGTCTGGACAAGGGGCCTGACCAGGGACGACGCTCCAGTCAGGCGCGAGGGGGTCGGGTGCAGTCCCGGGTGCCGTCTCGGGTGCGCCCTCGGGGAACCAGCGGCAGCCGGCCCCGTACGGCCACCCCGGGGACCGGTCCACCGCGCACACGAACCCCGCCGGCGACCACCAGCCGGTGACCGCCATGCCGTTCGGACCGGCGGCCGTGCACTTTGCCCGACGCGCTGACCTGCCCGAACACCGCTTCCCGCCGCGTCCATGTACTTTGCCGCGCCGCAGCAGTGCACTCGCGTGCCGCTCCGGGGGTCCCTCCAGGGTGCACCCCGCGCCAGCCCCGCGGGCGCGGTCCTCTTCCGCCCGCCCGATTCTGCGCCTGTCACCACGACCCTCCCTCCGCCCGCCGGCGCCCACCGCCGACGATCCGGTCGCAGCCTGCACACGCACCCCTTGTCCGCGGTCTGTTCCTGCCGGGCAGCCACCGCTGTCCAGGAGAAACGCGGGGGCCAGCCGACCGCGCCGCGGCGTGGTCAAGGGGTCGGACAAGGGGGTCGTGCCGTGAAGGCCTCGCGGCGCAGCCCCCGTCCGGAAGTCACACCAGCCACACCCGCCTCAAGTTTGTTCACTGTCGCCAGGAAGCACCGCCTGTTGTCACGGGCGGCCTATAGGCAGGGGGCAGCAACCGGCCCCCGCTACCCGACCGAAGGAGACGGCCATGAGGCGCAGCCCCCGGACCAGCCACCGCATCGACCACCTGGCGCGGCTGGTGGAGAACCTGCTCGACGGCCTGGCCGCACACGGCCGCCCCGCGCCGACCGCACCTCAGATCCGCGCGGCCCTGCAACAGCTCCATCGCGGCCGCCGCTCCCGTCGGCGGCCGCGCGCTCGCCGGTAGCCGGCGGAACGCCTCACGCTCCATCGCGCCGCGATTGCCCCGTTCCCCACCCATACCCGCCGTTCCCCACCGTTCCAGACCGATCCGCGCAGCCCAAGGGCGTGCGGGTGAGCAGCCGGGGTGGTTGCTCACCCGCACGCCCGGGTCGCCGCTTTCCACCGTCCCACGGCTGTGACCTGCGGTAGTGATGTCCGTGGAACGCGCGGCGGGTCCGGGGGAACGCACCGTTCCACCGTGGAATCGAACGGGGAATCGAACTAGGTTGGAGGGGTGAGCGACGACCAGGACCAGGAGCACGGCGTGGGGCAGCCGGCTGCGCTGCCGCAGGCCGACGGCCCGCTGGTCGACGTGACCCTCCCGGACGGGCAGCACCTGTTCGCCGTGGTGAAGTCCCGGATCAGGGAGCCGGACGGCTGGTGGTACGCCCTGCAGATCCACCTGCCCAGCCAGGGAAGCGACCGCGGCCGGCTCCTGGTCCTGCCCGCGCCGGTCGACTTCCGCGCCCCGGCATCCCTGTGCCAGCCGATCGACGGCCAGCCCTACGACCAGGTCCCGACCGAGCGGCCCGGAGTCACCCCGGCCTGGAAGGTCGAAGAGAAGGTGTACCTCACCGGCGACGTCGGCCCGGCCCGCATCGTGCACCGCGGCGACTGCCGCGCCGCCCGCGACCTCACCCGGCCCGCCAGCACCGAGCAGGCCCGCGCCGTCCTCGAGCGCGACGACGCCGCACCATGCCCGCTGTGCCGCCCGGACCGGCCGCTGCGGAGTGCGGCGTAGGCACGGCTCCTACGCGCTCAGCCGGATTGGAGGACCTCGTTGCGCAGCGCGCGCAGCAGGGTCAGGGCGTCGGATTCGTCGGCGTCGGTGAAGGCGTGGACTCCCATCAGGACCGACATCCCGATGTACTTGGCCGTGGCCAGGTCGGCGCCGGCCGCGGCCGCCTGGTGGCGCCAGGCATCGGCCAGCAGGAAGGTGATGCGGGCCTGCGGATCGCCGTTGAGCTCCCCCAGGCGCTCGCCCATCTCGGTCCCGCCCGTGGCCGCGGTGATCCCGAACGCGGCGAGAAGGATCCGCTCCAGCGTGTGCTTGCCGTAGGCGGCCAGCAGCTCCGGCAGCGGGCGCTCCCCCGCCCCGCCCGCCAGCACTACCAGCGCGGCGTCGTCATTGCCCACGACGGCCTCGAGCGCGGCCAGGGCCCGCAGGTGCTCATCGCCGGTCAGCTCGATGTCGTCCATGACGTCGGACCCTACGCACGGCTCGCCGGGCACCACCGTAGAAACTGGTGAAACCCCCCGTCCCGGCCGGATCCGCGATATGCGGTGGCGGCCGCCGGGCGGGGGTGCCGCGCGGACCTGTGTGCGGACCGTGTCCCCCGATCGGGTGAGGCGTTAGGAGGGCATGGGGCACAACGCGAGGTGCGGGCGCTGCGGGAACGCGGCCCCGGCCGATCTGAGGAGTCAGGACGCCGCGGACTGGAATGTGCAGTGGCGCCAGGGGCGCCCGGTCGGGGTGATCTGTCCGGGCTGCCAGACGCCGGCCGACTCCGCGGAGGCCGAAGCGAACGCGGCGGAGCTGCGGGTGGCTGCCGAGGAAGGCGGCCGGTTCGTCGCCGACCCGGTGATCTGCGTGACCGGCACCCTCGCCGATCCGGGCGCCGTCCTGTACGGCGAGGACCACCTGCGCCGGGTCCTGACAACCGGCCAGGCCGAGGAACTCGGGCTGATCGAACACCTCCCGCCCGGCACACGCTGCACGCCCGCTGTCGGCGGAGTGCTGATCCACCCGCCACAGCCCACAGCCTGACCTTCGGCGCGGGTCGCCTACCGGCACGGCACCTGGCGTCGGCCTCAGCGGCGCGGCCGGTAGTCGGGTTGCGGCGGCGGGGTCGCGGACTCGCTGCGGTGCTCGCCCGGCTTGGGCTTCGGCGCCTCGCGGGCGAGGTCGCCGATCCGGCGCTGCAGTTCCTCGAGCCACGCCAGCCGCTCCGGGGAGAGCACCAGCTGCTGCTCCTGGTCCTCCTGGCCGTCGTCGTCCGCGTCGGCCGGGTCGGCGAAGGCCAGCTGCTCGTACAGCGCCGCGGCGGTCGCCTGGTCCTGCGGTGACGGCTTGGCCGCGTTTGCGGCGCGGGCGCCTTGGACGTCCCCGACCGGTGCCCTGGAGGCCCGCACAAGGGCCTGGAGGCTGATGCTGGTGGCCACCGCCCGGGCGTGGAGGCTCATCTGCGGCACGGCGTCCTCCGCCAGCTCGAAGCGGTCTCGCCCGGCGGAGAGCAGCGGGTGCCAGCTGGCGGTGTAGACGGTGTGCCCGGGCGGGCGCGGCCGACGGCCCGGCGGCTGGGGCGCGGTGACGTCGACGCAGTGCGCGCCGATCGCCGCGTCCACGATCCGGCTCTCCAGGCCGGGTTCGGCTCGGCGGCCGCGCAGTTCGCGGGCGAGGTGGCGGCGGGCTTCCGCCAGGAGGTGCCGGCGGCGGAAGTGCTCGCGGTGGGTGTAGACGGTCGCGGCGACGTCGACGGCCGCCAGCTCCACGTCGACGCCACCGGGTTCGGTCCCGGCCGGGGTGGGCCAGGCGGCGCGGATCGCGGCCGCGGCGCGGCGGCACAGCTCGAGCAGCCCGTCGACCAGGTCGGCGCCGAATCGACGGATCGCGTCGGCCCGCCAGCGGCGGCGGAGCTCGCTCAGCGGCAGCGGCGTCTTCTTCGCCGGGCGGCTGTCGTCCGCGGCCCGCTTCATCAGCCGGCTGCGCACCCGCGCCGTGGGCGGGTACCCGTGATCGGCGATGTAGTCCGCCTCCGCCTGCTCCAGCAGCACGGCGGTGTCGCGCTGCCGGGTCGCTGTCCAGTCGATCAGCTCCGGCGGAACCCCCGCGATCTCCATCACCGGCCGCAGTCCCGGCGTCGGGGTGCGCGGCTCGGTCGCCAGCCCGAGCCGGTCGCAGACCTCCTCCAGCACCCGCTGGTTGTAGAGGGCGCCGGCCGCGACCACGTGGGCCATCAGGCGGCGTGAGTCGAGATGGCCCCACTTGCCGTCGGCGCGCAGCACCTTCACCGACACCACCAGGTGGTCGTGCAGCAGCGGCATCCGATGCCGGGAGTCCCAGTGCCGGAACCGCGCCACGACCAGGCCGCCCACCGGCCGCTCCCACCGGTTCCCGCCCGCCCCGGAGTACACGATGATCGCTTCGTCCTCCAGCCACGCCAGCACGTCGGTGACCGCGACATCGTGACTGGCGTCGATCACCGCCACGGTCGCGTCGTCCCCCAGCGCCCGCAGAAGCGACACTGACGCCGGCGGCCGCGGCACCAGATCGAACGCCGCGACCGGTCCCCGCTTCATCTTCCGCCGCCGCCCCGACCGCACTTGGCCGTCGTCGTCCGGCACCACCGCTTCCGGCTCCCCCGGCTCCTGGTCGTCGTCGTACGTCGGGCGGACGAACTTCCGTCCCAGCCGCACCGCCGGCACGTCGCCCTCGAGGGCGCCGGGGGTCAGGATCTCCGGGTACGGGTGCAGGCCCTGACCGAACAGCGCCTCCATCTCCGCCTCGGTCACCACCCCGGACAGCCCCAGCAGCGGCGCCCCGCGCCCGGTCCACTCCCCCGCCGGCACCCCGGCCGCTTCCTGGCCGACCGGCAGCGGCACCCCGCGCTCCCGAGCGCCGTCGCCCACCGCCACGCTCTTGAAGTAGTACCGGTACGCCGAACCCGGCCTGACCCGCGCTATCGACATCGTCACCCAGCCACAGCACCGCGCCCTGGCCAGGTAGGACAGCACAGCGGGCACCAGGTCCCGCCAGACGGAAGGAACGGCCCGAGAACTTCTCGGACCGTCCCGTAGGGCGGGACTGCGGCACTGCGTGGGTACGGGGCGGCGCGATGTCCCAAAGCTCCGACGCTCGGGCCGAAGACCGAACGCTCCCCGTTCGACTTCACGTCGATCGATCCGGGACCAATTGGTCCCGGACTGTTGGAAGGCGTATGAGTGTCTCGCCGTGACGCCAGCCGCACGGCTTTCTACTGAAACGGTGTCGGAGCCCGGGCCAGGAGTGCACTCCTGGCCGCACAGGCCCTTGGTTCTGGAGGTGACGTCGCTGGGCCTGCCGCCCACCACCGACAGCCACCTGCACAGACTCCACGGGCCGGCCGGTGACCGGCGGTTTCCCGGTCAGCACGGAGCCCGGCCCGCCCACGTCAGGGTGACGGTCCCGGCCCCGGGCACCGGCAGCGAGTAGACCACCGTCCATGATCACCTTCCTGTGCCTGCGCCGCCGCGGCGCCGCCGCGGCCGCCCTCACCGTCGCCCTGGCCGCCTCCGCGGCCCTCCTCTCCCCCGCCACCGCCACCGCGGCCGGTCCCGGCGCGGCGCGCGCCGCCGGGCAGACCGTCACCCTTCCCGTGCGCGACGCCCTTGCGCAGCTGCCGGTCACCGCGGAGGACCGCACCGGCTACCAGCGCACCGCGTTCAAGCACTGGGTCGATGCCGACAAGGACGGCTGCGACACGAGGAAGGAAGTCCTCAAGGCCGAGGCGATCGTCGCGCCCGTGCAGGGCCCGGGCTGCGTCCTGACCGGTGGCGAGTGGTACAGCCCGTACGACGACACCTACTTCACCGACGCCCGCGCGCTCGACATCGACCACCTGGTGCCGCTCGCCGAGGCCTGGGACAGCGGGGCGTCGGCGTGGACGGCGAAGGAGCGGGAGGCCTACGCCAATGACCTCGGCGATGCCCGCGACCTGATCGCGGTGTCCGCCAAGTCCAACCGGAGCAAAGCCGACCAGGATCCCTCCACCTGGCTGCCGCCCGCCGCCGGCTACCGCTGCACGTACGTCACCGACTGGATCGCGGACAAGATCCGCTGGGGCCTGAGCGTCGACGCTGGCGAGCAGGCCGCGCTCGAGCAGGACCTCGCCGCCTGCCCCGACGCCCCCATCACCGTCACCACCGCCCGCTGACACCCGGGGGTGTGCCCGCAGTTCCGGGCCACCCCCGTCGTGGGGCGGCGGTGCCCACCCGAGTGCGGAGACCGGGTGGGGGTTTCGGTTACAAGGCGCCGGCGAGTTCCTCGAGGCGGTCGGCGAGACCCGGGTCGGGTTGGGGTACGGCGCCGAAGTCGTCGTCGGGGTCGACGGTCAGCTGCTGGACGGCTTCGCGCAGGAGCGGGTCGGGCCGCCGGGTACGGCCGTTGTGGGCGCACAGGGCCAGGATGATGCGGTGGGTGTAGTCGCCGTGCTCGGCGAGTTCGTCCAGTTGTGAGGTCTGCAGGGCCCAGTGCTGGGCGTCGCGGAGTTCGCCGCGGCTGACGTGGGTGAGGTACATGCAGTACGCGGCGGTGGGGTTGCCGCCGCCGGCGGCGAACTGCCACCAGAACTGGGCGCCGTCGCACACGTCAGCCAGGTAGAGCAGGCAGGCGAAGTACAAGGCGCCGTCGGGGTCGATGCGCTGGCGGGAGTTGTCGAGCGCGGCGAGGTAGTCGCCGGCGTGGGTGCCGTTGATGATGTGTGCGCACAGGTCGTAGAGGTCCCTGGCGGCCTGGGTGTGCAGGGTGGGGTGGTGGCTGGCCGGTGCGCGCAGGGTCTTGCGGGTGATGCCGGCGGCGCGGGTGGCGGCGTTGTCGTACATCAGCACGTCGGCGACGTCGCGGGCGATCTGACGGCGGGACGCGGCAAGATCGAAGTCGGGAAAGGCGTCAGGGATCACGGCGTCGTCCAGGACACGGTCGATGGGGCGCTGGTTGGGCACGGTTTACTCCTTGTCCTGGTCGTGGACGGCAGTCCAGGGCAGACCGAGCTTGCGGGCTATGCGTCGGCGAGCAAGGTGGCGGTGGGAGCGGACGGTGTCCTTGGTGACGCCCATGATGTCGGCGACGCGGGCGCTGGGGTAGCCCAGGACGTACAGCAGGACGACGGCGTCGAACTGCCGCTCGGGCAGTTCGGCTATCGCGGTGTACAGCCCCAGCGACGTCTCCATCACCTCGAACTTGCAGCGCACGCTTTCCAAGATGGAGCGGGCGGTGCGCTGGAACGCGGCGGTCTCCACGATCTGGGCTGGCAGGCCGATCATGCGCAGGTGGTTGTCGACGCGGCTTTTCAGCAGGGCCCAGGCGTAGGCCTCTGTGCCGTCCTCGAACTGCAGGGCGTGGGCCCAGTTCAGCGTCAGGTGCGAAAAGCAGCGCCGGACGATGGCGAGGGAGGCTTCCTTGTCGCCGGTCATGAGGAAGGCGTAGTTCAGGTAGGCCTTCACGTACAGGTCGTGGAAGGCCTCCAGGGCCGGTGGCAGCGGATAGTCCACTTCGGCCAGGTGCTCGCCGTAGTCGTCTGGGACAGGGGCGTCGGGGTTCGGGGCGCTCACCTCACGCCTCCTCTTCGCGTCCGGCCGGCACCAGCGGCTCGCGAGAGTGGCGGCGGGAGCGGAGGGGTTCCTCCAGCAGGGCAGCGGCTCCCACCCGCACGCCCGTGCGGAGCAGCGCCCGGGTCAGGGCCCGGGCATCGGGGATGAAGACGCGCGCCACGGTGGCAAGCACCAGCAGAGCGGATGGATCGCTGAGCTTCACGACTCTTCCTTCTTCTCCAACCGGCGGCGCCCGCCCCCCGTGTGGCGTGGCTCCGATGGACCCGTGCGGTCCATAGCGACAGCAAACCGGGCCAGGGCGGTCAAACGTGGAATGCACCCCGAAGAAAGATACGGAAAGCGATCCTCCGGTCACGAAGAATGATCTTCCCCGACGGCACCCCGACAGCTTTTTGTGATCATATGAATACTCTCCGCACCAAAGCCTGACCAGCGGCTTCCCAAGACGACCCCCCCCACTCCCGGCGCCCCCCTGCCCCTGAATCCCCCATCGACAACCGGACCCGAAGCGGGCGCAGTGTGACAGGCATCACCATGAAGCCGCATCGAAACCGCGCCAGCCAGGCCGCACCCGAACCGTTGCGAAAGGGTTCCGCGCACTCGAACGGTCCGGGACCAATTGGTCCCGGACCGTTCGAGTGCGCGTGAATACCGCCTGGGTGAGCGCCGCCAGCCGCAGGAGCGCTACTCGGGCTTCGGGAGTCGCATGGCAACGGCTCGGTCGATCTGCTGGAGGACCGCGCCGATGTTCTTGATGAGGGGGATCGCGACGTCCGGCTGGGCCTCTACAGCGCGGCGCGCCGTCGCCTTGTTGACCGTCTTGGCTGCCGCCTGGAGGGAGCTGAGGGTCGCCTGGAGGCGTTCAATGTCCCTGCTCGTGAGGGCGTCGGCCTTGGTATTGCTGGGCTCTGGGCTCGACTCCCCAATTGGGGAGTCCTTTCCAATGGAGCTGATGTCGGGTACGTCGCCGTTCTCGCTGTCGGCTTCCTGGGGCGCGGTCGCGTCCAGGATGGCGCGGACGCGGCGGCCTATGTCTGCGGCCTTGACGTCTGGAGAGAGGGGGCCGAGCGCATCGACCACGGTTTCGACGAGCTTCCCGGTGACGCGCTCAGTGCAGCGGGCGATGGTGTCGTAGACGGTGATGGCGATCTTGTCGTTGGTCTGGCGGCGCACCTCGGTCAGCTTGCGCACCTGGCCTTCCAGGGGCTTGTGGCCGAGGTTGGCGAGGGCTTCCCCGACACGCCATTCGTCCATGAGCCGGTAGAGCTGGGTTTCGGAGATCTCCCAGGTGTCCCAGACCCATTCCGCGAAGTTGGGGTTCTCGCCCCGGTGGAGCTCCGCAGTGCGAAGGGTCTCCAGGGACTTGCCCGCGATCCAGAAGGCGTTGCGGAGGTTGTCCACGCCGGCCTTGCAGGCGGCGAGGTCTTGCTGCTCCTGGTCGCTGAGTTCTCCGTCGCCGTGAGGCTCGTAGGGCGCGGGGATCGAGGCGAGGGTCGTCCCGGGGAGCGCCTGGACCACGACGCTCGTGGCGGCCTGCGCGGGCAGGCCGCCGAAGAGGCCGCCGGCGGGGGCTTGCTGCGAGTTGTCACTGAACAGGCCCATCAGGCGGCCCTCCTGCAGAATTCGGTGATCTCCTGGTTCAGCTCCCGCATCTCCTTGGCGAGCGGGACGATGCTGTCCGGGACGATGTCGGCGTCCGTTGCACGGCCGGCCTTCACGTCCGCAGGGGTCGCGGACTGCGGGAGGAGCTCCGCGTACTCGCTGAACAGCAGGCCCTTCTTGCGGGCGTTGCGCGCGGGGACCTCTCGGTAGCCGACGATCGTGTCCAGTATCGGCGTGCTGTCGCCGAGGGTCTGCCGGACGTCGCGGCGGACCGAGGCGTGCATCAGGGTTGCCGAGCGGTTCGACCCGTAGAGGAACGCGCCGGCCATCTGGAGATGCGGGTTCACCTGCTGCTTGACCGCCATGAAGTTCCGGCTGATGCGCTCCATACCGTTTATCGACGACACGTCCGAGCGTGTCGGCACGATCAGCGTCCGGGCGCTGGCGAGCACCAGTTGTTCCAGGGAATCGCTCTCGGGGGCGCTGTCGAACACGATGCGGTCGTAGAGCGGCGCGATCGGTGCGAGGGCCCGCGCGAGGCTCAGCACGACGGCGGGGCCTTCCTGCATCATCCTCAGCATCAGGAGGTTCGCGAGCTCGGCGACTTTGGGGCCGCCGGGGAGGACGTCCAGGTTCGGGCGGACTTCACGGATCGGCTGGAGCGGGGTGCGGTCGTGGATCGCCCGGTACAGGCCCTCGCCGTCGATGGTGGGCGCGCCGGGCGGGTGGGTGCCGCGGCCGTGCCGCTTGATGCCGAGGTCGTCGTCGTCCTGTCCGGTCACGCAGACGAGCAGGGTGCGGTGGCCGTCCGCGGCGGACTGGCCGGCGAGGTGCGCGGCGACGGTGCTCTTGCCGACGCCGCCCTTGCCCGTACCGACGACGGTGCTGTCCTCGGGCGGCTCGATCTCCTGGGGTGTGCTCTGGCTCAGCACCGGGTGCCCCTCCTTCTTGCTCTGGGCCGCCCGGTGGGCGGCACAGGCATCTTGGCACACCCTGGTTTCCTTGCCAGGACTGGCTTGCGGGCATCACTCCCCAATTGGGGAGTCGAAGCTGCGCCCCGGTTGACGGGGAACGCAAAAAGGCCCCGGCCCGCAGCGAGTTGCTGCGGGCCGGGGCGTCGGCTCTGCGGGTCAGATGTCGCCGTAGGCGCGGCGTTGGTGGGTGTCGATGAGCGTGGTGGCGGTGTCGGGGTAGACGGCGGTGCCGAGCAGGTCACCGGTCTCGGTCCAGACGGTGTCGGCGCACAGGTCGGGGTCGGACCAGACGATGTAGGGGCCGTGCCGCTCGAGGCGGCCGACGTCGGACAGGGTGTCTCGGTCGACCGGGGCTGCTGGGGCGGCCCCGGCGGTGGAGTCGTCGGCCTGGTCGTCCAGGGCGTGGTCGTCCGCGAGGTCCAAGGGCGGAGTGCCCAGCAGTTCGAGGGTGAGGACCTGGAGCCACATCGGGTGCCCGCTGATGCGGGGCAGCCCGAGGTGTCCGGTGACGCGGACGTGATCGCCCGGGCGCAACTCGTGCAGGACGGCGGTGGTCAGTTCGGGAGCGGCGACGCTGCAGGGCAGCACCATCTCGTCAACGAGTTCGTCAGTGGGGGAGACGATGAGGCGGAAGCGGGCGCGGGTGCCGGTCTCGTCGTCGGCGGCGACCTCTTCGTCCAGGTAGCCGTCCAGAACTATCCCGTCGGTCGTCATCGCTCAGCCCGCCTTCGCCAGCGTGGCCGGCTGTTGGTGGGCGGCGTCGTAGGCGGCGACGATCGAGGCCTTGATGACGCCGGCGACGCCGACCTGGTGGCCGTTCTCGCGGGCCCAGGAGCGGATCGCGGCGAGGTCTTTGCGGGAGCGCTTGGCGGGCTCGTGGCGAAGCGGGGTGGGCGCCCCGATCGTCCCGGCAGCGTGGGGGATGCCGACCTTGAGCTGACGCAGGCGGTCCTCTTCGGCCTGCAGTTCGGCCCGCAGCTTGGCGATGCGGGCTTCCACTTCGGTGGCGGCCTGCTCGTTGACGCGGCGCTGGTTGAGGTCGGCGAGGTCCTGCCGGATCCGTCCGGCCGTGGCACGGACGCTGGCGAGCGGGTGCTGTTGTGCCCAAAGCAGCAGCACGTCGACGTCGGCGACGTCCGGCGCGGTGGCGGCCGGGATGGAGGTACTGCCAGCGGGCTCGGCGGGTGCTTCCGCTTCCCCGGCCGGGGAGGCGGTCTCACCGACTGCGGTGTCGGTGTGGGCAGTGAGAAGGTCCTCGACTTCCTGCTGGGACATCCCGGTCGCCTCGGTGATGGCAGGGATGTCGTCGCCGGCCTTGTGCATCGAGATCGCCATCGCCTCGAAGGCGTTGAGGCCGGTGGCTGGGGTGGCGGGGGTCTGATCGGGCATCGCAGGCTCGTCTCCTGTCGGTTCGGGTTCGGCCGGGGAGTCGTTGGTCGGGTCGGGGATGAGGGGGAGCAGCGTGGTGATGGTGTCGACGTCGTCGGGCAGGGCGAGGGCGGCCAGGAGCTCCGCCAGGTCGGCCTTGTCGCGGGCGTGGCGGGCGGTCATGCGGGCCGCGGCGTGTTTCTCGGTGGCCGCGGAAACGGTCAAGGGGATGGACTCTGCTGCTGCGTGAATGTCGAAGTTGTCGTACATCTCGCCTCCTACGCGCCCGGTTTGCTGCGGGCGCGGGGCGGGTCGGACACGAATCGGGCCTCGCCGGGGTTGCGGGCATTCCAGCGTTCGGCGCAGACCTTGTGGACGTCTTCACCGGAGTGGGACTGCAGGAAGGTCGGGCGGCCGCAGAGCACGCAGCGGCCGCCACCGGTGAAGTGGCGGCCGTCGTGCCAGTCCAGGAGCATCGGCTGCTGGCCCGGCCGGGGGCTCACGCGGCGGTCCTCACTCCGATCGACCGGGCGAGGGCTCGGCGGTTGGCGGTGGCGCGCTCGGGTGTGATCGGCGCGGTCCTGGGCTGGTAGGGCTCGGGGCGGGTGGGGATGAGCTCGGCGGTCAGGCGCTCCACGACGGCCGCCGTGGCAGTGTCCGGCCCGCGGGGCTCGGGCCGGGTGGGGATGAGTTCCGCGGCCAAGCGCTCCATGGCGGCCGCGCTGGGCATCGTCGTGGTGGCCGCCGCAGGCGCCGGCGACGGGCTCGGGGATATCGGGGAGTTGCCGGGCGGGGTGGTCCGGGGTGCCCGGCCGGCGCTGCGGCCGCGTTCGGCGCGGCGGCGGTCCGCGGCAGCGACCTTGGCGACCCAGTCCGGTCCGAGCCGCTCCACCTGGCGGCGGCGCAGCGTGCTGCGCTCGCGCTTGGTGGTGGCCGCCCACACTCCGACCGTGGTGAGTTTGGGGTTGGCCAGCGCCCACTTCAGGCAGCCGGTGACGATCGGGCACAGGGCGCAGTCCTCACGGGCCAGCCGCACGTCCCGGGCGACGTCAGCGGCGGCGCTGCCCCCGCTGCTGCTGTCGTGCGAGAAGCGGGCGGGGTTGGTCTGACAGGCGGTCGGCTGCTCGGTGCGGGGGAACGGGATCCCGGGTGCGGACTCGGTGATGCGGGGCGCGGTCCGGGCGTCGTCGTCGGCGGCGGTCACGAGGTCACCTGCGTGGGCCTGCGCAGCCGCGCGAGCAGCTGCAGCGCGCCAACGGGCGAGGTGTACTCGGTGACGGCAGGCCGCTGGCAGACCCAGCAGGCGTTGCCCGGGCCGGCCCAGGTGACGGCGCAGTGCCCGCAGGCGTAGTGCCGGGCGCCGGGGCGGCGGCGGCCCACGGCGCGAATCTTCGCGGCGGCCCGCCGGTCCGGGGCGGGGAGTACGGAGCGGCTCACGGCGTGGCCTCCACGGTGAGGGTCGGAAGCTGGTGCAGGACCTGGTCCCAAAGGTCGGTGGACGGCGTCCAGGGGCCGAGTGCGCCGCGGCAGGGCAGCGGTTCGGGGAGCGGGCGGACGTCGTGGAGTACGAGGTGGTGGAGGCCGGGCTGGGCCCACGGGCTGCACGGTCCGTCGTCGGGGTGGCAGTCGGTCAGGCGGGCGACGGCGACGGCCTTGCCAGGCTGGAGTTCGCGGCCGCGGACGGCGGCGGCGACGTGCGGGTCGGCCAGCGCGGGGACGTCGATGGTGGCGGAGGTGTGGATCAGCAGCAGTCCGCGCCACTTCCATGTCCGGCGCCGGTTCTCGATGTTCTTGCCGCCGTGGGTGATGGCGGCGGCCCACGGGTCCTTGACGGTGATGGCCCGGACGTCGACGGGGGTCGGCCGGGTCATGCCGCCTGCCTGCTGGTGTGGGTGCCGGGGCGGCCGGCGCGGCGGCCGTTGACGGTCGGGGCGTTGCGGTGCTCGGGGCCGGCCAGGACGGTGCGGCCGGTGTGCTTGCCCGCGTACATCGCCGTGTCGGCGGCGCGCAGCAGGTCCGACAGGTCGCGGGTGCCGACCAGGTCGGGGGCGGCGGCGCCGACCGACACGGCCGGGGTGAGGAGCACGTCGTCCTCGAGCGGCACGGGGGCGGCGAGCATCTTGTCGAGCTGGTCGATGCGGGCGTGGCGGCGGCCGGATCCGATGTAGGCAGCGACGCCGAACTCGTCACCACCAAGGCGGCCGACGACACCGCGGGGCCCGGCCCACCGGGTGAGCCGGTCGGCGACCGCGACCAGGAGCTGGTCGCCTGCGGCGTGCCCGTGGGTGTCGTTGACGGCCTTGAAGTGGTCGACGTCGGCCAGCAGGACCAGGACGTCGTTGCCGTAGGCGCGGATCAGCCGGTCGGCGCGCAGGGTGAAGTCGCTGCGGCCGAGGGACTCGGTGAGCGGGTCGCGGCGGGCGGCGGCGAAGCGGCGGTGCCAGATGACGGAGTGGACGGTCCATCCGGCCAGCGGGACGGCGGCTGCGGTGACGGCGGCGGCCGCGGCCGGGATGTGGGCCATGCGGCCCGTGACGTGCACGGTGGAGGCCATACTGAGGCTCCCTCTCGTGTCGGTGATGCGGGGTGGGTGCCCGGGGCGGCCGGTGAGGTTGACGGCCATGGCGGCTGCCCCGGGGTGCAGATCTGCAGGCGGTCAGGAGCCGGCCGGGATCGGGTGCTCGGTGAGCCGCGGGGCGTCGGTGGTCTTGACCCACTCGCCGTCGGTGATGAGCCGGCCGCTGGAGCCGAAGCCGCGGCTGGGGGCGCTGGCGTCGCCGTGGAACAGGTGGAGGACCGGGACGCCGCCGGACCAGTGGTCGTAGTGCTGCCAGGTGAAGGACGGGCGGGCCGGGTCGTAGAACTTGCCTGCGGGGACGTACGCCGCGGTGAGGTCGAAGACCTGGCTGGTGTCGGGATGGGTCCACTGGGTGCGGCCGATCTCGGTCTCCGGGACCGGGTGGCCGTCGGCGTCGATACGGCGGTCCATCCACGAGACGGTGACCAGGCAGCCGGGGTGGTCCCAGGTGTTCGGGTAGGGCTGGACGGGGGTGTCGTAGCCGATGTGGACGTTGAGGTCGGTCAGCGCCTGGCGGCCGCGCAGCTCACCGCGGACCAGCCGGGCGCGTCCGGCCTCGAGGGGCTCGGTGTACCGGTCGCTGACCTTGCCGGTGCCGGTGCCGTTGACGAGCCAGCCGCGCACGGAGGCGTAGACGCGGCCGTCGGCGTCGGGGGCGTTCTCGGTGAACTCCCAGTCGGCGAGCACCAGGTCCACATCGCCGGCGAAGCGCAGGATTCCGTGGTCGGTGTCGGCGATGTGGTGGTCGGGGGTGTTCCAGTCCTGCATGACGAAGTCCTTTCGTCGCGGGCCGGGCTGTCCGGTCCTCTGCACCGCCCCGGCCGTGTGGACCGGGGCGGCACAGGGGGCGGGCAGTCAGGAGGTGGCGGCGGCGAGGATCTCGGCGTGGTCGAGCGCCAGTTGCGGCAGGCTGGACATGGGCCACCACCGTGCGGCGGTGGCGTCGTCCCCGGCCGCCGGCTCCACCAGGTCGGGCAGGGGCGCCAGGCTCGTGCGGCCAGCTCCCACCGGGTCGTGTCCGAGCAGGAGGCGGCGTCTGCTGATAGACGGCACGGCGGTGGTGACGCGCGGGACGGAGTCCATACTGGCGATCTCCCTCTCGTTTCGTACGGGTTGGGTGGCCCGGGACAGCCGTCAGCCGCCAAGCAGGGCGGCTGTCCCGGGGCGTAGCTAGGGCCGCTCCCCGGCCGGGTGCAGGGTGCGGGTGACGTAGTGCAGGCGCAGGCCTGCGGAGTCGACGACCAGCGCGGCTGCTTCTTCGAGCTGGCAGGTGACGTCGCCGTTCAGGTCGATGCCGGTGTCCTGCTCGAACGGGCAGCAGTCGACCGCCTCGCCGGCGACGGCCAGGAGCTGCGCGAGGGAGCCGAACACCCCGGCCTGGGGGTCGTCTTCGCGGTACAGCTCGCGGAGGATCTCGGCCAGCACAGCCGGGTCGGCGAGGTCGGCCAGGTCGTCCTGGATCTGCTGCAGGGCAAGCAGGGCGATACCGACCGACGCGCGGACGCGGCCGATCCGCGGGTCTTCCGCTGTGGCGCCGGGGGCGGTGGCGGTCACCGGGCGGCCCGGGTGGCGAGCCATGTGGTGACGAGCGCCGCGGCGACGCCGATCGCGCGGTGCGCGGACTCGTCCAGCGCCATCAGCGCCGTGCCCGGGCCGGAGAGCTCCGCCGTGGTGTCGCCGGGCTTGCGTACGGCGGTGGCGTGCTGGATGTAGCCGGCCTTCCCGGTCCGGGCGGCGAGCCACAGCAGCGGTTCGCGGCGGTCCAGGGCGGCGTGGGTCAGGCTGTTGATGGCGGCGCCGGCCAGCAGAGCCCGGGCTGGGATGCGCACGCCGCAGGCGTGCGTGACGGCCACGACCGCGGCCGTCTGGACGGCGCTGTAGGAGGCGACGTGCCGGGTGACGCAGCCACGCCCGTACGCGCTGGCGGTCATCGTCCGCCCGTCCCGGCCGGGGCCGTCGGCGACGGGCGTCCCGTCGGTGGCGTATACGAGGTGCTCGCCGTGCACGCCCTTTCCGGACGCGTCGCGGGAGCTCTGGACCCAGTGGTCACCGAGTCCGTGCAGGGCCTCGAATGTGGTGCTGAGCGCGGCGAACAGCGCCAGACGGCGGGTGGAATTGGTCATGTAGGGGTGTCCCTTCCTTTTTGCGGGCCGGGCTGTCCGGTCCCTGCGTGCCGACCCGGCCCGGTGGTCGGGGCGGCACGCAGGGGCTGTCAGTTCCGGGTGGCGAGCTGCTTGAGCAGCTGCTCGGCTTCGTCCTCTTCGGCGCGGATCTGCTGGAGCAGCTGGTCGTAGTCGCCCCTGCGAAGCCGGTGGTGGTGCATTTCGTGGCGGACCAGGGCGATGCGGCGCTCGAGGGCGCCGCGGCGGATGAGCTGGTCGATCTCGATGAACGCGTAGACGAGCGTCGCGTCGATCTCACCGGCGCGGCGCAGCCGCTTCGCGTTGAGGAGGATCTGCAGGCCGCCCTTGGGTGCGATCACGACGGCCCCGTACAGGTCGGACGGGCGGCGGGTGATGGACAGAGGGTGCGCGTGCCACAGCTTCTTCGGCACGCCGGCGGCTGCGCCCTGGGCCTCGGCGGCCAACTGCGGGAGCACGGCCGGTTTGGCGAGGACGAGGTGCACGCCGTTGAGGGGGCGGCGCCCGAAGTGGTTTTGCACGAGCCGGGCGGCGGGCGGCACGCGGTCGGTGACGGTGCGCTGGAGGCGGCGGGAGACGCCGATGCGCTGGATCGTCATCCGGGAGCTGAGGGAGGGCGGCGGCATGCGGGGCTCCTGTCTGGTGGGCTGACGAGCGGCCGCGCCGTCCCGGCCGGGAAGGGCCGGGACGGCACGGTCAGCGGTCAGGCCGCCGTGAGGCCGGCGTCCGTGGTGGTGTCGTTCTCGCCATCGGCGGTGCGGGCGGCGTAGTCCGCCGTCAGCTGCCGGAGCTGCCAGAGGTCGGTGACGTGGACGGGGTTGTCGGCCTCGCCGGTGACGAAGGTGAACGCCGTCGACGGGGTGGTGCCGTCCGTCTTGCTGTCGCGCCAGTAGCGCAGGTACGCGCCCGGGACCAGCAGGATGGCGGCGGTGCCGTCGGGGTAGCCCTGCCACCGGTCGCCGTCGGTCAGCAGCACCTGGCCGCGGTCGATCCGGTAGGCGTCGGAGGCCGCGCGGTGCGCGGAGTCGGCGCAGGCCGCCTCCCGGAGCCGGGTCAGGCCCTCGTGGGTGCTGGCCGGCGGCTTCACCGGCTCGGTGCCGTACCGGGTCACGAGCGGGCGCGTGTCGGTCAGGCGGCGCAGCGGTGCGACGATGTCGTCCGTGAGGTCCTCGAGACCGACGGCGAAGGCGACCGCGGCGAGGCCGGCGAGTGCGGCCTTCCATCCGGTGCCCCACGAGTCGGGGGCGGCGTCGAAGCCGATGTAGCCGCCGGTTCCGGCCCCGGCCCACATGAGGCTGTTGATGCCGATTTCGGTGAGCGAGTCGCCGATCGCGCGGGCGATGCGGCGCAGGTGGTTGGTCATGATGGGGGTGTTCTCCTTCTGCTGGATGGAAGGGGTGGAACCCGCGGGCCGGCCGGGTTTGGCGACCAGGCGGCCGGCCCGCGGGAGTTCACGGCGGTTCGTCAGGCCGCGCAGGCGGCGGTGACGGCGAGCAGGGCCAGCGCGCCGAGGATGACGTCGACAGCGCGCTGCAGCTGCGTGTACTTGCGCAGCGCGATACCGGAAAGAGCGCGCAGCCGGGTCTCCTTGGAGCCGGTGGTGACGGCCGCACGAACCTGGTCGTCGCCGGTGAGCGTCGACCAGTACGGGAAACTTCCGTGGTCGTCGTCGCGCAGGTGCGGGCGGACGACCAGGAGCAGCAGGACGGCTGAGACGGCCAGGGCACCGATCGCGGCGGCGCCGGCCACCGTGCCGAGGATCGGCAGCGGGGTGTCGGCGACGGAGGCGAGGCCGGCCAGGGCGGCACCGTCGAAGGCCAGGAGCAGCGAGGCCTTGCTGTCGGTGCGGCTGATCTGCGCGTCGGTGTCGGCGACCGCCCGGTTCAGGGCGTCGGCGACGTCCGGCGACATGGTGGCGGGGGATGCGGTGGTCACGTCAGCGGGATCGCGCGGCAGGCGGAGGCGTGCCCGTTGGCCTTCTCCCGGATGCTCCACAGGTGGTCCTGCTCCGGGAGGCGCGAGCTGTCCTTGCAGCCGTGGCACGTCCAGCGGTTCTTCACGTACTCGCCTCCGCCGAGGACGTCGACGTAGGAGCCGCCAACGGTGACGAACCGGATCTGGAGGTCGGCGGGGCGGTCGGGCTCGGTGAAGGCGGAGAGGGAGGTGACGGTGCTCATGGGGAGTCCTTTCGAGTTCGGGTCAGCGGTGGACGACGGGGAGTTCGAGGTCGCGGTGGACCAGGGCGACGGGCCAGTCCTGCTCGCGCAGGTCCTGGTAGACCTGGTCGGTGACGACGGGCGCGCGGTGCCGGCCCCCCGAGCAGCCGATGGCGACGGTGACGTCGGTGTCACCGGTGATGAGCGCGAACGCGGCGGCGCGGGTCACGCTCTCGATGACCTCGTTGATGCCGGGGGTGGACAGCACCGTGTCGACGACGACCTGGTCGTGGGCGGTGAGCTCGCGCAGCTCGGGGCTGACGTGCGGGTCGCGGTAAGGCCGCAGGTCGAAGACCAGATCGGCGGCCGGGGGCGTGTCGTGCAGGAAGCCGAAGCTGATGAGCTTGATCTCGCGCACGGGGATCCTTCCTCCTGGACCAGGGCCGGGCTGTCCGGCTCTCCTCACCGCCCGGGACGGGTCCGGGCGGATCGGGCAGCCGTCAGCGGTCAGGCCGCCACGTCACGGCGGGGGAGGGTGGCGGTGTCCGCCGCGGCCGGATCCGGCTGCGGGGCGGGGAACATGACCAGGCGGGGGTCGACGGGGGTGCCGTCGTAGCACTCCAGGCAGCTGCCAAGGGTGCGCAGCGGGAGGCATGCAATGAAACGCCGGCGGCATTTCGGGCAGGTCTGCCGCGCGGCCATGGCCCGGTCGAGGGCAACTTCCTTCGCGAGGGTCATCTGCCGGACCGGCAGCGCGAGGGCGACCTGGTACAGCCAGGCCATGCGCCCGCAGTCCCGGGTCAGGCCGGTGCAGTCCTTGCAGCGCAGCTGGGCTACCGGGTTCTGCCCCCCGGGGCGCAGGCCTCGCGCGCGCAGCTGGCGGCGGGTGGCCAGCAGATGGCGCGGGGCGGTGTTCCAGTCGTAGGTCGGGAGGCCGGGCGGCTGGTCGTCGCCGTGGGAGACGTCGCCTGGGCCGCCCGCGGCGTCGTGAGTGCCGCCGCGTGCGGCGGCCGTGGCGGCGGTCACCGCAGGTGCGTCGTGCTGCCGGTGGTGGTGGACTTCCCGAACCACCGGTTGTTGTTGGTGATGTGCGTCTCGTTGTGGACGCGCGTGCCGCCGCTGTTGCGGCCGGAGAGCTTGGTGAGCAGCAGTCCGGCGAGGATGACCGCGAGGGCGCTGCCGCCGGACATCGCGCTGATTCCGGCGGCGGCCTGGCCGATGCCCCAGCCGATGCCGGCCCCTGCGGCTCCGGCGCTGATGCCGGACGCGGCGACCATCTGCGCGCGGGGGTCGATCAGCGGGACCGGGGTGAGGTCGCGGGGCTGCGGGGCGGGCATGACGTACGGGTGGAGGTAGCCGTCGGGCAGGGAGGTCTTGGGGACGCCGACGTAGCCGGTGCCGTGGGGCACGAAGACGATCGGGTCGCTGACGGCCGTGGTGTCCATCGGGCCGTGCAGGGGCGTGGGGGAGTGGACCAGGTCGCCGGCCGCGGCCGGGGAGGCGGTCTGGGGGTCGTGGCCGTTGGGCGGCATGATGGTGTCTCCTCTGTTGAGGGAGCCAGGCGGTTCATTGACGTGGGCGCCTGGGTGAGGCTCCGGCCTCTTCACCGGCTTCCCGAGGTGCTTCATTCATCTCGGGGAGCCAGTGGAGCCGCCGGAACAGCAGCTGCTCGGTGGTGTGCGGTCAGTCGGTCAGCGCGCCGTAGCGGGTGGCGAGCATCTCCGGGTTGTCGTCCGGGTTGTTGCGCAGGATCGTCGTCGGGTGGGCGGGGGCGGTGTCGGCCAGGGGCAGCGGGTCCCGCTCCTCGGGGGTGAAGCCGAGCGTGAACTCGCCGGTGGGCTCGTCGGTGTGCAGGTTCATGTCGTCCTCCATCTCGTGCGGGTCGGCGCTCAGGCGGCGCCGACCGCGTCGTTGTTGTCGTTGGTGGTGAACGCCTCGAGGTCGGCGGCACGGACCGCCGCCTCGAAGCCGGGCTCTTCCGCGAGGCGCCGGCGGGCGGCGCGTACGCGGTCGCCGGTCCAGGTCTCGCCCTTGCCGTAGTAGCGCGCGAGGCCGTCCAGGTCCGGAGTGATGTTGTCCAGGAGGCACTTCGCGACGTACCGCTCGGCGTCGTCGCGCTGCCGCCCGCGGATTTCGTGAGGCACCCGGCCGGTTTCCGAGGCGGCCGTCTCGCGAACTGCGAGGAGCGCGGCCCCGTTTTGCGAGGCAGTTTCCGAGGCGGCACCGCCAGAAATCGAGGCGCGGCGACCACCACTTTGCGAGGCGGTTTCCGAGGTGGCCCGCGCGCGGGCGGCGGCGCGCTCCAGGGCCCGCTGCTGCTTGAGCCGCTCGGCCTCCTCCAGGGCCCGGGCTTCGGCGGCGGCCTTCTCCTCCAGGGCGCGGGCCTCAGCTGCGGCCTTCTCCTGCAGTGCCTTGGCCTGGGCTTCTGCCCTGATCAGTTCCGCCTGTCGGGCGGCCTCTCGGTCCCGCGCAGCTTGGGCGAGTTCGGCCTCGGTGCGGCGCCGGGCCGACTCGATCTCCGCGGTGCGCCGCTCGCGTTCCGCCTCGATTTCCGCGGCCTGCGCGGCCAGTGCGACCCGCTCGCGTTCCGCCGCGATTTCCGCGGCCCGGCGCTCGCGTTCCCGGGCCGCCTCGCGTTCTGCGGCCTCGATTTCTGCGGCGCGGGCCGCCTCGCGTTCTGCGGCAGCGCGCTTGTCGGCGTCCGCGCGGTCGCGGAGTTCCCGAGCGCGGCGGGCCTCGCTCTCCTTCTTCTCGGCTACCGCGGTCGCGAACTGGTCGATGATGTCGGCCAGTTCGAGGCGGCGGGCGGAGACGTAGCGGCGGTAGCCGGCCGCGGCCTCGGACAGCAGGATCAGCAGGGCCGGGGCGACGGAGTGGAGCAGGATGCCGCCGGCGTCCGGGTGCTGGGGGACGGGGTGGACGCGGCCGTCGGGGTACAGCGACGTCCAGCAATTCATGACCCAGGTGAACAACCCCGCTGCCCAGCGCAGCATGACGGGCCAGCCGGACGGCTTGTAGGTGCCGCCGTGCTCGACCAGGACACCGTCGACGTAGAGCACGGTGATCAGGGCGACCGACGCGAGCGGGTCGAGCATCCAGGCGATGTAGGCGGGGATGTCGTGGCTGGTGGCGAAGCGGGTGACGTTGACGCAGGTGAAGACCAGGGCGCCGCCGCCGAGGGCGAGCAGCGCTCTGGTGACGATGGCGCCGACGCGGACCAGGTGGTCGATCGAGACGCGGGCGGCGTCGGCGTCCTGCTGGGTGACGGGGGGCCGGGGTCCGGGCGGGCCGGCCACGTGCGGCGCAGCCATGTCGATTACCTTCCGTAGTGTTCGCGGGGAGTGTTCGGCGAACAGTTCGCCAGGGTCAAACTGGGATGTTCGCGACTTTTAGTCGGGATGTTCTGCGGAATCCCTTAGGGACCCCGGGGTGCGGACAGTTCGGCGGTCGCGAACAGTCCGCACCCCGGCACGGCTACTGCGCGTCACCGTCGAGCGGGGAGCGGAGCAGGTCGTAGCGGCCGTAGCCGTCCTCGGAGTCGTCCTTGGAGATGACGCCGTCGTCCAGGAGCTGCGCCTTGAGGCGGTTCCACCACGAGCGCTGGCCGGCCAGGTCGACCGCCATCCACAGGTCGTTGAGCTCCTTGGGCTCGAAGTTGTCCTTGCCCTCGCGGTACCACTGGTCCAGGCGGGCCAGGATGGCGTCCCGGCAGGCGTCGGGGGCCATCCGCTGCGTGTCGGCGACCAGGCCGGGCAGCTCGAAGACCGGGCTGTCGTCCGCGGGCGGGGCGACCTCCTGGTCGATGTCGAGGTCCTCGTACTCGCCGGGCTCGGGGTCCTCCTCGGCCAGGATCCGGCGCAGCTCCTCGTCCAAGTCCTCGGTCTCCTTCGCCAGCAGGTCCTCGTCGACCTCGATGTCCATGTCGTCGTCCTCCTCTTCGCCGGTGTCGGTGTGCTGGGAGGCCGTGCCCACGGTGGGCGGGTGGGCGGGCTTCTGCGGGAAGGCGCCGGTGCCGTTGTCGTCGCCCTCGAGCAGCGGGGTGGTGTAGAAGGTGCGGTTGGTCCACAGCGGGCCGAACGCCTCCGCGGTCGTGGCGTCCATGGGCGTGCGGACGTTCAGGCCCGCGGTGACGGCGGCCGCCAGGGTCGGGCGGTCGACGTCGTAGGTGCGGGCGGTGACCGCCCACCGCTCCTGCGCGATGCCCATGCCCGCCGCGTACAGGTAGCCGGGCTTGCGGTTGCCCCAGCCGGGGAACGCCCCGGCCTCGATCGCCTCGGGCGGCAGGATGTACTGCGCCTCCGCGCCGTCGGTGAGGCCGTAGGCCATGCCGCCGGGGTGGTTGGAGCGCGCGGTGGTGTCCATCTGGTCGTGCGTGGCGCGCTGGATGGACGACAGGAACCAGCCGCCGGTGGAGCGCAGGGTGCGCAGCACCTTGGCGTAGGCCTCGCCGTCGGCGAAGTCCGCGGCTTCCTCGCCGATGATCAGCAGGAAGTTCAGGCCGCAGCCCGGCTTCCACTTCGACAGGCCCTTGGCGGCCAGGTAGTCGCCGCGGGCCTTGATGACGGTGTGGAGCTGCTTGAAGAAGCGGCGGGCGGTCGCCTCGGTGTCGATCACCATGTCCGCGGCGTGCCGGACGTGCCCGTAGTCCTGCATGAACTTCGAGCAGTTGATGATGATGATGCTGACCTCGGTGCGGGTGGCGCCCTCGGTGACGATCAGCGCGTTGCCGACGGTCTTGCCGGCGCCGTTGGTGCCCTGCGCGATGCAGTGCTCGACGTTGCCGCCGCCGGCGACCTCCTGGGGGTCGGTCAGGACACCGGGGAGGTTGAGCTTGAGCGTCTCGCCGTCCTCGTAGCGGCCGATCTGGATGGGCACGTCGCCGAAGCCCGCGCCGAACGCGGACGGGCCGGGCCACCTGGTGCCTTCCTTGAGGAGGTCGGCGACCTGGACGCGCAGGGTGATGTCGGCGGAGTCGTCGTCGTCGACGGTGTGGGTGATCCGGCCCTGCCCGAGCCGGAGCGCGGACGCCAGCGCCGGGATCCGGCGGGCGAGTTCGTCGGCGGTCGCCCCGTTCTGGCCCTCGACCTTGGCGATGACGGTGCCCTTGCCGTTGGACTTGGCCTCCTTCAGTTCGTGCTTGGCCAGCCCGATCTCTTTCTCCAGTGCGCCCCACTTGCCGCCAGCCTTCTCAGCTGCGCCCTTCTTGTAGAACTTCGACCAGAGGTTGTTGCCGATCGACAGCGAGATCCCGGCGAGCATCCAGCCGCCGATCGTGGCGCTGGACTCCAGGCCGACGACGGTGCCGAGGGTGGTGCCGGCGGTGATGGCGGTGGCGTTGACGAGGTGGAGGGCGCGGGTGTCCTTGTCGCGCTTGGCGACTTCGTCCGTCCGGGCCACGAGCTTGGTCAGCCCGGCGCCCACGCCGGCGGCCGCGAGGGCGGCCAGGGCGAGGGAGGTGGGCTGCTGGGCGAGGACGGCGTGGGCGGTCTCCACCAGGATGGGCGCGCCGAAGGTGATGGCCCACGGGCTGCCGTAGGTGAAGTAGAGCTGCCGGTCGGAGGTCTTCTCCTCATCGGTGCGGGTGTCGATCTTCGACGTCTGGGATGCGCGGCGGGCCATCAGGCGACCCTCCCGCCGGCCTCGCCCGGGCGCCCGGCGGAGCCGGTGTTGGGCTTGTCGCCGATGGCGAAGCCGGGCTTCTTGGCGCCCTTGCCCTCGCGGGCCTTGCGCTCCGCCTCGATCTCGGGCTGCACGAAGTGCTTGACGAAGGACGCGTACATCTTGATGCCGGACAGGCCGAGCACCTTCGCCGCGCTCCCGCCGGTCCGCAGGTGCGCGCCGACCAGCTTGGCGCGCATCTTGGACTGGACGCCGAACGTGTACCACTTGCCCTTGTACTGGCTGAGGATCGCGGACACCATGTCGGCGTCCATCGAGACCCGCATGTGCAGCTCCAGGCCGATCGCGCGCAGGATCCGCGCGTACTGGTAGAGGTCCCGGTCGGTCTTGAACTCGATCTTCTCCAGCTGCTGGACGAGCTGGGCCAGGTTGCCGGACAGCTTCTCGCCGTCGCTCTCGCTCATTGCGGTCCTTTCAGAGGGTGCGGGACGGGGTTGACGCAGGTCTGGGGGGTTGTCACCTCCCCGCGGTGCCGGGCCGGGCCCGGCGCCACAGGCAGGCGGCAGGTCACCGGCTGCGGGTGGTGGAGTAGCCCGCCGGCGCCGTGGTGCCGGACTGGGTGTGGTTGCTGGCGTCGTGGACGGCGTTGCCGACGCCCGCGCCGAACGCGTTGATGCCGCCCGCCAGGGGCGAGGTGGCCAGCGCGTAGCCGAGCACGACCGTGCTGATCGCCAGCGGCATCCGGGCGTCCATGCGCCAGGACACGTACGCGGCGACGGCCGCGACCAGCAGAACGGGCAGAACGATGATCATCGAGTCCTCCAGGACTTCGGGGAGGGCCGGACAGAACCAGGGGGTCCCTGCGTTCTCCGCCCCGCCGCCCCGGGGCCGGGCGGCGGGGCAGGCAGCGCAGGGCTGCGGGGGAGCCGGTTCAGGCGGCGGCGAGGCCGGCCCCGCGACGGCGGGCACGGGCGTGGTACTGCTCGTGCAGCTCGAGGAACAGGTCGTGGACGGGGGCGCCGACCGGGCAGGGGGCATTGCCCTGGCAGGCCGGGCAGGCGGCGCAGTGGTTCTGCGACGCCTCGAAGGCGGCCATGTAGCGGAGGAACAGGTCGTCCACGCCGGTGTCGGAGCCGACCGGCCGGTGCGGGGCGACGATCTGCCCGTCGGGCAGCAGGTCCCCGGTGTCCTCGAAGACCACGACCGAGTTACACAGCAGGCTCCAGCCCTGCTCGGGGTGACAGGCGACCGTCACCGCGGCCTCACGGTCGGGGCTGTCCGCGGTCGGGCAGGTCGGGGTGTGCGTGCACGTGCTGGCCATGGGGAACTCCCTCGGTGCTGGGCGGTGTTGAGGTGCGGACCGAGCGGCTGGTGCGGCTGGTCCCTGCGTTCTCCACCGCGGCCCGCCCCCTGTGAGGCGAGCCGCGACTGGGCAGCGCAGGGCTGCGGCGAGTCAGTCGGTGCCGAAGTCGGCGTAGCTGCCGGGCGCCGCCTTCGGCATGTGCATCACGGTGTCGACCGCGGCGAACAGCGCGCCGCCGACCGCGGCAACAGCGGCGAGGCCGGGGTGGCCGCTCTCGGCTGCGGCCCGGGCGGCGCCCTGCGCGGCGTACGTCGCCTTGAGCGTGGCGGTGTCGCCGTCGGTGATGGTCATGATCCGGTCGTACAGGCTCATCGCCTGGCTCCTCGGGCTGCGAAGCGCGGCGCCCGGGCTGGGGCCGCCGGGTAGCGGTGCAGGTCGGTGACCCGGTGACCGGCGTCCCACGCTCGGGCCGCCGACGCTGCGGCGATGTCGAGCAGGGCGCGGGCGGCCGGGTGGGCCGGGCCGTAGCGGTGAAGGGCCCGCGCCGCGGCGTAGCAGGCGGCGCGGGCCCGGGATATGTGAGACAGGGCTGGTGTCCTGACGGGAAGTGGGCTACTCGCCCGACCCGGGCGACTCGCTGTGCGGAGCCGGCTGCTCGGGCGGCTCGGTCTCCTCGGGCTCGTGGCTGTAGTCGCCGTTGAGGGTCCAGTCCGGCATCAGCGGCCCACGTTCTGGCAGGCGTCGCAGACGCCGCCGTCCCAGCCCTCGTACCGGTGGCCGCACACGCTGCACTGGCCGGAGGCGCCGACCGGGGCCAGCTGCGGGGCGGTCTGCCCGCCGACGCAGCCGACCCGGTTGCAGCTCCACAGGCCGCAGATGGGGCAGGCGTCGTTGAGCGCGCCGCGGACGACGGACCAGAACGCGTCGTCGGCGTCCTCGTAGCCGCGCTTCTCGTCTTCCTCCTCGAAGTCCTCCAGGATCCCGGCGGTCACGGCCGGGAAGAGGACGCGGGGGAAGGGGAGGGTGGAGTGGGTGATGGCGGCGGGGGGCGCCGCTACGATCGTGGTCAAGGTCGTACCTCGCTCTGTGTCAGGAAACGGGCCGCGACCTGTGACGACCCCGGGTTGCCCCCCGGGGTCGTCGTCGCGTTCGGGGCCTGCCGGCCCCCTGCCGCCGCCGCCTGGTGAGGGCGGCGGCGACAGGCAGCAGCAGGAGGCGGGTCAGGACTCCTGGAACTCGAAGATGCAGAAGACGCCGCCGCTGCCGTGCAGCGTCGCGATCGACATCGGGCGACCGTCCCGGTTGACCAGCCGCTCCCCGCGGGCGTTCGTCGTGTAGACGACCGGGGTGAAGCCGATGAAGGTGTTCGCGCCGAGCGTGCGGTGCGCCTCGGCCTCGGTTGTCGGGTGCGAGCTGTGCTGCCCCCGGAGCGGGCCGATTCGATGGCTGGTGATGTCGGTGTAGGTGGGGTGGACCAGGGACTTCATGTGCTCTCCTGCCGGATCGGGGATCGATGGAGCGCGGTGCTTCCTGCGGGCTCCCCACCGCCCACCGGGCCGCTCGAGGCGGTACGGCGGGCGACTGGGCAACCTGTTGGATCTGGCCGCTTCTACCGCCGCCACCTGCGGGTGGCGGCGAGGGGAGAGGTCAGGACCGGGCGAGCTGGGCGGGTGAGGCGGCGGCCATGAGGCACAGCAGGAGCGGGCCGGCGCCGATGAGGTGCGCGGTGAGCGTCAGGGCGGACATCACGCCGGTGGCCACGGCCACGATGAGGAAGGCCTGGCGCGGACTCAGGTCGGGGATCACGCCGCGGCCGCCGTCTCGCTCGCGGCTGGCGTGGACGTGCGGGCGGGGAGCAGCTGCGGGGCGAAGGGGATGAGCGCGTCGACCAGGACCTCGCGGACGCGCTGCGCGATGGTCGGGTCGTCCGAGGCGATGTCGGCGGCCGCGAGCAGGCGGTCGTGGCGGGCCTGGATCGCGTCGGCGGCCGCGAGGTCGTCCAGGCCCGCGAGCTTCTCGTGCTCCAGTAGGCCGGCCTCGTACATCTCGAGCGGCGTCCCGAAGAGGATGTCCCAATCGACGCAGAAGTCCGGCAGCGGGACGTCGATCGCGTCCAGCAGCGCCAGCGTCTCGGCGTCCAGGTCGGTGGAGGTGGTGCGGCTCATGAGGTGGATCTCCTCTCGAAGTGACTGGCTGGGCTGGTGCGGCCGACGACGAAGGGTCCCAGGGGCCTCGCCATGTTGTGCGTCGGTCCTGCATCCCCCCGCCAGCGCCGCCCCGATAGTGCGGGCGGCGAAGACAGGCAGCACAGGAACGGCTGCGAAAGCTGCGCGACACCCTGAGTGGGTGCCAGACCTCATACAGACGCGGATCGCGGGCACCGGCCGGGAGGTCCATCCGGACGTGCGCTAGGCGATCAAGTTGTGCCGCGTCGTTCTTTAACGTCGTGGGCTGTCGGCCCTCCGAACTCGCCGCCAGTAATGAGCATCTGACGGGTCAGAATCCGTGCCGAGCTGCCACCACCAGCGGTAATGGCGCCTCACGACGGGTTTCCACTCACCTCGGGTTGGCATGGCCACAGCCCTCGAACGGTGGTGGATCACGCTATGGAGTTCTCAAGGAACGAGCGCTGCTTTCCCTCGCCGCGAGGGGAGGTCCAGGCGCCACCCCAGAAGGTAGTAGCACTTTGAGTGCTAGTCAACACTGATGGTGCTAGCTCGCACTGTGGCGTCTAGTGTGAGAATGTGTCCGTGATGACACGACAGAGAGAGGGAGGCAGCCCCGTGCCCAGCGGATACGCACTGGTAGTGCGCTTCACCCTGCGAGACACTGCCGCTGCCCAGCAGTTCGATGACCTGGTCGGACAGACGGCAGCTGGTATTCGCACGGAGCCCGGCACGCTCGTCTACGCCGTGCACACGCCAGTCGATGAACCGCTAGTGCGGGTCTTCTACGAGCTCTACGCCGACCAGGCGGCCTTCCAGGCGCACGAGGACGAGGCGCACACCAAGCACTTCCTGATGGCCCGCGAGCAGTTCCTGGAGAGGACTGAGGTGACGTTCCTCCACGAGCAGGCCGACCTCAGCAAGCGCCCCGGATCGGAGGGGTGATGAAGCCGACTGGAAGAGACGTCGACCCGGCTGACCGCGCCTTCGGTCAGCGCGTCCAGAAGTTCCGCAAGGAGCGAGGCCTCACTCAGGCTGGACTCGCAGCGACACTCGGCAAGACGAGCAGCTGGATGTCGCAGGTAGAGCGCGGGGTGCAACCTGTGCAGCGCGTCGACCTGCTCCAGCAACTCGCTGACGAGTTGGGAGTGTCCGTACAGCAGTTGCGGCCCGGTGCGCCAGCAGAGCTGGGGGGGCAGTCATCAGCGCCCGCCCCGCTGTCCCTGTCCAACGACCTGGACGAAACCCGGCGGCTGATCTCCGGCCACCCCGCCTTGCCCACCCTGCTGTCCGGCACAGGCGAAAAGGCAGATCGATCGCTGGACGCACTGCGAGGCGACATCGACGACCTGTGGGAACTCACCCACGCCGGTCAGCTCGCGCAGGTCAGCACCCTCGCTGGCGGTCTGCTCCCCGAGCTCGAGCGCGTCGCCCGCACTGCCCAAGAACAGCACAGGACCGAGCTGCACCTGCTGCTCTCCCGGGCCTATCAGGCGCTGTCCGCCGCATTCGTCCGGCAGGACGAAGC
Source organism: Streptomyces sp. NRRL F-5123 (assembly GCF_000721495.1). Lineage (GTDB taxonomy): Bacteria > Actinomycetota > Actinomycetes > Streptomycetales > Streptomycetaceae > Actinacidiphila. The sequence continues at coordinate 33,134 of NZ_JOHY01000048.1, forward strand.
CGACGCAGCCTGGGTGGCAGCCGACCGCGCGGTCTTCGCGGCAGAGCGGTCGGGGGACCCGCTCCACGTCTGCGCCAGCGTCTTCCGCATGGTCCAAGCGTTCGTACGGCTACGGAGCCTCGGCCAGGCTGAGCACGCAGCCCGGACCGCGATCAACGCACTGGAAGCCCAGGCTGTCGACACCCCGCCAGCCCTGTCCGTTCTCGGCTCCCTCCACCTAGCGCTTGCCCTGGTCCACGCGCGCTCGGGCGCCCGCACCGAAGCCAAGGAGGAGATCGCAAAGGCTCGTGCCATCGCAGCCCGACTGGGTGAGAACCGCAATGACTTCAACCTGGAGTTCGGCCCCGTCAACGTTGAGATCCAAGCCGTAAGCACCGCCGTCGACCTCGGTGACGCTGGCGAAGCTCTGGACATCGGTCTCGGTGTCGAGGCCGATGATCTCTCGCCCGAACGCCAGGGGCGGTTGCTGATGGACCTGGGGCGAGCGCACGCGCAGAGGCGCCACGGAGGCGAGGCCCTCGACTGCTTGCTGCGCGCAGAAGCCGTAGCCCCCGAGACGATCCAGACCCACCACGCGTCGCGCGCGACCATCCGTGAACTGGTGCTGATCGCCGGCCCGAACGCACCACGCGAACTTCTGGCGCTAGCGGAACGGGCAGACGCCCTTGATTGAGCACTTAAGAAGTGGGGCTCAGCGCAACCGAAGTCCCCGAGGCCAGCAATGCGCACAAGAAGGTTTGCAGCGAACTACGTCGTACACGGATAGGTTCAGTTCCCGGCTGCTGGAAGAAGGTGTGCATGGCCGCTCGACTGGTGACGACACGTCACACCCTCACGCACGCAGGGTGTTCACAGAGGGGTACAGTGGCCCCCGTACTTGATCAAAAAAAGAATGTGGCCCCTCCGGGCGGGAGGGACCACGTGGCCGAGGACCCTGTGAGAGGGGTCAGGCGGCCTGCCGCACAAGCCTTGAGAGAAGGTGCGACGTTGATCTTTAGCGTACTCCTGTTGAGCACCGAGAACACCGCACCCCGCCGTGGGGTCAGCAGCCGCACGTTGCTGACCCTTCGCCGGGGCGTTTGTGTTGCCCAAACGCAGAACATCCCGGTCCGCACCTCTGCTGGTGAGGGGGCCGGGATGTCATAGGTCTGCGGGCGGCTAGGCCGCCCTGGTGTGTGACGAGTCTGCCCCTCGTTCACACCCACATGTCACCGGAGAGTTTGGCGACTCTCCGAGGGTTCGTCCGGTTGGCGCCGGTCGAACATTTCGATCTTGCAAGAGATCACGAAGCACCGCGAGGGACTTCGTTGTGCCCGACCTCGCTAACGAGGAGGCGTTGCCATTCTGCACACGCACGAGGAAGTGCGCCAGTTCTGGCGTGTCCTCGAACCCAGCTTTCAGCCATCCGAGCGGCGTCGTCACGTTCATGTCGTGGCGGACATCACACGATCTGGTGTCCCCGGGACAGCCTGCGCGATCGGTCGCTGCGGCGCTCGTCGAGCTCTGTTCACAGGCGTCCTGGTCCACGGTCGCCGGATGACTTGTGTCCCGACGTCGGCTCGGGTGGGCCGGTGAGTGCCGCGGCGGCGATGGTCGCTGTGCGGGTTCCGTCGCCGCGCCGTCCCGGCCTGCCGGTCGACGGCGTGGTCGACGTGCTGGCGGAGCTCCCGGAGCTGTTCGTGCCGGAGGCCTCGCAGTGGCTGTCGACGACGTCGTCGCGGCTGGCGGGCGACGGGTACTCCTGGATGCAGGCGGTGTACTGGGTGGCGGGCAGCGGGCTGTACGTGCCGCGCCGGCACCGCAAGGACGGGGCGGTCGGGTTCGGCCCGTCGACGTTGCTCATCGCGCAGGAGCTGGCCGCGTTCATCCAGTGCCGCCCGGGGATCGAGTTCCTGATGGAGCGCACCGGTCTGAAGAAGCGGATGGTGAAGTACCACCTGCAGATGCTGCGGGAGACCGGCCTGCTGGTCTGGGTCGCCCTGGGCACGCGGGAGGAGGGCGGGAAGCGGCTGGCCAGCGAGTACGTGCTGGTGATCCCGCCGGTGTTCGACGCGGCGCTGGGGATCCGCACGGTGCAGCGGCACGAGGCGGCGCCGGACTACACGCGGGCGGTGGCCGGGATCTCCGATGCGGGCCGGGCGCTGATGGCGAAGCTGGCGAAGCTGGCGGCCCGGAAGGTTCGCAAGCCGAGGAAGAAGGCGCCCTCGAGGCGGTCGGCGAAGGCCTCGCTGCCGCCACCGGTAGAGGGTTCGCCGCAGGCTGTGACCGGCGCTCAGGAAGTCGTCGGCGACACCGATTTGGGCGATGGCCGTTGCACCCCAATGCAGGGTGGTACCTCAGCTGTTTCCACTGCCGGTAGTACCCCTGACCCCTCTGAGGACAAGCTCGCAAGCGGGCAGCGCACGTCGTCTCACCCGAAGAAGGCCAAGCGCGGGCCGCGGAAGCGCAACCGCGTCGGGCAGCGGTTCGTGCTGGCCAGTGAGCTGATGCGGCGGGTGCCGTGGCTGCGTCCGGCCGACAAGGACCGGATCGCGTGGGCGGTCGGCGAGGTCTGCGACGCGGGCTGGAGCGCAGATGAGGTCCTGGCGGCCCTGGACCTGCGACAGGAGCCGCCCGGTGGCGTACGGCGCGCCTCGGGCTTCCTGGCCGCCCGGATGCGCGGCATGGCAACCATGCCCGGCTGGACCACCAGGCAGCAGCGCCAGGTGCAGGTCAACCACCGCAACGCCGCCGTCGATGCCGCCCGCAAGAACCGCATCCAGCAGGTCCGTGACCAGCAAGAACGCAGCGAGAGCGCCTGGCAGGCGCCGCGCAGCGCCGCTGTGCGGCGTGAGGTCGACCAGCTGCTCGGCGAGGCCTTCGCACCCACACTGCCGGCCGGCAACGAGCCGGGGCTGCCGGAGCTTTCGGGCCCGCAGGACTTGACCGCAGCCGAGGTCGCGGAGATGCGCAAGGCGGCGGCCGCGGAGCTGATGTCCGGCGAGACGTCGCTGATCAGTATGGCCATGGAGTGGTGGGGCCCGGCGGCCGCGGAGCGCATCTACGGCAGCACCCTGGTCCACCGGGCCCGGCAGCTGGCCTCCATGACGTCGCTGAGCACGTTCGGCATCGACAGGGGGCAGCAGTGACCAGCTCCGACCCCGCCTTCGGCGCGCCGTCGCCGGAGGACGCGACGTCGACGGCGCCGTCCGGGGTGGACCTGGCCCGGGTCGCGCTGCAGGCTGCCAAGGCAGGCGCCCGCAAGCGCGGCGAGCAGCCCGGGGCGGGCAAGCCCGGACGCGCCCGCACTCGCCGATCCGTACGCGGCAACGGCCGCGAACCGCTCGGCCTGGCGGCGGCGTTCCAGCAGCTCGTCACCGAGCGGGCCTGGGAGATCCCGGCTGCCGGCGGAACTGTGCTGCAGCAGTGGCCGGCCATCGCGCCCGACCTCGCGGCGCACGTGCGGGCCGTGGGGTTCGACGCTGGCACCGGCGGCCTGGACCTGCTGCCCGAGTCGCCCGCCTACGCCACCCAGCTGCGCATGAGCACCGCCCGCCTGATCGCGCTCGCCAACCAGGCGGCCGGCCGCGAAGCGGTCCGCAGCATCCGCGTCCTGCCGCCCGGCACCCACATCTCCGCACCGGCCGTCGACGTGTCCCCGGCTGCCCTACCGGAGTCGGCCGGGCCGGTGCGCACCCGCGAGGACGCATCGGACGGCTACCGTCAGGCGCTCGCCGCCCACCAGGCCGCTCGGCCCGGGGACGGCGACCGGCTCGCACCAGCCGTACGCGCCGCCATCGAACGGCAGGACCAGATGCTGCAGGCTCGCCGGGAACCGGAAGAAGAGTTCGGCGACGGCCAAGCCGCCCTCGAGCAGATGCAGGCCCGCGTGGCGCGGGAGGCGGCGCCGGACCGCGCCCGCGCACGGGCGCTTCAGCGGCTGGCCGATGAGCGAGCCGGGCGAGCTGCTCCCGCGGTGACGGTGCGGCGTACGGGTGACCAAGAGGGCCGCCGAGGTCAGCCCACCTCCGAATTGGACGTCTCTGTCGCAGCGCAAGAAGGCGGTATTAGCCACTATGCGTGGAGTTTGAGGCAGCACCACTAGTTCCCCGAGCTGCGGGTGGCGGCCGGCGCCATGCTCAAGCCGGAATCGCATCAGCACCGCGAAAGCGGTGACCACGGCAGGAGGTGGGCGGATGCTGACGATCAACGTGACGCTGCTGCTGGCCGTCATTGTTGTCTTACGGCTACGCCGTCGCACCCAGGCCAGGAGCCGCACCGACGAACAACTCTCCGCGGTCATCGTGCTGGCCCTGGGGGTGCTGATCGCACCGACGAAGCTCGGTCACGGCATCCTGCACACCCTGTCGCAACTCGTACACAGCGTCGGACAGATCCACATCTGACGCACCCGGCACCCCTGCCACCTCAAGTGCTGCGCTGGGCCATCGGCCCGGCGCGTGGCCGGCTGATGAACGGGCCGGGCGGACCGCCTCCCGCACGACCTCCGCGGTGTACGGCGTGACCGGGGCCGCCGGGTCAGCCGGCCTTCTTCCGGGTCGTCTTCTTGGTCGACGCCTTCTTCGTGGCGCGCTTGGCGGTCTTCTTCTTCGCCGGAGGCCGGCCTTCCATCGGGTGGACCTGCGCATCCTCGCCGCGATCGGCCCTCGCCTGCTCCGCCGCGCGCTGCAGCGCGGTCATCAGGTCGGTGACTCCGGCCTCCTCTCGCTCCGGCATCTGCGGGGTCGGCGGGGCCTTGTGCTCGGCCTTCGCCGTCAGCAGCTCCTGGACCGCCGCGGCGTACTCGTCGTGCATCTCGCTCATGTCGACGTCGCCGACCGCGCCGATGTAGTCCAGCGCCGCCTGGACCTCTTCGTCGGACAGGTCGACCTGTCCGCGGGGAGCGGCGTCGTCAGCGCTGCGCAGCTCGTCGGGCCAGTGCAGCCGGTGCAGGACCAGGACGTCGCCCTGCGCATGGACCACGGCCAGGGCCTCGCCGGTCCCGCGAAAGGCGAGCTTCCCGACGGCGCCTTTCCCGGCCCGGGCCAGGGCCTCGCGCATCAGGACGTACGGCTTGTTCGCCGCCGGACTCGCCGGCGCGAGGAAGTAGGGGGCACCGAACTGCTCGCCCGGCACGTTGCCCAGGTCGACGAAGCCGCTGACCTCGACCGTTTTCGCGGTGGGCAGCGGCAGGTCGTCGAGCTCCTGGTCCGACAGCGGCACCAGCGTCCCGTCCGGGGCCTCGTACGCTCTGCCGATCTCCTCCGGCCCGAGCGGCTGCGCACTGCCGTCGTCGAGCTCGAGCTCGAGCTCGCACACCTTCCGATTCCGCACCCGCCCGTGGTCGTCCTTGTGGATCTGCCGGAAAGCGGCCCTGTGCGAGTGGACCGCGGGCTGGACCCTCACAGGTATCGCGACCAGCCCGAACGTGATCGTCCCGCTCCAGATCGGCGGCATGGCCGTCCCTTCCCGTTGGCGGCCCCCAACCGCAGGCTAAGCCGCACCCCCGGGCCCCGCAGGCCGAGCCGACACCCCCACCAGCCCGGCCTGCGCCAATGGGCGATGTCGATCAAGCGGTGCACGCACCCGGATGACCCGTCGACAGGCGGCGCAATCAGTCCGCCAGCTCACCGCCCCGCGCTCTGCGGCCGGACGCCCGCCGAGCGCGATCTGCGGTGCGGGCGGCTTCGTCGCAGTTCCTCGAACCCGCTACGGTCGGTGGATGACCAGTGACGCGATAGTCGCGGACGGGGCCGTCCGCGCAGCATGGGACTCCTACCGGCTCTTAGAAAAGCGCACCCCGGCGAAGGCGCGCTGGCAGGCGCAGCAGCGTATCCAGGCCGCCATGAAGAGCCACGGCCGGGACGAAGTGGCCCGGGGCACGGTCTTCCTGATCGGTGTGCTGACCGCGCAGATCATCGGCCCGGGAGACGGCGGGCAGGACGACCAGCTCGACCCGCTGCGTGACCTGATCCCGGCTGTCATCCGCAAGCTCCCCAACTTTGAGATGGCCGACCCTGCCCAGGTGCCGATGGCCACCGGCGTCCTCATGGCCGCGTCCATGGGCATGGACGCGGTGGGCTGGCGGGACCAGTTCGGGGCGATCGCGCCGCAGGAGGCCCTCCTGTACACCTTCGTGCTGTGGCTGCTCGCGGACCTGCACGACTCCATGGTCGAGCAGCCCGGCGCCACCGACCTGCTCATGAGCAAGACCTTCGACTCCCTGACCGCCGAACCGGGCCGCGGGTAAGGAACAACGCCTCTGTGGCCGTCGCGCCGAAGGCGGGCTGCGGGGGCCCGAGCGCGGGAAGGCGCGGCCGGCTATCACCACCGGCCCGGACGATGCGCTCTCACGCCCGGGTCACGGCCGTGGGGCGGCGGCGCCGGGCGCCGCCCGGCGGGGTCACACCGCCGGGCGCTCGGCCCTTGCGGCGTTCTTGAGGCCCTGCACGGTGGCCGCGTCCGGGCTGAGCCGGGCGCCGGCCAGCGCCGCCCGGAGGGTTTCCTGCGCGCTGACGGCCGCGGTCATCAGGCGCTGGTGCTCGGCGTCCTCAGTTTTCGTCCACGGCCGCATCGGGCGGGCGGTCCACGCAGGCCTGCCGGGCGTGTCCGGGGTGTCCTGGCGGCGCTGGCCGTCGACCTGCTTGCGATGCGCTTCCAGCGCAGCCCATGCCTGGTCGGCGGCGCGCTGGCGGTCCACGAGTTCGGACGGGAATTCGATATCGGCCACGGAGTCAGACTACGGCGCAGGTCAGACATCCCGTGTGCCTGGTGGCCGAGCCGGTGGGCTGCGGGGTGGGGCCCGGGGGGGAGACCGAGCGGTCGGCGTACGGAGGCCAGCGTGGTAGCGGATGGTGCAACCAGATGGTGGTGGCTAAAGTGGTGGCATGTCTGTGATGACGCTGCGCATTCCTGATGACCTGGACACTTCGATCCGTGCCAGTGCGAAAGCGGCCGGGCTGAGCCTGAACGCCTACATCGTGCGCGCCGCCCGCCGCCAGGCGGTGCTGGACGCCGCGCAAAAGCTGGCTGCGCTCGGCTTGGGCGACGACCTGGCCGGCGAGGGCGACACCCTGTGAAGCGGGGGGAGATCTGGACCCTCACCGACGGGCGCAACGTCCTGGTGGTCTCGCTGGACGGCTTGGAGACCACCTACGGCGCCGTCCTGGCGATCGTGCTGCACCCCTCGGGCCGCTACCCGGACACGGCCATGTCCGTGGTGATCAGCGATCCGCTGCCGTGCACCGCGGTCGCCGTCAACCTCCAGCAGCTGCGCGTCGCACGCTTCGAGGACGGCAAATGCCTCGGACTGGTCGACCAGGCCGTCATGGAGCGCGTCGACCAGGCGCTGCGCGCGGTCCTCGACCTCTAGCACCGGCCTGTGCCGGTTCAGGTGCCGTCGCGCCGTGCGGCCACAAGTGCCTGCCAGCGCGTGCGTGTGGTCCGCTGGCCGTCCAGCCATCGGGCACGGGAGGCGGGCTGCTCGGGGAGGCGGTGGCCGGCCATGAAGTGGGCGATGTCGGTGTAGTAGGCGTAGCCGCCGCCCGCGGTTAGCCCGTGCAGCCGGGAGATGGCCGCCTGGAGGTCGTTGCGGTTGCCGATGACGGCGTAGTGGAAGCACACCGCCAGCTCGAGGTCGCGCAAGGTCTGGGAGCCGGCCAGCCCGGCGTCGGTGACCTTGGTACGCAACAGCCGGGCACGGTCGTCGATGCCGCTGCCGACAGCGCCGGCGTCGCGGACGAGCCCGGCGATCCGGATGGTGAAAGCAGTGGCGCGCTGGTGGTGCCCGCGCAGGAGCTGCTCGGCCAGGTCCAGCTCGCCGACAGCGGAGTCGGGGTCGGCGAAGGCGAGAACGAGGGCGCGCATGGACTGCGCGATGGCGGCCTCGCCGGTGACGGCGTGCTGCTCGGCCTCGGTGCGGGCGCCCTTGTAGGCGTCGGCGGCCCGGGCCATGTCGCCCTGGGGCCACCACAGATCGCCCACAACGCGCTGCTGGCGGCCTTCCCAGCCCAGGTGCTGCGCGGCCTCGAGCGCGGTGGGGAAGTCGCCGGCGGCGCGGGCGAGATGGACCAGGCCGCGCCGGGCGGCAGCGGCGCGGCGGCCGCCGCCTGCGACGACGGCGGCCATGTTGCGGCGCGAGTCCTCGTTGCGCCCGAGGTCGCGCTGGGCTTTGGCCAGGTAGTACACCGCCATGTCGGCGAGTTCGGGAGGTAGCAGGCCGGTGGCGGTGACGGCGGCGAGCCGGTCGGCGGTGCGCTCGCGGTGTTCGTGCTGCCGGCGGGCGAGGGCGCTGAGCAGCTCCACCACGGCGTCGGCCGGCGTGACCAGGCCGCTCTCCACTCCCACTTCCACGCCCGCGGCCGCGGCCGCGTCGGTGTCGGTGGTGGTGCGGGTCGGGTCGGGGCCGGGCGAGGGGGCCAACGGCTCCCACACGGAGTCGTCGACGTAGGCCCAGGCGGCGTCGGTGAGCCAGCCGGGCGGGAGGCGGTGGTCGCGGGCCAGGTGCAGGCCCTGGCGCAGGCAGCCGACAAGCAGCCTGCGGTCCCCGGGCGCGGTGTGCCATTGCTGCCCGAGCGCGGTGAACGCCCGCTGGGCCGCGGCGTGCCAGTCGTCGGGGGTCCAGCTGTCGTCGGTGGCGTCGTCGGCCTGCCGGATGCTGGAGCGGACCAGGCCGTGCAGGTGGTAGGGCCACAGCGCGAGGGCGTCTTCGCCGACGAAGGGCCGCTCGGCCAGCCGGACCGCGGGGCCTTGCCGGTCCAGGCCCGCAGCTTGGGTGGCCAGGTCGATGTCGAAGGCGTCCAGCAGCGACACCGCGCGCAGGACGTGCCGTTCGGGGCCGGTGAGGTCGCGCAGGGTACGGGCGATCAGCGCGGGGAAGTCGTGGTCGAAGTCGGCCGGCTGCGGGGTGCGGCCGGTGCGGCGCAGCTCCAGGAACCGCATCACCGCCAGGTCCAGGTAGAGCGGCAGGCCGTGGGAGCGGGCGGTGATCACCTCCCGGATGCCGCGGTCGATGAGGGGCCGGCCGCCGGTGGTCAGGCGGCGGGCCAGCAGGTCCTGGCAGTCCTCGGGGGCGAGATCTCCGATCAGGACCTGACGCCCGCGGGCCCCCGCGTTGTCGGCCAGGCCGGGCCAGGCCACCGGCCCGGTCCAGTCCAGCTGCCCGGCCAGAGCGGTGTCGGCCCATTGCAGGCGGTTCCGGCCGGTGACGACGAAGAACACGTTCGGCATCAGCCACACCACCCGCTGGATGAGCCGTTCCAGGTCGCGGTGGGTGCGGTCCCCGGTGTCCTCGAACGTGTCGAGCAGGACCACCGGGGTCACCGCGGCGCGCGCGGGTAGCTGCGCGACCTCGTACGCGAGCAGGTGCGGGTAGTAGGACAGGGCGTCCACGGTGGGCTCGGCCTCCAGCAGGTCGGCCAGGCGGGCGCAGCCGGCCAGCGCCCGCACCGACTGCCGGTGCTCCCGCAGCGCCCGGGTCAGCGCGCCGGTGACCTGTCCGACCGCGGCGCCCACGGTGCCGGGCAGCATCAGGGCCTGAGCGACGTCGGCGAGCACGGACTGGACCTGCTCGGGGAAGACCTGCCCGAACCGGGCGCTCAGCCCGCCGCGGCGCAGGAAGTCCTCCAGCGGCTCCCCGGGGTGATTGGCGTCCCAATAGCGGCGCAACGCCAGGTCGAAGGCCGGCAGCGCCCTGCCCGTCGCGGTCAGCGCGAGCCGGATCGTCAGCACCAGGCGCTCGAAGTCGGTGCCGGCCGACCGGGCCAGATCAATACGCACCGGCAGCGGCCGCGGGCCGGACCAGGCAGGCCGGGCCCACTGCGCGGGCCGGTCGTCGGTCGCCAGCGCGGCCTCGATGGTGCGCGACAGCGTGGTCTTGCCGATGCCGCCGATGCCGTGGAAGACCAGCAGATTCCGCCGCGGCGCCTCGAGGTCCTGCGGGTCGAAGCCCGGCGCGGCGACCTGCCGGAGGTGCTCGGTCAGTGCGGCAGCGAACGCCTCCCACTGGGCCTGGCGGTTGGTGAACGCCTCCGTCGCGGCCACGCCGCGGTCGTTCGTGCCGAACACGGCTTTCAGGTCCCGGCCCTCGGCCACACCCACCCCCGGTGATCATCCCTGCACCCCAACCTATGCCCGCTGCCGCTGTGTTGGGGAGAGCGCCCGGGCCCGCGGACGACGGCACCCGCCCGGCGCATGCGCGCGGCGTGCCCGGCACCGGCCGCGCCGCGAGTCCGGAGAGGACAATGGCCGCTCCCGACCGACACCAAGATCGAAAAAGAAGGGGGTTGCCGTGACCGGGACACCGCACGAGCCCGACTTCACCGGCCTGGAAGGCGAGGGCGACGAAGCCCAGCAGGCGGCCGACGCCGTCCGGGCCGTCCTGAACTGGTACACCGCCCGGATCGTCGCCGGGCGCCGGGCCCCGGTACCCGACGAGGAGCAGATCGCGCAGTGGACGGCCGACCGGGAGGCCACGTTCGCCGACCTCGACCGGCTGCCCCACGCCGACCCGGCCGAGCGCTCCCGTCTGGCGGAGCTCTACGCGGCGCGGCTGAGGGAGCTGGAGTCGTAGCGGCTTGCCCGGGTCGCCACCGGCAGCAGCCGCACCGCATGTTGGGACGCGGGGATCGGGGAGGGCTGCAGCCCGGCGGGCAGTAGCGGGCGGGCCAGGGCGGCGATGCCGTCCAGTTCGGCGCGGTGCTGGGGCAGGGCCCGCCGCAGGCCCTGGTGCAGCCGCAGGAACGCGGCGGCCTCCTGGTCGGTGTAGGGGCGCAGGCGTTCGGCCGTCAGTGCCCACGAGGCGCGTCCGGTTGCGGCCGGTCGCTCCTGGCGCAGCAGGGCGCGGCCGTCCCGGCGGATCACCGTGACCGCCGTGACTGCCGGGTGCGCTGCGGCAGCCGCCACGGTGTCGGACACGCCGCGGTAGCAGCGGTCGTGCCCGGCCTTGGTGGTGAACCGTGCAGGGATTCCGGCCTGGAGGGCGCGGGCGTAGCGCAGCGCGGTGGCCAGGCGGCTGTCGGGCGCCCGCACGGCCAGTACCACCAGCTCCACCTGGTAACCGGCCTCGGAGAACCGCAGTGCCCCGTCCAGGAGTTCGTCGGCGCTGCCCGGTGCGGCCTCGATGACCACGTCGGCGCACCGGTCCCGTACGAACTGCTCGGCTCGGGTGAACCAGGCCCGGTAGTCGGTACGGATGGCCGCACCGGCGCCGCGCGGGTCGGTCCGCAGCAGCTGCCCGTAGTCCGGGTGGGCGGCCTTGAAGTCGTCACCGGCCAGGTGGACCGTCCCGGACCGCATCGCGCGGCGCACCATCCACGCGGCCTGGGTCTTGGCTGCCCCGGGCTGCCCGACCACGTACACAGCACGGGGGTGCTCCCGCTCCACGGCGCCGCGCAGCACCGTCGGTGCGATCAGCTCGTCGAAGATCCACCGGTGCTCATCGGCGGACAGTCGGTGGTAGTGGACACCGGGCGGGACAGTGGCGGGTCCGGCGATACGGCGGACCGGCTCGGACCAGGCGGCGGCGCGCTCGCTGTCGCGCTGCACCGCCAGGCACCGGTCGTCGCCCGCAAGTTCGGTGTGCACACGCCGGTCGGTCGCGGCCAGGGCGCGGCGGAAGACGGCCGTCTCCGGGGCGGTCCAGGGCCGGGCGCGCTCACCCCGCACCGCCTGCGCTGCCGCCGGACGGCGCCGCCAGCCGCCGCCAGGGGCGGACTCGTTGGCGTACACGACCGTGCCGTCGCGCCGCACCACGGTGACACGGTCGGCGAGCTGCTCAGCTTCGATCGCTGCCAGTGTGGCCAGCATCCCTTTCGCGCAGCGGTCGTGGTTGTCCCAGGCCACGTACCGGCCCGCTGTGAGGACGCGGTCCAGGATGCCGAGCTGGCTCAACGCCTCCGCGGTGGCCAGCGCCACCACCTCGATCCGGTGGCCTGCGGCCCGGTAGGCGAGGCTGGCGGCACGGAAGCCTTCGGGGTCGGCGAGCGCGGACTCCACCACGGCGTCGAAGCGCCCTGCGCGGACGCGGTCTTCGACTGCGGCCTGCCAGCGCGCGATATCCGGGCGGACCAGCGCTCCGGCTGTGCGGACGTCGGCGGCCAGCAGGCCCGCGTAGCGCTGGTGGGCGGCCCTGTACAGGTCCCGGCCCACGCGTACCGCGCCGCCGCGACGGTCGAGCGCCGTCTGAACGAGGTCAGCGATCGCCGTCTTGCCCGCCCCGGGCTGGCCCGCCACGACAACGACGACCGGCCGCTGCTGGCGCACCGCCCCACGGGTCGCCACCGGAAGGATGACCTGGTTCAGGACCTCGAAGTGCTCGCGCTCGGACAGCGCAGTTGGCATGTCGCCCGATCCCGCCACCGGATCCTCCTCGTGATCTGGCAGCGCATCAGCACCACCACTCATAAGCGTACGCGATTCGTACGCAGAATGTACGCGATACGTACGCTTCGGGGGGTAGGATGAAGTCAGGAGGTGTTCCATGTCCGAACTATTCGACGCGGTCGACGCGCTGATCGCGTCCCGCGCCTGGCTACCGCCACCGGCGGAACGCAAACGGCTGCGCACCGCACACGGGCTGACGACCGACGAGGTGGCCACCGCACTGGGGGTCCGCAGAGCCACTGTCTCCGCCTGGGAATCCGGCAAGACCGAACCCCGCCCACCGGAGCGCGACGCATACGCGCGGCTGCTGCAGCAGCTCGCCGAGCTCTACCCCGCCCCCCACGGCGCGCCCGCGCCTATTCAAGAAGCCCCGGCACCGCCGACCGATGCACCGCGGCCGAAGCAAGCGCCATCGCTGTCCACCGGCCCGGTGTCCGACGCTGCGGCCATGACGAACCACGAGAACACCCAGCCGACCCCCCCACCTGCGACCTCTGCTCCGGCCGCCGCGCCGCGCCCGGCGACCACGGCCGCGAAGAAGGCCACCGCGAAGCCCGCGCCCGTCCCGGCCGCGGTCGATCCGCGGTTCGCGCACGGCCCGCTCGGCGTGCTGGACGGCGACGGCTCCCTGTACTGCGCGGGCGGCCTGGTCCTGGACTGCCCGGTCGGCACGGTGCCGGAGCTGGTGGCCTGGACGCTGGCGGAAGCCAAGCTCGGGGCGAGCCGGCTGCACCGCTCGGGCAAGGACTCCGACCCGCTGATCGTCCTGACCGGCGCGGCCGCCGAACAGCTCGGCCTGCCGCTGGTGCTCGAGGACCGGCGGGCGATGCGGCTGCCGGAGGACCACAAGGTGGTCAAGCAGATCGCGAAGGCCAAGTGGCAGTTGACGCGGCGGGGGTTCGGCCCGTGGGCCAGGGTCTACCGGCCCGCGCAGGGCGACCGGCGGCAGTGCGTGCAGTTGGCCGTGCTGCCCTGGGGCGCGCTCGACTCCCGCTCGTGGGGCGACGCCGACCAGCTCCCCCCGCCGGAACTCGCCCGGGTGCTGTCCGCGTACGCCGCCCGGGTGCTGACCCCGCGCGGCAGCACGGCGGTCGCGGGACTGGAGCTGATGACGGCGCTGCGGCCGCCGACCCGCGCAGTGAAGGACGACGCGACCGGCACGTGGGTGTCCGGGCCCGTCCCGGGCTCGCTGACCGCGGCGGTCGACCCAGCCCCGCCGGAGGCCCCCGACGAGCACCCCGTCGTGCACGGGCTGTACCCGTCTGCCCACCCGCGCACCGAGGCGGAGGTCCTCGACGAGGAGGCGTTCGACTGGATCCGCCCGACCGAGCTGCTCACCGATGCCGAATGCGCGAAGCAGTTCGCGGTCGGCGTCGATGTGAACACCGCGTTCCTCGCCGCCGCGAACCGGCTGATGGTCGGCCTCGGGGCGCCGGAGTACGTGAAGGCTCCGCGGTTCGACAAGGCGGTGCCGGGCTCGTGGCTGGTGGACCTGTCCGGCATCAAGCTGGACCCGCGGCTGCCGAGCCCGTTCACGCCGCACGGCGAGCGCCCGACCGGCCCGGCCTGGTACGCCACCCCCACCGTCGCCTACGCGGCCGAGCTGATCGACCAGTACCGGCTGCAGGTGGAGCTCCGCCCGCTCGTGGCCTACGTGCGACGCGACGCCGGGCCGTATCTGGACCCCTGGTACAAGCACCTCGCGGACGCCTACAAGCAGACGATGGCCGACCTCGGGGTGACCGCCGACCTGTCCCCGGCTGCGTTCCTGGACGCGATGGCCGGCTACAAGGGCAGCGACCCGGGCATGACCATGGTGCTGTCCGCGATCAAGTCCACTGTCAAGGGCGGCATCGGCAAGCTGCGCGAGCGCCCGCAGGGCACGAACTACCGGCCAGGCGAGCGGTGGCCGGCGCTGGAGCGGCCGACCTGGCGCCCGGACATCCGGGCCGCGGTGATCTCGGCGGCCCGGGTCAACATGCACCGCAAGCTGGTCAAGACCGCGCTGGCGACGCAGGCCGGCCCCGCGCCGACCGGCTCCGTCGTGTTCGGTGAGGATGCGCTGCTGCCGATTGCGCTGCTGTCGGACTGCGCGGTCTACCCGTCGGCCGGACCGTCGCCGCTGGACGTCCTGCCCTACAACACCGCGGGCAAGCCCGCCCCGGGCACGTTCCGGCTCGGCGTCCCGCCCGGCATGGTCAAACACGAAGGCACCCGCGAGCTGTACTGGGCCGTCGACCTGCTCGAGCAGCAGCACAACCCTGCACGCCACATCAAAGGCGACGACGCCGTGGACGAAGGAGAGTAGAACCCCATGGGCGACACCGTCATCGCGGTGGCCGGCACCCTGCTTGGCGGCCTCCTCACCGCGTTACTCCAGGCCCGCAGCACCCAAGCTGCCCGCCGCGCCGACCGCGCCGACCGCCGCGCGGACGACCTGCGCGCCGCGCTCGGTGCACTGGTTGCCGCGGTAGGCGACCACCGCCGCACCATGTGGCACCGCGAACACCTCCGCCTGACCGGCGCCTCCGCCACCGACTACGACACAGCCCGGGAAGCCAGCCACACCACCCGCTCCGCCGTCACCGGCCCGCTCGTCACCGTGTCCATCCTCGAGCCCGACCTCGCCCCGGCCGCCCGCGCCGCAGCCCAGGCCGCCTTCGACCTGCGCGGCGCCGCCGACATCGACGCCCTCGCGACCCTGCGGGAGCACGCCATCACCGCCACCGACGACCTGGTCGCCGCCGCCGGCCGCACCCTCAGCCAAGGAGCCTGACCGTGGGAAAGCTGCAAGACAGCCTGGAGCGGGCCAGTGCGGCCACCGCAACCCGCCCCATCCCGAAGAGCGCACAGGCACAGATGCGCTTCCTGGTGAAGTCGGAGAAGGGTTCCACCGCGGCTGCGGCCGCCCGTCTCGGCGTCACTCAGCGCACCGTGGAGCGCTACCTCAAAGGCACGCTCCGCCGCCCCCGCGCGGACCTGGCGGCCCGCCTTGAGCGGGAGGTCCGCAAGGACTGGCAGCCCCGCGTCCAGCAGCGGGCGAAGCAGCAGGCCGCCTCGCGGGGCGGCATCGTGATCGAGACGAGGGCCCGGTTCGGGTTCACCGCTGCGCCCGGTTCCACGGACGATGGACGGATCCGCCGGATCACCCAGCACCTCCCGCCGGTCTACGCCGCGAAGCTGTTCGACGCGCAGTCCGCCGGCGCCACCGAGCAGCAGCTGCAGCGCATCGCAGCCGAAGGCCTGCAGGAGATCTACTTCAAGGACCGCGGCCGCCGCGCCCGGGACCTGCAGGTGGAGTTCACCGACATCGACTACATCGAGCTCGACTTCTGAGCGCAGGCGGGCCGCCCCCCCCAATCCGAGGGGGGGGGCGGCCGCCCGCCCCGGAAGGGGGGCAGGGTGGGGGGGTTGGTGGGCACCCACTCCCGCGCCCCAGAAGCGCGCGGTGTAGGTGGTGTTGTGGGTAGACACCCCCCAGGCCCCCATGAGTTCGAAGGCCACATGAAGCCCGACTCTCAGCACTGCTTGACTGGAAAATGTTGGCGGCACTTCGCCCGCCGCTACACTCCGCACCATGACTAAGGGGGGCTACCAGGGCCCTGAACCCTGGGAAATCGAAGATGCGGTCGAACGCGGTGTCAGGCGAGCGCGCGGCGAGTACGTTCCAACTGGTTGGAGCCCCAAACTCAACCCCAAGACGTGCTGCTGCCTGATGCCGGCAATCCTGCTTGCTGTCACAATAATCGGCGGCATCCTTGCCCCGATCATCTTCCGCCTGGCGGGCCCGCCGTGATGCGCTCGGCCAATTGTGGAGTTTCCGTCAACGAGCTCCAGCGCCAGCCATAGGTACGGCATCATGCCCCCATGGCGACTTTCAACCAGCAGGGCCAGAACATCTACGGGGACCAAAGCAACGCTGAAACGATCAACATCAACAAAGTTGATCGGCAGGTGGTGGCCCAGGAGCTGAGCCTGGCGCTGAACCGAGTACAGACCATGGACTTGGACGAGATGACGCGCCGCCAGGCGACAGCCGAACTGGAAGCGGCAGGCGCGGACCTCCAGGCCGGCGAGACCAGCCACGCGCAGGAGCGTATGAGTCGACTGCGTGCCATGGGCGGAGCTCTGGCCGAGGTAGCCGGCGCGTTCGTACGGGGCACCGGAGTACTCGGTGGCTGATAGGCCGCACGGTTCCGGGGCCCGCTTTGACCAGCAAGGTCAGCACGTGTACGGGCCTCAGTACAACGCCGACGAGATCAGAATCAACCAGGCGGACCCGCAGTCGATTGCCGACGGGCTGGCCCGGGACCGGCAGCAACGGAAAGCCCAGCAGGACGCGCTCCGGCAGCGGGACATCCAGGCGTACAACGCTGCTGGCCAGAACGCGATGAAGTGGACGTGGCGGCTCCTCGGCTTCTCCCTTGTCGTTTTCTTCCTCTACGCGATCATCCAAGGTGTTGTGAGCGGCAACTAGCACCTACAGCACAGCGCGCCACAGTCGTGCGATGGCGCCCCTTCCCGACCTCCAAGCTGCCGGGAAGGGGCGCTGCCATGCCTGACCTGCCGGATCCAGGCCAGGGTGAGGTAGATCTGGGTGCCAGCCTCTGTCCACAGGGCGGTCGCCGCACCGTACGGGCATGACGACACACG
The DNA here is from genome assembly GCF_000721495.1 of Streptomyces sp. NRRL F-5123. Lineage (GTDB taxonomy): Bacteria > Actinomycetota > Actinomycetes > Streptomycetales > Streptomycetaceae > Actinacidiphila. The sequence goes on from NZ_JOHY01000048.1 coordinate 50,147, forward strand.
ACGAACTGCAGCCAGCAGCGCCCGTCCGGCGGCAGTCACTGAATCAGAGCAGCGGCGCCTCAGGGCGGATCCGTAACCGTCCCGTACGTCAACCAGGTGACGTACGGGCCCTTCCCGCCGCATTCCGGGCCGCCGACCAGCAGCCCCGCGGTGCACTGTTGATCCGTCCTTGACAATGCGCCTGTAATCACGCGGCGTGCGGCGTAGATTGCCACACGTGATCGCGTGGGGGACTGGCCTGACCAGCAGCCGCACGCAGGCGACCCCCAACTCCCGCTGGCGAGGACGGCGATGACGGACGGCAAGAGCGGTGACGAGTGGTGGCGGACATCTGCGCCGCCGCCTCCCCCGAGCACACCACCGCGGATTCCCCGGCCGCGCACGGACCCGCCGCCGGCCGCGGCTGCCGCCGATGCGGACGGCGGCGGCGACCCGGGTGCGGGCGCCGGGCCCGGCGCCCACGGCGGCGATGGTGCGCCGCCGTGGCAGGACGGCGACGGTTACGGGCCGCCGGGCGTGCAGGACGTGTTCTCCGCGGCGCACGAGGTTGGCGCGCACATCGGGGAGACGATCGCGGCCCGGCTGCCGGACCCGTACGCTGCGGCCGCCAAGCGGGGGCTGGACCTGCGGTGGCTGCTGCTGAAGTACAACATCCCCGGGATTTTGATCGCGCTGCTGGTGACGTGGCGCGGGCACAGCGGCGTGAGCCGGATGATCCGCAGCATCCGGTCGGACGGGCTGTTCGCGCCGCTCGGCGTCGTCGTCTTCTTCGGGTTGCTGCTGCTGGTTCTGATGATGCTGCCGGTCGGCGCGATGCTCGGCGAGGCGCTCAGCCACCTGGTCACCAGTGTGGTCCGCGGTCTGGTGCAGCTGGTGCGCCGGGCCTGGGCCACCCCGTACATCGGCTACGTGCTGCGCGTCCTGGTGGCCGCGCTCGTGTGGTCGTTCGTTCTCGCGGCCGCGTTCCTCGGCGGCCGCGCCTTCATCCACTTCCTGACAGGAGCGTGAACGTGAACGACGTGGGAGCCGGCGCCGGGGGCGTCGGCGCGGTGGTCCTCGGCCTGGTGCTGCTCTTCTACCAGATCGGCCGGTGGAGGGGCGGCGACCCGACCCCGAAGGTGCACTTCTTCGCCGGGGTCGCTCTGGCCGCGCTGCTCTTCCTCGGCGGCGGCCTGCTCGGTGTGGTGGGCGGGAGCGCGGCGGCGTTCGGCGACGGCATCGGCAGCTACGCCCTGGAGAGCAGCACGGGGCAGGTCGCGAAGGCCGGCGCCATGGGCCCGGTCACCGGAGGGGAGAAGGTCGCCGTCGGCGGCGCGGTCGCGGGGCTGTGCCTGCTCGCTCTCTACCTCGGGCTGATCAAGTCCGGGAGGGCGGACCTGAAGGAGCCGGTGCTGCGCGGCGCGGGCGTCGGCGTGTTCCTCGGCGCATCGGCCGGGTTGGTGGGGATGGCTCTCGGGCTGATCCGCACCTCCGGCAACTCGGTCGGCAACATCCTGATCCACACGATCTGAGCGGCACGAGAACAGCAGGGGAGGGGCGAGGGGATGGCCGGGCGGGTCGGCGCGGGGGCGCGGCATCTGCGGGAGGAGTGGGGCCGGTGGTGGCGGGCGGAGGACCTGACCGACACCCACATCGCCCACAAGATCCTCAATGACCAGTACCGCATGTGGCGGGCGCAGCGGCAGCGGCTGAACGCCGACGTCACGAGCAATATCAAGCTGTTGAAGGACCAGCAGCGGATGCAGACGTACGCGCAGATGCAGCGGATGCAGATGATGAAGCGCAGCGCTGCCCGGGGCGGGTACGGCGGCTACGGGTACTACGGCGGGATGGGCGGCGGGGCGTCGCCGATCATCAGTTACCGGATGATGCAGTGGGCGCAGCTGCAGATGAGGGTCGGGCAGCAGGAGTTCCGGCACCTCGAGGTGACCGACTCGATGCTCCAGGTCGGGTACGGGCAGGTGCGGCGGACCCGGCGCCGTGCGGCGCTGGCGTGGATGGCGGGGCTGGCTGCGGTGTGGGTCGGCCTGTGGTGGGTGTCCGCGCTGGCCGTGCTCGCCGTGACCGCTGCGGCCGTCGTGCTGTTCGTCTTCGCGTCCGCGGTGACCGGTGACCGGCGTACGTACCGGCGCCCGCCGGTGCCGAAGCTGATGTTCGTGCCGACCAGTGTGCCGGACCACACCGAGCTGGCCGCCGATCCGGAGCCGGAGCCGTTCCCGCTTCGCGAGGCCGGCCGCGACCCGGCCCGCGCCTGCGAGTCGGTGGTCCTGGCCCTGCGGAAGGAGGGCGCTCGGATCGGCACCGTCAGGACGCCGACCGAAACCGACTGGGGCTGGAACGTGATGCTGGCGCTGTCCGGCGGCACCCTCGGCGACCTGATCCGGATCCTGCCGAAAGTGGCCGTGACGCTGCGGGTCGGCGACAACCGCCTCCTGGCGCAGCGCAGCGACCCGGAGGACGCCTCCGCCGTGCTGCTGCGCATCCTGACCTCGGACCCGTTCCGTTCGGCGGCCCCACCACCACACCGGGCGCCACTGTCGGCCACGATCACCTCCCCGGTCAGCATCGGCAGGTCCATCGACGGCGACGCGACCCCAGTGGTGCTCGCCGGCCAGCACGTGCTGGTCGTCTCCGACTCCGGCGGCGGCAAAAGCACCATGGTGCGCACCATGGCCGAGTACACCACCGCCTGCCGGGACGCCGTCGCTGTCGACGTCGACCCCACCGGGCGGGGACTCGGGCCGCTCGGGCCGTGCGCGGCGCTGCGCGCCCTCACCCCGGCCGACGCGGAACGGGTGCTCGAGCGGCTGCTCGCCAAAGCCAAGCAGCGGATCGCCGACCTCGGTACCACCGAGGACAACCACCCCGTCAGCCCGACCAGCCCGGCGGTCATCGCGTTCGTCGACGAATGGCCGCAGCTGACCAAGCGCGCGAAGGAGGCCGCGCTCGCCCTGCTGCGCATCGGCCGCAAGGCGCGGATCACGCTGGTGGTGTGCTCCCAGGACGCAACCGCCGACGTCCTCGGCGATGCGGTCGCCGACGCCTTCGGCGTGCGGATCATGCTGCCGTGCCGTCAGGCCGACGTGCCGCTCGTGGTCGGTACCGCCGACGCCGTCTCCCGCGGCTGGCTGCCGCACCTGCTCGTACCCTCCCCCGGCGAGTGGGAGCCGGCCGACGCCGGGAAGTTCTACTGCATCACCCCCCGGCACCGCGACCCGGTCCTGCGCTACTGCCCTCAGGTAACGGCGGCCACCGCGGCCGCCCTCGCGCGCGAGCGCGCCGCCGCCGGACTGCCACCCCTGGACACCGTCACCGCGACCGGCCCGCACCCCGCCGGCGCCCCCGAGATCGTCCAGCACCTGCTCGCGATTTTCGCTGCGCAGGGTGACCCCGAGGCGCTGCCCGTGGCCGCGCTCGCCGACCGCCTGGTCGCCGCTGACCCGGCCGTGTGGGGCCGCTGGGAGGGTCGCGCCGACCGTGTCGCGATGATCGGACGCACCCTCAAAGCCGCGCTGAGGAAGGCCGGGGTGGCAGTGCCGACTGTCCGGCTGGACACCCCAGGGAAGCCGACCGCGTACCGGCTCGCCGACATCCACACCGCCCTCAGGGACCCGGCACCGTGACCTGTCCACGGCCTGTCCACAGCCTGTCCCGACCTGTCCCCGGCCCGCCGGCGGCCTGTCAGCAGCCCCGCCCGGCGCGCCCGGTGACCTGTCGGCCTGTCCGGCCCGGACAGGCCACCGCCAGGCCCTGACCTGCACTGACAGGCCAGACAGGCCAATTTCGACCCCCAGGGAGGGACCCATGGCCGCACAGAATCCCGCTGTACACGCCCGGGTTGCCGCCGACGCTCTGGCCCGGCTGCTCCGCGACGTCCAGCTCGGCCGCGCCGAGTGGACACCGGTGGCAGCCCGTCAGGCGACCGAGGACCTGACGCGGCTGTGCGAGGCTGCCGCGACCGCCGTGCAGCAGCTGGCCGCCGCGCACGCCGGACAGGACCGCCCCGGGCCGCACACCACCCAGGAAACGGCCGCGCTGAACGAGGCCGGGCAGCACCTGGTCACCGCGGCTACCCGGCTACGGCACGCACGCCGTACGCTGCACTGAGTGACGCAAGGAGGGGGACGTCGTGGCTCTGGCCGATGACCCGTGCAAGGCGGTGGTGGGCGCCGCCGGCGACTACTGCCGCAACGGCAAGACCGGCCCCGGCACCGGCTCGGGCGACGGGGTGCTCGACAGCGTCGACCCGCTGCACCAGGTCTCCCAGCAGGTCGCCAACGCCGCCGACTGGACCGCGCGCCACCTCGGCGACGTCGTCCTCAACAGGTCGGCCACCGACTTCACGAACCAGGGTTTCCTCCAGCAGTACGCGGTCGTCTTCGCCGCCTCCACGATCCTGACGCTGATCTTGTGGCTGCTGGCCGTGGCCAAGCGCGCGGTGCGCGGCGTGCCGATGGGCACCGCCCTCGGTGAAGCGGTCGGCTTGCTGTGGGTCGCGGTGATGGCCTGCGCTTTCACCCCGCTGGTCCTCTACACCGTCATCAACGCCGTCGGCGCCGTCACCGAAGTCATCGCGGGCGCGACAGGCGCCAACCCGAACGGTGTCTTCGGAGAACTCGGCGGCAATCTCAAGAACGGGAAGGTCGGCGGGGGCCCGATTGTGCTGATCATCGCCTCCGCGCTGACGATCGCGCTGTGCGGAGCGCTGTGGCTGCTGATGGTGCTCCGCGCCCTGAGCCTGTACGTCGGCGCGATTCTCGGCGTCGTCGTCTACTCCGGGGCCGTCGACAAGGACATGTGGGGGCACATCCGCCGCTGGGCCAGCCTCATGGTCGGGCTGATCATGATCGAGCCGATCGTCGTCATCATCCTCGGCCTCGCCTCCGCGCTCGAAAGCTCCGGCGACAACGGCCCGGTGGCCACGGGGCTGGTCATCTCCGCCGCCGCGCTCGGCGCCGCGATCTTCGTCATCAGCAAGTTCCCCGGCCTCGGCGACTCCATGAAGGCAGCCCGCCTGGTCGGCAAGGCCGCCGGTGGTGCGGCCGGTGCCATCGCCGGGCCCCGCGCGGCGGCTACGAGCCCCGCCACCGGAGTAGCGGCCGGTATCGCGACGCACGGCGACCGCAGCAGCCGCGTCAACGGCACCGCGCGCCCGTCCAACCCGGTCACCGGAGGCATCGCCGCCCACGGCGACCGCGCCCCCAAGCCCCCCAAGTCCGAGGACGACAAGTGACCGCGGCGGATCTGCCCGAGCCCACCCCGGCCGACACCGCCGCCCTCGACCAGCTCGCCGCGCAGTGGCGCGACCTGCCGCCCGACCAGGCCGCAGCCGTGGTGGCCGCCGCCCACGCCCTGCGTGACAACCCCGGCGAGTCGGCCGCCGCCGACCTGTTCGCCGCGCTGCAGCGGGCCGGGTTCGATACTGCACCCGAACCCGACTGAGCGGGCTGTCAGGTCTGCCGTGTTCCGCGGACCCACATTAGATTCAACCCCCCGGGGTTGAATCTCCACCCCCTGGGGTGTATTTTCGGTTCATCGCCTACCAAGGAGCCGAAATGACCACCCAGACCATCAAGTTCGAGGACTACCAGGACGCCGAGACGCACGTCGCCAGGCACGCCCCCACCGCCTGCGAGCTGACCCTCATCACCAGGCACTGCGACGCCGAGCTTCACACGGTCTGGCTCGACAAGGCCGCGGCCACCGTGTGGCACGCCTGGACGGAGCCCGACTTGGACGCCGACGGTTGGACCCTCACCGCCGAGCCCGCGTCCGTGGCCCAGTCCTGGATCGAGGACCAGATCGCCCTCGTCCTCGACCGGCTCGCCGACCCCGAAGGGGACGGCTACCACGACGCCGGGCCCGGCACGGACGTGGAGGAGGACCTGGCCGTGCTCGCCGAGTACGAGGACGTCCAGCTCGCCGCCCTCATGGCCGTCAGCGACAACAACGACCCTGTCGTCGTGGACCGGATCATCCGGGGGAACATCGCCCGCCTGAGCGCGGAGATCGCCCGCCTGTCCCGCCTGCGCGGCGTGAACCTCACGGCCGCCTACGGCACCCAGCACGGCGCCGCCGCCAGCGCCGCGCGCGCCCTCGACATCTCCCACACCTCCGCGAGCCGGGCGATGGCCGCCCCCGAGGGCTACGCCGAGCGGGCCCGCGCCGGGTTTGTGAAGGCCCGCGAGCTGGCCGGCTAACCCGGTACGCTGACCACTTCATCGCCCCCAGCGGGGGACCCGCGCATACCTCTGCCGTCAGGGCTGCGATGACACGTCTTCCCCCCGGCCGCCCGGGCGTCGGCCCGGTAGAGCGCCGTCCCTCGGACATAGACCTGCTGCGTGAGCTGTGGGCCGACCGGGATCTCACCGTCCCGGAGATCGCCACCAGGCTGGGAATCGCCCGGAGCACGGTGCTCAAGCGCGCCGCCGAGATGCGCCTTACGCCCCGCCGCCCGTACTCGCGCAACGCCCGCCGGACCGCCGCCGATACGCTCGCCGCCCGGCAGACGGACCAGGCTCGGCTCCGCGAGCTGTGGGCAGACCCCGACCTGCCGCTCGCGGACATCGCCGACGCGCTCGGGGTCGACCGGCACACCGTCAGGGCGTGGGCATCCGACATCGGCCTCCCACCCGCATCGCGCCCCTCCCGGCCGAACACCACCAGGTCCACCGCAAAGTCCCGGGCTCAGGCCCGGTTGCGCGAACTGTGGGCGGATGAGTCCCTGACCACCGCGCAGATTGCCCAGGAACTGGGACTGGCGCGCGGCACGGTCTCCGCCTGGGCCACGCAGATGAAACTGCCCGCGAGAGCCCGGGGCCGGCCACGGGCCTGACACAACCTTCCCGCGACCCGCCCGACACGGACCGCATAGCCGGTCAGCTGCGCAGGTCGACCAGCAGCGGCGGGGTGCGTTCCCCAGACCGGCTGGTCAAGGAGATCACGGCGTGGTTGGCCGGGACGGAGTGCGCGAGTTCGGAGGCGGACCACCGCTCGCGCTCGACCTCGCGGACCGTCACCGACCGCACGGTGGGCGCCTGCCCCGTGACGGCTTTGCGGAGCAGCTGGACGCCGCGGCCGAAGGCGCCGTCGGAGACGGCCTGCCGGTCGGTGACGTCCTGCGTCTGGGTCCACTGGGTGCCCCAGATCTCGGCCAGGAGCCGCCCGTCCGCGGGCGGCAGGCCCGGCATCGCCACCCGGCACCCGGCCGCGGCGAGTAGCTGGGTGCGCAGCTGCGGCGGCACGTCGTCCAGGGTGCGCAGCGCCAGCGCGATCCCGGCGTTGGCCGGCGCCAGGCGGTGCATGCCCTCCACGGTCGCCGCGGTGACCGCCCGCGAGGCGTCGTCGACGACCAGGGCGGCGAACAGGGCGGTGTCCCGGCGGCGCGGTACGGCCGCGACGAACTGCGCCACAACCAGGCGGGTCAGCAGCTCGGAGACCGCGTACTGCCCGCGGTCGGGCAGCGTGATCCGCACCCGGATGGGGTGCCCGAGGGCCTGCATCGAGAAGGGCCGCCCCTGCCCGGTGTCGAAGAACCCGGCGAAGGCAGGCCGGTCCAGCACCGCGACCCGGTCGGCGAGCAGCACGGCGACGTCACCGGCCGCGGCCGCGGCCCGCTCCCGGGCGTCCAGCTCGCGCAGCATCGCCCCGTGGCCCGCGGCCTCCAGAGCGCCGCGCAGCCCCGAGAGGACCACCGGATCGCCCTCCAGGAGCTGCCGCAGCTCCGGCACCGACGGGAACCGCCTGCGGGCGGCACGCCACGGTCCGAGCAGCTGCGCGAGCGCGGCCGCGCCGCGCCGCACGGTCTCGCCCCGGTCATCGGCGTGGTCGCCCACGAGCGTGTCGGCGAGCACGCCTGCGGCGGTGTCCGCGTCCGGTGCGCCGCCGTACAGGTCGAGGTCGTACTGCGAGGACGGGTCCCCCAGCCGGATCACGACGTCGTACTGCCCGTCCGGGCCGAGGTCGGCGCCCGCGGGGCCGACCACGACGACGGCGGCCTGCCCGGCCAGGGCCTGCAAGCACAGGGCCTCGGCGACCGGCCGCAGCACCCGCGCGGTCTTGCCGGAGCCGGACGGGCCGAGCGCGAGCAGCCCGGTGCCCAGCACGTCCGGCCCAACAGCCAATCCAGATGTGCGGTGGCCGTAGGCGTTCTTCGGCATGTCCGGCACCGTACCGAGCCGCACCTGCCCGGTGACGAGATCGTGGTGGGCGTGACGGGCCGGGAGGTCCCGCTCCCCGGATGGGTGGAGGAAGGCGTGCGCGCCGTCGTCGGCGACGATGCGGACGAAGGACTGGATGGCCTCCGGCTGCCGGGTGGCCACCGCGGCCGACCAGGCGCGCTGGAGCCGGGCGTAGTCGACGTCGCTCATCACCCCGGCTGCGGCGTCACCGGCGAGCCGGTCGGCCGCCGCTCCGGCACCGGCGGCGCGCAGCTCCGGCCACGCCGCGGGGTCGCTGCCGGGGGCGAGCGGCGGCTCGGACTCGCTCACGAGCAGCGGTGCGCCGAACCTGCGCCACAGCTCGGGCCAGTGCCCCGCCCGGCCGGCAACGTACGCAATGAGCGCCGCCACCAGGGCGTAGTAGGTGTAGAAGATCAGCGGGGTGCCGACGTCGCCGGCACCGCCGTGCAGCCAGTCGTCCGGCATCACCAGCTCGAGCGGCCACATCCACCACGTGCCCAAGTACGCGTTGTAGAGGACCGTCCAGACCAGCCACCCCAGCAGCGCCGCGAGCACCGCCCCGCCGACCAGCTGCCGGGTCGGCATCAGAACGGGCTCCTCCATCGGCCGCGGCCGGTGCCCCAGCCGCCACACCCCCGGTGGCGCATCCGGCCGCGGCGCCCGCACCCACGCCTGCACCGCCGACTCCGGCGCCCGCTGCGGCGGGACGGACGATGCCGCCACAGGCGCCCGCGGCGGCATCGGCGGCACTGCCGGAGGCGCAGGCACCGCCGGAGTCCCTGGGGCCCGTCCATCGCCGTGCTCGTTCATGCCCGGTCCTCCCTCAGCCAGCCGCCGCCGCGGCCAATCTACCGAGGTCGCGCGTACGGGCACGGAGAGTCAGCGGACGCCAGGCCACCAGGCGCACCCCGAGCGAATGCTGACGGAGGATCTGGAACCTGCGTCCTCGGGCCGGGGCCTCTGTCCACAGGCTGGTCGCCGCACCGTACGGGGCATGACGAACCACGAAGAACCACAGGTGTCGGCGCTCGTGCGGGGGAAGTTCCACGACGGCCTGGAGGCCGCGGAGCAGGCGCAGTTCACCCGGCCGGTCCCCGCGGGCGCGGGCGCGAAGGTGCGGTTCCTGCTGGGCCGGGCAAAGGGCTCCACGGCGGCCGTGGCGGCCCGGCTGGGCACGTCCCGCCGGACGGTGCAGCGCTACGCCGCGGGCAAGCTCAAGCGCCCGCAGAAGGCGCTCCAGACGACGCTGGAGGAGGAAACGGCGCGGGAGTGGCAGCCGGGCGTGCGTGCGCGGGTCCGCGAGCAGGCCGTCGCCACCGGGGGACTGCGGGTCAGCGCGCGGGCCCGGTTCGGGTTCCGGGCCGAGCGCGGCTCCACCGACGACCCGCGCCTGCGGCTGATCACCCAGACGCTCGCACCGGACGACGCGGGCCGGATCCTCGCAGCGCGCGAGCGGGGCGCGACGGAAGCCGAGCTGCAAGAGCTGGTAGCAGAGGCTCTCGGACGCGCCTACTTCCGGAATTACGGTGCACGTGCGAAAGGCCTTGAGGTGGTTTTCACCGATGTGGATTACATAGATTTCTCTTTCTGAGCGAGCTGCCGGTGGAGCTGGTACACAGGGGTATTCGATCGACCGGAAGGCTGTTCATGAGTATCGACTGCGGCGCATCCGATCCCGGATCGGCCGTGCTGTGCACAAGCGTGCCCGCGCACGACGGCGACCACCGCGGCGGTGGCCGGCGGTGGCGCCGGGCCGAGTGCTGGAAGTTCCCCCGCGGCGCCGCGGTGCCGTGCGTGGAGGCCCGCGGGCACACCGGCCGCCACGTCGCGACGGCCCTCCGGGCCTCGCCGTCGACGGGGGAGCCCGAGGAGGTGCGGGTGGAGTGGGACGACGACGGCCCGCTGCACTGGCTGCACGACGGGCCGCCGCCGAGGAAGGCGTGGGTGCCCAACCCCGCGGCCGGGCGGGACCAGGGCGAGCAGATCGTGTCCTGCCCCGGTTGGCCCGAGTGCGAGCGCTGCACCGAGGCCTCGCCCGGTCCGGTCGGCCTGCCCCTGGTGGAGGAGAACGTCCCGGGGCAGCAGCTGCTCGCAGAGATGGTCGCCCACACCCGCGCCCGGGGGGAGCTGTCATGAGCGGCGACCGGACCGTCGCGGTGTGGACTCGGGCCACCGGCTGCGGTGTCCGGGTCTCCACGCTCACCGATGACGGCCGGGTCCACGTGAACGGCGTGCCGCCGCTGGGGGAGCCGTGGTTCGAAGGAGACGACGACCCGGACTACAACCCGGTATGCGACTGCCCCAGAGCCCCGCGCGGTTGGTGCGAGCAGTGCGACGACTGCCCGGCCTGCGCGCAGTGCACCCACCGCCCGCCGGTGTAACGCTCACCCTCCGTCAACGTGACACCGCCAGCAAAGCGTGGCAGCCCCGGTTGCACCGGCCCGCACGCTCCGGAGCGGAAACTCGCAGTTCAGGCCCATTTGAAGGCGAAGACAGACGGGACGGCGGGCCGCGTCGGCGGGTGTCACGCTCGCTCCGGGACCCGCCGAGGGGGTAATCCGGGCCCATGGAGGGGCCGGGAGGCAGAGCGTGACACCCGTCTGGACCTAACCGACCGTGGTCACCACGCTCTCCCCAGCCGACGCCTTGCGCCTGTCTCACCCCCGGACGGGGCCTCGTCGGCGTAGCCGGGGTGGTTGCCGGGAGTCGGGCAACCACCAGGTGCAGCTGCACGGCCTGCTGCTCGGTGAAGGGCCGCGGGCCGGAGCTTTGGGACACCGGTCGCGGGCCAGGCGGGACAAGGGTGCTGCTCGGGCAGCAGGCGGTTGCTGCATCGCGGTTTCCCGCCGGGGGGAACGGTGCAACGCTTTCGTGCTGCAGCGCTGCTGCGTGCCTGGTCGTTGCGCGCAACCGGAGCTCCGGGCAGCGGTGAAACCGGGCTGTTGCCTGCGGTTTCCCGCAGGGGGGAACGATGTAACGCCCTGTCCCGCCGGGTGGGCATGGGAACGGCGCTGCACCTCGGGAGTGCAGCGCCGTGGTGCCGGCCGGGCGGCCGGGGTCAGCGGTGGTCGTGCAGCTGGTGGACGACCGCCAGCGGGGCGTCGGCGTCGTCCTGGTCGCCGGCGGGCTGCTGGACGGCCAGGGCGATGGCGGCCGGACCGAGGCGGTAGAACTTCACGCCGACGGCGGTGTAGGCGAGCTGGAGCCAGCCGTTCTCTGCGAGCCGGCCGATGCTGCGCGAGGCGCTGGTGGTGCTGAGGCCTACCAGCTTGCCGATGTCGGTGGCGGTGCTGCGCACGGGCTCGCCCATCTCGGTGGCCGTGGCGTAGAACATCAGCACCTTCACGTCAGCGCCCTGCTTGAGCTTCGAGCGCAGCAGCAGGGCGTTGAGCTCGCCGGCCTCCATGAAGCGCGGCTCTTCGAGCTGCTCGGCGGGCGACGTCATGACGCTTCCTCTTTCATCTCGGGCGGGCACGGCACCACAGGTCGCGGGGCCTTCTCAGCGGCCCTGCGCTGCCGCAGGGAGGACCCGTCGAAGGCTGCCCGGGCGTTGAGCTTGTAGAACACCACCCGGCCTACAGTCTCCGCCGGTAGCAGGTAGCCCCCGCGGTGAAGGTTACCCACCGACTTGCCCACCGCAGTGGGACGCAGCTCCAGCTCAGCGGCGATCTCGCGGAAGCTCTGCCGCAGCGGCTGGTCGCCCACCGGCGCGTTGAACAGGTAGTGCCCGTAGACCAGCTTGTCGTTCTTCGTGTACCCGCTGTCCTTGCGCCACAGCGCGGCCGCGTTGACCTTACTGGCGTTCACGTGCCGCCCGCCGCCGCTCCACTCGTACGGATCCTTCTCCTCGGCGTCCAGGAGCTCCAGCTGGACGTACTCGCCGGTGCTGGTGTTCACCGCTGGCCTGACCCGGCCCATGCCGCTCCTCACCTCGGGGTTTCCCCTCCAGGGGAACGATGTACGCGGGCCGACCGTAGTCCGCGGTTCCCCTCCAGGGGAACTCGCCACGCCGAACCAGAGGCTTCTGACGCCCGATCATTTCCCCTCCAGGGGAAAGGTGCGTCCCAAAGTGACATTCGAATAGCCCTCAGCGATACACCCCGACGCGGTGACCAGCAGCGATGATCGTCCGCCTCTTGATCTAGGTTCTGTACGCCGGCCCCCGCGGGCCGGACCACGTCGTGGTGCACGCGGCTTCGCGTGCGGCTGCGTGGCTGCCCTGCGGGCCATGGGCGGCGCCAGCGGTCCTGAGTCTCGGGTTGTGCCGGCTGTGACGGACAAGCGCCAGCAGCGGGGGCGGCCACCGTGGGCGGTTCCGCCGCGCGGCCTGGCGGCCGCACAGCTCCTGTACCTCCGCACCCTGAATTCCGGCAGAAATCCCGGATGGGGTCCCGTTCTTCGGCTGAGGTAATTACGGGCGGCGTTAATTGGTTTCGCAAGCGCATTTCCTCAGCGTGAATCGTGGGATTTCCGGCAACGTGCATTTCGACACCGCCGGTAGGGTCAGACGCCACGATGCGCCCCGGGCGGGAGTGCTCCGGGGGTGGTGTCTGAGTCCAGAAGCTAGCGCACTCACCAGGATGACGCACCATCGATCGGCCCCCACGACCGGAACTGTCCGGA
>NZ_JOHY01000049.1 GCF_000721495.1 Streptomyces sp. NRRL F-5123
CCGCGCTGCAGGAACACGTCCGGCGCGGAGTTCGAGTTCAGCGCGGTCTGCAGCTTCCCGTCGAAGTCCTCGTTCTGCACGTACTGGATCTTGATCGTCACGTTCGGGTGCAGCGCGTGGTAAGCCGCCGCGGCGGTCTTCCAGTACTCCGCGCCCGGCCCGGGCGAAGCGTTCTCCCACAAGGTCACCGTGACCTTGGCGTCGGACGACCCGCCGCTGCCGCTGCCGCCGTCGTCGTCGCTGCCACCGGCACAGCCGGTCGCAGCGAGGGCGAGGCCCAGGCCGATCGCGACAGCCGTCGCGCCGCGCGTCTTCCTCATCATCGTGGAACTCCCTGATCTTTTCGTTGCTGAAGCAATCGGAGCGAGGGGTCATACGTGCGCGGCGGCCCGTCGGCCGGAGGCGCACTGTATGCAGACGGTCGCAGGGTGCCGGGGCACCGGCGGTAGGGAGTGAGCGCTCACACGCGGTTGTTCCCCCCCGTGACTCGTGATCAGGGGCGAAAATTTTCGGGCTTCTTGCGATCGTTTCGGGCACATTAGGTCAGCCATCGGAGCACGTCAATACATCTCACACAAAGAGCCGACGACCCCCACAGAAGCCCTCCGGCCCGGCAAGATGGCGTACGCGAGACGCGGCGTGACAGCGTGTGCGAAAACTTTCGCGTGTGGCGACTTATGTTTCGGCAGCGTTCGGTCGGGCCACCGGGCGGCTCGCGGGAGCCCGCTCAGAGGGCGGAGGAGAGGGGCTGCTCGGTCCAGATGACCTTCCCCCCGGAGGTGTGGCGGGTGCCCCAGCGGTCGGTGAACTGCGAGATCAGGAAGAGGCCGCGGCCGCCCTCGTCGGTGGTGCGCGCGTGGCGCAGGTGCGGGGAGGTGCTGCTGGCGTCAGACACCTCGCAGATCAGCGAGGTGCCGCGGAGGAGGCGCAGCCCGATCGGGCCGGAGGCGTGGCGGATGGCGTTGGTGACCAGCTCGCTGGTGACCAGTTCCGTGGTGTAGGCCATGTCGTCGAGATGCCAGTCGTCCAGTTGCGCGGCGACTTTCTCGCGGGCCTGCGCGACGGCGGCCGGATCGGCGGGGATGTCCCAGGAGGCGCACCGATCGGCGCCCAGGACGCGGGTCCGGGCCAGCAGCAGGGTCGCGTCGTCGACGGGCCGGGCGGGGAGCAGCGCGTCCACGGTCTGCCGGCACAGGTCGTCGAGGGACGCCGCAGGCCGGCCCAGCACCTGGCGGAGCCGTTCCCGCCGGGCCTCCGCGTTGCCGCGCGGGGACTGGAGGGCGAGCAGGCCCGCGGTGTGGAGGACGATGACGCTGCCCTCCGCGAGCTCCAGCCCCGCGCACTCGAACGGCAGTCCGCCGACACCCAGCGCGGGCCCCAGCGGCATGTCGGGGAAGTCGACCGTGCCGTCCGGGCCGACCACCGCGGGCGGCGGGTGGCCGGCGCCGGCCATGACGCACTGCCTGGTCACGGGGTCGTAGACCGCGTACAGGCAGGTGGCCCCCGACGTGTCGGCGCGTCCCTCGCGGGCGTCCCGGCCGACCGAGTCGTCGAGGCGGGCCAGCAGTTCCTCGGGGGAGAGGTCGAGGTCGGCGAGCGCCTGCACGGTGGTGCGCAGCCGACCCATGGCGGCCGCCGCGTCGATCCCGTGGCCGACGACGTCGCCGACGACCAGGCCGACGCGGGCCCCGGACAGCGGGATGACGTCGAACCAGTTCCCGCCGACGTCGGTGAGCTTCTCGGCCGGGCGGTAGTGGGAGGCGACCTCCACGGCCTGCTGCTGCGGCATGCCGCCCGGCAGCAGGTTGCGCTGGAGCGTCAGGGCCGCGTTGCGCTCGCGGGTGTAGCGGCGGGCGTTGTCGACGGACACCGCGGCCCGGTCGACGAGCTCCACCGCGAGCCGCAGGTCGTCGTCGCCGAACGGCTCGTCGCGGCGGGCCCGGAAGAAGCAGGCGATGCCGAGCGTGGCGCCCCGGGCGCGTACCGGTACCACCATGCCGGTGTGCAGCCCGAGGTCGGCGAAGCACGCTCCGCCGTCGCCCGCGAGGTCCGCGACCCACGCGGGGGCGTCCGGGTCCAGCCGCGCCTCCCGCCAGGACATCCCGCCGGTCAGGCTCTGCAGGGGCGGCGACCCGGGCCGGTAGGCGGCCGCGGCGCCGGTCGGGGCGGACCGCGGGGCGAGCCCGGCGTCCACCGAGCGGTGCCCGACACGCCGCAGCGCGGCGGCGTCGGCCTCGGCGAGCCTGCCGGAGGTGGTCTCGCCGCCCCGGGTCACGGCGTCCAGCAGGTCGACGGTGACGAGGTCGGCCAGCTCGGGCACGGCGACGTCGGCCAGTTCCTGCGCGGTCCGCGAGGCGTCGAGGGTGCGGCCGATGTACCGGCCCGCGCGGTCCAGCAGGGCCAGGCGCAGCCGGGCCCGGTGCCGGGGGGTGACGTCGGTGGCCGTCCAGAGCACGCCCTGGGGGTGGCCCGCGCCGTCGTCGAGGCGGACGAAGGAGAGCGAGAGGGCCCGCGGGCGCGCCGGGTCCGCGCGGCTGCTGCCGACGTGCTCGTAGCCGGTCAGCGGTACGCCGGTCTCCAGCACCTGGCGCATCCTCGCTTCGAGGTTGCGGGCGTCCGGACCTGGCTGGATCTCGCCGGGCCGCCGACCGAGCTGCTCCCCCGCCGGGCCGTCGCCCAGCTCCGCCATCGCGGCGTTCAGCCAGGTGCACCGCAGGTCGAGGTCCGTGACGGCCAGGCCCACCGGGGCGTGCGCGACGAGGCGGTCCGGCGCCGGAGGCCCCGGACCCGGTCCGGGCTCGTTCTCAGCGTCACGCGCCATGGCGACCCCTTCGTCCGCGTAAGGTCCATTTTCACCACGTTCCCTTCCGTGGGCAATGGAGGGGAATTCGTGCGGTATGTTCCGTTACGGGATCCGCCGACCGATCTCACGGAGGGCGACCGAACATCACATGGCTCTGATCACGCGCCGCGCCCTGATCGCCTGGGCGGCCGCCGTACTGGCCGCGGCCGGGCTCACCGGCTGCGCGGCGCGGTCGGCGTCCCCCGCGCACACGCTCACCTACTGGGCGAGCAACCAGGCGCCGAGCCCGGAGCTGGACCGGAAGGTGCTGCGGCCCGAGCTGGACAAGTTCCAGCGGCGGACCGGACTGCACGTGGCGCTGGAGGTCGTCCCGTGGGCGGACCTCCTCAACCGCATCCTCGCCGCCGCCGTCTCGGGGCACGGCCCCGACGTGGTCAACATCGGCAACACCTGGTCCGCCTCGCTGCAGGCCACCGAGGCCCTGGTCCCCTTCGACCGGGCCACGCTCGCGGCGGTGGGCGGCAGCGGCCACTTCCTGGCCACGTCCATGGCCTCCACCGGCGCCCCGGGCAAGCCGCCCGCCGCCGTACCGCTGTACGGGCAGGCGTACGGGCTCTACTACAACAAGCGGCTCCTGGCCGGGGCCGGCCTGCGGCCCCCGGCCACCTGGGAGGAGCTGGTCGCCGACGGCCGCCGGCTCACCGACGCCCGCCGCGGGCGCTACGGGCTCTCGGTGGTCGGGGCGAGCTACACCGAGGGCTCGCACTTCGCCTTCATCTTCGGCAGGCAGCACGGGGCGGACCCCTTCGTGCACGGCAAGCCGCGGTTCGACAGCCCCGGGATGGTGGCCGGCGTCCGGCAGTACACCGACCTGGTCGCACGGGACCGGATCGTCAACCCCTCCAGCGTGGAGTTCGCCACCGACACACCGTTCGTCGCCGACTTCACCTCCGGCAAGGCCGCGATGATCATGGCCCAGTCGAATGCGGACAGCGCCATCCGGGCCAACGGTATGAAGCCCGAGGATTACGGCGTCGAGCCGATCCCGCTGCCCGACCCCCTGCCCCGCGGCGGGCAGCGCATCAACAGCCACGTGGCGGGGACCAACATCGCCGTGCTCACCGGCACCGGCGACCGCGACGGGTCGCTGAGCCTGGTCAGGTTCCTGACCTCGGCGCCCGAGCAGCGCATCCTCAACAAGGCGTTCGGCACGCTCCCGGTCACCACCGACGACTACTCCGACCCCGCGTTCAACACCCCTGCCGCCAGGACCTTCAGGTACGTGCTCGCGCACACGTCGGCCCCCATGCCGATGGTCCCGGACGAGGCGCAGTTCGAGACGCTGGTGGGCAACGCGGTCGCGGCGCTGCTCGCGGACGCCGGCTCCGGCGGGGCGGTCGGCCAGGCGCAGGTGAAGGCGAAGCTGTCCGAGGCCCAGAGCCAGATGGAGGGCCTCGGATGAGGCCCGCCCCGCGCGCCCGGCGTGCCCGGTTGCAGGCGGCCGTACCGTACCTCTTCCTCCTGCCGGCGCTGCTGCTGGAGCTGCTCGTCCACGTGGTGCCGATGGCGGCCGGCATCGGCATGAGCCTGCTGCGGCTGACCCAGTTCCACATCCGCGACTGGACCACGGCGCCCTTCGTCGACCTGGCCCACTACCGCCTCGCCCTGGACTTCCACGGCCCGGTCGGCGCCGCCCTGCTGCGGTCCCTGGGCAGGACGCTGCTCTACACGCTGGTCGTGGTGGCCGGATCGTGGTGCGTCGGCTTCGCCGCGGCGGTCCTCGCGCACGACGCCCGCCGCGGCCGCGGGGCGATCCGGGCGCTGTTCCTGGTCCCGTACGCGCTGCCGGTGTACGCCGCCGTCATCACCTGGTCGTTCATGCTGCAGCGGGACACCGGCGCAGTGAACGCCGTCCTCGTCGACGGCCTGCACCTCACCGGCAGCCGGCCGTTCTGGCTCATCGGCGACCACGCGTTCTGGTCCGTGTCGGCCGTCGCGATCTGGCGGACCTGGCCGTTCGTCTTCCTCGTCGTCACGGCCGGGCTGCAGCCCGTCCCCCGCGAGCTGTACGAGGCCGCCGCGCTGGACGGCGCGGGGATGCTCCAGCAGATCCGGTCGGTCACGCTGCCGTGGCTCGCGCCGGTCAACGGGGTGCTGCTCGTCGTGCTGGCGCTGTGGACCTTCAACGACTTCACGACGCCGTTCACCCTCTTCGGCGCCGCGCCGCCGCGGTCGGCCGACCTGCTGCCGGTGCACATCTACCAGGCGTCCTTCATCACCTTCAACTTCGGTCTGGGATCGGCGATGTCCGTCCTCGTCATGCTCTTCCTGGCGGCCGTCGCGGCCCTGGGCGCTCTCGCCCTGCTCGCCGCCCGGCACGTACGCGGCGCCCGCCGGCCGCAGGCGGGGCGCGGGCAGCCGTCGTGATCACTCCCCCGTGGTTCCGCTGGGTGCGGCGCGCCGGGCTCGCGGTGCTCGCGGCGGCGGTGCTCCTCCCGCTGTACGTGATGGCCGTCTCGTCGGTGAAGCCGCTGGGCGACGTCGAGGGGCCCTTCACCTGGTGGCCCTCGCACCTCACGCTGCGGCCGTACGCCGACATGTGGCGCACGGTGCCGCTGGCGGACTACTTCGTCAACAGCCTCGTGGTGTCGGTCTGCGCCGCGGCGGCCTCGGTGGTGGTCGCGCTCTTCGCGGCGTACGGGGTCAGCCGCTACCGCTTCGCCGGGCGCCGCACCTTCCTCGGGACGATGCTCTTCACCCAGATCCTGCCGGGCATCCTCTTCCTGCTGCCGCTCTACCTGATCTACATCAACATCTACCGCCGCTTCGGGCTGCAGCTCTTCGCCACCCGCACCGGGCTGGTCGTCACCTACCTCACCTTCTCGCTGCCCTTCGCCGTGTGGCTGCTCGCCGGCTACCTGGACTCGATCCCCCGGGAGCTGGACGAGGCCGCGATGGTCGACGGGGCGGGGCCGCTCGGGGTGCTGCTGCGCGTGATCGTCCCGGTGGCGGCGCCGGGGCTCGCGACGGTGAGCGTCTACACCTTCATGACCGCCTGGGGAGAGGTCCTCTTCGCGTCCGTGCTGACCGACGACCACACCCGTACGCTCGCCGTGGGCCTGCGGGCGTACGCGGGCCAGTCCGACGTCTTCTGGAACCAGGTCATGGCCGCGTCCCTGCTGGTCAGCGCCCCGGTGGTGATCGGTTTCCTGGCGCTCCAGCGCTTCCTGGCGCAGGGGCTCACGGCGGGCGCGGTCCAGTGACCGCCTCGCGGGGCGCGGGCCGGGTGGATTCAGGCGGAGGCCCGGCGCACCAGCTCCGTGCCGAGGACGACCTCGCGGCGCGCCCGGTCCGGTTCGGCCATCTCGTCCAGCAGCAGGCGGGCCATGGCGCGGCCCAGCTCCTCGGTGGGCTGCCGGATGCTGGTCAGCGGCGGGTCGGCGCCGCGGGCCACATCCGAGTCGTCCCAGCCGACGAGCGCCACGTCGTCCGGTACGGCCCGGCCGGCCTCGCGCAGCACGCGCAGCGCCCCCGCCGCCATCACGTCGGAGGCCGCGAAGACGCCCTCCACGTCCGGCCTGCGGCGCAGCAGCGCGGTCATCGCGGCGGCGCCGGACTCCTCGCTGAAGTCGCCCGCCTCCACCAGCTCCTCGTCGGCGGCGAAACCGGCCTCCTCCAGGGCACGCCGGTAGCCCTCCAGCCGGGCCTGGGCGCCCTGCTGGTCCAGATCCCCGGTGATGGTGGCGACGATGTGGCACCCGCGGGAGAGCAGCAGGTCGACAGCGTTGTGGGCGCCCCCGATGTTCTCCGCGTACACGCAGCTGAGCGTCTCGCCGTTCGAGCGGCGCCCGCCGAGGACCGCCGGGATGCCCAGCCGCTCGAACACCGACGGAAGTGGGTCGTGGGCCTGCACGGACAGCAGCAGGGCCCCGTCCACCGGGCGCTCCTCGAGGTGGCGGGCGAGCCGGGTCCGCTCGCGTTCCGTGCGCACCACGACCAGCGCCACCTGGAGGTCGGTGGCCGACAGCTCCTCGACCGCGCCCTCGATGATCGCGGCGAAGTAGGGCTCGGAGAACAGCCGCGTGTACGACTCGGGCGCGACCAGGGCGACCGCACCGGTCCGGTCCATAACCATCCGTCCTCGGGGACTTCCCGTCCGCTTCTCGTGCGTTTCCTGCCGTTCCTGTCCATTGTGTCCGCCCCTGCCCATTCTGACCCCTCCGGCCGCTCGGGGCGGCTCGAAGCGGCCCGGCGGCGGCGAACGGCGGAGGCGAACGGCGGAGGCGACGGGCGCAGGGGCGGGGCTCAGGGGACGAGCTGGGAGAGGGAGGTGGGGAGCTGGGTGCGGCGGCGTATGCCGAGTTTGCGGTAGGCGCGGGTGAGGTGCTGCTCGACCGTACTGACGGTGATGAAGAGCTTGCGGGCGATCTGCTCGTTCGTGGAACCCCGGGCGGCGAGGGCCGCCACGCGCCACTCCGCCGAGCTCAGCCGGCGGGCGGCCGGGCCGGGGTCGTCGGCGGGGCGGGGCTCCGCCTTCTCCCGGGCCGCCCCCGCGGTCGGCGGCTCCGGCAGCGGGGCCGCCGAGCACCGCTCGACGAGGGCGCGCGCCTTGTGCGCGTGCCGGCAGGCCTGCACCGACTGGCCCAGCGACTCGTAGGCGCGGCCCAGGTCGGCGAGGGTGTAGGCGAGGTTGAGCGAGTCGCCGCAGCGGTCGAGGATGTTCGCCGCCTTCAGCAGCACCGGGGGCCGCTCGTCCGGCCGCAGGGTGGCCGCCACGGTGCGGTAGGTGAGGCTGCGGGCCCGCGCGTGGCCCAGCGGGAAGAGCGACATGCGCTCGGTGAGGAGTTCCCTGGCCTGGGCGACGCGGCCCATGTGGAGGTACGCGCGGGCGGCGTTGGTGCGCCACGGCACGGCCGAGGGGCAGTCGGCCTCCCAGAGCTTCATCAGGTGGCCGGCCGCCAGGAAGTCCTGGAGGGCGGCGTCGTAGCGGCCGCGCGCGAGGTGGAAGTTGCCGCGCGCGTCGAGGTAGACGACTCCGCCGAGGGTGCCGAAGGCCGCGCTGGGGACGGGGATGTCGAGGTAGCTCTCGGCCTCCGTGAGGTTGCCCATGGCCGTGGTGGTGAGGATGAGCTGCGACAGCGGGATGACGATGGCCGCGCCCCAGCTCTCCCGCGGCATGAGCGTGAGCGCCGCCCGAGCCTGCCGGTTGGCGTTCGCGAGGTCGCCGAGGCGGTAGTGGATCTCCGCGCGCGCGGAGGTGAACAGCGCGTTCCAGACCAGCCCGTACGTCCCCCGCAGCGAGGCGCGCAGCGCGTCGCACCACACCGACGCCTTGTCGAGGTTGTCGGAGTAGATGAGGACCATGAGCGCGGCCAGCGACGACGCCGGGCTGACCGCCCCGGCCAGGGCCTCGCGCAGCACCAGCTCGGCGGCCGGCACGGCACCTTCCTCCCCGGCGCTGCGCAGCACCGCGCCGAACGCGGCGGCGGCCCGGTGCTCGGCGGTGCCGGGGCGGGTGGCGGCCCGGGCCTTCTCGCCGCCGGTCGCGGTGGGCGCGATGCCGGGGTAGGTGAGCGGCAGCCAGCGGCGGATCTGCTCGGCGTACGGCAGCGCGTCCTTGCCCGCCGACGTGCAGGTGCCGTCGGCGAAGCGGGCCATGACGCGCGTAGCCTGCTCGACCTGACCGTTCCACAGCAGGCTGCGGACGACCGGCACCGCCTGCCGTACCGACAGCTCGCCCTCCTCCGCGGCGGCCACCAGCTCGGGCAGATAGCTCTTGACGGCCGCCGGGTCGTAGCGCCACAGCACGTCGGTGAGCCGGGCGGCGGTGTCGATGCGCTCCCGGCTGTCCACACACTCCCGGTGGGCGCGCTCCAGGTAGCCGATGGCCTGCTCGTGCCCGCCGCCGGCGAGCGCCTGCTCGGCGGCGTCGCACAGCACCTGCCGTGCCCACGGGACCGCGTCGTCGATGCGCATCAGGTGCTCGGCCGTCACGAGGGCGGGGGCGCCCTCCTGGTAGAGCAGCCGGGCGGCGCGGCCGCGCAGCTCGTGCCGCTCCTTGGCGGGCAGGCTGCCGAGCACCACCTCCCGGATGCAGGGCTGCCCGAGCAGGTCGTGGTCCAGCAGCCCGCCGACCCCCGGGGAGGCGACGACGCACTCGACGGAGCCCGGGTCCATGCCGCACAGCCGCGCGACGGCGGAGGCGGAGCGGAATTCCCCGAGCGCGGCGATGGCCTGGGCGATCTGCAGCACGACGGGCTCGGCCCGGTACAGGCAGCTCAGCACGGCGCGCCCGAAGGCGCCGCCGGCCGCGGGCGGCGAGGTGTCCGGATCGGCGCCGCGGGCGGCGCACTCCTCGGCGAGCGCGTGCACCAGCAGCGGGCGGCCGCCGCACAGCGCCGCGGTGTCGGCCGCGACGCGGCCCGCGGTCTCCAGGTCGCAGTATTCCTCCAGCACCGCCGCGACGCCGGTGACCGACAGCGGCTCCAGTTCCAGCTGGGTGCAGTTGGGCATCCGCAGCACCTCGGCCTGGAGGATGCGCTGGACGGTGTCGCGGCCCGTGCCGGGGCAGTAGGCGAGGGCGACGGTCAGCGGCGCGCCGCCCATCCGGCGCATGAGCGCCAGCAGGTACTGGAGCGACTCGACGTCCATGAAGTGCGCGTCGTCGATGCACACCACGAGCGGCGAGCTGTCCGTCAGGTACTGGAAGGCGCCGTGCAGCAGGCCGAGGATCGGCGGGGAGATCTCCCGGTGGCGGTGCGCCCCCGCCTGGCCGACGCTCTCCACCAGCCCGCGCACCTCCAGGTCGGCACCGCTCAGGTGCGGCCGGTAGCCGCGCAGGAGCTGGTCGATGACGCCGAGCGGCTGGTAGCGCTCGAAGCTGGACGCGGTGGCCTTCAGGACGGTGGCACCCGCGGAGTCGGCGTCACGTGCGAAGGAGTCCAGCAGTGCGGTCTTTCCCTGCGCGAGCGGGCCGCCGATGGCGACCATCTGACATCGGCCCGCCGAGCATTCGCTGTAGATCTGGGCGAGGGTCTTCTCTTCCTCGTCCCGTTCGACCAGTTTCTCCATGACAACTCACCATCTCGCATTCAGGGGCAGCGCCGATTCAGCGCGGACGAACGGTCGAGTACGGGCTCTCGGAAGCACTTCCGCTCCCCGCGGACGATGCCGTCGGCGGGTCGGCCGGGTGCGCCGCGGCCGGGTACCGGCGCTCGATCACAGTGATGAGCGGCGCGGTCATGAAGGTCGTGATCAGGGCCATGAGGACCAGGACGGTGAACAGCCGGGTGTCGATGATCCCGGCGTTCAGGCCCACGTTGAGGGCGATCAGCTCGGTCAGGCCGCGGGTGTTGACGAGCGCGCCGATCATGGCGGACTGCCGGGTGTCGAGGCCGCCGAGCCGCGCCATCGCGTAGCCCGCGCCGACCTTGCCGCCGATCCCGCACACCAGCACCACTCCGAGCAGGGCCAGCCCGGCGCCGCCCAGGTCGCCGATGTTCATGGTCAGCCCGGTGACGACGAAGAAGAGCGGCAGCAGCAGCCCGCCGGTCTGCTCCATCGCGCGCAGCAGGCCCTTGTCCGGCGCGCCCTTCGGTTTGGGCATGACCATCCCGGCGACGAAGGCGCCGAAGATGGGGTGCAGTCCCAGCGACGCGGTGGCCCAGGCGCCCGCCGCCGCGAGTACGAGCGCGACCGGGGCCTTGTCCGACAGGACCGAACCCGGGCGCAGCAGTGTCCAGTTGAGCAGGGGGCGGACCACCGCAACCGCCGCCGCGACGAAGCCGGCGAGCAGCAGGATGGTCTCGGGTAACGGGCGGTCACCGGCCACGTCGGTACCGACGACGGCGGCGGCGAGAACCAGCCAGGCGACCACGTCCATGAATCCCGCGGCCGATGTCGCGATGTCGCCCACGGTGGTGCCGGCGATGCCGCGTTCCCGGACGATCGACGCGAGCACCGGGAGCGCGGTGATCGAGGTCGCCACGCCGAAGAAGAGGACGAAGGAGCGGCCTTCGGTGTGCGCGCCGTGCAGGGTGCCGAGCCCGTCCATGGTCAGGGCGATCGTGGTGCCGATGGCCAGCGGGACGGCGATCGCGCCGACCGCGATGAAGGTCACGGGTCTTCGGTGCCGGCGCACCGACCGCAGATCGATCTCGTAGCCGACGCCGAACATGAAGATCACCACGGCGATCTGGGCGATGAGGGAGATGAAGGGCACGGCCGCGTGCGAGAAGAGACGTTCCGTCAGGTTGCCCGGGAGCCGGCCGAGGACGCTCGGTCCGAGGATGACACCCGCGGTGATCTGGCCGACGACGGTGGGCTGTCCGATCCTGCGCGCGAGGGCGCCGAGCAGGCTGGACGTACCGAGGACGAGGGCGATGTCGCCGAGGACGTCGGCGGTCAGCGCATCCGTGTTCATTACCATCCCTTGCTCGGCGGAACGACATGGGGAAGCGGGACTTTCAGATCCAGCGCGCATCCTTGGCGATTCGCAGGGCGTCGATACGGTTGCGTGCGTCGAGTTTCGTCACGAGTGACGAGAGGTAATTGCGCACGGTGCCTTCGGAGAGATGAAGCCGTGAGGCTATTTCCACGGTCGTGTCGCCCTGGGAGAGGCGCTCCAGGACGGAAAGCTGACGGGAGGTCAGAGGGCAGCCCTCGTTGGCGAGCGCGGCGACTGTCAAATCCGCGTCAAAAACGCGTTCACCCTGGTGGATCCGGTGCAGGGCCTCGAAGAACCAGCTGGGCGGTACGCGCCGCTGGAGCATGCCGTCGACCCCGCCGGAGAAGGCCTGGCGGACGATCGACCGGGTAAAGCTCTCGGCCAGCAGCAGGGTCCGGCATTCCGGTAGCGACCCTATCTTCTCGGCGACTCTTATCACGCTGCCGTCGGCGCCGTCGAATCCTATGATGGCAACGTCCGGACGATGCGTCTCGGCGAATTCCACCGCTTCCGAATCACCGCCGACCGATCCGGCGACGACAATGTCGGCACGCTTTTCCAGTAATGCGCCGAGCGCACTCCGGGACAGCAGTAATTCATCTGACAACATCACTCTGATGCTCATCGATGCTCCCCTGGAATGAGAAACGACTCGCCGGTTGTCAAGAACAGGTCCAGCCGAGTTTCGGCCGTACTTCAGTCCGGGAGCGGCCCGTCCGACACCGCGCCGGTTCGGGCGAGCCATGAGCCGAGAGCACCCGTACCGGCGGTCCCGAAGGCTCCGGCACCCGTGACACCGGGCTCGGAGCGGGGGACCCGCCGAGGGTCTGTTCCACCGGTGCGGCCGACGGGTCCGAAAAGGACCACGCCAACTCCTCGGCGGCGGAACCGTACCGTACGACAGATGTCGTGGGTGATCAAGAAACGCACCGTGCTCCCCCGTTTTGAGCGACGTGTGACTTCATGGAAGATAGTCAGTCGGCCAGATCCAAGTCAACAGGTTTCGGCCAAAGGTTCGGTACACCCTTGAACAATCTGGGGCCGCCCCGCGGGCATGTGACAGACATGCCCCGGACACAGGTTCGGGCATTAACCGAAATTCCGGTATTGGGCGCCGCTGCAAATGCGACAGGAATTGCTTCAATGGATTTTAGCGCGACCGGCCGACGTTCGGTCTGCGCTCGGCCGGCACGGACGGTGATGCACGGACGGCGAGTTCGCGCATCGTAGCGCTCCACGGCGCCGGTGGACACACAAAAGAGCGGGCCGGGACACGTTTCCGTGTCCCGGCCCGCTTCTCGGGCAGAATCCTGGTGCCTTCCCCCCGGCGGTTACGACCGGGTGGTCACCGGCTTACCTTCCAGCGGCTCTTCGGCGGCATTCTTTTCCGCCGGTGCGGCGACCGGCAGAGCGAGAGCGGCGACCGCGGCGAGAAGCATGCAGCCGGCGATCACCAGGAATGCGACCCGGTAGCCCTGGACGAGCGCGTGGGCGTGGCTGCCGCCGGCGTGCGACGTGACGCTGGAGGTGACGGTCACCAGGACGGCCAGGCCCAGCGCGCCGCCGATCTGCCGGGAGGTGTTGAGCAGCCCCGAGGCGGCGCCGGCGTTGTGCGGGGGGACGCCGGTGGTGCCGCTGACGGTGACGGCGAGCAGCATGATGCTGATACCGAAGCCGCCGACCATGTTCGGGCCGAGCACGTGCGAGACGTACGCGGCATGCGTCGGGATGGTCGCGAGCCAGGCGGTGCCCGCGGTGGCGAACAGGCCGCCGGCGATCAGCATCGTGCGCGGGCCCAGGACCGGGGTCAGCGACCGGGAGACCAGGCCGCCGGCGATGAAGACCACCGTGACCGGCAGCATCGCCATTCCGGTGCGCAGCGCGCTGTAGCCGATGACCTGCTGGAGGTAGAGCGACAGGAAGAACATCAGCGCGGTCAGCGTCACGCCCACCGCGAACATGAACACGTTCGCCACCCGCAGTGTCCGCATGCGGACGAGGTCCAGCGGGATGAGCGGGCGGGCGCTCCGGCTCTCGACGGCCAGGAAGGCCACCACGAGGACCGCTGCGGCGACGAGCGACGCCACCACCTCCGGGGAGCCCCAGCCCTTGCTGGAAGCCTCGGAGAGGCCGTAGGAGAGCGCTCCGATGCCGAGGGTGACGCACAGCGCGCCGGGCAGGTCGAGCCGGGTCTCGCGGGAGCCGGCGGCGGGCAGCAGGAACATCACGCCGGCGGCGGTCAGCGCGATGCCGGGCGGGACGTTGACGAACAGCACCCAGCGCCAGTTGATCTCGGCGGTGAGCACGCCGCCGAGGACCACGCCGAACAGGCCGGCGACGCCGCTCATCATGCTCCACAGTGCGAGCGCCTTCTCGCGCTCGTGCTCGTCGGTGTGGCTGGCGGTGATCAGGCTCAGGCTCGCGGGGGTCAGCGCGGCGGCGCCGGTGCCCTGGGCGATGCGGGCGGCGATCAGCACGCCGCCGTTCCCGGCGAGGCCGCCGACCAGGCTGGCGGCGGTGAAGACCACCGCGCCGAAGAGGAAGACCCGCTTGTGCCCGTAGAGGTCGCCGGCCCGCGCGGCCATCAGCAGGAAGCCGCCCAGGGTGATCAGGTAGCCGCTGACGATCCACTGCTGCTGGCTGTTCGACAGGTCGAGACCGGACTTCATGTCGGGCAGCGCGACGGTGACGATGGTGGAGTCCAGCACCACCATGAACAGCGCCAGGCAGGACATGGCCACAACAACACCGAGCGGCAGGTTCGGCTTGAGAACCGCGGGTGGTGCGGGTGGTGTTCGGGTCTCGGGCATGAGGTCTCCTCAAAGCAACCACGAGCGAACGACCGTTCACGTGAACAGCGTTTACGTGAACGTTGTTCACGCTACGATACGGGGCAGGGGATGTCAATCAGAGGGATCAGAGGGAGTAGCGGATGGCACTGCGCGAAGCCGACGTCGTCGACGGGGCCCTGCGCTTCATCGATTCCGAGGGCCTTGACCAGCTCACGATGCGCAAGCTCGGTGCGGCGCTGAACGTGCAGGGCGGGGCCCTCTACCGGCACTTCCCGAACAAGGAGGCGCTGCTGGACGCCATGGCGGACAAGATCGTGGAGGGCATCGGCGACCCGCTGCCGGACGCCCCCTGGCCGGAGCAGATCCGGATCCTGGGCGGGCGGCTGCGCGCGGCGCTGCTCAGCCGCCGCGACGGGGCCCGGGTGGTGGCCGGCACGTTCGCGCCCGGCGCCAACACCATCATCGGCTCCGACACGTCGGTGCAGGTGCTCTGCCGGGCCGGGCTGCCGCCCGCGCAGGCGGGCTGGGTCAGCTTCTCGCTCTTCTACTACGTGCTCGGCCACGCCATCGAGGAGCAGGCCCAGCTGCGGCTGCCGCGCGACCACGACTGGCGGGACCGCAACGAGCGGCTCAAGGTCGAGGTGTCGCCGCAGTTCGCGGCCGCGCTCGACTCGCTGACCGGAGCGGATCCGGCCGAGCGTTTCGACTACGGCCTGAACGTCTTCATCGAGGGGCTGGTCCGGCTCCAGGGCGAGCCCACCTGACCGGCCGCCCCGCCCGTCAGCCGGCGTCGCCCCGGGGCGGTCCACCGCCGTCACCCCCCGCGCCCGGCTCGCCCTGCCCGCCGCTTCCGCCGCTCCCCGCGCCGCCGCCGCCATCCGGGCCCAGCAGCGCCTCCAGCTCGCCGATGACCCGGCGGGCGCACGCGGCGGCCGCCGGCACCATGGCCTGCATCAGGAAGTAGCCGTGGACGAGTCCGTCGCCCGGTTCGTGGCGTACGGGCACTCCCGCGGCGCGCAGCCGCGCCGCCAGTTCCACCCCCTCGTCGCGCAGCGGGTCGAACTCCGCGGTGGCGACGACCGCGGGCGCCAGACCCCGCAGGTCCGCCTTCAGCAGGTCGACGGCAGGGTCGGCGCGCAGCCGCGGGTCGGGGACGTACTGCTCGTAGTTCCAGGCCATGTCCTCGACGCTGAGCAGGTAGCCCTTGGCGCACTCGCCGGCCGAGGCGAGGATCAGGCTCGGGTCCACCGGCGGGTAGACCAGCAGCTGCGCGGCGAGGCGGAGTTCCGGCGCGTGCAGGCCGACCCCCAGGGCGAGGCTGGCGCCGGCGCTGTCGCCGGCGAGGACGTGCCGGGCACCGGGGTAGGTCCTGGCGGTCCAGCGGGCGGCGGCGACGGCGTCGTGCAGCGCCGCGGGGTAGGGGGACTCGGGCGCCAGCCGGTAGTCGGCGGCGACCACGACGGCGCCCAGCGAGGCCGCGAGGTCCCGGCAGACCCAGTCGTGGCTGTCGAGGTCGCCCAGCACCCACCCCCCGCCGTGCAGGAAGGTGACCACCCGCCGCCCGGCGTCCCGCGGGGTGTGGACCCGCAGCCGCAGCCGCGTCCCGTCGGGGCCGTCGACGAGCAGGTCCTCCGACTCCACGGCCGGGGCGCCGGTGCCCTCGTGCCGGCGGACCGCGTTGTCCCGGTAGCGCTCGCGGGCCTGCCCGATCGTCAGGTCGCGGTCGGCGGCCGGCGGGCCCTCCGCGCTCTGCCAGGCGATCAGGTGCCGGAGCAGACGGTCCAGAGGCATCGCAACTCTCCTACATGCGTACGCGTTCGGCGTGGCTGAGTACGGGCGCGGCACCGCCGCCCCGGGGGCCGGGGCGGCGGTGCCTGGTGGTTCTGCCGCGGGCGGTCAGCCCGCCGTGGCGGTGGCCCCGACGGTGCCCGCGGTCTGCGCCAGGTCGGCGAGCAGGTCGTCCAGGACCTCCGGGAAGTGGTGCCGGATGTAGAAGTGGTCGCCCGGGTAGCGGTGCAGCGTGAAGGCCTCCGGGCCGGACGCCCAGTCCTGCCACCCCGTCATGTCCTTGGGGTCGGCGATGGCGTCGTCGTCGCCCGCGAACGCGGCGACCGCGCACCGCAGCGGGACGGGCGGCTGGATGCCGAGCCCGGTGTAGAGCCGGGCGTCGGCGCGGATCAGCGAGATGAACGAGTCCACGGTCGCCTGGTCGTGCTCCAGCTGCCCGGGGAGGGCCTCGCCGCCGAGCATCAGGTACGCGGTGACGGGATCGGTGAGCAGCTTCTCCGCGGTGCTGGTCCAGTACGGGTGGTTGGGCGCCGAGATCCCCGAGGGGCACAGCAGCGCGGGGCCGCGGTTGGCACGCTCCAGGGCACGGGCGACCTCGAAGGCGTAGCGGCCGCCCGCGGAGTGCCCGAAGAGCGCGGTGGGGCGGTTGCCGCAGAGCCCGGCGATCGCGTGGGCGGTCTGCCGGACCAGCCGCGGCAGGTCGGTGATGGGCAGTTCGGCGGTGCGGGCCTCGCGGCCCGGCGGCTGGACGGCGAGGATCTCGACGCCGGTCGCGTCGGCCCAGGGCGCGTAGAAGTTGGGACCCCCGCCGGGGTGCGGCAGGCCGATGATGCACACCGGCGCGTCCGGGTCGGAGACGATGGGAACGATCCAGTCGTTCACGAGTGCTGCTCCTTGGCGTGGCTGACCCCGGCGGCGGACATGGCGCGGGTGGCCAGGTCGCGGATGCCTTGGCTGGCAAGGATCTCCAGGGTGGGGATGTCGAGGTCGAGCTGGCGGCGCAGGGTGACGCCCAGCTCGGTCGCCAGGATCGAGTCGAGTCCCAGGCGGTTGAGCGGTACGGAGGGCGAGAGGCGTTCCGGCTCGGTGCGCAGGATGGTCGCGATGACGCCGGTGAGCGCCTGGGTGGCCAGCTCCTCCGCCTCGGCCTCGCCGCTCGCGAGCAGCTGCTCGCGCAGGCTCGCGCCGCTGCGGTCGGCCGGCCCCGACGCCGAGGTGACGAGCGGGGAGAAGCGGGCCGCGGAGGCGGCCGGGAACATCAGCCCGGCCCGCTCCCAGTCGACGCGCGCGATCACCGCGCTGTGCGGCGCGTCGCCGGTCAGGAGGCGGCCCAGGCAGTCGAGGGCCTCGGACGGCGGGATCGGCTCGAGGCCGAGCCGGGTCATGGAGTCGGACAGGTTGTCGCGGACGACGACGCCGGTGCCCGCGATGGCGCCCCAGCCGACGGCCAGCGCCGCCTTGCCGCGGTCGCGGCGCTGCCTGGCCAGGGTCTCCAGGCCCAGGTTGCCGGCCGCGTAGGAGGCCTGGAGCCGGTTGCCGAGCAGCGCGGAGATGGAGGAGTAGAGGACGAAGTGGTCGAGGTCGATGTCGCTCGTCAGCTCGTCGAGGATGCGGGCGCCGGCCAGCTTCGGGGCGAGGACGAACGTGTAGCGCTCGCCGGTCAGGTCCTCCAGCGGGCCGTCGTCGTAGCCGGCGGCGCAGTGGAAGACGCCGCGCAGACCGCCCGGGGCGCAGGTCCTGGCGTGGTCGACGACCCGGGTCATCGCGGCCCGGTCGGTGACGTCGGCGGCCATGAAACCGATGCCCTCGCGGTCCGGCAGCTCGGCGGGCTCGCGGCGGCCGGTGACGATGACCCGCCCGGCGCCGTGGTCGACGAGCCAGCGCGCGGTGGCGGCGCCGAAGCCCGCCGTGCCGCCGGTGACGAGGTAGGCGCCGTCGGGGTCGAAGGAGACGCGCTGGGCGGCGATGCCGGTGGTGTCGATGACGAGCTTGCCGATGTGCTCGGACCGCTTGAGCCGGTTGAAGGCGTCGTCCAGGGCGGCGGACGGGTAGACGGTGTGCGGCAGCGGCTCGATCTCGCCCTCGGCGGCGAGCCGGGAGATGTCCCGCATGACGGCCCCGGCGCGGTCCGGGCGGCGGTCGATGAGCTGGGCCAGGTCGACGGCGAAGTAGGACAGCGTGTTGAGGAACGGGCGCAGCCGCAGCCCCGCGTCCCCGTACAGGTCGCGCTTGCCCAGCTCGACGAAGCGGCCGTCGGGCGCGAGCAGTTCGAGGCAGGACACGGCGGCCGTGCCGGTCAGGGAGTTGAGGACGATGTCCACGCCCCGGCCGCCGGTCAGCTCCCGCACCTGGTCGGGGAATTCGGCGGAGCGCGAGTCGAGGGTGCGCCAGGCGCCGCGCTCCGTCAGCAGCTGCCGCTTCTCCGGTGTGCTCGCGAGGGCGATGACGCGTACCCCGGCCAGCCGCGCCAGGTTGAGCGCGGCCAGGCCGACGCCGCCGGCTGCGCCGGGCAGCAGCAGGATCTCGCCCTCGGCCATCCCGGCCAGGACGTTGAGGCTGTAGTGGGCGGTCGCGTAGACCAGCGGCAGGGTGGCGGCCTGCTGGAAGTCCATGCCGTCGGGTACGGGGACGGTGACGGCGGCCTCGGCCAGGACGTGGCTGGCCAGCGAGCCGCAGCCGACCGCCATGACGGCCTGGCCGACCTCCAGGCCGGTGACGCCCGGGCCGGTCCTCGCGACGACGCCGGCGCACTCCTGGCCGATCAGCGGACCGGCGTTGACGCCCGCGCGCCAGTCCGCCTGCATCGGCTCGATGGGCATCAGGCCGGTGGCCAGCATGACGTCCTTGTAGTTCAGCGCGGCCGCCTTGACCTCGATGACGACCTGGCCGGGGCCGGGCTCGGGCATCGGTATGGCGGCGGGCCCGAACTGCGGGGTGAGCGCGATCGTCCGCACCTGGAGGGCCGTCGCCCGGTCCGCGGACCCGCCGCGGCGGGCGGTGTTCCCCGCGGTCGACGCCGGTACGGGGGCGACGCGCGGCACGCGCACCTCGTCCGCGAGGACGGCGAACTCGTCCTCCTGACCGGTGTCGCCCGCGAGCAGCTCGGCGACGCGCCCGGCCAGCGCCGGGTCGACGGCGGGCTCGACGGCGATCCGGCGGGTGGTGATGCCGGGGACCTCGTTGGTGATCGTGCGCGCGGTGCCCCAGGCGGAGGAGGCCGCGGCGCTGCCGGCGCCGTCCGTGCCGGGGTGCGCCATGGCGCCGCAGGGGCCGGTGACCAGCCAGACCGCCAGCCGGGCGTCGGGGGTGCCGGCCAGGCGCTCCTGCCAGGCGAGGGTCAGGTCGCGCAGGATCTGCCCGGCGTCCGCGGCGGCCGCGACCGGGTCGTCGCCGCCGTCGGAGAGCACGAGCGCCACGGCGGCCTCGCCCTCGGCCTCGGCGGCCTGCTGGACCGCCTCCGCCCAGCGTGCGGTGTCCCCGGGGGCGACGGCGGCCGGGGCCGCGGCGCCGAGGGGGCCGGCGAGGGCCTGTGCGAAGGGCAGGCCGCCCTCGTCCGCCAGCAGCGTCCAGGCCACCTCGGCCGCGGCGGTCTCCGCGACGTCCGGGGTGCCCTCCTGGGCGCCGTCCGAGGTGCCGGTCTCCGGCGCGAAGGTCTCGGAGAAGGCCGACCAGATGCCCAGCGCGGGCTGCGGGCGGCCCTCGATGAGCCGCAGCCGCATGTCCTTGATGGTGACGGCGACGGTGCCGTCCGGCGCGGCCAGCGTGACGTCCCAGACGGCTTCGCGGCCGGTCTCGGAGTGCGCGACGACGTGGATGACGCCCTGCGTCGGCGGCCGGGTCCAGGCGGTGAGCGCGCCGAACTCGACGGGCATGAAGAGCATCGAGCCGTCGCGCAGCGAGGAGTTGAGCGGGCCGCCCGCGTGCAGCGCGACGTCGAGCAGCACGGGGTGGGCGATGTAGCGGCTGGTGGGGCCGGTCATCTCGGCGGCGGGGGCGGGGGGCATCGTGTAGTCGGCGAGCAGTTCGCCCCTGCCGGCCTCGTCGCAGCGGAACCAGGCGCCGGTCACGGCCCGGAAGCCGGGGCCGTAGACGGTGCCCGCGCGGTCGCTGATGCCGTAGAACTCGTCGTGGTCGAGCGTCATCTCACCGTCGAGGCGGGTGCGGATCGCGGTGACGTCGAGCGCCTCGGGGGCGGCTCCGGTGACGGCGCGCAGCCGGCCGCGGGCGTGCTGCTGCCACGGCTGGGGGGCGCCGCCGAGGCGGTCCCGGCGCGAGGCGATCGTGATCATGTCACCCGCAACGGCGGTGCTGAGGTGCACCTGCGCCGGGTCGCCGGGGGCGGGCATGGTGAGGCCGGACGTCACGGCGAGGTCGGTCACCTGGATCGCGTGGTCGCGGATCGCCGCGGGGCCGGCGGTCAGGGCCATCTCGGCGAAGGCCGCGCCGGGCATGACGATCGAGCCCGCGACCGAGTGCTCGCTCAGCCACGGCACCCGGGAGACCTCGACCGTGCCCTCCCACTGCGGTTCCGCGACGGGCACGCGCTCGCCGAGCAGCGGGTGGACGAGCTTGCCGTCGCCGGGGCCGTGCCCCCACCAGGAGGGCTCGCCGACCCACAGCCGCTCGCGCTGCCACGGGTAGGCGGGCAGGTCCGCGACGCGGCCGGGCGCGTCGAACCAGGTCCGCAGCTCGACCGCGCCGCCGGCCGCGAGGACCGCCGCGGCGTTCGCGTCGAGGTCCGGCTTCTGGTTGCGGCGCAGCGTCTCGGTCGCGGTGAAGGAGGGGCTGTCCGGGGCCTGGGAGATCCGGCGCAGGTAGGTGGCGAGGACGGGGTGCGGGCCGATCTCGACGAGCACCCCGGCGCCGGCCTCGGCCATCGCCCCGACGGCCTCGGCCATCAGGACGGGCTCGCGGATGTTGCGCCACCAGTAGTCGGCGTCCATCGTGCCGCCGTCCGCGACGGCGGAGCCGGTCACGGTGGAGTACATCGGCAGGCCCGGGTCGCCGGTGGGCAGGTCCTTCAGCTCGTCGAGGATCTGGGCCCGGATCGGGTCCATCTTGGCGCTGTGGAAGGCGTAGTCGAGCGGCAGCACGCGGAAGAACACGCCGCGGTCGGCGAGCGTCCTGCCGATCTCCTCCAGCGCCTCGCGGTCGCCCGAAAGGGTCACGTCGGTGGGCGAGTTGACGGCGCTGACCTCCACCTCGGCCCCGCTCGACGCGATCAGCTCGGCGGCGTCCTCGGCGCTGACGGCGGCGGCCGCCATCGCGCCGGTGCCGGCGGTGCGGCCCTGCGCGGCGCTGCGGATCGCCACCACCTTGCAGGCCGCCGCCATGTCGAGGATGCCCGCGGCGTAGGCCGCGGCGATCTCCCCGACGCTGTGCCCGGTGACCATCGACGGGGTGACGCCCCGCTCCCGCAGGCTCGCCACCAGCCCCACCTGGACGGCGAACAGCAGCGGCTGCGCGACCTCGGTACGGGCCAGGTCGTACTCGCCGTCGGCGAGCGCGGCGGACACCGACCAGCCGAGCAGCGGCGTCAGATGGGCGTCGGCCTCCTGGACGGCGGCGCTGAAGGCGGGGTCCGACCCGGCGCCCTCGCCCATCAGCGCCGAGCCCATGCCGGCCCACTGGGAGCCGTTGCCGGCGAACACGAACCCGACGGGGGTGCCCGCCGCGGCGGCCGACTCGCAGCGGGCCGCGGCCTCCGGCAGCGTCCCGGCGGAGATGCTGTAGAGGTCCTGGGCGGCGCCGGCCGCGTCCCCGGCGAAGACCACGGCGGTGTGCTCGTAGCGCTGCCGGCGCAGGACCGAGGTGTAGGCGGCGTCGTAGAAGTCGCCCGGGGTGTCCTCCAGGTACTCGGCCATCGCCCAGGCGGCCTCGTTGAGCGCCTCCGGGGTGCGGGCGGAGACCAGCACCGGCAGCCGCCGGTCCTCGGCGTGGGAGGGGCCTTGCGCGGGGGCGTCGGCGGACTCGCCGGCCTTCGCGGGGACGTCGGTCGGCTCGACGAGGACGACGTGGGCGTTCGCGCCGCCGATGCCGAAGGAGTTGATGCCCGCCGCCGCGCGGCCCTTGCCCCGGCTGATCGGGATCTCCACGTCGGTGGGCAGCAGGCCGAGCCCGTCGAAGTCGATGGCGGAGTTGCGCGGCTGGACGTGCAGGGACGGGGGGATGCGGCCGCTGCGCAGCACGACCATGGCCTTGAGCAGGCCGGCCATGCCGGAGGCGCACTCCAGGTGCCCGATGTTGGTCTTGACCGAGCCGATCGGGAGCGGGCGGTCCGCGGGACGGTGCACGCCGAGCGCGGCGCCGAGCGCGGTGCACTCCACCGGGTCGCCGACCGGGGTGCCCGTGCCGTGGCATTCGAGGTAGACGAGCTCGTCGGGGCTGACGCCGGACTCCGCGTACACCTCTTCCAGCAGGGCCTGCTGGGTGACCGGGGAGGGCTGGCTCATCACGTTGACCGAGCGGCCGTCGGTGTTGGTGCCGGAGCCCGCGATGACGGCGAGGACCCGGTCGCCGTCGGCGATCGCGTCGTCCAGCCGCTTGAGCAGCACCACGCCGGCGCCCTCGCCGCGGACGAAGCCGTCGGCGAGCTCGGAGAAGGCGTGGCAGCGGCCGGTGGGCGACAGCACGGACGCCTCGGCGAAGCCCAGGTAGTCGACGGGGTTGAGCAGCAGGCCGACACCGGCGGCGATCGCGGTCTGCACCTTGCCGGACGTCACCGCCTGGGCGGCCTGGTGCAGGGCGACCAGCGCGGAGGAGCACGCGGTGTCGATCGAGTACGACGGGCCCCGCCAGTCCAGCAGGAAGGACAGCCGGTTGGAGGCGTTGCAGGTCAGCGTGCCCTGCAGCGAGTGGGCGTCGACCGCTTCGGGCCGCGCGGAGACCAGCTCCCAGTAGCCGCGGGTGGAGGTGCCGACGTAGACGCCGCCCTCCTGGCCCTCCAGCTTCGCCGGGTCGATGCCGGCGTGGTGGAAGGCCTCGACCGTCAGTTCCAGCAGCAGCC
Organism: Streptomyces sp. NRRL F-5123; assembly: GCF_000721495.1. GTDB lineage: Bacteria > Actinomycetota > Actinomycetes > Streptomycetales > Streptomycetaceae > Actinacidiphila. Next base: position 22,836 of record NZ_JOHY01000049.1, read on the forward strand.
GCTGCTGGGGGTCCATCTGGGCCGCCTCGCGCGGCGAGATGCCGAAGAAGCCGGGGTCGAAGCCGGTGACGTCCTGCAGGAAGCCGCCGGCGGCGGTGTAGCTCAGGCCCGGCCGGTGGTCGCCCGGGGCCGTCCACAGCGCCGGGTCGAACCGGTCCGGCGGCACCTCCGTCACCAGGTCGAGCCCGGCGAACAGCGCCGACTCCAGCTGGTCCAGGTTGTTGATGCCGCCCGGTAGCCGACAGCCCACTCCCACGATCGCCGCGGAGTTCCCAAGACCGCCCACGAGTCTCTCCTCACTTCGAGTGAGCACGGTTGCGTACGTTTTCATTTCTCACCGCACCGTGATTGGAAAATTCGTCGTCAAGCAGACAGAAAAAATCGGGCACCTCCGCCGGAACCGCGGCAGCCACATAATCGAAGGCTACCAGGCGGTCAACTGCCGCGAACAGGTGAGAATTTCACGTACGGCAGTGCAATAAATCACCGCAGGACGGCGACGGCAAACGAGAGTTCTTCCGTGGAGCGTATCCACACCGGTACCGCCGCATCGCGGTAGGACGCCGTCAAGGCATCGCCGGAGCGGGCGAGTTCGATCCTCCAGAAGAGGAAATCGCCCAGCCCCGCAATACCCGACAGCGCCTTGAAAGCCGCTTCCTTCGCCGAGAAGAGTTCACGCGCGGCATATTCTCCGGCGGGCGCCAGCAGCATGTTCCGCTCGCGTGTCCGCAGAACGAACCGCGCCATCCGGGGACCGATCTCCGCGCTCTCGATGTCGACGCCGACCGCCGCCGCACCCGGCACCACCGCCGCGACGGCCAGCCGGTCGCAATGGGAGATCGACCCGGCGAACCCCGGCGGGAAGCCGGGCCGGCCGCCGCCGGGGCCGCGCGGCACGGTGCGCTCCGCGGAGCCGGCCGCGGCGAGCGCGGCTGCGGCCGCCCGGCGGCCGGCCGCGGACTGCTCCTGCGGTCCGTACGGCCGGCGCACCGGGCGCCAGGCGACGTGCAGCCCCGCGGCGGCGCCGGCCGGGACCGCCGGCAGGGCAGCCACTGCGGGCCGTCAGGCGCGGAGCGCCACGACGTGGTCGGCCAGCGACCCGATCGAGCGCAGCACCTCGGGGTGGACGTCGTCGTCCCACTCGAAGTCGAACTCGTCCTCCATGGCCACCAGCAGCGCGACCAGCGCGTTGGAGGACATCCCCGCCTGCCGCAGCGACTCGCTGTCCGACACCGAGTCCACGAACCGGTCGCCGCCGTGCTGGTCGCGCAGCAGTGCGCGGATGCTCTGCCGCACCGCGGACACGTCCTCAGGCACGGGATTCCACTTCTTCGACGAACTTGTGGACGATCGACTGGTAGCCCTCCGGGTCGTCGATGAAGGCGATGTGGCCGGCCCGCGGGATGATCTCGCAGCGGCCGTCCGGGAAGAGGTCGGCCAGTTCCTTGGCGCCGGTCGGGCCGAGCAGGAAGTCGTCGTCACCGGTGAGGACCAGCGTCGGGACCGTGACCTTGGCGATCATCTCGGGGCTGCTCTTGTCCTGCATGGCGCGCTTGAGACCGTTGGTCATCTCCTCGACGGTGGCGAGCGCGCTGAAGCTCTCGCGGAAGCCCAGGAAGCCGGGCGCGCCGAGCGCCTCGTTCATCTCCGCGCTGAAGACCTCGGGGTAGAGGTGCTCGTACAGCCCCTCCAGGCCGTGGCTCTCCAGCGTGCGCAGCCACGCGCGCTGGATCTGCCGCTGCCGCCGCATGCCGCGCGGGCCGAAGGCCGGGCCGGTCAGCACCATGCCCTTGATCCGGTCGGGGTGCCGCAGCGCGGCCTCCCGGGCGAAGACGGTGGAGGTCGACAGGGCGACCAGGTACGTCGACTCGATCTCCATCGCGTCGAGCAGGCCCATCAGGTCCTGCACGTGCTCCTCCCACGTCGGCTCCTCGGGAACCTTCGAGGACGCGCCGTGGTTGCACAGGTCGAAACTCAGCAGACGGTAGTTCTTCTCGAGTTCGCCGGTGTAGACCCGCCACGCGGGAACGGGCAGGAAGAAAGTGTTGAGCAGCGTGATGTCCGGTCCCTCGCCACGCGACTCGTAATAGATCTCGACGCCCTCCCTCGTACGTATGCGGGGGGTGTCGTTGTAGGTCATATCCAGCCGGGAAAGCTCTTCATAGCCTGCCATGCGATTCCTCCACAGATTCGGTTCCAACAGCGCCGGCACCCGGCAGAACGCCGGCGAATCCGGCGACGATCTCGGCCGCCGGGAGTTCGCCGGAAATGGCACCGCAGGACAGGCCGCAGTACATCGCCATCTCCTCGATACGGCCGCTCGTGGCGGTCGTGGGCACCGCGGCACTGAACCGCGGCACGACATAGGGCTTTCCCTCGACCACGGTGCGGCCGATGAATTTCTTCGGCTGGTCGGGATCGCGTGTGACGTCGGTCGCCAGGACCCGGTGGCGGCGACCCGGCCAGCCGATCTCGTACACGTCGGAGATGACCGTGTCGGCCTCGGCGGCGGCGACGACGGCGCTCTTGAAGACCGGGTGGGCCATCGACTCGCGCGCCACCACGAAGGCGGTGCCGAGCAGCACGCCGTCGGCGCCCGCGGCCGTCGCGCGGGCCGCCTCGGCGGCCGAGCCGATACCGCCGGCCGACACCAGGCAGGCGTCGGGCAGCAGCGCGCGCAGCTCGCCGACCAGGTCGTCGCGCAGCGCCGTGCCGAGCAGGTGGCCGCCCGCCTCGGTGCCCTGGACGACGACGATCGCGCCGTGCCCGGCCGCGCGCACGCCGTCGGCGACGGTGCCGACCTGGACGACCAGCTTGCGCCCGGCAGCGGTGACGCGCTCGAACACGGCGTCGTCGGGCATCCCGAACAGCGACACGTAGACGTGCTGCGGGGTCTCGTCGAGCACCTGGCCGAGCTGCAGGTCGAGGTCCTCGGGCCCGACGACCTCCGGGATGAGGTTGACGCCGACAGGGCGGTCGGTGCCCGCGACCAGCCGCTTGAGCGCAGCCGACAGCGCCTCGCCGGCCAGCTTGTAGCCGCCCAGGCAACCCGCCCCGCCCGCCTCCGACACCGCGCAGGCCAGGTCGGGGCCCGCGACGCCGCCCATCCCCGACTGGAGCAGGCCCACCCGGATCCCGAGCGCCTCTGCCAACGTGGCGCGCATCAGTCCAGCGCCTCCACCGCGGACAGCGCGGCGGCGGTGTCGCCGAAGCGCCGGGTGAGGGTGTGCACCCAGCGCTCCAGACCGAAGGCCAGGCAGCTGGTGTGCGCCGTGTCGTCGCCGGCCGAGATGGTGCAGCGCTCGCCGAAGAAGTTCCGGTGGTAGTTGACCGAGCCGATCGACAGGCCGTCGACGATGAACTCCTCCTTGACGGGGAAGAGCCGCTGCATCTTGGCCTTGCTGCTGTTCTTGTCGAAGAACGGGTCGGTCGCGACCTCGACGCCGACCTCCAGGCCGAGCGCGGAGCACAGCGCCAGCACGGTCTCCTTGGCGCGCACCAGGTGCTGCTTGGCGCCCTCCTCGGGGCCGATGAAGACGATCTCGCGCATGGAGAAGCCCAGCAGCCGCTGCAGGCCCGCGTAGTGGTCCTCGTTGCGGAAGCAGGTGGCGACCGTGGTGCGCATGAGCCCGTCGGCGGGCAGCGTCCGGCCGGCCAGGTCGACGTAGATCGCGTAGCAGGCCGCGGACGGCAGCGCGAAGGCCGTGGGCTCCATGACCTCGGGCGGGACGCGGTCGACCGGGCGCTCGGCGTCGGTGAGCAGCTTCGCCAGCCGCTGCGGGTCCAGCCGGGTGGCGGCGAGGCCCAGGTGCGGGAAGTTGTCGAAGTAGTCGAACCGGTCCAGGTGCTCGGTCCCGATCAGGAACGGGAAGCGGAACTCCGGCGCCTGCCAGCCCGCGGCGAAGCGCTGGAAGACCCCGTCGATCGCGCGCAGCAGACGCAGCTGGCCGCCGTCGAGAACGCCCAGGCCGTTGTCGGTTGCTGTGGTCATCACGCCGCCTTCTGCTTGAAGAATCGCGCTTCTATCGCGTCGAGGGTCCGGAAGTCGTCGAGGTCGATGTCCTCGGGGTCGATCGCGTCGCCGGTCAGCTCCTCCAGCAGGAAGATGAACTCGACGAAGGCGAGCGAGTTGATGGCCCGGCTGTCGATCAGGTCGAAGTCGCCGGACAGCTGGTCGAGCTTGGGATTGCGCCCCAGGATGAACTCCTGGACGGCCGCCATGGGTTCGCTCATGACTCGGCAGGCTCCCCGACGATCGCGCCGGCCTTCACCAGGAAGCGCCGGGTGCGCTTGAGGATCTGCTCGTGCGCCTCCTTGCGGGCCGGGTGCTCCAGCGCCCGCCGGCGCAGCTTCAGCGCGTCCGGGATGCCCGCGTCGCGGTAGGCGGCGGGGTTGTAGAGGGTGGCGATGCTGTACTGGAGGTAGCTCTCCAGGTACTCCGCGATCACCGGGACCTCTTCGGGGTCGCGCTTCCTGACCTGCTCCAGCAGGTTGACGAAGATCATCCGGCCGAACGCGACATGCCGGCTCTCGTCCTGGTGGTGCACCCGGTTGATCTCGCGGGCGATGAACGGCAGCGACTCGTCGGTCGCCATGTGCGCGTTGTAGTAGTCGACGATCTCCTCGAAGATCAGCACCCGCGCGAAGACGATGAGTTCGCGGGCCAGCGGCGAGAGGTGCTCGACCGAGTCGGCCTGCAGGTTCGGCTGCGCGGGGTAGAGCTTGCCGCCGTAGCGCAGGCAGAACTGGGCGAAGAACCACATGTGCTCGTTCTCTTCGCCGATGAAGTGGTGCATGAACTCCGAGACGCCCGCGTAGGTGCGCTCGTGGATGCGCATGACGACTTCGCTCATCAGCTCACGGATGCCGTGGATGTTGAGGCTGAAGAAGTTGATCGTCTCGTAGCGGGTCAGCGCCACCTGCTGCTCGCGGGTCAGCTCGTCCCACATCTCGGTGCCGGCCAGCGTGGTCAGGCTCTCGCTCATCCACGGTTTGTCCGGCTCGATGGTCTCCGGCCAGTCGAAGTACGTGTACGGGTTGTAGTAGCCGGACGAGGCCAGTTGCTCCAGGCGGTCCAGGTCCAGTTCGACCGGCTCGATGTCGCGTACAGCCATGGGTTCAGTCGTCTCCTCAACGCACCGATCGGATATCCGCGCGCACGTGGACCGGCGTCTTCGAGCCGCACTCGTGGTAGCCCAGGGCGGCGTTGCCGGACGCTGTGGACGGAATGACTTTGTTGTAGATCGAGCCCAGGCACAGCTCCTGGAAGTCGCCGGTGCTCGCGGAGAGCCGCGCGGCCAGCTGCGACTTGGCGATGTCGATGGTCTTGAGCGTCCCGTCGTCGTCCTCGACCTCGACGCAGGCGTGCGGCAGGTCGAGGGCGCCTCCGAGCACCCCGCAGAACCAGCCGCGCTTGGCCTCGGCGCGGTAGCCGGCGTCCCGGAAGCGCTCGGTGAGCAGCAGGCTCGCGGCGATGCAGCTGGTCGCGCCCAGCTCGTGCACCAGCCCGTAGTCGGCCTGCATCGGCACCGGGATCATCTGCCAGCGGTAGCCGGCCGCGAGGTACTCCTGCGTCAGCTCGCGCAGCACCGGGGAGATCACCGGGGTACGCGCGCCCGTCGTGGTGACGGTCGCGGTGTACGCCGCCGAGCCCGCACCCGGGTCCGGCTCCGACACCTCGGCGAGCCGGCCGCCGAACCGGTCGATGTCCGGGGCCTCCAGGCGCCACGGCGCCTCGCCCGCGCAGTCCGGGCACTCCAGGGTGACCTGGAAGTCCCAGGTCTTCGCCCGCAGCAGGTCGTCGACCGGGCGGCCGGCGAACCGGAAGAGCATCCGGAAGGCCAGCTCCGGCTGGGTCTTCGAGGTGTTCGAGTACATGCCGAGGTTGTAGAGGTCGTTCGTGTCGAAGTGCCGGACGCCGTCGCGCTCCTCGCACGGCAGGCCGGCGGCGACGAGCCGGTCGATCTCCGCCGGCCCGCAGCGCAGCATCTCCTGCGCCACCGATTCCGGCTGGTCCCGCACCGAGTATTCGGCGGGAATGAACTCGATCGAGTCCGCGACCCTTTCCCAGGGCGTATCCACTGCTACTGACTGGCCCGACACGGTACCTCTCCCCCGCAGAATCGGCGCGGCACGGTTGTGACCTTGCGGCCCAGATTAACCGTAATAAAAGCGTGGCGGTATATGAGAAACTCACTATCGAAGGTGCATCCGGCACGCCGGCAAGAGACTCAGCAGGCCACCGGCCTGCACTAGCCCATTCCGGAAGCCCCATCAACCCCTATCGCACCCCTGGCCAACCCTGTAAGACTTATGCGTAGGGGTAGGGGTGGGGTATGAGGAGAGACCCCGGCGCAGTAGGGTCGGCCGGGATCCAGTGAATCCTAAATCATTTGCTTTCGACAGCAGCGAATTTCTTGAGAATCGGGAGCCGGCGGGCCAATGGCTGATGAAGAAAAGCTGCGTCAGTACCTCAAGAAGGCAACCGGCGACCTGCGGCTGACGGCCCGCAAGCTGCAGGAGGCCGAGCTCAAGGACTCGGAGCCGATCGCGATCGTCGGCATGGGCTGCCGTTTCCCGCCGGGCCTGCGGTCGCCGGAAGGGCTGTGGGAATTCGTCGCGGGCGAGGGCGACGGCATCTCGCCCTTCCCCGGCGACCGCGGCTGGGGCGCGGACGGAGGCTTGGACGGAGGTCAGGGCGGAGGCTCGGACGACGCCGGGCCGGGCCGCCGGGGCGGCTTCCTCGGCGGCCCGGCCGGGGCCGACCGCTTCGACGCGGGCTTCTTCGGGATCACCCCGCACGAGGCGCTGGTGACGGACCCCCAGCAGCGCCTGCTGCTGGAGACCGCGTGGGACGCCGTCGACCACGCCGGGATGGACCCCGCGGGCCTGCGCGGGACGCGCACCGGCGTCTACGCCGGGGTGTCCTACTGCCACTACGGCGCCGGCCCGCAGTCGGCGCTCCCCGAGGGCGCCGCGGACCAGCAGATCATCGGCGGCGCCCCGAGCACCACCTCCGGCCGCGTCGCCTACGCCCTCGGGCTGCACGGACCGGCCCTCAGCATCGACACGGCCTGCTCGTCCTCGCTCGTCGCGATCCACCTGGCCTGCCAGGCGCTGCGCCGCGGCGACTGCGAACTCGCGCTGGCCGGCGGCGTCACCGTCATGGCGACGCCGAACGTCATCCTGGAATTCGGCCGCCGCGGCGCCCTCGCCGCGGACGGCCGCTGCAAGCCCTTCGCCGCGGGCGCCGACGGCATGGGCTTCGGCGAGGGCGCCGGGCTGCTCGTCCTGGAGCGGCTGTCGGCGGCGCGGGCCGCGGGCCACAGCGTCCTCGCGGTGATCCGCGGCTCCGCCGTCAACCAGGACGGCGCCACCAACGGCCTGACCTCGCCCAGCCGTTCCGCCCAGGAGGCGGTCATCCGGCAGGCCCTCGACAGCGCCGGACTCGCCCCCGACCAGATCGACGCGGTGGAGGGCCACGGTACGGGGACGGCGCTGGGCGACGCGATCGAGGCGGAGGCCGTCATCGCGACGTACGGCGAGAACCGCCCGCAGGGGCGGCCGCTGCGGCTGGGCTCGGTGAAATCCAACATCGGCCACACGCAGACCGCCTCCGGCGTGGCGAGCGTCATCAAGATCGTCATGTCCATGCGCGCGGGCGTCCACGCCCGCACCCTGAACATCGACTCGCCCTCGACCTACGTCGACTGGTCCGCCGGCTCCGTCGCCCTCACGACCGAGGCGTGCCCGTGGCCGGCCACCGGCCGCCCGCGCCGCGCGGGCGTGTCGTCCTTCGGCATCAGCGGCACGAACGCGCACGTGATCGTGGAGGAGCTGAGCGCGGCGGGTGCCGCGGGAGTCACGCTGCCGGGCGCAGCGGACGCCGGGGACAGTGCGGCGCGAAGCGCCGCGGGCGGGGTGAACGGTACGCCGCTGGGCGCCGCGGGCAGCGCGGGCAGCGCGGGCAGCGCGGGCAGCGCGGGCAGCGCGGGCAGCGCGGGCAGCGCGGGCAGCGCGGGCAGCGCGAACGGTACGGCTGCCGCCGCCGGCACGGGTACCGCAGGCCGCACGGCCGCAGGTGCCGCGAACAGCGCGGCTGCCGTCGGCGGTACGGCCGGAGGCATGGTGCCGGGCGTGGCAGGCGTCGGTGCCGCGGGCGGGGGGGTCGGGGACGGCTGCGGGCCCTGGGTGCTGTCGGCGAAGGATGCGGGCGCGTTGCGCGACATGGCCGGGGAGTTGGCAGGCTTTCTCGCTGGGCGGCCCGCGGACGAAGTGGCCGGGGTGGGGCGGGTGCTCGCCAGGTCGCGGGCGGGGTTCGCGCACCGGGCCGTCGTCGTCGGCTCCGCCGCCGACCGCCTGGACGCGCTCGCGGCGCTGGCCCGCGGGCAGGAGGCGCCCGGGCTCGTCACCGGTACGGCCACGGGTGCGGGCGGTGCGCCGACCGCGCTCGTCTTCACCGGCGACGCGCCGGGGGCCGCCGACGCGGCCCGCGAACTCGCCGCGCGCTTCCCCGTCTTCGCCGCCGCCCACGCCGAAACCCTCGCGCGGCTGGAGGAGGCGCTCGGCGCGCCGCCCGCCGCCTACCGGCAGGCGGCGGTGTTCGCCCTCCAGACGGCACTCCTCGCACTGGTCCGCTCCTTCGGGGTGGAGCCGGAAGTCGTCGCGGGCGCGGGCATCGGCGAGATCGCGGCGGCCCGCGCCGCCGGGGTCCTGTCGCCCGCCGACGCGGCGGTCCTCGCCGCCGCCGCGGCACGTGCCGACGCCGACGCGGACGCCGACGCGGGCGCGCTGCGCGGGGACGGCGACCTGTCGCCGGCCGACGCGGCCGCGCTCGCCGCCGCCGCGGCACGTGCCGACGAGGACGCGGGCGCGCTGCGGGCCGCAGCGGAGGGCGTCGCGTACGGTACGCCCGACCGCACGCTCGTCCTCGCGGCAGGCGGCGCGGCGGGCGAGCCCGAACGCTGGGCCACCGGCGGCTTCCTGGGCGCGGGCGGCGACGTCCTGGCGCGCGTGCGGGAGCAGGGCGCGGCGGTCTGCCTGGAGCTGGACCCCGGCGCCGTCACCACCGCGGGCGAGCTGCTGGCCCGCCTCGCGGCGGCGTACACCGCCGGGGCGGCGGTGCGCTGGGAGGCGGCCTTCGACGGCGTCGCCGAGTCCGGCGAGCAGGTCCGCCTGCCCGGCTACCCCTTCCGGCGCAGCCGCTACTGGCTGGCCTCGCCCGCCCTCGGCGGCCACGGCCCGAGCGAGCCCGCCCGCGAGCCCGTGCATCCGCTGCTCGGCAGCGAGATCGACCTCGCCGACCCCGCCGAGCGGCGCTTCGCCCGTACCCTGACGGGCCGTGAGCCCTGGTACGCCGGGCAGTACCGGCTGCGCGGCGCCGCCGTCCTGCCGCCCGCCGCCGTCGCCGAATGGGCCCTCGCCGCCGCCCGCCACGGCGCCGGGGAGGGCATCGACCCCGCGGACGTCCGCACCATCGAGGACCTCGTCTTCGGCCCCCCGGCCCTGCTCACGGGCACCCGCCCGCTCCCCCTGCAGACAGCGGCGGAGACCCACGGCGCCACCCGCCGGGTACGCGGCTTCACCGCGGAGACCGCGGCCGCGGCGGACCCCGCCGGTGGCGGCACCTCCCACGCGGACCACGCGGAGCACGCCGCCGTCGCGGACTACGCCGGTGGCGGCACCTCCCACGCGGACCACGCGGCGCGCCCCGCTGCCGCGGACCACGGCGGCTCCGGTGCCTCTTCCCCCCTCGCAGCGGTCCCCGGCGCCCCGAACGGCGTCGCGGTCCCCGGCGCCTCCCCCCGGCGCCCGCGCTGGACGCACCGGTTCACCGCCTGCGCCGCGGAGAAGAATCCGCCCGCGCCCTCCCGGGTCGAGCTCGACGGGCTGCGGGGGCGGATGGCGGGGCGGGACCCGGAGGGGCTGTTCGCCCGGCTCGACGCGAGCGGGGTCGCGTGCGGGTCGGCGTACCGGGACGTCGTGCGGGGCTGGTGGCAGGCGGAGGACGAGGCGCTGGCGCTGCTGGACAGCGGGGCGGCGGGCGGGGAGGGGTACCTCCTGCATCCCGTCGTCCTCGAGGTCTGCCTGCTGGCCGCCGCGCCCCTCGTCACGGACGCCGGCGGCGAGCTGTGGCTGCCGGCCGGGCTGGCCCGGCTGACCTGCCACCGCGAGCTTCCCGGACGGGTGTGGTGCCATGCGCGGCGCGCGGCGGACGGCACGGTCGGCGTCGAGCTGTACGACGACGCGGGCGAGCCCCTGGTCAGCGTCGCCGGGCTGGTGTTCGCCCCCGCCGAGCTGCCCGCGCAGGACGTAGGGGACCCGCAGGACACCGCGGACGGCGGCGAGCCGTGGAATTCCGAGGCGCTGGCGCGGCTCGCGATCGAGAACCCCGACGGCGCCAGGCAGGCGCTCACCGACACCCTGTTCGCCCGGGTGAGCTCGATGGTCGGCGCCTTCGCCGACGACCCGGCGACCGTGCGCACCCGCTTCCCCGTCTCCCGGCTGGGCGACCTCGGCCTCGACTCGCTGCGCGCGATGCGGCTGCGGGAGCAGTTCCGCACCGGGCTGCAGGTGGACGTACCGCCGCAGAAGCTGCTCGGCGAGAGCACCGTGGCGGACGTCGTGGACCTGGTCTGCCGCTCCCTCGCGGCGCGCAGCCTCGTCGTGACCGGCGACGAGGAGCCGGCGGCGGGCGAGCCACTCGAAGAACTCATCCTCTAACCCGCCAGAAGGGCAGCCACCATGACCACCGACCTCTTCGCCGAGCTGTACCGCCGCGGGGTCAGACTGCGGCTGGCCGACGGCCGGCTGCATGTGACGGCCCCGCCCGGTGCGCTGACTCCCGAGCTGCGCGACGAGATGAAGCTGCGGCGGGACGAGCTCGTCGAGATCGTCTCCCGCTCCGCCGCCGCGTCGGACGGGGCGGAGGCGCTCGTGCCCCGGCCCGAGGAGCGGCACGAGCCCTTCCCGCTGACCGACATCCAGCAGGCCTACTGGGTGGGCCGGACACCCGCGGTGGAGCTGGGCGGCAACTCGACGCACTGCTACCTGGAGTTCGACGCCGCCGATCTCGACGTCCCGCGCCTCGGGCGGAGCCTGGACGAGCTCGTACGGCGGCACGACATGCTCCGGGCGGTCATCCAGCCGGACGGCCGGCAGCGCGTGCTGCCGGAGGTGCCGGCGTACGAGGTGCGGGCCCTGGACCTGTCCGGGCTGGACGAGGCCGCGCAGGAGGCGGGGATCGAGGAGATCCGCCAGGAGCTGGCGCACCAGGTGCTGCCCGCCGACCGGTGGCCGCTGTTCGAGGTGCGGGCCACGAAGCTGGACGAGCGGCGCTGGCGGCTGCACCTGAGTCTGGACATGCTGATCATGGACGGCTTCAGCTTCGGGATCTTCCAGCGCGACTGGTTCCGCTTCTACAGCTGTCCGGACGAGCCGCCCGCGCCGCTCGGTGTGACCTTCCGCGACTGCGTCCTCGCCGAGCAGCGGGCGCAGGGCGAGCAGCGCTTCGAGGACGACCGGAAGTACTGGCTGGACCGGCTCGACACCCTGGCGCCCGCGCCGGAACTGCCGCTGGCCGTGCAGCCCGGGCAGCTCAGCCGCCCGCGCTTCGCCCGGCAGCACGCCCGGCTGCCGCGCGAGAGGTGGACGGCGGTGAAGGAGACGGCCCGCAGCCGCGGCCTCACCCCTTCCGCGGTGCTCATGACCGCGTACGCCGACGTGCTGCGCCGCTGGTCGAAGCGGCCCGAACTGACCATGAACCTCACGCTGTTCAACCGCCCGCCGCTGCACCCGCAGGTCGGCGAGGTGATCGGCGACTTCACCTCGCTGGTGCTGCTGGAGACCCGGCCCGAGGCCGGGGACTCCTTCGCCGGGCGGGCCAAGCAGCTGCACCTGCAGCTCATGGAGGACCTGGGGCATTCGACCTTCTCCGGCGTGCGGGTGCTGCGCGAGCGGGCCCGGAGGCTGGGCGGGCGGCCGGGCGCGGCCATGCCGGTGGTCTTCACCAGCATGGTCGGCTTCGACTCCGGGTCCGGCCCGACCGAGACCGCCCAGGTCTTCGGCGACGTCGTGTACGGCGTGAGCCAGACGCCGCAGGTGTGGCTGGACTACCAGGTGCTGGAGGACCGCGGGGAGCTGCTGGTCAACTGGGACTACGTCGAGGGCCTCTTCCCCGACGGCATGCTGGAGGAGATGTTCGAGGCGCACCGGGCGGGCCTGGAGCGGCTGGCCGGCGGCGAGGCGGCGTGGGACGAGCGGGAGATCGTCGTCCTGCCGCAGGAGCAGGCCGAGGAGCGCCGCCGGGCCAACGACACGTACGTCGACATCCCGGAGCGGACGCTGTGCGCGCTGGTCGAGGAGCAGGCCGCGCGGACCCCGGACGCGGTCGCGGTGATCGCCCCGGACGGAGCGCACGGCTACGCCGAACTCGTCGCGGACTCCCACCGGCTGGCGCACGTGCTGCAGGCGGCGGGCGCCGCGCGGGACACCCTGGTCGGCGTCATCGCCGAGAAGGGCTACGAGCAGGTGGCGGCGGCCCTCGGCGTCACCCGGTCGGGGGCGGCGTACCTGCCGGTCGAGCCGCGCTGGCCGGCGGCCCGCCGGGCGAAGCTGCTCGAACAGGGCGGGGTGCGGGTCGTGGTGACGACCCCGCGGCTGCGCGAGGAGCTGGAGTGGCCCGCGGGCGTCCGGCTGGTGACGCTCGCCGACGACGAGGTGCGGTCCGCGCCCGCGACGCCGCCGGCGGCCGGTCCCGACCCGGCGGACCTGGCGTACGTCATCTTCACCTCCGGCTCGACCGGCACCCCCAAGGGCGTCATGATCGACCACCGGGCGGCCGCCAACACCATCCAGGACCTGGCCGAGCGCTACTCGGTCACGGCCGCCGACCGCGCGCTGGCGCTGTCCGCGCTGAGCTTCGACCTGTCCGTCTACGACATCTTCGGCATGCTCGCGGCGGGCGGCGCGGTGGTGATGCCGGAGCCGGGCCGGGCGCAGGAGCCGCAGCACTGGTCGGAGCTGGTGGAACGGCACGGGGTGACGGTCTGGAACAGCGTCCCGGCCCTGATGCAGGTGTGGATCGACGCGCACGACACCGCCGCTCCCCCGCCCGGTCACGCCCTGCGGCTGGTCATGATGAGCGGCGACTGGATCCCGGTCGCGCTCCCGGACCGCATCCGCGCCTGCTACCCCGACGCGGTGCTGATGAGCCAGGGCGGCGCCACGGAGGCGTCGATCTGGTCGATCCACCACCCGATCGGCGAGGTGCCCGCGGACTGGTCGCGGATCCCGTACGGCAAGGCGCTCGGCAACCAGACGATGCACGTCTACGACGAGTGGCTGGAGCCGAGCCCGGTGTGGGCGACCGGCGAGATCTACATCGGCGGCAGCGGGGTGGCCCGCGGCTACTGGGCCGATCCGGAGCGGACGGCGGAGCGCTTCTTCACGCACCCGCGCACCGGGGAGCGGCTCTACCGCACCGGTGACCTCGGCCGCTTCCTGCCCGGCGGGGACATCGACTTCCTGGGCCGCGAGGACTCGCAGATCAAGCTCAACGGCTACCGCATCGAGCTGGGCGAGATAGCCGCGCCGCTGCGCCGCCACCCCGGGGTGCGGGACGCGCTGGTCGCGGTGGACACCAACCCGCGCACCGGCAGCCGGCAGCTGGTCGCGTACCTGGTGCCGGACGGGGGCGAGGCGGTGCCGGGGCGTACGCACCCGGACGCGGCGCTGCTGCGGGCCCAGCTGGAGGAGCTGCTGCCCGAGTACATGGTGCCGCGGCACTACCTCGTCATCCCGCGGGTGCCGCTGAGCGCGAACGGCAAGGTGGACGCGTCCGCGCTGCCCGCCCCGCGCGAGCAGCAGCCAGCGGGCACGCACTCGGCGCCGCAGGACGACGTGGAGCGTACGCTGCTCGGTTTCTGGCAGGAGGTCCTGGAGCGCGACGACTTCGGGACGGACGAGAACTTCTTCGAGCTCGGCGGCGACTCGCTGCACGCGATCGGCATCCTGGAGCGGGTCGCGCGGGAGTTCGGCACCACGGTGAGCCAGGACGAGGGGCTGCGCACCCTCTTCGACAACCCGACGGTCGCCCGGCTCGCAACGGTGCTGCGGCCCGCCGCCGGCTGAGCCCCGCACGACGGAGCCGGGCCACCCCCCATGGGCGGCCCGGCTCCGTCGTGCGTCGCGTCAGCTCTCCTTGCCGTACAGGTGCAGGCAGATCGGTGCGCAGACGGCGGTGATGACGGCGCTCGCGACGAGCGTCCAGGCGACCGCGCCGCCGGTGCCCGAGCCGCCGTTCATCAGGTCGCGGGCGGCGGTGGCGACATGGCTGAGCGGGTTGACCTTGACGAAGGCCTGGAGCCAGCCGGGCATGGTGCTGGGCTTGACGAAGACGTTGCTGGCGAAGGACAGCGGCATCAGCACGGCGTTGGCGATGCTGATGACGACGGCCGGGTCGCGCAGCGCGAGGGCGAGCGCTGCCCACACCAGGGACAGCGCGAGGCCGAAGACGATGACCAGGGCGACGGCGCCGAGGACGCCGAGGAAGCCGTTGTCGGGGCGGTAGCCCATGGCGACGCCCAGCACGATGACGATGACGGACGCGAAGACGTACCGCGCCCCGTCGCTGAGCAGGCCGCCGAGCACGAACGCGCCGCGCCAGATGGGCAGCCCGCGGAAGCGGTCGAACGCGCCGCTGCGGACGTCCTGGGCGAGCCGGCCGCCGCCGTACATCGTGACGATGGCGATGCTCATGCTGAGCACGCCGGGCAGCAGGACCTTGAGGTATTCGGACGTGGAGCCGCTGATCGCGCCGCCGAAGAGGTAGGTGAAGAGCACCGTGAACAGGATCGGGATGGCGGTGGAGTCCACGAGCTGCTTGGGGTCGTGCTTGAGCTTGAGCATGGCGCGGCTGCCGAAGGCGGCGGAGGCCGCGACGGGGCCGGCCCGGTGGCGGGTGCGGCCGGCGGCGAGCAGGGCGTCGACGGGGTCGGCCGCCGCTGCGGCGGGGCGCGCGGGGGCGGTGGGGCTGCTCATGCGGTCTGGTCCTCGTGGTCGGGGGTGGCCGGGGCCGTCCGGTGGCCGGTGAGGGCGAGGAAGGCCTCGTCGAGGCTGGGCTGGCCGAGCGAGAGGTCGGCGACGCCCACGCCGGCGTCGGCGAGCCGGGTCATGGTGCGGCCGACGAGCCGGCTCACGTCCTTGTCGCCCTTGCCGCCCTGCGCGGTGGCGAGCATCACGGACAGCGCGAAGGGGTCGGCGTCCAGCTCCACCGTCCCTTCGAGGGACTCGCCGAGGATCTGCCGGGCCCGGTCGCGCTGGGCCTCGTCGAGCAGCCGCAGGTGCAGGGTGCCGGAGCCGACGCGGGACTTGAGCTGGGAGCTGGTGCCCTCGGCGACGATCCGGCCGTTGTCGATGACCGCGATCTGCTCGGCGAGCTGGTCGGCCTCGTCCAGGTACTGCGTGGTGAGCAGCACGGTGGTGCCGGCCGCCGCGACCCGGCGGACCAGCTCCCACACCTGGTTGCGGCTGCGCGGGTCGAGCCCGGTCGTCGGCTCGTCCAGGAACAGCAGGTCGGGCGTGACGACGAGGCTGGCCGCGATGTCCAGCCGGCGGCGCATACCGCCGGAGTAGCCGCTCACCGGGCGGCCCGCCGCGTCGGTCAGGTCGAAGGCGGCCAGCAGCGCGTCGGCCCGGTCCCGGCAGGCGGGGCGGGGCAGGCCCTGGAGGCGGCCGAGGAAGATCAGGTTCTCGTATCCCGTCAAATCCTCGTCGAGCGAGGCGTACTGGCCGGTGAGCGACACCCGGGCGCGGATCGCGTCGGCCTCGGTCAGCACGTCGTGGCCGAGCACCTTGGCGGTGCCGCCGGTCGGTTTGATCAGCGTGGCAAGGATCCGGATGGTGGTGGTCTTGCCCGCACCGTTCGGGCCCAGGAACCCGAACACCTGGCCGCGCGGGATCGTCAGGTCGATCCCGTCCAGCGCCCGCTTCTCCCCGTAGGCCTTGGCCATGCCGCGTGCCTCGACCGCCGGTTGATCCTCGTCCACGCGATTCTTTGACATGCCGTAAGAGTTGACTATCTCTCACAGCTTGTCAAGGTTATGGCGGAACGCATACCGTCGGGGAATGGTCGACTCGCAGGAAACCGCCCCGCCGCCGCGCCGACGCCGCGCCGACGCGCAGCGCAGCATCGACGCCATCCTCAACGCGAGCCGGGTCGTGCTCGGCGAGCGCCCGGACGCGAGCATGGACGACGTCGCCTCCGCGGCGGGCGTCACACGGCAGACGGTCTACGCGCATTTCCCCTCGCGGGACGCGCTGGTCGCCGCCCTCATCGAGGCGGCCGCCGCCGAGTACCTCGGCGCGCTCGACGCCGCCGGGCTCGACAGCACCCCGCCCCCGCAGGCGCTCGCGCAGTTCCTGGACGCGGGCTGGCGCTTCCTGCGCCGCCACCCGATGCTGCTCAACCCGACCGCGCCGCGCACGCCGGAGCCCAACCACAACGCGCTGTCCGACGTGGTGCCGCCGCGGCTCGAACGGCTCGTCACCCGCGGCATGGAGGGCGGCGACTTCGACGTGTCGCTGCCCGCGGCCTGGCTCGCCGCCGCGATCATCGGCCTCCAGCACGCCGCCGCCGCGGAGGTCGCCGCCGGCCGCCTGCTCGCGGACGACGCGGAGGCGCTGTGCCTGCGGAGCGCACTGCGGTTGTGCGGGAGCAGGTAGACCGCCCGGGCCGTGTACGGCACATCCCGTCCGCCCGGCGGGCGGACGACGCCATGTGTCGGGCACCGCCCGGCGGAGGGACTCCTCCGCCGGGCGGCCCGCTCCCGCGTCAGTCCCGCGCCCCCGGGAGGTCCTCCTCCGTCAGGCCGCCGTCGAGCAGGGCGAACAGCTCCTCGTCGGTGGCCGTGTCCAGGGCCAGCTCCGTACCGTCCCCCTCGTCGCCGGGGGCGGTGGCCGCGCCCTGCGGCGCGATGTCGTCCCAGCGGCTCAGCAGCGCCCGCAGCCGCCGGGTGATCCTGCCGTGCAGCTCCTCGCCCGGCGCGGACCGCAGCAGGGACCGCTCCAGGCTCTCGATCTCGTCGAGTACCGGCTCGGGCGCGGGCCCGGCCTGCGCGCCCTCGTCCGGGGTGAGCTTCGTCCGCAGGTGGCGGGCCAGCTCGGCCGGGGTCGGGTGGTCGAAGACCAGCGTCGCCGGGAAGGTGCAACCGGTCGCCGCGGCGAGCCGGTTGCGCAGGTCCACCGCGGTGAGCGAGTCGAACCCGGCGTCCCGGAAGGCGCTGTCGGGGTCCATGGACTCCGCGTCGCCGCCGCCCAGCGCGACGACCGCGTGCGAGCGGACGAGCTGGAGCAGGAAGGCGTGCCGCTCGGCCTCGTTGAGCGGCGCGAGCTGCCGCGCGACGCCCGTGCCGGGGTCGGCCGCCGCGGCCTGCGGCTGCACCGGCGTGCTGACCAGCCCGCGCCACAGGGCCGGGAGGGCGCCCTCGCGGGCGAGGGCGCGCAGCCTGCCGGTGCGGATGCCGGTCGCGAGCAGCAGCGGCTCCGCCGAGCCGCGGGCCGCGTCGAACAGGCCGAGCGCCAGCGGGGTGGGCAGGGCGGTGTAGTAGCCGGACATCCGGGTCCGGCTGGAGGTGGTGATGGTGGCCGTCAGGGCGCTGGTCTGCGCCCACAGGCCCCAGGCGATCGACGTCGCCGGCAGGCCCAGCGACCGCCGGTGGTGGGCGAGCGCGTCCAGGACGGTGTTCGCCGCCGCGTAGTTGCCCTGAGCGGGGGCGCCGGTGAGACCCGCGCCGGAGGAGAAGAGGACGAAGTCGGCGAGGTCGGCGCCCGCGGTCAGCTCGTGCAGATGCAGCGCCGCGTCGGCCTTGGGCCGCAGGACGGCGTCGATCCGCTCCGGGGTGAGCGAGCCCAGGATGCCGTCGTCGAGGACACCCGCGGTGTGCACCACCGACGTCAGCGGGTGCGCGGGCGGTACGGCGGCCAGCGCCCGCGCCAGGTCCGCACGGTCGCCGACGTCGCAGGCCACGATGTCGGCGGCGGCGCCGAGTCCGGCGAGGGCGGTGCGCAGCTCCTCCGCGCCGGGTGCCGCGGGCCCGCTGCGGCTCAGCAGCAGGAAGTGCCGGGCGCCACGGGCGGCGAGGTGGCGGGCGACGAGGCCGCCGAGGGTGCCCGTGCCGCCGGTGACCAGCACCGTGCCGTCGGGGTCCGGCTGCCGCGGCACCGTCAGCACGTTCTTGCCGACGTGCCGGGCCTGGCTCATGTGGCGGAAGGCCCCGACCGCCTGCCGCACGTCCCACGTCGTCAGCGGGGCCAGGTGCAGCGCACCCGCCCGGAAGAGGTCCATGACCTCGGCGAGCATCGCGCCGATGCGGTCCACTCCCGCGTCGTCCAGCACGAACGCCCGGTAGCCGACGCCGGGATGGGCGGCGGCGACCTCGGCGGCGTCCCGGACGTCGGTCCTGCCCATCTCGACGAAGCGCCCGCCGGACCGCAGCAGCCGCAGCGAGGCGTCGACGAACTCGCCGGCCAGCGAGTCGAGGACGACGTCGATGCCGCGCTCCCCCGCCTCGGCGGCGAAGCGCTGCTCGAAGTCCAGGGTGCGGCTGGACGCGATGTGCGCGTCGTCCAGCCCCGCGGCCCTCAGCACCGGCCACTTGGCCGGGCTCGCGGTCGCGAACACCCGGGCGCCGCGGTGCCGCGCGAGCTGCACGGCGGCCATGCCGACGCCGCCGGCCGCCGCGTGCACCAGCACCGACTCGCCGGCTTCCAGCCCGGCCAGGTCGGACAGCGCGTAGTGCGCGGTCACGAAGGCCACCGGCACGGAGGCGGCCTGCTCGAAGGACCAGTCCGCGGGGATCGGCGCGAGCAGCCGCTCGTCGGTCACCGCGACCGGCCCGAACGCGTGCGTGAGCAGCCCGAGGACGCGGTCGCCGGGCGCCAGCCCGGTGACGTCGCTGCCGACGGCGGTCACGGTGCCCGCCCCCTCGCCGCCGAGGTCGGCCTCGTCCGGGATGAGCCCGAGCGCCACCACGACGTCGTGGAAGTTGAGCCCCGCCGCACGCACCGCGACCCGCACCTCGCGCGGGCCCAGCGGCCCGTCCTGCGGGGCGCACTCGGCGAGGGTGAGCCCCTCCAGCGTGCGGGTGCCGGTGCACTCCAGCCGCCACCCGGCCGCCCCGGCGGGCGGTACCAGGCCCTCCCCCGACGCGGCCCGGGCAAGCCGCGGGACCAGCAGGGCCCCGGCGCGGACGGCGAGTTGCGGCTCGCCGGCCGCGGTGACAGCGGCCCACAGCTCCCCCGGCGCGGGCTGCTCCGTGTCGTCGTCGACCAGGACGAAGGCCTCGGGGTGCTCGGTCTGCGCCGACCGCACCAGCCCCCACACGGCGGCCGCCGCGAGGTCCGCGACCCCCGCCCCGGCTTCCGCGGCGACCGCCCCCCGCGTCCTGACCACCAGCCGCGCACCGCCGAGGACGTCGTCGGACGCCTTGTCCTGGAGGACGCTCAGCGTGGCGGCGGTGACCTCCCGGACCCGGTCGGCGATGTCCGCGCTGCGGAATCCGCCGTCGGCGGGCGCGGCCCCGGCCCCCGCCGGGCTGCGGTCCCCGGCCGCCTCCCCGGCTTCGGGCAGCGTGTCGCCACCCGCACGGGCTTCCGGCACGCACCACACCACCGTGGCCGGGACGGGGGTCCCCGCGGCCACCGCCGCGCGGAGCGCGTCGAGGTCGGGGTAGGGGGTGGCGTCCTGGCCGGACTCCGTCAGCCGGCTGGTGACTGCCGCGGCCCCGCCGTCCGTGCCGAGCACGGCCCAGCGCTGCGGGGCGCCCGCCGCGGGGACGGGAACCGGGGTCCAGTCGACGCGGAAGAGGGCGTCGCGCAGCGACGAGGTGTCGGCCGCGCGCAACTGCTCGGCGGTCACCGCCCGTACGACCAGCTCCCCCACCGAGACGACGGGGCGCCCGTCCAGGTCGGCGGCGGACAGCGCGACGCGCTCCGGGCCCAGCCGGCGCACCCGGACACGAAGGTCGGTCAGGCCCGGGGCGGCGAGGGCGACCTCGCCGAAGAGGAAGGGGAGCCACAGCCGCGCGGGCCCGTCCTCCTCCGCCATGAGGATGCCCGCCGCCTGCATCGCGGCGTCCAGCAGCGCGGGGTGGACGCCGTAGCGCCCGGCCTCGCCGCGCTGGGCGGCGCCGAGGCCGACCTCGGCGAAGACCTCGTCGCCGCGCCGCCAGGCCCGCCGGATGCCGCGGAAGGCCTCCCCGTAGGCGTAGCCGCGCTCGGCGTAGCCCTCGTACAGCCCCTCCGTGGGCAGCACCTCGGCCCCGGCGGGCGGCCAGACGGCGAGGTCGGCGGCTTCGGCGGCGAGCGGCGGGCCGCTCAGCTCCCCCGCGGCGTGGGACGTCCACTCGCCGTCGAGGGAGGAGTCCTCGGGCCGCGAGTAGACGGTCACCCGGCGGCTGCCCGCGGCGTCGGCGGCCGCGGCGACGACCTGGACCTGCACCGCGCCCTCCGGCGGGATCGCCATCGGGGCCTCCAGCGTCAGCTCGGTGACGCCGGAGCAGCCGGTCTCGGCCGCGGCGCGCAGCGCGAGTTCGACGAAGGCCGTGCCGGGCAGCAGCACCTGGTCCTCGACGGCGTGGTCGGCGAGCCAGCCGTGGGTCTGCGGCGACAGCCGCCCGGAGAGCACGACGGCGCCGTTGTCGGCGGCGTCGATCGCGGCGCCGAGCATCGGGTGCTCGCCCGCGCGCAGCCCGGCCTTGCCGAGCGCGTCGCCGGAGGGCTGCTCCTGGTCCAGCCAGTAGCGCTGCCGCTGGAAGGCGTACGGCGGCAGGTCGACGCAGGCGCCGCCGGGCCGGCCGAGCAGCCGCTCCCAAGCGACGGGCACCCCGCCGGTGTGGGCCTGCGCGACCGAGCCGAGGAAGTCGTCCGGGCCGCCGCGGTCGCGGTGCAGGGTGCCGAGGACGAGTGCGGCGGCGTCCGCGGCCGCGATCGTCTCCTCCAGACCCATCGTCAGCACCGGGTGCGGGCTGGCCTCCACGAACAGCTCGTACCCGCGCTCGGTCAGGGTGCGGGTGACCTCGTCGAAGCGCACCGGCCGGCGCAGGTTGCGGTACCAGTAGTCCGCGTCGAGCCCGGTGGTGTCGAGCTGGCCGCCGGTCACCGCGGAGTAGAAGGGGATCCGGGAGGGCACGGGCGTGACGCCCGCGAGCTGCACGAGCAGTTCGTCGCGGATGCGCTCGACGTGCGGCGAGTGGGAGGCGTAGTCGACGGGCAGGCGCCGCACCCGTACGTCCGAGTCCCGGTAGGTGTCGACGAGTTCGGCGATCGCGTCGGTGTCGCCGGAGACGACCACGGAGCCGGGCCCGTTGACGACACCGACCGCGAGCCGGCCCGCCCATCGGGCGAGCGCCGCCTCGGCGTCGTCGCGTCCCATGCCGAGCGAGGCCATCGCGCCCTGCCCGGACAGCGCCACGATGGCGCGGCTGCGCAGCGCCACGATCCGGGCCGCGTCCTCCAGCGACAGCCCGCCCGCGACGCACGCGGCGGCGATCTCGCCCTGCGAGTGCCCGACGACGGCCGCGGGCGCGATCCCGGCGTGCTCCCACAGCGCGGCCAGCGACACCATGACGGCGAACAGGACCGGCTGGACGACGTCCACCCGCTCCAGGTCCGGGGCGCCTGGCGCGCCGCGCAGCACGTCGCGCACCGACCAGCCGGTGAAGGGGGCGAGCGCGGCCTCGCACGCGGCGAGCCGGTCCCGGAAGACCGGCTCGGCGTCGAGCAGCCCGAGCGCCATGCCCGCCCACTGCGAGCCCTGGCCGGGGAAGACGAACACCGCCTCGGCGGAGCGGCTGCGGGCCGCGCCCTGCACCACGCCGGGCGCGGGCCGCCCCTCGGCCAGCGCGTGCAGCCCGGCGAGCAGGGCCTCCCGGTCGGGGCCCAGCACCACGGCCCGGTGGCTGAGCGCGGCTCGCCGGACCAGCGCGGCGGCGGTGTCGCGCGCGTCCAGCTCCGGGTGCGCCGCGGCGAAGCCGGCGAGCTGCGCGGCCTGCCCGCGCAGCCCGCGCTCCCCGCGGCCGGAAAGGACCCACGCGACGACGCCCGGTCCCCCGGACGCGGGACCGGTGTCCGCGGTACGGGCAGGGGTGGCGGCACCGGCGTCGGCGTCGGCGTCGGCAGAACGGGCAGGCCCGGACCCGGCGGCCCTCCCCGGGGCCGTGGCAGCGGCAGGCGCCTCCGCCGCCGGGGCCTGTTCGAGGACGAGGTGGGCGTTGGTGCCGCTCACGCCGAAGGAGGAGACTCCCGCGCGGCGCGGGTGGCCGGCGTCCGGCCAGGGCTGCGCCTTGACGGCCAGTTCGACGTCGCCCGCCTCCCAGTCGACGTGCCGGCTCGGCTCGTCGACGTGCAGCGTCGCGGGCAGCATGCCGTGCCGCATCGCGAGCACCATCTTCATCACGCCCGCCGCGCCCGCGGTCGCCTGCGTGTGGCCGATGTTGGACTTCACCGACCCCAGCAGCAGTGGCTTGCCGTCCGGCCGGTCCTGCCCGTACGTCGCGAGCAGCGCCTGCGCCTCGATCGGGTCGCCCAGCGTGGTGCCGGTGCCGTGCGCCTCGACGACGTCCACGTCCCGCAGCGTCAGGCCCAGGCCGAGGCCCTCGGCGAAGCCGAAGCCGTCCGCGGCCTCGGCGAAGGCCTTGCACCGCCCGTCCGCGGACAGCGCGCGCTGCCGGCTGAACTCGACGATGACGCGCGGGCTCGACATGACGGTCACACCGCCCGCGACGGCGAGCGTGCACTCGCCCGACCGCAGCGCCTGGCAGGCCATGTGCAGCGTCACCAGCGACGACGAGCACGCCGTGTCGACCGTCACCGCGGGCCCTTCGAGGCCGAAGACGTAGCTCACCCGGCCGGACAGGATGCTCGGGGTCGTGCCCGCGACGGCGTAGCCCTCCATGCCGTGCGGGTAGTCCGAGGGCCCGGCGCCGACGAAGACGCCGGTACGGCTGCCGCGCAGGCTCTGCGGATCGATCCCGGCGGCCTCGAACAGCTCCCAGGTGCCCTCCAGCAGCAGCCGCTGCCGCGGGTCCATGGCGAGCGCCTCGCGTGGCGAGATCCCGAAGAACTCCGCGTCGAAGCCCGCCACCCCGGTCAGGAAGCCGCCCTCGCGGACGTAACTGGTGCCGAGGTGGTCGGGGTCGGGGTCGTACAGCCCGCCCAGGTCCCAGCCGCGGTCGGCGGGGAAGCCGGTGACGGCGTCGCGGCCGTCGGCCAGCAGCCGCCACAGCTCGTCGGGCGAGGTGACGCCGCCGGGCAGCCGGCAGGACATCGCGACGATCGCTATGGGCTCGCGGAGCGTCGCCTCCAGCTCGTCGTTGCGCGCCCGCAGCCGCCGGGTCTCCTTGACCGATTCGCGCAGCGCCTTGGTGATCTCTTCGATGGATGCACTCATCGGGACCTCACTCTCCGGAGTTCACGGCGCGGATCAGCTCGTCCACGTCCATGTCGTCGACCAGACCGTCGACCAGGTCGACGTCCGCCGCCGCCGCTTCCGCGGGATCGGCGGGATCGTCCGCCGGGGTCTCGTCCGCGGGGGCGAGCATGTCGTTCAGCCGGCGGGCGAGGTCGGTGGGCGTCGGGCAGTCGAAGATGACGGTCGCGGGCAGCCGCAGGCCGGTCGCGCCGGCGAGCCGGTTGCGCAGCTCGACGGCGGTGAGCGAGTCGAAGCCCATCTCGACGAAGCCGCGGTCGACGTCCAGCGCGGACGCCGAGCCGTGGCCAAGGACCGCGGCGGACTGCTTCCTGACCAGCACCACGAGCGCCTGCCGCCGCTCGCCCGCCGTCATCCCGGCGAACTGCTCGGCCCCGCCCGGCGCGGCGGCCGCACCCGAGGCGGCGGTGCGCTCGGGCCTGGTGCGGCGCGGCGCCAGCAGCCGCATCACCGGCGGCAGCGTGCCCGCGGCGTCCTGTGCGCGCAGCGCCTCGCGGTCGATGTGCGCGGTCACCACCAGGGCCTCGGCGGCGCGGGCGCCCTGGTCGAAGAGGGCGAGGCCCTCGGCGGCGGACATGGCCTGCGCGCCGGAGCGCGAGAGCCGGTCGCGGTCCTGTGCGCTCATCTGGCCGGTGAGCGCGCTGTCGTTGGCCCACAGGCCCCAGGCGAGCGAGCTGCCGGCCTGGCCGCGCGAGCGGCGGACGGCGGCGAGGGTGTCCAGGAAGACGTTCGCCGCGCCGTAGTTGGCCTGGCCGGGGTTGCCGAGCAGACCGGCGGCGGAGGAGTACATGACGAACATGCCGAGGTCGAGATTTTCGGTCAGCTCGTCGAGGTGGACGGCGGCGTCGACCTTGGGCCGCAGCACGGGGGCCAGCCGCTCGGGGGTGAGCGAGCCGAGCACCGTGTCGTCCAGCACGCCCGCGGTGTGCACCACGGCGGTGAGCGGGTGCCCGGCGGGCAGGCCGCCGAGCAGCGCGGCGAGCGCGTCGCGGTCGGCGATGTCGCACGCCGCCACCCGCGCCTCGGCGCCCAGCTCGGCCAGCTCCGCGACCAGTTCGGCCGCTCCCGGGGCGTTCGGGCCCTGCCGGCTCGCAAGGACGAGGTGGCGCATGCCCCACGGCCCGGCGAGGTGCTTGGCGACCAGGGCGCCGAGCGTTCCGGTGCCGCCGGTGACCAGGACGGTGCCCTCGGGGTCGGGCGAGTGCGGGACGGTCAGGACGAGCTTGCCGACGTGCTTGGCCTGCGCCATGTGGCGGAAGGCGGCGGGCGCGTCGCGTACGTCCCAGGTGCGGACGGGCAGCGGCGCGAGTGCGCCCTCCCGCAGCAGCCCGACGACCTCGGCGAGCGTGTCCCGCACGACCTGCGGGCTCATGTCCGGCACCAGGTCGACCGGCGTGTAGAGCACGCCGGGGAAGTCCGCGGCGACCTGCGCGGGGTCGCGCCGGTCGGTCTTGCCCAGCTCGACGAAGTGCCCGCCGTTCGGCAGCACCCGCAGGCCCGCGCCGACGAGGTCGCCCGTCAGCGAGTTGAGCACGGTGTCCACGCCCGCGCCGCCGGTGGCGGCGAGGATCCGGTCGGCGAAGTCGGCGTCCCGGGAGGACGCGATGTGCGTGTCGTCCAGGCCCATGAGCCGCAGCGTGTCGTGCTTGCCGGGGCTCGCGGTGGCGAAGACCTCGGCGCCCAGGTGGCGGGCGATCCGGACGGCCGCGGTGCCGACGCCGCCGGCCGCCGCGTGGATCAGGACGCGCTGCCCGGCGCGCAGGCCCGCCACCGCGGTGAGCGCGAAGTAGGCGGTGAGGTACGCGGACGGGACCGCGGCCGCCTGCTCGAAGGTCCAGCCCGCGGGCATCGGCACGACCCAGCGGTGGTCGGTGACCGCTTCGGTGGCGAAGGCCCGCGGCATCAGGCCGAGGACCCGGTCGCCGGGCTTCAGGCCGGTCACCCCGGAGCCGACCGCGGCGACCGTGCCCGCGCCCTCACCGCCGATGAACAGGCCCTCGTCCGGCGGCAGTCCGAGCGCGACGAGCAGGTCGTGGAAGGCGATCCCGGCGGCGCGGACCCGGATGCGCACCTGGTCGGGCGCGAGGGCCTCCCCGGTGTCCGGGCAGGGCACGGCGGTGATGGCGTCCAGGACGCCTGCCGGGTCGGGTTCGAGCCGCCAGCGCCCGCCGAGCGGCGGGGTCAGCCGGCCCTGCGGGGTGCCGGTCGCCGCGAGCCGCGGGATCAGCAGCGCGCCGCCGCGGATCGCGAGCTGCGGCTCGTCCCCGGCGAGGGCGTGCACGAGGGCGGTGGCCCACTCCTCCTCGTCGAGGTCGACGAGCACGATCCGCCCGGGGTTCTCCGCCTGCGCCGAGCGGACCAGGCCCCACACCGGTGAGGCCGCCAGGTCGTAGACGTCGTCGCCCTCGCCCGCCGGGAGGGCCCGGCGGGTGACGACGACGAGCCGGGTGTCGGCCGTCCGCTCGCTGTCCAGCCAGGCCTGGAGGTCGCCCAGCACGGAGGCGGTGAGGTCGAGCACCGCGCCGGGCAGCGCGGCCCCGGGCTCCTTGGCGCAGCACAGCAGCGCGACACGGGGGGCCGCCGCGCCGCGGTCGAGGGCGCCCAGCAGGGCGGCCAGGTCCGGGTGGGCGGTGAGGTCCACCCCGGCGCCCGGCAGCGCGCCGGACAGGCCGAAGACGTCCTCGCCGGCGAGTGCCCAGTCGCCCGCGGCGCTCGCCCTGGGCGCCGGGAGCGGCACCCAGTCGAGCCGGTGGAGCGAGCGGCCCGCGGGGCTCGCGGCCGTCGACAGCGCCTCGGCCGACACCGGCCGGGTGACGAGGCGTTCGACGGCGAGGACGGGCTCGCCGGTCTCGTCGGCGGCGGTCAGCGCGACCGCACCCGTACCGGCCGGGGCGATGCGCACGCGCAGGGTGCGGGCGCCGGACGCGAACAGCCGGATGCCCGCGAGGCTGAACGGGAGCCGCACGGTGCGGCCTTGGCCGTCGCCCTGGGCGTCGCCCTGGACGGCGTTCGGCGCGAGGACCATGGCGTGCAGGGCGGCGTCGAGCAGGGCCGGGTGCATGCCGTAGCGGTCGGCCTCCTCCTGCACCCCCGCGGGGGGCGTCACCTCTGCGTAGACCTCGTCGCCGCGCAGCCAGGCGCGGGCCAGGCCCTGGAACGACGGGCCGTAGGTGTAGCCGGCCTCGGCCCCGGCCGCGTAGAAGGACTCCTGGTCCATCGCGACCGGTTCGGCGCCGGGCGGAGGCCAGGCGGTGAGCGGGGCCGGTTCGGGCCCTTCGGCCTCGGCGAGCAGCGCGGAGGCGTGCCGCGTCCACTCGCCGTCCTGGCCCTCGGGCCGGGAGTAGACGGCGAGCGGGCGCTGCCCGGTGTCGTCGGGGGCGCCGACCATGAGCTGGAGGCGGACCGCTTCGGTGCCGCGCAGCAGCAGCGGGGCCTCCAGGGTCAGCTCCTCGACCCGCGGGCAGCCCGCCTCGGCCCCCGCGCGCAGGGCGAGTTCGGCGAAGCCGGTGCCGGGCAGCAGGGCCACACCGTTGACGGCGTGGTCGGCGAGCCAGGGGCGGGTCGCCGCGGACAGCCGCCCGGTGAGGACCAGGCCGCCGCTGTCGGCGAGTTCGACGGCGGCGCCGAGCAGCGGGTGGTCCGGGGTGCCCACGCCGAGGTCGGCGGGGTCGACGGCGGCGCGCTCCTCCTCCAGCCAGAACCGCTGCCGGTCGAAGGCGTAGGTCGGCAGCGGGACGGACCGGCCGCCGGGGAGCAGCCTGCCCCAGTCCAGTTCGGCGCCGTTGGCCCAGGCCTCGGCGAGAGAGGCGGTGAAGCGGGCCATGCCGCCCTCGTCGCGGCGCAGCGAGCCGACGGTGACGGGCTCGGCGGAGTCGTCCGCGGACACCGCGGTGTCCATGACGGCTGCGGTGAGCACCGGGTGCGGGGTGACCTCGACGAACATGCTGAAGCCGTTGTCCAGCAGCGCCCTGGTGGCGCGGGCGAAGAGCACCGGCTCGCGCAGGTTGCGGAACCAGTACCCGGCGTCCAGCTCCGTGGTGTCGAGCGGCTCGCCGGTCACCGCGCTGTAGAAGGGGATGCGGGCGCGCTGCGGGGCGATGCCCTTGAGCTTGGCCAGCAGGTCCTCGCGCATCGGCTCGACCTGGGGCGAGTGGGAGGCGTAGGTGACCTCGATGCGCCGGATGCGGATGCCGCGCCGCTTGCACTCCTCGGTCAGCTCGTCGAGGTCGCCGGTGTCTCCGGCGACGACGACCTGCGAGGGGCTGTTGACGGTCGCGACCGTGAGGCGCCCCCCGGCGGGGGCGAGGAGTTCGGCCGCCTGCCGCTCGTCGGTCTGCAGCGAGGCCATGCCGGACGAGCCGGTCAGCCTGGTGATCTCCAGCGAGCGTACGGCGACGATCCGCGCGGCGTCCTCCAGCGACAGCGCCCCGGCCACGTGGGCGGCGGCGATCTCGCCCTGCGAGTGGCCGACGACGGCCGCCGGGCTCACCCCG
The DNA here is from genome assembly GCF_000721495.1 of Streptomyces sp. NRRL F-5123. Lineage (GTDB taxonomy): Bacteria > Actinomycetota > Actinomycetes > Streptomycetales > Streptomycetaceae > Actinacidiphila. The sequence continues at coordinate 50,814 of NZ_JOHY01000049.1, forward strand.
TAGTGCTGCCACAGCCGGGCGAGGGAGACCATCACGGCGAAGAGCGCGGGCTGCACGACGTCGACCCGATCCAGGCCGGGCGCCCCCTCGGCCTGCCGCAGCACGCCGGTGAGCGACCAGTCCGTGTACGGGGCGAGGGCCTGCTCGCACTCGCGGATGCTGCTCGCGAACTCCGGTGAGGTGTCGAGCAGTTCGGCGGCCATGCCGGCCCACTGGGAGCCCTGGCCGGGGAAGACGAACACGACGCGCGGCTTGCGGCGCGCGACGCCGTGCACCAGCCCGGGGTCGGGCTCGCCGTCGGCCAGCCGGGCGAGCCCGGCGATCCGGTCGGGCCCGTCGGGGGAGGTCCCGGTCCCGCCGCCCAGCACCACCGCGCGGTGCGGCAGCGCGGCCCGGCTCGCGGCCAGGCTCCAGCCGACGTCGCGGGGCAGCGGTCCGGCGGTGCCGGACTCGGCCGCGAGCGCCTCGGCGAGCTTGCCCGCCTGCTGCCGCAGCGCGGCCGCGGAGGCCGCCGAGACGGGCCACAGCACGGGCGGGGCGGCGGGCGCCTCCGGCGCGGGGTCCCCGGCGGCCTGCTCGGACGGCGGCTGTTCGAGGATGAGGTGGACGTTGGTGCCGCTGACGCCGAAGGAGGACACGCCCGCGCGCCGCGGGTGGTCGTCGGCGGGCCACGGCTGCGCCTTGACGGCCAGCTCGACCGCGCCCGCCGTCCAGTCGACCTTGGTGCTGGGCTCGTCGACGTGCAGCGTCGCGGGCACCGTGCCGTGCCGCATGGACAGCACCATCTTCAGCACGCCGACCGCGCCGGCCGCGGCCTGCGTGTGGCCGATGTTGGACTTGCCCGAGCCGAGCAGCAGCGGCTTCCCGGCCGGGCGGTCCTGGCCGTACGTCGCGAGCAGCGCCTGCGCCTCGATCGGGTCGCCCAGCGTGGTGCCGGTGCCGTGCGCCTCGACGACGTCCACGTCCCGCAGCGTCAGGCCCACAGCGGCATGACCAGCAGCAGGCCCATGCCCTCGGAGAAGCCGGTGCCGTCGGCGGCCTCGGCGAAGGGCTTGCACCGCCCGTCCGCGGACAGCGCGCGCTGCCGGCTGAACTCGACGAAGACCTTCGGGCTGGAGATCACCGCGACACCGCCGGCCACCGCCATCGTGCACTCGCCCGCGCGCAGCGCCTGGCAGGCCATGTGCAGCGACACCAGCGCCGACGAGCACGCGGTGTCGATGGTCACCGCCGGGCCTTCGAGCCCGAAGAAGTACGACACGCGGCCGGAGATGACGGCCGGCGTGCTGCCCGTGACGGCGTACCCCTCGGCGCTCGCGGGCGCCAGCGGCGCGCCGGTCGCGTAGTCGGTGGGCCCGGCGCCGACGAAGACGCCGGTACGGCTGCCGCGCAGGGTCTGCGGATCGATCCCGGCGTTCTCGAACAGCTCCCAGGCGCCCTCCAGCAGCAGCCGCTGCCGCGGGTCCATCGTGACGGCCTCGCGCGGCGAGATCCCGAAGAACTCCGCGTCGAACTCGCCCGCCTCGTGCAGGAATCCGCTCTCGCTGACGTACGACTTGCCGAGCCGGTCCGGGTCGTCGTCGAACAGCGTGCCCAGGTCCCAGCCGCGGTCCTCGGGGAAGCCGGAGACCGCGTCGCGGCCCTCGGCCAGCAGCCGCCAGTAGTCGTCCGGGGTGGCCACCCCGCCGGGCAGCCGGCAGGACATGCCCACGATCGCCATCGGCTCGTCCACCCCGAAGGTGTTCTCGGAGGCGACGGCCGCCTCCTGCGCGGCGGCGGCGCCGGGCGCCAGCTCCAGCAGGCAGCCCGCGACGGCCGCGGCGGTCGGGTAGTCGAAGGCGATGGACGCGGGCAGCGTCAGCCCGGTCGCGGTGTTCAGCCGGGTGCGGAACTCCACCGCGGTGACGGAGTCCGAGCCCATCTCGGTGAAGGGCCGGTCGGGGTCCACGTCGGCCGCCTTGCCGAAGCCGAGCACGGCCGCGGCCTCGGTGCGGACCAGGTCCAGCACCGCCCACTCGCGCTCGGACTCCGGTGTGCCGGCGAGCAGTCGGGCCAGCGCGCTGTCCCCGGTCCCCGCGCCGCCCTGGGGGGCGGCGCCACGGACGTCCGGGAGCGCGTCGAGGAAGGGCCGGGGGCGGGCGGCGGTGTAGAGCGGGGCGAAGCGGTCCCACTCGACGTCGGCGACGGCCACGGACGGCTCGTCCCGGTCGAGCACCTGCCGCAGCGCCGCCAGCGCCTGCGCCGGGTCCAGCAGCGGCAGGCCCTGGCGCTCGGACTGGCTGGTGAACATCTCCTGCACCTCGGCGTCCCCGGCGTCGTCGCCGAAGGCGTTCCAGAAGCTCCAGGCGACTGCCGTACCGGCCCGGCCGCGGGCGCGGCGCCGCGCGGCGAGGGCGTCGAGGTAGCCGTCGGCGGCGGCGAAGGCGCCGTTCTCGGCGGCGCCCCACACCCCCGCGACGGAGGAGAACAGCACGAAGGCGTCCACCTCCGCGCCGTGCTCGCCGTCCAGCAGCTCGTCGAGCACGCGCGCGCCGGTCGCCTTGGCCCGCAGCGTGCCCGCGAGCCGGGCGAGGGACGTGCCCGCCAGCGGGCCGGGTTCGGGGACGACGGCCGCGTGCAGCACGGTGCGCACCGGGCGCCCGGCGGCGCGGGCCGCGTCCAGCAGGGCGGCCGTCGCGGCCGGGTCGGCCACGTCGGCGGCGGTGAGCGTCACCGAGGCCCCGGCGCGGACGAGTTCGGCCTCCAGTTCGGCCGCGCCCGGCGCGTCCGGTCCGCGCAGGCTCGCCAGGATCACGTGCTCGGCGCCGGAGGCCGCGAGCCAGCGCGCCAGCCTGCGGCCGAGCCGGCCGGTGCCCCCGGTGACGAGGACGCTGCCCTCGGGCCGCCAGGTGCGCGGGGCGGGGCGCTCGGCCACCGGGTCGCGGACCAGGCGGCGGACGAGCACACCGCTGTCGCGTACGGCCACGTGGTCCTCGGCGCCCAGGCCGCCGCCCAGCACCGCGCACAGCACGGCGAGGTGCTCCGCGCCGGGCGCGGCGGGCAGGTCGACCAGGCCGCCCCAGCGCTGCGGGGCCTCCAGGCCCGCGACCCGGGCCATGCCCCAGACCTGGGCCTGCTCGGGCGCGGTCAGGTCGCCGCCCTCGGCGCTCACCGCACCGGCGGTCACGCACCACAGGGGCACGTCGGCGGCGGCGTCGCCGAGCGCCTGCACGAGGGCCAGCGTCGCGGCGGTCCCGGCGGGCACGTCGGCGAAGTCGCCGTGCGGGCGGCCGTCCAGCGCGAGCAGCGACAGCACGCCCGCGGCCTGCGCCGCGCCCGCGCCGCGCAGCAGTTCGGCCAGCTGCTCACGCCCGTCGCGCGCCGCGTCCGCCGCGAGCGGTACGACGTCGGCGCCGCCCGCGGCAACGGCCTCGGCCGCGGCCCTCGCGAGGGCCTGCCCCTCCCCCTCGGCGGGGACCAGGACCAGCCAGCGGCCGGTGGGCGGGGTGGCGGCGGGTGCCTCGGCGGGCTGCCAGTCGACGCGGTAGCGCCAGGCGTCGAGTTCGCGGCCCGCGAGGTCCGGGATGTCCGTCGGCTCCGGCTCGCGCCCGGCGAAGGCGGGCCGCCAGTCGACGGGGGCGCCCAGCGCGTAGGCGTCGGCGAGGGCCGTGTGGAAGCGGGTGGTGCCGCCGTCGTCGCGGCGCAGCGTGCCGAGGGCGCGGGCGCCGCCGCCCGCCTGCTCGGCGGTCTCCTCGACCGCGGGGGTCAGGACCGGGTGCGGGCTGGCCTCGACGAGCAGGGTGTGCCCGTCGGCGAGCAGCGCGCCGACCGCCTCCTCGAAGCGGACGCGCTCGCGGAGGCTGTAGTACCAGTAGTCCGCGCCGAGTTCGGCGGTGTCGAGCAGCCCGCCGGTCGCGGAGGAGTAGAACGGCACGGTCGCCGGGCGGGGCGTGATGCCCGCGAGGACCTCGGCGAGCCGGTCGCGGATCTGCTCCACGTGGGGCGAGTGCGAGGCGTAGTCGACGTCGACCCGGCGGAAGCGGATGCCGCCGCGCTCGCACACGCCGGCCATCTCCTCCAGCGCGTCCACGTCGCCCGCGACCACGGTGCTGGCCGGGCCGTTGATCGCGGCGACCGACAGCCGGCCGGCGAAGCGCTCCAGGATCGCGGTGACGGCGTCCTCGCCGAGCGCGACCGAGGCCATGCCGCCCTGCCCCGACATCTGCGCCAGTTCGGCGCTCCGCAGTGCCACCACCCGGGCGGCGTCCCGCAGCGACAGCGCGCCCGCGACGTACGCTGCGGCGATCTCGCCCTGCGAGTGGCCGACGACGGCGGCGGGTTCGACGCCGTAGGCGCGCCAGAGCGCGGCGAGCGAGACCATCACGGCGAAGAGGGTGGGCTGCACGACGTCCACCCGGTCGAGCGGGGCGGCGCCGGGTTCGCCGGCGACGACGTCGGCGAGCGACCAGTCGGTGAACTCGGCCAGCGCGTCGGCGCACTCGCGCATCTGCGCGGCGAACGCGGGCTCCGCGGCCATGAGTTCGCGCGCCATGCCGGGCCACTGGGCGCCCTGGCCGGGGAAGACCAGGGCGATCTTCGCGCTTCCCGCCGAGCCCTGGTGGAGCGGGGCGGCGGTACGGCCCTCGACGAGGGCGGCGAGCGCGTCGCCGAAACCCTTGGCGTCGGCGGCCAGCACGACCGCGCGGTGCGCGCCGCCACCGGCCGGCGCACCGGCGAGGCCCACCCCGGGGCCGCCGGATCCGGCGCCCTCCGGCGCCGCACCGGCCCCCGGCTCGGCGACGTCCGCGGACGCACCGGCCCCAGGCACGGCAACCTCCGCCGCATCAGCCCCCGACCCAGCAGCCCCCGGCACCGCACCGGTCCCCGGCCCGGCGACATCCACCGGCGCACCGGCCCCAGGCACGGCGGCCTCCGGCTTCGAGCCCGTCCGGGGCACGGTGGCGCCCGGCGCCGCACCGGACCCGGACACGCCGACCTCCGCCGCCGCACCGATTGCGGACGCGCCTGCGCCCGCCGCCGCACCGGACCCGGACGCCGCAGCCTCCGCCAGCGCCGCGCCCACCGCCGACACGTCGGTCCCGGGGGTCGCCGCGGTCTCCGACAGTGCGGCGGCGCGGGCCCGCAGGCCGGTCGCGCTCGCGGCGGACAGCACCCACGGGATCCGCGTCCCGTCGGCGGGGAGTTCGGCAGCCTCGCGGTACCAGTGGCGCTGGTGCTGCCACGGGTACGCGGGCAGGCTCACCGGCGGGCGCGCGGACTTCACCGGCGCGGGCACGGCCCCGGCCACGAGGAGTGCGGCGGCCGTCGCCGCGAGCCGCTCCAGCGGGTCTCCGGCGTCCGTGTCCGGCGCGCCGAGCGCGGCCAGCTCCTCCGGCAGGTCGCGCGGCAGCACGTCGACGAGGACGTCCACGCCCTCCGCCGCCAGGTCCGCCGCGAGGGTCGCGGACAGCTCCGAGGCCGCCCCGCGGCGGGCGCGGGCGGCGAGGTCGCCGGGCTTGGCGGCGGGCTCCGCGCCGTCCGCGGGGAGTTCGGGGACGGCGGCGGGGCGCAGCGCGGCGCCGGACTCCTGGCCCGCGCCCAGCCGCAGCGCGTCGTCGAGGTCGAGCCGGCCCGCGGCCCAGGCGGCGCCCAGCTCGCCCGCGCCCTGGCCGGTCACGGCGTCCGGCGCGAGCCCGACGGAGGTCCACAGCCGGGCGGCGGCGACGTGGTGGCACAGCAGGTACGCGGCCGGCAGCGCGGCGGGCGGCTCGCCGAACGGGTCGACATCCGCGCCGGTCAGCGCGGCCAGCCGCTCGACGCAGGCGCGCAGCGCGTCGGCGTACTCCGGTATCGCGGCGAGCTGCTCGCGCAAGGGCCCGGACGGCGGCTCGGCCCCGTAGAGGAAGCCGGTGGCGCGCTCCACGCCCTCGGGCACCTGGGCGGTCCGCACCGCGGGCGTGCTGCCGCCGCGGGCGGCGACCTCCAGGGCGGCGGCCAGCGCCCCGGCGTCCTGGCCGGTGACGGCGAGCCGGTGGCCGAGCCAGGAGCGGCGGTAGGCGGCGGTGTGGACGATGTCGTCCACCTCCGCCGGGGCCGCGCGCAGCCGGGCGGCGAGGCGCCCGGCGGCCTGCCGCAGCGCGGGTTCGGCCGCCGCGGTGACCATCAGGACGTACGGGGCACGGCGCGGCGGCAGCGGGGCGGGCGCGGGCGCCGCGGGGGGCTGCTCGACGACGACGTGCGCGTTGCTGCCGGTGAAGCCGAAGGCGCTCACGCCCGCGCGCCGCGGGTGGCCGCGCTCGGGCCAGGCGCGGCGCGAGGTCACGACGGAGACCGGGAGGGTGTCCCAGTCGATGTGCGAGGAGGGCCGGTTGAGCGGCTGCGGCGGCAACTCGCCGCGGTGCACGGCGAGGACGACCTTGAGCAGGCCGGTGACACCGGCGGCCGCCTCCAGGTGGCCGACGCTGGCCTTGGCCGCGCCGATCAGCAGGTTCTCGTCCGCGGCGCGCCCGGAGCCGAGCGCCTCGGCGAGCGCGCGCACCTCGATCGGGTCGCCCAGCGGGGTGCCGGTGCCGTGCGCCTCGACGTAGTCGACGTCGCGCGGCGCCCAGCCCGCGGCCTGCACCGCGCGCCGGATGACGGCGACCTGCGCGGAGGCGTTGGGCACGGTCATGCCGCCGCTGGCGCCGTCCTGGTTGACGGCAGAGCCGCGGATCACGGCGTAGACGCGGTCGCCGTCGCGCCGGGCGGCGGACAGCGGCTTGAGGACGAGGGCGGCCGCGCCCTCGCCGCGGCCGTAGCCGTCCGCGGCCTCGTCGAAGGTCTTGCAGCGCCCGTCCGGGGCCAGCGCGCCCGCGCCCGCCATGGACACGGACACGGTGGGGGCGGCGATGACGTTGGCGCCGCCGACGACCGCGACCTCGCAGTCGCCCTCGCGCAGGCCCTGGCAGGCCAGGTGCACGGCGGTCAGCGAGGACGAGCACGCGGTGTCCACGGCGATGCTCGGGCCGTTCAGCCCGAGGAAGTACGACAGCCGGCCCACGGATGCGGCGAAGGTCGTGCCGGTGCCGTAGAAGTGGTCGACGTCGGCCATGTCGCGGGTCAGCAGCTGCTGGTAGTCCGCGGTGTTGAGGCCGAAGTACACGCCGACGTCCTTGCCCGCCTGCGCGGCGGGCGGCGTGCCCGCGTCCTCCATCGCCTCCCACGCGACCTCCAGCAGCAGCCGGTGCTGCGGGTCGAGCGCCTTCGCCTCGCGCGGCGAGACGCGGAAGAACGGCGCGTCGAAGCCGGTGACGTCGTCGAGGAAGCCGCCGCGCAGCGGCACGCCGGGCGCGACCTCGTCCCACATCGGGTCGGCGCGCCGGGCGGCGGGCAGGTCGCGTACGGCGTCGCGGCCCTCGGTGAGCATCGCCCAGAACTGCTCGGGCGAATTCGCGCCGGGCAGCCGGCACGCCATGCCGACGACGGCGACGGCGTCGTCCTCCGCCTCCGCGCCGTCCGCGCCGGGTGCCGCCGGGGCGGCGCTGCCCGCGGGGCCGTCCTGCGGGGCGGCTTCGGCCAGGTAGGCCGCCAGCGCCTCGACGGTCGGCTGCTCGAAGACGATCGTGGTGGCCAGCTCCACGCCGAAGTCGGCGGCGAGCCGGTCGCGCAGCTCGACGGCGGTGAGCGAGTCCAGGCCCTGGTCGAACAGTCCGCGGCGGCGGGCGGGCTTCTGCCCTTCGGCGAGGCCGAGCACCGCGGCGACGTGCTCCTCGACGCGGCGCAGCATCCCGCCGTTCCCGCGCGCCCGCCCGCCGGTCGCGGGGGCGCCGTTGGCCGCGGCGGGGCCGTTCGCGCGGCCCGCGCCGTTGGCGGCGCCCGCGCCATTGGCCGAGCCCGACCCGGTGGCCGGGCCCGACCCGTTCGCGTGGATCCCGCCGTTCGCGGCGCCCGCGCCGTTCAGCTGGGCTCCGGTGTGCGTGAGGTGCCCGTTCGCCGGAGCCGTAATCGCCGCCGGGGCGGAGCCGTTCGCAGGGTGGGCCAGCATCTCGCCGATGACGCGCCCGGCGTCGTCCAGCAGGCTCAGCCGCACCTGCGCAGGGGCCGCCGCGGCAGCCGCCCCGCCCTGGTCGCCGGGCTCGACGCCCGGGAGCCAGTGGCGGGCGCCGCCCCAGGAGGGGGTGGGGAGGGCGCGGTAGCGGGCGGGGGTGCCGGTCAGCCGGGTCCAGTCGACCTCGACGCCGCCGACGTGGAGCCGGGCGGCGGTGCGGTGAAGTGCGAGGAGCCCGTCCTCGCCGCGGCGCAGGGTCGCGGTGACCGGGCCGCGCCGGCCGCGGTGCCGTACGGCGTCGGTGAGCTGCCGGGTCAGGGTGGGGTGCGGGCCGATCTCGACGAGGGCCCGCTCGCCCTCGGCGAGCAGCGCGTCGACCGCGGGCCACAGCAGCACGGCGTCGGTGAGGTTGCGCTCCCAGTAGGCGGCGTCGAAGGTGACGCCGGCCTCGCCGGGCAGCACGCTGGAGAGCAGCCGTACCGCGGGCGTCGCGGGGGCCAGACCGGCGAGCGCCTCCCGCAGCAGGGGGCCGCAGTCGGCGACCACCGGGCTGTGGAAGGCGTAGTCGCCGGCCAGCCTCTTACATCGGATGCCGCGCGCCTCGGCGGCGGCCGCGGCCCGCTCGACCGCGTCCGCGGGTCCGCTGAGGACGACCGCCGCGGGCCCGTTGACGGCGGCGACCACGACCTGGGGCCCGGCGTCGGCGAGCAGCGCCTCGGCCGTCTCGCGGTCGGCGCGCACGGCGAGCATCGCGCCGCGGCCCGCGGTCTCCTGGAGGATCTGCCCGCGCCGGACGGCGAGCGTGACGGCCTCGCCGCGGGTGAGCGCGCCCGCGGCGTGCGCGGCGGCGATCTCCCCGACGCTGTGGCCGAGCACGGCCGCGGGCCGGATCCCGGCGGAGGCGAGCCACTCCGTCACCGCCGACTGGACGGCCAGCAGTGCGGGCTGGGCGTAGTCGGTGCGGTCGAGCCGGCCGCCCTCGGAGCGCCGCAGCTCCTCGACGAGCGACCAGGGCAGGTCCTGCCGGATCAGCGCGTCGTACTCGTCGAGGACGTCCCGCACGACGGGTGAGGTCTCGTACAGGTCGGCGGCCATGCCCGCCCACTGGGCGCCCTGGCCGGAGTAGACGAAGACCGGCTCGGGGGCGTTCTCGGGGTCGGCGGTGCCGGTGCACGCGCCGTCCGCGACCTCGCCGTCCGCGTCGGTGTCGGCCAGTGCCGCCGCCAGCTCCTGCGGGCTCGCGGCGACGGCGGCGAAGCGGTGCCGCTCGTGGGTGCGCCGGGTGGCGGCGGAGGCGAGCAGGTCGCCGGGCCGGTCGCCGTCCGCGGCGAGCCGCTCGCGCATCCCGGCGAGCTGCCCGGCCAGGCCCTCCTCGTGGAAGGCGGAGGCGAGCAGGACGTACGGGCCCACCGGGGCGGCGGGCGGTGCGGCGGCGGGGGCGACGCCCTCGGCGATGACGTGCACGTTGGTGCCGCTCAGCCCGGACGAGCTGACGCCGACCCGCAGCGGGCGGCCGGTCTCCGCGAGGTCGACGGGGCTGACGGGCACCGCCATCGCGCCGCGGTCCCACGGCACCGCGGAGGTGAGCCGGCCGGGGTCGGGCTGGGCGGGCACCTCCTGGGAGCCGATCACCCACAGGCCCTTGAGCAGGCCCGCGACGCCCGCGGCGCCGTCGGTGTGCCCGAAGACGCCCTTGTTGGAGCCGACGTAGAGGGGCCGCAGCCCGGCCGCGCGCTCACGGCCGTAGACCTCGTTCAGCGCCATCAGCTCGACCTGGTCGCCGAGCGGGGTGCCGGTGCCGTGCGCCTCCACGTAGTCGAGGTCGGACGCGGCGAGCCCGGCGGTGCCGAGGGCGGAGCGCAGCAGCTCGGCCTGGGCTGCGCCGTTGGGGGCGGTGATGCCGAGGCTGCGGCCGTCGTGGTTGGCGGCGGAGGAGCGGATGACGGCGTAGACGCGGTCGTTGTCGGCGAGCGCGTCGGACAGCCGCTTGAGGACGACGACGCCGCAGCCCTCGGAGCGCAGGATGCCGTCGGCGTCGGCCGCGAAGGGGCGGCAGCGGCCGGTCGGCGAGATCGCGCCGATGCGGTTCATGAAGACGGTCAGCTCGGGCGACATCATGAGGTTGACGCCGCCGGCCAGCACGACGTCGGTCTCGCCGGAGCGCAGGCTCTGGCCCGCCAGGTGCACCGCCAGCAGCGAGGAGGAGCACGCGACGCTGAGCGAGGCCATCGGCCCGCGCAGGTCGAAGGTGTACGCGAGCCGGCCGGCCGCGAAGCTGAACTCGTTGCCGCTGCCGTAGTGCGGGCTGATGCCCTGGACGCCGAGCGTCTTGCTGTGCAGCGTCGCGTAGTCGTGGGCGAACAGGCCGAAGTACGCGCCCGTGCGGGTGCCGCGCCAGGCGTCGGCGGGGCGCCCGGAGTCGCTCATCGCCTCCCACGCCACTTCGAGCAGCAGCCGCTGCTGGGGGTCCATCGCGCCCGCCTCGCGGGGCGAGATCCCGAACCAGGCGGCGTCGAAGCGGTCGATGTCGTCGAGGAAGCCGCCCCGGTGGGTGGCGGTCTCGTCCTGGTGGGCGGCCTCGCGGCTCCAGCGGGTCGCGGGGACCTCGGTGAAGACGGGGGCCGCGGATCTCAGCGTGGCGCCGAAGGAGTCGAAGTCGCGGACTCCGCCGGGGTAGCGGCAGCCGATGCCGACGACGGCGATCGGTTCGGCCTGCGGAGGGGTCGGGCTCGTCAGCGGTCGTTCAGCCATTGAAGAATTCCTTGCTCTACAATGATCATCCGCAATTCGGCATCGGATCCCCGGGGGATACCGAAGGGGGCGACCGATGGGTGAGCCGCACCTCGCGGGGTCCGGCTACGTCGTCGTCTGGGTGGCGGCGGGCGAGCCGCCCGGCAGGCCGGACGGATTGCAGGGGCGCGCCGCGGACTACCGCGGGACGCGCGCCGCCGCGCATCGGGTCGGCCGGCAGCTCGTCGCGGCGTACACGTCATGTCCGCCGGAGCAGCAGGCCTGGGAGCGCGACGCACGGGGGCGCCCGCTGGTCGTCGGCCCCGGCGGCCTGCACGTGAGCCTCAGCCACGCCGGCGGCGTGGTCGCGGCGGCGCTGGCGTGGGACGGCCCGGTCGGCGTGGACGTCGAGCGGCTGCGGCCGCTGCCGGACCGCGGCGCGCTCGCCCGCACCGCGCTCGCCGACAGCGAGCGCAGGGCCGTCGACGAGCTGCCGGAGGAGCGGCGGGACGCGCAGGTGCTCCGCTTCTGGACGCGCAAGGAGGCGGTCGCCAAGGCCCTCGGCAGCGGGCTGGCCACCCATCTGCGCGGCATCGTCACGACGGCCCATGGCGCTGTGGTGTCCCTTCCCGAGGGGTGCGGTGACCTCTCCGCGTGGTCGCTGGCCGATCTGCCCGCGCCGGACGACGTGCTCGCCTCGGTCGCGGTCCGGGCGCCGGGCGTGCGGGCGGTGGCCCGCACGCTGGCGCTCCCCGCGGACCCGGGCCGGCCCCCCGGCGGGGGCGCGGTGGGGCCGCGGGGCTGAGGGGGCGGCGCCTACACCGAGGGCGCGAGCACCGGGGCGCGCAGGGTGCCCAGGTAGGAGTGCCACAGGTGCGTCGGGTCGTTCTCGACGGCGAGCACCGTCTCCCGCATGACGCGCAGCACCTCGGGCTCGTCGCCGTCGTAGACGTCGCCCTGCAGCAGCCGGACGACGTCCAGCCGGTAGCGGGGGTCGGCCACGAAGGTGGTGAAGAGGATGTTCAGCCGGTAGTAGACCGAGATGAACTGGTACCAGTTGCGCACCCCGCTGCGGATCTTCTTCTCGTACCCGGCGAAGGCCGCCTTGGAGAAGTCGCCGGTCTCGTTGGCCTTGACGATGTCGGCGCAGGCCAGCCGGGCGCTGTTGAGGGCGACGCTGACGCCGCTGGAGAAGATCGGGTCGACGAACCGCGCGGCGTCGCCGAGCAGCACGAAGCGGTCGCCGACGAGCTCGGTCATCGAGTAGCTGTAGTCGCCCTCGACCGTGAAGTCCTTGACCTGGGTGGTCTTCTGCAGCGCCTCGTAGAGGTCCGGACGGCTCTCCAGGAAGCTCCAGAAGAACTTCTCGCGGTCCGTGTTCGCCTTGGTGAACTGGGCCTTCTGCGTCACGACGCCGATGCTGGTGACGGTGTCGGTGATGGGGATCTGCCAGACCCAGGTGTCGCTGATCGGCAGGAAGTGGATGTAGATGTAGTCGACCTTCTCGGGGCTGTTGGCGACCGCCGCGCGGTCCAGGCCCTCGAACCAGCCGTGGATGGCGTACTGGTCGAAGACCGGGTCGGGCTCCTTGAGGCCGAGCTGGCGGCCGAGCATGGTCTGCCGGCCGGAGGCGTCGATCACCATCTTCGCGGTGACGTCGATCTCCTTGGGGCCCATCTTGACGGTCAGCGCGACCTGGTCGGGGTCGCCGAAGTCCACCCGCATCGCGCGGACGCCCTGGAAGACCTTGGCGCCCAGGCTCTCGGCGTGCTTGAGCAGGATGAGGTCGAACTTGCTGCGGTCGACGTGGAAGGTGTAGTCGCGGTCCACGCCGTCCTGGTCGCGCTCGCTGAACAGGATGTCGGCGGTGCCCAGTTCATGGGTGAAGGTGGTCGTCGCGCTGCCGCTGACGTTGCGCGGCATGGAGGACGTCCACGCGGCGCCGTACTTGCGCGGGAAGCCGGCCGCCTCGATCTTCGGCATCGCGCCGGTCTCCAGCAGCACCCGGGTGGTGGCCGGGACGAGCGACTCGCCCACGTGCGGGCGGGGGAAGTTGGCGCCCTCGAAGACCGCGACCGACATCCCGGCCTTGGCGAGGTAGGAGGCGGCGCTGGAACCGGCGGGGCCTCCGCCGACGATCACGACGTCGTAGTCGGTACTCATGGTTCTCAGACACCTTCCGTCGGGAGGGGCAGCAGGCCGGACACGAGCTTGGTGATGGCGGCGATGTCCCGGAAGTTCGCCGCGTTGATCGACGACAGCGGTACGTCCACGCGCAGCTCTTCACGCAGGAAGTTCAGCAGGAGCGCGCTGTTCATCGAGTTGAGGACCTCCCACTCCAGGAGCGGGGTGGACTCGGTCAGCTCGCCCTTCGGGTCGCCGTCGAGAAAGGTCTCGCTGATGAAGGCCGTGATGCGCTGCTTGACCTCATCGGGTGTCATTGCGGGGTCCCTTCCGCCGGGAGGTGGTCGTCGTGCTCGGGTTCATGGGTTCTTCGCCTCCGGCCGTCCGGCGCGTGTCGCCAGCGCCGGGCGGTCGATCTTGCCGTTGCCGTTCCTGGGCAGCGGCGTCAGGATCCGCACCTCGTCCGCGACCATGTAGCGCGGCAGGTGCTGGGAGAGGTGTCGGCGCAGGGCCAGGGCGCCCAGCTCGCTGCCGGGCCGCGGGGCCGCGAAGACGACGAGCCGGGTGTCGACGCCCTCGCCGACCGCGACCGCGGCGGCCTCGGCGACGTCCGGGTGGTTCTCCAGCACCGCCTCGACCTCGCCCAGCTCGACGCGGTGGCCGCGGATCTTGACCATGTGGTCGCGCCGCCCGACGTAGTCGAACTCGCCGCCGGGCAGGATCCGGACCAGGTCGCCGGTGCGGTAGGTGCCGTGCTGCGGGGGGTGGCCCCAGTAGCCGGCCATCACGGTGGGCCCGTCCACGACGAGCTCGCCCTCCTCGCCGACGCCGGCCGTGCCGCCGTCGTCACGCACCGCCCAGACCCGGTCGCCGCTCGCGGGGATGCCGATCGGGACGGGCCGGTCGCGGTCCAGGTCGGCCTTGGTGACCTCGTGGAAGGTGCACACGTTGGTCTCGGTCGGACCGTAGAGGTTCATCAGCCGCGCGCCGGTCCAGCCGGCCAGGTCTCGCAGCGGGCCGATCGGGAAGGGCTCGCCCGCGAAGAGCACGGTGTGGAGCGCCTCGGGGGCCGGGCGGTCGAGCAGCCCGCCGTACCGCATCATCACCGCGAGGGCGGACGGCACGGAGTACCAGACGGTGATGGCCTGGGTGTGCAGGTACTCGACGAGCTGGGCCGGGGCGAAGGACAGCTCCGGCGGGACGAGGTGGACCGAGGCGCCGGCCCGGAAGGCGACGTAGAGGTCGAGCACCGACAGGTCGAAGGCGAAGGGGGCGTGGTTGGCGAACCGGTCCTCGCCGTCCGGCTCCAGGACCTCGTGCGCCCAGTTGACGAACGCCAGCGCGTTGCGGTGCGTCAGGCACACGCCCTTGGGGGTGCCGGTGGAGCCGGAGGTGTAGAGGATGTACGCCAGGTCGCCGGGCTCCGTCGCGGTGTTGACGGGGGGCGCGGGGTCGAGCGGCGCCGTGTCGTCGTCGAGGTCGGCGCACGCGACGCCCGGCTCCAGATCGGCCGAGATCCGGGGTATCCGGTCGCCGGTCGTCATGACGGCGCGTGCCGCGCAGTCCCGGGCGATGGTGGCGACGCGGTGCACGGGGCTGCTGCCGTCGACGGGCACGTACGCGGCGCCGAGCCGCAGCACCGCCTGCATCGCGGCGACCACCGCGGGGCTCTTGGCCGCCCACAGCACCACCCGGTCGCCGCGCCGGACGCCCAGCCGGACCAGCCGGGCGGCCACGGCGTCGGCGGCGGCGTCGAGTTCGGCGTAGGTCAGGCCGCCGTCCGGGCCGGTCACGGCCAGGGCGTCGGGGCGGCGGGCGGCGGCGTCGACGACGAGCTGGTGGAGGGTCACAACCCGGTCTCCCTCGCGATGAGTTCGAGCTGGATCTCGGTCGTCCCGGAGAAGATCGTGGTGGGCAGGCAGTCGCGCAGCTGCTGGTCGATCCCGGCGCCGGCCACGTAGCCGGACGAGCCGAACAGCTGCACCGCGTCCAGGCTGTTGGCGACCGCGGCCTCGGACACGGCGGTCTTCGCCATGGCGATGGCGGTGACGTCGGTGCGGCCCGCGTCGAGCAGCCAGCAGGCGCGGTAGAGCAGCAGCCGCGCGCTCTCCAGCCGCAGCCGCATCCGGGCGACGCGGTGCGAGACGGCCTGGAAGCCGGCGATCTTCCGCCCGAACTGCCGCCGCTCGGTGGTGTGCCGTACGCACTCGGCGAGCTGGTGCTCCATCAGGCCGAGGTACGCGGCGAACAGGCAGCCGCGCTCCCACGCCATGGAGTGCTGGAAGATCGCCCCGCCGCTGCCCTCGGCCCCGAGCAGGTAGCGGTCCGGGACCACGCAGCCGTCGAAGCGCACCCGCGCGGCGAGGCAGCCGTCGAGCCCCATCTTCGGCAGCGGCTCCCCGACGGTGATGCCGTCGAGGGCGCGCGGTACGGCGAAGGCGGAGATGCCCAGGAAGCCCGCCGCCGGGTCGGTGACCGCGTAGGTGACGAAGACGTCCGCGACGGGCGCGTTGCTGACGAAGGACTTCTCCCCGTCGAGCACGTAGCCGCCCTCGGTGCGTGTCGCGGTGGTCCGGATGCGGCCGACGTCGGAGCCCGCCTCGTCCTCGGTCATGGCGTTGCCGGCGATGACGTCGCCCGACGCCATCCCCGCGAGCAGTTCCCGGGCGCCCTCGGCGCCGAACTCCCCCACGGGCACGGCGCAGGACAGCAGGTGCGCGGCGATGCCGAAGACCAGACCGGTGTCGGAGCAGGCCGCGCCGAACGCCTCCAGGGCCAGCGCGGTGTCCAGCGCGCCGAGGCCCGACCCGCCGTACTCCTCGGGCAGGCACAGCCCGGTCAGGCCGCTGCCGGCGATGTTCTTCCACGCCAGGCGGACCAGTTCCGGGTCCGTGGTCGTCCGGTGCGCGGCCAGCCGCTTGGCGACGGCGGCGGTGACGGCGGCGCGGCGCTCGATCTGAGTCGGTGACAGCTCGAAGTCCATCGGTCAGGCTTTTTCCGGTGCGTATTCAATCGCTGCCAATTCAATCCCACCTCGATTGCCGGGCCCAGAAAATGAAGGTGCCGCGACTGGATATTTCTGGTCCGACACACCCGGTAACGCTAGTTTCCGGTGACAGGAATCCCAACCCTTACCCGACCCTTAAAGGGGAAGGGGGGCGCTAGGGGTACGGTAGGGGTGGCCGTTGCGGAATAACGGCCGTAGCGTCCCGCCGGGTCAGAGCGCCGTCGAGATCACGTCGAACACCCCGGCCTGGCAGTCCTCCAGGTAGAAGTGGCCGCCGGGGAAGGCGCGCAGGGCGAAGCGGCCCCGGGTGTGGTCGGCCCAGGACTGGGCCTCGTCCAGGGAGACGTTCGGGTCGGCGTCGCCGATGAGCGCGGTGACGGCGCAGTCCAGCAGCGGGGCGCCGGCGTGGCGGTAGCTCTCGATGGCGGCGTAGTCGGCGCGGATGATCGGCAGCACCAGCTCCAGCAGATGCGGGTCGGCCAGGACGCGCGGGTCGGTGCCGCCCAGCGTGCGCATCTCCGCGACCAGCTCCTCCGTGGTCGCCTGGTGCAGCTCCTCCTCCTTGACCCGGGAGGGCGCCCGCTGGCCGGAGGCGAACAGGTGCACCGGGCCCGGCTGCCCTTCCCGGGCGATCCGGCAGGCCACCTCGTAGGCGAGGATCGCGCCCATGCTGTGTCCGAAGAACGCGTACGGCTCGTCGAGCTGCGACGCCAGGGCCTCGTGGATGCGGTCGGCCAGCTCGGGGATGCTGCGGATGAACGGCTCGGCGCCGCGGTCCTGCCGTCCCGGGTACTGGACGGCCAGCACCTCGACGTCGCGCAGCGACCGCGACCAGGGGTAGAAGTAGCTGGCGGCCCCGCCCGCGTGCGGGAAGCAGAACAGCCGCGGCCCCCCGGCCGGTCGGCGGTAGACGCGGACCCAGCTGCCGCTGTCGATATCTGTCACTGCCCTCACCCTTTTCCGCGCGTCACCGAAAGCAGCCGGTTCTCCGGCCCGCCTGAGACCCTATCCCCGCCGTATTAATGCGGCGGACCCCTATCCGGCCCCTATTTTCCCGGCCCCGCATTGCCGGGGTCCGGTGCCGCTCCCTACCGTCGGAATTCCACGGCACGGCGGCGGATACTTCCGCGGGCGGGACGGGCGAATGGCCGGAACGGCGAAATGCGCGCGGACGCGTCCCGGCGCCCCGGTCCGGCAGGTGGTCACGGACGGCTTCGGGCGCCGACGGTTGCGGCGGGCAAGTGAATTGGCCGGAATGTCGTCCCCGGCCGGGCGGGACCCGCGGCCGCGTCACGTGGTGACGCGGCCGCGCCCGCTGCGTGCTGCGCGGTACGGCGCCGGCTCAGAGGCCGTAGCTGGGGGCGCCCGGCAGACCGCCGGCACCCAGCCGCTCGAAGCGCTCCTGCACGTTGGCCGCGAAGGCCTGCTGCTCGGGGCCGGCGTGCGCCTGCCCGGTGGTGTTCATGGCGACCGTCAGCACCCCGCTGATGGACGCGCCGGGGGACGTCCGCACCGGCGTGCAGAGGAAGTTGAAGTTCTGCGGCGCCGGGTCGTCGTACGTCATGACGGACGCCTGGTTGATCATCGTGGGCGCGCCGGAGCGGAAGGCCTCGTCCATCGCGTTGAAGACGCCGACGGAGTCCAGGCCGGGCAGCACCTGCCGGCCGGGGCTGAACTGCGGGACCATGCCGAAGGCGGCGCCCTGCCGGCCGTTGGCGTAGCGCAGCAGGTGCTCGGCGCCCTCGGTGAGCATGATCGGGAAGGGCGCGCCGTCGAAGACCGCGAAGAGCTCCTGCTGCTGCGCCAGCAGGCTGTCGCGCAGCTTGAACTCCGACAGCAGCGTCTCGGACAGCTCCTGCATGCCCGCGCGCAGCTTGCGGTCCCACGCGCGCGGCTTGGTGTCGGCGACGCAGACGGTGCCGAGGATCATGCCGGTGTTGTCGACCAGCGGGGTGCCCAGGTAGGAGCGCACGCCCATGTCGTTGACCAGCGGGTTGCCCTTGAACCGCGGGTAGTCGAAGACGTCTTCGAGGGCGAGCTGGGAACCCTGCGCCACCACGTGGGGGCAGAATCCGTAGTCGCCGGGGGCCTCCCGCGCCATGTTGCTCAGATCGAAGACGATGCCGCCCTGGCCAGGGGTCTCGTCGTCACCGTTGGGGACGTACATCCCGCGGAACATCTGCTGTTCGTCGTTGATGAAGTTGACCATGGCAAGAGGTGACTGCGTGAAGGTTGCCGCCAGCCTGGCGACGCGGTCGAAGGTGGCCTCCGCGTCGACGGTGTTTAGGCCGAGAATCTGCAGTCTCAACTTCCGCTGCTCGCCCGCGAGTCGGGCCTGATCGGAGGACAAGGGATCCATGGCACCAGATCAAATCAGAAGAGCCGCGCCGACGGATCACCCCTTCCGATATTGTCCGCATCACGTGCCCCAGTCGACCGTACCGGGCACCCAGAGTGACCGGATCCTGCCGTTCGGGTGACCATGCCCCGCAGTACCGGCCCGGCGCATATGCCCAACTCGGGAGTCTGTCCAGACACTTCCAGGTTTCAACCTTCGCCGATCACTTCCCGCCATTCCTTGAGCGACAACCGAGCAGATGCGAGGCTACGTACGACAATCATGCGGTGACCGCGCACCGGTGGGGCCGGAAGGCAGTGTTCCGGACCCGCCGACGGGGGTGGACTGAGGCGGCTGTCGCCACAGGCCGTCGCGAGCCATATGTCCGAGTTCCAGCAAGAAAGGGCACGGTGGGGTGGGGCAGGTGTGGTCCGAGCTGTGGGCCTCCCGTCGGAGACAGGGTCAGGACCTTTTCGGCCAGCTGGACATACGCGATGTCCCCCCGGACTCCGCACCGTGCGCCTGGGCCTTAACCCGGCCGGCGGGCGGCGATGTCACCTCCGCCCGGCGGCGGTAAGGCCGCGTTCAGTCGCTCCGAGGCCATAAGGCAAGGTCAACTCCGCCACTCCACACAGATGGTGGCGAAGCATTGAAGGAGTTTCCCCATGATCAGGTCGGACGTGGACGCGCGGTCCGTGGCGGTGATCGGTATGTCCTGCCGCCTCCCGGGTGCCACGGGGACGGACGCACTGTGGACACTGCTGCGCAACGAGGTGGACGCCACCGGCGAGACACCTCCCGATCGCTATGACGTCGACACACTGCACTCGGCGGCTCCGCAGCCCGGGCGGATCGCCAGCCGCCGGGCCGGCTACCTCGGCGATGTCGCCGACTTCGACGCCGGCTTCTTCAACATGTCCACCACCGAGGCCGTCGAACTCGACCCGCAGCAGCGCCTGTTGCTGATGACCACCTACGAGGCGCTGGAGGACGCCGGCCAGCGCCCCGACCTGCTCGCCGGCTCCAGGACGGGCGTCTTCGTCGGCAACGCCCGCGCGGACTACCTGGAGAACGCGCTGCGCCAGGGGCCCGAGGCGGCCACCGCCGCCCAGTTGCACAACTTCCGCTCCCTGCTCCCGGCCCGGCTCAGCTATGTCTTCGACTTCCGCGGGCCGAGCGTCGTGGTGGACACCGCGTGCTCCTCCGCCCTGGTGGCCGTGCACCAGGCGGTGCAGAGCCTGCGCTCCGGCGAGACGCCGCTCGCGGTCGCCGCCGCGGTCAACCTCGCACTGCGTCCTGACGAGGGCCTGGTGATGAGCCAGGCCGGCGCCATGTCAGGGGACGGCCGCAGCAAGTTCGGTGACGCGGGGGCGGACGGCCACGCGCCCAGCGACGCCGTCGCGGTCGTCGTCCTCAAGCGTCTCGGCGACGCCATCGCCGACGGCGACCGGGTCCGCGCCGTCATCAGCGGCAGCGCGGTCGGCAACGACGGCCGCACCAGCGACAGCGTCCTCAACCCCTCGCTGGAGGGCCAGCAGTCGGTGCTGCGCTGGGCCTACGAGGACGCCGGGATCGCTCCCTGCGACGTCGACTTCGTCGAGGCGCACGGCTCCGGCTCGCCCGCCCTCGACCCGCTGGAGCTGACCGCGCTGGGCCAGGTGCTCGGCGAGGGGCGGCCCGCGGAACGGCCGCTGCTGGTCGGCTCGCTCAAGACCAACATCGGGCACGCCGAGGCGGCCGGCGGCCTGGCCGGGCTCATCAAGGCGGTGCTGTGCCTGGAGCACGGCCAGGTCCCCGCGAGCCTCAACATGAGCACCCCGAACCCGCGCGTCGACTGGGCGGGCCTGCCGCTGGAGGTGCCGGTCTCGCTGCGCGAGCTGCCGGACCGCGGGCGCCCGGCCGTCGCCGGCGTCTCCGGGCAGGGCTCGTCGGCGCTCAACGCCCATGTGGTGCTGCGCCAGCCGGACCCCGCCGCCCCGGCCGCCGAGCCGATGCCCGGAGCGCCCTACCTCCTGGTGCTCTCCGCGCGTAGCCCCGAGGCGCTGACCGCCCTGGCCCGCGCCTACGCCGACTACCTCGCGCCCTGGGGCGAGGGCTCCCGGCACCCGCTGCGCGACATCTGCTTCAGCGCCGCCACCCGGCGCCAGCACCTGGAGCACCGGATGGCGGTCGTCGGGTCGACGCACGAGCAGATGACGGCCGCGCTGTCCGGCCTGCCGGGGCTGGGCGGCCAGCCGCTGTCCGGGCTCGCCGAGCGCTACCGCTGGGGCGAGGAGCTGGACTGGGAGGCGGTGTTCGGCGCGCCGGGCCGCTACGTCCCGCTCCCCCACTACCCGTGGCAGACCCGGCGCTACTGGCCCGGGGAGCAGCAGGCCTCGGACGGCGGCGGCGGCGACCTGGCGGCGTGGATGCTGCGCGAGCACGCCAGGACCGTCTTCGACGACGGCTCGACGCTCAACGAGATCGGCATCGACTCGCTCGCCCGGCTGCGAATCCTGGTGGAGCTGTCCAAGCTCTCCAGCCACGAGGTCGACCCGGACGAGTTCGGCCGCCTGCGCACCGTCGGCGAGCTGCGGCAGTGGACCCGAGGGCTGGAGGCCGGCGCCAGATGATCGGCGAGCACACCGCGTACGACCGCTTCGCCCGCTCCGCGGCGGAGCACGGATACGACGTCACCGCGCTGGAGGTGGGCGAGGACCGGCTGAGCTACGGCGAGCTGCGCGACCTGGCCGAACGGCTCGCCGCGCACCTGGTGGCGCACGCCGGGGGCACCGCGCCGCGCCGGATCGGGCTGCTGGCGGGCCGCTCGGTGACCGCCTACGCCGGGTACCTGGCCGCGCTGCGGCTGGGCGCCACCGTCGTACCGCTCAACCCTGAGCACCCGCAGGCGCGGACGGGGCAGATCGCGAACGCCGCGGAGCTGGACGTGGTGGTGGCCGACCCCTCGGCGGACGGCACCGACCCCGGCGTGCCGGTGACCCGGATCGGCCCCGGCGAGCTGGAGGTGCTGGCCAAGGAGCCGGCCCCCGACCTGCCCGCCCTGCCGGCCGGACCCGACGACGTGGCGTACCTCATCTACACGTCGGGCTCGACGGGCGCTCCCAAGGGCGTGCCGATCCTGCACCGCAACATCGCCCGCTACCTCGACCGCTTCGCCGGGCGGTACGGGATCGGGCCCGGCAGCCGGCTGTCGCAGACCTTCGAGCTGACCTTCGACGGCTCCGTGCACGACCTGTTCGTCGCCTGGCAGGACGGCGGCACGCTCGTGGTGCCCGCGCGCGGCCAGCTGCTGTCGCCCGCGCGGACCGTCGCCAACCTGCGGCTCACGCACTGGTTCTCGGTGCCCTCGCTCATCACCTTCGCCTCCCGGCTGGGCACCCTCGGCCCCGGCAGCATGCCCACGCTGCGGTGGAGCATCTTCGGCGGCGAGGCGCTGCCGCTGGAGGCCGCCCGCGAGTGGAAGGCGGCGGCCCCGGCCAGCCGGATCGAGGTGCTGTACGGGCCGACCGAACTGACCATCTCCTGCACCTCCTACGAGCTGCCCGCCGACCCCGCCGACTGGCCGCAGACCCCGAACGGCACGGCGCCGATCGGGACGATCCACCGGGACCTGGACTTCGTGCTGCTCGACGAGGACGGTTCGCCGGGCGACAGCGGCGAGCTGTGCGTGCGCGGCGACCTGCGCTTCCCCGGCTACCAGGACCCCGGCAACAACCCCGGTCGCTTCCTGACGCCCGACCAGGAGCCCTTCACCGGCGGCGAGCTGACCGACCGGCACTGGTACCGCACCGGCGACCGGGTCGCGGTGCAGGACGGCGTGCTGGTCCACCTCGGCCGTGTCGACCACCAGGTGAAGGTCCGCGGCCACCGCATCGAGCTGGGCGAGGTGGAGGCGGTGTTGCGGCGCCAGCCAGGGGTGCGCGAGGCCGTGGTGCTCGCGCTGCCCACCGAGGACGGCGAGCCGGAGCTGCACGCGGCCGTCACGGGCGCGGGGCTGGGCTCCGACACGCTCTACGCAGGGCTCACCGGCCAGCTGCCGCCCTACATGCTGCCGCGCCGGATATCGGTGCTGGACAGCCTGCCGCTCAACACGAACGGCAAGATCGACCGCCGGGCGCTGGGCGCCGCGCTGACGCGCACCGGCTGAGCGGCCCGGCGGCGCGGAAGCCGTCGGAAGGCCGCGGGGACCCGCCGGGGATCCGCGGCGAAGCCGTAGGAGAGTCGCAGGAAGAAGGGTCCGCCGACAGTGCCGTCGGCGGGCCGAGTCCGGGCAAGGCCATGACCCCCGTTCCGACGTCTGTGATGAGGCACCATGTTCGACGCCATCGTGGTGGGCGCGCGCTGTGCCGGCGCACCCACCGCCATGCTGCTGGCCCGCGCCGGTTACCGGGTGCTGCTGCTCGACAAGGGGCAGACCGGCACCGACACCCTGTCCACCCATCTGCTGCACCAGCCCGGGGTCGCCGCGCTGGCCCGCTGGGGGCTGCTGGACGAGGTGCGCGCGACGGGCTGCCCGCCGCTGGAGAACGTGGTCTACGAGATCGCCGACATCCACCTGGAGGGCTGCGCGCGCGGCGTGGAGGGCCAGCGGGCCGGCTACGCCCCGCGCCGCTACGTGCTGGACGCGATCCTCGCGCGGGCGGCCGTCGCCGCGGGCGTCGAGCTGCGCGAGGACTGCCGGGTGACGGGCCTGCTGCGGGACCCCGCCGGGCGGGTGACCGGCGTCGAAGGACGGTACGGCGAGCGGGCGTTCACCGAGCACGCCCCGCTGGTGATCGGCGCGGACGGCATGCGCTCGACGGTCGCCCGGCTGGCCGGGGCCCCCTTCACCGCCTCCGACCCGCTGCTCACCTGCGCCTACTACACCTATTTCGCCGGCGTGCCGGCCGATCTGGAGCTGTACGAGGCACCGGGCAGCTGGACGGCCGCGGTCCCCACCAACGACGGGCTCACGCTCGTCCTGGCCTACTTCCCGCAGCCTCGGTTCGCCGAGGTCCGCACCGACGCGATGCGCCACTACCGGGAGCACGTGCGGACGACCGCGCCCGCACTGCACGAGCGGCTGGGCGGTAGGGAGCCGGCCGAGCGGCTGCGCGGCACCGGGGACCAGCAGAACTACTTCCGGCAGGCGGCCGGGCCCGGCTGGGCGCTGGTGGGGGACGCCGGGCACCACAAGGACTCGATCACCGCGCGTGGCATCAGCGACGCCTTCCTCCAGGCCGAGGCGCTGGTCCGGCACGTGTCGGGGAAGCTCACCGGTGATCCGGCCCAACTCGACGCGGCACTAAGGGACTTCGGGTCCGAGCGTGATGAAACTCTCACCCCCGGGTACGAGGCGACGCTCGCGGTCGCGCAGCTGACGCCGCACGAGCAGCGGATGTCGCTGCTCCGGGCGGTGCAGACGGACGCCGAACTGACCTCGATCTACTTCGACATGGTCGCCGGAATCGCCTCCGCGAGCGCCCTGTACACGCCTAGACTCCTGTCACTGCTGTGACGTGTGGGGCCCCTGTGGCTGCCCATAGCGGGCGCCACGGGGCTTTGCCGCCCTGTTCGAACACCCGGATGGACGCTTTCGGTCCATTGGGAGTTGCCAGAGGCAGACGCTGACGCTCCGCCATGATCCTGGTAGGGTCACCGCGTTAGCCCACTTCGGTGACGGTGAGTCAAGGTGCCGCGCCGAAAAGAATCGGCATTTTTCTTGCATAACCCCCGGAAGAACACCAGCGCTCCGCTGCCGTACGAGGAATCAGATGCCAGGCTCCCGCGACCGGTTGACGCGTCACCGGTCCGCCCCGCGTAGATCTTCGCGATTCTCGTTCGCCCTGCCCCTGGTCGTGCCCGCCGTCTGCCTGTGCGGGCTGTGGGGCTACGTGGCGACCGGACTCGTCGACGGGCACAGCCAGTTCAGCTCCGAGGCGGACAGCGCGTCCGCCGTCGCCCGCCCCGCGCAGACCGTGCTCGCCCGGCTCCAGGCCGAGCGCCGCTTCACGGCGATCTGGCAGGCCGGGCACACCGACGCGGCCCGCAAGGACCTCGACGACGCGCGCACCCGGACCGACGCGGCCGTCCAGGACTACCGCCGGACGTCACCCTCCGCGCTCGACGGCGCGACCCGCGGGTCCGCGAAGGCGCTCGACGACGCCCTGGTCTTCCTGCCCGAGCGCCGCAACTCGATCGACGGCAAGACCCTGTCGACGACCGACGCCTTCCAGTACTTCACCAGCACGGTGTCCGACGGCATCAGCCTGCTGAACGCCTCGCTGCGCAGTGACGACGGGGAGTTCGCGCGCGGCGCGGCCCCGACCGCCTCGGTCGCGCAGATCGCCGAGATGCTCGCCCGCGAGGACGCGCTGCTGTCCGCCGCGGCCCCCACCGGCCGGCTGGACGCCGCGACCCGCCAGCAGTTCACCGACGCCCTTGCCGTGCAGCGCGCCCTGCGCGCCGGCATGAACGCGGCGGACCTGCCGGCCGGCACCGCCGCGAGCTGGAGCCGGGTCACCGAGAGCGTCAGCTTCACCTCGCTCACCCAGATCGAGGACGCCGTCGCCGCCGCGCAGGGCACCGAGCTGCCCGGCTCCGCCGCCGCCTGGCCCACGGCCGCGACCACCGTGTCCGGCAACCTGCAGACGCTGACCACGGACGCGCTGAACGACCTCTCCGACGCCGCCTCGCACCGGGCCGACAACGCCCTGCTGGGCCTGCTGCTCGGCTCGCTCGCCACGCTCGCGGCGCTGGCCGGCGGCGCGTACCTGTCGCTGCGCGACCGCAAGGTGCTGGGCCGGCGGCTGGCCGTGCTCCAGACGCACGCCGACGAGCTGTCCCGGCAGTGGCTGCCGCGGCTCATGGCGCGCATCGAGGCCGGCGAGCGCATCGACCCGGCGGCCATGCAGCCGCCGCAGGGCCCGGCGTCCGCCGAGGAGGTCCAGAAGCTCGCAGCGTCCATCGACCGGCTGGGCCGGGTCGCCGCCGACCACATGCTGCGGCAGTCCCTCGGCCGGGAGGGCGGCGAGAAGGTCTTCGGCCAGCTCATCCGGCGTACCCAGAGCCTCATCCACCGGCTGATCTCGCTGCTGGACGACCTGGAGCGCAAGCACGAGGACTCCGACCTGCTGAAGGACATCTTCGCGGTCGACCACCTCGCGACCCGCGTCCGCCGGCACGCCGAGAGCCTGGTGATCCTGAGCGGTTCGCCGCCCAACCGGCGGATGGCCACCCCGGTCTCCATCATCGACGTGCTGCGCAGCGCCGTCGCTGAGACCGAGCAGTACACCAGGGTCCGGGTGAAGAACCTGCCCGCCGAGCGGCCGATGGCCCTCGCCGGGCGCGCGGTCGCCGACGTCACCCACCTGCTCGCCGAGCTGATCGAGAACGGCACGGCCTTCTCCCCGCCGGACACCCAGGTGTCGGTGAGCGCCACGCAGGTGGCCAAGGGCCTGGTCGTGCACATCGAGGACCACGGCCTCGGCATGCCGCAGGACGTCATCGACCACGCGAACGCCCTGCTGGCGCACCCGCCCAAGCTCGACATGCGGGCGCTCAGCGAGGACCCCCGGCTCGGCCACTTCGTGGTCGCCCGGCTCGCCGAGCGGCACAGCATCAAGGTCGAGCTGCGCGACTCGGTGTACGGCGGCACGATGGTCGTCGTCCTGCTGCCCAGCGCGCTCCTGGAGGAGCTGGACTCGCCGGTCCTCGACCAGCTGAAGTCGGCGGCCAGCAAGAGCGGCATGATGGCGATGGACGCCGGCCGGCGCGAGCCGTCCACCCCGGCGGTCGGCGCCGCGGCCGCCGCGCCGGACCCGTCCGCGGCCCGCGGTCTGGTGACCGCGGGCGCGCCCGACGAGGGCACGCCGCTCACCCACACCCGGATACCGGACCACAGCGGCTTCCCCGAGTACGGCGGCGCGGGGCTGCTCGCGCCGACCACGGAGTTCCCCGCGCCCGGCATCTCCGCCGGCACCCCCGCGACCGGCCCCGCGGCCACCGGCTGGGTCGCGCCCGAGGAGCACCCGGCCCACCGCCAGTCCGCGGGCCAGGAGCACCCCACCCAGCCCTACCGCACCGAGCCCCGGCGGCCGGAACCCCAGCCGCAGCCCCAGCCGATGCCCCAGCAGCAGCGGCCGGACACGATCCGGGGCAGCGCCGTACGCAACGACGCCAACGGCGGCCAGGACCGCGGCGGCTACCCGGCGGGCGCGCCGCACGGCGGGCCGTACGCGGCACCGCCCATGACGACCCCCGCGGGAGCGGCCTCGGCCGGCCGGGGCGCGGGCCTGAGCCCGAGCACCGGTCCCGTCCCGCCTCCCCCCGCACGGCCCGCGGCCCAGCCCGCGGCGCCGGGCGTATCCAGCGACCCGCACCGCCATCTGACGACCCCCCCGGTGCTTCCGCACCGGACCCGGGGTGCGAGCCTGGCGCAGCAACTGCGCAGGGAGGCCACGGAGATGGAGGGCAACGGCGGCGGCAACGGCGCCGCCGGCGGCGGTCAGCGCAGCGGCGACGGCCAGCCGGGCGGCATCTCCCCGGAGGCGTCGGCGCGCGCGATGATCGCGATTCAGCAGGGACTGCAGCGGGCGAGGACGCCCGAGGCGAGCGAGCCGGGCGGTGCGGCCAGGCCGCCGGAGGATTCGTGGAGGTCGGGTGGCAACCAATGGGATTCGGGTGCCGGCCAATGGGAGGGAGACTTCAATGACTGAGCACGTACAGCCCGGACCTCAACTGGACTGGCTCCTCGACACGCTCGTGGACCGCGTTCCGGAAATCCGCTGCGCCATCGTGCTGTCCGGGGACGGCCTGCTCATCGGGAAGTCCAAGGACCTGCGCCGGGACGACGCCGAGCACCTGTCGGCCGTCGGCTCCGGCATGCACAGCCTGGCCCGCGGGGTGGCACGCCACTTCCAGGGCGGCGAGGTGCAGCAGACGGTCATCCAGATGGAGCGGGCCTTCCTCTTCGTCACCGCGGCGGGCCGTGGCGCCCGCCTGGCGGCGATCGCGTCGGAGGGCGTGGACGTCGGGGTGATGGCCTTCGAGATGGGCACGCTCGTCAAGCAGGTGGGCCAGTACCTGAGCGCTGCGCCACGGGTGCCGAGCCAGCCCGGCGGTCTCGTCCAGGATGCGTGAGCCACGGTGGCACGACGACGAGGAGACCGGACGCCACCTGCGGCCTTACGCCATCACCGGTGGACGCACCCGGCACAGTAGGCACAACTTCTCACTGATCACGCTGGTCGCCGCGCGGTATGTGGACGAGCCCGGCCAGGGGCACCTGGAACCGGAGTCGGTTCAGATCCTGGAGCTCTGCCGCAACCGCGCGGTGGCGATAGCCGAGATCGCCGCGCACCTCGACCTGCCGGTGAGCGTGGTGAAGATCCTCTGCGGGGATCTGCTGCACGCCTCGCTCATCCTGGTCCAGGCCCCGCCAGGGCAGGAGGACCGACCCAGCGTGGAAATCATTGAAAAGGTGATGAATGCTATCCGTCGGCTCTGAACCGGTCATGCCGACCGCACTGAAGATCCTCATAGCGGGCGGCTTCGGTGCCGGCAAGACGACCCTGGTGGGCGCGGTCAGCGAGGTGCCTCCGCTGGAGACCGAGGAGCGCATGACGACGGTCAGCCTCGGCGTCGACGACCTGTCCGGCATCGAGGGCAAGGTGTCGACCACGGTCGCCATGGACTTCGGGCGCATCACCATCGCCCCCGAACTGGTCCTCTACCTCTTCGGCACGCCGGGCCAGGACCGCTTCTGGTTCATGTGGGACGACCTGGCCACCGGCGCGCTTGCGGCGGTCGTCCTCGCGGACACCCGGCGGCTGGAGGCGTCGTTCGCCGCGATCGACTTCTTCGAGTCGCGCGACATCCCCTTCGCGATCGGCGTCAACTGCTTCAACGGCCGGCGCGACTGCACCAGCGAGCAGGTGCGCTCCGCACTGGACCTGGACCCTTCCACGCCCGTCGTGCTGTGCGACGTGCGCAACCGCTCCTCCGCCAAGGAACTGCTGCTCGCGGTCCTGGAAGCGGCCCGCGACCAGGCCGCCGCGCGGCTGCCCGCGCAGGGTCCCGGCGCCTGAACCCCCCTTTCCGGCACGACGCTTCGCGCCCTGCGGCCCCGGCCGCCGCCAGCACGGCGGCGGCCCCGTAGGCGTACGCGCAGGTGTCCGCGAAGTGCGCCGTCAGCAGGTACGCGGCCGCCCCCGCGACCGCCACGCCCAGCCACTCCCACCGCCCGTCCAGCGCCACGAGCGCGACGAGCAGCAGCGCGTACCACGCGTAGCCGGGCGTCATGAGCAGGAACGCCGTCCCGGTGACGGTGAGCGCGCCCCGCCACGGGCGTGCCGGGTCCCCGCGGCGTACGGCGTGCGCGGCCACCGCCGCCGTCACCACCGCGACCGCGGGCAGTGCCCACGCGTCGGGCAGCACCAGCCGCAGCAGCGCGTAGCGGTGGCCGGCGGCCGCGTCGTCGTAGCCCTCCTCCTGCGCGTAGCCGCCGAGGTAGCCCAGCACGGAGGAGTGCGACACCGCGAGGTACGGCACGTACAGCGCGGCCGTCACGCCCGCCGCGGTGCCGACGGTCAGCGCCGCGTCCCGCCACCGCCGGACCCCCGACAGCGCGCCGGGCAGCAGGACCGCGGGGAGCAGCTTCGCCGCGATCGCCGCGCCCAGCACGCCCGCGCCGACGCCGCGGCGGCGCACCGCGAGGCCGAGCGCGACGACCGACAGGGCGGCGGCGAGCACGTCGGCGTGCGCGTTGTTCACCGCCTCCACCGGCACCGCCGGGCACCACGCCCAGTACGCGGCCCACCGCGGGTCGCCGCGCCGCCGCAGGACGCGCAGCAGCAGCACCGTGGTCGCCACCGAGAGGCCGGCGCCGCCGGTCTGGAGCGCCTTGTACCGCACGCCGTGCGGGGAGACGGCGTGCACCGCGAGGAAGTACAGCTCGGCGGTGGGCGGGTAGATGGTGTGCACCCGGGGCCGGTTGATCCGCGTGCAGCCCCCGCCGGGCAGCTTCGCTAGCCCGCGCTGCCCGCAGTGCTCCGGCGCCGGGAAGAGCCAGCCGTCCCGCAGGCCGTCGAGGGCGGGGTCGGCGGGCGCGTGGTCGTACGGCGAGATGCCGGCCGCCTGCACCCGCCCGTCCCACGCGTAGCGGTAGAGGTCCGTACTCGTGCGCGGCGGCGCGACCAGCCCGGTGAGCGCGACGAGCACTCCCCCGACGAGCACGACCGCCCCCGCCCGCCGGCGCGGTACGGCCCGCAGGGCGGCCACGGCACCGCAGAAGAGCCCCCAGCACGCCGCGTAGCGCCACGTCAGGAGCGTGCTCCCGGCGGCGTACCCGGTCCCCCCGGCCCGCAGCGTCCAGACCAGCGCAGCGCAGAGCGCGCCGACCGCGAGCAGGGGGAGGAGGGTGAGGAGGAGTCGGGCGGTTGCGCGTCCCGCGCGGGGCGCGCGCTCGGGGAGGGCGTCGCGGGCGGGGGTGCCGTCCGCGGGCGCGGGTTCGGGGAGGACGTCGCGGGCGGGGGTGCCGTCCGCGGGCGCGCGCTCGGGGAGGACGTCGGGCGCGGGGGTGCCGTCCGGGGCGGGGGCGGGCCCGAGGGGGCCGGCCGGCGCAGAGGACAGGTCCGGGCGGGGGTGGGGCTGGCCGGCGGGGGTGGTCACCGGATCACCGTGGCACCGCGCGGGCGCGAAAAGCCGGGGACGGCGGCGGGCGTCCGTGATTCGTAAGGTGTCCGTCCGGGCCGGAGGCCGCCGCGCGGGGGTTGCATGGCGCCATGAGGACGACGACCGGAAACCCGCCGCCGCGCACGCGCACCCCGCTCCCCGCCTTCACCGGGCGGCTGCACGACCCGCGGACGGCGACCGCGATCGGCCG
Source organism: Streptomyces sp. NRRL F-5123 (assembly GCF_000721495.1). Lineage (GTDB taxonomy): Bacteria > Actinomycetota > Actinomycetes > Streptomycetales > Streptomycetaceae > Actinacidiphila. Next base: position 80,881 of record NZ_JOHY01000049.1, read on the forward strand.
GTGGCTGGGCGGCGCGCTGCTGGTGTGCTTCGTGACCGGCCTGGCCAGCCACTTCCTCCAGCACCCGCCCGGCCGGCTGTTCGGCCGCTTCCCGACCCGCCCCGTATGGGGCTACCGCCTCACGCAGGGCCTGCACGTCGCCGCCGGCCTCGCGGCGATCCCGCTGCTGCTCGCGAAACTGTGGACGGTCTACCCGCGGCTCTTCGCGTGGCCGCCGGTGCGCTCGGTGCCGCACGCGCTGGAACGCCTCGCCGTCGCCGTGCTGGTGGCCGGGGCGATGCTGGAGGTCTTCAGCGGGCTGCTCAACATCGTCCAGTGGTACCCCTGGCCCTTCTCGTTCGTGCCCGTGCACTACGCGGTGGCGTACGTCCTGGCCGGCGCGCTGCTGCTGCACCTCGCGGCGAAGGCGCCCCAGATCGCCGCGCACTGGACGCGCCGGTCGGCGGGCACGCGGGCGCTGCCCGACGAGGAGCGCGACGGCCCCGACCGCCGGGCGCTGCTCGCGGGCCTGGGCGTGGCGGTCGGCGCGGTGACGGTGACGACCGCCGGCCAGACGTTCACCCCGCTCGCCCCGCTGGACCTGCTGGCCCCCCGCCACCCCGGCCACGGGCCGCAGCGCCTGCCCGTCAACAAGACCGCGGCGGCGGCCGGGGTGACCGCCGCGGACATGACGGACTGGCACCTCGACGTCACGGGCGGCGCCACTGCGCTGCGGCTGGCCCTGCACGAACTGGCCGCCTTCCCGCAGTCCGCGGCCCGGCTCCCCATCGCCTGCGTGGAGGGCTGGAGCGTCAACGCGCACTGGGAGGGCGTCCGCCTGCGCGACCTGCTGCACCGTGCGGGCGCCCCGCCGGGCTCCGCGGTGCGCGTGGTCTCCCTGCAACGCCACGGCGCCTACCGCGTCATGGACATGGGCCCCGAATACGCCTGGGACCCGCTGACCCTGCTCGCCCTCCGCCTGAACGGCGCGCCACTCGCCCCGGACCACGGCTACCCGGCCCGCATCATCGCGCCCAACCGCCCCGGAGTGCTCCAGACGAAGTGGGTCGCCCGGATGGAGATCCGGTGAACCCGCGCCGTACGAGCGTCCCCGGCGAACCCGGCCCGCGCCGTACGAGCGTCCCCGGCAGACCCGGCCCGCGCCGCCGGAGGCCCGAACTCCCGTGGTACGGCGAGGCGTCGGACAGCCCGCCCCCGCCCGGTCCTGGGCCCTCCCGGCCACCCCGCACGACGCCGTTGGAGGCCCCGTGAACTCCCGGCACGACGGAGGCCGCCCGGCAGCCCGGCGCCGCGGGGGCGGCCGGCTGCGGTGGCCCGGGCTCCGGCTCCGGGCGGCCCGGCCCACGCCGGGGATGTTCTGGCTGCGCGCCGGACTGCTCGCGCCCGGCCTCTTCTTCCTCGCCGTGGGCGGTCGGCTCCTGTCCCGGCTGCCCGACCCGTACCCCGTCCTGGAGTGGCTGGCCGGCGCGGTGCTGCTGCACGACGCCGCGATCGGGCCGCTCGTGCTCGCGGTGGGCCTGCTCGTCGCGCGCCTGCCCGCGCGGGCGGCGGTCCGTACCGCGCTGCTCACCGGCGGCGCGCTGCTGCTCGTCACGCTCCCCGCGCTGCTCCGCCCCCGGCCCACGGCGAACCCCTCGGTGCTGCCGCTGCCGTACGGGCGCAACCTGCTCGTACTGCTGGCGGTGACAGCGCTGTCGGCCCTTGCGGCGACGGCCACGGCCGCCCTGCGCGCCCGCCGGGCCGCCCGCACGTCCCGCACCCCGCGCCGCCCCTGACACGTCGGCTGCTCCTGCCGCGCCGGACGCCCGGGACGCCCGGGACGACGGCCTCGCACCCCGCTTACCGGTCTACCGGTTCCGGCCCGCCGGCTCGCAGGACGCGAAGGAGGCGAACCCCCTGGCTCAGGCCGTGAGCATCGCGAGTCGCCGGACCCGTAAGGGCGTCTGCGACCGCGTCGGCGTGCTCGACGGGGAACGGCCCGTCCTCGCGATCTCACGCACCGACGTGCGGCCGTTCGACGACCCGACCGGGGAGGACCACTACCGGGTCAGGACGCTGGACCGGTGGCGTGACGAGATCTGGCGCGGGCACGCGTCCCAGCTGCGGGACGCGCTGCTCGCCGCCGACAGGCAACTGCTGTCCCGCGGAGCGGCCGTGGAGGTCGAGGTCCGGAGGGGCAGCTCCACCGTCGCCCTGCTGACCCGGCGGGACCTGGGACGGTTGTGGCCCGGCCGTGGCGCCCGCACGGCCTCAGGCGCCTGACGGGAGGCACACGGCCCGCAGGCCCTCCGTGCCCGGTGCCTCGCCATCCGTCGTCCGGCGTCCGGCGTCCGGCGTCCGCACGAACCGATTTTGCGCGGCGGGTCCGGACTACGCCTGCGGTGGGCGCAGTTCGGCGAAGTGGCGGTCCGCGGTGCGCCAGGTGCGGGCCGTGGTCCAGCCGGCGGCGCCGGCGGTACGGCACAGGGCCGCGGGGCCGAGGCGGGCCCAAGGGAAGGGGGCGCCGAGGTCGCCGCGGCCGCCGTCGAGGCGGACCTCGCAGCGCTCGTCCACCTCCACCGGGGCCGCCTCGGCGACCAGCCGGCCGCCGGGCGCGAGGAGTTCGGCGACACGGGCGAGCAGCGCCGCGGGGTCGCCACCGATGCCGATGTTGCCGTCCAGCAGCAGGGCGGTGGCCCAGCGGCCCTCCCCCGGCAGCGGGTGGAAGACGGAGCGGCAGAGCGCGGCGCCGCCGCGCAGCACCGCCCGGTGCACCGCAGCGGAGCTGACGTCCACCCCCAGCGCCCGGTGGCCGCGCCCGGCGAGCGCGGCCACCAGCCGGCCGGGCCCGCAGCCGATGTCCAGGACGGCACCCCGGCAGCGGGCCAGCACGCTCTCGTCGGCGGCGTCCGCGTCCGCGAGCCACCGCTCGACCTCCAGCGGCAGCAGCCACCCGTCCCGCCGCCGCAGGAACAGCGGCCCCCCGCCGGCCCGCAACGCCCGCGCGTACGCGTCCTCCCCCCACGCCCCGCCGCCGACCCCCCGCACCCCCACGACAACGCTCCCGTTTCCCCCTGCCGTCACCGCCACAGCCCCCCACGGTCCCCGTCCGCCCCCGCCACCCGCCCGGCAACCCCGGGCCCCGCAACGTCCGACCTGCACCCTCCACGCACCTGGCCAGGCCCCACCGCACACCCAGCAGCCCCGGGCCCCGTACCGCCCGCAGCGGGCCCGGACCACGCGGCATCCGGCCCACACCCCCCAGACGGAACCGGCAAACCGTCCGGCCGAACCTGCCCAAGCTCCACCGCACGCCCGGCAACCCCGGGCCCCGCAACGTCCGACCTGCACCCTCCACGCACCTGGCCAGGCCCCGCCGCACACCCGGCAGCCCCGGGCCCCCCACCGCCCGCAGCGGGCCCGGACCACGCGGCATCCGGCCCACACCCCCCAGACGGAACCGGCAAACCGTCCGGCCGAACCTGCCCAA
>NZ_JOHY01000050.1 GCF_000721495.1 Streptomyces sp. NRRL F-5123
ACCTACCCCTCCCCCCACCTCCCCCCGCACCTCACCCCGATGCGGTAGAGTATCCGCGGAGCTTCCCTCCGGGGTCGCTTTCCAGCGGATGTAGTTTAATGGTAGAACATGAGCTTCCCAAGCTCAGAGCGCGGGTTCGATTCCCGTCATCCGCTCCATTGATAAGCCCCAGGTCAGCGACCTGGGGCTTAGTTGTTGCCTAGACCAATTCGAGCTTGGCGCGCCATATCCGTGCCATTGAGCGGCGAATTGCGGGACTTGAATGCGCCGGATGACCGCGACTGACCGCCGGACACCGAGACTCTCTCGAATGACGAGACGCATTTCAAGTGAGGTGCGTCATAGATAATTGCGAACAGTGTCCCCATTCACCCTTCTACGTCCCCCCGAAGCGATGCCAAAGTCCCGGGTGAGAGCGGGCGCACCGCCCACCGACCCCCAGGTCGACGGGCCGTGCCACTGCCGTGCCATAGCGGACCATGTCGTCACCCCTCCGCTACTGGCCCGGAGTTGGATTCGCTGTCGCCGTCCCCCGCAAAAACGGGGACGAAGCGGCCGTCGTTGAAGGTCATGGACCAGTCGCTGATCCCCACGGGGCGAAGGCAGCGTCTTCGTCGATTCCGCCCGCGACCCTTCGCGACGGAACACGCCCGGAAGCCCGACCGCATGAACCGCGACGACCTGAAATCCGCCCTCGCCCCACGACAACAGCAGCTCGGCACCTGCCGCATGGGCAGAGCTCCATGAGGGTGCCGCTCGGTCAAGCAACGGGAACAGTCTGGTTGGGCTGTCCCGCGGGCTGAACCTGTCTGCGCGCCAAAGGCGTCCGGCACCGATCGGGACTTCCCCGACCGAACGATCGCCGACCAGGCCGCACCGGTCTCCTCTGACTGCGCGCGAGCAGTCAAGTTCGTGTCCCTCGTGCGTTGGCGGTAGCTGACCCGGCAGCCGGAGCAGTCCCCGAGCATTTTTGCCGTGCCTAGTGCCGGGTTCATCCCCCACGAGCGCGGGGAGCAGTCCGCCGAGTCCCAGCCAGCAGCCCAGCAGTTGGGTCCATCCCCGCGGGCGCGGGGAGCAGGCCGCGACCGTGGCCCTGGCGCTGCACGCGGTGGGTCCATCCCCGCGGGCGCGGGGAGCAGCCTGCGAGCCGTCGTCGACAACCACCCACACGGGGTCCATCCCCGCGGGCGCGGGGAGCAGCCGTCCGCGAGGCGGATACGGGCGAAGACGTCGGGTCCATCCCCGCGGGCGTGGGGAGCAGGAGGACGAACCGCCTGCGGCGGCGATGACCTTGGGTCCATCCCCGCGGGCGCGGGGAGCAGGTGTCCGAGCCGTAGCCGGTCTGCCCGACGCCGGGTCCATCCCCGCGGGCGCGGGGAGCAGGACGTGGGACACCGTCGTCGCGAGGTCTTGGAGGGTCCATCCCCGCGGGCGCGGGGAGCAGTGGCGTAGAAGGAACCCAAACGCGCCCGACTAGGGTCCATCCCCGCGGGCGCGGGGAGCAGGTCTGCCGCAGATAGGTAGCAGCGACGCGCGCGGGTCCATCCCCGCGGGCGCGGGGAGCAGGTCTGCCGCAGATAGGTAGCAGCGACGCGCGCGGGTCCATCCCCGCGGGCGCGGGGAGCAGAGCGCCGCAACGCGCGAGAAAAGGAATTGGGTGGGTCCATCCCCGCGGGCGCGGGGAGCAGCTCAGCGCATGGTCAGACATCCGGCGCCCGAAGGGTCCATCCCCGCGGGCGCGGGGAGCAGTGGGTGGGTTCCCTCGTTGGGCGGCGGACTCGGGGTCCATCCCCGCGGGCGCGGGGAGCAGCTCGGCCTGCTTCTCCTCGATGGCAGCGAGGCGGGTCCATCCCCGCGGGCGCGGGGAGCAGTGGACGAGCTGGACAACGGGGAAGCGCTCGTGAGGTCCATCCCCGCGGGCGCGGGGAGCAGGCGTCCAGGCCGTCCCGCATCCGATCGGTCTCGGGTCCATCCCCGCGGGCGCGGGGAGCAGGACATGCGCCACCTGACGGGACAGGGGTCCATCCCCGCGGGCGCGGGGAGCAGCCCACCGCGGCCCCACCGACACCCGACATGGTGGGTCCATCCCCGCGGGCGCGGGGAGCAGGGCCAGCCGCTCGTGCGCACGTGGATGCCGCCGGGTCCATCCCCGCGGGCGCGGGGAGCAGTCTGACTGGCCTGCGGGTTTTCCACCTGGGCAACCCGTTTCCAACCAACTCCCAAAATTGGGACCAAAGGTGCAAAATATCGCATGCCGCCCGCTGCCTCCCCAACGAACAGAGTAGCCACGCCCCACGGCGTGCCACGTCAGCCCGCGCGGGAATGTCGACCGCCCGAAGCCAACCGGCAGCGTCGAAGTCCGCTATGGCCGGCTCACGCCGCTTCTCCGTAGCATCCAAGGAAACGGTGGAGGGTCAACCCACCGCGGCCATGCACAGGCGTCGCGGTCCCCACTCTCTGATCAATTGATAAGCCCCGGATCGGTGATCCGGGGCTTATCAATTGTGCAAGTCAGCTCGGCGCCTACTGCCCTCGGGCGTCATCCTCAGCGCCCACCAGGACGCTCACCGCCGAGCGGCTCGGACACCGACGGGGCGGTGGAAACGTCGTTGGTGACGACAGCCCATACCCGCTTGCCCACGCCGTCGCGCTCGCTCACACCCCACCGCGAGCCGGTGAGGGCGTCCACGAGAAGAAGACCCCGTCCGCATTCCTCGTCCGCGGTCACCTTCCGGAGTTCCGGCCAGTTGCCGTTGGCGTCGTGCACCTCGATGCGCACGCCACCGGGAGTCCGCTCGTAACGCGTCTCGATCTGGCGCCCTCGAGGAGAGCGGGCGTGCCGGACCGCGTTGTTGAAGAGTTCCGAGAGGACCAGCTCGGCTGTTTCCGTAAGGCGATTCAGTCCCCAGGCCGCCAGCTCCTGGCGCAGTTCTCGCCGGGCGACTCCCACACATCGAGCGCTGTGGGGCCACCGCCTCACCACGACCGGGACTTCGTCGTCGCTTTCCGCATGCACCATCAGGCCGCTCCCCACTTGGTTTCCGTCGACGTGTCTCCGGAAGACCAAACCGGTCGGACCCTGCTGCGGGCGATGCGTCATGCACACAGAGCGTCCACTCATGCACGTTCCGCATAAGCAGTGCGGAACGCGAGCAGGCCTCAGGTGCCCGGCGCCAACAGCTCCAGCGCCTCCTCCCAGCGGAAGCGGTCCGCGCCGCCGCCCGACTTCGGGGGATGCGGCTCGTAGCTGCTGATCCGCACGCCCATCGACCGCAGGCGCGACAGGCTCTCGCCGTACGCCGGATGGGCCGCCGTCGCGCTGTTCACGTACGGCAGGACCGCGGTCGGGATACCGAGGCCGTACGCCTCGCACAGGATGCCCAGCGCCAACGTGTCCGAAATCCCCGCCGCCCACTTGTTGATCGTGTTGAACGTCGCCGGCGCCACCGCGATCGCGTCCGCGGGCGGCAGCGGGCGCACGTCACCGGGGCGGCGCCACGCCGAACGCGCCGGGTACCCCGTCTGCTCCTCCACCGCCGCCTCGTCGACGAAGCCCAGCCCCTGGGGCGTGGCCACCACACCCACACCCCAACCCCGGCCCTGAGCCGCCGAGATGAGCGTCCCCACGTGCGGGGCCACGCCCGCCGCGCACACGACGACGTACAGGAACGGGCTCTTCGGCGAAGCGTTCACGCGGGCACTCCCAACCGACGGGCGAAGTGATGCAGTTCCGGCAGCGTACGACGGCGGTCACGCGCAGCCATGTCGGCCACCAACTCCAGCACGGCAGGGCGGCGCACGTCCTGGGCGGCGCAGCTCTCGGCGATCCGCAGTGCCTGGTAGCCGTCGGCAAGGCGGCCCTGCTGGCTGTACGCGCGGGCGGCGTCTGTCCAGAGGGCCGCCCGGCGTTCCGGTACCGGGATGTGGCGGCGCATGAGCGGCCGGGCGGCCTGGAGCGCCAGCCCTGCATCGCCGAGGACGACGGACGCGTTCACGGCGTGCAACTCGACATTGGTCGAGCCGAAGTTGGACCATCGGTCGGGCTCGCCGCCCCGCATCAGCCCGGCGATCTCCCGGGCCTCGGCCAGAAAGTCCTTGACGGAGCTGCGGTCGCCGCCCAGGCCTGCCGCCGTCACTCCCCGCAGGAGGAGCATCCCGAGGACGGCGAGATGCCGTGGAGACCGCCGGTCGTACGAGCTGGCCATCTGGTCCACGGTGTGCCGGACCAGGGTGACCGCCTGGGCGGTGTGGCGCTCGCGCGCGAGCAAGTGGGCGTGCAACCGCACGCTGGAAGCCAGTACGACCGGGTCGCCGGACCGCTCGGCCTCCGCCATGGCCCGTCCCACGGCCAACCAGGCGTGGCCGTGATCGCCGCGCTTGAGGAGAAGGCTCACCGAGGTCTGGTACGCGGCGGCCAGCATGCCGGTTGCCTCCGAGGAGTGGACAGCGGCGCTGCGGAGGTCGGCGATGAGACCCGGCAGTTGAAGCTCCAGCTGGGCGTAGTCGCACGCGGAGAAGAGAGCCCGCACCCGCGTCATCCTGCCCGCCAGCTCGGGGAGGCTCTCCTCTCTGCTGCGCGGCGGCGGTGCGACGCCTGGAAGGAGCGACTGGACGAGTTCTCCGTACGGAACCGCAGCCGGTGCAGGTGCGGCGAGCGTGGCGACGCCCGCGGCGAGGAAGGCGCGACGGTGCATGTCTTCCATGTTCCCTCGCCCGGCGTTCCCGACGAGGGGAGCTGTCGCCAGGCCCAGCATCTCGGCAGGGATGCGGAGTTCGGCGGCAACAGCCCGCAACACGCGTAAGTCCTCCGTCCCCCTGCCCTGTTCGAGGCGGCTGATCTTGGACTGGTGGTATCCCAGCGCTGCCGCAACGTCGTTCTGGGAGCGCCTCGCGAGCGTGCGCGCATGGCGTAGGAGCTCACCGATTCTCCGCGCCTCGTCCTGCTCTGCGGCCATGTGCCCGGCTCCCTCCGCCCTTGCAGATCCTCCCCCTGGACAACGAGCGAGAACACCTCGCCCACCCTTCATGCGGGATCTGCATAGCCCATGCGGCACCAGCAGGTCGGATGGAGCGTCCCGGGCGGTCAACGGTTTCGTGGTGAGCCGTACCCGCCCAGGAGGCCCCGCATGGAATCGCAGTACCTCAATCCCCGAGGCACCGCACCGACCACGACCGCCGAGGTCATCGCCATCCGCCCTGGCCCGCCTCTCACCGGCACGGTGACTGTCGACGGCTCGAAGAACGCCGCCCTGCCGCTGCTGGCTGCGGCAGCCGTCCTCCCCTCGCCGGTGCGCCTGAACAATCTCCCCGCGAGCAGCGACGTACACGTCATGATCACGCTCCTCCGCGAGGCCGGCCTCGACGTGGGCGGGTTCCCGGGACAGGACGACACTGTGCTCGTCGCACCGGCCAGTGCCCGGCGGCCGAATCCCGAACTCCTCAGCGCTGCGGGGCGTATCCGGGCCTCGTACTACCTGGTCCCGGCCCTTCTCGCTCTCTACGGACGCGCTCGCCTGCCCTGGCCCGGCGGGTGCCGCATCGGCGACCGGGGCATGGAGCAGCACTTCCGGGTGTACGAGGCGTACGGCGACCGGTGTTCGAGCCATCAGCACGGCTACGAAGTCGAGTTGGGGAGCGTCACCAAGCGCACCGTGTCCGTGGCTCTTCCGTTCCGCTCCCGGGGAGCGACGGTCGTCGCGATCCTGCGGGCGGTCGTCTCCGGATGCGAATTGCGGCTCGCCAAGCCGAACCTCTCTCCCGAAGTGCACGGCGTGATCCACGCGTTGAGGACGATCGGCTGGATTGCCGACGCCCGCCGAGATCTCCTCGTCCTCGTTCCCCCGGTCCGTCCGACGGAAGCGTCCGGCGTCTGGTCCGTGCCGGGCGACAAGGTCGAGGCCGGAACCCTCGCCTGCGCGGTCGCCGCCACCGGCGGTACTGCCCGCATCAAGGGCATCCGCGGCTGTGACGTCGCTCCCGCAGTGGCGCAACTGCGCCGAGCCGGTGTCGTGATCACCGAAGAGCCGGGCGCGCTCGTGGTGGACGCGCGGGAGGTCGGCACCGCCGACCGCTCTCTGCATGCCTCCGCGTCCCTGTCCCCGGACGGTCTGGACGCCGACTTCGAACCGTCCCTGCTGGCGTTGGCACTCGGCGTACCTGGGCACCACGCCTTCGCCGACACGATCAACCCCGGCCGCCACGCCAACCTGATCCCCCAACTGCGCAGTATGGGAGCGGACATCGAGGAGATCTCGCCCACGCAGTGCCGGTTCACCGGTCCACAACGGCTGACGGGCGCGGGCGTGGAGACGACCGACATCCGCACCGGAGCCGCCCTTCTCATCGCGGGACTGTCCGCCGACGGCATCACCACTCTCGGCGGACTCGAACAGCTCCGCCGCGGTCACGCCGACCTGCCGGGCAAACTCCGGTCGCTCGGGGCAGACATCTGTGAAGTCGCCCCGTGACGCGGCGCCTTCGGCGGGTGCTCGCCACCACCGACTTCCACTCCGCCTTCGACGACGCGGGGCCGCTGCTGACCTATCTGTCGACCGCCCGCCCGGACACCCTCGTCATGGACAGCGGCGACTTCTTCGAGGGCACCGGCTACTACCGCCTCGGCGGCGGCGCCCTCGAACGCAGCGCCCTCCTCGGGCTGTACGACGTGATCGCCCCGGGCAACCACGGCTGGCGGCACTACTTCGAGCCCGACCTGCACCGCATCACCGTCTGCGCCAACGCGTACGGCAAGGGCAGCCACCAGCTCTTCCGCCCGGTGGACGTACGCCGGGTCGGGGACCGCACGACGGCGGTGACCGGTGTCATCGGCCCTCAGGCGTTCAACGCCGTCCCGTACGCCCAGCGTGTCGGCCAGCGTGTGACCGACCCTGCCGGAGCCCTCCACGGACTCCGGCTCGCGCACCGGGAGGTGGACTCCTGGATCGTGCTCAGCCACTCCGGCTTCGAGGAAGACCTGTGTCTCGCCGACGCCTGCCCGTTCGTCGACGTCATCTTCGCCGGTCACTGCCACGGACCCCGGTACGGCCCCGTCCGCGTCGGCGGCACGTCCGTTCTCAAGGGCTACGAACTCGGCGCCGGGTACGCATCCGCCGAGCCGTCGGAACACGGCTGGAGAGCGCAGGTCTCCCGTTTCCCGGAGGCCGGATCACCCTTCCCGGCGGAACTAGGCGCGCTGCACACGCAGATCGTCGCTGCCGCGCGGCAGCTCGCCGTAACGCTGGGCGCGGTGAGACCCCCGTACCGGCACACCGCTCTGGACCGCCGGGTGCTGCTGACCGACATCATCGACCGTCTCAGTGCGGACGCCACCGCGGACGCCGTGCTGCTCAACGAAACCGCCCTGCGGACCACCCAGCTCGGCGACGTCCTCACGCGCGCCAGCCTCCTCACCGTCGAGCCGTTCGGCAACCAGCTCGTGCGCACGGTTGTCCCTCCGGACTTCCAGCACAGCCCCGACGCTCTTGTCGCCCACCTCACGGCGTACGCGGGCCCGATCGTGGCAGCCCCGCTTCCGTTCCCGCGACGCGTCCGGACCGTCCTGACCACCGGCTACCTCGCCGACGTCCTTGCCACTCCCGCGGAGGCGACCGGTCTCCCCCTGGCTCAGGCCGTCCGGCACGCCCTCACCGAAGGGATCGACGGTGATCCTCACCGGCCCTGAGATCGCCGTCGCGGCCGGCGACGGACGCTTACGCATCACGCCGTTCGACCTGGACCAGGTCAACCCGAACAGCTACAACGTCCGGCTCGGATCGACCCTGCTGGTCTACGCCGACGACGTCCTCGACGCTCACCGCCCCAACCACACCCGCCGCATCGAGATCGGCACGGAGGGACACGTGCTGGAGCCTGGCCAGCTCTACCTCGGCCACACCGTGGAGCGCGTGGGCTCGGACACCTTCGTCCCGCTGCTCTTCGGCCGCTCCTCGGTCGGCCGACTCGGCCTGTTCGTGGAGATCACCGCCCCGATCGGTGACATCGGCTTCCACGGCCAGTGGACGCTGATGCTCTCCCCGGTCCGGCCGCTACGGGTATACCCCGGCATGGAGATCGGGCAGGTCATGTTCGTCGTCGCCGTCGGCCCCATCACTCCGTACGTCGGCAAGTACCAGTCGGCCGAGGGCCCGAAGCCGTCCGCTTACTGGCGCGACGTCATTCCGGCCCCAAGGACCGCGTCGTGATCCTCACCGGAGCCGCCATCGCGGCAGCACACGCAGCAGGCGAGATCACCATCGAGCCCTTCGAGCCGACGCGCCTGTCCCCGAACGCCTACGACTGGCGGCTCGGCGAGACCCTGCACGTCTGCGACGGCTCCCTCGACGCCGCACGGCCGACGGACACGACCGAAATCGCCCTGGGGGCGGCTGGGGTCGTCCTTGAGCCGCAGGTCCTCTACCTGGGCGAGACGTACGAGAGGAGCCGCTCGGAGCGGTACGCACAACTGCTCAACGGCAACCGCACCATCGGCTCCCTCGGTATCTGGGTCCACGTCTCGGCGCCCCTCGGGCACCAGGGCCACGCGATCCGGTGGACGTTGGAGATCCGCGCTGCCAGGCCGGTCCGCGTCTATCCCGGCATGACCTTCGGCAAGCTCGCCTTCCTCCACACCCTCGGTGCTGCGGCGAGCTACCAGGAGCACGGGCGAAAGTACGCGGCCAGCAAGGGTGCCGAACCCTCTCGCTTGTACGAGGAACTCGCAGGAGGCCAGCCGTGATTCCTTCCGTGGCCACTGCCCTCGACCTGCCCTTCCCCAGTCCCGGGGGGAGCGTCGAGCTGTTCCTCGACCTCTACACGGGAGACAGCCCCCTCATCCCCGCCGCCGCCTTCATGCTGGCATCCGGCGGACAGCGGTCCTCACCACCGCCGGGGTTGACCCTCCTGGACGTCCCCGGCAAGTGCCTGGAAGGCAGGGCGTTCGGCGCGTACGTCGAGAGGCTGCGGTCGGCCGTCGCGAGCGCCGTCCGGCAGACGGACGTGCACACGCTCCACCTCCACCATCTGGCTTTCGGCGGCTCCCCCGCGCTTCTCCGGGCGGTGCCCGGAGCCCGCCGGATCGCCCTGGTCCACGGCACGGATCTTCTCTTCGCCGCGAAGTACCCGGAGCAGCACATCGTCCTCCAGCACTGCGCCGCAGCATCGGACGCGATCGTGGTCCCCACGAAGGCGATGGCCGATCGGCTGCTCGCACTCGCCCCGGGAACCGCCCGCCGAAAGATCGAACTCATCCCCTGGGGCATACCGGACCACCTCCTGTCCGCGGCAGTCGGCTCCCGCCCGCGCCGTTCGAGCCACCTGCGGCTGCTCTACGCCGGCCGCCTCACCTCGGAGAAGGGCGTCGAGACGCTTGTCCACTCCCTCGCCTCCGTGCCAGCGGTGGAGCTGAGCGTCGCGGCACCGCCTTCGCAGTTCCACGCCCTGGCTCCGCTGCTGCACCGCCTGGGCGTGCACGTCCGTTACCTCGGGTGGCTCCGCCGTCCACAGCTGTGGAAAGCCTTCGCCGACCACGACGTGCTCGTCATGCCGTCGACGACGTTCGAGGCCATGGGTCTGGTCGCCCTCGAAGCCCAGGCCTGCGGGCTGCCCGTCCTCTACCAGCCCGTTCCCGGCCTCAGCGAAACCCTGGCCTCCAGCGGCATGGCGACCGACTTCACCAGTCCATCAGCTCTCGTACGGGACCTCACCCGACTCCGTTCGACGCCCGGCCTTCTCGACGCCCTCCGTACGGCGGGCCGCGCGAACGCCGCCCGTTACCCGCTCAGCGCCACGGCCGCCGCTCTGACAAAGCTCGGCGAGCAGCTCGGCTGACCACCGCCGTGGCACCCGACTCCCCCTCCGCGACCTCACTACGCTGGCCGGAGCGCAACCTCCAGCACTCCGACGGGGAGACCATGACGCTCGACACCGACCGCATCCACCAGCTCCTGGACGACGGCGTACGCGACAAGGTCTACCCCGGAGCCGTCTGGGCGGTCGGCGACGCGGACGGCACGACGGCCAGCGCAGCGGTCGGCCTCCTCGATCCCGGCGAGCCGGACGAGCCGATGCAGCTGGACACGGTCTTCGATATCGCCAGCCTGACCAAGATCCTCGCCGTGTGGTCCACCATCGGCACCCTGGTCGAAGCGGGCAAACTGCAACTCGACACCCCGCTCGGCACCTTCTGGCCCGAGGTCAAAGGCCACCCGCTCGCCGCGGTCACGGCCCACCACCTGCTGACCCACACCGCTGGCCTCCCCCTGCGCGCCAACCTCCGCAACCTCTACGGCACCGACCCCCAGGACATCCGCGACGGTGTCCTCCACGAAGCCCTCCACCGCCCGCCCGGCGAAGCCGTCGAATACACCGACCGCGCCGCCCTCATCCTCGGCTACCTCGCCGAACACCTCAGCGGCCAGCCCCTCGACGCCCTCGCCACCGACCGAATCTGGCGCCCGCTCGGCATGACGGAAACCACCTTCGGCCCCCTCACCCCCGAGACGGTGTCCCGCAGCGCCCCGACCGAACTCGACGACGAAACCGGCCGCCACCTCAAGGGCACCGCCCACGACTTCTCCGCCCGCCTCCTCGGCGGCATCTGCGGCATCGCCGGCGTCTTCTCCACGGCCCCCGACCTCGCCACCTTCGCCCGCCACATGCTCAACCCCACCCCGGCCGCCTTCGGCCCCACGTGGATCGCGAACTCCCTCCGCATCCACACCGGCAACCTGACCCCCGCCCGCGGCCTCTTCTGGCACCCGGCCCCCGGCACCACCCCCGAGGCCGACGACACCTGGGTCCACTACGGCTTCACCGGCACGGCACTGTGGATCTCCCCCACCCGCCAGAAGTGGGCCGTCCTCCTCACGAACAAGCTCTTCCACACCCGCGACCGCGCCCCCCTCACAGACATCCGCGACGGGTTCCGAGGCCTGGCCTTCGTATAGGCACCACAGTGCGCTCAGACGTCGAAGCTCTCGTGAGGAAGAGGACGTGACCGCTTTTAGTCGAAGGCTTTAGCGCACTTGGCGACGGCCGCCTGCCCCTTGGTCTGGTTGGTCCGCACCCAGCTGTGGCCGCTGTCGTCAAAGACATTGAACCCCGGTGGTGCTTCAACCCGTATATGGCAGTGCGGCATGCCTGCCCTACACGGTTAAGGCCTACAGGTGCGGCCCCGGTGACCGCATCAGCGCCTCACGCTGATGACAGCGCACGCGGCGCCCACCGCCGCAATCCAGACCTGCCACCACGCTGGCTGGCGCCACCACCTCGGGTCACGCCCGTCATCGTCCTCATACACAGGTGCCTCCCTTGGCCGCCCAACGCCCACGTCGGGCGTGCACTCACTGGTAACGCGTCGGCGGCTGCGGAGTTACTCAACTACTAGTGGGCTCTTTCACGGGTGCGCTGCTGGCGCTGCCGGTGGGTACAGACCCGCGGGCACGGAGCGCAGTCAAGGGCTGACCACTTCGCGTCTGTGGTGCGTGTTGGCTGATAACCGCACGCGGGGACACCAGACGGGGGGACCACCACCGGCAGAGAGACGAAAGGGCGGCAACGCGCCAGGAGCGAGAGGCCCTCCCCGCCGCGGCGGGGAGCGGCGGGCCACCCTGTTGCCCCGTCGCCGCTTCTCGGGCACATCCCCGCGGGCACGGGGACCGCTACCGCCAGCCCACCTACCCGTAGTTGGTGGCGGAGTCATCCCCGCGAGCGCGGGGAGCGAACTATCTCGGGTGAACTAAGCGCCCATTAGTAGGGCTCATCCCCGCGGGCACGGGGAGCAGTCACGGTGAAGTGCAAATGTACGCCCTGCCAGGGGTCCATCCCGCGGGCGCGGGGAGCGGTGGGTGCGATCTTGATGGCGCTGGGCGGTACCGGGTCCATCCCCGCGGGCGCGGGGAGCGGTTCGCGTACACGCGGGCGGTGCGGCCACTGTTGGATCCATCCCCGCGGGCGCGGGGAGCGGATGAACGCCACGACGCCGCCCGTGCGGGGTGTGGGTCCATCCGCGCGGGCGCGGGGAGCGGCTACGCAGCTCGCCGCCGGAAACGCTCGCGCCGGGTCCATCCCCGCGGGCGCCGGGAGCGGCCGTGCCGGCGTCGTCACGGATGTGCACGTGCGGGTCCATCCCCGCGGGCGCGGGGAGCGGGCCACGGTCACGGCGCGGGCGTGCTTCTCGTCGGGTCCATCCCCGCGGGCGCGGGGAGCGGGGCGCAGCCGGGGACGGCGCGCCGGGCGCGGCGGGTCCATCCCCGCGGGCGCGGGGAGCGGTCTCCGTCGTCGAGCTGGAGCGTCTGCTTGACGGGTCCATCCCCGCGGGCGCGGGGAGCGGGACACCGCCCACCTGACGAGCGTGATCCGGCCGGGTCCATCCCCGCGGGCGCGGGGAGCGGCCCTCGACAGCGCGACGAAGAAGATCAATGCTGGGTCCATCCCCGCGGGCGCGGGGAGCGGTCGTCCAGCTCGCGGACCTCAGATTCCGAGGCGGGTCCATCCCCGCGGGCGCGGGGAGCGGCCTTTTGAACCGGTGCGCCAGGGTTCGGAGGATGGTCCATCCCCGCGGGCGCGGGGAGCGGAGATTGCTGATCTCCAGGCCGTAGAAGTGCGCGGGTCTATCCCCGCGGGCGCGGGGAGCGGGTGCCGAACATCGTCGTCAGCTCGCCGCGCGTGGGTCCATCCCCGCGGGCGCGGGGAGCGGCCTTCGGACCGGCGGGCGCGCGCCTCAGGCCGGGGTCCATCCCCGCGGGCGCGGGGAGCGGTCTTCGCGAGGCCGTACGGCCACCGGGAGGTGGGGTCCATCCCCGCGGGCGCGGGGAGCGGTTTGCAGAGTTGGCCGTGAGGGCGATCGCCGTGGGTCCATCCCCGCGGGCGCGGGGAGCGGCGGCCCACATTGGCGCCGACAAGCGCCCAACCGGGTCCATCCCCGCGGGCGCGGGGAGCGGAGCCGACCGAACCGCTTGATGAGCCGGTCGTCGGGTCCATCCCCGCGGGCGCGGGGAGCGGCTGGCGCCTTGACAGGTTCGGCGTCCCCTGCCGGGTCCATCCCCGCGGGCGCGGGGAGCGGTTCCTCAACGGCAAGTTCAGCCAGGTGGTCATGGGTCCATCCCCGCGGGCGCGGGGAGCGGCTCACCGAAGAGATTTACAGCAACAACCCGCGGGGTCCATCCCCGCGGGCGCGGGGAGCGGATTCTTCGGGGTCCCGCAGTCTAGGGACCGCGGGGTCCATCCCCGCGGGCGCGGGGAGCGGAAGTCGTCCGCGGTCGGCACACCGGCGGCCGCAGGTCCATCCCCGCGGGCGCGGGGAGCGGTTCTTCCATCGCAGCGGCGCAGGTCTCAGCCCGGGTCCATCCCCGCGGGCGCGGGGAGCGGCCGCGCATGGGTTCGCTCATCCGCGAGCTGATGGGTCCATCCCCGCGGGCGCGGGGAGCGGGCAACTGCAATAAGGAACCGAGCCTTGGGGCTGGGTCCATCCCCGCGGGCGCGGGGAGCGGCGGTCAGCGTCGCCCTTGACGGCGGCGATGTAGGGTCCATCCCCGCGGGCGCGGGGAGCGGGGCGCGCCGGATCGTCCAGTCCCCGGGCGGGAGGGTCCATCCCCGCGGGCGCGGGGAGCGGCGCAACTTCCCGACGAAACGCGAGGCCGAGGCGGGTCCATCCCCGCGGGCGCGGGGAGCGGCCTGCAACCCTGTGACCAGGGACGATGCAGCCGGGTCCATCCCCGCGGGCGCGGGGAGCGGCACCCCGAGGAACGTCCCCACCTTCTGTAGGAGGGTCCATCCCCGCGGGCGCGGGGAGCGGACCCCCAGCTTCGCGTACGCGACGAAATCACCGGGTCCATCCCCGCGGGCGCGGGGAGCGGCGGCGATGCCCGCGCTGGCCGGTAGATCCACAGGGTCCATCCCCGCGGGCGCGGGGAGCGGCTGGGCGCGGTTGGCGGTACCGCGGGCTCGATGGGTCCATCCCCGCGGGCGCGGGGAGCGGTCAGTGCTGTGGCCTTCGGGTGCCTGCCGGCCGGGTCCATCCCCGCGGGCGCGGGGAGCGGATCGGCATCGACCTCGGCAGCGCCGGCAGCGGGGGTCCATCCCCGCGGGCGCGGGGAGCGGGTAGCCGATGATGTAGGCGCGGGCGCGGGTGCGGGTCCATCCCCGCGGGCGCGGGGAGCGGTCTTCGTGAGCTGCTGTTTTATCAAGGGGCGGCGCTTGTTTCAGCAAGGATTCGAGAAAAGTACATACACGACAAAAGACCCACCGGCGAGTCCAATCGCCCAGCAAAAAGCTTACGTGGAAGCGTCAAGATTCCTCAGAGAGCGTCAGAGGCTTTCGCTCAGGCCGATCTTCAGCGCCCGCGCGGCTCGCCTGTTCCGCATTGAGGGCACGACGAGAAGCCCTACGTGCGCGGCAAGGATTGTGGCGTTCCGAAGGTGGTCAGCGCATGTCCCCCTTCGCGACATCCGCGATCGGGGGCACCTGGGCGGGTGAGCCGTCGAAGTACAACGCCCCTGAGGCAGCTGCGCGGCTTCGGGCCGTGCCGGCGCAAGTCCTCCATGCAGCGGAAGCACTGGCCCAGACCCCTTACCAGCCGACCTCACCGAGGAAGCTATGGTGCCCGGTTGCCGAAACGGCGGCGCTTGGACGCCTTGCTCCAGCCTGTGGAGGGGGGCTGGGATTGTGGGGTCGGCCGGTCCATCGGGCGGAGGATGAGGGTGAGGCCCTCGTGGTCGACAGGGTGCCATTTGTGGTCGTGGGTGCGGAAGGTGTAGCCCTGTTCGGTGTCCGTGGAGTAGGCGAGGAGAGCGCGGCCGTTGCCCGCGTACTGGCGGACTTCGTCCCACAGGGCGTCCCGGATGCGGGCGGAGGGATTGCCGAGGAAGACGCCGGGCGAGATCTCCAGGAGCCAGCGGGTGAGGAATCCGCGGAGCCCGACGGGGCAGTGGGTGAGGACGACGACCGTCACCAGATGACGCCCTCGCGCACAAGGGCGTCCTGGCTGGTCGCGTCGTCACCGTAATTGCGGCCGGCGGCCAGTTCGGAACCCCGGTCGGACAGCAGCGACACCCGGTCTTCGGTGTCCGGCAGTGCGGGGCCGTACGGCGCGAAGAGGGCTTGGATGTCGCGGACGCAACGACCGAGCAGGTTGATGTCGTTGATGCGGTCGCGCAACGCCCTCCGGGTACGGGAGCCGATGTCCTCGGGGCCTTCTGCGGCGACCTCGAAGGCGACAGGGATACCGATGTCCGTCTTGTAGAAGTCGGCGACGTCGAGCACGAAGGACAGTTCGTGGCCCGAGTGCACGAAGCCGAGCCCGGGACTGCACCCCAGCGCGGCCACCACGGTCTGGGCGATGCCGTACATGCACTGGGCGGCGGCGGTGACGGCCTGGTTGGGGGCGTCGCCGCTGCTGAAGTCACCGGGGGTGAAGCGCCGCCCGCGCCACGGAACACCGGTGCGGGCCGACTCCTGCGCGTAGCACCGCTTGACCCGATCGCCTTCCCGGCCGAGCAGTTGGCGCCGCGTGCAACCGGCGGGATCCTCGTCCGGGAAGCGCAGCCGGTACATGGCCCTGGCGACGTCCAGCCGGGTGCGCTGGTTCGCCCAGGCCACGGCTTGGGCCTCGACGAGGGCGGAGGACCGGCTCAGCGCCCGCCCACCGGCGTAGAAACGTACGCCCTGCTCGCCGACCCACACCACGACGGCGCCGCTCTCGCCGAGAACGGCCATGGCCTGGTGGGTGACCCGGGTGCCGGGGCCCAGGAGCAGGGCGCCGATCGTCGCCGAGGGGATGTGGCGGATCCCGTCCGCGTCCTCGGCGGTGATGGCGTTGGCGTCACGATGCACGTGGCAGCGTTCGAGGTAGACGAAGGACAGCCGGTCACCGACCCGGGTGAGCTGGCGAGGACTGGTCGCCGGGCGTTTGCTGACTGTGGTCATCGGTCACTCCGCCGGGGCCAGGGTCATGAGCCCGCAGCCGTACGCCTTGGCCTTGCCGAGACCACAGGTGAGAGTGCGCCGCAGCGCGTCGGGGTCCAGCACGCGCAGGCGACCGTCATAGGTGACCCGCGTCAGCTTCACCTTGTGGACTCGGTCGTCGGACTCGCTCTTCTTGCCGAAGGCGAGGTCGCCGCGGTTGTGGACGACGATCTCGTGCCAGGGCTCGTCGAGTCCGTCCGGCCGGGGCTCAGGATGGGCCACGACGGCGAAGCCTGCGTCGGTCTGCCGCTTGAGCAGCCAGTCCAGCTGATGCCGCGGGGTGACGTGCGCGGTGCGCTTGGTCGGCTCGGCCGGATGCCGTCTGATGCTGTGCACGGGGTTGGCGGTGAGCCGGAAGTTCCAGGTGCCGTCGACCGCGAGGCGGCTGAGGAAGGGAGCGTACGGCTTCGTCTGCCAGCCGCCGGTCGTCGGCCACCCGGCCTGCTCCACGAGGTGGGTGAGGTCGGGCCGGTCGGGGCTGACGATGTAGAGAAGCACCTCGCTGCGGGACTGCTGGTCCAGACGCCACAGGACGCGTGGGCCGCCGTTGTGATGGTCCGGAGGCTCGGCGAAGGACGCCATCACCGCGGCGTGCAGGCTCTGGGGCGAGGTGAGCAGACGACGGGCGCCCATGCGGGCGGTGTTGATGCGGAATCGGGTCAGGAACATCGTCAGTCTTCCAGTGGTCCCATCGGATCGTGTTTCGGTGGCACGAAGGCCCGGCGGGATGTGCCCGGCGACTTGCCCTGGGGATTGGGGACGGTGACGGCACGCGAGCGGACAGTGCGCAGGCCGTACCGGCGGTGGCGCGGATCGAAGCTGATCGGTCTGTCCCGCACGCTTTCACCGGGGCCCTCCCCCGCGGGCAGGTCCGCGATCACTTCGAGTTCGACGCGGTGCTCGTGCTCGCGGCGGCGCTGAACCCAGGTGGACGCCTGCCAGGGCTCGGTCTCCAGCGCCCGCCACAGACCTCCGGTCCGGTGCACCCGGAGATCGAGCGGGCGGGAGGGCGGGCAGGACCGGCGTCCGAGGAAAGGGAGGTACACCGGTGACCTGACCGCCGTGTGGAGAGCGTCGATCAGGTCCGCATCGCCTTCCACCGCAGCGACGAACACCGCGTCGGAGAGGTAGAAGCGCTCCGAGACCGGCATGGACTTGTCCGTGTCGGCGTGGTGGGCAGTCTGGTAGTCGCGGACCCGGGTGCCTGGCTGGTCGAGCCGGACGGCGAAGCGGAGCGCGGCCAGGTCGGCGACGTCCGCGCTGCGGTCGCGGCCCTGGGCCGCGGCGAGCAGCCCGACCACCCCGCTCTTGGTGGGCGCGCGTTCCGTCGTACGCCGCGCGAAACGGGACGACGAGCCCCACGACTGGAATGGGCCCGCGAGGCGCAGCGTCATGACACTGGTCACTGCGCTCACGCAGGCTGTTCCTCTCCCTGCGGGGACGCCCCCTGTGCCGGTACGACTGCCGCGCCGCCGGAGGATGCGTCCTTCTCCAGCCGGTCGGCCACCGCCTTGCCCACCGCGTCCAGCAGACCGTCGAGGGTGACATCGGTGCCGAGCGCCGCGAGCGGCTCGGTGGCCGCGCCCACGCGCAGCACCCAACTCGGGTCGCCGGAGACGTCATAGGCCTTCTCGATGTCGGAGACGTGCGCGAGCAGTTGCGCGCAGGCTCCGCGCAGGTGGCCGCCGACAGCCTGGGGGGCGAGGACGGGCTCCTCGAAGGCAGCGACGAAGCTGATGGGCCGGGCGGATCGGAGGGTGACGAGCACGGCCTCGGGGAGCGTGTGGTTGCCGAACGTGTTGATCTTCCCGGTCGGCATGGACGCCACGAACCCCTGGAGAAAGGCGCGCACCGCCCTGCGTACGGGCTCGGTCAGCGGCTCGTCCTCGCGCAGGCCGACGCCGAGGTTGTCCCGCAGCCGGTCCACGTCGAGCGCGGCGTAGCGGTAGAGGGTGGCGGAGTTGAAGTCGACCGTGCCGATCATGCCGGCGCCGGATTCCTCGTCCCTCTCGTTCTGGTCGTCCACGGCTGTGTAGTAGTCGGATTCGTTCTCGACCTGGTGGACGCTGATCGCGTGCGCGACCTGGGCGGCCGCGTCCACGTTGATGTCGGTGGAGTCGGCGACCATGCGGCCGAACAGCGCGATGTCCACCGAGTGCCGGGTGTCGGCGATCGTCCGGGCCCGGTCCTTGTTCTCCTTGACCTTCAGGTACGCCTTGATGTCGTCGGCACCCTCGACCGCGAGGCGCGCCAGGCCGTCGAGCTGGCGGGAGCTGAGGAACATCAGGTACGAGGACTCCGGGGGCGGCTCCGGCTCGCCCTTCTTCTTCGCGCTCTCCGCCTTCCTGCGCGGCACCTCGATCTTCGAGCCGGTTGCCGTGTAGAGCGTTTCGGCGGCCAGTGCCAGAGCGGCGGCTCCCTCCAGCGACGGCTCCTCCGCCGTGATCCGTTCGGCGAGCAGCTCCGCCACCCGCCGGGTACGGACGCCGAGTTCGGACGGATCCAGCAGGTCCTGGAAAGCCCGGCGGGTGGCCCGCTTCCACGCCTGGCTGGAGACCCGGGCGCGGCGCACACCGCCGTACACCGCCGTCTTCGGGGTCCCGGTGTCGTCTCGGTTGAGATTGCTCGGCGGCACGGTCTGCAGCACGTGGACGTCGATGATGGTGCGGCTCACGGGGTGTCGTCCTCCGAGGTGGTGGTGTCGGATGCGCCGGCTTCGCCGTTCCCGCCCGCGTCGCCCTTCTGCGCCGTCGCCCGGACGGCGAGATAGGACCTCCCCCAGGAGCGGCGTACGCGCTGGGGGCCACCGGCCTGCTGGAAGTCGTAGAGCTGGTCGGCGAGCAGCCCGTAGTCGAGTGGGACGGCGTCACGCCGCAGCAGCAGGACCAGGTCGCGGAGCCGGCTGGCGAGTACCGCGGGCGTGGCGGCCGTACCGGCGCGTACGAAGCGCTTTCGGGTCGGTTCGTCGATCTCGGCTCCGGGGTGCAGTCGGCGTACGGCGGCGCCGAGTTCCGGCCCTGGCCTGCGGTGCATGCGTGTGGTGTGGTGTGACTGCTGGTGCAGCGACCACAACGTCACGGCGGCGTGCGCCGCCTCCTCGGCCCACCGCATCGCCTCCTCGGTGATGTCGGCGCGCTCATAGCGCTCGTAGAGCGGCTCGGTGCCGATCAGGCCCCACAGGTCGGGGGTCTCGCCCGCCGGGCGGCCGATGCCGCGGCGCAGCCTCGCCAGTGCACCGACCGCCTCGCTGCGGTCGTCGAGGTAGCCCCGCTGCAACGTGGTGATGTGCTGGTGCACGGCCGTGCCGACCGGCCCGAGGGGCTGCTGCCGGACGGCGGGTTCCGAAAGGGCGGTGGTCATACCGGCGACTCCACGGCGGTGATCGAAGGGTCGGCGGGTCCGGCGATGAGGAGGCGGCTGAGTCGTGTGCGAAAGCGGAGTTCCGCCGCGGTGTCGTTCAGCCAGCGCGGGCCGTTTCGGCCGTCCACGACACGTCCTTCCCATGCGGCAAGCCCGGCTTCGTCCAGCAGCCCGGCGCCGAGGCCGAGCACGGTCCGGTGCAACTGCCTTTTCCAGCGGTCCCGTTCCTCATAGGGATCGCGGGCCTCGCCCAGCCCCCGCAGCCAGCGGCGGTAGGGAGCGTCGAGCGTGCCGAAACCGAGGTCCAGGGCGGCGTCCTTGCGGGGCTCGGGGTCGGCGCCGGAGGCGGAGGCGAGATCGGCGGCCAGGTCGCCGAGAGCCCTCACCGCGTCCTCCGCGTCGGCCAGGGCGTTCAGAGCTGCCTGCCCGTAGCGCTCGTCCTCCCGGTGCAGGAGCACGACGGGCATCAGCACACCGTCGTCGACGACCTCGTCGATCACCGACTGCTGCGTGCCGTACCGCGCGCCGAGGACGCGGGTACGGATCAGGGTCCGGCGATCGAGGAAGCCTTCGGTGGCCAGCCGGGCGACCCACTCCACGATCCTCGGCCGCAGACGGTCGGCGCCGTCCTGCCGCTGCCCGGCGCCCTCGTCCCGGCTGGTGAGCAGGCCCTTCAGACCGCGCCAGGCCATCTGTGCCGGATCGTGCTCCTTGGGCAAATAGACGAGGGACTCCCCGCGCTTCTTCTCCTGTGCGGGGCTGCGACGCCAGGCCGTCATCGGCTCGTATGCGTGCTTGTTGTGGGGTTCGAGCGGGTCGCCGTAGGCCAGGACGACGCCGTGCACGCCGTCGGCGTCGTGGTGAAGCCGGATGCGCCGCGACTGCCAGGTGTAGAGGTCCCGCAGGCCGTACGGGCGCTGCGCGAGATCCTCCGACGCGGCAGGCCCGCACTGATCGGCCCGCCACGCGGGTCTGTCGGACCTGCCGAAGTGCTGGTGAGCGGTATCGGCCGCCATCAGGTTCAGCAGCAGCGTCTCGTGGAGGGTGTCCCCCTCGACCATGACCCCGCCCAGGTTGCCCGCCCAGGCGACGCCCAGCGGATAGCCCTTGCCTGCTTTGACGCGGGGGTCGCCCACCGCGCCGGACTTGATGCCGGACGGGTCGAACGCCGGGGCGTGCACGAGCCACCGGGCTGCCTCCGCAAAGCCGAGCCGATCGGCTCCGGGCCTTCTCATGCTGAAGAAGGGGTCGCCGTTGGGCACGTCGCCGACGAGCCGGTTGAGTGAGAAAACCTCGTCCTTGGAGGTGCGCAACCCTGTGACCTGGAAGAAGGGGTGCTCAGGGTGCAGCAGGTCGAAACGTGCGCGGTGACGGTCGAGATAGCCTGCAACCGGCTCGAAAGGCCTGTCGGCCAGCCACAGATCTTCCCACGCCTCGACGTCGGCCGGTGCCGACACATGCCCTGACTCGTCGCCCAGCGCATCGTGCAGGACGGCGAGCAACAGGCGCAGCAGCGCGAAATCCTGCGTCGGCAGGTCACCCGCCAGCCGGACGATGTCGCGTGCCTGGTCGAACACCTCCACCAGCGAGAGTTCACGTTCGGAGCCGTCGGTGAACTGCACGGGTAACCAAGGGCGGTGGGTCAGGTCGAAGGACGGCTCCGCAGGAGTCATCCGTACCGCCTCCTTCCTCTTGCTCGGTTCCTCACGGCTCACCAGCAGGCCCTCTTCGGGGTCGTACGCCAGATGCCACCCTGCCAGCCGGGTCTGACAGTCCTCGTCGAGCGCGAGGATCAGCTCGCCGGCGAGCCAATGGCTCTCCTTCTCCTGCCAGGCGGGGACGTACAGTTCCTCCAGCTCGGCGAGCGCCTGGTCAAAAGCCGCAGGAAATGAGAAGTGATACGGCAACCGCAGGCCGCTGGCGGCAGCTGCCCTCGCGGCGCGTGCGGACGGCACTGCGCCGGTGGGCAGTTCGAGGCCGCCGCGGCCCTCGTCCAGCCAGGGCAGCGTGCTCAGGGTGCCGTCGGCCCGGCGCATCACTACCAGGACCTCCAGGCTCTCCCGGCTGTCGCGCACCTGTGCCCGCCCGGCCGGGGTGTCATCGGCGTCACCGACGCCCGCGTCGATCCACCCGATAAGCGGCCGACCTGCCCGGCGTACCTCGTCCAGTCGGAAGACCTCGGCCTTGCGCTGCTGCTCGGCGCGAGCGTCCTCGTGGGCGGTGCGGGCCGGTTCGACCGCTTCAGCCCACTGCGACGGGCAGGGTTCGCGTTCCCCGTAGGCGAGCTGTACGAGCGCGCTGATGTCCTCGGGCAGGCGCACCGGACGGCCGGAGCCGCCCGCCGTACCCATGTGCGGGCCGAGAACGGCGAGTGAGCGCAGCAGCGGGTACGCACCGTAGACGGTGCGGGAGCCGCGGACGGGTTCAGGAGCGGGCTGCGCCTGCCAGTCGACGCCGGTCACCAGACAGCGTGGCTGCCTCAGGGGTGCGGGCCGCTCGCCGCGCGCGTGTCGGTGCAGCCGGCCCATCCGCTGGAGGAGCAGGTCCACGGGGCAGAGGTCGGTCACCAGGAGGTCGAAGTCCACGTCGAGGGACTGCTCGGCCACCTGGCTGGCGACCACGATGTGCGCCTCCGGCGGTCGGTGCGGGGACCTGCCGTCGCGGTCCGGCGGTCCGAAGCGGTCCAGGAGCGATGCGTCCTTACGGGCCCTGTCGGTGTCGACGAAGCGCGCGTGCGCGACGGTGACGTTCTCCGCGCCGAACCTTTCCCGGAGCGCGGCTGCCGTCGTCATCACGCGGTCGACCGTGTTGCGTACGACCAGCGCGCAGCCGCCGTCCGCCAGTTCCCCGGCCAGCCGATCGGCCAGTACGGCGGTGTCGTCGTCCAGAGGCTCCAGCGTCACGTCGGTGCGGCGGCCGGAAGCAGCGGGTGTCGCCGTCACAGGCTCCGCACCGGGCGCGACGGCGGTCAGCAAGGGATATCCACCGACATCCGCGACTCCCTCCGCTGCCGTGCCGGTGTACGCCTCCGCCAGCTCTCGCCGCCTGCCGGCGGGAAGCGTCGCGGACAACACCACGACCGGTACGCGGTAGGCCCCCAGCCACGACAGCACACGATCGAGGTAGGTGTTCATGTAGGCGTCGTAGGCGTGCACTTCGTCGATGACGACGACCTTGCCGGCCATCGCGAGGTGCCGCAGGGCAAGGTGGCGGCTCTTGAGACCGGCCATCAGCAGCTGGTCGATCGTGCCGACCGCGAACGACGCGAGCAGCCCCTTCTTCCGGCCCCGCAGCCACTGATGGGCGACGAGGTCGGCGGACGCGTGCACTTTCCGGTCGGCGGGCTGTGCGTGCGAGCCGTCGTAGGCGTACGCGTCGACCGCGGCGATCGTGCGGTGGCTGTCACGCAACAGGACCGCGTAGTCCTTCTGGAGGGCCGCTTTGGCGTGGGCGAGCAGTACGGAGTGCTGGTCGGGCGCGTGCGCTGCCGCTGGGGACCCGGTGGTGGAGGCTGCGGCAGGAAGTCGGTCGAGCCATGCGAGCAGCCTGGGGAACATCGCGTTGCTGGTCGCCATCGTAGGCAGTGCGACGTAGCACCCTCCCGCGCCCGAACGTGCCGCGAACACCTCGGCGACCGCGAGTGCGGCCTCGGTCTTCCCCTCGCCCATCGGCGCCTCGATGACCAGCATGCCGGGGCGCGGCATGGCTCGTGCCATTGCGACAGCCTGCTCCTGGACGGGCCGGACACGCGCCCCGGGCGGCAGGTCGAAGCGCGTGGCGAACAGCTCTGCGGCCGGCTCCCGAGGCTCGTTCGGCGCCCACGGCGCCGGCAGCCGGAGCCCCCGCCACGCCGCGGCGATCCGCTCGGCCTCACCCCGGGGATGCTCCTCGGGGAAGTACGGGAAGAGGTCCGGGTTGCTGGCGATCCAGTCGGACACGATGACGACGGCCGTGAGCAGCACCTGGACGGGCTGCGGCAGTTTCACCCGCTGCCAGTCGGCGAGCCGATCCCCTACCTGGAAGGCGTCGGCGCAGGCGTCGAGGAACTCGCCCTGCACCCGCCGCCACACCGCCTCGGACGGCCCGGGGGTCCGTAGCAGCTCAGGATGCGCGTCGAGGTTGTGGATCTGCGTGTGGTCCGGCGGCACGCCGTGATGACCACCCGCCATGACAGCGAACTGCGCCGACGCCCTGCGCGTCCACCCGCGCCGCTCCTCCAGCCACTCCTGCAGCAGTACCTGCCCGGCCAGCCCGTGCGGCGCCATCCGCCGGTCGTCCCCGAACTGCTTGCGCGTGCGCATCCCGAGCCCGGCAGAGCGCATCGCGTCAGCCAACTCATCGACCTGGCACGCGAACGCAGGCGTGGCTTTCCCGATGTCGTGCGTACCCGCCAACCAGACGGCCAGCCGTCGCCCGTCGTCCTGGCCGACTGGCAGCGGCTCGGCAATCAGTTCCTTGATGTTGCGCGGCAGCCAGTGATCCCACAACAGCCCGGCGACAGCGGCACTGTCCGCCATGTGCCGCCACAGCGGCAGCCACTTGCCGGTGTCCCTGTCGTGCTTCGCCCACACGGTCCTGGCGGCACCGACCAGCCGATCCCCCAGGGGCATCGCCCCGCCCTCGTCGCCACGCACGGCGGCCATTTAACCGGATGCGGGCAGTGTCATTACACAGTAGCGCGAAATGATCAAATTCTATCCAGAGAAGACAAACTCTGTCGGATCAGAACACCTTCTACAGGGGCGTGGCACTGCTGCACGGAGAGCTTCTCATCAGTCCTGCCTGAGGCCCCGCGGCTACGGGGAGCAGCCGGGCTCCGTGCAGGCGTAGACGGCAGTGCCGGGTCCATCCCCGCGGGCGCAGGGAGCAGGCCCGGATCACGGAGGACCGGTGCACGCCGGCGGGTCCATCCCCGCGAGCGCGGGGAGCAGCGCCGCTTTGACTACCCGCACGAGATGGAAAAGGGTCCATCCCCGCGGGCGCGGGGAGCAGCATGCGGCGACCGCCTGGTGTCCGGCGCAGGCGGGTCCATCCCCGCGGGCGCGGGGAGCAGTTCGGTCCCTTGGCCCCGTTCCCGGAACCGCCGGGTCCATCCCCGCGGGCGCGGGGAGCAGTCCGGCGTAGTGTCAGAGTCGGTGTACCCCGTTGGTCCATCCCCGCGGGCGCGGGGAGCAGCGTCAGCCATTTTTCATCGCCTCGCGCTCTTTGGGTCCATCCCCGCGGGCGCGGGGAGCAGCAAGCAAGTGGTCCGTGTTACCCCACTGCGTAGGGTCCATCCCCGCGGGCGCGGGGAGCAGCCCGAGTCTCCGGGGGCGACCCCGCTCCATCTGGGTCCATCCCCGCGGGCGCGGGGAGCAGATGCGGAGGTTGACTCGCCGGTTGTCGAGGCCGGGTCCATCCCCGCGGGCGCGGGGAGCAGGATCTGCCGGGCGCGCTGCTCGCGGTCGCGGAGGGTCCATCCCCGCGGGCGCGGGGAGCAGGGTCCAGGACCGGTTCTCGGTGCGCTTCGGGTTGGGTCCATCCCCGCGGGCGCGGGGAGCAGCGGCGCGATCCGCGGGCCTTGACGTGCATGGAGGGTCCATCCCCGCGGGCGCGGGGAGCAGAGCATGCGGATGTTCCTCGACCGCCACGACGAGGGTCCATCCCCGCGGGCGCGGGGAGCAGTTCGGGCGGCGGATGCCTGGCTGGTGCCGGTGGGGTCCATCCCCGCGGGCGCGGGGAGCAGTTCCGCATCGAACCCCAGCTCCCCGCCAGCGCGGGTCCATCCCCGCGGGCGCGGGGAGCAGGCCTTGCCGTGGGTGGCCGTCAGCGCTGTCAGGGGTCCATCCCCGCGGGCGCGGGGAGCAGGCGGCCCTTGTGAGGCTCGCCCGGGTTTTCCTCGGGTCCATCCCCGCGGGCGCGGGGAGCAGGCGGCGGTGGCCAGGCGGGCGCGGCCGGTGTGTGGTCCATCCCCGCGGGCGCGGGGAGCAGACCACCTGCGGCAGCGCCAGGAACTCGAAGGTGGGTCCATCCCCGCGGGCGCGGGGAGCAGGCGCGGTCGATGATCCAGCGGCGATCGCGCTCGGGTCCATCCCCGCGGGCGCGGGGAGCAGGGGTGGAGTACGGCGGTGCGGGTGCGCTGCTCGGGTCCATCCCCGCGGGCGCGGGGAGCAGCCCTGTGCTGTCCCCCACTTGGCCCCACTTCGGGTCCATCCCCGCGGGCGCGGGGAGCAGAGCCCCTGGGTCCAGACCTGTGTGGGGCCGATGGTCTTGGGTCCATCCCCGCGGGCGCGGGGAGCAGAGCCCGGCGGTGGACGCGTACCGGGCGGCGCAGGGTCCATCCCCGCGGGCGCGGGGAGCAGTGGCCGATGCCTGCGACCGGGGCGATGGTGGAGGGTCCATCCCCGCGGGCGCGGGGAGCAGTAGCCCTCGACCAGCAGCAGCGCGATCACGGAGGGTCCATCCCCGCGGGCGCGGGGAGCAGGCCAGAGCAGAACGGCGCGCATATCCCGCGGGGGGTCCATCCCCGCGGGCGCGGGGAGCAGCCAGGCCCGGGCCTTGAAGGCGGTGGCGTGATGGGTCCATCCCCGCGGGCGCGGGGAGCAGGGCGGGACGGGGTTCGGCTCGTCGTCTCCCTGGGGTCCATCCCCGCGGGCGCGGGGAGCAGGGCGCCCTCACCGCCGCGTTCGGCGACGAGGCGGGTCCATCCCCGCGGGCGCGGGGAGCAGACCGCGGTCCCCTGGTCCCAGCCCACGACCATGGGTCCATCCCCGCGGGCGCGGGGAGCAGCATGGACGAGGCGTACCGCCGGGCCCTTCGCCGGGTCCATCCCCGCGGGCGCGGGGAGCAGTGGCTAAACCGCGTGGCCCGCCAACCGGGCTCGGGTCCATCCCCGCGGGCGCGGGGAGCAGGTCGGCCGCAAAGAGGCCGTCTGGGTGTTCGGGGGTCCATCCCCGCGGGCGCGGGGAGCAGGACGACGGCACCCACCCCACCGGGCTTCCGACGGGTCCATCCCCGCGGGCGCGGGGAGCAGATCTGGGTGACCTACTACAGCCCTACGGGACTGGGTCCATCCCCGCGGGCGCGGGGAGCAGCTGCACCTGACGTGTGTGGAGGGCGACGTGTGGGGTCCATCCCCGCGGGCGCGGGGAGCAGAACCATCGGACCTCCGTCGAATTCGTGTAGCGGGGTCCATCCCCGCGGGCGCGGGGAGCAGAACAGCTCCAAGAACTCCGACAGCGGCGCAGTGGGTCCATCCCCGCGGGCGCGGGGAGCAGTGCCTCGGCGGCCTTGGCGAGCCACCCGGGGTGGGTCCATCCCCGCGGGCGCGGGGAGCAGCCGCTGGCTCCGAGACCGCATGATCGAGCGCGGGGTCCATCCCCGCGGGCGCGGGGAGCAGGTCGGCGAGGTCTTGGGCGGACAGGCCGATCAGGGTCCATCCCCGCGGGCGCGGGGAGCAGACGTCGACGGGCTCGCCGGCGGCGATGCGGTCGGGTCCATCCCCGCGGGCGCGGGGAGCAGCTTCCGGCGCGTAACCATCCGGCGGCACGCTCGGGTCCATCCCCGCGGGCGCGGGGAGCAGGTCGGCGGGGGAATGGACCGCCGGGCCGCCCGGGGTCCATCCCCGCGGGCGCGGGGAGCAGTGCCGAGCTCAGCTTGCACGCGGTACGCCAGTCCAGCGTGGGTCCATCCCCGCGGGCGCGGGGAGCAGTACGGCGCACTCGCGGCGGCGCTGCTGCCTCTGGGTCCATCCCCGCGGGCGCGGGGAGCAGCGAACGATGCCGGTGCGCACGCGTAGGCGTGCGGGTCCATCCCCGCGGGCGCGGGGAGCAGGACTACGGAGCCAGCGAGCTGGCCGAGATGGTGGGTCCATCCCCGCGGGCGCGGGGAGCAGTGAAGATGCGGAATTGGCACTCCGGGCGTGTCGGGTCCATCCCCGCGGGCGCGGGGAGCAGTCGCCGTGGACGTACCTGACGCAGCCGGCCGTGGGTCCATCCCCGCGGGCGCGGGGAGCAGCTGCCTGGAGATTCCGAGCAGAACCGGTAGCGGGGTCCATCCCCGCGGGCGCGGGGAGCAGCTGCTGGTCGGTCATCGGGTCCCCTCGGTGTCGGGTCCATCCCCGCGGGCGCGGGGAGCAGGTTGATGGCGATGCCGAGGTCGTTGCGGCCGAAGGTCCATCCCCGCGGGCGCGGGGAGCAGTCTGACTGACCTGCGAGTTTGCTACCGGGTGGACCCGCATGGAACCAACTTCAAAGAAAGCGACAAAAAGGACATTCCGTCCGCGGCATCATCACCCACGTCCCCAACGAACACAGTACGGCGGCCACATGGAACGCCGGGTGACGACCGCCCAGATGACTGCAGCGCTCGCGCAGGCGCCACCCGCACCACTTCCGCACCAGCTCCAGCGGTACGCTGCGGACAGCCACGGCCCGACACGGGCACGCGGACGCGAGGCGCCGGACAGCGCGCGGGCATCTGAACAGCAGGTACCTCGGCAGAGCCCCCGTGATTCCCAAGCTCAGAGCGCGGGTTCGATTCCCGTCATCCGCTCCATTGATAAGCCCCAGGTCATTAATCTGGGGCTTAATTATTTGCCATGAGGATTCCTGGCCATGGATATCGAACTCGCCCACGAGGGCAGCGCCTTCCGCAATTTCCGCCACTACCCGTTCCAGGACCCGCTGGCCCACGGATTCCGCTGGGTCGACACCAAGCACTTCCGCCTGCCCGTTGAGCCCGCCCCCACCGACCGGGACCTGCTCGCCGCGACCATCGCCCACGAGCAGTTCCGCGACGACTACGCGGGCAGCGGCGTCGACCCCGAAGGCACCCGCCACGGCCCCTACCGGCTCAGCTCGATCACCCCCGCCGCCTACGAACCCCTCGACGCCGAACGCGCCGCGCAGATCCTCCGGGCGTGGCTCGGACCAGATATCCCCGCAGAACTCAACGCAGACTTCCGCCGCGACGTGCTCACCCCCATATCCGCCGCGGACCGCGTCTACTACCTGTGCGAGCTGGGCGACGCGGAATTCCACGACTGGGGAGGCGTACACGACGACTTCCACGAATTCATCCTCGTCAGCCGCCGAGCCGCCCGCATCACCCTCCTCGTCGCAGCCGACGACTGAAACCGCGGAGCGGGCGGAGCGGAGGGCTGGGAGGGGTCAGACGTCTGGACGGAGGTTCGGGGCCAGCAACTCCAGGGCCTCTTCCCATCGGAAGCGGTCCGCCCCGCCTCCCGACTTCGGAGGGTGCGGCTCGTAGCTGCTGATGCGCACGCCCATCGACCGCAGGCGCGAGAGGCTCTCGGTGTACGCGGGGTGGGCGGCCATCGCGCTGTTCACGTACGGCAGGACGGCGGTCGGGATTCCGAGGCCGTACGCCTCGCACAGGATGCCCAGCGCCAGCGTGTCCGAGATGCCCGCCGCCCACTTGTTGATCGTGTTGAACGTCGCCGGCGCCACCGCGATCGCGTCCGCGGGCGGCAGCGGGCGTACGTCACCGGGCTTCCGCCACGCCGAACGCACCGGATACCCCGTCCGGGCCTCGACCGCCGCCTCGTCGATGAAGCCGAGCCCCAGCGGCGTGGCCACCACGCCCACACCCCAACCCCGCCCCTGGGCAGCGGAGATGAGCGTCCCCACATCCGGGGCCACGCCCGCCGCGCACACCACGACGTACAGGAACGGCCTCTCCGGCGACTCACTCACGCGGACACTCCCAACCGACGGGCGAAGTGATGCAGTTCCGGCAGCCTACGACGGCGGTCACCTGCGGCCATGCCGACCACCAACTCCAGCACAGCCGGCCGGCGCACGTCCTGGGCGGCGCAGCTCTCGGCGATCCGCAGCGCCTGGTAGCCGTCGGCAAGGCGGCCCTGCCGGCTGTACGCGCGGGCGGTGTCCGTCCACAGGGCGGCCCGGCGTTCCGGTAGAGGGATGCGGACGAAGCCACCCCTGGCGGGATGCGTGCGGCACTGCCCAAGGCGGCGGCCCGACCGGTCGCGTCCGTGTCCGCCGTCGCCTCCGGGCACCCGGGATAACAGCCGATCCGGCGTACGAACGTGCGACCGATTTGGCAAAACATGGGCGTCGATTCTGGCATTGCAGGGGCGGCAGATCCGGCATAATGACCCCTGATCGTCGTGAGCTCCCAGGAGATGATTATGGTCGCAGAACACTCTGAGCTGGTCGAACGGCACCTCGCAGCCGTCATCAGTGAGCTTCTCCAGGAGGAGCCGGTCATCGTCCTGACGGGTGCCCGAACCGTCGGCAAGAGCACTCTGCTGGCTGCCTGCGCAGCCGCGCACGGCGTCGACGTGGTCGATCTCGACGAGGTCGCGACCCGTCGCGCGGTGACAGCGGACCCCGGACTGTTCGTGAGCGCCGATCGCCCCGTTCCGGTCTGCATCGACGAGTTCCAGCACGTTCCCACCCTCCTGGACTCGATCAAAGCCGAGCTCAACCAGGACCTCAGACCGGGCCGCTACCTGCTGACCGGGTCCACCCGATACGAGACCTTGCCCGCGGCCAGCCAGTCCCTGACCGGACGCGCCCACGTCGCCACGATGTGGCCCCTTTCCCAGGGCGAACTGCTCGCTCGGCGCGAAACCGCCCTCGACGCCCTGGTCTCGGACCCCACGGCACTGATCAGCGCCGAGCCCACCGATGCCTCAAGGGCGGACTACGAGCGGATCGTGCTGACCGGCGGCTTCCCTTTGGCGCTGGCACGTCCAGCAGGACGCTCGCGCGATCGATGGTTCCGCGACTTCGTCACCCTCGTCCTGGAGAGGGACGTTCTGGAAATCCGCAAGGTCCGCCAGCGCCAGGTGCTCCCGCAGATTCTGCGGCGGCTCGTCGGCCAGACGGCCCAGGTCCTCAACATCAGCCATGTAGCCGACGCCGTGGGACTGGAAAGCAGCGTCGTGCGGGACTACATCGGCCTGCTCCAGGCCGTGTTCCTGGTCCACCGACTCGAGGCGTTCGGGCGCTCGGTCACCAGCCGGTCCACACGCACACCCAAGATCCACGCGGTCGACACCGGTCTGGCCGCCTACCTCCTGGGCGTCACGGAGCAGAAACTCGCGGCCCGGACACCATCGGTGCTCACCCAGTTCGGCCACCTGGTCGAGACCTTCACCGTCAACGAACTCATCAAACAGGCCGGGTGGGCACAGACGGCGGTGACATTTTCCCACTACCGGACGAAGGACCAACAGGAGGTCGACCTCGTCGTCGAAACCGACGCGGGCGTGGTGGCCGGAGTCGAAGTCAAGGCATCCTCGACCATAACCGACAACGACTTTCGCGGCCTCAGAGCACTGCGGGACAGACTCGGTGACGACTTCGCCGGCGGAGTACTGGTCAATCTGGGCAACAGGTCCTACACCTACGAGGACAAGCTCCACGTCATCCCGTTGGAGACCCTGTGGCGATGAGGGCTGCGCCGGTCGCCCACCGGACAGACCGGCGAAGACCCGCATGCGGGCGCGTTGCACCACATCCGCACCACGCACAGCGGTACGGCGCGGGCAACCACGGTCACCAACGGCCCCGTCCATGTGGACACTTCAGGATCGAACGTGCCGCTGACCAGCACAGACGCCGACAGAGCACCTGTGATTCCCAAGCTCAGAGCGCGGGTTCGCTTCCCGTCATCCGCTCCATCGACAGGCCCCAGGTCAGAGGTCTGGGGCCTATTTGTTGTCTGGACCAGTTGAAGAACCGTGCCATTCCCGCACCACAGATGGCGGTCAGTTGGCGCGCTCGCCAGAGAACGTCGAGCCCGACTCCAGTTGTGGGCGAGTTCTGACTCCAGAAGGTGAGCCCGCATCTGGTGTTGCGGTGCGTTGAATTCTGTGGGCGCCGGTTGGAGCAGGCGGTCGACTCGGGCGCTGGACCGACGCGCAGCCGCGGCTGGGGCCGGGCAGTCCGCACAACGCCCCCGGGCGGATGGCCGGGGGCGTTGTGCGGCGGTGTTCGGAGCTGTGTCCTACCGGCTCTCGGCCTCGGCCTTGAGCTGGTGCAGCCAATCGGTCAGGGACTCTTCCAGGGCCTGGCGCAGCTGGTCGGGCCGGGCCTGGACCACGGGGCCGCTCCAGGACTCCTGGGTGTGGACGGTAACCGTTCCGCCGTGTTCTTCGAAGGCCCATACGTGGATGCCGTCGATGCCGTTGGCGGGTCCGCCCCAGACGGTGCGCTCACCGTGGATGACCTGGAAGAGGGTGGAGGTGATGTCCAGGCCGTGGGTGAGCCAGTGGAAGCTCGCTCCGGGCGCGAGCGGGCCGGCGAAATCGACTTGCTCGACGTTGGTGTTCCAGCGGGCCCATCCGGCGATGTCGGTGTGCAGGTCCCAGACCAGGGCGAGTGGGGCGTTCACGGTGGTGGAGACTCGCACGATCACCGGGGCGTTCTCGTCGATCGCGGTCGGCTGGGGCTGCCGGGGGGCGGTGTTGGTGTTGGTGTTCATGGTGGTGTCCTCCGTGCTGGGGGTCTGGTCATGGGGAAGTCGGGGCGGGGGGGGAGTCAAAGGGTCTTGCCGGTCGCCGTCTCCTGCGCGGGCCGGTCGCCGCGGGGGGTGATGAGGGCTGCCAGCAGGGCGGCTGCGGCGGCGATCGCCGTGCCGGCGAGGAAGGCTGCGTGGTAGCCGCTGTTGATCCCGGCCAGGGTCGGGGTGGTTCCGGTGCGGTGGGTGGCGACGGCGCTGAGCAGGGCGAGTCCGAGGGCTCCGCCGATCTGCTGGGTGGTGTTGATCAGACCGCCGGCCAGACCGGCATCAGCCGGGGCGACCTGTGCTGCGGCGGTGACGTTGACGCTGACGAACGACAGCCCCAGCCCTGCTCCCACCAAGAACGAGGGACCCAGGATGGTGCCGGCGAAGCTGCCGTGGACGGAGGCGGTGGAGAACCAGCCCATGCCGGCGGCGAGCAGGAGCGGGCCGGTGACCATGAGAGTTTTGTTGCCGGTGCGGGCTACGAGCTGTGGCGCCAGCCCGGCCGCCACAATGATCATCAGGGCCAGCGGCAGCTGGCTGAGCCCGGCCTGCAGCGGTGTGTAGTGCAGGATCTGCTGCAGGTACAGGGAGAGGAAGAAGAAGAGTCCGACCGTGGCAGCGCCGATCGCCGCCATGACCGCGTTGGCGGAAGTGACGGTGCGCAGCCGGAAGATCCGCAGCGGCACGAGCGGCTGGGCGACGGCTCGCTCTATGGCGACGAACACCGCGAGCAGGAGGGCGCCCAGGCCCAGGGCGGACAGGACCAGGGTTGAGGTGGTGCCCTTGGCGTCGACCTGGGACAGGCCGTAGACGATCGAGGCCAGTCCCGTGGTCAGGGTGGCGGCCCCGGGAAGGTCGATCCCGCCTCGGGTCCCGGCGTGGGCGGGGACGTAGCGCAGGGTTCCTGCGGCCACCGCTGCCGCGACGGGGAGATTGACCAGGAAGATCGCGGGCCAGCCGAAGGCGCCGGTGAGCACGCCGCCCAGCAGCACCCCCGCCGCACCCCCGCAGCCGGCTACCGCACCCCACACACCGAGCGCCTTGGCTCGCTCCTTGCCGGGGAACAGCGTGGTGACCAGCGACAGCGCAGCCGGTGACATCAGCGCTGCGGCTGCTCCCTGGACGGCTCGGGCGGTGATCAGGGTGCCCGCCGCGGGGGCGCAGGCGGCGACCGCCGATGCCGCGCCGAATCCGATCAGGCCGGTCAGGAAGGTGGCGCGCCGGCCGCGCAGGTCCGCGATCCGGCCGCCGAGCATGAGCAGCCCGCCGAAGGTGAGGACGTAGGCGGTCACCACCCAGGACAGGGAGGAGGGTGCCATGTGCAGGCCGGTGCCGATGTCCGGCAGGGCTATGTTCACGATCGAGGAGTCCAGTACGACCATGAACTGGGCGACCGCGAGGACGCTCAGGGCGGCCCAGCGTCGCGGGTCGGGCGAGTGGTCCGGGTCGGGCGGGGCGGGCTGAGCGGTGGGCGAGACGGGCGCGGTACGCAGGGCTTCCATGGCGCCGGCTCCTTTCTGGCTGATGGCGGTGGGCGACCGGTTGGTCAGGAGTGGCTCTCGCTCGTGCGCTTGAGGTTGTTCACCCAGTTCTGGAGCGAGTTGTCCAGGGCTTTCTGCAGGACGGCGGTGTTGGCCACGACCGGGGCGCCGGTCCAGGACTCCTCGGTGCGCACGAGAACCCCGCCCTTGACGGGGGTGAAGGTCCACACGTGGATCGCGTTGATGCCCTGGGCCGGGCCGCCCCAGGCCAGGCACGTGTCGTGCTCGACCTCCTTGACGGTGGAGGTGATGTCCAGGCCCTCGGTGGCCCAGCGGAACACCGAGCCGGGCCGCAGAGCGCCAGGGGTGTCCTTGACCAGCGAGGTGACATTGGGCTGCCAGGCGGGCCAGTTCTCCACATCCGTCTGCACCTTCCACACCGTGACCAGCGGGGCATTGATCACGATGGCCTTGCGGGTGACCACTGGGGCGCTCTCGTCGGGGTGGACGCCGTCACACGTCAGCGACCGACTGGAGGAGGTGTTGCCCGGGTGGCGGTCGTACGAGTGGTCGTTCTCGTGGCCAAAGGCCAGACCGGAGGCGCCGATGACCAGAACTCCGGACAGGGCGGCGAGCGAGACGGCGTTGAGAGCGCGCATGAGGTGTTCCTTCGTGAAGACCGAGAGATGTGCACCCGGAAGTCCGGGCGGAACCGAGTAGTCGTTACTGCCACTCGCTTCTGTTAGAGACTGTAACTGTTGCTACGGGTGAACACAACTCGCGGCCATCGGCATCCCCGTCCGGGCATTACCCGCGCATGCCATGCGCTGCCATCACGTCCCGAGCTGTTAGACATAAGAACGGGAGCTACGATGGATCGCACAGCAGAGACGGCTCATACGGCAGGCACGGAGGAGCGGCGATGACGACCGGTGGACCACGGGCCAGGTATCGGGAGCAGACGCGCACAGAGATCAAGGAGATCGCCCTGCACCAGCTCTCGGAGGGAGGCATCGCAGCGGTCACCCTCACCCGCATCGCCAAGGAGTTGGAACTCTCCGGCCCGGCTCTGTACCGCTACTTCGCCAACCGGGACGCGCTGCTCGGCTCCCTGATCGGCGACGCCTACCAGGACCTCGCCACAGCCATCGGGCAGGCCGCGCAGGCGTCCGCGAAGTACACCCCGCGTCATCGGCTGCTGTCCCTGGCCGGCTCCTACCGGGACTGGGCCGTGGCGCAACCCCACCGCTACCTGCTGATCGCCGGAACCCCGCTGCCCGGCTACAGCGCCCCGCCCGAGACCCTCACGCAGGCGCGCGCGGCCCTCGGACCGTTCCTGCCGCTCTTCGCCGCAGCGCAGCCCCACCCCGCGGTGCTGCCCGTCGCCGAGCAGATGGACACCTGGGCACACCAGGACCCGGCCGTCGCCGACTGGGTCGCGCAGTACCTCGACAACCCGCACGGCGCCGGCCACGCCCTGGCCGGCGCCGTCACGGCGTGGACCCGGATCCACGGCGTGGTGAGCCTGGAAGTCCAAGGCCTCTACGAGGGCATGGGCCACCAGCCCCAGACACTGCTGGAAGCGGAGATGAACACACTCGCCGACGCCTTCCGGCTCGACTGACCCCCGGGCACGGACCGAGAACGGGCGCAGGCCGCGCCACGGACAGCAGGACCGCTTCGCGCAGTAGGCACCGGACAGGCCCTCCAGCCCTCCCTCCAGACCCCCGCTGAGCGAAGCCGGCGCCCAGCCCCTGGCCGACCGCGCCGGCCGCAAACCCCGCCGCCGGGTCGCCGGGTCGCCGGGTCGCCGGCCTCATGATCGCCGCCATCGCCATCGCCATCGCCATCGCCGGTGCCATTCCTTTTCTCGATACCCGGCGATGACCCCGTGCCGCTGAGGGCGTGAAGCCCTGAACCGGGACCTCCAGCGGGCCGCGGACAGATTTCTGAGTTCACGGGACCGCCCATGACGTGCTCGGGCAGGACACACGCGGGCGGCGCGGAACGCGGGACGGCAATCTGGAAAGTCGCTCGAATGGGGCCTGCCGCATGGCCGCGCCCTTCGGGGGCACGCAAGTCACTGCCTTCGACGGCCGCCCCGGTGCCGACTGCCTGCGAGCGGCCCTCGCCTCGTCCATCCCCGATCCTCCGTCTCCGCGCACGGACCCGGCCATGGACCCGGCCGCGAATCCGGTGACCGCCCCGGTTTCGCCGGAGATTTCGAAGACCTCGCACCGACATCCGCGGCCGTGACGTCCGGTCCTTGCGTCTCCGTTCTCCTCGCCGTCGGTCGGTGCCTGTCCCGGCCCAGCGTGATTCTCCGGTCGCCGGCGCACAGAGGATCTTGCCGAACCGGCATGCGGACGGGCGCCGCCGTACGGATCGAAGAAGCGGAAGGTAATACGGGGACATCCACGGGGAGACGGCCTGGCACCTAGGGGGGAGAGGCAGTAGCGTCCCGCGAGGCACATGTAGTTCCGACGAAAGTACGGTCCCGCACTGCTCGTTCGCTTCCCGAACGGGTCCCCCCTCGCTGGAGCCGCAATGTTGAGACAGTTACGTCGCCGATGGATCGGCCTGCTGCTCGCACTCCCGGTGCTCGTGACCGGCCCCCTCTCCCTCCCCGCCTCGTCTGCCGAGGCGCCGCCCTCCACGGAGTCGCGGGCCGTCGCCTCGGCCGTACCGCTGGAGGAGATCACCGCGACCACCACCCAGGTCGCCTCCGGCCTGCAACGCCCGACGGCCCTGGCCGCGCCCGACGACGGCACAGGGCGGCTGTTCATCACCGAGAAGTTCGGAAGGGTTCGCGTCTACGACCCGGCCACCGGGCTCGCCTCCACCCCGCTGCTGGACATCACGTCCCAGGTGGACTCGTCGGACAACGAGCGCGGACTGCTCGGCATCGCCCTCCCCCCGGACTTCGTCCAGAGCCGGCAGCTCTACCTCGCCTTCACCGCGCTGCCCGACGGCGCGGTCACCCTGGCCCGCTACAGCCTCGCCGACGCGCGCCTCGAGGTCCTGCTGCAGCAGCCGCACGCCGACTACACCAACCACAACGGTGGCCAGCTCGCCTTCGGCCCCGACGGCAAGCTGTACTGGGGCATCGGCGACGGCGGTGGTGCCGGTGACCCCTTCGACAGCGGGCAGCGGACCGACACCCTGCTCGGCAAGATCCTCCGCCTCGACGTGAGCCGCAGTTGCGGTGCACTCCCGTACTGCATCCCCGCGGACAACCCGTTCGCCGGTGTCGCCGGCGCCCGCGGCGAGATCTGGGTGTGGGGCGCCCGCAACCCCTGGCGGTTCTCCTTCGACCCCGCGGACGGGTCGATGTGGGTGGCTGACGTCGGCCAGGGCCTGTGGGAGGAGATCGACCACCTGGCGCGCGACGAGCAGCCCGGAACCAACCTGGGCTGGTCGTGCTACGAGGGGCCGCAGGTCTTCGACGCGTCCCAGTGCTCGTCCGGTGCCCGCTACCGCGCCCAGGACTTCTACTACTCGCACTACAACGGCAGCTGCGCGGTCATCGGCGGCCAGGTCTACCGCGGCCGGCAGTTCGCTGACCTGGCCGGCGGCACGTACATCGCCACCGACTACTGCACGTCCACCATCTGGGCGCTGCGCCCCGACAGCAACGGCGTCCTCCGCCAGGCCGCGATCGGCCAGATGCCCACCCAGGTGACGGCTTTCGGGTCCACCCCTGACGGCGAGCTCTACGTGGTCAACGACCTCCCCGGCGGCCTGCACCGGGTTTCGTTCGCGCACACGACGCCGACCTGCCAGGTCGCCGTCACGACGAACGTCTGGGGCACCGGCATGGCCGTCTACCTCACCGTCACGAACAGGGGCACAACCCCGATCAACGGCTGGGCGCTGGAGTTCCCGCTGCCCTATGGGCAGGCTGTCATCTCGGACTGGAACACCACCCTGACCAACATCGGCGACCTCTACACTGCGTCCGACTCCGGATACAACTCGGCAATCCCGCCGGGCGGCTCCATCACCCTGGGCTATCTGGCCTCCCACACGGACGACCGGTCCGCACCGGGCCGCTTCCTTCTCAACAAGGCGTCCTGCGCCCGCACCGGAAGCTGAGGAGACAGGGAACCGGCTGACGTCGGTACCACCGGCAAGCTGCCGTGGTACCGACGGCCGTTCCCCGTCAGTGCCGCCGAGCGGCAGGGCTCACTGGTCGCCGCGTCGGCGCCCCGGCGAACGCACGCCTACGCTCTACCGCCGGCATCGGGTCCATCCCCGCGGGCGCGGAGAGCGGTCGTCCTCGGCGCCCTCCTCGGCCTCGCCGCCGGGTCCATCCCCGCGGGCGCGGAGAGCAGAGGGTCGCTGAGGTGCAGACCGGGACACCGATTGCGCCGCTCCCTGGCCGTGGGCGGCTGAACCGTCCTCGGCGCCCGACGCGCCGACGGCGCCCAGGTGCACCTGTTCGCCGCGACGACCGGAACCGGCCTGGGCTTCCCCTACGCCGTCCAGGCGGTGCAGATCATGCGTCGCCGCCGGATCGTCTCCACGGGCAGGACCACCCTCGAGCGCGTCCACGCGGCCGGCGCCTCGACATCCTGCAACGCGCCGAGAACGAGTTCGACCCCATCCCCTTCGACACCGAAGCCGCCCGCATATACGGCACAGTCTGCGCCGCAGTCATCGGTGCCGGCCGCAGACCACGGCGCCGCGTCGCAGACCTCATGATCGCCGCCATCGCCATCGCCGAAGAACTCCCGCTCTTCACCACCGACCCCGACGGCTACGAGGGACTCGACGGCCTCCTCACCGTCGTACCCGTCACCCGACCCACCGTCCTCCACGACCGGTAAGGCGTGCTCGTTGCACCACTTACGTACCGGGTCCAGCGGTACGCCGCGGACAATCGCGGCCACGGGTGGGGGCGCGAACACGAGCCTCGGCGCGACTTATGAATCCACCTGACCAGCAGGTACGACGGCCGAGCGCCCGTGATTCCCACGCTCGGAGCGCGGGTTCGATTCCCGTCATCCGCTCCAAAGACGCTGATCGGGCGGATGGGAACGGGTCGGGTACCCCCGTTACACTCTCGCGAGACCGCGACGCACCCGATCAGTCCGACGAGAGTGACCGATGTCATGAATCAGCCGACGGCTGCTGCCCCGCGCGCCCGGGTCGGCCGCCTCGACTCGCTCACCGGACTGCGTTGGTGGGCGGCCTTCGCTGTCTTCGCCCACCACATGACCAATCTGGCGCCGCTGCCGGTCTATGACGTGATCGGTTACGGCAAGTACGGGGTGACGCTCTTCTTCGTGCTCTCCGGGTTCGTACTGACCTGGTCGGCGCGGCCGGGCGTCACCGCGCCCACCTTCTACTGGCGGCGTTTCGCCCGGATCTATCCCGCGCACTTCGTGGCCCTGCTGTTCGCGATCCCCGTCTTCTACAGCTACAGCCCCGACCCGGCCCAGAGCTGGGTCAAGCCCGTCAGCGTCGGGACCCTTCTGCTGTCCGTCCCGCTCATTCAGGGCTGGTGGCGGGATCCGGTCCTGATGTACTCGGGGAATCCCGCAGCCTGGACGCTGACCTGCGAGTTCTTCTTCTACGCACTGTTCCCGGTGCTGCATCGCGTGTTCGCGCGGCTGAGGGTGCGCGGGGCGCTTGTCGCGATGTGCCTCGCTTTCGCAGCGGCTTTCGCCTACCGCGTCTACGTATGGTTCCACCCGCATTCCTGGGCCGCGGAGGCGCCGCTCCCGGTGGTACGGCTGAGTGAGTTCGTCATCGGAATCGCCATCGCTCGCGCGATGCTCTCCGGCTGGCGAGTGCGCATCGCCCCTGTCTGGGCGTTTCTGGGCGCCGCCGTCTTCGTCGGCTGGCTGGTCACCACCGCCGACCGGCCGGCCGGAAACACCTTTGCCGCCTTCGTACGGGTCACGAAGGACGAATGGATCATCTTCGCCTGTGCCGCGATGATCGCCACGGTCGCCTGGCGCGACCTCGCGGGCAAGCGCTCGTTGTTGCGCCGGCGTCCTCTCGTCCTCCTCGGCGAGTGGTCGTACGCGTTCTACCTCGTCCACGCGACCTTCATCTACATCGCCTGTGACACGTTCGGCAGGAAGACGGTGAGTTGGTCCAACCTGCCCTGGTACGCGGTCCTTCTCGTCATCTCGCTCGCCGGTGCCGCGGCGCTGCACTACGCCGTGGAACGCCCGATGGAGCGGCGGCTGCGTACGTGGTGGGAGGCTCGGCAACCGCCCGCGCGGGAGCGTCGGCCGGTGGGAGGAGTGCCAGGAGTTCGGCTCGCCGGCGGCGGGCGGGTAGCAGATCTCGGCGCGGCAGATCCTTCGGAGGCACAAGCCCGAGCCGACGCGCTGGAGGTGCTCCGGCAGGGACTGCCGGATGCCGCGGACGGTCCGCAACGGACGTGACCAGGTGTCGCCGCACGGTGGCTACCAGGTCTTGAACTCGACCTTCCCGGTGCCCATACGGAAGCTTCCGTCGGAGTACAGGGTGGGGCGGGCCTCGACGTGATCGCCGCTGTACTCCTCGACGTGGCGGATCGTGACACTGCCGGGAACCGTGAAGTCGATCAGGGCGATGGCGACCCAGTAGGAGAGGTTGCGATCGTTGAACAGCGGTACCGTCACGGTGGAACCCCGCCCGTCGGTGACGACCGCGCGCGCTCCGTAGGACTTGAACGAACCGGGGCCGTTTTCCACCGCGCTGTACGCGCACAGGAGGACGTAGCCCTGGAGGTCCGGGCGGCAGATGGTGACGGTCTCGCGGCCAGGTGCTTTCGAATCGCCGTCCAGAGCGATGTACGGCGGATCGGTGAGCGAACCGAGTCGACGGTAGTAGACGAGTTCCTTCGACTCGCTCGGGCGCTTGCGATGGGGTGTGACACGGCTTCCCGGGACGAACAAGGCGTACAGGTCGAGGTCGGCTCCGGCTTCCCGGCGGGCCGCGCTGCCGCCGTTCCATTCGAGGGCGGCGGTCACCAGGAGGGCGGTGTCGTCCTTGCGCAAATTGATCGTCGCCCGGCCTGCCTTCGCAAGGGCGATCTTGCCAAGAGGCGCGGGCGGCTGCCCGGAACGAGGGGGCGCCGCTTCGGGCACCTGCTCCGTCGCCGATGGCGTCCGCGGCCCGTACGCCTGCTGGTGGGGCACCGGGGGCGGCGGCGGGGCCGTGGACGGCCCCGGATCGTCCACGACGATGCCGAAGTCCGCGGCCAGACCGGCCAGCCCCGTGTCCCAGCCCTGCCCCACCGCCCTCGCCTTCCAGCCACCCGCGCGCCGGTACAGCTCGACCAGGACCGCGACGGTCTCCCGGCGGACGAGCGGCGGCGGAGTGAAACCCACCCGGGCCGGACCGCACTCGACCAGTGCGCGAGGGGTGCTGTCCGCATCGAAGCAGGGCGCCGGGAGCTCCGGATCGATACCGGCGACGATCGCGACGGCGTGGACCGACGAAGGGACCGCGGCCAGGTCGACGACGACGGTCCGCTCGTCGAGCACGACCCCGTCCTGCGCGGGGTGGTTGTAGAAGACGAGATCGTCATCACTTCTCACCTTGCCGTCCCGCCCGAGGAGAACGGCGGAGACGTCGATACCCGTGCTGGGCGAGGTGAGCGTGACACGGCAGACCGCTGCGGACAGGACCGTGTTGCCGCCTTTGACAAGCGTGGTGATCATGAGCGCCCCTCACAGCGTTGTGTGCCTGGTC
Organism: Streptomyces sp. NRRL F-5123; assembly: GCF_000721495.1. Lineage (GTDB taxonomy): Bacteria > Actinomycetota > Actinomycetes > Streptomycetales > Streptomycetaceae > Actinacidiphila. The sequence continues at coordinate 40,974 of NZ_JOHY01000050.1, forward strand.
GTACCCTTGCACCGATCTCAGCGGCGAATCGGGAATTTCTCGACGGACCGGATGAACCGGCGGAGGACCTCCCGCGAGGCGCCGGAGCCGGGTTCGCGGCCGCGGGGGCAGGGCCTAGCCTGATGGCGGTGAGGCAGGCAGGCGCGGGAAAGGTGATCGTCGATGACGCCCCTGAACACCGAGGACCCGAGGTCCGTAGGTGGCTACACCCTTCTCGGCCGACTCGGGGTGGGCGGCATGGGAGTCGTCTATCTGGGCGTCTCCGCTTCGGGACGGCAGGTCGCGGTCAAGTTCGTGCACGGGCCGTATGCCCAGGAGGAGGAGTTCCGTGCGCGCTTCCGGCAGGAGGTCGCTGCTGCGCGCAGGGTGAGCGGGGCCTTCACCGCGCCGGTCGTGGACGCCGATCCGGACGCGGACCGGCCGTGGATGGCGACGCTCTACGTACCGGGGCCCACTCTGGACGAAGTCGTGAAGAAGCAGGGCCCGTTGAGCCAGCGGGAGCTGCGTGACCTGGGGCTGGGGCTCGCCGAAGCGCTGCGCGACATCCACCGGGCGGGCCTGGTCCACCGGGACCTCAAACCGGCCAACGTGCTGATGTGCGAGGACGGGCCGCGCGTCATCGACTTCGGCATCTCGCGCGTTTCCGACAGCCAGAAGCTCACCATGACCGGGCGGATGATGGGCACTCCGCCCTTCATGTCGCCGGAGCAGTTGGCCTCTCCCCGGGATGTCACCCCGGCGTCGGACGTGTTCTCGCTGGGGTCCCTGCTGGTGTTCGCGGCCGTCGGCACGGGACCGTTCGACGCCGACAGCCCGTACATGACGGGCTACCAGGTGATGTACGAGACCCCGGACCTCGGCGGGGTGCCCGAAGCGCTCGCGGACGTGGTCGAGCGCTGCCTGGCCAAGGACCCGGCAGACCGGCTGGAACTGGGGGAGCTGCACCGCATCCTCCGGGAGCTACCGGAATCGGACGCCACCGCGCCCCCGCAGGCCAGGGACTCCGCGCGACCCCGGCCCCGCCCCACTCCCCAGGACGAGGCCGCCGGCTCCGCGAGCGCCGCACCGGGCTCGGGCAAGCGTCGCCGGACACGGATGCTGCTCGCCGGCGCCGTGGCGGCCTTGGCCGTGACGGGGCTCCTGGTCGGGGCAGGCGTCTACGTGGTGCACCGGCACAGCACCACCACCTCCCGCACCGCCCCCGCAACCACCGCCACCGCTGCCCGGGCCCCCTCGCTGCCCGGCGGCTGGCGGCCCTGGACCACGAACCTGCGGTACGACGTGAAGGGCATCCCGCTGGACTACGAAAGCGCCGGATGCGTGGCGGAGGGAACCGCCCTCTACTGCGGTGGTACGGGCTTCACCGTCGCCAGGGTCGACGCCGCCTCCGGCCGCGTCCTGTGGCGCAGCGGCACCCGCCCCCAGAACGCGCGGCCGATCGGCGTCCGCGACGGGATCGTCTACGCGTACGAAGATCCGGACGACAGGACCAGGCGCGTGGTGGCCCTCGACGCCCGTACCGGACACCAGCGGTGGCAGCGCGACGTCAGCGGCACCCAGGAAGCCGTCCTGTACGACGGCGGGCTGCTGGCCGTGTCCACGGACTCGACCTTCGCCGCCTACGGGCCCTCCGGCAAGAAGCTGTGGGAAGCGCCCTCGCTGGACGAGTACTGCACCGCGGCGGCGCTGGGAGGCGCCCCCTACGCCCTGTGCTCGGCGGGCACCGAACCCGGCCAGGGCCCGGTCGACCTGGAGAAGCTCAGCCGCGACAGCCTGGCGGAGATCGCCACTCTGCCCACGGGGGCCGAAGCGCTCGGCGCTTTCCGCGGCCAACCCGTCTTCCTCGCCCCCCAGACCACGAAGACCGTGTACGAATCCGGATACGAGCGGCCGTACAACGCCGTCCTGCGCGTTGACCCGGATTCCGGGCAGGTGGAGCGGATACCGCTCGCACGTCCGCTGGCCGGCACGGCCACCCTTGTGGACGGCGTCGTCTACTTCGTCCGGACCAACGGGTCGGTCACCGCGGTGTCGGCGGACAGCGGCGAACAGCTCTGGCAGAGGACCACGGACATGGAAAACCTGTCCGCGCCCGCGGTGTCGGCCGCGTACGGGCGGGTCTACTTCTCCAACCGCTTCGGCCGGTTGCTGGCGCTCGACAGCCGCACGGGCCGGGAGGTGTGGCGCACCCCCGCCCTGGACGACCCCGGGGACAAGACAGCGGACATCCCCCCGAGCGTGCAGCTCGTCAAGGACGTGATCGTGGCGACGGCCGGCGACACGGCCTTCTCCCGGAGCCCGGACGCGCCTGCTTCCTGACCCGCCGGCCCGAAGCGGGGCCGCGCGGGTCTGCGCGTCGGCGGAGCCGAGCGCGTACATCTGAGCGTCACCGCCTGCGAACGAATGAACGTGATCGGTTCCTGGTGCGTCGAGGACCTGCGGGTCGGCAGTCTGCTGCTGGTCGGCAGGTGCGGCGGCGGGCGGCGAGCGGCGGTCCTGGATACGCGTTGCCGGGATGGGGCCTGCCTCGTGGCGCCGGGTCCGGTTGCAGACGCCCGGCATCGAAACCTCTAGGATCGCCAGCGAGGTAGGGAGACACATGGCCGGTGGGAAGGGCTCCGAACAGACCTGTACCTCCGCATCGCGTTCAGGCTTTCCGTCCCGTCCGGCGGCGCGGTGTCCAGCGCCCGGCCCGGGAAGAGGTCCGCGGATGCCGGCCACGGATCGCCACCGGCGCTTCCGTCCCGGCCGCCGGAGTTCGCTGCCACGACGCCGCAGCGCTGCCCGCTGCCCAAAGCACCGGTGCTGAGCAACTGGTCACGAGTGAAATCGTCTTGTCCCGAAATCAGTGGATGGCAGGGAGTTCACGGATGAACGCACCACACGAGACAGATGTGCTGGTAGTCGGCGCCGGCCCGTCCGGCGTGGCGGCCGCGCTGATGGCGGCCAGTCTGAACCTCCGGACGGCGGTGGTGGAGGCTGCCTCGGTGGGCGGCAAGCTGCACGCCATCGGGGCGCTGGAGAACGTCTCCGGCAACTGGACCACCGGCCCCCAACTCGCTGAGGCCCTCGCCTCCGACCTGGACCGCCTGCAGCAGGCCGGCCGGTGCTCCGTCATACGGGCCCGTGCTGTGAGCGTCACCGGCTACGACGACCGGGCGGATCTCGTACTCGACGACGGACGCGTGCTGAGTGCGCAGGTGGTGGTGGTCGCCACCGGTGTGTCGACCATGGCTCCGCCCGAGGCCGACTGGATCAGCGCTCCCGAACAGCCCTCCGTCCCGCTGCTGTGGCGCACCGGACCCGCGGACCTCACGGACCGGACCTACGTCCTCGGAGCTGACCGCCCCCTCGGGACGTGGCTCCGCACGCACCCGCACTCTCCGACGACGCTGCACGTCCTCTGCCCGCCGGCGGACGACTACAAGATCAGTGAAGTCTCGGGAGACGAGCGCGTCCGCGTCGTGCCCGTCTCCCAGGTGGCCCTGTCACCGGCGCCGGACGGCGACGGGTGGAGTCTGCTGGTCAAGGACCGGCAGGGAGAGCGCACGTCCTACGTCTCCACAACGGTGTTGAGCAACCTCGGCAGCAAACCCGCGGCCTTGGACGGCCTCGCCCTGAGCGAGGACGGCTACTGCCCGCCCGGCAAGCAGCACCCCCGGATCCGAACCGCCGGCGACCTGAGGGCAGCCCAGTTCCAGCGCATCGCGACAGGCCAGGGCTCGGGAGCGGAGGCCGTGCTCGCGGCCTACTACGCCACCGTGCCTTCCGGGTCCGTGCACGTCACCGGACCGTGAGGCGGACGGTGGGGAACGGGCTCAGCCCGGTGCCGGCGAGCCGGTGCCCGGGGCGAAGGCGAACAGGTACGCCCCCGCCGTCCCCGAGGTAGCCACGCCGGTGCCGTCGGGCAACCAGCAGCAGGACAGCAGCGCTCCGTCAACGCGCATCTGCGTTGCCGGGAGCCCGGTGGCCGTGTCCCAGATCCGCACCGTCCGGTCGTTGCCGGCCGTGGCCAGCCACGAGCCGTCCGGCGAAATCGCCACCGCACGCACCGGACCGCTGTGGCCGGTCAGCGTGCGGGGCACGGCGTCGGCGGCCGTGTCCCAGATCCGCACCGTCCCGTCGTCGCCGGCCGTGGCCAGCCACGAGCCGTCCGGCGAAATCCCCACCGCACGCACCGGACCACTGTGGCCGGTCAACGTGCGCACGGCAGCGCCCGTGGCCGTGTCCCAGATCCGCACCGACCGGTCGTCGCCGGTGGTCACCAGCCACGAGCCGTCCGGCGAGACCGCCACCGCCGTCACCCAGTCGGTGTGGCCGGTCAACGTACGCACTGCCCCACCGCCCGCCGCGTCCCAGATCCGGCCAGCCACGAGCCGTCCGGCGAAATCCCCACCGCACGCACCGGACCACTGTGGCCGGTCAACGTGCGCACCACCCCACCGCCCGCCGCGTCCCAGATCCGCACCGTCCCGTCGTCGCCGGCCGTGGCCAGCCACGAGCCGTCCGGCGAGGCCGCGACCGCCGTCACCGGGCCGGTGTGGCCGGTGGCCGTGACGGTCGTACGGCCGATGGCGGCGTCCCAGATCCGCACCGTCCCGTCGTGGCTGGTGGTGGCCAGCCACGAGCCGTCCGGCGAGACCGCCACCGCGATCCGCACCGACCGGTCGTTGCCGGTCGTGGCCAGCCACGAGCCGTCCGGCGAAATCCCCACCGCACGCACCGGACCGCTGTGGCCGGTCAGCGTGCGCACGACAGCGCCGGTAGCGGCGTCCCAGATCCGCACCGTCCCGTCGTCACTGGCCGTGGCCAGCCACGAGCCGTCCGGCGAGACCGCCACCGCACGCACCGGACCACTGTGGCCGGTCAGCTCGCGCACGACAGCGCCCGTGGCCGTGTCCCGGATCCGGACCGTGCCGTCATGGCTGGTGGTCACCAGCCACGAGCCGTCCGGCGAGACCGCCACCGCACGCACCGGACCGCTGTGGCCGGTCAGCGTGCGCACGGCAGCGCCCGTGGCGGCGTCCCAGATCCGCACCGTCTCGTCGTTGCTGGTGGTGGCCAGCCACGAGCCGTCCGGCGAGACCGCCACCGCGTTCACCGGGTCGGTGTGGCCGGTCAGCGTGCGGGTGAGGGCGCCGGTGGCCCTGTCCCAGATCCGCACCGTCCGGTCGTTGCTGGTGGTGGCCAGCCAGGAGCTGTCGGGTGAGACCGCCACCGCGGTCACCCAGTCGGTGTGGCCGGTCAGCGTGCGCACGACGGCGCCCGTGGCCGTGTCCCAGATCCGCACCGTCTCGTCGTTGCCGGCCGTGGCCAGCCACGAGCCGTCCGGCGAGACCGCCACCGCGGTCACCGGGCCGGTGTTGCCGGTCAGGGTGCGGCGCAGAGCGGGGTCGGGGAGGTCGGGAAGCGGCCACCTGTTGCGGAGAGCGGGGTGCGGGGAGCGCCAGGAGCGGCTGACGACCTGCCAGGGGGCGTATGCACCCAGGCGGGAGTACAGGACGGCGGTGAGGGCGTGCCCGGGGACGGTCGGGGTGAGCAGATGGGCGGCGGAGGTGAAGGCGTGCGCGGCGGCGCGGGCGGTGGGGGTTTCGATGGCGGTCAGGTCGGCCCACGGCGCGGTGGTGCCGCGGGTGTGCAGGCGCCAGGCGATCCAGCGCAGGTCGGTGGCGACGGCTTCGGCCTGTACCGGGCGGCCGGCGTCCAGGAGGTGGGTGACGAGGTGGTCGGCCAGGTAGCCGTCCGGCATCTGCCACCACGCCCGCCCCACGGCGGGATCGGTGCCGGGCTGCGGTGGCGCCGGGGGCAGACCGGCCGCGGCGGCGTCGACCAGGACGGCGTTGGTCTGCCGCAGTCGGGTCTCGCCGAGGCGGGCGCGCAGATCGTCGCGGATGACGTCGTGCAGCCGGATCTGCCCGCCGGCCTGCGGGTCGGGTTCCGGGGCCAGCAGGGAGGCCCAGGCCAGGTCGGCGCACAGTCTCCTGGAATCCTGCGCGGTGAGTGAGCCGGTGGACTGCCACAGCTCGGCGACGAGGCTGACGGGGATGCTCTCGTCCTCGGCGAAGACGCCCAGTTCGCCGAAGCGTTCGTCACCGCCGGGGGGCAGGAGCTGTGCGGCGGTCTCGACGGCCGCCCGGACCGCGGTGCTGCGCTGGAGCGGGTCCCTCAGGTCGACCTCCGCGCGGGAGTCGGCGGTGGCAGGCGCGTGCCGCCGCATCCGTTCCAGGAGGCCGGCGGCGGCTGACGCGGGGTCGGCGCCGGCGGCCAGCAGTCCGGCGAGCGTCTGGTGGACCAGACGCAGCAGCAGCGGCCACCGCCCGGTCGCGCGCAGCAGCCCCTCGGTGGCCTCGTCCGGCCACGCAGGCAGCTGCCAGGTCAGCAGACGCCTCGCCTGCTGCTCGGACATCGGGCCGACCGGGATTCGCGGAGCGTCGCCGGGGAGCAGATCCGGGGTCCGGGTGGTCACCAGCCGCACACAGCCCTTGCCGTCGACCAGGAAGGGTTCGAGCTGCTCGCGGAACCAGACGTCGTCCAGGATCAGCAGCACCGGGGGCCGCGCGTCCAGCACCCGTCCCAGATACGCACCGGCCGACTGCGGATCGCCGAACGATTTCGCGTCCCCCGTGATGAACTGCGCGGCCTCGGCCACCTTGGCCGCGACGGCGGCCGGGCTGCGGACGTTCGGGCCCAGCACGATCCGGTGGATCCGGCCCCCGAAGTGCCTGCGCACCCGCGGGCGCGCCCGGACCGTCTCGGCCAGCACCGTCTTCCCGAAGCCCATGGCACCGTGCACGCCCACCACCTGCCGCGTACGCCGGCAGACCGCGGACACCACCGCGTCCGCCTCGTCGCGGTCCACCACCCACTCCGGTACGGACTGCGGCGGCCGCGGCAGCGGCCCGTCCTGCCCGGCACCGGGCCGCGACCACGGCGGGACGGGAATCCGTCCCGAATCGCGGGCCGCGGCCGGCTCCGCGCCGGTTTCCGGATCGTCTGCCCCCGATCCTGATTCCGGCGCCCACGCGAGGTCGGGCGTGTCGGTGAGACCGAGCCGGCTGAGCATGGTGGGGCCGAGCCAGGCGAATTCACGGGCGTGCTCGGGAAGTGTGTCGGTGCCGCCCTCCCATCGGAGCCAGGCGGGGAAGTCCGGGTGGTGGCCGGCCAATTCGGCGATGCGTTCGGACACCCTCCCCATCGTTTCGACGATGTGCGCGGTCGGGGCCGCGTCCAGCAGGATGTCGCCGACGCCGTCGGCGAAGGCGTAGAGCTGCTGACCCGCGGGGGCCCGCCGGCCGGACGCCCCGGTGGCGTCCTGGACCGGCGCCGGTACCGGGCGCAGGATTCCGCTGAGGAAGACCTCGGCGAGATGTGCGGCGTCCGCCCGCCACGGCACGGCTTCGGCGAGGAGCCGCATGACGGGGACGGTGGTCGGGGACAGCGCCGCGAGGTGGGCGGCCAGCCGGTAGGCCTCGGGCGAGACCGTGGCGCGGAAGCGCCCCACGGCGGAGGCGGACGTGGCGGGGGCGGCGGGCGGCGCGGAGGGCTCGTTCCGGGACGGCGCCGGCTGCCACAGCGGCAGGGCGAGTTCGCTGCCGTCCGACGCGACCGCTTGCGCCCAGCGGACGAGCGTGGCGGCGGCGGGGTGCAGGACCGGGACGGGGGCTCCGTCGAAGGGGCTCAGCTCGGGCGGCAGGACCAGGTCGCGCACCTGCCAGGTGGCGTTGGCGGCCCCCGCCCGTGGGATCCGGACCGCCCAGCGGCGGCCGGCCACGCCGGAACCGGGCCACATGCGCGGCGGCAGGGCGTGCATGATCGCGGTGGGCCCGAGAGCCGCCCACGAGCGGAGCACCGGTTCCATGGCGGCGGAGCGCCAGTGCGGGCCGACGCCGTCGGAGACGACCAGGACCATGGTGCGCCCCGAGGCATCGGCGAGCGTGTTCGGCGGCAGGAGGCGCTGCGGCCCGCCGAAGGGCCGGCCGGCGAGCATCGGGGCCGCTCCCGTCCCGGCCCGCAGCGCCACGACCCTGATCTGCCTGAAGGCGCCCAGCCGCTCCAGCAGCCGGCGCAGCTCGCCGCACATCTGCTGCCACAGCACCATGGAAGGGCTGTCGTCGATGACCAGCGCCAGGTCCAGCCACCGTTCGGGGCGGGGCCGGACGACGACGTCGGGGACGCCGGTCGCCGCGATCTGCGTGACGGTGGCGGCGACGTCGATGTCGGTGCGCCGCGGATCGGCCCGGTAGCGCTTGAGGGGCCGCATCGCACGGGCGACGGCCAGGAACGGTGGCAGGGCCCGGGGGCGGGGCAGACGGACGGGCAGCGCGCGGGCCGCCGGCAGCGCGGGGGCGTCGGCGGGGGCCGGGTCGGGGCCGCCGTCCGCCGGTGGGGGCGTGACCGGTGCGCCGTCACCCGGCGGGTCGGGGGCGGGGCCGGGCGACGCGTAGAACCCGCCGACCTTGGCGGCCGGTTGGGCGGGCCCGGGCGCGGCGGAGGGGTCGGGCTGCGAGGTCACGGGGGGCGCCGCGCCGGCTCCCGCGTCGTGCGGATGCGCGTCGCCGTCGGCCCGTGCGGTCCGTGCGGGGAGTGACTGCCCGCCGGCCGGGAGGCGTTCGGCGAGCCAGACGACGTCCAGCAGCTCCTCGACCGTGGCGTCGTCGGCGAGCCCGCGCAGGCCGCGCAGGACGTGCGTCAGCGGCTCGGGCGAGGTCACACCGTGCCGCCCAGCTGATGGAAGAGCGCCTCCAGCAGTCCTTCCGCGTCGGTGTCCACGCCGCCCAGCCGCAGGAAGGCGGCGTTCATCAGCTGGTCGGTCGCGAGTTCGTCGGGCGCCCTGCGGGCGAGGAAGGCGCGGACGAGCTCGTCGACCCTGGCCGGGGCGTCGGCTCCCAGGTGCGCGGCCAGGATGTCGCGCAGCCGCTGCTCGCTCGGGTCGGGGAGGTTCAGGCGCAGGCAGCGTCGCAGGAAGGCCGGCGGAAAGTCGCGTTCGCCGTTGCTGGTGATCAGCACGACGGGGAACTCCGTACAGCGGACCATGCCGCCGCGGACCGGGACCGGGACGTCGCTCCCGGCGGTGTGCACCTCCACGACGTCCCGCTCGCGGGTCAGACGGGAGAGCTCGGGGATCTCGAATTCGCCGCGCTCGAAGACCGTCAGCAGGTCGTTGGGCAGGTCGATGTCGCCCTTGTCCAGTTCGTCGATGAGCAGGACCCGCGGCAGGTCGCGCGGGACGAGGGCGGTGCCCAGCGGCCCCAGCCGGATGAAGTCGCCGATGTCCGGCTCCGGCCCGCTGCCGTCGCGGCTGAGCGTGCTCTCCCGCAGCCGGCCCACCGCGTCGTACTGGTACAGCGCGTCGGACAGCATCGAGCGGCTGTTGACCGGCCAGTGCAAGACCTTGCCCAGGGACAGTTCGTGGGCGATGGCGTAGGCGAGCGACGACTTCCCGGAGCCGGGGTGGCCTGTCACCAGTACCGGGCGCCGCAGGTGCAGCGCGGCGTTGACGACGTCGATCTGCGGCTGGTCGATGAGGTAGGGGCGGGGCGGCTCCACGTCCGCGCCGTCCGCGCCGGTGCTGCTCTCCTGGCCGAAGCGGCGCCACGGCGGGGGTTCGGGCATGGTGATCCGGCGGGGCTGCCCGTCGCCGAGGAAGAGCCGCCACTGGTGGACGGGGCGCGCGTCGTCGGTCGGGTTCACCGGATCTGCTCCTGCTCGATCGGGTCGCTCCAGCGCGACGTCGGGGGAAGAGCGGTGGCGTCGTCCCACACCAGCGCCGGCTGCGGTGCGTCACGCCGGGGTTGGGCCAGGGCGCGGGCCCGGTGGGTGCGGACGCGGTGCGGCAGGCCCCGGGCGGAGCCGCCCAGCATGAGGGCGACCAGCGGGTCCCCGCGCCCGGCGGCGATGGCGCCGCGGTCCCACAGCACCACGGGGATGCCGTACTTCATGCAGGCCGCCCGCAGCGCCGCGCGGTGCCGGGGGGCGCACGCGAGGATGACGCGGGAGGCGTTCAGGTCGGCCTGCAGTGCGCCGTAGACCTGGAGCGAGGTGGTGTACTCCTCGGTCAGGTGCAGCAGGCCGCCGCTGTCCAGGTTCTCCCAGCGGGACTGCCAGCTGCGCCGCTGGCCGATGTCCTCGCGCAGGCGCGGACACCGCAGGATGACGGTGTATGCGGCGCCCAGCACCACCGGGTCCTCTCCGTCGGCGGCGTTGTTGTCCCAGGTGTCGACCGGTTCGTCGAGGTCGTTGGAGTCGAGCAGGAACTCCACCACGGGCACTTTTCCGGGCAGCGCGACGGCGCCTTGCCGGATGAGGATCGCGTGGAGCAGCCGGGTGATCTCCTCCGGGGTACGGGTGTCGTCGTCGGCCAGCACCTGCCAGGCGGTCTCGTCCCTGCGCCCCGAGGTGTACCAGATGACGCAGCGGTAGCCGGTGGCCGTGACGGGCTCCAGCGCGACGGTCAGCCGCGGCTGCGGTTCGGCGGTGGCACTCTCGCGCAGTGCCCAGACCCGGGCGTCCTCCCGGCGTTCCCCGAGGGCCGACCGCGCCACGCCGAGGCGGACGGCGACGGCGTCCGACCACTCCCGCATACCGCCGGCAGCCGGTTCACCGCACAGGGCCGCCAGGTACTCCACCGCCCGCAGGACGGCGGGCACCCGGGGCGTGCCCTCCACAACAGCGGCGCCGTCGCTCCGGAACTCCTCCAGGACGTCGACAAGCTGGCGCAGGCGCTCCTCTTCGGGGGCGTTGCGGTACTCGGGCGGCAGATGGCTGGTGAGCGTGGCGTGCGGCATCGCCGATCTGGCCGCCTCCTCCAGGCGCGCCGCGGCGCTTTCGGGCAGGACGTCGAGCAGCCAGCGGCGTTCGCTCACCGACAGCAGGCCGGACGCCCCTGCGGCGAGCCCTGCCGACATCAGCCGGCTCGCGCTGTCGGGACGGTCGACCGCGAGCCCCTCGCACAGGACGGCCAGTGCCCGTGGGACGGTGGCCAGGATCTCCGCGAGCTCGTCGACACCCACCAGGACATCGGTGTCGACGTCCAGTTCCAGCTCGTCGGCCAGCCGCGGCGCCTGTTCGGCACGTCTGCCGGGGTCCCGGAACACGTCGGCGACGAGGCGGTTGAAGGCGTGCAGCGCCGGGGAATACCCGGCGGACCGTGGCCGGTGCGGCGAGCGGCCCGGGTGGGAGCGCGGAGCGATCTCGGGCAGGAAGCTCCTGACGGACTGCCAGGGCACCGCCAGAAACCGCCGTACGACGTGCGAGGACGCGAAGCCGCCGGGGGGAGGCTCGATGATCCCGAGGACCAGGCCGACCACGGCGTCCTGCTCCGCGCACCAGAGCGGGCCGCCGCTGTAGCCGGGACCGACAGCCGCGCCTTCGAGCGGGCCGTCGATGTACGAGACCGGGCCGTCGTACAGCTTCACCGCCCCGTTGGCGAAGGTGAACTGCTCCCCGTTGCCGTGCCAGGCCCGTACCGACTGCCGCTCGGCCATCGGCATCCAGCGGACCGGCCGCAGCAGCGGGGGCGGGGCGCTCTGGAGCCGCAGCAAGGCCAGATCGCCGGTCCAGACCCTGTCGCCGGGCAGCGCCGGGCGCGCCTCGGGTGCCGGGTGCTGGGCGGGTATCCAGGCGGACACCCGGGCGGTGAGCGAGTCGCGCGGCTCGCCGAGTCCCGGAAAGGCGACGGACACGAGCGCGTCCCGTGGGGGCTCGGGGGTGAACGGCTCGTCGCCGAGGGCGTCGTTCACCACGTGGGCGCAGGTGAGGACGAGCCCGTCACCGACGTACACGCCGGCGCCGGCCACGGACGTCGACGTGGACGACGTGTCGAGGACAGAGGCGAAGGAGTGCCATACCGTGCTCGCCTCGGAGGGGTCGGTCCGCAGCCAGGGGCGCGCCCTAGGGTTCATGTTCACCGGCCCCGGCGGCGCTTCTCGGAGCATCCCCGGCCGTCCCGGTTCCCTGGCCCGGCTTCCAGTTGACGGTCACCGTCATCGTCGCCTCGCCCCCGGCTCCGACGATGCCCAGCTTGAGGTCGTTGCTCACCCGCACCCCGAAGCTCACCGACACTTCGGACGGCACGTCGGGGACCGCGCTGACGCTGTCGTGGACCTGCTGCAGCAGCGGCGCAAGCGGAGCGAGCAGCGTGCGCAGCGCGCTCTCGGCCGCGACCGACACGCGGCGGCCCGCGGAAACCGGCCGGGAGTCACCGAAGCCCGGAGTGTGGCCGCCGTCGTGGTCGGCCCGGGACGACCGCAGGGGAGCGAACGCCTGTAACGCCACCGCCGTCCCGTCGGCGAAGACGAATTCGATGAAGTCCTCCACTCCGCCAGTGTGCCCGCAAACGGATCCCGGCAAGAGGAAGTTCGGCGATCGGGCGCTGCCGGCCGCAGAAGGGTTCTCGGCCATTTGGCGGCCGAAAACCAGGCAGTCCGCGCAGGACCGAAGGTGTATCCACCCGGCACCCCCGAAGATCGGCTGCACAGTCGCCTTCCCGGGCGGCCGGCAGCGGGCCCTGCCACCGTGCCCAGGCCCCGATCCGCGTGGAGGTAGCCCTCGTGCAGGACCCCGTCACCCTCGCCGACGACGCCGACCTCGCCCATCTGGTGGACCTCCTCGACATCCTCCCGGACCCGGACGACGACACGTTCTGGGAGGTCAACGGGGTCGACATCGCCGGCAAACTGAGTCTCAGGCTCAAGCCGGTCCTCAGCGGCCAGGCGTACCCGCAGGACGTGGACTACCTCGCGGTGTACGTCCTGAAATACCTCGGCCGCGGCAACCGGTACATCACCGTGGAGCAGATCACGCGCAGCCTGCGCGGGATCGACGGGGTCCCGGCCGCCGGCCACGCCTGGGTGGAGGACGCCACCCGCACCGCGTGGGCCCTGGTCACCCGCTACAGCCTCCCGAACTGGCGCGGTGTGCACAGCACGCCGGGCCGCAGATGGCGCGAAGGCTGAGTCCCCGCCACGCACTCGCCACGTCCTCGCCGCCGCTCCGGAGCCGGTCGCGCCAGGATGCGCGGGGCGGACGGCAGCCTCGCGGCCTTCGGCCGGCAGGGACCCGGGAAGCCTTGGCGCGGGGGGTGCCGCGTGGAAAGCTGCCGGGATGCGCAGCAACCTCGTGGACTGGACCGCCGTCGCAGCAGGGAACTTCGCGTTCCCGACCGGGGTGGCGGCGCCCCGGATCAGCGACGAGCTGGCGGCGATGCTCGTCTCCCCCGACCCCCGGGTGCGCGACGAGCACGCCTACACGGCCGCTGCCGCCTGGATACGCGCGGGGCATCTCGACGACGTGCTGGCCGCCATGGGCGACACCGCCGCTGAGCGCTTCGCCCATCCCGAGGTCCAGGCCCGCACGTTCGCGCCCCTGGTCCTCAAGTGCGTGCTGGCCCGGAGCGGGCAGGTGCCGGGCGCCGTGCCGGAAGCGGCCGTGGTCCGCTGGTACGCGGAGTTCGCCGCCTGGTACCCGCACGAGCGGGACACCCGCGGCTGGGACGACCGCATGGGCTGGTTGCACGCCGTCGCCCACGGAGCGGACGCGGCCGCGGCCTTCGCGACGGCGCTGCCCGACCGCCGCACCGCCCTGCTGGAGCTGTGCGCCCGCCGCATGACGGCGCGGGCCACCGACTGGCGCTACGTCCAACTGGAGGACGCACGGCTGGCGGCGGCGATCACCCGCATCCTGCTCGCTCCCGGTCTCACCGCCGAGGAGGCGACAGGCTGGCTCGACGTGGTGGCCGCGGCGTTCACCGACAGCGGCCCCGGCGCCGTCCCGCCGTGGGCCTTCAACACCTTCGCCACGCTGCAGTCCTTGCACCTCCACCTGAGCCAGGGCCTGGCCGAGGGCGGAATCCCGCCGCATGCCGGGGAAGTGGCCGCACGCGTCACCGGGATCCTCCGGCTGCCGTACCGCTGGCTGGGCTGAGGCAGCCCTTCGCTCCCGGCGACGTGATCGTCAGCAGGAGTGTTACGCACCGGCCGCCCGTCCAGCGGTCCGAGCCCACGGTCGCGGTCGCGGTGATCGTCGAGCCGGGTTCCGCAGCCTCCTCCGCGATCACCCGCCGTGACGGGCACCGTCGAAGACCACCGACCAGGGCCGCGGGCCTCCGGCGCCGTCCGGGGCGGACGGGCGGGGCGGGTCGGCCGCCCCGCTGCCGGAGAGGGCGCGCGCGGCGGTGCGGGCGAAGGCGGACGCGGCCGGGTGCGCCTTCCGGCGGGGCCAGACGGCGGACATCCGCGGGCGCAGCGGCCGGCCGGCCAGTGGCCGCCACGCCGTCCGCGGCTCCTTGGCCGCGGTGCGCCCGTCGCCGAAGGCGACCCCGTGCCCCGACGCGACCAGGCCGAGCAGGAATTCGGGCGTCCCCGCGTGCCGGATCGCCGCCGGGGTGAAACCGGCGGCGCGGCAGACGGCGAGGATCTCGTCGTACCAGCCGGGGGCCGACGGCCGCGGGAAGAGGACGAGGTCGTGGCCGGACAGCTCCGCCAGGTCCACCTCCGGGCGCCGGGCCTGCGCCGAGGCTCGGTGCAGGACGACGCCCCAGTCCCCCGCGGCCGCCGGGCCGGCGACGAGGTCGTCCGCGGCGCCCAGCGGGTGGTGGAGCAGGCCGACGTCGAGGTCGCCGGACCGCAGCAGCCGCAGCTGCTCCGCCTCGTCCCCCTCGCGCGGCTCGACGAGCAGCCCGGGAAGCTCGCGGGCCCCGGCGGTCAGGAGTGCGTGCAGCGCGGCGGCGGACGTCTGCGGCGGCACGCCCACCCGCAGGGTGTCCGGCTCCCCGGCGCCGGCCACGGCCGTACGCAAATGCTGCTCGGCGGCGAGGAGCCGCCGGGACTCCGCCAGCAGGACCACGCCCGCGGGCGTGAGGCGGACGTGCCGGCGTGACCGGTCGAACAGCTCCGCGCCCAGATGCCTCTCCAGCCGGCGGATGGACTGGCTGAGCGGGGGCTGGGCCATGCCGATGATGTCGGCGGCGCGGCTGAAGTGCAGTTCCTCGGCGACGACAACGAACAGCCGCAGGTGGCGGAGGAGGTCCACCCCGCGAGCTTATGTGATCATCCGAGGGATGCGGGAAACGGAGCCGGAGGTGCGGGGAATGGACACGGTCGGGGAGCGCACCGCCCGGGACACGGTCGAGGAGCGCGTCACCCGGGTGTTCGCCGAGGCAGGTGCCACGGTCCGGCTGCACGCCGTCGACCTGCACAGCGACCGGGAGGTCGGCGTGGCCGCCGACGAACAGGTGGTCCTCGCCTCGGTGTTCAAGATCCTGCTGGTGCTGGAGTTCGCCCGGCAGGCCGGGGCCGGGCAGATCGACCCGCGGGAGCGGGTCGTGCTCACCGCGGCCGACCGGCTCGGCGGCTGGGGCGTCGCCGGATGCGCGGACGACGTCACGATGTCGCTGCGGGACCTCGCGTACTTCACGATGTCGGTGAGCGACAACACCGCGGCCGACGCCCTGCTGCGCCGCGTCGGGCCGGACACCGTACGGCTGCTCGCCGCCGAACTCGGCCTGGGCCGCACACGCGTGCTGGGCGGCCCGCGGGAACTCCTGGAGTCGATGTTCGAGGACGCGGGCGCCGCTGACGCGGCGGAGTTCGCCGAGCTCTACCCGGGCCTGGAGCCGCGCCGGGTCCGCGGCTTCGCGGCGCTGGACCCGGCGCGTACGACCTCCGGCACGGCCCGCGACGTCACCACCTTGCTGCGGCTGGTCTGGCAGGACCGGGCGGGACCCGCGGCCGCGTGCGCCTGGGTGCGGGAGCTGATGTCCCGCCAGGCCTTCCGGCACCGCCTCGCGTCCGGCTTCCCCGACGACGTGCGGGTAGCGGCGAAGACCGGAACGCTTCCGGGGCACCACATCGAGGCCGGCGTCGTGCACTACCCGGACGGCGGCCGCTACGCCGTCGCGGTCTTCGCCGGGACGGTGGGGCTCGCCCCCTTCCAGGTGGCGGTCGACCGGGCGATCGGCCGCGCGGCGCGGGTCGCGGTGGAGGGCCTCAGAGCCGCACCGGGCGCCTGACCGGGCCTGATACCGCCGCGGATATCACAGCGGAGGGTGATCGGTCTTGGACACGGCGCGGTGGCCGGTGCTGTGCTCCTCCCATGAGCGCGACGAGAAATCCAGGATTCCCCCGGCGGCGGCTGCTCAAGGGAGCCGCCGCGGGAGCGGTGGCGGCGGGCGCGGGAACGGTCGCGGCGGCCGCCCCCGCGACGGCCGCCGCCCCGGCCGCCGGGCCCGCGGACGCCACCGCGGACGGCGTCACCTTCCGCTGGTTCGGCACCAGCGGCTGGCGTGTCGACACCGGCGCACGGACCCTGCTGGTCGACCCGTACCTGACCCGTTTCCCCACCGGCCTGTTCACCAAGCCGTTCCGCGCGGCCACGCCGCTCACCACCGACGAGGACCTGGTCACCGAGCACATCGGGCATCCGGAACTGGTCCTGGTCACCCACAGCCACTGGGACCACTTCAACGACGTCCCCTTCATCGCCGCATCGACGACCGCGCAGATCGTCGGCACGGAGACGACGTACCACCTGCTCAGGGCGTACGGCGTCGACCCGGCCCGGATCATCGTCGTCAGGGGCGGCGAGGTCCTCGACTTCGGCGGCTACGCGGTGCAGGTCGTCTCCGCCCGCCACAGCAGGAACGGCGCCCACGGCTACTTCGCCCCCGGCACCCTCCACGGCACCGCGGTCCCGCCGCGCCCCGAGACGATCGCGGACCTCCCGGAGGGCGACACCCTCGCCTTCCACGTCAGCTTCGACGGCGGCCCCTCCGCGTTCTTCATGGGCGCCAGCGACTTCAGCGAGCGCGACACGACCGGCCTGCGCCCCGACGTGGCGATGATCGCCCCGCCGACCAGCACCTCGACCCGCGACTACGTCCCGCGCCTGCTGGCGGCACTGGGCAACCCGCGCGTCCTCGTCCCCGTCCACTGGGACAACTTCGAGACCCCCCTGACCGAGCCCCCGCAGCGCGACCCGGCGGTCGACTGGGACGCCTTCCTCGGCCAGGTGCACGCGACCGCCCCCCGGTCGGGCGTGGTGCTGCCCGCGTACCTGACGCCGTACCGCTTCGGCTGACGTCCGGCCCGGGCCGCCTCAGCCTCCGGCCGGACGGAAGAGCGCGTCGTCGTAGTCCGGGAAGACCACCGGCATCGCACGGCGGAAGGCGGCGACCTCGGTGCTCTCCTGCAGCTCCCGGCAGAGCGTCTGCGGCCAGTACCAGAAGCCCCGGGAGGCGAGCATCCGCTCCAGGTACGCGTCGAAGGCGTAGCCGGTGTCGTACAGCTCCTCGCCGAAGTAGTGGTAGTGGACGGAGTCGCGGGGCGGGACGAACGCGGCGCAGGCCTCGGGGACGAACATGTCGAAGGGCTTCACGTCGCGGTATTCGCGGTCCTCCGCCGAGTGCCAGGTGACGCCCTGCCAGTCGCCGAAGACCTCGGTCAGCGGGCGGACGTTCACCAGGCCCTGGTCCGAGAGGTCGCCGTGGAGGAGTTCGGGGACGGTGTGCCGCCATGTCAGGCGCACCGCCCCGACCTCGCGGTAGAAGTCCTCGACGCCGTCCGGGAGGCGGCCGCCGGCCAGGCGGAGGGCGAGATCGATGTCGGCGGGCGGGGTCGGCGGTGCGACGTCGGCCGCCACGAGCCGGACGCGGGGGTTGCGCTCCAGGTCGTCGATCATCGCGTCCAGCCGGGCGCGGAGGGTCCTCACGTACGTCTCCTTCTCGGGGCGCCGGCTAGAGGCGGTTGTTCTCGATCTGCCAGGCGTCGCCGTACAGTTCCGTGCCCGCGGTGTCGTAGACGGTGTACTCGGCCTCGATCGAGCCGGCGAGCTTGGCGGAGTAGTTGGTGTCGATGTCGTTCTCCACCGCGGTCGGCAGCGGGGCGAAGTCCGCGCCCGCGGGGTGGGTGCTGTAGTCGGCCGTCACGGCGTACTCGACCACGTTGCCGTTGGTCAGCACCTCGGCCTTGACGCTCTTCTCGACCTTCGCGTGGTGCGCGGAGTTCGCGGACTTGCAGAGCGGGGTCAGGTTGCTCATCGTGTTGCCGGGGCCGCCGACCTGCTCGTTGAGCAGGTGCCCCTGCACCATGAAGTTGCTGAACCACTGGGCGGTCGCCCCGCTCCCGGTCGGCCACCACGACGGCTGGACGCTCGGCTTGGAGCCCTTGCCGAGCTGCCCCGGCCACAGCTCGGCGTGCATCGAGGTGCCGACGCCGTTCCCGTTCACCCCGCCGTAGTTGACGTACGGCTTCCCCGTGAAGGCGCGCTGCACCGCGGGCCCGGGTGCGGCGGACCGGGCTTGCGGGGCCGCCGGGCGTACGGTCCGGGGCACCGCCCGGCTCAGCACCCGGCCGGCGTTCGCCTCGGCGGCGCGCTCGAAGCGGTCGCCGGGGTCGCTGACGGACAGCCCGTCGCCGTGGTCGGTCCCGGCCACCGTCCCCGAGCGCTGCTGGATGACGTGCGTGAGCTCGTGGGCCAGCGTGTGCTTGTCGCCGCCGCCGCGGCCCAGCACGATGTGCTCGCCGGAGGTGTACGCGCGGGCGCTGATCCCGGCGGCCGAGCGCGCCGCGGCGGCGCCCTCGTGGATCCGCACGCCGCTGAAGTCGGCGCTCAGCCGCGCCTCCATCTCCGAGCGCACGTCCTCGGCCAGCGGCCGGCCCGGCGACCGCAGCACCTGGTGCACCTGGTGCGCTTGCTGTATCTGCTGCGCTTGCTGCACCGCCGCGCGCTGCACGGGCTGTACGGCCTGCACGGGCTGCTCCGCCTGCTCCTGCCGCCCGAGAAGCCGTACGACGGCGGCGTTGCCGATGGCGCGCTGGAGCGCACCGACCGACCGCGGGCGCGGCGCCGCGGCCGGCTGCCGCGCGTCCGGCCGGCTGTGTTCACGACGCTCGGACCTGCCCTGCGATCGCTGCTCGTGCGCGTGCACATCCACCTCCTGGACTGGCGGCCCGGACCGGGGTCGCGGCGTGCCATTGCCGGTTTACGACGTTCCGCGGGCCAGGGGCAAGGACCGGAGGGGCAGTGTCGGGGCAGCCGTCGCGCCCTTCCGCGGATGTCCGGCGCCGATCCGCGGGCGGACCGGCGGGTCACCAGGTGGGGACGAGGCCGCCGTCGATCGTGAGGTCGCTTCCGGAGATGTTCCGTGCCTGGTCCCCGAGGAGGTGGAGGACGAGGCCGGCGACCTCCTCCGGGCGGGTGAAGCGGCCTGTGGGGATCCCCGCGGCGGTTTCGGCGACCACGTCGTCGGGCGAGTGGCCGGTGTCCTGCGAGACGGTGGCCGCGACACCGCCCTTCCCCAGCCACAGGTCGGTTTCCACCGGTCCCGGGCTCACCGTGTTGACCCGCACCCCCCGCGGGCCGACCTCCTTGGAGAGCGCCTTGCAGAAGGCGGCGAGCGCGGCCTTGCCCGCGCTGTAGTCGATGACCAGCGGGTCGGGGAGCCGCGCGTTGACGGACGCCACGGTGACGACGGCGCCGTCCCCGGCCCGCAGCATCGCGGGCAGCACCGCCCGGGTGACCCGTACCGCGCTCAGCAGGTTGAGATCGAGCGAGCGCTGCCAGTCCTCGTCCGTCACGGACAGGAAGCCCCCGGTACGTACCGGGGCCACCCCCACGTTGTTGACCAGGGCGTACACCTCGCCGCCCGCCGCCTCGGCGAGCCGCACGGCGTCCTGCGGCCGGCCGAGGTCGACCTCCACCCAGGTCACCCCGCCCGCCTCGACCAGCGCGTCCAGCTCGGGAGTGCGGGTACGCGACCCGGCGACCACCCGAGCGCCGGCCCCCGCCAGGGCGGTGGCGACCGCCAGCCCGATGCCCTTGCTCGCCCCGGTCACGACGGCGGTCCTGCCGTGCAGCGTCCCACGCGGTGCGTCCATGGTTCGACAGCCTCCCCGCGACGCCGCCGCGCCGCAACAGGACACCGGCGGAGGGACGGCCCTCCGCCCGGCCCGGCGCCGGGCACGGCACGCGCATCCTCCGGGCCCGGCTCGGTCCGGAGGATGCGCACGGGACTCGCCGCCGATCTGGAGCGTGACGTATTCGCCGCCCTTTCCGCGGCGGAACGCGTCTGCCAGCCGCGCGAGCTGGGCAAGGCGGGCGCGCCGCGCGAGCTGGGCAAGGCGGGCGCGCCGCGCGAGCTGGGCAAGGCGGAATTCCACGACTGAGGAGGCGTGCACGGCGCTTCCACGACATCGTCCTCGCCGACCGGCCGGCCCGCCGGATCACCCTCCTCGTCGCGGCCGACGGCTGAGGCCGCGCGGATGCGTCGCCGGCAGTTCCGGGGCGCACCCCCGGAGGGTCATGCGCCGAGTCGAGGGGCCCGCGGGAGTGGTGAGGGAGCGGCCGGGGGCGGCACCGTGCGGAAGGCCTCGATCACGTAGGCGGCGAAGCGGCGGGAGGCCGCGAGGCGGGCGGCGGGGGGTGCGTCCTGGGCGCCGCGGTGCGCCATGAGCATCAGGATCAGGTCGTCGAGGACGAAGTCGGGGCGGAGCCGGCCCGCCCGCTGGGCGCGGCGGGTCAACTCGCCGACCGCGCGCAGGGTTCGCTCCCGGTCCGCGGCGAAGTCCATGGCCTCGGGGTACGCGGCCATGAAGGCGTCGGCGAACCCCCGGCTGCGGGCGTGGAGTTCGCAGATCCGCACGATCACGCTCCGGAATCCGCGCCACGGGTCCGGATCGGCGAGGGCGTCGTGGACCACGGCCCGGCACACCTGCCGCTGGTCGGCGAAGGCCGCCATGACCAGCTCCCGCTTGGTCGGGAAGTGCCGGTACAGCGTGGCGGGGCCGACCTCCGCGTGCCGGGCGACCTCCCGCACGGGCGCGCCGAGCCCCGCTTCGGCGAACACCGTGCGCGCGGCGGCCAGGATGCGGGCGCGGTTGTCACGGGCGTCCGAGCGCGGCACGTGAGGCAGATGGGCTGTCATGCCCTCTCAGTTTAGCCAGCCGGACGCACCCGCCGGTTACGTTCCGACAGCGGTACGGCCGCGTGCGCACGCCGCGCTCGCACCGGCACCCCATCCGTCCGAGCAAGGAGCCC
Organism: Streptomyces sp. NRRL F-5123; assembly: GCF_000721495.1. Classification (GTDB taxonomy): domain Bacteria; phylum Actinomycetota; class Actinomycetes; order Streptomycetales; family Streptomycetaceae; genus Actinacidiphila. Next base: position 62,004 of record NZ_JOHY01000050.1, read on the forward strand.
AGGGACCAGTGAAAGCCATAGCCGTCAGGACATTCGGGGACCCAGCGGGTCTGGAGGTGGTCGACCTTCCCGTGCCCGTACCCGGTCCGGGGCAGGTGCGGATCGCCGCGGAGGCGATCGGGGTGGGCGGTGTGGACGCCGTCATCCGCCGGGGAACGCTCGCCGACCACGGCTTCCGGGAGGGCCATCTGCTCGGCAGCGAGGTCGCGGGACGCGTCACCGCGGTGGGCGAGGGCGTCGACGCCTCGTGGACGGGACGGCGGGTGTGGGCGTTCACCGGCCTGTCTGGCGGGTACGCCGAGCATGCCGTCGCCGCCGTCGAGGACGTCCTCCCGCTGCCCGACGGCCTGACCGTCATCGACGCGGTCACGCTGGGCAGTTGCGGCGTGGTCGCCCACTTCGCGCTGCAGCGTGCGCGTTCCGGGCCCGGCGCGCGGGTGCTCGTACGCGGCGCGGCCGGCGGGATCGGCGTCATGGCCGTCCAGCTCGCGGCCGCAGGGGGTGCCGCGGCGGTGGCGGTCACCGCCTCGTCGGTGGAGCGCGGCGCCCGGCTGCGGGAGCTGGGCGCCACCCATGTGCTGGACCGCTCCGGCGAGGGCGGTCCGGACGCGCCGGCGGGCTTCGACGCCGTCGTCGACGTCGTGGGCGGATCCCGGCTCCCCCTCTTCCTGGACCGGCTGAACCCCAACGGACGCTTCGTCTCCGTCGGCGTGGTCGGCGGCCCGCCGCCGGCGGACTTCGGAACGCGCCTGATGGGCGCCTTCCGCAAGTCGCTGTCCTTCGCCACCTTCAGCTCCGACAGCGTCCCCGCCGCCGAGCGGCAGACCGTACGCTCCGCCCACTTCGCCGACGCCGTACGCGGGGAACTGCTCCCCGTCGTCCACGACGTGCTGCCGCTGGACCAGGCAGCGGCGGCGCACCGCGCGATGGACGCGGGCACGGTGTTCGGCAGGCTGGTCCTGACCCCGTGACCCCTGGCCCCGCGGCCCCCTGCCCCTGCCCCTGCCCCCTGCCCGCTGCCCGCTGCCCGCTGAGCACGGGTACGGGGCGGGGGGTGCGGGGTCCCGGTCGCTCAGTTCTGCCGGAGGGCGGGCATCGGGAGCGGGATGTCGAACGTGGTGGCGCCCGTGCCGACGCCGCCTTCGCAGGAGTTGGGCGGCGCGGTGGTCACGCCGCGGGTGGAGGGGCGCTCGGCGGCCCAGAACATGTAGCCGAGCATGCCGGTGGTGGTGCCCGCCCCGGCCGGGGCGGCGGTCCGGGTCCAGGAGCTTGTCGCGTTCGTCACCGACGACGGGAAGTCGGTGCACTCCGGCCGGACCTGGGAGCCCTCGGCGATGTAGAGGCTGCCGGTGAACTTCGCCGGGGCGAGCGGCGGGATCGGCGGGCTGTAGTTGGACTTGCCGTCCAGGTGCTCCTGCCAGTTCGACTCGGCGCCGCTCGCGGAGGGCTGCTTGCTGGGCACCATGGCGTTGGCGTAGTCCAGGACCGGCTTGGTGGTGGTGAGCCAGTTGGCGGTGGCGTACTGGTCGAGGGCGATGAGCCAGCGGTCGCCGGCGGCAACGTCGATGGTCAGCCGGGCCGTCGGGTCGGCGCCGGAGGCGTCGTAGGGGTGCGCGGCCCGGTAGGCGTCGATGAACGCCTGCAGTCCGGTGACGTTCGGCCCGGAGCTCTGCTCGTAGTCGATCTCGATGCCCACGCCGAGCCGCGAGGCGAGCGCGGCGGCCTTCTGGCCGAGCAGCGTGGGGTTCTGGGCGAGGGCGGTGTTCCAGTCGTCGGTGTAGGTGATGCCGCCGATGGAGAGCATCACGCGGATGCCGTGGGCGGTGAAGTAGTCGACCACGGCCTGGTTCATGCCGACCGGCACTCCGCCCGCGTTGCCGCTGTCCGTGGTGCCGTCGAGCAGGGTGAGCGGGTTGACGAAGCTGAGCACCACGAGGTTGACCGAGGGGCGGCCGTCGCCGCGGTCGATCAGCCAGTGGTTGGCCCGGTCGAAGCCGGCCATGTCGCGGACGGTCGCCCAGGTGCAGGCGTCGTCGCTGCAGTGCCAGGCTCCGTAGACCTGGGGCGGCGTGCCGGTGGCCGCCGCGGAGGGGGTGGCGGCGGGCACGGCCGCGGCGGCCGCCACGAGTGCGGCTGCCGCCGCGAAGGACTTCACTCTGCCGAACAGCACACGCATGAACGCCTCCTGGCGATCAGGTGGTTCTCCGTGAAGGGGCGGCACACGGTGGCGGATTGGTCTGAACCTTGTCAACGAGGCATACATACCTCCACAAACCGCCCTGCGGGCCCGGCGGTGTGATGTTTCCGGGGGCCGCCGCGCCTTCGGTTCTGCAGCCGTGCGACCGGCAGCCGTGCCGTCCGCGATCGTGCCGTGCGCGGTCGTAGGGGTCCGCGACCGGCGGTGCGCGGCCGTGCGGTCCGCCGTCGTGGGGTGCGCGGCCGTGGGGTCCGCGGTCGGCAGTCCGGCGAGAGGGAGGCGCGACACGATGCAGCACGTCTCGGGCACGACGGGCAACATCCCGGCCCACAGGCTGGGCCCGCGGCTCGCCGCGGACGTCGTGGCCATGGCGCGGGAGGGGGCCGGGCTGCGGCTCGACTACTCGCCGCGGAGCCTGGCCCTGGTGGACCGGATCATCGACGGCATCCGCCGCGAGCACCCGCCCGCCGACGCGGTCACCCCCGCGCTGACCCGCTTCGGGGCGTACACCGGCGAGGTCCTGCACCGGGCCGCGGGCGCGCTGTGGGTGGATTTCGACCTGTCCCAACAGGACGTCTTCGGGCAGCCGTTCGGCGTCCGCACCGCCGACGGACAGGTGTGGAACCCGCTCGGCAAGGCCGTCAAGCGGTACGACAACGGTCCGGCGGACAGCCTGCGGTTGTTCTACCTCGCCGTGGTGGGCGGGGCGCGGATGTGACAGGGTCCGGTACGGGATCCGCCGGACCACCGGCCGGACGCGCGTACGGGCAGCGGCCGTACGCCCGCCCGGCGGGGGACGCGGTGCAGGCGAGCGCGAAGAGGACGTGGTGGGCGAGGCGAGACCGCACCGGCACTCGCGGATGGGCGACACGGAGCTGGGCGAGGCGGTCGCCCGGGCCCGTGACGGGGACGAGGCCGCCTTCGGCGTCGTCTACCGGGAAGTCCATCCCATGCTGCTCGGCTACCTGCGCGGCCTCGTCGGGGCCGACGCGGACGACGTCGCCTCGGAGACCTGGCACGACATCGTCCGCGACGTCGGCGCCTTCCGCGGCGGCGGCGAGTCCTTCCGGGGCTGGACCGCGACGATCGCCCGGCACCGGGCGCTGGACCACCTGCGGCGCGGTCGCGTCCGCCCGCGCACCACGGCTCTCGACGAGGGCACGGCGGAAAGCCTCGCGGAGCGCGCCGCCGTGCCCGACTCGGAGGGCGCGGCCCTGGAGAACCTCGCCACCGCGCGGGCCCTCTCCCTGATCGCGGAACTGCCCAGGGACCAAGCCGAGGCGGTGCTGCTGCGGGTGGTGATGGGCCTGGGCGGCCCGATGGCGGCCGAGGTCCTGGGCAAGCGCCCCGGCGCGGTGCGCACGGCCTCCTACCGCGGTCTGATGCGTCTGTCGGAGCGCCTGAGAGGCGCTGAGGAGAAGTAAGGGATGAGCGAGAGCCGAGAGCAGGACCGGCACGCGGTCGGCGCCCAGGACGACGGCACGCGGCGGGGACGCGGCGGGCGGCGGCAGCCGCGGCTGCGACTCCGACTGCGACTGCGACTGCGACTGCGGCGGGATGTCGCCGAACGGCTGCTGGACGGCGAGGACGTGGCCGGGGCCGGCCCGCGGGCCGCCGAGCTGGCCGGCCTGCTCGCCGCGGCGCGCGCGCTGCCGCCGGGCAGGCCGCAGGACGAGGCCGCGGCGCTGGCTGCCTTCCGCCGCGCGGCGGGTGGGGCACCGGGCCGGGGCTCGGTGCCTGTGCCCGTGCCTGTGCTGGTGCCGGAGCCGGAGCCGGAGCCGGAGCCGGAGCCGGCTCCGGAGCCGCGCGGCCGGGGGTGGCGTGCGGCGGCCGGATCCCGCCGGTTCCGGGTGCTGGTGGGCGCCGCCCTGGTCGCCTCGGCCCTCGGCGGGGTGGCCGTCGCCGCCGGGAGCGGCGGCCTCCCGCACCCCTTCCACCGCGGAGGCACCCCGCACGGCCCCTCCGTCCCGGCCCCCGCCACGGGCGGTACGGGGAAGCCGCCCGGGTCCGGCGCACCCGCGGCGCGCCCGAGCACCTCCCGGCAGGCGCCGGGAACGGTGTCCCCCTCATCGAGCGTCCCCGGCGACGCGGGCCTGCGGGGGCTGTGCGTCGCGTACACCAAGGCCGAGCGCGACGGGCGGACTCCCGAGGGGGCGGTGGCCGAGCGGCTCGCCGAGGCGGCGGGCGGCGCCGCGGGCGTGGACGCGTACTGCGCCGCCCTGGCGGACACCCCGGCCCCCGGTTCCGCGCACGGTCACGCCGGGGGGAGCGCGGGGAAGAGCGCCGAGCCGCACACCGGCCGGACGTCCGCCCCGCCCAAGGGCTCCAGCCACGCCACCCCGGGCGCGGCCCGGAAGGGATGAGCCCGGCCGCTCGCCGGCAGCAGGGCAGGAACCGTCCGCGCGGAAGGCGGGGCGGTCGGCTGCGGCTCGGCACCGGCGAGGCGAACCGTCCGCGCGGAAGGCGGAAGGCGGAAGACGGAAGACGGAGCAGGGCCGCCCGTGTGAAGGACCCGCCCGATCGCGAGCGCGAGCCCGACACGCCCATCTTGACCGGACTTGGGGTCCATTCGCTTTAAAGGGTGGATCATGGCGTTTGACTCCCCCCTTCCTCGCGCGCTCGGAGACCTCATGCGCTCTGACATCAGCACAGCACCGGCCACGGTCGTGCCGGTCCCCCGTCCCGACCCGAGGTTTCCCGCCCAAGGGCAGGTGGAGGAAAGGACGTTGGTCTTCGAGGGGTTCGCGTACCACTGCCGGATCGTTCGCCAGGACAGCCCGCCGGGGGATCCACTGGTGCTGCTGGGCGGCTCGTCGCAGAACCGCTACGCGTGGCTGCGGCACGAGAAACTGCTGTCCGCGTCCGGCACGATCGTCACCGTGGATCTGCCCGGCTACGGCGATGCCGATTCCCTGCCGGCCAGCTACGGGCTGGACTTCCTCGCCGCCTGCGTGCACCACATGATGCAGGAACTGGACGTACGCCGGGCCAACGTCATCGGCAGCTGCTTCGGCGGCGCCATCGCCCTGCGCTACGTACAGCAGTACCCCGACCTCGTGGCGAAGCTGGGCCTGGTCGGGATGACCCTGGCCATTCCCGAGGACTACGCCGCCGCCGTACCGCGGTGGGAGCACATGCTCGCCCGCGGTGACCGCGCGCAGATCGCCACCGAACTCGTCGAGCGCTTCATGTCTCCCCCCGGGACGGGCCCGGTCCACAAGCACCAGGCGGTCTCCCGTCTGCTCTACGGGCAGTTCATGGCGCAGTCCGAGGACGACATCAACAAGTCGGTGGAGCACAATTCCCGGCTGATGCGCCACGACTGGTACCGCGACCAGCCGGTTCCCGAGGTGCCGATCCTGGTGTGCACCGGCGAGTTCGACACGCTCTGCACACCCGCCATGGGTCGCGGCGTCGCCGCCGCGCTTCCGGCGGCTGCTTTCACCACCATCAAGCACGCCGACCATCTGGCGCCGGTCGAGCGGATTCCGGAGTTCTGCGACCTGATCACCAGGTTCTGCACCGGCCGGCCGCTCACCGGCCTTCCCTACATCAACGACATCGAGCGGCCGGGCCGGACCGTGCAGCCGTGCTCCGGCCTCCCCTCGCAGGTGGCAGGCGGGCAGGACGCGGACTGAGGCCGCCGGGCGGACGACGGACAGCCGGGCCCGGCGCGATCCGGGTCCGGCTATCGGTCTTTGCGCGTGCCTTCCGGGTTCGGCCCGCCCCGCCTCCCTGCGGTGGGCGCGGCGGAGACCCGCCCTGCCTAATGTGAGAAGTCCGGCGCTTTGAACCCCTCGGGCGCCGGGGCACTGTTGGAGCAGCCCACGACGGCCCCGACCCGCGTCGTCCCCTGCTGCCCCACCCCGAGCTGCGGGGTCCGCATGACCGGACGCGACACGGTGGTGCAGTCCTGCTGCTGCTGCAGGTGGTAGTGGCCGTCCTCGCTGGTGTACGAGCTCTCGGACTTGGTGACGCAGGTCTTGTTGCCCTCGGAGTCGTACGAGCAGCTGGTGGGGGCTCCCGCCGCGACAGCGTGGCCGACCCCCGCGCAGGCCAGCGAGATGCCGCCCACGAGCCATGCGATGGCTGCGCTCTTCTTGTTGAACATGTGCCGTGTTCCTTCGTGGTCGTCGCCGGAAGCGGACCAGGACCGAAGCCCGGTTCCGGCTGTTCTGCATGAGGACGGGCCCCGGTGCCCAGGCCGCCAGGTGTGGCCTCGGTTCCGGGACCCGTCTGGTGCCTAGGCCGTGTCTGACAAACAGCGTCGTCCGCCCGAAGGGCAGGCAGACGGGGTTTGGCAGACACGGCCTAGCGGGCCGGCTTGCCTCAGAAGGCGCTGTTGCTGCAGCCCTGCGTGGAGCCGAGGTGGCTCTCCTGGGCTCCGGGGTTGCCCTCGCCGCCGAGCGCGTTGCCCAGCGCACCGTTGAGCAGGCCGACCTCACCGAGGACGTCCAGGTTCAGGTCGTGCGACTTGCACTCGGTGCTCTGGCGGACACCGACGCTGCTCCCGCCCGGGATGCCGGACGCGGAGGCGGTGCCGACGCCGACGAGGCCGAGGCTGCCCAGCATGGCGACCACGGTGGCCGCCTTGTAGATCGTGCGCATGTTCTTTCTCCAGGATTGCGTGTGAACGTGACGATGGTCCCGGTACCCGGCGTGGGGGTCGGTCCGTGCGGACGTCGCGCTGACGCGGATACCGCGTGCGCGGCGCGCTCGGCGATGTCGTGGGCCGCGAGGCACCGGCGAACCGGAGGAGCAGAGGGGAGCGGCGGGTCGCGATGAGGCGCCCGCCGCGCCCCCGGGTTCAGCTACCGTCCGACAGAGGTCAGAAAGCGCTGTTGTTGCAGCCCTGCGACGAGCCGAGGCTGGTGGCCTGCGCGCCCGGGTTGCCCTCGCCGTTCAGGGCGTTGCCCAGCAGGCCGTTGAGGACGCCGACCTCGCCGAGGACGTCGACGTTCAGGTCGTGCGACTTGCAGGAGCTGCTCTGCGACACCTGGAACTCGTCGCCGCCACGCTCCCCGGCGAAGGCGGTGCCGGCGCCGGCCAGGCCGATGGTGCCGAGCATGGCGACCACGACGGCCGCCTTCTGGAACTTGCGCATTTCTTTCCTCCGTCTGATGGGTTTGAACTCGCCGCGATGATCAAACTCGCGGCACGATGAAGATTAGGGGCGGACGCCCGTTGAGCAATCGCTTGGCGCGCAGGGTGTTCGAAGGTCGCACAAAGGACCATTCGGCCGACGCCGGGCGCTCAACACCGCCTGCATCAAAGGGATTTGGCACTCGTCTTCCCTCCGCGAAGAGCCGTTCAAGACGACCCGATCGGCCCATTCCGCCAGCGGAGAAAACCCCCGGAGGGGGGATCCCCTCGAAGCCGGGTGCGAACCCGCCCCGCATTTCCGCCTACTGCTGGTTGAACGCGTTGTTGACCTGGGTGCAGGTGTCGCCCTGAGTCGTGGATTCACCCAGAAGGGCGATCGGGATGTTCGCCTGGAGCACCGTCTGCGGGCTGCATTCCTGGTACGGGCGGAAGAGGTTGTTCTGTTCCTGCGGCTGCGCCTGGGCAGCCGGCAGGAGGGGCAGGTTCTCCGGGATCGTGACGTTCGGGGACAGCTGGGGGGAGACCTGGGGGGCGACCTGCGTCCCCTGCGGGGTCTGCTGCCCCTGCGGAACCTGCGCGGTCTGCGGGACCTGCTGGTTCACCTGGGTCTGCGGGGCCGGCTGCTGGGCCTGCGGGGCCGCCTGGTCGGGCATCCCCTGCGTCCCTTGCGGGGCCTGCTGGCCGGTGGTGTCGGCGAAACTGACGCCCGCACCGAAAGCGGCAAGGCTGCCGACCGCCATGGTGAGGACTGCCAACTGCTGGAGCTTACGCATATGCCTGGTCCTTCAATTGACACACGGAGGCTCGATTACCGCCCGTGATTGGCCAGATGCTAGCAGTAGTCAGCAGAGCGATTCACCAAGCAGAACACCCCGGTTGCGCTCGGCCCGCAACTGGGGTGCATAGGCCGGTGAGTCGCACAACACGTTTAGGTGATCCGGCGCTTCCGATCGGCGGCGCGCTCGTTGGAGGATCTGCCGGATGGCCAGTTGACGGAAAGCCTCGCGCCGCCATGGGCGTCGTGATCGGATCCGCAGGTGTATGCGCTCACCGGCACGGGTGCGATACCGACTTGCTTCCCGTGGCGCCGGCAGCGACCGCGGATTGCGGTGCGGAAGCGATTACTTCGGCAAGGCGGCGATAACGCGGAAGCGGGCCCGCGGCCGCGCACGCCGACCGCTGCCGCCAATTCCCTGCCGGAGCGCCGGAGAGTAAACACCCGCAATCCCAAGTGAGTTGAGGACCGGTTCCGCGGCCGCACGCCGGTGCGGACGGGCAACGGCCAGGGCGTGGAAGGGCGCCTGCGCCGCGGACGGTGCCGTGTCCGGATTCTTTCGCCAGGGGCGCGGGCGGCGGAAAAGGCTTGGACCGCGGTGCGGGGCGGTGGGCAGACTGCCGGGTCCGGGCTCCGGCGGCCGGTGGACGCGGCCGGGGTGGACGGCGACGTGCGGGGGTGGGATGGAACCGGCGGACGCGGATGCGGGCGAGGAGCCGGGACGGGGCTCGGTGCGGCTGGCGCTGCGGTACTACGGGCGCGAGCTGGTGCGGCTGCGGTGGCTGACGGTGCCGGGGATGCTGCTGCCGGCGGTGGGCAACATCGGGATCAACTACGTGGCCCCGCTGGTCGTGGCCATGCTCGTGGGGAAGATCTCCGGGAACGCGACCGAAGCGGCCGACGCAGCCGGCGCGGTCGGGCCCGCGCTGCCGTACGTGCTGGCGTTCGCCGGGGTACTGCTGGCCTCCGAGGGGTGCTGGCGCATCGGGGTGCACTGCCTCAACCGCCTCGACGCGAAGGGCATCGAACACCTGTACGTCACCGGTATGGATGAGCTGTTCGCCAAGGACGCGGTCTTCTTCCACGACAACTTCGCCGGTGCGCTGACCAAGCGCGTCCTCAGCTTCGCCTCCCGCTTCGAGGAGTTCGCGGACACGCTGACCTTCTCGGTCGTGGGCAGCTTCGTGCCGCTGCTGTTCGGCTCCGTGGTGCTGTGGCAGTACCAGCCGCTGCTCGTCGTCGTCCTGCTCTCGCTCATCGCGCTGACCGCGGTGTGCGTGACGCCGCTCATCCGGCGCCGGCAGGCGCTCGTCGACCGGCGGGAGGCGGCGATCGCGCGGGTGTCGGGGCACGTCTCCGACGTCCTGATGAACATGGACACCGTCCGGGCGTTCGGCGCCGAGGAGCGCGAGGCGGCCGAGCACCGGTCGCGCGTGGCGCACTCGCGGCGGCTGTCGCTGCGGTCGTGGGATTACGGCAACCTGCGCATCGACACGGTGGTCGCGCCGCTGTCGGTGCTCACCAACGCGCTCGGCCTGCTCCTCGCCGTCACGCTCGGCGGCGGGCGGCACGGCGTGGAGGCGGTCGTGGTGGCGTTCACGTACTTCGGCAACGCCACCCGGATCATGTTCGAGTTCAACCAGATCTACCGGCGCCTGGAGAGCTCGATGACGGAGGCCGCGCAGTTCACCGAGCTGCTGCTGACGAAGCCCACCGTGCTCGACCCGGCGGAGCCGGAGCCGCCGGCGAACCGGGGCGCCGCGGTCCGCTTCGAGCACGTGACCTTCACGCACGGCGGCCCCCGCGGGGGCGCGGCGCCGCTGTTCGAGAAGCTCGACCTGGACGTGCCCGGCGGGTCCCGGGTCGGGCTCGTGGGGCGGTCGGGCGGCGGGAAGACGACGCTGGCCCGGCTGCTGCTGCGGATGACGGACATCGACGGCGGGCGGATCACCATCGGCGGCCAGGACATCAGCCGGATCGGGCAGCGGGATCTGCGCGGCCTGATCTCGTACGTGCCGCAGGACCCGGCGATGTTCCACCGCACGCTGCGCGACAACATCGCCTTCGCGCGGCCGGACGCCACCGACGCCGAGATCCGCCGCGCCGCCGAGGCCGCGCACGTCACGGAGTTCGCCGACGCCCTGCCGGACGGCTTCGGCACGATGGTCGGCGAGCGCGGGGTGAAGCTGTCCGGCGGGCAGCGCCAGCGGGTCGCCCTCGCACGGGCGATCCTGCGGGACGCCCCGATCCTGCTGCTGGACGAGGCGACCAGCGCGCTGGACTCGGAGAGCGAGATCCTCGTCCAGGAGGCGCTGTGGCGGCTCATGGAAGGGCGGACGGCGCTCGTGGTGGCGCACCGGCTGAGCACCGTCGCCGGCATGGACCGGCTGGTCGTCCTCGACCGCGGCCGGATCGTCGAGCAGGGCACCCACCAGCAGCTGCTGGACCGCGACGGCGCCTACGCCAAGCTGTGGCGGCACCAGTCGGGAGGCTTCCTCGACGACGCCCTGTCATGAGGTCTGCTTCTCCCGGGCCCCGTCCACGGAGTCGGTGCACTTCCACCCGATCGGCCGGCTTCCCGGACTCGTGCCCGATCCCGGTGCCAGGAACAGTCGGAATACACGTTCCGCCGATTTCCGACGCCGGTGCACCACCATTTCTGGTCGACAGCTCCGCTTTGCACGTGTACGGGATGACGCCGGCGCCGCTCGCGAAACACGATCCCGCACCCGCATATCTCCCGAAATGGTCGTTCTCCAGGTAAAGGGCGGGATTGCCGTCCCCGGTGTCCGGAAAGCACCGGTGCCCGTCGGTCGTGTGGTGGGCGGTCCTGCCGGATGACCTCGCCGCTGTTCACCAGGGAATTGCCGATTCCGACGCAGAGCCGATTGCGGAGGGAGTTCTTCAGCGCCCGACCGCGAAGGGCGATAACGCGGGCGTGAGGGCTCAGGGCGTGGGGACCGCGCGCTGGAGGGTGGTCAGGGCCTGCTGGTCGGCCAGCGCGACGGCCAGCTCGCCGGCCGCCGTGGGGTGCAGCGGGGCCTTGCCGGTCGAGTCCTGGACGAAGGGCTGGTCGGTGCACAGGGTGTGGCCGGAGAAGTCGGGGCGGACGCTGGTGAAGTGCAGGGTCCGGGCGCCGCTGTCCAGCACGTCGTTGATGTCGGCGAGGCGGGAGTCCAGGACCTGGATCTTCTCCGGGGTGAGGCCCTCCTTCTCCAGGCACTTCGTGTCGGGCCCGAAGGGGTCGTAATACTCGTTGATCAGGACCTGCGGGTGGTGCGGGAGGGCCGCGAGCTGCTGGAGCAGGTCGAGGTAGTTCTGGGTGAAGGCGGCGAGCCGCTCGGTGAAGTACGCGGTGGACGCCTTGTCGTCGCACACCGGGGACTTGGCGCACAGGGCGGTCAGCGCGGCCCAGTTCATGTCGTTGGCGCCGATACTGACGATCACGGTGGAGGCGCTGGTGGCCCGCTGGGCGACGGCCAGCTGGGGCGGGACGACGTCGTCGCCGCGGGTCTGCACGCCGAGGACGCCGTCGGTGACGGTGGCGCCCTGGCAGGCCAGGTTGAGCACGTTCCAGCCGTTGGCGGAGGCGAGGTCGGCGGCGAAGGAGTCGGCGCTGCGGCCGCACGTGCGGTCCGCGTCCGTCGGGTGGTCGACCAGCGGGTTGCCGATGCCCGCGGCAGTGGAGTCGCCGAGCACGACGGCGTTGACGTCCTTGAGCGCGGGCCCCTTGGCGGCGGGCACGGGCTGGGCGGGCGTACGGCCCACGAGGTCGTCCAGGGAGTGGATCTGCCGCAGGACGCGGGGCGTGCCGGACGCCAGCAGGTAGATGCCCACGGCGTTGACCGCGCACACCGACACCACGCCGGCGGCGACCATCGTCAGCATGGCCCGCCGGGTCGCGCGGCGGACCCCCGCGACGGCCACCGCGATGACGGCGGCGCACCCGGCCGCGATCAGGGACTCCCACAGGCAGTACCGCAGCCACCCCGAGGTCAGCTGCCGGCTGAGGTCGGGGAGCAGCGTGCCGGTGTCGCCTACCTGCGAGCCGAGGCTGATGTGGGTGAGCTTCAGGAGGGGCCGGATGGGCCCCTCGAAATGCGGCCGGGTGGTGATGGCCTCGCCGAACAGCTCCAGCTCCCCCGGCCCCGACATGCTCCGGCCCGGCTGCACCGCGCCCACCGACACCGTCTGCCCGGCCGCCGACACCGACTGCATCGGGGTGATCTGGACGGCGAGCCAGACCGACACCCCGCTGAGGACCGCGAGCGCCACGGCGGCCACCACCACCCGGCGGGCCCGGCGCAGCCACTTCCCGGCGCTGTCGCTGACTCGCACGCCCCAGTCACCTCCGTCGTGCCACCGACGCGGGTGACTTCTCGTTCCTTGCACTCCCGCGCGCCTGCCCGCACCCGGGCCGTCCAACCCGGGCCGGGCGCCCCGAGCCACCGCCCGGACCCCGGCCGCAAACGGGACGAAGGCGCACGAAGCAGCTCCCAAGAGCGTACTCCCCCCGTTTCGGTCATGTTCCTGCCACCGTACGGGCGGCCCCGGCCACGGCAGGTGGCTACCGCCCGGTGCGGGCTTCCAGGTGCATCTGGACGAAGGCCTCGACCTTGGCCCGGATGATCCACGGGTCGTACGGCTTGACCAGGTAGTCGACGGCGCCCGCCGTGTAGCCGCGGAACACGTGGGAGGGGTCGTGGTCCATGGCCGTGAGGAAGATGATCGGGATGTGGCGGGTGCGGGCGCGGCGCTTGATGTGGAGGGCGGTCTCGTAGCCGTCCATGTCCGGCATCTGGACGTCGAGGAGGATGACGGCGAAGCCCGCGCCGTCCAGGAGGGCCTTGAGGGCGGCCTGCCCCGAGTCGGCCGTCACGACCTCGTGGCCGAGGCCGGCCAGGACGGCCGTCAGGGCGAGCAGGTTCGGCGGCTTGTCGTCGACGGCCAGGATGCGGGCGGGCGCGCGCAGGGCGGCCACGGCATCGGGGGCGGGGGGCTGCGGGGCGGGGGGCTGGAGAGCGGGCAGCGGGCCCTCCGCGACGGCGAGCTGGCGCTCCAGGACCTCGCACCGGGATTCGGCGAGCATCACCCGTAACCGGGTCTCCTCCAGCTCGGCCTCCAGCTCCTTGACCTGGTCCTCCAGCCGGTCGCGCTCGGCAAGCAGGTCGCCTGCGCCGACGGGGGCGACCTGGGGGTCCGGCGGCAGGAGGGTGGCGGCGCGCTCGGCCGTCCAGCGGGCCTCCAGCAGGCTGAAGCGCACTTCGAGGTCGGCCAGACGGTGCCGGCGGTCCAGCAGCGCGTCGCCGAGCAGGTCCTCCTGGGCGGTGGCGCGGCGCGCCTCGCGGTCGGCGTCGGCCAGCTGCTGCTGGAGGAGGTGCACCCCGCCGGCCGCGGGGGCGGCGGCCTGGAGCGCGCGGCGGTGCAGGTCGCGTACGTGGTCCAGCGCCGGCGGGGTCGCCGCGGCGCCGTGGTCGGCGGCGAGGTCGGCGAAGAGGTCGAGGACGAACTCCCACGGCGGCACCCGCGTGCCGCCCAGGTAGCGGGAGACGGTCCCGGCGTCGCGGTAGCGCCGGGCGGCGTAGCGGCGCACCGAGACGCCGAGCCCCGCGAAGAGCGTACGCAGCGCCTGCGCGAACGCCCGGCAGTCGTCGTTCAACTCATCGGCCAGCGGCCGCAATTCGCCCATCGGGCTGTGTCCTCCGGTCGGTCGGGGCGCTCGCCGGTACGGCCCGCGCCCGAGGTCGAGCATGGTGGCACGGCGGTCTCACTCGGGCCCGCTCCTGCCGATGAGCCGGTCGAAGAACGGCACCGCCAGCCCGAAGGCCCCGCCCCCGCACAGGACGCACTGCGCCACCGCGGTACCACCCACCGCCGACACGACCCCGGCCCCGAGCCCCGTGAGCAGCGCCAGCGTGAGAACGAGCGCCGCCCTGACGGACAACAACGGAGTACGCACTGCCGACCTCTTCCCGCGAGGGCCCCCACCGCGGGCGCCACCGCATACGACTGCCGCGCCGATCGGCCCGACACCGTCAAGCGTGGCGCCCCGCAACACCGTTGCAGCCCGCAACGGCTCCCCCGGCAGCACACGGGCAACACCGCGGATCCGAGACAACGGCCCCGACGCCCACCCGGCCGGAAAACCGCGGGCCCCGCGGGCGGTGCGCGTAGAGGATGGGAGGATGCAGCACATCCTGGTCGGGCTCGCCGGGAATCCCGCGCTGGCGGGTGAGTCGGTCGACCGGCTGGTCCGCGTCGCGGACGACGAGATCGCCGCCGAACTGGCCTGCCGCGACGACCTCAGCCGGGCGCAGGCGGTCGCGCTGGCCGAGCGGGTCCAGGAGTGCGCGGTGACGCTCGCTTACCGGGGGCGGCTCACGGCCGCGGACGTCGATCCGGTCCGTTGGCCGGACGCCGCGCTCGCCCTGCTCGACGAGGGGGCGGGGGATCCGGCGTGGGCGCGGGCGCTGGCCCGGGATCCGGACCGCGGGCGGCGGGAGAAGCTCGCGGCCTGCCCCGGCCTCCCGGCCGACGTGGTGGCGGCGCTCGCGGCGGACCCTGAGGTGGAGGTCGTCGTCGAACTCGCGCTGTGGACGGCCCTCCCGGCGGTGGCCGGTGAGCTGGCCGCGCACCCGCACGCAGAGGTGCGCCGCGCGGCGGCGTGCAACGAGGCCACGCCGCCGGCCGCGCTCGCCGCGCTGCTGACCGGGGAGGGCCTGCCCGCGGCACGACGCTGCCGGGTCTGCGACCGCGAGGAGATCCCCTTCGTCCACGACCCGGAGTGCCCGCGCGACGACTGCGATCTGCTGGCCGGCGACGCCTGCGACGGCTCCCACCGGTCCACCGTCCACCGCACGTACGAGGCGGCGCTGCGCAACCCCGCCACGCCCGCCGAGGCCGCCGCCCGCTTCGCCGGCCACCCGTCCGCACTGCTGCGCGGTCCCCTCGCCGTCCGCCCCGACCTGCCGCCGGACGCCTGCGCCCGGCTGGCCCGCGACCCCCTGCCGGGCACCCGCTCCGACCTCGCCGCGAACCCCGCGCTCGGCACGGACCTGATCCGTACGCTGGCAGGTGACCCGGACCCTGACGTACGGCGCGGGGCCGCGCGCAACCCGCGCGTACCGCTCGACGTCCTCGTCGGGCTGGCCGGGCGGTACCGGGTCGGCGCCACGCTCCTGCCCCGGATCGCCGCGTGCTCCGCGGCGGAGACCGCGGAGCTGGCCACTTCCGCGGACCCCGCCGCCCGCATGCTGGTGGCCCACCGGAGCGACCTGCCGCCCGCGCTGCGCGACCGGCTGGCCGACGACCGGGACGCGCGCGTGGCCAAGGCCGTCGCCCCGCACCCCGGGCTCTCCGAGGCGCGGCTGCTCGACATGATCCGCCGTCACCACGTCCGCGTCCTCGCCAGGGCGGCCACGAACCCGGACGCCACCGCGGCGGTGCTCGACGAGATCGCCCGGCGGGCCGTCCCCGCCGCGCGCAGGGCGCTCCGCGAGGTCGCCCGGCACCCCGCGGCGGCGGAACGCGCACTGCTCGCCTGTGTGGCGGACGACCGTGCGCGGTCCGTCGCAGCCGGCCACCCCTCGCTCCCCCCAAGCGTCGTCGCGGATCTGCTCGCGGACCCGGACCCGTATGTGGTCATGGCGGCCGCGGCCAATCCGGCCCTGCCCGCGGACGTGATGTCCGCTCTGCTCGCGGCTTGCTGACGGCCCGTATATTGTGGGCGATTGAGGCGGCGCCCCGGCCGTTCGCGGCATAAATTCCTATGGCACACAAAGCGGACTTTCGCGACTGTACAGAAAGCCGGTTTGCGGGGCATAATCGGCGGCCTGGGCCAACTGGCCCCAGCTCAGAAGACTTTCGGCGGCGAGACGCCTCGCAGG
>NZ_JOHY01000051.1 GCF_000721495.1 Streptomyces sp. NRRL F-5123
GGCGGAGGGGGCGGGCGGCGCGGGGAACGCTGGCGGCGCGGGCTGCCGGGCGGACGGGCTCCGCTCCGCGACGGGGCTGCGCACCGCCGCGGCGGGGGACGGGACGCGGGCCGAACGCGAGGTCTGATCCGGTGACATGGTCACCAGCCTCCCCGCGGGGCCCGGCGTACAGTAGTGGCCAGAATGCCAAAGGACCGGAGGTTCTGGCCATGCAGGGGATGCCGTCGCCGCGCCCGCGGCGGGTCGTGGTGATCGCCGCGGAGCCCGTCTCGATGTTCAACCTCGCCGTCCCCGACATGCTCTTCGCCCGCGTCGAGGTGGACGGCGCGCCCGGCTACGAGGTGGAGCTGTGCACCCCCGACCCCGGGCCTGTCCGGACCAACGGGCCCGCCGAGGTGGTCATCCGCAGCGGGCTGGACGCCGTGGACGGCGCCGACACCCTCATCGTCCCCGGCACCGGCTCGCGCGAGGAGCCCGACCCGCGCATCCTCGCCGCGGTGCGGCGCGCCGCCGCGGCCGGTGCCCGGATCGCCTCGATCTGCTCGGGCGCCTTCCTGCTCGCCGAGGCGGGCCTGCTCGACGGGCGGCGCGCGACCACGTACTGGATGCTCACCGAGGAGTTCGGCGAGCGCTACCCGACCGTGGACGTCCAGCCCGACGTGCTCTTCGTGCAGGACGGCCCGATGCTCACCTCCTCCGGCTACGCCGCCGGTATCGACCTGTGCCTGCACATCGTCCGCACCGACTACGGGGCCGCCGTCGCCAACGCCGTCGCCCGGCACGCCCTCGTGGCGCCCGTGCGGTGCGGCGGGCAGGCGCAGTTCACCGAGACGCCGCTGCCCGCCGTGACCGGCACGTCCTTCGCCGACACCCGCGCCTGGGCCATGACCCGGCTCGACCAGCCGCTCACCCTCACCGACCTCGCCCGGCACGCCGCCGTCAGCGTCCGCACCCTCAACCGCCGCTTCCGCGCCGAGACCAGCGTCAGCCCGCTCCAGTGGCTGCTGCACCAGCGCATCCAGCGGGCCCGCGAGCTGCTGGAGACCACCACCCTGCCGGTCGACCAGGTCGCCCGCGCCAGCGGCCTGGGCACCGCGGACTCGCTGCGCCAGCACCTCACCCGCCGCGTCGGCCTGACCCCCAGCGACTACCGCGCCGCCTTCAGCCGGCTGCCCGCCGCGTGAGGACGGGCACCGGACCCGTACAGTGCCCCCATGGGTGAGGTGCTGCACATCACGGGCCGGATCCTGACCGGGCCCGACGACGTGACCGACGAACTGTGGGTGGTCGACGGCCGGATCACGTACGACCGGCCCGCCGCCGAGTCCGTGACCGTACGCGGCTGGGCGCTGCCCGGCCTCGTCGACGCGCACTGCCATGTCGGCCTCGACCACTTCGGGGCGGTGCCGGACGACCGCTCCGAGAAGCAGGCGCTCGCCGACCGGGACGCGGGTGCCCTGCTGCTGCGCGACGCCGGGTCGCCCAGCGACACCCGGTGGGTCGACGACCGCGACGACCTGCCGCGCATCATCCGAGCCGGGCGGCACATCGCCCGCGCCCGCCGCTACATCCGCAACTTCGCCCACGAGATCGAGCCCGGCGACCTGGCCGCGTACGTGCGGCAGGAGGCGCGGCGCGGCGACGGCTGGGTCAAGCTCGTCGGCGACTGGATCGAGCGCGAGGTCGGCGACCTCACGCCGTGCTGGCCGAAGGACGCGCTGGACGAGGCGATCGCCGCCGCCCACGAGGAGGGCGCGCGGGTCACCGCGCACTGCTTCGCCGAGGACACGCTGCACGACGTCGTCACGGCGGGCATCGACTGCGTCGAACACGCCACGGGCCTCACCGACGAGACGATTCCGCTGCTCGTCGCGCACGGCGTGGCCATCGTGCCCACGCTCGTCAACATCGCGACCTTCCCGCACCTCGCGGCGAGCGGCGAGGCCAAATACCCCCGCTGGGCGGACCACATGCGCCGCCTGCACGCGTGCCGCCACGAGACCGTGCGCAACGCGTACGACGCCGGGATCGCCGTCTACGCCGGTACGGACGCGGGCAGCAGCCTGCCGCACGGCCTCATCGCGGCCGAGGTCGAGGAACTGGTCACGGCGGGTCTGCCGGTGACGGCGGCGCTGTCGGCGACGACCTGGCAGGCGCGGGAGTGGCTCGGCCGCCCGGGTCTGGAGGAGGGCGCCCCGGCGGACCTGGTCGTCTACGAGGCCGACCCGCGCGCGGACGTCCGGGTGCTGGCGGCACCGCACCGCGTCATCCTGCGGGGCGCCGTGGTGGGCTGAACGCCCGCGGGGCGGGCGGGCGTCCGGCGCCCGGGTGCTGAACACGCGCCCGGTGGACGGGCCTCCGCAGGCGGGGTGCTGACACACCTGCCGGGCAGGCTGGGTGCCGAACATCCGTCGGTCATGGGGGCGTCGAACGCCGGGATCTGCCGGGCGCGCTCGCCCAGGGTCAGCTGGGTGCCGAACATCCGTCGGGCAGGCGGGCGTCGAACGCCTGCCCTGCGTATGCGGGGTGCTGAACACCCGCCCTGCACGCAGGACTTCGGGACCACCTCCTCCCCACCGTACGCGAGCGCCGCGCACGCGCGGGCGCGCGCTTCGGCGTGTTCGGACACCGGCACGGGCCGCACCCGGCGGGACGGGCCCCACGTCACGGTGGATGCGGCGGGGCATGGGCGCTTACCGGCGGTACGTCCGCGCCGTCCTGCCCCGCTCGCCGGGGATCCCACCGGAAACCACCCTTTTGGGTGAACTGGCATCGCGTAGCCGTGCATTCACCCTCAGTGCGTAAACATTACCCGGCAAGCCCCGGCCCGCTGTCCCCAACTCGCGTACGGCCGGGGGGAGTCCGATGTTCACCGATGTCTCCCGTGGGGGTCCCACACCGATGTACCGCACCACCAACACCTTCCCGCTGCCCGTCCGCCGCCGCGCCGCCGCCGTCGGAGCCGCCGTCGCCCTCGCCGCGGGCGCCGCGGCTCTGGCTCCCGGCGCGCAGGCGGCCCCGGCCGGCGACACGCACGGCGGCGCGTCCACCGCCGCCGTGCTGCGCGCGGGCCTGGACGTGTCGCTGCTCGGCAAGGCGGTCGACGTGCCGGTCGACGTCGCGCTCAACGACGTGCACGCACCCGCCGACGCCGCGAAGACCGCGCTGACCGTCACGGTCGGCAAGGGCGTGGAGAACGGGCGCGGCATCAGCATCCTGCGGGCCGACGTCGCGACGTCGAAGGCCACCGCCGACGCCCGCAAGGCCGAGGGCTACGCCGACGTGGCGCACGCCCAGGTGCACGTCCCCGGCCTGCCGCTGCTGGCGCTGGTCAAGGCCGACGCCATCACCTCGACCGCGACCTGCGAGGCGGGCCGCAGGCCCACCGCGCACTCCGAACTCGCGGGCCTCACCGTGCTCGGGCGGCGGATCGACCTCAGCGCGGTCGGCACGACCGAGCTGACCGTGCCCGGCGTCGGCCACGTCAGCCTGAACCTGACGCAGACCACGACCACGTCCACCACCGCGGCTGCGACCGCGCTGCGGCTCGCGATCCACCTCGACCCGCTGAGCCTGGGCGTCGCCGAGGTCAGCGGCGACATCACGCTCGCGCAGGCCACCTGCACCGCCCCGCACCCCGGCGGCACCTCCACCGGCGGCTCGACGTCCGGTTCCACGTCCGGTTCCACGTCGGGTACGACCTCCGGCTCGACGGCGGGCACCACCTCCGGTACGACGTCCGGCACGACGGCGGGCTCCACCACCGGTTCCACCACCGGCACGTCCGGGAGCACCACCACCGGCAGCACGAACGGCACCACCACCGGGACCGCGTCGGGAACCACCTCAGGCGCCACCTCCGGCACCTCCGGGAGCACCACGAGCGGCACCTCCGGCACCGGCGGCTCCACGTCCGGCACCTCCACCGGTGCCTCAGGCTCGGCCGGCACCTCGGGCACCTCCGGTGCGGTCGTCCAGACCGGCCCCGGCACCGGCAACCTGGCGGAGACCGGGGCGAGTTCCAGCACCCCCTACATGGCGGGCGGTGCCGTGGCCCTGCTCGCCGCGGGCGCGGGCGCCTTCCTGCTGACCGCCCGCCGCCGCCGGGGCACCGGCGCGGCGGACCCGCAGGACTGACGCGCGGGCCCCACGTCACCGCACTGCGATAGCAAGGTCACAACGGGGGAACGAAAGCCCCGGGGGCGGCGCCGGACCACCGGCGCCGCCCCGTAGGCTGTGCGGGCGGCCGGAAGCCGTCCACGGCCGGGGCAGGTCGGCGTACGTCTTGCACAACCCGGCGCCGCGGACGGCCGGTTGCCGTGGGGCGGCGGACACGGCGGGCGCCGAAATGCAGAGGCGGACGGGGCGGGAATGACTGACGGGCTTTTCGCGGGGCGCTACCAGCTGGCCGAGCTGCTCGGCTCGGGAGGCATGGCCCGCGTCCACCGAGCCCAGGACACCCGGATGGGCCGGACCGTCGCGGTCAAGACGCTGCTGCCGGACCTGGCCGACAACCCCGACGCGCGCCGGCGGTTCGCGCGTGAGGCGCAGGCCGCGGGGTCGCTCAACCACCCGGGCATCGTGACCGTCCACGACCAGGACGAGATACGCGACGGCGACGAGGTCGTGCCCTACCTCGTCATGGAGTTCGTGCCCGGCGGCACGCTCTCCCAACTCCTGCGCCGCCGGGTGTTCTTCCCGCCCGAGCGGGCCGTGCGCGTCGCCTGCGACATCCTCGACGCCCTCGCGCACGCGCACAGCCACGGCACCGTCCACCGCGACGTGAAGCCCGCGAACGTGATGGTCACGCCCGAAGGCGTCGTCAAGGTCGCGGACTTCGGCATCGCCCGCGTGCTGGACACCGACTCCCGGCTCACCACGACGGGCTCGGCGATCGGCACCCCGAGCTACATGTCGCCCGAGCAGATCAACGGCGCCGAGGTAGACGCCCGCAGCGACGTCTACGCGGTCGGCTGCGTGCTCACCGAACTCCTCACCGGCAAGCCGCCGTTCACCGACGGCAACCCGATCAACCTGATGTACTGGCACGTCCACAACGCGCCGCCCGCGCCCTCGTCGCGCAACCCCCGGGTGCCGCCGGAGCTGGACGCGCTCGTGCTCACCGCCCTCGCCAAGAACCCCGCCGGCCGGCACGGCGACGCCCAGGTCTTCCGCGACCGGCTGCGCGCCTGGCTGGTCTCCTCCGGCCACGCGGCGCTCCTCGCCGGTCCCGCGATCCCGCCCTCCCTCGACACGGCGACCACCCCGCTCACGGCCGCCAAGTCCCCCTACGGGCCTGCGGACGACGCCTCCGGCGCGGCCGACTCCGGTGCGTCCGCCGGCGGTTCCGGCACCCCGCCGTCCACCCCGCCGCCCTCGACGCCGCCGCCCGCCACCGGCGGATTCGGCGCCGCCCCCGTCCCCGGCCCGAGCACCCCGCCGCCGCCCACCCCCGCCGAGCACCCGGCGTACGCGCCGCGCCCGCAGGTGCCGCTCCCGCCGCCGTACCAGCCGTCCACCCCGCCGCCCTTCAACGGGCCGGGCAACTCGGGGGAGTTCGACCCGGCGCGGCGCGCCCGGCGGCGCTGGATGACGGCCGTCGCGGCGGTGGCCGTGGCCGCCGTCGGCGTGACCGTCACGCTCCTGTACGGTCCGCTCGGCAATCACCACGACAAGGCCAACCCGCCGGCCCCCACCCCGTCCACCCACCGCCCGACCGCCACCGCCCAGCCCGCCAACCTCGAACGGCACGGCGGCAAGGCCGGCTCCGGCTACAACGGCGGTCTCGACGGCGTCGTCAACGCCTCCGACCGGAAGGGCGGCACCCTGCGGCTCGCCGCCGCCTACCCCGAGGACGGGCTGCTCGACCCGGCCGTCGTCTACACCCAGCCGTCGTGGAACCTCCAGCGCCTCTTCGAGCGCAAGCTCGTCGACTACGCCCCCGACCCCGGCCCCGCCGGGCGCAAGCTCGTGCCCGACCTGGCCACCACCACCGGCGACGTCACCAACGGCGGCAAGACCTGGACGTTCCACCTCAAGGCCGGCCTGAGGTACGAGGACGGCAGCGCCATCACGTCCCAGGACATCAAGTACGGCATCGAGCGCACCTTCGACCGCGACGCGTTCATCGCGGGACCCGCGAACTTCGTCGAACTCCTCGACGAGGGCCAGAACTACCCCGGCCCGTACAAGGACACCGACTCCCGCCGGCTCGGCCTGAGGTCGGTCGCCACCCCTGACGACAGGACCGTCGTCTTCACCCTCGCCAAGCCCTTCGCGGACTTCCCGTACGTGCTGGCGATGCCGATGGGCGCGCCCGTTCCGAGCAAGGTCGACATCGGGAACGGCACCGCCTACCGCAACAAGCCGCTCTCCAGCGGGCCTTACAAGGTCGAGAGCTACACGGCGGACAAGTCGCTGCACATGGTCCGCAACACCGAGTGGGACCAGTCCACCGACCCCATCCGCTCCGCCCTGCCCGACACGATCGACCTCACCGTGTACTCCTCGCAGGACGCCGTCGAAAACGCGCTGCTGTCCGGCCAGGCCGACGTCGACCTCCAGTCCCAGGCGCTGTCGGACGCCAACCGGGCCAGGGTCACGGCCGACGACACCCTGCACGCGCAGACCGACCTCGCCTACAACAGCAGCACCCGCTACATCAGCCTGCAGACGTCCGTCGCGCCCTTCGACAAGCAGCCGTGCCGGGCGGCGGTGCAGTACGCCGTCGACCGGGTGTCCGTCCGCACCGCCCTGGGCGGCGACAGCGCGGGCGACATCGCCACCACGATGCTGCCGCCCACCGTGGACGGCTTCGACCCCGACGCCCACCCGTACGGCGACAGCACCGGCAAGAACGACACGGCCAAGGCGCGCGAGCAGCTCGCGGTGTGCGGCAGGTCCGGCGGCTTCAGCACCACGATCGTCGGCGCCGCCAACAACGCGAAGACGCTCGCGGCCATGACGGCGGTCCAGCAGTCGCTGAGGAACGCCGGGATCGCCGTCACCATCAAGCAGGTCCCCATCACCGAGCTCTACACCGACCTCGCCTCGCCCGCCAAGGTCAAGCAGAACGGCTGGGGCATGGTCATGAGCTCCTGGGCCGCCGACTGGCCCAACGGCGGCGGCTTCCTGCGCACCCTCGTCGCCCCCGGCAGCCCCACCAACTACGCCGGTGTGAACGACCCCGGCCTGGACCTCGTCCTCTCCCAGGGCGAGAGCGCCGACGGCCCGGAAAAGTCCACCGCGGCCTGGCGGGAGGCCGACGAGAAGGTCATGGCGGACGCCGCGCTCGTCCCCCTCGTCCACGGGCGGCACCTGGTCTTCCGCAGCAGCCGGCTCACCAACGTCTACGAGCACGAGGTCTTCGGGGCGCCCGACCTGACGGCGCTGGGCCTGGCGAACTGACCGTACGGCCGTCAGGCCCGCAGCGCCGCCGTGAGCGCCGCGGCGAAGGCCCCGGACGTCGCCCGGTCCCGCACCGCGACCCGCAGCCACTGCGGGCCGAGACCCGGGAAGGTGTCGCCCCTGCGCACCGCCCAGCCGCCCGCCCGCAGCCGCTCCCGCACCGCCGCCGCGTCCGGCAGCCGCAGCAGCACGAAGGGCGCGGCGGGCGCGGCGCCCGCAACCGCCACGCCGGGCACCTCCGCCAGCAGGTCCAGCAGATGCGCGCGGTCCGCCGCCGTCCGCACCGCCGCCGCCTCCGCCTCGGCGAGTGCCGCGGGCTCCATGCACGCCTGCGCCGCCGCGAGGGCCGGGGCCGACACCGCCCACAGCGGCTGGGCCCGCTCCAGCGCCGCGAGCGGCTCCCGGCCGCCCAGCACGTAGCCGATCCGCAGGCCCGCCAGTCCCCAGGTCTTGGTCAGACTGCGCAGCACCAGCAGCCCCGGCACGTCCCGCGCCGCCGCGAGCGACTCGGGCTCGCCCGGCACCGCGTCCATGAACGCCTCGTCCACCACCAGCGTCCGGCCAGGACGCGCCAACTGCCGCAAGGCCGCGGCCGGATGGAGCACGGACGTGGGGTTGGTCGGGTTGCCGACCACCACCAGGTCCGCCTGCTCCGGCACCGCCGCCGGGTCCAGCCGGAAGCCGTCCGCCGCCGCCAGCAGCACCCGGTGCACCGGGTGGCCCGCGGCCCGCAGCGCCGCCTCCGGCTCGGTGAACTGCGGGTGCACCACCGCCGCGCAGCGCGGCCGCAGCGCCCGCGCGAGCAGCACGAACGCCTCCGCCGCGCCCGCCGTCAGCAGTACCTCCCGGGCGTCGGCCCGGCCGTGCCGTGCCGCGACCGCAGCCCGTGCGGCCCGCCCGTCCGGGTAGCTCGCCAGAGCCGCGAGGGAGCCCGCGATCCGCTCGGCCAGCCACGGCGGGGGCGTGCCCGTGCGGACGTTGACGGCAAGGTCGACCAGGCCCTCGGCCGTCTCGCGGTCGCCGTGGTGGCCCAGGTCGTACGCGTCCGCGCCGCCCTCAGTGGGAGTGTGCATGCCCGTGCCCGTGCGTGTGTGACGGGTCGTCCGGGTGGTGGTGCGGCTGCTGCGGGCGGCCCACGCGGTCCTCGAAGCCGGGCATCGCGATCCGGTAGACGCAGGAGTCGCAGTTCATCCGCAGATCGCCCGCGACCGCCTCCCGGTAGCGCTCCGCCACCAGCGCCGCCAGCTCGGGCTCGGGCCCGATGACGTCCGCGCACCGCACGTCCACGGCGCCGTTCGCCGCGGCCCATTCGGCGGCCTGCGCGCGCACCCGGTCCGGCAGCACGCCCGCGAACAGGAAGTACGGCAGCACCACGACCGTCCGCGCGCCCAGCCGCGCGCAGCGCCCGAGGCCCGCGGCGACCGAGGGCTCCGCGAGCGACACGAACGCCGTCTCCACGCCCGCGTAGCCGCGGCCCTCCCACAGCAGCCGGGCCGCCTTGAAGACCTCGGCGTTCGCGTCCGGGTCGGTCGAGCCGCGCCCGACGAGCAGCACCGTGGCCGCGGCCCGCTCGGTGGCCGTGGCCGCCAGCACCTCGTCCACCCGCCGCTCCAGCACCGCGAGCAGCCCCGGGTGCGGGCCCAGCGGGCGGCCGTACGCGAACGACGTCCCCGGGTGCCGCAGTTTCTCGCGGGCCAGCGCCGCCGGGATGTCGCCCTTGGCGTGGCCCGCCGACACCAGCACCAGCGGCACCGCGGCGAAGTCCCGTACCCCCGCGGCGACCAGGGCCGCGACGCTGTCGGCGAGCGGCGGCGGGGACAGCTCGATGAAGCCGCCGCCGACCGGCAGGTCCGGATGCGCGGCGCGCAGCGCCTCGGTGAAGGAACGGAAGGCCCGCGCGCCCGCGGCGTCGCGCGTGCCGTGGCCGACGAGGAGCAGGGCGGGGGGCGGGGCGGACGTCACTGGGTGTTCTCCTCGGTGGTGCGAAAGGGGGTGTAGAGCAGTGCGTTGAGCGCGGCGGCGGCCACCGCGGAACCGCCCTTCTCCGAGACGTTGCTGATCGCGGGCAGGCCCGAGGCCCGCAGGTGCTCCTTGCTCTCCGCGGCGCCCACGAAGCCGACCGGCAGGCCGATCACCAGCGCGGGCGCCGCGTCCAGCGCGAGCAGCTCCTCCAGGGCGGTCGGGGCGCACCCCACCACCCACACCGCGCCCGGCCCGACCTCCGCGTACGCCAGCCGCACCGCGTGCGCGCTGCGCGTCAGGCCGCCGGGCCCGGCGGCGGCGTCCTTGAGACGGCACACCACCCGGCGCCCGGTGATCCCGGCGGCGACCATCTCGACGTCCGCGACGACCGGGGCCCCGGCGTGCAGCGCCGCGTACGCCGCGGCGAGCTGCGCCTCGTCCATGACCAGCTCCTCGGCGTACCCGAGGTCCGCGCTGGCGTGCACCACACGCTCCACGACCGCGCGGCTCAGCGGCGGCAGGGCGGAGGTGTCCAGCCGGGCGCGCAGGATGCGGTACGACTCCTGCTCGATGGGGTGCACGGTCCGCCGCGCGGGGCCCCCGGGTTCGCCCGCCGGGCGCGACGGTACGGGCGGTACGGCAGGGCGGGGCGGCACCGCGGGCCGCGGCGGGGCGGACGGGCGGGGCGGCGGCGGGGACTGCCAGCGGTAGCCGCGCGGGGTCACCATGCGGCCCGCGACGACACGGGAGGCGGTGTTGCCGACCGTCACGACGGTCATCATGTCGACCGTCGCCGGGTCGAGGCCGCCCAGCGTCGTGACCGTCACCTTCTCGCCCGGCCGGGAGGCGGACCGCACGACCCCCACCGGGGTGTGCGGCGCGCGGTGCTTCGCCAGCAGCGCCAGCGCCTTCGGGAGCTGCCAGTCGCGGCCGCGGCTGCGCGGGTTGTAGAACGTCACGACGAGATCGGACTCCGCGGCCGCCCGCACCCGGCGCTCGATCACCCCCCACGGGGTGTGCAGGTCCGACAGGCTGATCGACACGTGGTCGTGCCCGAGCGGAGCCCCCAGCAGGGCCGCGGCCGCGAGCGCCGCGGTCACGCCGGGGACGCCCACCACGTCGATGTCGTCCGCGGCCTCCGCGAGCGCGGGCGAGGCCATCGCGTACACGCCCGCGTCGCCGCTGCCGATCAGCGCGACCGCGTGCCCCGCGCGGGCCTCCGCCACGGCGGTACGGGCCCGGGCCTCCTCCGCGCCCAGCCCCGACTCCAGCACCCGGGTGCCCGGCCGCAGCAGGTCGCGGACCTGCTCGACGTACTGGTCCAGCCCCACGACCACCGAGGCGCGCCGCAGCTCCGCCGCCGCCCGCGGGGTGAGCAGGTCCCGGGCCCCGGGCCCGAGCCCCACCACCGCCAGCCGCCCGCGCGGCCTGCGCCGGGCGACCGCGGCGGTGGCCATCGCCGACTTCCGCTTCTCGACGGCGAGTCCGCCCCCGGGCCCGGCGGCGAGCAGCGCCGCCGCCTCCGCCACGGAGGGCGTCCCCACGGCGGCGAGCGGCGCGTCGGAGGGGTTCGGGACCTCGACCCCGGCGAGGTCCGCCGCCGCGAACGTCAGCAGCGGCACCCCGAATCCGGCGGCGGCCTCGACGATCCCTGCCTCGTCCTTCTTGGCCTCCACGGTCGCGAACGCCCACACACTTCTCCGTGCGAGCCCGGCCCCCTCAAGGGTCCTCTCGACGAGCCCGGCCACCTCCTCGGCGGTGACCCCGCGCGACCCCCCGACCCCGACCACGAGCGACGGCGGCCTGACGTACACGGCCCGCTCGGCGGGGGCCCGCAGCTCGTCGGTGACCTCCACCACGTATCCGCCACCGCGGCCCGGGCTCTCCCCGGCACACTTTTCCGCCGCGGAGGCGGGAAGCGAACGAGCGGTGTCCGGCGGTGCCGAACCGCCCTCGGCCGGGGTGCGTCGGGCACCGCCGGTCTGCGCCGTCCGGGTGCCCGCCGTTGCTGCGGGAGGACCTCCCGGGCCGGGCGGGGTGGGCGCGGGAGCCGGCTGGAGCTCACCGGTATCCGGCGCCGCGGCGGGAGGGGTTGCCGGATCGCGCCGGGTGGGCGCGGTGGGGTGCGGGGCGACGGCCTGCGCGCCGTCCGGCCGGGGGAGGAGGGGCAGGGCCGGCAGCGGCCAGGTGACGGGGCTCAGGAGGTGGACGGGAGTGCCGTCCAGCAGGGCGCGGGTCACCGCGGGGATCGCGCCCTCCACCGGGTAGGGGAGGGCGTCGAGGGCCGGCGTGCCAGTCACGTCCGTCGCGGTGGTCACGACGGGGACGGACCCGAGCACGTCGCAGACCTCCGCGGCGAGCGCGTTCGCCCCGGCCGCGTGGCCGCCGAGGAGGGCGACGGCGTGCCGGTGCGCCTCGTCCACCGTCACGACCGCCGGATCCCCGGACTTGGACGTCAGCAGCGGCGCGAGCACCCGTACGGCCGCCCCCGTGGCGAGGAAGACCACGAGCGCGTCGCACTCCGTGAACGCCGCCGCGAGCCGCTCGCCCACCGGACCGTCGTCGTAGCGGCGGGTGCGGCCGGGCCAGGCGGCGGCGAGCCGCTCGCAGCCGGTCCTTCCCGCCGCGGTGGCGTGGATGAGGCCGATCACGCGGGTGCTCCTTCCTCTTCGTCGTCAAGGGCGCCGGGCCGCCGTTCGGCCCACAGCACGAACACGGGGTTGGCCGCGGCGAGCCGCGCGACCCCGCCGGGCAGCGGCGCGAGCCGCGAGGACTGGAGCAGCACCCCGTCCACCGCGAAGCCTTCCGCGCCGAGCGCGGCCCGTACCTCCGCGACCCGGTCGACCGCCGCGAGCGTCACCACGACCGCCCGCCGCGTCCGCGCGGCACACGCGGCGACCACGGCGCCGACATCCTCCCCGCCGCCGCCGACGAACACCGCGTCGGGGTCGGGCAGTTCGCCGAGCGCGGCGGGTGCGCTGCCGAGCACGGCCGCCACGTCCACGCCGTGCGCGGCGGCGTTGGCCCGTACCCGGGCGACCGCGTCCGCGCTCCTGTCGACGGCGACGACCGCCGCCCCGAACCGCGCGCACTCCACGGCCACCGAGCCGGACCCGGCGCCGACGTCCCACACCAGCTCGCCGGTGCGCGGCCCGAGCCGGGCGAGGGCGAGCGCCCGCACCTCGAACTTGCTGATCATCGAGTCCCGGTGGGCGAACGCCTCCTCGGGCAGAGCCCAGCCCGCAGGCGCGGGCGGCGGACCCGCGACGGTCACGGCGGGCCCGACCGGCAGCCCCGGACGCAGGCTCAGCACGACGCTCACGGCCCCGCCCCACTCCCGCTCCGCGGCCTCCCGAGGGGAGACGGCCACGACCGACTCGCCGTCCGAGCCCAGCCGTGAGGCCACGACGAGCCGCCGGTCCGCACCGGCGCGGGCGAGCGCGGCGCCGATTTCCGCGGGCCCGGCGCCGGGGCCGGTCAGCACCGCGGCCTTGCGGTGCGCGAGGCACACGTGGACCGCGGTCCGCAGTGCCCGCCCGTGCGCGCTCACCACGACCGCGTCGTCCCAGCTCAGCCCGACCCGGGCGAAGGCGGCGGCGACGGACGGCACGGACGGCCGCACGTCGAGCGCGCCCGCCCCGAACCGCTCGCCCAGCGCCCGCACGATCCCGAAGTGCCCCGGGTCCCCGGACGCCAGCACCACGACCCGCCGCCCGGCGGCGGCGTACTCCCCGACGACGTCCAGCGCGGGCGCGAGCGCCCCCAGCACCACCCGCCGTGCCCCGGCGGGCAGTTCGGCGGCCGCCAGGTGCCGTGCGGCGCCGACGACCAGCTCGGCGTCCCCCGCGACGACGGGCGCGCCGCCGCCCGTACCGGCACCGACGACGGTGACGATCCCGGGTACGCCGCCGGGGCCCGGCGCAGGCCGCGGCGCGGCCGCGCGGCCGTCCCCGTCCGCGCGGGGACCGGGCGCGGGGCGCGGGCCGCGCGGGTCGTCCCCGCTGCCGGCGGGGGACCTGGGCGGGGAGGGCGGTGTGCCCCGCGCGGGGGGCGGCGCGCCTGTGCCGCCGCCGTCGCCTGTGCCGCTGGGTGTGCTGCTGGGCGTGGTGCCGTCTGTGCCGTCGGCCGTGCCGTCGCCTGTGCCGCTGCGTGTGGTGCCGTCTGCGCCGCTGCCCGTGGCCGTATGCACGCCGGTCTCGGACACCGCGCTGACCGGCCGCGCGGGCGCGGGCTCAGTCACGGGGTGCCCGCAGGTCGCGGCGGGCGGCCGGGTCCGCGCGGCGGAAGCCGTGGAAGTGGCCCGGGTGGTAAAGGTGGGAGCGGGTGCCGGAGGCCGCGAGGGCGGGGCCGACGAGGAAGAGGGTGTGCTTCCAGAGGCGGTGCGCCTTGACCGTCTCCTCCAGCGTGCCCACCGTGCAGTGCAGCAGCAGTTCCTCCGGCCAGGTCACCTGGTGCGCGACGATGACCGGCGTGTCCGTCGGGTAGCCGCCCTCCAGCAGCTCCGCCGCGAGCTGGCCGCTGCGGGCGGCGGACAGGAAGACCGCCATCGTCGTGCCGTGCCGCGCGAACTCCCGGACCTCCTCGCCCGGCGGCATCGGCGTCTTGCCGCCGCCCAGCCGGGTGAGCACGACGGACTGCGCGACCCGCGGGATCGTCAACTCCCGCCCGGCGCGCGCCGCGACCGCCGAGAAGGACGACACCCCCGGCACGATCTCCACCTCGACGCCCAGTTCCGCGCAGCGGTCCGCCTGCTCCTGCGTGCCGCCCCACAGCGCGGGGTCGCCGGAGTGGACGCGCGCGCAGCGCAGCCCCTCGCGGGCGACGCGCTCGTAGACGGCGACGACGTCCTCCAGCGACATCCCCGCGGAGTCCAGGATCTCCGCCCCCTCCCGGGCGTGCTCCAGCACCGCCTCCTGCACGAGGCTCGCCGCCCAGATGACGACGTCCGCCTCGGCGATGGCCTTCGCGGCGCGGAAGGTGAGCAGATCGGCGGCCCCGGGCCCGGCCCCGACGAAGGTGACCTTGCCGCTCATCGGACGCCCCCGCTCCGGCGGGCCGAAGCGCACGCGGCGCGCGTCGCGGGTGCGACGGTGCGCGGTCCGGCTGCTGCCACGGCCGGCTCGGCCGTTCGGTGCGGCGGGGCGAACGCGCAGT
Organism: Streptomyces sp. NRRL F-5123; assembly: GCF_000721495.1. Lineage (GTDB taxonomy): Bacteria > Actinomycetota > Actinomycetes > Streptomycetales > Streptomycetaceae > Actinacidiphila. Next base: position 14,524 of record NZ_JOHY01000051.1, read on the forward strand.
ACGCGTTGTGCTGCCCGGCGGCTGCGCCCGCCGTGGTGGTGTGCGCGCGTGGTCCGGCCGCGGCCGGAGTCGGCTCGCCGGTCGGGCGTCGCGGTGCGCGCGTGGGGCTCGTGGTGGCCGTGACGCGGGTGGCGGGCGGCCCGGTGGTCGGGGCTGCCGCGGTGGCGTGCGCGCGTGGTCCGAGCGTGGTTCGGGCCGGTTCGCCGGTCGGGCGTCGCGGTGCGCGCGTGAGTTTCCTGGGGAGCAGGACGCGGGTGGCGTCCGCGCGCGGTCCGGCCGCCGGCGGCGAGCTCGCCGTTCCTGCGGTGGGCGGCGGGGCGGCCGCCGTGCGGACCGGCTCGGCGCCGCGCGGCGCCGCGGCGCCTGCCACGGGCCGCGGCCCCACGCCTGCCATGAGCGCATGCCCGTTCACAGCTTTCCTCCTCGTCCGTCCCGCCGCGCGGGGGCGATCAGGGTCGACAGGTACGGCAGCGGGCCGCCGCCGGTCAGCTCCGCCGCGGGGCGGACGGACTCGTCCGGCAGGCCCAGGGCACTGCCCCACACCGCGTCGGCGGTGCGGCCGGTGGCGGCGAGGGCCGCCGCGACCTCGGCGGCCAGGCGGCCGAACTTGTAGGCCACCACCGTGCCCGGGCCCTCCAGCGCGGCCTTCAGCACGGCGGCGCCCGCCGTCACCGGGACGAGCGTCAGCGGCTCCGTGCCCTCGGCGAGGACCGCGCCGCTGCGCGCGGCGAGGTCCTGCATGGCCGTGATGCCGGGGACGGTCGCGACCGCCAGGCCCGGGACGAGGTCCGCGACGGTCTGGGCGAGGTAGGTGAAGGTCGAGTAGACGTTGGGGTCGCCGATCGTCGCGAAGGCCACCGTGCCGTGGTCGCGGAGCAGGTCCGCGACCCGCGCGCCCGCCGCGTCCCACGCGGCCTCCCGGCGGGCCCGGTCGGCGCGCTCGTTCAGCGCGAAGACGACGCGTACGACGCGCGCCGGCTCCACGTAGTGCAGCACCGTCGCCTCGGCGCGGCCGGTCTCGCCGGTGTCCATCACCGGCACCACCACCGCGCCCGCGGCACGCAGCGCGGCCACGCCCTTGACCGTGACCAGCTCGGGATCGCCGGGGCCGACCCCGACGCCGGTCAGACGCTTCACGTCCATGCGGCACACCTCTCGACGAAACGGGTCGCGAGCGACGGCTCGCCGGCCCAGTGCAGATGCAGGTAGGAGGCGTGCACGGCGCCGTCCACGAAGCCCTCGGTGCGGCGCTCGGGGTGCGTGAAGCCCCATGCGGGGGAGGCGCCCGCCGCCGGGGTCACCGCCGTGCGGTGGAACTCGTGCCCGCGCACACGCGTGCCGGCCGCGGCGAGCACGCTGCCACCGCCACCGCCACCGCCACCGCCACCGCCACCGCCACCGCCACCGCCACCGCCACCGCCACCGTCGAGCGCGACGGCCTCGCGGTAGCCCAGCGTGAGCTTGCCGGTCATCGCGGCGGAGGCGGGCAGGCGGCCGCACATGGGGTGGCCGTCGAGGTCGCGGGCGAGGTAGAGCAGGCCCGCGCACTCCGCGGCGACGGGGCCGCGGAAGCGGGTGATCTCGTCGCGGAGGGGGGAGTTGGCGGAGAGCTCCGCCGCGTACATCTCCGGGAAGCCGCCGCCGAGGACGAGGCCGCGGGTGCCCTCGGGGAGGCGCTCGTCGGTGAGCGGGTCGAGGGAGACGACGTCCGCGCCCGCGGCGCGCAGCAGTTCGGCCTGCTCGGCGTAGGAGAAGCTGAAGGCGGCCCCGCGGGCAACGGCGACGACGGGGCGGGGAAAATCCAGCCCCTCCGGCGATTGAGGAGCGGGGTCCGGGGCGGAGCCCCGGTTCTGGGGGAGGGAGACCTCCGCCGCCGCCTCCCACGGCTCGGCCGCCAGCGGCGGGGCCGAGCGCGCCAGCGCCAGCAGCATGGCGAGGTCGCAGAACTCGCCCACCCGCGCCCCCGCCGCGCGGACGAAGGCGCGCGCCCCCGCCGCGCGCTCGGCGGCGGGCACGAGGCCCAGATGGCGGGACGGCACCGCGAGTTCGGCCTCGCGCGGCAGCGCGCCCGCGCACGGGACGCCCGCTTCCTCCAGCGCCTCCCGGAGCATCCGCTCGTGCCGCGGCGAGGCCACCTTGTTGAGGACCACCGCCCCCACCCGCACCCGCGGGTCGAACGTCGTGAAGCCGTGCACGAGCGCGGCCACCGACCGCGCCTGGGCCGAGGCGTCGACGACGAGCACGACCGGCGCCCGCAGCAGCGTCGCGACCTGCGCGGTGGAGCCCAGCTCCCCGCGGCCCGCGGCGCCGTCGAACAGGCCCATGACGCCCTCGACGACCGCGAGGTCGCAGCCCTCGGCGGCGTGCCGGAAGAGCGGGGCGACGCGGTGCTCGCCGCACAGGAAGGGGTCGAGGTTGCGGCCGGGGCGCCCGGCGGCGAGCGCGTGGTAGCCGGGGTCGATGTAGTCGGGGCCGACCTTGTGCGGGGAGACGGTGTGACCCGCTCCCGCGTACGCGGCCATCAGGCCCGTCGCGACCGTGGTCTTGCCGGAGCCGGACGCGGGCGCCGCGATGACGAGGCGGGCTACCACTCGATGCCCCTCTGGCCCTTCTGACCCGCGTCCATGGGGTGCTTGACCTTGGTCATGTCGGTGACGAGGTCGGCGGCGGCCACCAGCTCGGCGGGCGCGTTCCGCCCGGTGACGACGACGTGCTGGGTCCCGGGCCGCTCCCGCAGCACCGCCACGACCTCGGCGGTGTCGACCCAGCCCCACGCCATCGGGTACGCGAACTCGTCCAGCACGTACAGCCGGTACGTCTGCGCCACCAGGTCGCGCTTGACCTGCTCCCAGCCCTCCCGCGCGGCCTCCTCGCTGTCACCCAGGTCGCGCTGCACCCACGACCAGCCCTCGCCCATCTTGTGCCAGGCCACCGTGCCGCCCTCGCCGGAGGCACCCAGCACGCGCAGCGCGCGTTCCTCGCCGACCCGCCACTTCGCGGACTTGACGAACTGGAAGACCCCCACCGGCCAGCCCTGATTCCACGCCCGCAGCGCGAGCCCGAAGGCGGCCGTCGATTTCCCCTTGCCCGCGCCGGTGTGCACGATCGTCAGCGGCCGGTTGCGGCGCTGCCGCGTCGTCAGGCCGTCGTCGGGTACGGAAGCGGGCTGTCCCTGCGGCATTACGCGGCCCTCCGGAAGTCCTTGACCAGGGCCGACACCGTGTCGGCCCGCAGCTCGTCGAGCGTGACCGCGACCCCGCCGAGGTCGGCGGCGAGGGTGCCCGCGAGCCCGAGGCGTACCGGCCCCGACTCGCAGTCCACGACGACCGCGGCCGTACCCGTCGCCGCCAGCAGCCGGGCGGCGCGTGCGGCGTACGCGAGCGGCTCCGGGCCGCCGGTGGCCCGCCCGTCGGTCACGACGACGAGCAGTGCGCGCCGCGCCGGGTCGCGAAGCCGCTCGATGCGCAGCACGTCGTGCGCCTTCAGCAGGCCCGCGGCGAGCGGGGTGCGGCCGCCGGTGGGCAGCCGCTCCAGCCGCGCGGCGCCCGCGTCGACCGACGACGTCGGCGGCAGCGCCAGCTCGGCGTCCCTGCCGCGGAAGGTGACCAGGCCGACCTTGTCGCGCCGCTGGTAGGCGTCCAGCAGCAGCGACAGCACCGCGCCCTTGACCGCCGACATCCGCTGCCGGGCCGCCATCGAGCCGGACGCGTCGACGGCGAAGAGCACGAGATTGCCCTCCCGGCCCTCGCGGACGGCCTCGCGCAGGTCGTCCGCGCGTACGACGATCCCGGGACCGCTGCGCCCGCGCGCCCGCTGGTGGGGGGCCGCGGCCCGCACGGTCGCGGCCAGGTGCAGCGTGCCCAGGGCGCCGTGCGGGCGCCGCGCGCCGGTCGTACGGCCGTGCGCGGTACGGGCGCGGGAGCGGCGCCCGGCCGCGCCCTCGCCGAGGCCGGGCACGGCCATCGGCCGCACCCTGAAGGGCGTGGCGGCGGCCGCCGCGGGCTGCTCGCGGGGGGCGCCGGGGGCGGGACCGCTCCCGGCGTCGGGGGTGCCGCCGCCGGGAGCGTCGGGAGTGTCCCCCGCCGGGGATCCGGCGGCGTCCTGCGGGCCGTCCGCGGGCTGCGGGGGGCGGCTGCCGCCTCCGCCGGGGCCGCTGCCGCCGCCGTCGGGGTCGGGGTCCGGGTCCGGGTCGCTGTCCGGGTCGTCCTCGGGGGCCGCGTCCGGATCGGGCTCGGACTGCGCCGCGGCCTGGGCGAGCGCCTCGTCGAGGGTGTCCTCGTCGAGGCCCGGCGCGTCGAAGGGGTTGCGGCGGCGCCGGTGCGGCAGCGCGAGCAGCGCGGCCTGCCGGATGTCCTCGGCGAGCACGACCGTGCGCCCCGCCCACGCGGCCAGCGCGGTGGCGGTGCGGGCCATCACGATGTCCGCGCGCATGCCGTCGACCTCGAAGGCCGCGCAGGTCGCCGCGATCTGCCGCAGCGCGGAATCCCCGAGCCGCACCTCGGGCAGCAACGCCCGTGCGGCCGCGATGCGTTCGCGGACCTCCCGCTCATGCGCCGCCCAACTGCCCGCGAAACCGGCCGGGTCGGCGTCGTACGCCAGCCGCCGCCGGACGACCTCCACGCGCTCGTCGGTGTCGCGGGACGCCGCGACCTCGACGGTCAGCCCGAAGCGGTCCAGCAACTGCGGGCGCAGCTCGCCCTCTTCGGGGTTCATCGTGCCGACGAGCATGAAGCGGGCGGCGTGCGTGACCGACACGCCCTCGCGCTCCACGTGGCTCGCGCCCATCGCGGCGGCGTCCAGCAGCAGGTCGACCAGGTGGTCGTGCAGCAGGTTGACCTCGTCGACGTAGAGGATGCCGCGGTGCGCGGCCGCGAGCAGGCCCGGCTCGAAGGCCTTCACGCCCTCGGCGAGGGCGCGTTCGAGGTCGAGGGCGCCGACGAGGCGGTCCTCGGACGCGCCGACGGGCAGCTCCACGAGCCGCGCCGGGCGCTCCAGGGCGCCGCCGTCCGCCCCGCCCGCCGGATGCGGGCCGTCCGGGCACGCGGGATCGGCGGCCCCCGGCTCGCACGAGAACCGGCAGCCGGGGACGACGCGGACGGCGGGCAGCAGCGCGGTCATCGCCCGCACCGCGGTCGACTTGGCGGTGCCCTTCTCGCCGCGCACCAGCACGCCGCCCACCGCGGGCGAGACGGCGTTGAGCACGAGCGCGAGCCGCAGCTCTTCCTGTCCCACGAGGGCACTGAACGGGTACGTCACGCTTCCTCCTCCGCCTGATCGCGGCAGCCCGCCGCGGTGGTGCCCGCCGTCGCCGTGCGCGGGTGCGCCCCCCTCCCCCTGCCTGCGGTGGGGGGACCCCCAGCCGAGCGGAACGATGGCGAACCACCTCCCTCTGCGGGCATTCGTCCCGCAGGGCCGGTGGTTCCCCCGCCGGGCGCAGGGCCGGTGGTCCCCCCGCCGGGCGCAGGGCCGGTGGTCCCCCCGCCGGGCGCAGGGCCGGTGGTCCCCCCGCCGGGCGCAGGGGTGGGGGTCCCCCCGCCGGAGGCAGGGGGAGGGTGCGCGCAGGGCCCCGTACCCGGCAACGGAGGGGAGCCCGGCGGCGCGTAGCCGCCCCGCGGGGTGCCGCTCATGCCTCCCCCTCCAGGTCGCCCTCCAGGGCGAGGTAGGTCTCGCGCAGACGCGCGATGCTCTCCGGATCCGGGGCCGCCCACAGGCCCCGGTCCGCCGCTTCGAGGAGCCGCTCCGAAATCCCCCGCAGCGCCCACGGGTTGGACTTCCGCATGAAGTCCGCGTTCTGCGCGTCGAAGACGTACTCCGCGGCGAGCCGCTCGTACATCCAGTCGTCCACGACGCCCGCCGTCGCGTCGTAGCCGAACAGGTAGTCGACGGTCGCGGCCATCTCGAACGCCCCCTTGTAGCCGTGCCGCCGCATCGCCGCCATCCAGCGGGGGTTGACGACGCGGGCGCGGAAGACGCGGTGGGTCTCCTCGCCGAGCGTGCGGGTGCGGACCTGGTCGGTGAGGGCGCTGTCGCCGACGTACGCCTCGGGTGAGGAGCCGGTCAGGTGGCGGACCATCGCGACCATGCCGCCGTGGTACTGGAAGTAGTCGTCCGCGTCGACGAGGTCGTGCTCGCGCGTGTCGACGTTCTTCGCGGCGACCTGGATGCGCCGGAAGGCGGCCTCCATGTCGCCGCGCGCGGCGCGCCCGTCGAGGCCGCGGCCGTACGCGTAGCCGCCCCACACCGCGTAGACCTCGGCGAGGTCGGCGTCCGAGCGCCAGTTGCGGGCGTCGATGAGCGGCAGCAGGCCCGCGCCGTACGCGCCGGGCTTGGAACCGAAGATGCGGGCGGTGGCGCGCCGCCGGTCGCCGTGCTCCGCGGTGTCCTCGTCGGCGTGCGCGCGGACGTAGTTGGCGGCGGCGTCCTCGTCGAGCTCGGCGACCGTCCGCACCGCGTCGTCGACGAGGGCGACGACGTGCGGGAAGGCGTCGCGGAAGAAGCCGGAGATGCGCACGGTGACGTCGATACGCGGGCGGCCCAGCTCGGCGGCCGGGACGACCTCGAAGCCGGTGACGCGGCGGGAGGCGTCGTCCCACACCGGGCGGCAGCCCAGCAGCGCGAGGATCTCGGCGATGTCGTCGCCCTGCGTGCGCATGCAGGACGTGCCCCACACCGTCAGGCCCACCGACTTCGGGTAGGCGCCCTGGTCGGCGAGGTGCCGGGCGAGCAGCGACTCGGCGAGCGCGGAGCCGACGTCCCACGACAGCCGGGAGGGGATCGCCTTGGGGTCGACGGAGTAGAAGTTGCGCCCGGTCGGCAGCACGTTGACCAGCCCCCGGGTGGGGGAGCCGGACGGCCCCGCGGGCACGTAGCCGCCGCGCAGGGCCCGCAGGATGTGGCCCAGTTCGTCGCTCGTGCGGGCCAGCCGCGGCACGACCTCCGTCGCGGCGAAGTCCAGCACCCTTGCCGCCGCGGGGACTTCGGCGCCCAGCACCTCCCGTACGGTCGCGGCCGCGGCGCCCGGCGCCCAGCCGCGCGCCTCCATCGTCTCCGCGAGCCGCCGCGCCACCTGCTCCAGCAGGTCGACCGCGTCGGACGCGCTGCGCGCGGGCCCCTCCGCGAGCGCCGTCAACGCGGGCGGTACGGCGAGGGGTTCGCCCGGAGCGGCCAGCAACTCCTTCTCCACCAGCCCGACATGCTCGGCGAGCGCGGCCCGCAGGCCCGGCAGGGCGCCGCCCCTGCCACCCCACACCTGGGCCGAACGCAGCACCGCCAGCACGAGGTTGACGCGCGCCCCGGCGACGGGACCTGCGCCCAGGATGTGCAGGCCGTCGCGGATCTGGACGTCCTTGATCTCGCACAGCCAGCCGTCGACGTGCAGCACGAAGTCGTCGAAGTCGTCCTCGCCGGGCTGCTCGTCGACGTGCAGGTCCCGGTGCAGCTCCGCGGCCCGCACCAGCTCCCAGATCCGGCCGCGGATCGCCGGGGCCTTCGCCGGGTCCAGGTCGTTCACCAGGGCGTACTCGTCGAGGAGTTGCTCCAGCTTGGCGAGGTCGCCGTAGGAGTCGGCGCGCGCCATCGGCGGCACCAGGTGGTCCACCACGGTCGCGTGGCCGCGCCGTTTGGCCTGCGTGCCCTCGCCCGGGTCGTTGACGATGAAGGGGTAGACGAGCGGGATCTCGCCGAGCACCGCGTCCGGCGCGCACCCGGCGGACAGGCCGAGTCCCTTGCCGGGCAGCCACTCCAGCGTGCCGTGCTTGCCCAGGTGCACGATCGCGTCGGCGCCGAAGGTGCGGTCGAGCCAGCGGTACGCCGCCAGGTAGTGGTGCGACGGCGGCATGTCGGGGTCGTGGTAGATCGCGATCGGGTTCTCCCCGAAGCCGCGCGGCGGCTGGATCAGCACCACGACGTTTCCGAAGCGCAGCGACGCCAGCACGATGTCGTCGCCGTCCACGTAGAGCGAGCCCGGCGGCTCGCCCCAGTGCTCCAGCATCGAGGCGCGCAGGCTCTCGTCCAGCCCGTCGAACCAGCGCCGGTAGTCGGCGAGCGGGACCCGGGCCGGGGCGGCGGCGAGCTGCTCCTCGGTCAGCCACTCCACGTCGTGCCCGCCGGCGGCGATCAGCCGGTGAATCAACTCGTCGCCGTCCTGCGGGTGTTCGCCCGTGTCGTAGCCGGCCGCCCGCAGCTCCGCCAGCAGCCGCACCGCGGAGGCGGGGGTGTCCAGGCCGACCGCGTTGCCGACCCGGGAGTGCTTGGTCGGGTAGGCGGTGAAGACCAGCGCGATCTTCTTGCGCGCGTTCGGGGCGTGCCGCAGGGCCGCGTGCCGTACGGCGACGCCCGCGACGCGCGCGGCCCGCTCCGGATCGGCGACGTACACCGGCACCTCGCCCTCGCCGGTCTCCTTGAACGAGAACGGCACGGTGATCAGCCGCCCGTCGAACTCCGGGATGGCCACCTGCATCGCCGCGTCCATCGGCGACAGCGCCGCGTCCGACTCCCGCCACGCCTTGCGCGACGTCGTCAGGCACAGGCCCTGCAGCACGGGCACGTCCAGTCCGGCGAGCGCGCCGATGTCCCACGCCTCGTCGTCACCGCCGGCCGACGCGTCCGCCGCGACCGTGCCGCCGGACGCCAGGACCGTCGCCACGATCGCGTCCGCCCGGCCCAGCAGCGCGAAGAGCGCGGGGTCCGCGCCGCGCAGCGAACCGCAGTACACCGGCAGTGCGTTGGCGCCGCGCGCCTCGACCGCCGCGCACAGCGTGTCCACGAAGGCGGTGTTGCCGGACAGTTCGTGCGCCCGGTAGAAGAGCACCGCCACCGTGGGGCGCGCCGGGTCGTGGCCGCGGTCGTCGCCGTGCACCCCGAACTGCGGCATGGCGCACGGCGGTTCGAAACCCTCACCGCTCATCAGCACGGTGTCGGACAGGAAGCGCGCCAGCTCCGCCAGGTTCGCCGGGCCGCCTTCCACGAGGTAGCGCAGCGCCTGCGCGACGACACCCGCGGGCACCGTCGACAGCGCCATCAGCTCCGCGTCCGGCACGCTCTCGCCGCCCAGCAGCACCGACGGCACCCCGGACGCGGCGATCACCGCGAGGCCCTCCTCCCACGCCCGGCGCCCGCCCAGCAGCCGCACCACGACGAGATCGGCGCCCGCCAGCAGGCCGGGCAGGTCGGAACCCGGGTCCACCCGGGAGGGGTTGGCGATGCGGTAGACGGCGCCGTCGCTCGTGGCGGCGCGGGCGGCGAGCAGGTCGGTGTCGGCGGTGGACAGCAGCAGAACGGTCGTCATGGTGCCCCCGGTGGGACGAAGGGGAGGCCGGCGGGCGCGCCGTCCTCGATGAGCCGCAGCAGCGCGGCGGTGTCCAGGTGCTCGGCGACCAGGTCGGCGAGCCGGTCGAGCCGCTCCTCGCGCAGCGCGGCGAAGTCCGTGTCCGGCGCGGGCTCGAAGGCGCGGCCCGCGGCGACCGCGACCTCGCGCAGGAAGGCCCGGCGGAAGCCGTCCGACTCCAGCGAGCCGTGCCAGTGGGTGCCCCACACCGCGCCGACGCGCAGCCCGTCGAGGAACGGCTCGCCCCCAGCCCCCAGTTCGGCCACCCCGTGGTGGATCTCGTAGCCCTCGACGGCCTCGCCGTACGCCGAACCGGCGGGCCGGGCCAGCGTCTTGGCGGCGGCGAAGCGCACCCGGGCCGGCAGCAGGCCGAGGCCGCGGACCGTACCGGCCTTCGACTCGACGTCGTCCTCGATGCGTTCGGCCAGGATCTGGAAGCCGCCGCAGATGCCCAGCACCGGGCGGCCGGCCGCCGCGCGGCGCTCCACCGCCGCCGCGAGGCCGCGGGCGCGCAGCCACTCCAGGGCCCGCACAGTGCCGCGGGTGCCGGGCAGCACCACCAGGTCGGCGGCGGCGACGTCCGCGGCCCGGTCGGTGAAGCGCACCTCCACGCCGGGCTCGGCGGCGAGCGCGTCCAGGTCCGTGAAGTTCGACATCAGCGGCAGCGGTACCACCGCGACCCGCAGCGTCTCGTGCCCGTACGGCTCGCCCGCCGCGTGCTCGCGGACGTGCAGGCCGTCCTCCTCGTCGATGCCGAGGCCCCGCGCGTACGGGAGCACGCCCAGCGTCGGGCGGCCCGTCAGCCCGCGCAGCATCTCCAGGCCCGGCTCCAGCAGCGTCACGTCGCCGCGGAACTTGTTCACCACGTAGCCGGCGAGCAGCGCCTGCTGCTCGGGCGGCAGCAGCGCGGTCGTCCCGTAGAACGCCGCGAAGACGCCGCCGCGGTCGATGTCGCCCACCAGCAGCGCGGGCAGCTTCGCGCGGTGCGCCAGGCCCAGGTTGACGATGTCGGTGCGCCGCAGGTTGATCTCCGCGGGGCTGCCGGCGCCCTCGCAGACGACCGCGTCGTACGAACGCGCCAGCTGCGCCAGGCAGTCGGCGACGACGTCCACCAACTCGCCCTGGAACCCCCCGTCGCCGTGGTAACCGCGGGCCGACATCTCGCCCACCGGCTTGCCCAGCAGCACCACCTGGCTGCTGCGGTCGCCTCCCGGCTTGAGCAGCACCGGGTTCATCAGCGCCGACGGCTCAACCCGGGCGGCCTGCGCCTGCACGGCCTGGGCCCGCCCGATCTCCGCGCCGTCGCGCGTGACGAAGGAGTTGAGCGACATGTTCTGCCCCTTGAAGGGGGCGACCCGCACGCCCTGCCGCACCAGGAACCGGCATATCCCCGCGGTGACCACGCTCTTCCCCGCGTCGGACGCGGTGCCCGCGACCATCAGACCCTTCACGACGCCTCCCCTCGACGGCGGCCGGGCCGCGGTGCGTTCGGCACCGCCGGGCCGCCCGTACGTGCTTCTCGCCGTCGCGGCGGAGCGAGGGCTCTGGCTTCTGCGGTGGCCGCGCGCCGCGGCTGCGGGGCGGGCGGGGCGACGGCCGCGCGTACCCTTTCCCGCCGTCGCGGGGGAAGGAGGGCCGGGGCCGCCCCGGCGGCCGTGCGCCGCTCCTGCGGCGTGGGCGGAGCTGGGCGCATCCTTTCCCGCCGTCGAGGCGGAAGGAGGACCGGGGCCGTGCGCCGCTCCCGCGGTGCGGGCGGGGCGACGGCCGCGCGTACCCCTTCCCGGCGCCGCGGCGGAGTGCGAGCCGGACCCGCCCCGACGGCCGCGGACCGCTCCTGCGGCGCGGGCGGGGCGGAGGTTGCGGCCCCTTCCTTCCGCCGCAGCGGCGAGACGTCCGTACGGCGAGTCCGGCGGGGCCGGGACCCCCGTGCCCCGGCCGCGTCGGCGCTCAGCAGGGAGGGCAGCACGCTCAGGCCCAGCGCCAGGGCCGAGACCCGGCGGGACAGGGCGATGGCCCGCTCGATGTCCGCCACCCCCGGCGGCGGGAATTCCGCGCCCAGGACGGCGCGGTGCTCGGTCCGTCCCGCGTACGAGAGGGTGCCGCCCAGGCGGATGCGGAGGGCGCCGGAGAAGGCGGCCTCCACCGGGCCCGCGTTGGGGCTCGGGTGGGCGGCGGCGTCGCGGCGCCAGGTGCGCCAGGCGGCGCGCGGGTGCGGGCCCGCGAGGACGGCGAGGGCCGCGGTGAGGCGGGCACCGGGCCAGCCCACCGCGTCGTCGAGCCGGGCCGCGGCCCAGCCGAACCGCAGATGGCGCGGCGAGCGGTGGCCCACCATCGCGTCCAGCGTGTTGGCGGCGCGGAAGCCGGCGAGCCCGGCGGGACCCGCGGCCGCGCCCCACACCAGGGCGCCGACGACCGCGTCCGAGGTGTTCTCGGCGACGGACTCGACGACCGCGCGGGCGATCCCGGCGGCGTCCAGGTGCTGCGGGTCCCGCCCGCACAGGTGCGGCAGCCGGGCCCGGGCCGCGTCGAGGTCCCCCGCTTCGAGCGCGGCGCCCACCGCCCGGGCCTCGCGGGCCAGCGAGGTGCCGCCGAGCACGGCCCAGGTGCAGGCCGCGGCCAGCGCGGTGGAGGCGGCGGGGGAGCGTCGGGCGGTACGCGCAGCGAGCCCGGCGGCGGACGCCGCGGCCCCGGCGCACAGCGCCGCGTACACGGCACCGGCGAGCCGGTCGTCACGCCACATCCGGCGCTCCAGCGCACCCGCCGCGCGCCCGAACGCCGCGACCGGATGGCCGCGGCGCGGGTCACCCGCGACGAGATCGCCGAGAAAGCCGAGCGCGGCGCCGTACGCGTAGGAGCGATCGGCACGCATGGCTCAGACCGCCGTCACTCCTCGCGGGGACGGAACGGAACAGGTCGGTGGGGGAGTGGCGCCGGGCATGGCTGTTGTCCTCACTCAGGGTCCGCGCCCTGGTTCGACGTGACCGGCGGTGAGAGTCTCCTGGCTCCCGGATCTACGCACTCCCGGGTCTTCCAGCCGGTGAACCGGCCGTGACGTACGGGTTCGGGAGTGCACTCCCCGGTGACAGTGGCGGGACCGCGCCGGATTCGCACCGGACTTCCTCTCCTGCCGCCGTATGGCACCGGGAAGTCCACCACGGTCGCCACGACCGCGTCAACCTGCCCTTGACCTGCGGCGACGGAGTGTGGTGAGGTCCACACCCCGCCGCCGCGGCGAGCGATGCGCCCGGGCGCTACTTGGCGACGATCAGCCAGATCCCCCACGCGACCGCCGCCGCGCACGCGGCGAAGCACGCGTACGCGCCGCCGCGTGCGGCCACGCCGCCGGGGCCGGCCGCGGGCCGGGACAGGCCGACCACGCCGAGGGTGAAGACGCCGACCAGGCCGACGGTGGACAGCAGGGTGACGACCAGGACCGTGCCGAGGGCGTGCCAGTCGATGCTCATGGAAGGCTCCTTCGGGTCGAGGTCAGACGGTCGCGGTGGGGGCGGGGGCGGGGGCGCCGGCCGGCGGCGGGATCACGGCGGCGATGGCCGCGGTCACCGCGCCCTGCGGTTCGGTGCCGGTGCCGGTGCCTTCGGCGATGTCGTCGTTGACGTTGGCGTGCGTGACGGGCCTGCGGCGCGCCGCCGTACGGATCGCGGCGCACACCGCGAGCCCCAGTACGGCGACCGCGGCCACACCCCAGTTGCCCTGGTCGGCCAGCAGCGCGGCGCCCGCGCCGACCAGCCCGGCCGCGGGCAGCGTGAGCGCCCACGCGGCGACCATCCGCCCCGCGGTGCTCCAGCGCACCACCGCGCCGCTGCGGCCCAGCCCCGCGCCCATGACCGAGCCGGAGCACACCTGCGTGGTGGACAGCGCGAAGCCCAGGTGGGAGGAGGCCAGGATGGTGGCGGCGGCGCCGGTCTGCGCCGCGAAGCCCTGCTGCGGCTGGATGTCGGTGAGGCCCTTGCCCATCGTGCGGATGATCCGCCAGCCGCCGATGTACGTGCCCAGCGCGATCGCCGCGCCCGCCGAGACGATGACCCACAGCGGCGGGTCGGAGTGCGGGGCGACGACGCCGCCGGTGATCAGCGCGAGGGTGATCACGCCCATGGTCTTCTGCGCGTCGTTGGTGCCGTGTGCGAGCGAGACGAGCCCGGCCGAGGCGATCTGCCCGGCGCGGTAGCCCTTCGCCGTCGCCCGCGGGTCGGCCTTGCGGTCCAGCCGGTAGCTGAGCCGGGTCGCGGCGAAGGCGGCGAGGCCCGCCACGAAGGGAGCGGCGAGCGCCGGTATCAGGACCTTCATGACGACGGCGTCGCCGTGCACGCCGTGCCGGCCGACCGCGACCAGCGTCGCGCCGATCAGCCCGCCGAACAGCGCGTGCGAGGAACTGGAGGGCAGCCCCGCCAGCCAGGTCAGCATGTTCCAGACGATCGCGCCGACCAGCGCGGCGAAGATCATCTGCGGTCTGACGCCCGCGGACTCGTCGATGATGCCGCCGGAGATGGTCTTGGCGACCTCGACGGACAGGAAGGCCCCGACGAGGTTCAGCGCGGCGGACATGGCCACCGCCGTCTTGGGCTTGAGGGCGCCGGTCGAGATGGTCGTGGCCATCGCGTTGGCGGTGTCGTGGAAACCGTTCGTGAAATCGAACGCGAGAGCGGTGGCGATGACGATTCCGATCAGGAGCGTCATGTGTTCCATGGACCCAGGCAATCGTTCGATCGGACAGTGGCGAGCCGACCGTACGGACCGTTCATGAACGGGAGGTGAACTGGTGGGGGACTCGTGGTGCCAACATGACAGGCCGATGAATGAAATGGCAACGGTGATCGTCACCGCGGTATACAAACGGTGCTACAACCGCAGGGGTGCGGAGACGGTGACAATGCCCGTGCCGGGCCTCGGCAACGGAAGGAGCCACCGTGCAGGATGCTCTCGCTGAAGCGTGGGAGGACGTCGTCGGGACGGCCCGCCGCAGCGTCACCGACGGGCTCGTCGTCGGCACGTCCGGCAACGTCTCCGCGCGCGTCGGCGAACTGGTCGTCGTGACGCCCACGGGGGTGCCGTACGAGCGGCTGCGCCCCGCGGACGCCGTCGCCGTCGACCTCGACGGGCGCCAGGTGCGCGGCGAGCTGCGCCCCACCAGCGAGCTGCCGCTCCACCTCGCCGTCTACCGCGCCACGGACGCCGGCGCGATCGTCCACACGCACGCGCCGCACGCCACCGCGGTGACCCTTCTCACGGACGAACTGCCGCCCGTCCACTACGTCACCGCCGCGCTCGGCGGGCCCGTACGCGTCGCGCCCTACGCGCTCTACGGCACGGACGAGCTCGCGGCGGGGGCGGTCGCCGCACTCCGGGGGCGCACGGCGTGCCTCCTGGCCAACCACGGCACCCTCGCCTACGCCACTTCCCTCTCCCGGGCCTACGAGCACACCGCCCAGCTCGAATGGATGAGCCGCGTCTGGCTCCTCGCCACCTCCGCGGGCCGTCCGCGGACCCTCTCCCCGGACGACCTGGCCGCCGCGTCCGCGGCTCTCGCCACGTACGGCCAGCCGCGCTGAGCTGCCCCTTGCGGCGGGTGCCGCGACCCTCCGCCGGTGGTGGGCTGGTCGCGCAGTTCCCCGCGCCCCTGAAAAACGCTCGCCCAGCGCAGCGAGGCAACCACCAGGGGGCGCGGGGAACTGCGCTCCCCCGGAGCTTCGCCCGGGAGGTGCCCCCAGCCCCCACCGGGGGAAGGCCGCGGCACCCGCCGCAAGGGGCAGCTCGAGCGCGAGGCCGGGTCACCCCGCAGGGGGTGTTCGGATGGCCGGGGGCGCGGGCGCGCGCAACACTGGACGGGATGCGACTGAGAACCGCCGTGGCGACAGCCACGACCGTGCTGGGTGCCGGCACCGCCGCCCTCGTGGTGGCCGGCCGGTACGGCTCCCGCTTTGCCCTGCGGCCGCCCGCCGAGGGCCCCGCCCCGGAGGGCGCGGTGACCGTCCACGCGGTCACGGAGGACCGCGTCACCCTCACCCGCACCGCCGCCTCCGCGCGCCGCGGCGTGTACGGCCTCACCGCGGACACCGGCCTGCACGCCATCGCCGGCGACGTCGTCGACAGCACCGCCTACGCGGTGACCCGCAAGCTGCTCGCCGTCCCGCACGGCTCCCTCGACCAGGGCACCGCCGTCCGCCTCACCCCGCAGGTGCACCGCGGGGACCCGCGGACCGCGCTCGGGCTGGACTTCACCGACGTCGCGGTCCCCGGCGAGCTGGGCCCGCTGCCCGCCTGGTACCTGCCGGGCGCCCGCAGCACCTGGGTGATCACCGTGCACGGCCTCGGCGCGACCCGCGAGCACGCGATGAACGTCCTGCCGACGCTGCACCACCACCGCTTCACCCAGCTCGTCCTCGGCTACCGCGGCGACCCGGAGGCCCCGCGGCCCGCGGACGGCATCGGCCACCTGGGCCGTACCGAGTGGCGCGACCTGGACGCGGCGATGCGCTACGCGATCGAGTACGGCGCCGAGCGCCTCGTGCTGTACGGCTGGTCGGTCGGCGCCACGATGGCCCTGCACGCCCAGCGGCTGTCGGCCGTACGGGCCCGGGTCGCCGGTCTCGTGCTGGACTCGCCGGTGCTGGACTGGCGGGCCACGGTGTCCGCGGCCGCGGAGTCGCACGGCCTGCCCGCCCCGCTGACCCAGCTCGCGGTGCGCGCCGCCGAGGGCCGCCGGGTGCAGCCGCTGCGCGAGGGCACGGCCCCGGCCGACCCTGCCCCGCCCACCGTCCCGACCCTGCTCCTCCACGGCCCCGACGACACCCTCGCGCCCTGGGACGCCTCTCGCGAACTCGCCGCCCGCCACCCGGAGTCGGTGGTGCTGCACACCGTCCGCGGCGCCCAGCACGGCGCGATGTGGAACGCCGATCCGGCAGGTTACGAGGAGACGCTGCGACGCTTCCTCACCCCGCTCATGTGAGCGCGTCACCGCGGGAATCCCCGCCCGATTGGGAATCTGGGCCTGCACGTACGAGACTGCTCAAGTGACGTCCCGTAGCCCGCGAGACACTCCGCTCCGCCTCGTTCCCCGGCGGCCGCTCACCGCGGCCCGCAGGACCGCGACAACGCGCAGGTCGCGGCCTGCCCGACCGCCCGAAGGCACCCCTCCGCTGCCGGATCTCGCCCGGCTCGCCCGAGCCGAACTCGGCACCGCCGTACGGCTCGCGCGCTGGGCGGGCACCGCGCCGGGCGCCGCGGGACCGACCGGCATACTCTCCGCCGAGGCGCTCGACCGCGCCGCCGCCGACCTGGACCTGACACCCCGGCTGATCCGCACCGCTTGGGACCACGCCCGGCTCTCCGGCCTCGTCGAACTGCACGGCGGCGCCGCGGTGCCCGGCTGGCGGCTGCGTGCCTGGGACAGCGACGACACGGCGGTGCTGCGCGGCTGGGTCGCGCTCTTCGACGCGTGGTCGCTCGCCCACCCCTTCCTGCCCGGCGACCGCACCGGCCCCGACCCGGCGCTGGTCGCCGAAGTCATAGAGGCCGCACCGCAGTTGCTGTCCTTCCTGCACCTGTCCAACGGGCCGGTCCCGATCGACACGCTGCTGGACCTGCTGCGGCAGCGTGTCGCCGAGCTGCGCACCGAGCGGCACGAGCCGCCCGCCGACGGCGCCGGCGACCCGCTGCCGACGCTGCTCGACTGGACGCTCGACGCCGTCGCCCGGGTGGGAGCGCTCCAGCCGCGCGACCCCGAGCGCCCCGACGAGGTCGCCCTCACCCCGCTGGGCAGCTGGGCGGTGTGGGTCAAGCTGGAGCAGATCTGCGTCGCCGCGCAGGGGCCCGCCGGGCACATGGAGCAGTCCGCCGCGACCATGCTGCGGGCCTGCTCCCGGCTCTCGCCCGGCCCCGCCCGCGCGGAATACCGCGCCTGGCTCGCCGCGCGCCCCGTCGCGCCCGCCGTCGCCGAGCTCCTCGACACCGCCCGGGGCGACGACGCGCTGCTGCGCGGGCTCGCCTTCGAGGCGCTGCGGGCCGTCGGCGACCCCGCGGAGCCCGCGGTGCGGGCGGTCGTGGACGAGCCGGTGCTCCGCCCGTACGCGGTCCTCTGGCTCGCCGAGCTCGACGGCGACGACCCGGACACCGCGACGGGCCTCCTCACCCGCGAGGAGGCGACGTGGCTGTGGGTCGACACAGCGGCCGCGGTCGCGGACCACGGCGAGGACCACCTGCTGGTGAGCCACCTCGACACAGCGGTCCAGGGCTCCGTCCGCGGACTCCTGGAGGAGGTCCGCGACGTCGGCCACCCCCGCACCGTCCAGGTCCTCGTCGCCCTCGCCGCCGCCCACCCCGACCCGTCCCTGGCGAAGGCCATGCGCAAAGCGGCTTTCCAGGTCCACACGGGCACGCCCTGACCTGCCCCTTGCGGTGGGCGTCGCGATCTTCCCTCGGTGGTGGGTTGCCCGCGCAGTTCCCCGCGCCCCTGAAAACGCTCCCCCTGCGCGGAGAGGCCAAGCCATCAGGGGCGTGGGGAACTGCGCGACCAGCCCATCACGCACGGCAAGGTCGCGGCCCCCACCGCAAGGGGCACCCCGGGGCGCCCCCGCCGCTGGGCGGCAAAAGGAAGAGGGGAGCGGGCCAGTAGACTGGCCTCGTGATCACCGCCTCCGGCATCGAGCTGCGCGCCGGCGCCCGCATCCTCATCGAGTCCGCCTCCTTCCAGGTCGCCAAAGGCGATCGCATCGGTTTGGTCGGCCGCAACGGCGCCGGGAAGACGACCCTGACCAAGGTGCTGGCCGGCGAGGGCCAGCCGGCGGCCGGGAGCGTCGCGCGGTCCGGGGAGGTCGGCTACCTCCCCCAGGACCCCCGCACCGGCGACCTCGACATCCTCGCCCGCGACCGCATCCTCGGCGCCCGCGACCTCGACGTCGTGCTGCGCAAGATGCGCGAGAACGAGGAGCGGATGGCGAACGGAAAGGGCGCCACCCGCGAGAACGCGATGAAGAAATACGCGCGCCTGGAAACGGAATTCCTCACCAAGGGCGGCTACGCCGCCGAGGCCGAGGCGGCGACCATCGCGGCGGCGCTCGGTCTGCCCGACCGCATCCTCGGGCAGCAGCTGCACACCCTGTCGGGTGGCCAGCGGCGCCGCGTGGAGCTCGCCCGCATCCTGTTCTCGGACGCCGACACCCTGCTGCTGGACGAGCCGACGAACCACCTCGACGCGGACTCGATCAGCTGGTTGCGCGACTACCTGAAGACCTATCGCGGCGGATTCATCGTCATCTCGCACGATGTGAACCTCATCGAGACCGTCGTGAACAAGGTCTTCTATCTCGACGCGAACCGCGCCGGGATCGATGTCTACAACATGGGCTGGAAGCTCTACCAGCAGCAGCGGGAAGCCGACGAGAGGCGCCGCAAGCGGGAACGCGCGAATGCGGAGAAGAAAGCCGCCGCGCTCAATTCGCAGGCCGACAAGATGCGCGCGAAGGCCACCAAAACCGTCGCGGCGCAGAACATGGCGCGGCGCGCGGACAAGCTGCTCTCCGGTCTGGAAGCGGTGCGCGTCTCGGACAAGGTGGCCAAGCTGCGCTTCCCGGACCCGGCGCCCTGCGGCAAGACACCACTGATGGCGAGCGGCCTGTCGAAGTCGTACGGCTCGCTGGAGATCTTCACGGACGTGGACCTGGCGATCGACCGGGGCTCGCGCGTGGTGATCCTGGGGCTGAACGGCGCGGGCAAGACCACGCTGCTGCGGCTGCTGGCCGGGGTGGAGACGCCCGACACGGGCGAGGTGACGCCCGGCCACGGCCTGAAGCTCGGCTATTACGCGCAGGAGCACGAGACGCTGGACCCGGACCGCACGGTGCTGGAGAACATGCGCTCGTCCGCCCCCGACACCGATCTGGTGGACATACGCAAGATCCTCGGCTCCTTCCTCTTCTCCGGCGACGACGTCGACAAGCCGGCCGGCGTGCTGTCCGGTGGCGAGAAGACCCGGCTCGCGCTGGCCTCGCTGGTCGTGTCGAGCGCCAACGTGCTGCTGCTCGACGAGCCGACGAACAACCTGGACCCGGCCAGCCGCGAGGAGATCCTGGGCGCGCTGCGCACGTTCACCGGCGCGGTCGTGCTGGTCACCCACGACGAGGGCGCGGTGGAGGCGCTCCAGCCGGAGCGGATCATCCTGCTCCCGGACGGCGTCGAGGACCTCTGGGGCCAGGACTACGCGGACCTGGTCGCGCTCGCCTGACGGCCCCTCCGCGGCGGCCCGGCGTCCGCCGCGGGAGCGTCCGGCGGTCACCGCGCTCGCCGGACGATCATGCCCGTTGGATCATTCGGCCCACCGCGCGTCCGTCATCTGTGTGAGTCCGACTGGTACTCGCGCCCACCCCGCGCCATGCGCGGACGTCTCAAGGCGATCAGTGGCGTGACGTCGGCAAACACCTTACGGATGCCCGCTGACCTGCTGCTCTCGTGCGGGCGCCCTTCTCGGCCGGGAATTCTGCTGCGAAAATCGCGCGCCGCGGAACGTTCTTCGTCGGCTATCGCGGGATTCACGCGGTGAATGTCCCGTGACAGACCTTGTCGAATGGGTGGCCAGGAGAGCGCCTAGGGGTGATCATGAGAGTCCATAGCGCACTTCCCTGGAGGAGGCACGGGTGGCCGAGACTCTGAAGAAGGGCAGCCGGGTGACCGGCGCCGCGCGCGAGAAGCTCGCGGCAGACCTGAAGAAGAAGTACGACTCCGGTGCGAGCATCAGGGCACTGGCCGAGGAGACCGGCCGGTCCTACGGCTTCGTGCACCGGATGCTCAGCGAATCCGGCGTGACCCTGCGCGGTCGCGGCGGAGCGACACGGGGCAAGAAGGCCGTCACCGCCTGACCTCGCCCCTACGGGCTGGTCGTGGCTGGTCACAGCCTGACCGGGCGATTGAGCCCGGTCCTGACGGGCGGGCGCCCCCCGACCCTGCGCGACTGCGTGCCGAGCTGTTGGTTACTCTTCGGTAATCACGCACGCGGTCCGTTCGGAGGTCACCGATGCCCAAAGACACCATCCTGCTCGAACGCGACGGAATCCGGCTGGCGCTGGACGGCACCGGCACCGTCGCCACCATCACCCTGTGCAACCCGGCCAAGCGCAACGCGCAGTCGCCCGCCCTGTGGCAGGCGCTGACCGAAGCGGGACGGCTGCTGCCGGGGCAGGTACGGGTCGCGGTGCTGCGCGCCGAGGGGCCGTCCTTCTCCGCCGGCCTCGACCGGCAGGCGTTCACGCCCGAGGGCTTCGACGGCGGTCCGTCGTTCCTCGATCTCGGGCGCGGCGACGCGGGCGAGCTGGACGCGACCATCGCCGGGTATCAGCAGGCCTTCACCTGGTGGCGGCGTACCGACCTGATCACGGTCGCCGCCGTCCAGGGCCATGCCATCGGGGCCGGATTCCAGCTCGCGCTGGCCTGCGACCTGCGGGTGTGTGCGGACGACGTGCAGTTCGCCATGCGCGAGACCAGCCTGGGCCTGGTGCCCGACCTCACCGGCACCAAGCCGCTCGCCGAGCTGGTCGGCTACGGCCGCGCGCTGGAGATCTGCGTGACCGGCCGCTCCGTGCACGCGGACGAGGCCGAGCGCACCGGGCTCGCCAACCTCGTGGTGCCCGCCGCCGAGCTGGACGCCGCCGTCGCCGACCTGACCGCCGCGCTGCTCGCCCCGCCCCGCGACGCCGTCAACGAGACGAAGGCCCTGCTCCGTACCGCCCGGTCCCATGCCGAGGACGCGCAGTACGCGGCCGAGCGCGCCGCCCAGGGCCGGCGGCTGCGGGATCTGGCGGGCGCGGCGGAGTAGCCGGGCCGCGGGCAGGGCCGGCGGGCCCGGATCACTGCGTTCCGGTCACCACGACCGCCGCCGCGACCGGGCCCGGCGCGCCGTCCGCCGCCGCGGCCGTGACGGCGGCGGACACCGCGCGGGCCACCGCGTACGGGCGGTTCCCCGCCGCCACCGTCAGCTGCACCTGCACCCGGCGGCCGTCCGGCGTGTCGCGTACCCGTACACCCGTGCCGAAGCCCGCCAGCCGCCGGGACAGCCGCAGCACGCCGGGCACCGCGAGCGCGGCCGCCGCGACCCGGTCGGCGGGCCCGCCCGCGGCCCCGTCCGTGACCTCCGGCGGGCCCTCGCCCTCGACCACCACGCCCTCCAGCACCGCGTCCGGCGCGGGCAGCTCGTCCAGCAGCGCGGTCACCGCGAGGTCGACCGAGCGCACCGGCACCCCGAGGCCCTCCCGCGCGGACGCCCACAGCACGGCCCGCAGCCGTTCCGCGGTGCGCGGCAGCGGGTCGTCCGGCGTGGCCGCGAAGTCCGCGGTGATCCGCAGCGGCCCGTACGGCAGGGCGCCCACCGGCGCGGCCCCTTCGGACCTGGCCGCGACGGCTCCTGACGCCCCCTCGCCCGGCCCACCGCCCGCACCGCCGCCCGATGCCCCGCCCGGTGCGCCTCCCGGCAGGCCCCGTGGTCCGCCGTCCGCCGCGCCGTCGGCCCTGTCGCCGTCCCCGTCCAGCTCGATCACCAGCGCGCCCAGCCGTACGCCCGGCAGCGCGTCAGCCGTCCGGCGCAGCGCGGCGACGGCGGCGCTCTCGGTGATCCAGGCGGAGTCCTCCGCCTCGCCCAGCGGCAGCAGGCGTCCCAGCGCGACCTGTTCCCGTACCGTCCTGGCCAGTCGGTCCATGGTCACCAGGTCTCATCGCCTTCCGGTGTGCAACCACTCGATCGGGGGTGGTGGCGGTCTCCTCTGGACGCATCCCCGGAGCGCTCCGGGGCATGCGCACATAGTGTGGTGCACGGAGCAGCCCATACGAAGGGACGACTCGCGATGACGGACAGCGGGCAGCACAACCGGCCGGAGCCCGAGGGCTCGGCCGCAGGCGACGGCGGCCGGACCCTCGACAAGGGAACGGCGGGCGGCGCGGCGCGCAAGGCACTCGGCGACCCCGCGAGCCGGGGCCGCACCACCATCGCGGACGGCGTGGTGGAGAAGATCGCCGGGCTCGCCGCGCGCGACGTGGTGGGCGTGCACGCCATGGGCACGGGCCTGTCCCGGACGTTCGGCGCGGTGCGCGACCGCGTCCCGGGCAGCACGCGCTCGGCGACCCGCGGCGTCAAGGCCGAGGTCGGCGAGGTGCAGACGGCGCTGGACCTCGACATCGTCGTCGAGTACGGCGTCTCCATCGTCGATGTCGCCCGCGCGGTGCGGGAGAACGTCATCGCGGCGGTGGAGCGGATGACCGGCCTCGAAGTCGTCGAGGTCAATATCGCCGTGGGCGACGTCAAGCTGCCCGACGACGACGATGATGACGACCGTGAGCAGCGGGTCCAGTAGTGGCGACTGCCCGGCACCCGGCACCTGAAGCGGCGAGACGGACCTGGAGCGGACGATGAGCATGGCGGTGATCGGCCTCGCGGCCGGCATGGCACTGGGGTTCGCCGGCTATTTCGGCGGCTTCGGCGCGTTCCTCGTGGTGGCGCTGCTCGGGGCGGTCGGCTTCGTGGCGGGCAAGTTCTTCGACGGGGACCTCGAACCGGGGGACTTCTTCCGCACCAGGGACCGCGACCGCGACCGTGACCGGCGGCGCTGATGGCACCGGCGGTTCCCGGACAGCTCCCCGCGGCCGAGCGCGGGGCGCTGCGTATCGCGGACCGGGTCGTAGCCAAGATCGCCGCCCAGGCCGCGGGTGAGGTCCTCACGGACGCGCCGGGCGCCGACCTCGTCCCGCGCGACGCCCGCCCGCACGCCTCGGTGTCCGTGCGCAAGGACACCGCCCGGCTCCGGCTGACCCTCGAACTCGGCTACCCGGCGAACATCGGCGCGGTCTGCGGCACGGTCCGCCGCCATGTCACGGGGAGAGTCGAGTCCCTGACGGGTATGGATGTACCCGAGGTGGCCGTCGACGTGGAGCGACTGCACTCCACGGCGGCCGAGCGTGACGAGGGGAGGGTGGAGTGAGCGACGACAGCGGCGGCAGCGGCGGCAGCTACGAATACCGCGAGCAGGACCCGGGCAAGTCCGACGAGGAGAACGCCCGGGCCAGCATCGCCCAGCGGACCGTCATCAAGCCCTACGCGGTGACGTCCGGGCTGCCCGGCGGGGGAGAGGGCCCCAAGGTCCGCCGCTTCTGGGCCGGCCGCCGCGTCCCCGCCGCGCTCACCGCCGCCGTGGGCCTGGGGCTGACGGGGCTCTTCCTCTACGACATCGCGTCGGTGCGTGCCGACCGGCAGGCGATGCAGTGGCGCAAGACCCTCGCCGACGAGCTCGCCACCCGGCACCTCGACAACGTCTGGATCATCGTGGGCGCCGCGGTCTGCGCCGCCCTCGGGCTGTGGCTGCTGGTCCTCGCCCTGACCCCCGGCGAGCGCGGCCTGCTGCCCATGGCGCGCAACGGGGCGGACGGGGTCCGCGCCGGGCTCGACCGGCGCGCCGCCGCGCTCGTGCTGCGCGACCGGGCGATGGAGGTCTCCGGGGTGCGCTCGGCCCGCGTCGAGGTCGGCCGCCGCCGTATCAAGGCCCGCGCCTTCTCCCACTTCCGCGAACTGGAAGAGGTGCGCGACGACCTGACGGCCGCGCTCGGCGAGGCCGTGCGGCAGCTGGGACTCGCCAGGGCGCCGCACCTGCACATCCACCTCCACCGGGCCGAGAAGAAGGGGTGAGGGCGCCGTGCGGACGACCGTCAACCGGGTGCTGCTCGCCCTGATCGGGCTGGCCTTGCTGGTGCTCGGCCTGTCGGTGCTCGTCGGCAGCCTCGACCTCCAGCGCCACTGGGGCTTCACGATGCCCGGCTGGTGGCCCTTCACCGGGCCCAAGGACGTGCTGCTCACCGACCGCAGCAGGACCCGCTACCGCTCCGACGGCTGGTGGTGGCCGGTCGTCTTCGCCGTGCTCGGCGTCCTCTTCCTCGCCGGCCTGTGGTGGCTGCTCGCCCAGTTCCGCAGCCGGCGGCTGCGGCAGATCAGGATCGACAGCGGCGACGGCCAGGGCGCGCTGCTGCGCGGTCGCGCCCTGGAGACCGTGCTGCGCGCCGAGGCGGAGGAAGCGGAAGGCGTCGAGTGGGCGGGGGCGCGGCTCACCGGGCGGCGCAACTCGCCCGAGGCCCGCCTCGTCCTCGGCCTCGAACCCCGCGCGACCCCCGAGGACGTCGTCGCCGGCCTCGACTCCCACGTCCTCGACCGCGCCCGCACCTCCGCGGGCCTCGACACCCTGCCGGCCGAGGCGCGGCTGAGGCCCGTCCGCCACCGGGCGAGCCGGGTCACCTGACCCGGAGCGGCGCCTGACGGGGAGTCCTCACAGGGAGTGCAGCGCTCCGCCGTCCACGGGGAGCACGATGCCCGTCAGGTAGGAGGCCGCGGGGGAGAGGAGGAAGGCCGCGGTGCGGCCGAACTCCTCGGGGGTGCCGTAGCGGCGCAGGGGGATGCGGGCGGCGTGGCCGGCGCGCGCGGCGTCGGGGTCGCCCGCGAGGGAGTCCAGCTCGCGCACGCGGTCGGTGTCGATGCGCGCGGGGAGCAGGCAGACGACCCGGATCCCGCGGGGACCGACCTCCGCGGCGAGGGTCTTGGCGAAGCCGGCGAGCCCCGGCCGCAGCCCGTTGGAGATCGCGAGCCCCGGAATGGGCTCCCGGACGGAGCCGGAGAGCACGAACCCGATGACGCCGCCCTCGCCGAGGGACGCCGCGGCGGAGCGGGCGAGCCGTACCGCCCCGAGGAAGACGGACTGGAAGGCGGCGAGCCACTGCTCGTCCGTCATGTCGGCCGCGGCCCCGGCGGGTGGCCCGCCGACGCTGATGAGCACTCCGTCGAGCGCCCCGAACCGGGTGCGGGCGGTGGCGAGCAGCGTCTCGGCGGTCGCCGGGTCCGCGTTGTCCGCGACGACGCCGAGCGCCCGCTCGGGCCCGCCCATCTCGGCCGCGGCGGCGTCCACCGTCGCGGCGGTGCGCCCGGAGACCACGACCTTCGCGCCCTCCGCGGCGAGTTCGCGGGCGGCGGCGAGGCCGAGGCCGCGCCCGCCGCCCGTCACCACGTACACCCGGTCCTTGAGTCCGAGGTCCATCTCAGGGCGTCCTTCCGTCGAGTCCTGTGAGGGCGAGAGCGGTGTTGACCAGGCCGACATGGCTGAACGCCTGCGGGTAGTTGCCCAGCTGGCGCCCGGCGACCGGGTCCCATTCCTCGGCGAGCAGCCCGACGTCGTTGCGTACGGTCAGCAGCCGTTCGAAGAGTTCGGTGGCCTCGTCCTTGCGTCCGGTGGCGTGCAGCGCGTCGGCGAGCCAGAACGAGCAGGCGAGGAAGGCGCCCTCGCTGCCGGGCAGCCCGTCGACGTTCCCGGCGCCGGGGGAGTAGCGCCGTACGAAGCCCTGGTGGTCCAGCTCGCGGCGGACCGCCTCGACCGTGCCGGCCACCCGCCGGTCGGTCGCCGGCAGGAAGCCGACCTGCGGGATCAGCAGCGTGGCGGCGTCCAGCTCGGCGGAGCCGTAGGACTGCGTGAAGGTGTTGCGCTCGGCGTCGTAGCCCTTCTCGCACACCTCGGCGTGCACCTGCATGCGCATGGAGCGCCAGCGGTCCGCGTCGCCGCGCAGCTTGGGGTGCGCCTCCAGGGTGCGCACCGCGCGGTCCGCCGCGACCCACGCCATGACCTTGGAGTGCACGAAGTGCCGGCGCGGGCCGCGCACCTCCCACAGCCCCTCGTCGGGCTCGCGCCACTTGCCCTCCAGGAATTCCATGAGGGCGCGCTGCAGGTTCCAGGCGTGCGGCTCGTCGCGCAGGCCGCTGTTCCTGGCCAGGAAGAGGGAGTCCAGCACCTCGCCGTAGACGTCCAGTTGGAGCTGGCCGGCCGCGGCGTTGCCGACCCGCACCGGGGCGGAGCCCGCGTACCCCTTGAGCCAGGGGACCTCGTACTCGGTGAGCCGCCGCTCGCCCGCGATGCCGTACATGATCTGCAGGTCGGCCGGGTCGCCGGCGACGGCCCGCAGCAGCCAGTCGCGCCAGGCCTGCGCCTCGGCGAGGAAGCCGCCGGAGACCAGCGCGTTGAGCGTCAGCGCGGCGTCGCGCAGCCAGCAGTAGCGGTAGTCCCAGTTGCGCACCCCGCCGATCTCCTCGGGCAGCGAGGTGGTCGCGGCCGCGGCGATGCCGCCGCTGGGCGCGTAGGTGAGCGCCTTGAGGGTGATCATGGAGCGCAGCACGGCGTCCCGCCACGGCCCCTGGTAGCAGCACTTCGCCGACCACTGCTCCCAGTCCTCGACGCTCTGGTCCAGCGCCTCGAAGGGGTCGATCCGGTGCGGTGTGCCGGTGTGCGAGGAGTGCCAGGTCAGGACGAAGGCGACCCGGTCGCCCGCCGCGACGGTGACGTCCGCGTACGTGCGCATGTCCTTGCCGTACATCGGCAGCGGCGGTTCGGTGCGCAGCCATACGGCGTCGGGCCCGGCGACCGCGACCCGCTGGTGGTTGGTGCGGCGCACCCACGGCACGACGCTGCCGTAGTCGAAGCGCAGCGTCAGCTCGCTGCGCACGGCGACCTCGCCGGACACGCCCTCGACGATTCGTACGAGGTCGGGCGCGTGGTCGCGCTGCGGCATGAAGTCGGTGACCTTGACCGTGCCGTCCGGGGTGTGCCAGACCGTGTCCAGGACGAGGGTGTCGCCGCGGTAGGAGCGCTCGCTGCACTCGTCGGACGTGCCGTCCAGCGGGGCGATCCGCCAGCGGCCGTTGTCCTCGTCGCCGAGCAGCGCCGCGAAGCACGCGGCGGAGTCGAAGCGCGGCAGGCACAGCCAGTCGACCGATCCGTCCCGGCCGACGAGCGCGGCGGTCTGGAGATCCCCGATGAGTGCGTAGTCCTCGATACGTCCTGGCACGGCCCCGCCTCGTCGCTTCCGGTCCTGGTGTCGAGTGTGCTGGTGCGGCTACCGCACCGCTACCGGAACACTGCCTTCCGGCTCGTGCGGCTCGGCCGGCTCCGCGGCCTGCTTCGCGCGCTCGGCGAGGATCTCCGCGCGCTGCCGACGCAGCAGCACCACCCAGCCGACCGGCACCATCGCGGTGAACAGCCACCACTGGATCGCGTACGCCATGTGCGGGCCGATGCTCTGGTGGTCAGGCTCGGGGACGGGGCCGGGCTGCCCGGGGCCGGGCTTCGGCACGGGGGACACCAGCTCCAGGTATCCGCCGAGCACCTGCGCCGTGAGGTGGCCGGCGCTCTTCACCTGCGTGCCGTTGATCAGCATGATCTGCCGGTCGGGAAGGCCCGTGCGGTTGCGGATGCCGGTCGCGGCGCTGGTCTCGTCCGGGCGCAGCCGCCCGGTGACGGTGACCTCGCCGGACGGTGGCGGGGCGATCTTGGGGAACTTCGTCGGGTCGTCGCCGGGCGCGACCCATCCGCGGTTGACCAGCACCGCGCGGCCGTCGTCCAGGACGAGCGGGGTGATGACGTGGTAGCCGACCTGCTCGCCGCCGCCGGAGGAGTCGTCGGAGCCGGAGTTGCCCGCGGTGCGGTGCCGGGCGACGACCTCGTGGGCGGTGTCGTAGTGGCCGCGCGCGGTGACGGTCTTGTAGAGGTCCTCGTGCGGCACCTGGAAACCGGGCGAGGTGACCGACTCCACCGGGACCGGTGCGGCCTTGAGAGCCGCGGCGATGAGGTGGTTGTTGGCCACCCGGTGCTCGTGCCGGTGCAGCTGCCAGAAGCCGAGTCTGACCATCACCGGCATCAGCACGAGGCCGACGAGGGTGAGGACGACCCATTGGCGGGACAGCAGGAAGCGGTACACCCCACGACGGTACAACCCGGCCGCGGGGCGCCCGCGGGTAGGGGTCTCCGGCGGGCCGCCGCAGACCCGCCGGGCGGTGGCCCGGGTCTCAGGCCGGGGCGGGGGACTCGACGTGGTCGACGATGCCGGCGGCGCCCTCCGCGGCGGCGCAGTGCGCGCAGCAGTAGAAGTGGCCGTCGACCTCGACGCCGTGCCCGAGGATCTGCACCCGGCAGTGCTCGCAGATCGGCGCCATCCGGTGGGCGGCGCACTCGAAGCAGTCGAAGACGTGCACTGCGCCCTGCGCGTGCACCTCGAACGTCATCGCATAATCGTTTCCGCAGACTTCGCATCGTGCCATGGGGCACAGGCTGCGGTCCGCGGACGGCCCGGGCAACCCGCGTGCCGGAGTGTTGCCCGACTGCCACCCGGACGGCGGCCGTACGCCGGGGCCCGTACCCGCCCGCGCCGCGGGCCGTGCACCCGCAGGACGTGCACGTCCCGCGCGGTCAGCCGGGCACGTCCTGCACCGTCAGCCGTGCACGTCCTGCGCCGGGGTGACCGCCTTGAGCAGCTCGGTGAACTCCCGCTCGTCGATCACCGGCGTCCCGTACTCCCGGGCCTTGGCCGCCTTGCTCGTGGGCGAATCCGGGTCGTTGGTGACGAGCAGGCTGGTGAGCCGGCTCACCGACGACGCCACGTGCAGCCCCGCGTCCGTCGCCCGGTCCTCCAGCAGCTCGCGGTCTATCCCGGTGTCGCCGGAGAAGGCCACCCGCATCCCCTGCACGAGCGCCCCGCCCCGCGTGAGCCGCCCCGGGTTCGGGTACGGGCACGCCGGGCGCCTGCGGGCCGGCCGCCAGCCGGAGCGCGGGCCCGACCCGTACAGCCGCCCGTAACGCGGCGCGGGCACCGGGGCGTCGACCCACTCCGTCAGCGGGCGGCACGTGTGCAGCGGCAGCGGCAGCCCCGCGGCTGCGGCCAGGTGCAGGCTCGGCCGGAAGGCCTCGGCGAGCACCCGGGCGTCGTCCAGGGCGTGGTGGGCGCGCTGCTGGACCACCCCGTAGTGCGCGGCCAGCGACTCCAGCTTGTGGTTGGCCAGCGGCAGCCGCAGCTCCTTGGACAGCACGATCGTGCACAGCCGCTGCTCGACCGGCGCCGCCGACCGGGCGCGGGCGTACTCGCGGGCCAGCATCGACCAGTCGAAGACCGCGTTGTGGGCCACCAGCACGCGGCCCGCGAGGCGTTCGGCCAGCTCGTCCGCGACCTCGGGGAAGAGCGGGGCGTCGGCGAGCGCGGCGGCCGTCAGCCCGTGGATCCACACCGGGCCCGGGTCGCGCTGCGGGTTGACCGGCGAATACCAGTGGTCCTGGACATCCCCGCGGGCGTCGAGGCGGTAGACCGCGGCGGACACGATCCGGTCGTCCCGGCCCAGACCGGTGGTCTCGACGTCGACCACCGCGTAGCCCCCGGGGTAGCTCTCGGGCCAGGGCGTGGGCAGGGGCGGCGCGGTCGGGTTGTCCAGCATGGTCAGGAGGATACGGCGCCGCGCCGACAGTGGATCATCCCCGTCCGGACCGCGGGACCGCGCGGCGCCCCGCCGTGTTGACGCGTACGCGACCGTACCAATCGGTAACAACCTCTGGTGCCCGCCCGGGACGTGCCTCTATGGTGCGCGCATGCCGCAACTGCCCGATGTCGTCCTGTGGTCGATACCCGCCTTCGTGCTGCTCACGGTCGTGGAGATGGTCAGCTACCGCGTTCACCCCGACGAGGACGCCGCCGGGTACGCGGGCCGGGACACCGCCGCGAGCCTGTCGATGGGCCTGGGCAGCCTGCTCACCGACGCGCTGTGGAAGATCCCGATCGTCGCCGTGTACTCCGCCCTCTACGCCCTCACCCCGCTGCGGGTGCCGGTGCACTGGTGGACGGTGCTGCTGATGCTGCTCGCACAGGACCTCTTCTACTACTGGTCGCACCGCGGGCACCACGTCGTCCGGCTGCTGTGGGCCTGCCACGTCGTGCATCACTCCAGCCGGAACTTCAACCTCTCCACCGCGCTCCGGCAGCCCTGGACGAGCCTGACGTCCTGGCCGTTCTACCTGCCGCTCGTCGCGCTCGGCGTGCACCCGGCGGCGCTCGCCTTCTGCTCGTCGGTCAGCCTCGTCTACCAGTTCTGGATCCACACCGAGCGCATCGGCAAGCTGGCCCGGCCGCTGGAGTTCGTGCTCAACACGCCCTCGCACCACCGCGTCCACCACGCGTCGCAGGGCAGCTACCTCGACCGCAACTTCGGCGGCATCCTCATCGTCTGGGACCGCCTCTTCGGCTCCTTCACCGCCGAGACCGAGCGCCCCGTCTACGGCCTGACGAAGAACATCGCGACGTACAACCCGCTGCGCGTCGCCACCCACGAGTACGCCGCCATCGCGCGCGACCTCGCGAGGGCGGGCAGCTGGCGCGACCGGCTCGGCCACCTCGTCAACGGCCCCGGCTGGGCCCCGGCACCCGCGCCGGCCCCGGCGGCCGTTCCCGTTCCGGCCGCCCCTCCCGCGCCCGCCCCCGCCCCGGCGGCCGCCCCGGCCG
>NZ_JOHY01000052.1 GCF_000721495.1 Streptomyces sp. NRRL F-5123
GCCGCACCGGCCAACTCAGGCACGGACTCGTGCTCGATCGTCATCTCACTCACTTGGCGTCTCCATGATCAACAGATCCGCCGTTTATTAGACACTCCCTTGGATTCAGTTGTATCCAGCGAGTTACGTACCGTCGCGGGAGGATCTCGGGTCTTCTCCAGTGCTGATCGCAGACGGTCTTTCTGTTGGTGGAACTGTACACGAGCCATACTTGCTTATACATCTTCGATGGTAGTCACACGTCCGAAAGAGTGTCCTTAACTTTGCCAGGCTCCTCTCCTTCTTGCGCTCCTGCAAGCCAGCGACAGTAGCCCGACCTGTGCAGTGACTTCCAGGAGCGGGCGTCCAGTTGCTGCTGGCGCCAGAATGTTGCAACCTGGTTGAGACGAACCAATTCTCCAGAGGGAGGCACCGTGACGTCACCCGGTACCGGGCCCGGCAGCGAACACGAATCCGAAAGCATGCGACGTGCGATAGCCGAAGCAGAGTCCGAGATCTATGAGCACGTCCAGCACCTTCACGACGAGGGTGTAATCGATTTGGATGCCCCTGCGCGGGACGTCATTGACGTACTCGACCAGCGGTATCCGCGGCGGGCGAGTGACATCAAGGCCCAGGCTGGCGGCTATTGGCTCGCCGGCGACCAGGGTTGGTGCGACCACCTGCAGTAGAGAGAGAAAGGTGACTTCCCATGGAAAACAAGCACCCTGCCTCACGCCCTAGTCGTGAAGAAATGGAACAGCAGATAGGGCGCTTGCAGGACGCGGGAATGATAGACCTCGACGCCCCGTTGAGGGATGTTGTCCCCGAGCTTGCACGCAACATGGCGCGCTACCGTCAAGGAGAACGCGCGTGGTGGGTATGTGCTTCGGGCGACGACCCCCATGCCGTATGTGAGTGTGACCTGTGACCGATCGCGCCACGGTGGAGCAGGTTGTAGAAGGGTCGATGAGTTGGATAGGAAAGAACCTGTCCCAATTCGACCCTTTCAAAAACGGCGAGCTGAGCGGATTGTGTGAAATCCCGCTGTCGGAGCTGGCGATCCTCACTCTGTCTGCCCAGCACTGCCTGGGGACCGTGGACCCGTCCGTAGTCGCGCGGTTCTTGGACTCCCTGGAGGCCGCCAACCACTCCCCAACCTACCGTGAACGCCCGTTCCGAGAGCCGGAAACCATGGTGCCCCACCTTGTGGTCGCGGCGGCTCTCGAACGGGGTGGGAGACTCGACGGGCGTGAGTTCCGGACATCGTTCGAAAGGCTGGTGGAGGTGAGCTCGGTGACAGCTCCTGCGCTCCCTCCTCACCGGATGATGGAGCTTCACCATGCACTCGACCTAAGCGGGGTAAACCACCGTCTGCCTTCTTATCAAATGCTGTATCGGCGAACGATGGCGGCACAGCCGGTGAATCCCATCTATGTGTCTCGAGCAGAATCCTATGTCCTCACCCACGTCATCTTCTATGCAGCTGACCTAGGACATCGCCCAGCCGAAGGGATAAGCGAGGATGAAATAAAAAGACTCGCAAAACTCGTTCGCTCGCTTCTAGGCATGTATATCATCGCTTGCGACTGGGACCTGACAGCTGAACTGCTTCTTTCGGCCCAATGTCTACGGCAACCGACTCGTTTTGATGACCTCGGGTGGGAAGCTCTGGCCTCGGCACAACGCCCGGACGGCGCGGTTCCCGGCCTGCGGGCCCGCCTGAGGGAGGACCAGGTGACGGGCAGCGGCATGGGGGCCGAGTCGGAGGCCGAATCCTGCTACCACACGACTCTCGTATCAGCGTTGGCTGGCCTTGCAGTGCTGAGCGGTCGCTGAAGGAGACGGAGCAGATGCCAAAACGTCACTGCAGTGTGGACCGGGCAACCAAGTTCATCTTCGAGACCGCGCACCTTCCAGCCGCCTCAGCGAAGCACCAACTGCAGTCGCTGTTGGGCTTGTCAATCGCAGAGAAGGCCAAGGTGCCTGACGCTGCCTCATTCGCTGATGTGATGGCTACGCAGGTCAACCAGACGCTTGCGCGTGAAATAGCCGATGGGACATTCGACCCATTTGCTCAGGACGCGAAATTGCTGGTGCTGGGTTGTGACATCATGCGAAGGCGAGGTGTCGAGTCCTCAGTATTGGTTTCATTCACCCAGGACACAACACGCGCACTGCGCAACTTGGACACTATTCCGACACAGCTGAAAGGCCTGGCGTACCTCCTGGATGCTGTGAACGGAGGACCGTCTCTGATAGGTCACCAGAGCGACAGTGATCTGCCGCCCCTTGGTCAATCACTGTTGTTGGCCGACTCCGCCAAGATACAACAGCTGTGCAATGCGGTAGCAGGGGTGACGCTTTTCGGTTCACGAGAGGCTTCGGGTGCCACTGACGATCTTATGGATTCACTGTCCGTGCTCGCCCTGCAAAAACTCCGAGAGTATGATTTCATTCTTGGATCCGCCCTACTGCGGACCCTCGCATACCTCAAGTCTGGCGACTCCGAGACTTTCGATTACGCGGCGACATATCTGGAGTCCCAGCAGAAGGACGACGGCAGGTTCGGCTACTATGCACGCGAGTTGACGGAGGGGCCGGATCTGCCAGATGCGGATCTGGATATCTTCCTTCCCGTGGCGGTTTCCGTGACGTGGGCACTGGCAGAGATGACCGTGCCGGACCTTCAGGTCGTAGCTCCTCGCTCGTGAAGTTCGCTGAGCTGGCTGGCCGTTGTTGAGAGGCATCCCTCTGCAACGTGTCGAATGCGTGCCGCTTCCTCTTGGTCGAGCATCCAATAGGAAAGGCTGTGGATGCTGACGGCTGCCATCATGTCATGGATGGCGGGGGGGAAGTTGATCGGCCCGGGTCCTCCACCGGGCGGGTGGGGCCATTGGTGCAAGTCCCAAACGAGCCTGGGCCACCAGGGAGGGCACAGGGGGATTTCTTCCGTCATGCTTGCTCCTTCGTAGAGGTAGATCATCTCGACGCTATGTCAGCGTGCCGGTTGTGTAGGAGAGGACTGCCAAGGAGTCAGGAAAAGAGCACTCGATTGGACGGCACACGACCAAGACAGCGTCTGTCCCAGAGGGCGGTTCGCGAGTGCATGTCCATTTCGGATATGGCGAAGCCCTTCAGTGGCGCGTGGGCGCGGCGGGTCAATAACTTGGCTGGAGGATGGCCGAGGGGCCCGATGACATGGCCGGCAAAGATGCGTCACGATGATCACCATGACCGACGGACTTACATGGCTTGCTGCTCCTCGGTCGATCGCCTTCGGTGGCTACAGCGTGGTGCTCGCTCGGGGGCTGGGCACCGAAGAGCTGGTGACTCGGCTGACCGCGTCGGTGTTCGGGCCGACGCGTACGGCGCGTGTTCTGGGCCGCCTCACCGGCAAGGATCTGATCGATGTCGTGGAGGAGGGGCCCTGGGCCCCCTACCCTGCAATAGGTCTGCGTTATGGAGAGTTCGGCGAGCTTGTCTTTGTGATCAAGTACGGTGGCTGGCAGGCGGAGTTCGGACGGCAGCCACCCGTTTCGCGGGGTGGCGCACACGTCTTCCAGCTGGAGTTCGAAGAGGAGAACGGTAAGCCTGTACCGCCTCAGTTCTCCTACTTTCATGACGATCGTCTTATGTGTTCCTTCAATCTCCACCTGGACCGTTCATGGGGATACAACGGCGTGAACGGTGATCGCGAGGTGGCGGAACGCGTTGAGGGGATGCTGGCTGATGCTGGCCTGCCAGACGCCACCGTGCCTCGCCGTGAGGTGCACCGCACTACATTGGAGATCATCGAACGATGCTTCGGCCTCACCCTGCCGCGGGGGCAGGTCCTGGAGGCGAAACTCCCCGCTGTGGTCCTGGAAACCGCGTAGTCGACGAACTCCAACTGGAGCGGATGGTCACATCGAGGTGAGTCTGCAGGCTGCTGGCCGCTCACTGCTTCCTGGTGAAGCTGCCGCTGTCGGCCTCGGTAAGGATCCCCAGTTTGACCAGGCGTTTCAGCTTGACGCGGGCGCCTTCGACGTTCTTCGGCAGGAGTCCGTGGCCGCGGGCTTCGCAGACCTCCTTGGCCTGTAGTGACCCGGTCGTGTGGTTGAAGGCGGCGAGGATGCGGGGGTAGTCCGGGTGCTCGGGCAAGTCCGGTCCGACGGCCAGGAGCCGGTCAGCGACGCCCGTGACGGTCTTGCGGGTGATCGTGAGGTGCTCCAGGTGCGTCTCGGCCTCCCGCAGCCGGGTCTGAAGGTCGTCGATCTGTGCGCGGAGGTCGTCGGTCAGGGCCCGGGCGGCGTCATGCTGGAGGTCCAGGGCTTCGCGCAGGGGCCGAATGTTCATGCCGGCATCGCCGGCACCGTACGCCAAGTGGGGGTGTTCGCGCCGACGAGGCGTCGGACCACGACGTGGGTCATCGCCCAGTAGACGCGGGAGGCGGAAGTGGAGGGGCGGTGCTCGTAGTCACGGACCAGGCGCCGGTGCAGTATCAAAACCCCGCAGGTCTGCTCGACCCTCCACCGCTTCGGCTGTGGCACGAACCCCTTTGCCTGCGGGTTGCGTGCGACGATCTCAACGTCGATTCCCAGTCCGGCGCCGTGCTCGACGACCTTGTTCCTGAAGCCCCGGTCGACCAGGGCTTTGCGGACGGTACCGCCGGTCTACTCGACGGCCCGGTCCAGCAAGGCCGTGCCCGTGGCGTTGTCGTGCGTGTTCGCGGCGAGGACGACGACCGCGATGACCAGGCCGAGTACGTCCACGGCCAGGCCACGTTTGCGGCCCGAGACTCGTTTCGCCGGATCGTGACCGGTCGTGGAGGCGGGGACCCCGGCGGCCACATGGAGGCTCTGGGTGTCCAGCACCACCAGGGTCGGGTCCTCTCATCGCCGGGAGCGTTCGCGGACCTGGCAGCGCAGGAGTTCAGGGCCTGTCCGGCGGATCTTATGACCGTCCGACGATGGGATCGTTGCTCTGGTCGTGGGGCGGGGAGATCCGACGAACGACGAGTGGATGCGGCTTGAGCCGCATCTGCCGAAGTCCGGTGGTCGGGACGGTCAGTGGTGCGACCACCGTCGGGTGATCAACGGGATCGTGTTCCGGATCCGGACCGGAGTCCCCTGGCGTGACCTGCCCGAGCGGTTCGGCAGTTGGAAGACCGTCTACGAGCGGCATCGGCGCTGGTCAGCAAACGGCACCTGGGACATGGTCTTCCAGATGGTCCTCACCGACGCCGATGCCCGCGGTCGGGTGGACTGGAGCATGGTCAGCGTGGATCCGACCTCGTGCCGGGCCCACCAGCACGCCGCCGGTGCCCCGCGCAGAACGCCGCGAGTCTCGAAAAAAGGTCAACGCCTCGGCGGCACCGCCCCGACGAAGGACTCGGACGCTCCCGGGGCGGCCTGACCAGCAAAATCCACCTCGCCGGCGAAGGCGGACGTCGACCGCTGGCCCTGCTGATCACACCCGGACAGTGGGGCGACAGCCCGCAGTTGATCCCCGTGCTCGAACGGATCCGGGTCAAGCGGCCTGGCGGCGGGCACCCGCGTACCCGCCCCGACCACCTTGGCGGCGACAAGGCCTACAGCTCACGCCGCAACCGGCGCTACCTGCGCAGACGCCAGATCAAGCACACCATCCCCGAGCCGAAGGACCAGCGGGCCATCCGTCGGCGCCGAGGCAGCCGAGGCGGCAGGCCCACGGGCTTCGACAAGGAGATGTACCGGCGCCGCAACGAGGTCGAGCGCACGATCAACCAGCTCAAGCACTCCAGAGCCGTGGCCACCCGCTACAACAAGCGCGCCTATGTCTTCCATGGCACCGTCACCGTGGCTTCGATCCGCCTTTGGCTCAAGCCCTGATCCCTTGGCCCTTCGTGGCAAGATCTGGGCGTGACGACGTTGTTCCTGACCGTTGGCCTGCCCGGGGCCGGAAAGACCACGAGAGCTCGACAGCTGGCCACCGAGTACAACGCGCTGCGGCTGACACCGGATGAGTGGATGCGCCCGCTGTTCGGCGACCCGCAGCCGGCAGGAAAGCGCGAGGTGCTGGAAGGACGACTGCTCTGGCTGGGCCTGGAGGCGCTGAAGCTGGGAACGAACGTGGTCCTGGATTTCGGATGCTGGTCTCGTGACGAGAGGTCCGCGATCCGCTGGTTGGTGGAGTCTGCGGGCGCGTCCTGCCAGCTCGTCTACGTGCCAGTGGACCATGAGACCCAACGCGCTCGGATCGCCCATCGTCAGTCAACCACCCCTGACCAGACCTTCGTGATGAGCGAGACGGACCTCTTGCACTGGAGGACGCTGTTCGAGGAGCCCGACGCCACAGAGCTCGACGGGCACGAGGTAGAAGGTCCGCCTCCTGGGTGGTCAGGATGGCTGGAGTGGGCCGCCGAACGGTGGCCAACGCTTGCGTAACAGTGCGGTCAGCCATGGTGCCGCCCAGTAACGCAGCCGTGTCAGGAAGCCGAGCCCGGAAAGATCCGCCGGACAGGCCCTAAGGGGGCTGGTTTGAGGGAATAGATCGCGTGAGTGAGACCCCCAACTTTGACCGTCCGTCAATAGGCGGACCATGCGGACGCAGAGGTCCACAGAGATGCTACGGCCGGCTCACGGCCGAGATGTCGGCGTCGAGTTCCCCGGCCAGTACCTGGTCGTGAGCCTCGTCGGCGATCTGCCGGGCCTGCGCGAACCGCCGCAGTGCCGCAGCGGTGGCGCCCTCGGCGGCGCCGACCCGGCCGAGTCCTTGCAGTGCCCTGGCCTCACCCCGCCTGTCGCGCAGCTGCCGGGTCAGTCCAAGGCTTTTGTCGAACGACCGTGCTGCCGCGCCCAGTTCGCGGCCGTCGAGCTGGGCCTGCGCGAGACCGCGCCAGGCGTAGGCCTCGGCCCGCCGATCCCCGAGCCGTCGGAACTCCTCCAGCGCCTCTTCGAACAAGGGCACCGCCTCGTCGACGCGCCCCTGGCCGCAGCGGACGACCGCAAGGCTGCGCACGGCCTGGGCGGCGAGTCGGCCGTCCCCGGCGGTCCGCAGCCGCTGGGCCGCGTCGCTCAGACGCTGTGCGGCCACCTCCCACGCTCCCCGGTTCCGGTGGATGATGCCCTGTACGAGCATGACGGCGCCCACGCCGTGCTCGTCGCCGGACGCCTCGTACCCGGCCAGCGCCCGTTCGTACGCGGCCAGCGCCTCGTCGGCCCGGCCCAGATCGCGGTACAGCGCCCCGGTGTCGAACAGCGTGATCGATTCGGCCCAGCGGTTGTGCGAGCGCCGGGCCGCGTCCAGGGCCAGTTCCACAGCCGCCCCCCAGCCGTCCCAGAAGGCCAGCATCTCGAAGAAGGGCGCAGCGATGTGGGTCAGTTCCCATGTCGCGTCCCACAATTCCCGCTCGTGCCCGATCCGTACGCACGCCACGACATTGTGCTGCTCGGCGATGAACCAGGCGATCGGGTCGCGCAGCAACTCGTCGCGGTGCTCGGCCTCGACTTCGTGGCGCGGGTGGGCACTGGTCTTGCGCAGCTCGCCGGGCTGGAACCGGTCCTCCGCGACGGCCGCGAGACAGACGTACGCGCCCAGGAGCCGGCCGACCGCCGCCGCGGCGTCGGGTTCGGGCTGCTCACGGGCCAGTGCACGCAGCAGATCGTGGAGGCGGTAGCGGGCAGAGCCCGTCTCGTCGGGGCCGATCGCGTCGAGCAGCTGCGCGGCCACCAGCGCGTCGAGGTGACGCTCGGCCTCGCGCAGCGGAACGCCCATGAGCGCACCGAGAGGCCAGGCCGCGAAGTCGCTCCCGGGGAAGAGGCCGAGCAGCCGGAACGCCCGCTGCTGCTCTTCCGGCAGGCCCCGGTAGCTGATCATGAAAGAGGAGCGGACATCGAGATCTCCGATTTCGAGATGGTCCAGCCGGTCGCGCTCATCGGCGAGGCGGCTTGCGAGCTCGCTCAGGCGCAGGTCGGGCCGCTCGGCCAGGCGGGCACCGGCGATGCGTACGGCCAGCGGCAGGTACCCGCACAGCGCCGCCAGCTGCCGTGCGGCCGGCGGATCGTCCGCCACCCGGTCCCTGCCCGCGACCCGGCCCAGCAACTCGACCGCCTCGTCGGGCTCCAGCAGATCGAGCACGACGGTGTGAGCCCCTTCGATGCTGCGCAGCTCGACGCGGCTGGTGACGATCACCCCGGCTGCCGGTCCGCCGGGCAGCAGCGGGCGCACCTGCCGGGGCCCGTTGGCGTTGTCGAGGACGATGAGCAGCCGGCGTCCGGCCGTCAGGGTGCGAAACAGTTGCTCGCGGTCGTGCAGCGCGTCCGGGATCGCACGCGGCTCTGTGCCCAGCGACCGCAGGAAGGTGCCGAGTATCTCGGCGGGTTCGGCGGGCAGCGGGTCGTAGCCGCGTAAATTCGCGAACAGCTGCCCGTCGGGGTAGTCGGCGGCGAGGCGTTGCGCGGCCCGCACCGCGAGTGTCGTCTTGCCCAGGCCCCCCTTGCCCGCGACGGCGACGAGCGGTCCGGGCGACTGACCCGGTCGCCGCAGCAGTCGACCCAGCTCGGCGAGTTCACCGGCGCGGCCGGTGAAATCGGCGATGTCCCGCGGCAGTTCGCGCGGCACCACACCCCGTGGTGCGGTGGGCACCGCGGTGGTGTCGGCCTGGTACCAGGCGAACACTCCGCCGCACAGCGCGGTCACTCCGGCAAACGCGTACTGCGCCGCGCCCACATCGCCGAACACCTGCCATCCGGCGGCGACCGCAGCGAACGCCCCCGCGGCGCCTGCCAACCCCCAAAGCCTGCGCACCACACGAGAGTTCACGTCGCGCATGATAACGAACCCGCATCCGTAAACGCACCGGCACATCGCGTCACGCGCAGTTCCCGACAACCCGGGGCTGCCCGCTCAGATATTGATCTGCGCGATGCTGTCGGCAAGCTGCGCCACGGCGTGCACAACGCCCAGGCCCGAACCTCGCCGGAGCGATCAGCTCCCAGCCGGCCCCGGGACACGGCTCCGACCCACCTGACCGCAAACGGCACGCCCCCACCGGCCCCGCCCGCCGCGGCAGGCCAGGCTCCCTGACCGCCCAGACCGTTGCCCCCCTGCGCCGGAGACACCATGAAACTGCTCCTCACCTCCGCCGGAGTGAAGAACCCCGGCATCCGACAAACCCTGGTCGACCTCCTGGGAAAGCCCGTGGAACAGGCCGAGATCCTGCACACCGTGCTCTCGGGCTTCCTGGAGAGCCTCGCGATCACATGATCCGAACCCCGAGCAACCCCTGGACGCCGGTCCGGACGAAAAGCGAACTTCGAAGGCGCCGACGTACGGACGGCGCATCGAGGTCCTGGCCTGGACACTTTCCGTGAACCGGTTGAGTCTGTTGGTCACAGGCTTTTCAGATTGCCTTACCGCCAACGTGTGAACACTGTTCAGCTGAGCCGGCCGACCATCCGAGAGGCACGGGCCGCCGGCCGGGTCCCGCTCCTCCCGAGGCGCCCACGAGCCCCGTCAAGCGCCCCACGATCGCCGACATCGCCAAGGTCGCGGGGGTCTCGAAGGGTGCGGTTTCCTATGCACTCAACGGCAAGGCCGGGGTGTCGGAGCGGACCCGGGAACGGATTCTGGAAATCGCCGCCCAGATGGGCCGGCACCCCAGCAGCGCCGCCCGCCCGCTGTCCGGCGGGCGGGCCGGCGTGATCGGACTGGTCGTGGACCGGCCGGCCCGGGTGCTCGGCATCGAACCGTTCTTCAAGCAGCTGATCTCCGGTGCGGAGGCCGGGCTCGCCGCCACCGGCACCGGCCTGCTCCTCCGGGCGACCGAGGACGTCGAGGCCGAGGAGGTCGCGTACCGGCGCTGGCGGGCGGAGCGGCGGGTGGACGGCGTGCTCCTGGTGGACCTGCGCGAGGACGACCCGCGGCTCGGCCTGCTCGGCGAACTGGGCCTGCCCGCGGCGGTCGTCGGCCACGCGACGGGCACGCCCGCAGTGCCGTCAATGTGGCCGGACGACGGCGGCGCGGTCCGCGGGACCCTGGAGCACCTCGCCGCGATGGAGCACCACAAGATCGCCCGGGTGGCCGGCCCCGCGCACTTCGTGCACGACCGCGAGCTCGCGGTCGTCCTCGTGACCAGGCACGTACTGTCCCAACCCAGCCGACACCCACCCCATGCCGCCGGCATGCCTACTCACGCCGGTGCTTCGGGCGTCCCAATTTAGAACATCGCCATCATCTAACTTGCGCCCCGCACCTGAGGCAGTTAGATTATGTACATCATCCAAATGTTTCGCACACCTCAGGAGACCTCTCATGAGCACCTATCTCATCAACCACCTGCGCATCCCCGGCGATGTCCCGAACAGCGAAGCGCTGTCCTACCTGGAGCAGGTCGAGGCAACCGTCCAGCCGTACGGGGGGAAGTGGCTGGCCAACGGCGAGGCCAGCGTCGTGGAGGGTGCGTGGCCCGGGCTGGTCGTCCTGATGGAGTTTCCCACCCGCGAGGCAGCGGAGCAGTGGTACAACTCGCCGGACTACCGCAGGATCCTGCCGCTGCGCGTCAACAACGCCATCTCGGACCTCGTGCTCATCGACAGCCTGCCGGCCGACTACACGGTCAAGGGCTTCGCGCAGCAGGTGCGAGCGGCCGTCGCAGCCGCCGGCGACTCCGCGAACTGAGGCACACGACGCGCCGGCCGGACGTACCACTGACCACTCCGGCGTGATCGGCGTCATCCGGGCGGCGTACGGGGTGGTCCGCCCGAACGGGCGTATCGTGACGATGAGTTCCGGTGTGGGTTCGCGGATCGACTTTCCCGGTCTCGCGGACTACGGGCCAGGAAGGCCGGGGTCGCGAAGTACGCCATGGACGTCGCCCGTGACCTCGGTTCCGAGGCACCACGGCCAACGTCGCCGAAGCCGGACCGATGGACACCGGCATGGAGCCCACGGGCCCCGCGACCCTCAAGGCCCTGGCCGGCTCGCTGCCGTTGCAGCGCGTGGGGCGGACAGAGGAGGTCGTCGCGACGATCTGCTTTTTGGCGAACCCCGCCGCGTCGTACGTCACGGGCACCGCGCCGGCCGCGGACCGCGGTTTAGGGCCTGAACTGCGGCGCAAGTCGCGCGGCGCCGCTCCCAGCCCCGTGCACGGCCAGGGCCTCCTGCCGCATGGCGACCGCGTATAGATTAGGATTATAATCAATACTGGGTGCGATCTTCGCCGGCCCTCCCAACCGGCGAGGAGGAGCGAGGGAGGGGAAGATGAGCCGGGTGTCGCAGGCCGAGGCACAGGCCAACCGCAGACGCGTGGTGGCGGCCGCTTCGCGGCTCTTCCGCGAAAAGGGCGTGCCGAACGTGAGCATCGTGGACGTCATGCAGTCGGTGGGTCTGACGCAGGGCGGGTTCTACAAGCAGTTCGCCTCCAAGACCGCACTCGTCGACGAGGCGGCGGCCATGGCGTTCGCCGACATGCTGAGTAGTCTGGCGGGCTTGGACGACGACCACGGCGACCACGAGGCCGCCTGGCTGTCACTGATCGGAACGTACCTGTCGCCCAAGGCGCGCGACGAACCCGGCGACGGATGCCCGGCGGCCGGTTTCGCCGGCGACTTCGCCAGGACGGCCGAGTGCCGTGACACCTACGCCGCCGGGGTGCGCGACATGGCCGGATGGATCGCGCCCGGTGACAGCGGTCTGGCGGCCATCTCCACCCTGGTGGGCGCCCTCCTGCTGGCCCGGGCGACGGCCGGCCTCCCCCTGTCCGAGGAGATCCTGCGAGCCGGGAGGAAGGCTGTCACGCAGGTGACCGGGTAACCAGCGTCCCCGGCCGCCGCCGGGTGGCGCTGGCCGCGTCGCGGCCACCCCTCGACAACTTCGGGGAGGCTCCGCAGCCGTACATCCGGGCTGACGGTGCGCCCCCGCTCGGCAGGCAAGGGCACACCTCTGCGACGGCCCGAGCAATGGTGGAGCGGTCGACTGCGAACCGGGACGCAAGCTTGGCCTGGTACCGGT
The DNA here is from genome assembly GCF_000721495.1 of Streptomyces sp. NRRL F-5123. Classification (GTDB taxonomy): domain Bacteria; phylum Actinomycetota; class Actinomycetes; order Streptomycetales; family Streptomycetaceae; genus Actinacidiphila. Next base: position 11,953 of record NZ_JOHY01000052.1, read on the forward strand.
CGCGCCACAACGGGCCCAGCGTTGCGAGGATCAGCGATCACGTGGGCCGATGCCCGTGATACTCCGGTCACTGGTGATCGCTGCACGAGACGCGTTCGCCCCCACACGACCGTGATCGACGATCAGAAACTCGACGCGTCACCGTCGACCGCGCACGAATTCATTGGCTTCGAACGTGATTCCGGACATGCGCACACACCGCATCCCGCATCCCGCATCCCGCATCCCGCGGCACTCTTTCCGACGACGCGGCACCTCGGGGACCCTACAGCGGGGCACGGTCGTTGAGGATCCTTTGGAAGATGACGTGATCCCGCCACTGGCCATCGATATGCAGATACTCCGGCGCGGTACCGATCGGGGCGAAGTCGCACTTGGCCAGCACCCGCTGCGAGGCGAGATTGACGAGCAGCGTGCCCGCCTCGACCCGGTGCAAACCCAGTAGCTCGTCGGCTGCGCGGCACGCCTCGCGCACAGCTGCGGTCGCCAGTCCACGCCCCACGTGTCGGGCATCCACCCAGTAGCCGAGATTCGCACTGCGGAACGGCCCGAGCGACACGTTGGACAACGCCACCCACCCGACCACCTCGTCCCCGACCGCCAATACCCACGCGGCCAAGCGCCCCGCCTCCCGCTCCTCCAACTGGCCGCTTACGCGTTCCGCCTGTCCTTGCTCGGTGAAGAAGGCATCGCTCCGAGAGGCTCCCACGGACGCAGGTGATCGCGATTGCGCAGGTAGGCATGGCACAGGGCGCGCGAATCCCCTTCCCCAAGGGGACGCATAACGACATCATCGATGACAGAAGATGGCATATCGATCATTGCACCATCGTAGGAAACCACCCGAACACCCTGGACGGCGGGGGTCGGCGATCGGCCACGCCTTCGGCACGAGGCCGGTCACGACGCAGGCGGCACCGTACGGCGGTCGATAGCCCTCGGGCTCCGGCAGTCGGCCGTCGGGGCAGCCCCTGACTGCCGGAGGTGACGCGGAGCTCCCGGGCGTCCCAGGCGAGACCCACCGGTCAAGGTCCTCTGTCAGAGGTCACCTAAGCCGAGCCGTACCGCACACGCAGGCCTGGACGCGCGTTGACAGCCCGGCGACACCCCCCGGCTCTCCCCCGAGCGAACGCGAGGCTGCAGCGAACTCCCGGCGAGACCCGGCACAGTCACCGCGGTGGCACATCCGGCCCGGGCCGCTGTCGCGTCGGTGAGATGCGTAGGCCATCGGCTCACCGATCCTCCGCGCCCCGGCGCCGCCTGGCCCCGGCCGGGCCGCCCGCACGGCCGATCGCACCCCCGCCCCCTGGCCTCGCTCGGCTCGATGGTCGCGGTCTTCCGGTGGGGCTGGCTGTCGGACATCGCCGGGGTGAAGCAGACGGCCCGGTAGTGAGCACCATGCCGATCTTCCTGATCGGCGTCGTGTCCGGCCTCGCGATGGACTATGAGGTCTTCCTGGTCAGCCGGATGCGCGAGGCATACGCACGCGGCGCCGAGGCCCGGGAAGCGGTCGTGGCGGGCTTCACCCACGGCGCACGGGTAGTCACGGCCGGCGCGATCATCATGATCAGCGTCTTCCTCGGGTTCGTGGGGTCCACCGGCACGGAGATCAAGATGCTCGGCTTCGGCCTCGGCATCGCCGTCCTCTTCGACGCGTTCACCGTCCGGATGACGATCGTGCCAGCGGTTCTGGCGCTGCTCGGCCGGTCCGCCTGGTGGCTGCCGTCCTGGCTGGACTCGCTGCTGCCGAACGTCGACATCGAGGGCGAGAACCTGCGCCGCCGGCTCACCGCGAACGAGGGCGACGACAGCGCGGACCACCTGGTCAACGCCCCGGCCTGACCGGCGTGTTGCAGTTCAGTCACAGCGGGCGTCCGGTGACTCACCGGACGCCCGCCTGGCTCCGCACCTCGCCGCGCTCCGCTCGAAGTGCCTGGGAAGGGCTGCACCCGGGGCCGGTGTCAGGCCGACCTGCCGCCGCCGGAGGGCCCTTCAGCCGTCGGAGGCGGACGGAGAGGAACAGGAACCAGATCAAGGCCTTCTGACGGGCCGCATGATCTAGGACGGCACCGGCCCGATGGCGGTGAGCCATTCGTCGACGGCGAGGACGTCTCCCCACAGGGGCAGGAGGTTCTCGGTCAGGACGCGGTGGAGTGCCGGGTCGGTGTCGAGGCAGGCGTCCGACAGGACGGTCAGGCCGAGGTCGAGGTCGACGGCGCGGCAGGCGGTGGACAGCACCACGGCGCTGGTCGCGATGCCGGCGAGTACCAGGCTGTCGATGTCGCCGGCCCTGAGGACCAGGTCCAGGTCGCTGCCGGAGAACGCGCTCGCTCGCCGCTTGACCACCACGAGATCGCCCGGTTCCGGCGCGACGTCGGGGTGGATCTCCGTGCCGGGGGCACCCTCGGTGAACAGGCCGGCCCGCACCACGTTGGTGACGACCTTGTTGCGGGCACTGACCTGCGGGTCACCCGCCCTCAGCTGCATGACCACGTAGATCACGGGGATTCCCGCCGCGCGGGCGCCGTCGATGGCACGCCGCAGACGCCGGAGGTATCCCGAGCCGTCGTCCGCGATGGCCACGACGTCCCGCTGGATGTCCATCACCAGCAATGCGCTCTTGGTCATACCGCGACCCTACGGGAGGCGTTGTTCGGGGCGACCGGCGGCGACTCGTCCGGCTCGCCCGGCACTTCTCGCCGCGGGTCGCCACGCGAGCCACCTCCGTACGCGCCTGGACGTCCTCGGGCCGTGACGTCAGCGTGAGCGGGAGTTGTCCTGTGCCCGCTGTCCCCTCTCGTCCCAGAAGCTTCGGAGTTCGCCGGTCCTCGTGCCTGGCTGCCGGCGTGCCTCCGGACGGAGTCCGGGGCGGGACCGCGACTCCCGGCGGCGCTCGTCGTGCCGCTGCCCCGCCCGCTCCCTCAGCTCCCGCGTGATCCGGTCGACGCCGCCCTCGGCCGGCCGGTGCGTCCTGGCCTCCCGTTCCTCGACGGCTTCCCGTTGCCCGCCCCCGTAAGAGATCCAGCGCCACATCGCTCTCGCTGCTTCGCTCCGCTCGCCGGCCCCGGACGACCTGCGGTCCGCGCAGCCGGGGAGGGTGTGCGTCCGAAGACCACGCGGACGCGAGCGGAGCCGTCTCCGTAGCCGGGGGCTGCCCGTCGCCGTGGGGCCGCGGCGGGCGGCCCGCGGTCGCCTGCGCCCGGCAGGCGGCGTCGACGAGCAGGTCGCGCGCGGGCGACGCCGGGCACCAGGGCCCCTCACCGGCGTTCGGCTCCCGTGTACGCACGAGCCCTTGCGAGCTCCGCCAGGCCCCTCCGCGCCCCCAGCGCGCGGCGAGGCGGATGCCGAGGCGGCCGTCCTCGACCCTCCTGGCAAGTTCCCGGGCGATCTGAAGGTAGGTGGGCGCCTCGGCGACGGCGGCCTTCTCCACGATCCAGTCCGGCCGCTGCCGGTCCTCGCGCCGGGAGCCGGAGGAGCGACGGTGACCAGGGCGAGCGTGAGGAAGGGCACGACGACGTTCTGCAGGACCCCGCAGGAGAAGCTGCTCTCGCTGCACTGCGCGTCGATCCAGGTCATGGGCGACCAGAAGCGGGAGTCCTCGCGCGTCACTGTTTCCGCAACGGCGGGGCTTGCCGGCGCCGGCCGGCGACATTCACCCGCGCGGCGCAGCCCGCCCGCACCAACCCCGCCCGCACCAACCGGGTGGAGCCGGGGCCGCAGGCGCGGGGCCGGTCGGCCGACCGGATGGTCCTCCCGTGGCACCACGGTCCTGATCGGGTCACCATCGGAGGTGTGGATCACTCGCACGACAGGACACCTGGAGGTCCCATGTCCGCCGGGTCCGGCCTTCCGATCGTGTACGTCAGGGGGTTCGCGGGCGGCACGTCCGGCATCGACAAGGCGGTGACCGACCCGTTCTACGGGTTCAACGAGGGCTCGACGCACGTGCGGGTGGGGAGCGGGGACGACCCGCTGTTCTACCAGTTCGAGGGGCCGCTGCTGAGGCTGCACATCGACGAGGGCTACCACATCCTCGTCGAGGGCGGGCAGATGGCGTACCTGGACCGGCACGAGGACATTCCGCCCGAGAGCATCTGGGTGCACCGCTTCTACGACGTGTCCGCCGACACGTGGGGTGCCAGGCCGCAGGACTTCAGCGTGGAGAACGCCGCACGCGACCTGCTGGCCCTGATCCGGACGCTCCAGCGCAAGACGGGGGCGCCGCGGGTCCATCTCGTGGCGCACTCCATGGGCGGGCTCATCTGCCGCTGCCTGCTCCAGAAGATCGTCCCGGACGAGGGCGGCGATCCGTGCGACTACGTCGAGAAGCTCTTCACCTACGGCACCCCGCACGGCGGCATCGCCTTCGACGTGGGATTCGGCACGCTGGAGCGGCTGCGCGACGCACTCGGGATCGAGGGCGCCGACATCTTCGGGCCGCGGCGCATGTACGAGTACCTGACACCGGCGGCGCTCCTGGAGCCCGACGGTCCGCCGGACGGCTGGCCGGCCCGGGAGATGCCGGACGGGCAGCGGACGTTCCCGCGGGAGAAGGTCATGTGCGTGGTCGGGACCGACCCGTCGGACTACGACGTGGCGCGCGGGCTGTCCGCGGAGGCCGTCGGGGTCAGGAGCGACGGCCTGGTCCAGATCGAGAACGCGTACGTGCCGGGCGCCCACCGCGCCTACGTGCACCGCAGCCACAGCGGGCGCTACGGCCTGGTCAACTCCGAAGAGGGGTACCAGAGTCTGCGGCGGTTCCTGTTCGGCGACCTGCGGGTGGACGCCGACCTGGTCGGGCACCGGCTCGAGGACGCCGACCCGGACGTCACGTGGCAGGCCGAGGTCCGGCTGTCGGTCAGGGGACTGCCGGTCGTCCTGCACGAGCGCCTCGCGGCCCACTGGTGCCCGATCCAGCTGTCGGCTCCGGGAGAGGACGGCTGCTCCGACGGGGCGGTGCGGCTGGCGACCACGTTCCTGTCCAGCAGGCTGCCTCCGCCCGGCACGGACACGGTGCGCTTCTCGCTGCAGGTGCGGGTGTTCTCCGTACGCGAGGAGCGGCACCGGGTCTTCGCCTTCCGCGACCACCTGGAGCAGGTCCGCGACTTCGACGACACACTCGTCGTCGACATCGGGCTCCCCGGCGGGCCTCCGTCGGCCCGGGCCGCCTGGAACTCCAGAATTCCCGGTGCCGTCGGCGGCTACGAGCCGGCCGGGGAGTCCCTGCTGGACGAGGACCCCGCCACGGGCGTCTGGACCGCTCACGTCCCGCTGCCCCCCGTGGCCTCCGCGGACCCGGACGCGGCCTCGCTGCTCGGCGGCGAGGCGGCCGTTCGGCTGACGGTCACCCCCTGGGGCTGATGAATCCCGGCCGCCGCTCCCGGGCAGGGTGCCCGAGGGCGGCGGGGCGCGGGGACCGTGGCGTCCTCGGCCCGCAGCAACTGCGTCGTCACCGTGCCGACGCCCTCCCTTGGCCGGACCCACGGACGCTCAGGAGCCGGGCCGTCCTCGGAAGCCGCGCGCGATGCCTTGTGCGGCCAAATCCGGCGGTGTAGTCCTGTCCCGTCACGCCGCTGCCGGGGTGCTCCCGAAGCGGCGCGCGGCGGTTGAGGCAGACGACGTTGCGCCAGGCCGACTTGAAGGAGAACGCCGTGATCAGCAAGGACATCCGGGCCCTGCTCGTCGCCGACCCGGAGCTGGGAGCGGGCAACGTGCTGCCCACGCTGTCAGCGCTCGGAGCGGACCCGGCGGGCCCGGGCGCGGCCTTCGACACGCCCGTCGACGGCCGCCCCGCCGGCCACCTGCTGACGCTCGGCGAGCTGCGGGAGCTGGTGGCCGCCCGGGCGGCGTGGTGGCACGCGCACGGCATCGGCCGGCGCGATCCGGTGGCGGTGTACGTGTCGGGGTCAGCGGACTGCCTGCTGACGTTCCTGGCCCTGACCTGGCTCGGGGCCGTCCCCGCCCTGATGGACCGGTCCTTGGCCGGCGACATCGCCGCCGGACTCGTACGGCGGCTGCGCCCGGTGGCGCTGATGACCGACCCCGAGCACCGCGCCCTGCTGGCCGACCTCGACCTGGGGGGCATGGCCCGGCACGTGGAGGCGGCGGACACCGGCACCGCGGACCCGGCGGACGCGCCGGCGTACTACCGCCACCACGCCGAGGACCCGGTGGCCGTCACCCACTCCTCCGGCGATGCCCGGATGCCCGCGGCCGTGGTGCACACCCACGCCAGCCTCTTCGCGGCCACGCGGCTGCTGCGGCTGACGGCTCCGCCCGTCCCGGGCGTCGAGCGGACGCTCAGCGCACTGCCCGCCGCCCACGCCAGCGGCGTCCAGGCCCTGAACACGGCGCTGTGCCTGCGCAGCGAAGCGCTGTTCCTGTCGACCCCGCACGACGGCCCCGCGGTCGTGGCCGCGATCGAGCGCTGGAAGCCCGGCGAGGTCCTCGGCACCGCGGCCACCTGGGCGCAGCTGGCCGGGGTGGACCTGGCGGCGCACGACCTCGGCTCGGTGGCGCTGTGGTCCAGCAGCGGAGGCCCCGCGCCCGAGCCGCACATCCGCAAGCTCGTCGCCGTCGGCTCGCGGGAGACCCCCGCCCGCGACGGCGTCGGCCGGGTCCCCGGCTCCGGCTTCGAGGACGGCCTGGGCTCCACGGAGATGGGCCATTCCGTCTTCCACATCTCCCACACCGCCGCAACCGGGCGGTACGGGCGCTGCGTCGGCGTCCCGCACGGCTTCGCCGAGGTGGCGCTGCTCGACCTGGCGACGGGCCGGGACGTCCCGGCCGGGGAGGTCGGCCATCTGGGCCTGCGGTCCCCGACGCTGGCGCCGGGCCACTGGAACGACTCGGGGGCGACCTACCGCAGCCGGCGGGGCGGCTACCACATCTCCGGTGACCTGATGTACCGGGACGGGGCGGGCTACTACCACCACGTCGGCCGGGCGGCGGACGCGGTGCCGCTGGGCGGGGGGAAGTGGCTGTACACGGCCATGGCGGAGGAGCGCGTCCTTGCCGCGTGCCCGGAGGTGCACGACTGCGTGGTCGTCGCCGACCGGGTCGGCGGCGAGGTCGTCACGGACGTCCTGCTCACGCTGCGCGCGGGCGCCGACCGGCGGGCCGACCGTACGGGCGCGGTGCGCGCCGCGCTGGAGCCCGCCGCCGCGGCGACGCTGCGCGGGGTCGTGGTGGTCGACGAGGCGGACCCGGTCCCGGGCCCTGCCGGCGAGGCGCGCAAGTCGCTGGTGCGGGAGCGGCACCGCGCCCGCACGGCAGGGCCCGACACGGGCGCCGCCGAGGAACCGCCGGTGCCGCCCCTCACCGAGCGGCTGTCCGTCGGCTTCGCCGGGGACGGCGAGGGCGAGGGCGAGATGACCTGGGGCATGTGGGAGATCTGGGGCGCCATGTGCCGGCAGGAGTCCGCGCTGCCGATCGGCGGACGGGCTCCGCTGGAGGACGGCCGGACGCTCGCCGACGTGGCGGACGAGCTGCGCTATCTGATGGTCCGCTTCCCCGCCATGCGTACCCGGCTGGGCTTCGACGCCACGGGCCGCCCCCGGCAGCGGCTCTTCGCGGCCGGCGAGGTTGCCCTCGAGGTGTACGACGCCGCGCCGGACGCCGACGCGGAGGACGCCGCCACGGCGGTCGAGGCGCATTACCGGCGCACCCCTTTCGACTACGCGAACGACTGGCCGATCCGTATGGCGGTGGTACGGCAGCACGGCCGGCCCGTGTGGCTGGTGACCATCCTGCACCACCTGGTGACGGACGGGCGCGGCGGCGCGATCATGCTCCGCGACGTCGGGGCGCGCGAGACCGCGCCCGTCAACGGTATGCAGCAGCTCGAACAGGCCCGCTGGCAGCGGTCCCCCGCCGGGCAGCGGCAGAGCCTGCGGACGCTGCGGTTCTTCGAGAACATACTGCGGACGGTGCCCGCACGGCAGTTGCCCGGGCCCACGGACCCGCGCACGCCGCGGCACTGGCTGGCCGAGTTCCGCTCCACGGCGCTCGCGGCGGCCCTTCCGAGGATCGCCGCGCGAACAGGCGCCGGGACACCGGCCGTTCTGATGGCGCTGTTCGCGCTCGGCCTGCACCGGGCCACCGGCATCAGCCCCGTGGTGGTCCGTCCGGTGGTCAGCAACCGCTTCCGGCCGGCACTGTCGGATGTGGTGTGCCCCGTCTCGCAGTCGGGCATGTGCTCCCTCGACGTCGAGGGAGCCACCGTCGCCGAGGTCGTCGAGCGGGCCGAGCGGGCCAACATCTCCGCCTGGAAGCACGCCTATTACCAGCCGGAGGACCTGGACGCGCTGATCGCCCGGCTCTCCCGCGAGCGCGGCGAGGACATCGTCATCGGGACCTACTTCAACGACCGCACCTCGCACGCCCCGAGGCCGGACGCCGCCCGGCAGCCGGCCCCCGGTGAACTGGCGGCGGAACTCCGGGCAGCGTGCGAGGACAGCGTGTTCGCCTGGACCGGGCGCCAGGACACGTCGTCGGAGCGGTTCTTCGTCTACGTCGACGACACGCCGGACGGCGGGCTGGCGCTGGACATCCGCATCGACACGCACTACGTCTCGCCCGCCCAGGCCGAGGCGTTCGCCCGCTGCATGGAGGCGGCGGCGGTCGAGGCGGCGCTCGACGCCGGGGCCGGAACGCCGTCCGGCGTCGGGGCGCCGTCGCAGGGAGCGGGCCGTTGACCGTGCCGGCCGCCCGTGTTCCCGGCGGGGACGAGCGCGGCTGCGCCGGAGGCGGTCTCGACGGCATGGTGCCCGGCGTCAGCCTCGGTGTCCTGACCGCAGCGGCGCCTGCGCCGTCAATCCTCTGCGAGCAGGGTGGTGAGGGCTCGGCGGAAGAGGGTACGGGAGGCGGCGCGGGTCAGGCCGTCGAACGCCCGCGGCAGGCCGCGTACCCGCAGGTCCTCGTGCCAGCGCACATACGTGCCGGCGCCGTCGGGGCGCACCTCGATCTCGGCCCAGCCGAGTACGACCCGGCCCGTCTTCTCCAGTCGGCACCGGCCTTCGCCGCCCTCGTCGGGCGGCTCCCAGACGGTGACCCGCATCGGGTCGGTGAATCCCGCCGGGCCGACGCCCGTCCGGGCGACCACCACGGTGCCGACGCAGGTCGGCAGCGAGGTGCGGACGGTGACCCGGGTCAGCGGCACGCTTCCGGAGTGCCGTTCCCACGCGGTCAGTCGGCGCCACACCTCGCCGGGCGGCAGCTCGGTACGGCATTCGACGACAAAGGCGGACATTCGTCGAGCGTACCGGTCCGTTCACCGGGCGGCGGGCCGGAGGCGTCCGGCTTCGGGGCGGGCACGCGGCCGGTCAGCCGAACGCGGCCCAGCGGCCCAGAAAGACGTGCGCGCCCCGGCGGGTGACCTCGACCGCGCCGGTGCCGCAGAAGTGGGCCGGGACGAGCAGGGCCTTCTCGTCCGCGGCACGGTGGAGCACGCGTGCCCGGGTCCGCGCGGCAGCGGCAGGGTCGTGGCAGAAGCAGCTGGAGACCTCCGGTGTGCGCACCTGCGCCGGAGAGTGCAGCACGTCGCCGACGAACAGCGCGCGCTCCCCGCCGGAAGCCAGGCTGAGGAGGGCGTGGCCGGGTGTGTGGCCGGGCGCGGGCTCCAGCCGGAGGTTCTCGTCGACGACGTGGCCGCCCTCCCAGACGTCGGCCTGTCCGGCGCGCAGCACCGGCTCGACGGACTCGGCGTACACGACGGCGCTGCGGCCCGGCTGCTCGGTGAGCGTGCGCGGGTCGAAGAACTCCAGGTCGGCCCGGGAGAAGAGGTAGCGTGCGCGGGGGAAGGCCGGGACCCGCTCACCGCAGGGGGCCAGGACGGTGTTGCCGCCCACGTGGTCGGCGTGCAGGTGGGTGCACACCACCGTGTCGACGTCCTCGGCGGCGACCCCGGCCGCGGCCAGCGCGTCGAGCAGCGGCGGTCCCCCGGCCGGGACGCCGGTGCGGGCCGAGTCCGTGGCGAGCCCGGTGTCGACCAGCACGGTGCGCCCGGCGCTGCGCAGCAGCCACGCCTGCACCGCGATCCGCACCCGGTCGGCGTGCGGGTCCCAGTGCTCGGGTGCCAGCCAGGACCGGTCGGCCTGCCACTGTGCCGGATCGGTGCCGGGGAAGAAATGCGCGGGCGTCAGCGGTGCGTTCTCGAAGAGTCCGATACGCGTCACCTGGACGCCGCCCCACTCGATGGTGTCCATGCGCCGCATCGTCCGCCGCCCGCCGGCCGCCTGGAAAGAAGGCACTTCCATGTCCACTGACAGCCGCACGGCCGGGGACCACGAGCGCGGGCCGCTCGTGACCGCCGAGGCGTACGACACCTGCCCGGTGACCGGTGTGCTGCGCACCATCGGCGACCGGTGGAGCCCGGCGGTGATCCGTGTCCTGGCGGAGCGGCCCTGCGGGTTCAACGAGCTGGACCGTGCCATCGAGCGGATCAGCCGCCGGATGCTGACCCGTACGCTGCGCGCGCTGGAGGACGGCGGGCTCGTCGACCGCACACCCTGCGTGCCGGCGGGGTCGCGTACGCCCTCCCGGGTGGAGTACGCACTGACCGCGCGCGGCCGGTCGTTGCGCGAGCAGCTGCGCGGCCTCGGGGTCTGGGCCGCCGCGAACACCTGAGGGCAGGCCTGCACGCACCCCCGTCCGCAGGCGGATTGGAGGGGCGGGGCGACTACGGGGCGGCGCATAGACTCCGTGCATGACAAACGGGGTTCACACACTTGCCCAACTCGCCTTCCGCAGCCGCCATCACACCCACAGCGGCTCCAGCGGCTCCGGCGGCCTCGGTCTCACCGGCCTGCTGGTGATCCTGGCCGTCTTCGCCGTGGTCCTGCTCGCCGTGTACGCGGTCAAGCGCTCGCGCGACGAGTGACGGCACGGCCCCACCCTGCCAGGGGCGGGTGGGCCGCCGGCCGCGAGCAGCGCGAGCGTCGGCCCGCTCTATCTCCTACCGGGGTTGTTCCTAGAATGCGGGAATGGAGGACATCGAGGCGATCGCGGTACTGCAGGACCCCGTCCGGCGGCGGCTGTACGAATACGTGGCCGCGCAGCGCCGGGAGGTCGGACGCAACGAAGCGGCCGAGGCGGTGGGGGTGGGGCGGACGCTGGCCGCGCACCACCTGGACAGGCTCGCCGAGGCCGGACTGCTGGAAAGCGGCAGCCGCCGTCTGACAGGGCGTTCGGGTCCGGGGGCCGGGAGGCCGGCCAAGGTGTACACGCGCGCCCGGGTCGAGCGGTCGGTTTCGCTGCCCGCGCGCGACTACCGCACCGCCGCCGAACTGCTCGCCGAAGCAGCCGAGCGCTCGGGGGCGGACACCGCGCTCCACCAGGCAGCCCGGCAGCGGGGCGAGGCCCTGCGCGGTGCGGCACCGCCGTGCGCGAGCCTCGAACACGCCGCCGAACTCCTCGCCGCCCGGGGCTACGAACCCCGCGTCGAGGATGGCGCCGACGGTGCGGCCGCGGCGGTACGTATGCACAACTGCCCTTTCCACGCCGTCGCCGAGAGCTTTCCGCCGCTGGTCTGCGGGATGAACCTGGCGCTGCTGGAAGGGCTCTTGGGCGACGGCGCGGTCCGCGCACGCATGGACGCCCGGCCGGGGATGTGCTGCGTGGTGGTCGAACACCGCTGAGCACAAAGGCCGACGGCACAACGATGCGGGCGTGCCCGGGACGAGTCACGACGTGCGGGCGGGCTCCCCGCGAATCTCAGAGGCTTCTGATGTCGTGCCGGTAGCGTCCGGCCCCATGCTGCGCGATTACCTCATCACCGGGACCGGGCACGACGACCACGACCCGTTCGGCATCACCGTCCGGCGGGTCGCCGAGAACGACGTCGAGCACGCGCGGGAGTCCGCCGACCTGCACCCTGTCGTGCGCCACTACCGCGACGGTGGCCTCGACGGGGTCCACCGCGTGGCGGAGAACGTGGAGAACGGCCGGGACCTCCCGACCGTGCTCCGCCGGCCGCTCGCCGCGTTCGTGGCGGCCGGCCTTGGCTGAGCGGACTTCCGGCGGGCCCGAGCAGTTCCCCGGGTCCGTGCTGGACCTCCTCGAAGAGGCAGGGGAACGCGCCGTCTTCGAGCACGCCGGCCGAGCCGTCTCCGGCAGTCGGCTGCTGGCGTCGGTACGGCGCGCCGCCACCGGGCTGCGCGAACACGGCGTGGGGCCGGGCGACGGCGTCGCGATGCTGCTCGGCGCGGGTCCCGGCCCGTTCGCCGCGGTCATCGCCGCCCACGTCGTGGGCGCGCGTGTCGTCGGGCTCCGGCAGGGACTGACACCGCGCCAGGAGCACCGGCTCGTCTCCGACGTAGTCTGCACGGTCACCGACCGCGCCGGTGCCGCGGACGTCCTCGGGCCCGTGCCCGCTCTGGCCCTGGCCGACCTGCTGTCCGCGCCGGACCGCGCGGTACGTCCGCAGGTCACCGCCCGGCCGCAGGACGTCGCCCGGCTGATCCACACCAGCGGAAGCACCGGCGAGCCCAAGGCGTGCGCGCAGACCTACGCGGCGATGACGGCGGGCTGGGCACTGCGGCCGGGCGTCTGGCCCCCGGCGATCCGCGAACTCGCCTCGCGCCTGGACCGCTTCCTCGTCTTCGGCACCCTGGCGAGCCAGGTGATGCTGGAATACGGACTCCTCACCCTGGCCGCGGGCGGCGTCCTGGTCACCGCCGACGCCGCCGACCTCCACGGCGCCCTCGTCCGCCACCGGGCCACCGCGAGCGTGATCACCGTGGCCCGGCTGGCGAAACTCGTGGCGCAGGTGCGGGAGTCGCCCGGCGGCACCGACCGTCCTCGCGCGCTGATGGTGTCCGGATCCCCGCCGCCGCCGGGGCTGCTGCGCGAGGCAGCCGAGGTGCTCGGTCCCGTCGTCTTCCACGGATACGGTCAGACCGAGACCGGCATGATCTCCATGGCCGCCCCGTGGGAGGCGCCCGGCTCGCTGGGCGTACCGCCCGTCGACCTGGAGATCAGGGATCCTTGCGGGCGCCTCGTCCCGACGGGCACGGACGGCGAGATCTTCGTCCGGACCCCCGGGCAGGGCTGCGGCTACTGGGGCGATCCGGCCCTCACCGCCGAGGTGTTCGTCGACGGCTGGGTGCGCACTCGCGACGTGGGCCACCTCGACGCCGAGGGCCGGCTGTGGCTCACCGGACGGACCCGCGACATCGTCATCGTCAACGCCAACGTCCACTACACCGGGCCCGTCGAGCGGCTGCTCACCGGGCACCCGGCGGTGGCCGAGGCGTATGCCGTCGCCGCCCCCGACGACAGCACCGGCGAGGCCGTCCACGCCTTCGTCGTGCCGGCGGCGGGCCCCGGCGCCCTCCCCACCCTGGAGGAGGTGCGCGCGCTGGTGGCCGCGGAGCTCGGCGAGGCCTGCGCGCCGGTGCGGCTGACGCCGATCGACGAGGTGCCGCTCACCGCGGCCGGCAAGCCGGACAAGCAGCGGCTCGCGGACCGGGCGCGCGGGCGGGCGTAGCGGGCGGGGCCGCACCGCCCCGGCGCACGGGCACCGGGGCGGTGCGGCTCATCCGGCCTCGGCCGCCGCGACGGGCACCAGGCCGGATCCGCGCGGCGCCCGGTCGCGCCGCTCGATCAGCGCGAGCAGCGGGGTCGTCATGGTGGTGGTGACCAGGGCGACCACGATCAGGGCACTGAACATCGCCTGGGTCACGATGCCCGCCTCCAGCCCCAGGTTGAGGGCCACCAGCTGCATCAGGCCGCGCGCGTTCATCAGCGCCCCGACCCGCAGCGCCACCTGGTTCGGTTCGCCTGCGGCGCGGGCGGCGAGCCAGCAGGCACCGAACTTCCCGGCCACGGCGAGCAGCACGCAGCCGGCGGTGAACAGCAGCACCCGGCCGGAACCCAGCAGCGTGAAGTCCGTGTTGAGCCCCGAGTAGGTGAAGAACAGCGGCACGAAGAGCGTGCCCACCGGGCCCAGCGTGTCCACCGTCCGGTCCAGCCGCGGTGACCGCGGGAACACCACGCCCAGGCTGAACGCGCCGAACACCGCGTACAGCCCGATGACATCGGTGTACCAGGCCACGACGAAGAGCGCGCCGGCCACCACCCAGAACAGGTGCTCCGGTGCCGTCCGCTCGGCGAGCTGTGCGACGCGGCCGTGCATGCGCAGCACCACCGCCATCACGAGCACCAGTCCCAGGCCGCCGAGGACGGCCTTCGAGACCAGCCCGGGCGAGCCGTGAGCCAGGCTGAGCACACCCGCCAGGAGTACCCACGCCACCACGTCGTCCACCGCGCCGGCCCCCAGTGAGAGCGCCCCGTGCCGTGTGCCGGCCAGTCCGCGCTCGTCGATGATCCGCGCCAGCATCGGAAACGCGGTGACCGCGAGCGCGACCCCTACGAAGAGGGCCGACACCGGCATGGACACGTGGGCGGCCAGGATGCCGGTCCGCTCTCCCGCGGTCGCCACGAGGGCGACGCCGAGCCCGACGGGGACGGCCACGCCCGCGGCGGAGACCGTCGCGGCGGCCGTGGCGACCGAACGCAGCCGGTCCACCCGGAAGTCCCAGCCGACATGGAACATGAACGCGACGAGGCCGACCTGCCCGGCGACGTAGAGGACCGGCCGCAGGTCGTGGGGGAACAAGCCGTCCTCGACACCCGGGAGCAGGGCGCCGAGCAGCGAGGGGCCGAGCACCACGCCGGCGAGCATCTCACCCACGACGGGCGGCTGCCCGAGACGGCCGAGCAGCCGGCTGACCAGCCGGCAGGTGGCCAGGATCGCCACGGTGGCGAGAAAAAAGGCCGGGCCGAGTTCCGTGGGACTCATCCGGGCTCTCCTTCCGGTCGGGAGGCCGGGCAGTTCCCGGCCGCGGCCCCGTCGAAGTGGCGTGCGGCCGGTCCCAGCCGGCGGGCGTGCAGCACCATGACCGTGCCGAGCACCAGTTGCCGCAGCCCGCGGGTGACGTCCTCGGCCCTGTCGCGGATCCTGACGAATCCGCGGAGCGCTGCCAGGCGGCGCGGCGTCGGCGGGGCGGCGCGCGGGATCAGCAGGCAGGGGGCCCGGTTCGGGATGGAGCGGGTGTGCGAGGCGGTGGACTCCAGGCGGAAGCGGCCGAGCACCTCGCGGGTGGCGGCGCGCAGCACGAGCGGGGACAGCCGCCATGCCGGACAGGGGCGGTTCGCCGGCATGCCGAAGGGGATGTGGTGCGCGTCGCGTGCGGACAGCGTGGTCCAGCGGCCGGGATCGAACTCGGCGGGCCGCTCGTAGCCCGTGGCGTGGTAGTCGGGGTAGCTGAAGCACACCACGGAGCCCGCCGGGAGCACGGTGTCCTCGTCGAGCGGGATCTCGTCCCTGGTGATCCGGTGCGCGATGCCGAACAGCGGGAACAGCCGCATCGTCTCGTCGAGGACGTGCGTGAAGCTGGGGCCGTCGCCGGGGTCGGCCGCCAGCCGCTGCTGTACGCCGGGGTGGTGGGCGAGGGCGAGCAGCAGGTGGGCGGTGGCTTCCGAGAGCTGCACGACGGCGGTGTTGAAGAAGGTTCCCTGGAGGTAGTGCACCTGCTCGGGCAGTGAGAGCGAGGCCGGCAGCCGGTGGGGCACGTCGCCGTCGGCGACGCGCCGGTGCAGATATGCCGTCAGGCGGGCCCGGCGGCGCGGGTGGCGCAGCGCGGTGCACTTCAGGGAGTCGATCACGTCACCCGCGTGGGCGGTGATGAGTTCCCTGGCCTGCGGAGGGCACGGCTCCTTGAAGACCAGCTCGTAGGAGAACTCCGCCCACGCGGGCATCATCAGGTCCCGCAGCCGGACCAGGCTGATCCGGTGCCGGGGCAGTCCGTCCAGGACACGTGCGACGGTACGTGCCGCGGCCGCCTCGTGCGCCGCGGAATTCCCGGCCAGGATGCGCCGGGTGGCCGCGGCCACCTCCTCGTAGCGTTCCCCGGGCTCCAGGTGCTCCTGGTGGACCTCGGGCCCCGGCGAGAGCCAGTACCAGAACAGGTCCGACAGGCCCGCGCCCGCGCTCCGGCCCGCCGCCGCGGGGTGGGCGTAGACCCGTTCGAAGACCTCCGGTCCGTGGGTGGCGTTGGGGAGGGTCACCGCCCGGTCGCCGTTGACCTTCTCGAAGATCGCTCCGCGCAGCCTGACGACGGCGCGCGGGAACCACCAGGTGCCGTCCGCGGCGGGGGTGGTGCCGCGGCTCACCACGGCATGTCCGTGCGGACCACCATGTCGCGCGTCAGGTCGGCGTTACGGCTGCCTCCGCACAGGGCGAGCGTGTGGTCGTACTCGTCGCGCAGGGTCGCCAGGACCTGCCGCACACCGGGCTCCCCGTCCGCGGCGAGGCCCCACGCCACGGGGCGCCCCACACCGACTGCCGCCGCCCCCAGCGCGAGGGCGACGGCGACGTCGCTGCCCCGGCGCACCCCGCCGTCGAGCAGCACCGGGACCCGGCCCGCGACCGCGTCGACGACGGAGGGCAGGCAGTCCACGGCGGCCGGAACGGCGTCGCACTGGCGGCCGCCGTGATTGGAGACGATCACCGCGGCGGCACCGTGGTCGGCGGCGAGCGTCGCGTCCGCCGGGTGCAGGACCCCCTTGACGACCACGGGCAGTGCGGTCCCGCCCACGACCCGGCCGAGGTCGCGCCAGGTGGCCGCCGGTGACATGGGGATGTCGGTGAGGGCACCGGGCGGGGTGCCGGGCAGGCCGCGCATGTTCTCCGCCCCGTATCCGGGCGGCAGGTCGGTGAAGCCGTTGCGCAGGTCCCGGGTGTGCCGGCCGAAGACCGGCGAGTCCACGGTGACGACAAGAGCCGTGCAGCCGGCGTCCGCGGCCCGCCGTACGAGTTCGGCCGTGACGTCGGCGCGGGGATGCAGGTACAGCTGGAACCAGACCGCCGGGTCCGGGGCGGCGCCGCGGGCCGCGCCGACGACGTCGGCGACCGCGGTTGTCGCCGCCGTACCGGTCACCAGCACCGCTCCCTCGGCCGCGGCGGCACGTGCGGTGGCCCGCTCGCCGTCCGGGTGCAGCAGGCGGTGGAAGGCCGTGGGCGCGACGACCACCGGCGCCGCCCGCCGGGCGCCCGGCAGTTCCACGGCGGTGTCGCGCACCTCGTTGCCGCGCAGCACCCGCGGCAGCAGCGCGTAGCGGTCGAAGGCGCGCTCGTTGGCGGCCAGGACGCGCTCCTCGCCCGCCCCGCCGGCAACGTAGTCGTAGTGAACGGGGTCCAGCACCTCCCGCGCGGCCTCGCGCAGCGCCCGCAGCGTCATGGCGTCACCGGGGCGGCCTGGCTCCCGTGGGCTGCGAGGAACGCGCGCAGCGGCGCCTTGTGGACCTCCTCGCTGTCCCATTCGTTCTCCAGGTTCTCCGTGAGGTGGTGCTCGGCGACGAAGGCGCCGTGGCGGTACCAGCGGACGACCGGGTGCAGGTAGCGGCCGTCCAGACCCGAGACGTCCTGCTGGGACTTGCGTCCCGCCGTCACGTCGAACGGATCGACCTCGTCGTGGCCGGCCCCGTATTCGAGAGTGATCACGGCATGGGCCTCCACCGCCCCGAAGTCCCCGGCACGCACGGCGTCCGGCACGTGGGCGACGGGCACCTCCTCGGCGTAGCGCAGGGAGCCGTCCGGGGCGACGAGGAGCAGGTCGCCGAGGACGCCGAACTGCTGCCACAGCGCGGAGGAGCGGTTGACACGGGTGACGACCGCTTCGACGGCCCGCTCGGTGGACGTGCCGAGGGCGGCCTGCGGCCAGGCCTCGCCGTGGTACCGAAGGCGCATCGTCCGGTGCAGGGCCCGGACCGCGTAGCGGAAGCCGTGGATGAAGCCGGTCGTGGCCTTCTTGAAGCTGTGCCCCTGCATGATCGTCCCGGCGAAGTACAGCCCCGGGACGTTCACCGACTCGCCGACGGCGGTGGTGGCCGGGAAGCGGTCGTCGACGACCAGCTCCGGCGCGCAGGACTCGTCGAAGAGGGAGGCGTCGAACCGGAAACCGGTCGCGAGGATCACCCGGTCGTAGCGGAGTTCCTTGACCACCTCGTCGACCCGGTCGAAGGCCACCGGCACATGGAAGCCGTCCGCCTCCCGGCGTACGGCGAGGACCCGGCCGTCCAGCAGCGCGTTCTGCGCCTTGAGCTGGTAGCTGTCCAGGAAGTTGTTGTTCACCGCGCGCAGGTGGCCCACGTAGTGCGAGCGCCAGGCCAGCCGCAGCGAACCCGGGCCCACGACGTGGATGACCGCCGCGTGCTCCATCAGGCTGTCCGCCGTCTCGAAGGCGGAGTTGCCCCGGCCGATGACGAGCACCCGCTGACCGGTGAAGGACTCCGGGGCCGGGTCGAAGGTGTCGTAGCGTTCGGCCAGTTCGACACCCGGGATCGGCGGCAGGTACGGCAGGGACACGCCGGTGGCGACCACCAGGCGCCGGGCCCGCCACACCTGTCCGGCGCGGTCGGTGACGGTGAAACCGCCGCTGTCGCGGGACACCTTCGCCACCTCGGTGCCGTACCGCGCCTCGACACCCGTCCGGGCGGCGAAGTCCGTCAGGTAGCGCACCATGTCGTCGGCGGGCGGGAAGTACCTCGGGCTGTAGCGGGTGAACAGCAGCTCGGGGTCGTCGCTCAGCAGGGAGTTCCAGTCCATCCGCAGCCGCAGTTCCGGATCCTCGTACCCGGTGTGCACCTTGTTGTTGGATATGAGACGGCGGTGGCGCGGAAACCGCCGGAAGAAGGTGCCGGGGCCCGCTCCGCGCTCGAGGACGACGTAGTCGGCGCCGTCACGTTCCAGGAGGGCCGCAAGCTGCAGGCCCGCCGGACCCGCTCCGATGATCACGTAGTCGTGCGTCATGCCCGGAAGCTATCCACGGGTTTTCAGAGCGCTCTGAGATTGCCCGCCCAGGTTCCGGTTGCGTGCCCTCCACGCGGACCGTCCGTCTCACCGGCCCCCTCGGCGCTGCCGCCCTGCGCCGGGCCGCCGCACCGCCGACCGTCGTCGTGGACGACGACGTCCGGGCGCGCACCGGGCGCGGCAGACGCCTCTTGCGCGCCCTCCGGGACGGCGACGGCGGCGACGCAGGGCCCCGGATCTACGGAACCGCCACCGGCTTCGGCGCCCTCGCCGGACACGCCGGCCGGGCGTCAGCTCGACCTGCTGGTGGACCCGTCCGCAACGGGGGCCTCCCGTCGAACCTGACCGCCCGCTGGACGCGGACGTCCGCACCGCCGCCGGCTGACGGTCACCTTCGGCCTGCCGTCGCCCGGTGCGCCGGAGCGTGGGTGAGCGGGGGGGCGCAGCCCGGCAGGCGGATGGTGAACCGCGCACCGTGCCCCGGCCGGCTGGAGGCGGTGACCGTGCCGCCGTGGTGAGTGACGACCTCGCGCAGCAGTGCGAGCCCCAGCCCGTACCGGCCGTCGTCGCCGCCACGGTGGAAGCGCTCGAACAGCCGCTCCGCCTCGGCGGAGGAGAAACCGCGTCCGGTGTCGGCGACCGTCAGCGCGACCATGCCGTCGGCGCGGCTGAGCGTCATCTCGATCCGGCCGCCCGCCGGTGTGTGCCGGACGGCGTTGGAGAGCAGTTCGCCGACGGCCCGGCGCAGCGCCGACTCGACGCCGTTCACCGGCAGGGGGTGGGGTGGGGCCTCCACCTGGAGGGTGAGGCGGCCGTCGAGCGTCTCCGACTCCTCCGCGGCCACCGACCGGGCCAGGGCCGCCAGGTCGAGCGGCCGGTGTTCCGACTGCCGCGCCGGGCCGGCCATCAGGCTGGCGGACAACAGCAGGTCGTCGAGTACCTCACCGAGCCGGCCGAGCGATCCGGTCAGCCGGTCCAGGCCCTCGCGGTGCCCGGCGGGCAGCTTCTGCGCGGCGGCCTGACGCGAGAGCACCTGCACCCGCGTGTACGCCTGGGTGATCGGGGTGCGCAGTTCATGACTGGCGTCCGTGACGAAGCGTCGCTGCCGCGCGAGCGCCTCGGCCAGCGGCGTCACGGACACCCGCCCGAGGAGAGCCCCGACGCCCGCCGAGGCGAGCAGCCCCATCACCTCGGAGACGCCGAGCGCCGACCACAGGTGGGTACGGTCGGCCAGCTGGTAGCGCATGTCGAACACCGCCTGGACGACCGGCCCGTCCGCCCGCGCCTGCGTGCGGACCAGGTAGACCGTGCCGTCGCGACGAAGCGTGCGCTCCACGGCGCGGTGGGTCCGGCGCACCTGGTCGACGTCCCCGCTCAGCGGGAAGCCGGCCGGCGCGTTGGCGAGTGGCGACACGCCGTCGGCGAACAGCCAGGTGCACACCGGCGGCTTCGACAGGTCGCCGACTGCCGCGCCGAAGCGCAGTTCCCGCCACACCTGCTCGTTCTGCGCGCGCGTCGTCACGGTGTCGCAGACCCATCCGACGGCCGTGATCAGCAAGGTGACGACCGCCGCGGTGATCAGGGCGATCCGCAGCCGCGCCCGGCGCACCGCCGTCCGTTCGGGCGGTACCGCTCCCGTCCTCACATGGTCCCCAGGCAGTAGCCCAGCCCGCGCACGGTGCGGACGACGTGCCGTCCCAGTTTGCGGCGCAGGTAGTAGACGTACGTGTCGACGATGGACGACGCGGGCGCCTCCTGGAACACCCTCCTGCGCAGCTCCGCTCGCGAGTGCACGATGCCCGGGTGCGCGGCCAGCACCCACAGCAGCGAGAACTCCCGCGCCGCCAGGGCGATCCGCTCGCCGTCCGCCAGCTCGACTTCGCGGTCGCCCACGTGCAGCCAACCCGAGCCGATCCTCAGGACGTCGCCGGAACCACCCGCACGTCGGCACAACGCCCGTAATCGTGCGCTGAGTTCGTCGAGCACGAAGGGTTTGACCAGGTAGTCGTCCGCTCCCGCGTCCAGTCCGTCCACCCGGTCGCGCACGGTCCCCATCGCGGTCAGCACGAGCGCCGGGGCGCGGACCGCCCGTGATCGCAGCCTGCCGAGCAGGTCGAGGCCGTCGAGTACCGGCAGGCGCCGGTCAATGACGAGCACGTCGTACTGCCGGGAGAGCCCGAGGTGCAGACCGCGCTGGCCGTCGTTCGCCAGGTCGACCGCGTATCCCTCGTCCCCCAGCACGTCGAGAAGCATGGCCCCGAGCTCGCGGTCGTCCTCGACCAGCAGCAGCCGTGGGGCATCCGGTGCTTGTCCGTGTCCCATTACTCACTTCCCGTCACTCGCGTCCTCCCACCAACGTCCTTGGAGGAGATCTGAGTTCCGGGAAGGCGGCGCCGCCCTCGCCCGGGGAGGGCGGCGAGGAAGCGATCACGGCTGCCGGCCGTGGAGCGCTTCGGCGCCGGGGCGGGGAACAGCGGGGTCACGGGCGGGCCGCGGGTGGGCGAACGGTCGGCGGAGCGGGGGTGCCGGGCGACACCCCGTGCGGTCCGTGGGAGCAGTGGTCCGGTGGCCAGGGCGCGGACTCCCGGGAGGAGGAGCGGGAGCCGGGCGCACAACCGGTGGCCCGGGCGCGGGCCGTGGTCAGTCCGGCTGCCGCACCGCACGGCCGGCCGCGGCGACCAGGTCGTCGGTGGCCGTGATCGCACGTTCCCGCACAGCGGCAAGGGCATCGAGATCGGCGGCGCCGCGCATGTCGAAAGCGGCCTGGGCGGCGGCACGGGCAACCGGAGCAAGAGCCGGCTCCAGGACGGACACCGCTACCAGCGGAGCGGTCACAGCCGAACGGGTCGCATGGCTCTCGGCCCGGGCGCCCTCGTACTCGGCTGCCGGGGCTCCGGTCAGGCGCAGGTGCTCGCGCCGCCACATCGCACGCCGGTGATCGCCTGTCACCTCCACCAGCGCGCCGAGCGCGGCACGCAGGTCATCGGCACGGCGGTCGGCACGGGCCGCCTTCCGCTCCGCGCGGGCGCTGCGGGACTGGAGCAGTCCGGTCAGCAGACCGCCGAGCAGCGTACCGGCCACCGCAACGACCGCGTCCTCCACCGACTCCCACCCCCGTTGCCTGCGCCCGCGAAACGCCGAGCCTCCACCCTACCGATCCGCGCGGCCGTGCGGCCGCGGGGCCAGGGCCGCCACGGCCTCGGCGGTGTGGACCAGGAAGGTAGGCGTCCGGCGGCGCCCGCCGGTCTCCTTCACCGGGCGACGCGTGGCCCGGTCTCCTCCTCGTGCGGACCAGGAGGTGGCGGCGCCCGGGCAGGCGCCGCTCCCCGGAACCGCGGACAGGCAGCCGCGGGAGTTGGCAGGCCCGTTGTCAGTGGCTGCGGGTAGCGTTCGGTCCGTGACCGGGGAGATCGCGTACGTGCGCGGGGACGCGACAACGCCGCTGGGAAAGGGCCCGAAGGTGATCGCGCATGTCTGCAACGACCTGGGGGGCTGGGGGAAGGGCTTCGTGCTGGCGGTCTCCAGGCGCTGGGCCGAGCCCGAGGCGGCCTACCGGCGGTGGCACCGGGGGCGGGCGCGCAACGACTTCGGGCTGGGGGCCGTGCAGATCGTCCAGGTCGAACGGCTGCTGTGGGTGGCGAACATGATCGGCCAGCACGGTATGCGCACCGGCAGCAAGGGCGCGCCCGTGCGCTACGAGGCGATCGGCACCGCCCTCGGCGTCCTGGCCGAGCGGGCGCGGGAGCTCGGGGCCTCCGTGCACATGCCCCGCATAGGCTGCGGGCTGGCGGGCGGTACGTGGGCGCGCGTGGAGCCGCTGGTCGCGGCGCGGCTCGCCGGTGCGGGCGTGGCCGTCACCGTGTACGACCACGACTGACGGCCGGGCAGTCAGCCGTCCTCGTCCGACGGCGGCATACCCGACGCCCGGGCGATGCCGTCGACCTCCTCCTCGTCGAGGCGGCGCTGGTGCTGCCGGGCGTCGATGCGGTCGCGCAGCGCCCGCAGGCGCTCGGGGTCGGCGGCGACCTCGGGCGGCACGAGGGACATCGCGCCCTTGACGTGCTCGCCGTCGCCGAGCTGGGCGACGACGTGGTCGGCGCGGTCCTCGTGGCCGGGCTGCATGGCGCCGAGCAGGCCCATGAGGTTCAGCATTTCCTGCTGCACCTCAGGGGTGAACAGGTCGCGCTCCTCCTCGGTCGTGAAGTGCAGCCGGGCGGTGCCGCCGCCGTGCCCGGCCCACAGCCGGATGACCTCCATGAGCAGGTCGAACTGGGCCTGGGGCATCCGGGCGCGGAGCGTCTCGACGTACAGGTGGTAGCGCAGCCGCACCATCTGCTGCGGGTCCTCGCCGCCGTCGGCCATGCCGGCTTCCCCCTCCGGGTGGTCAGACCCGCCAGGAGCGGATCCGGTCGGCCGTGTCGTACCCGTCGGCACGGCCGGCGTCGATGTCTCGGGCAAGGTCGATCATCGCGCCGCGCGGCGGGGCGACGGCCTCGCCCGCGGCGTTCATGTAGGCCACCGCGACGGCGGCACCGTACAGGGCGTTGCGGGCCGGCAGCGGGCGGAGCCTGACGACGGTGTGCAGGAGGGCGGCGGCGCGCCAGGCGCTGTCGACGGCGGCGCCGACCGCCGGTACGCCCACGCGGTGCCGGGCGACGGCCGCGGCCAGGCCCGAGAAGTCGTGGACCTCGGGCTGCTTGGGCAGGACCTCCGCCTGGCGTTCGAGCAGCCAGCGGACGTCGATGTGCAGCTCCACCTCACGCCGCCCGCGAGGCGTCCGCGGCAGCGGGGGCGTCGCCGGGAAAGGCCGCGTCGAAGTCGGCGGCGTTCTCCGCGACGAACCGGCGGAAGGCGTCGGCCGCGCCGTCGAGTCGGGGGTCGCGGACGGCGTTGTGCGCGGCCTCGGTGATGAGTGCGGTCACCGTGGTTCCCTGCGACTCGGCCCGCTGCTTCAGCTGGGCGTGGAGCTCCTCGGAGACCCGGATCGTCACCTGCTTCGACATGTTTCGACCGTACAGCAGGACGTACAGCAGGGGTGCGGGTACGGCATTTTCGGGCGCCTTGGGGCTCGCGCGTCCGGTCGATGCCCGGGTCCGGGCCAAGGCCCGGTGCGGGGCGGCGGGTTGGGTCAGGGGCCGGACGGCGGCGGTGCGCCGGGGCCGAGGGCGCGGCGGAACTCGCCCGGGGACAGGCCGGTCTCGCGGCGGAAGAGGCGGCAGAAGTAGGCGGGGTCGGCGAAGCCGACGGATGCGGAGACCTGGGTGATCGTCAGACCGGTCGCGGCGATGAGGCGTTTGGCCTCCAGGATCCGGCGGTCGCGGATCAGCCGGCCGGGGGCCGGCCCGTGGTGCGTTTGACGGCGGTGTGCAGGTGACCCGGCGAGACGCCGGGCTCGCGGGCGTACTCGGCCACCGAGCGCAGCGGGCCGCCGGGCCGGGGCGTCAGGTCGCGGAAGCGGTCGGCCAGCTCCGCGGTCGGGCCGGCGGGCCGGGGAGGCGGGCCGGCCGCAGCAGCAGGATGTGCGGGTAGGACGACAGGATGCTCACCCGGCCGTGCGCCGCGCCGCGGTACTCGCGGTCGAGTTCGGCCAGCAGCGCCCGCAGCGCGGCGTACTCGTCGGGGGCGGGCCGCAGCGGGCGGGCGCTCAGGGAGCGGACGACGGCCGCGTCCCCGGGGTGCGGGAGGAGGAAGTCCTCGGTGAACAGCAGCACCCGGCCCGCCAGGGCCTCGGCGTCCTGCCAGTGGTGGACCTGGCCGGGGGCGAGCGCGTACAGGTACGGCGAAGCGAGGTCGTACGGCGTCAGGTCGACGACGTGCGCGCCGCGTCCGCCGGTGACCGGGCCGATCTCGTAGAAGCTGTGGCGGTGCGGGAAGGCGGCGGTGGCCGGCGGGCCGATCGGGTCGAAGGTGCCGGTCACGAAGGGCAGCACCGCGGGGTCGGCGACCTCCAGCGCGTGCACCTCCAGCGATTCGCCCGCGCTGCCGCCCGTCGGCCGCTGGTGCTGTGACATGGTGCACTGTGATCGGAAGGCGGCTCGTGGGACGAGCGCACGCGAAACGGCTGGTATTACTGGGGCATGCAGGAAGAGACCGCACGCTCCGCGATCGACACGTTCATCTCCGCGTTCAACGCCTCGAACGACAGCTATGTGACTGCCCTGCTCTCCCAGGCCCTGACCTCAGACGTGGTCTTCTGGGGACCGTTGGGCCGCAGCGAAGGAATCGCGGCGGTCGAGCGGTTCGTGCTGGACATCCGGCGCCACCCGGCGGGGACCGGCACGATGGTGCGCTGCTCAGCGGTGGACATGCCTGACGAATGGGCCCGGTACCAGTGGGTCTTCACCACGCCTGATGGAGGCCTCCGCCTGGCGGGAACAGACGTCGTCCATCTGCGACGGAGCCTCATCGACCAGGTCATCGTCTTCGCGGGGGAGATCGAGCCGTCCGCCTCCTGAGTCATCCTTTGGTCGCTGTTCTTCTCCTGAACTTGCCCCTTCGGCGTTCGGGAGCTGCGGTTCGCGGTTGGTCAGGCCGCGGGGTTGAGGGGGCGTCCGCTCCAGCGGATGCCCTTTTCGCTGCGGATGCGGGCGCGTTCCTTGCGTTGGGCGGCGAGTACGTCGGGGTGGCGGGCGTTGGTGTTGCGCCGGCGCAGGTAGCGGTGCAGTGCCTGGGTTTGCGCGGGGTGGCTGCGGTGGTGGGAGTTGGCCAGGGTGAACTGCCGAAGCGGGCCGAAGTGGGCCTCGATCGGGTTGGCCCAGGAAGCGTAGGTCGGGGTGAAGCACAGCTCGGCCTTGTTCTTCTTCGCCCAGCGGCGGATGCCCGCGCCGGTGTAGGCGGAGAGGTTGTCCAGGATGATGTAGATCGGAGCGCCGTCGGGTCGGGCGGCGCGGATCGACTTGAGCGCGGCCAGGGTGTTGGCGGTGCCCTTGCGGCGGCGGTTGACGCCCCACAGGCGGTCGTCGCCCACGGAGTAGCAGCCGTGGAAGTAGGTGACGCCGTGGGTGCGGCGGTAGGTCGCCGGCAGCCGGTTGGGCTTGCCCTCCTTCGCCCAGCAGGAGCCTGCAGTGGGCCGGATCCCCAGGGGCCCGAACTCGTCGAAGGCCAAGACCCGGTCCGGGAAGCGTTCCGCGGCGGCCCGGTCCAGTACCGCGACCACGCATGCCCTCCCCAGCCGCTCGGCCTGCGGGCGGGCCCAGGACAGGACGCGGCGCGGGCAGCCGCCGAGGGCTAACGTCCCAGGTCCGGCGAGCCCGCCGCCGGGCCCTCACCGGGGGCGGAGCCGTGCCCCTCCGCACCGGCGGCTTCGGGACCTCAGCGGCCGCGGGCCTGCGCGCACCGGGTGCAGAGGGCGGCGGCGGGGAGGATGGCGAGGCGCTCGGGCGGGATCGGCTCGCCGCAGCCCTCGCAGCGGCCGTACGCGCCCTGGCCGAGGCGTTCCAGCGCGTCGTCCAGGGCGGCCAGCCGCTGCCGGGCCTGGTCCAGCAGGGCGGCGGTGTGAGCGCGCTCGAACGCGGTGCTCGACCCCTCGGGGTCGTGCTCGTCGTCGACCGCCGCGAGCGCGTTCGCGGCAACGATCGCGTCGATGTCCCGGCCGAGCGCGGCGATCTGGGCGGCCGCGTCCTCCCGCGCCTCGTCCAGCCGCTCGCGTACGGCGGCGGTGTCGACGCCGGGCGCCGCTTCCCCGTGCGAATCGCTCATTCCGGTACGAACACCGCCGTCGCCACCGGCATTCCTCGGGCCCGTCAGCGTGCCCCCGCCCCGGCGGCGGCACGCGCGTAGAAGGCGGCGAGCGCGCCCGGGTCCTGGACGTACACGTCGATCCTGCGGACGGTGCCGGACTCGACCCGGTGGATCTCGACCATGGTCAGCGGGAACACCTCACCGGTGGTGCGGGCGGTGAGCGTGCCCGTGAGCCGCCCGACGACCCCGGTGGGGCCGGTGAAGACCTCGACGGCGGTGAGGGCGACACCGGCGTGGCCCGTCATCACGCCCAGCACGCCCTGGACGAACGCCTCACGCCCGCGGTGCACGCCGCCGTACGGGAGCGGGGCGGGCTCGTCGACGACCACGTCGGGGTGGAGCCTGGCCAGGACGCCGGGCACGTCGCCCTTGCCGAGGGCGTCGTAGAGGCCGCGTACGACGTGCGCGGGGTTCTCGGTCACGGTCCGGTGCGGGTCGTTCATGGCGGTGTCCCTTTCGCTGTCGGTCCTCCCCGGCCGTCCGGGGCGCTCACCATGCAACTGCGCACGGGCGCGGCGAGGGAGTCCGCGCCGTGAGGGGTAACGGCAGGGACCCCCTCGCGGCGGGCGGGCTGCCTACGCTGTCCTCATGGACAACCGGGACGCCGTCAGCGCCTTCCTGCGTTCGCGGCGGGACAAGGTCACCCCTGAGCAGGCGGGGCTGCCGGTGTACGGGCGGCGGCGGGTGGCCGGGCTGCGCAGGGGCGAGGTCGCGGCGCTCGCGGGAGTGAGCGTCGAGTACTACACGCGGCTGGAACGCGGCAATCTGCACGGAGTCTCCGACAGCGTGCTGGAGGCGCTCGTACAGGCCCTGCGGCTTGACGGCACCGAGCGGATGTACCTGTACGACCTCGCGCGCGCCGCCGGGCCGGCGCCGCGGTCGGCCGGGGCGCGGCGGGGCGGGGCGCGGCCCGCTGTACGGGCGAGCGTGGCGCGGATCGTCGAGGGCATGCCGGGGCTTCCGGCGTACGTCATGAACAACCGGCTCGACGTGCTGGCCGCCAACGCGCTGGGCCGCGCCCTGTATGCGCAGCTGTACGCCGACCCGGGCTGCGGCGGGAACGTCGCCCGGTTCGCCTTCCTGAGCGCGGGGGCCCGGGAGTTCTACCCCGAATGGGAGCGTATGGCGCGCTTCGCGGTGGGCGCGCTCCGCGTCGAGGCGGGCAAGAACCCGTACGACCGGGAGCTGTCGAACCTCATCGGTGAGCTGTCCACCCGCTCCGACGCCTTCCGGGTGATGTGGGGGTCGCACGACGTGCACGTCTTCCGCGACAGCACGAAGCGGCTGCGGCATCCGCTCGTCGGGGAGCTGGAGCTGGACCAGGAGACGATGAGCCTGCCGGACGGCTCGGGCCTGAGCGTGGTCGTCTACAGCGCGCCGCCCGGCACCGCCGCCGAGGACGCGCTGCGACGGCTCGCGGAACAGCCGCCGCAGTCCCCGGGCGCCGGGCCGTCCTCCCCCTCCTGACCGGTCGGACGCTCGCGGCCCGGCCGCGGCGGCGGCTTCCGGGCGCGGGCGACGGGGTGTCAGGCCGGGTGGGGCTCCGGCAGGGTGGAGGAACGGCCGGTGCCGCGGGCCAGGACGGGCGCCCGGCGCCACGCGGCGGGGTCCGGCGAACGGGGCGGGGGGCCCGCGCACACCACGTACTCGTGCGGCGCGACCGCGGTGCGCAGGCCGGGGAGGGCTGCCGTGCAGGCCGCGTGGAGGGCTGCGGGGTCGGGCGGGGTACGGGCGCCCTGCAGGTAGGCGACGAGGCGGGGCCCCTCGGCGGACGGCTCGGCGAGGACGGCGGCGTGCTCGGCGGCCGAGGTCCGGCGCACCAGGTCGGTGACGGTCGGGAGGTGGGCCCAGCCCGCGTCGGACAGGAACCAGCCGTCGCCGCGCGGGTCGGGGGCCAGCCCGGTGCGCTCGCCGATCGCGGCCACCGCGACGTCGCCACCGAGCGAGGCGCACAGCACGCGCTCCACCGCGCGCAGCCACTCGACGGCTTCCGCTGCGGGCAGCAGGGCCGTGTCCAGGATCGTGGTGAGAGTGACCCTGCGCGGCCTGCTGTCGGCGAAGACGAAGTAGGTGCTGGTGCTGTTGTCGGTGCCGTCGAGCCAGCGCCAGCGGGTCCGGGCCGCGGCCCGGTCCAGCTCGGCGGCGGTGGGGCGGCCGGTCGCGGGCGCGGTGTGCTCGGCGGAGGTGCGGTAGTTGAGCCAGCACGACAGGTCGAAGGCGACACCGCGGCGCAGTTCGGCGGCGCGGCGCGCGGCTGCCAGGTCGGCGGGCGGGTAGGCGCCGAAGCGGGCGGCCTGGAAGACCGCCGGGGTCGCTCGGCCGATGACGTCGGCGACCGTGGCGTCCGTGAGGTCGACGGCGACCGGGACGTCCTGGGTGAACATGCCGACCGCGCCGTGCAGCCGCGCCCGGGCCCGGTTGCCGACGGTCAACTGGAGAAAGGCGCGGGGCAGTCCGGCGACGAAGCCGGAGACCGCGGCCAGGCCGGCGAACAGCACGGTGGCCGGGCTGGAGTTGTGCCGGGCGGCGAGCGCGGGCAGGGCCAGCGCGAGTGCGGGCGAGTGGAATTCGAGGTAGCGGTAGCGGGGCGGCTCCGCCTCGGCCAGGGCCCGCGGCAGCATGGTCTGCGGCATCGCGGCGAAGGTGCGCTCGTGATGGGCGACCGCCCGCACGCCGCCGCGTACGCCCGCGGCCGTGCGCTCCCGCTCGGCCTCGCCGAGCATCCGGTACGGCGTCGCGGGCACGGGGGCGCGGGCCGGCTGCGGCGGGAGCAGGGCGCGCAGGTGGTGGCGCATCCACTCGGCGCCCTCGTGGTCCACCGCGAGGTGGCACAGCGCGAGGAGGAGGTGGCGGGGGGCGCCGTCGACGACGACGATCGCGGCGCGGACGGGCCACTCGGCGCCGATGTCGAAGGGTCGGGCGGCGGCTTCGGCCAGGACCTGGGTGGCGAGGGTCTCGCCGGCCTCGGCGGGGCAGTCGTGGACGGCCACGCGCAGCCGTACGGCGGCGGAGACCCGCTGGACCGGGCCGTCCGGGGTGACGGCGTAGCGGGTGCGCAGGGTGTCGTAGGTGCGGACGAGGTCGGCGAGGGCGTCGAGAACCTCGTCCTCGGTGAGGCCGGGACGCAGCTTCGCGGCGAAGCGCAGGTTGAGCGGGTCGGTCTGCGGGTGCAGCTCCTCGAAGAGCGTGAGCATGTGCTGCTGGGCCCAGGTCAGGGGGCCCTCCGCGGGCCCCGGGGCGGGGAGGGCGTGGACGTCGATCGTGCGGTGGCGGGGCCGGATTCCGGGCACACCTGCGTCGGCCGTCATGTGCTGCCGCCTTCCTGTCGTACCGGGCCGAGCCGGGGACGCACCCGGTGCGCCGCACGCCGGGCGGGAGCGCTCCCGGGACAGGGCGGCTCCCCCGCGGCGGGCGGGTACGGGTACGGGGTGTGCACGCGGGGCGGCCGGCGGCTCGGCACGCTCGCGGTGGTGCATCACATCATTGGTCTAGACCAATATCCTCGGACGCGCGTCAGTCTGCCAGTTGCCCGTCGAGGCGTCAACGTTCCGCCGTAGGGGCAGGTGAGGCAGGCCGGGAGCGGTGCGCAGAGGCACGGTCGGGCGCGGGTGCCGGCGCGGGGTACGGACGGCCCGGCCGGAAACCGTACGGCGGTTGGCTCTTGACCGGCGGGATGTACGGCTGCTGATATAGCGGCCGAACATCGGGAGCGCTCCCACCCCGCTCGTCCGTTCGCCGGTTGGCAGCCGCGCCCGGTTGCCGCCGGTGGCCGGTGCCGGCGCGGTGCCCTCGGGAGGGTGCCGGACGCGGGAGTGCCGCGGGAGGTGGAGGACGCGGGAGTGCCGCGCGCCGACCGGCGCCGGAGCAGGCAGCGGGGGCGGCCTCTCCGGCGCCCAGCGCCGCTCACATGTCCCCGAGCCGTTGCCGTACCGCCCCAGCCGTAGCCCGTACCGTCCGGAGCCGCCGACCGACGCACGCCGTAGGTGGCCCCGCACCGCATGCCGTCCCAGCCCCGCACCGCCCGAAGTACCTGCCGTACCGGGCGCCGCCCGTAACCGCCCCCCTGACCCCGGAGAGAAGACGAGTGAAGACCGGACCGCTTACGTACGGCCAGCAGCGGCTGTGGTTCCTGAACGCCTTCGACCCGGACGACCCCTCGCACAACCTCGCCTACGCCCACCGGCTGCGCGGTGCGCTGGACGTGCCCGCGCTGGAGGCGGCCTTCACCGCCGTGGTCGCCCGGCACGACGCCCTGCGGACCCGTTTCACCGACGCGGGCGGCGAGCCGAGGGCCATCGTGGAGGACCCGGCACCCGTCGTTGCCGAGCGGGTCGACGCCGCGTCCGCCGACGAGGCCCGGCGGATCGTCGCCGAGCGGACGAACAGGCGCTTCGACCTCGCCGCGGAGCCGCCCTTCCACGTGACGGTGGTGCGGCTGGCCGCGGACGACCACGTCCTGTGCGTGACGCTGCACCACATCAACGGCGACGGCTGGTCCCTCAACGTCGTCCAGGAGGAGGTCGCGGCTCTGTACGCGGGCCGGGCGCTGCAGCCGCTGCCGGTCCAGTACAGCGAGCTGGCCGCGGCGGACGAGCCACCCGGCGACCCCGGGTGGTGGGTCGAGCGGCTGGCCGGGGCGCCGGACCTCGAGCTGCCGACCGACCGGCCGCGCCCCGCCGAGCGCACGTCCGCGGGCGGCCAGACCGAGATCGCGCTCCCCGCCGCGCTGGTCGGCGCCGTGCACGAGCTGGCGCGGCGCGTGCGCTGCACGCCGTACATGGTGCTGCTGGCGGCGTACGAGGTGCTGCTCGCGCGGCACAGCGGGCAGACCGACTTCTGCGTGGGGACCCCGGCGGCCGGGCGGGGGCGGCCGGAACTGGAGCCGGTCGTCGGCCTGTTGTCGACGACGATGGTGCTGCGGTGCGACGTGGGCGGTGACCCGGCCTTCAGCGAGCTGCTGCGGGCCACGCGCCGCACCGTGCTGTCGGCGCTCTCCCACCCGGGCGTACCGTTCGAGCAGCTGGTGGGCGCGCTCGGCGTCGAGCGGGATCTGAGCCGGACGCCGATCTTCCAGGCGATGTTCGCGCTGCACACGTACGGGGACGTCGCCGATCCGCTGCCCGGGCTGCAGGCCGGGCCCTTCCCGCTGGGCTGGCACCCGGCCCGCTGCGACCTGTCGCTCGACCTGCGCGAGCAGCCTGACGGCTCGCTGCTGGCCTATCTGATCCACAGCGCCGACCTCTTCGACGACGCGACCGCGAAGCGGATGGGCGAGCGCTACCGGCAGCTGCTGGTGTCGATCGTTGCCGACCCCGAACTGCCGGTGAGCGGGCTGGAGTTGCTGCCGGTGGCGGAGCGGGAGCTGCTGGCGTCGTGGGACGGTCCGGTGGTGGAGCTGCCGCCGGTGACG
>NZ_JOHY01000053.1 GCF_000721495.1 Streptomyces sp. NRRL F-5123
GTCTCGTGGGCTCGGAGATGTGTATAAGAGACAGGTGCAGCACCGTCGCCTCGTCGCGGCCGAGTTCCAGCGCGACCAGGGCGGCGGGGGTGGTCGGGACGGGGGCGACGGCGGGCGTCTCGGTGGTGGGGAGGGCCACGACATACGCGGTCCTGTGGGTGGTGTAGGAGACGATCCGGTCGAGCCGCCAGGTGCGCATCTCGCCGGTGGTGCGGTCGGCGGCACGGAGTATGACGTGGCCCTGCTTGGTGGTGCGGATGTCGTGGATCTCGATGGTGCGGATCGTCTCGGTGCCGTCTGCCTTGGTGTAGGTGATGGTGACGGGGTGGTGGCGGTCGGCGGCGCGGAGCATGGCGGCGAGGGTGGCCTGTGCGGTCTGGTTCTTGGTGAGCTTCACTGCGACCCCCTGGCCGTGCGCGGTTTCTGTATTACGAGAATGCACCCCCGCGGCCGCGCTGTCAATACCGCAGAGCAGATCGATGCGGGTTTCTGTAATACGCAGGCGCGACAAAGCCCCCACCCGAGGTGTCAGGTGGGGGCTCAACCGGTCCGGCCGGCCCGTCAGCGGGTGTCGGCGGCCGGCGTGCCGTAGCCCTCGTGGTGGTGGTCGGTCAGGCACTCGCGGCAGTACGGGCGTCGGCAGATGCGGCACGCCGTCTCGGCGAGGTAGCCGCAGCGACCCGCGCACGCCTCGGCGTCGGGCGTCTTCGCGACATACGCCGCCTTGGTGCGCCACCTGGCCCCGCACTCCCCGCAGCGAACCTGCGAGTAGTCCGAGGGCGTTCGGCGGCCGCCGTTGAAGGCGCTGTAGTTGGCCTTCCTGACTTCCACTCGCCACGCGGGACGGTGGTCGCGGTTCGTGCAAGCCATGACCAGGCTCCTCACTTCGCGTCGCAGCGCGGGCAGAAGGTGTGGAGGTGGGCGTACTTGCTGGCCTCCAGCTCCGTGCGGGTCTGGAGACGGGGACCCTCCGTCTGAGACAGCGGACGGGCATACCAGCGGATGCCCCGGTTGCACTTCGCCCGGTAGTCGGCGCTCCCGTCCGCCGGGCCGTCGCCCTGGAACTTGTGCAGGAGCATGCTGGCGGCCGCGCTACCCCACTCCTCCGGCTCCGGCTCCACGTCGACCATGACCAGGAGGACGTGGCGGCCGT
Organism: Streptomyces sp. NRRL F-5123; assembly: GCF_000721495.1. GTDB lineage: Bacteria > Actinomycetota > Actinomycetes > Streptomycetales > Streptomycetaceae > Actinacidiphila. Next base: position 1,154 of record NZ_JOHY01000053.1, read on the forward strand.
CCTTGTAGGCGATGTCGTGGCGCCCGTGCTGCGAGGACATCGTCTTGACCTGGCGCCTGCCCTCCATCATCGCCGTGTTGGCCTCGGCAAGGGCCTCGCGGACGGTCACGCGGGTGGTGACGCCGTTCTCGGTGCGCTCGTAGACCTTCATGGTCGTCTCCCTGCTCGCCGCTCGTTTCTGTAATACAAGAATGCTCGCACCAAGGCGTGCTTGTCAAGTCCCGAGCGCAGATGGGACCCTGTTCCTGTAATACAGACCCCAGGGAGACGCCATGGCCCGCCCCGCCACCGGCCAGACGCCGGTCAAGACCTTCCGACCACCCGCGCCTCTATGGGCCGAGGTCAAGACCATCGCCGACGCCGAAGGACGAGCCGCCTCCGAGCTGGTCATTGAGGCACTGCACGACCTCGTGAAGAAGAAGCACCGCGAACGCCCGGCGAAACCCGCCCCCGCCGCACCCGCCGGAGAGGAGGATTAAGGCATGACGGACACCCCCGAAGACTCGCCGGCGCCGAGACGCTGGCACCTCCGTGTGCCTCTCGCCTTAGCCATCGTCGCCGCGGCCGTGGTTGGCGTTGCTGCCTACACCATTGGACACAGCCAAGGCGCCAGCGGGGACGATCGGCCGGCCTCCTCGTCGCGCTGCGCGAAGGCCCAGGCCGCCCTCACCCGGCAGAACGCAACAACCGACGCCAGCCCTTCGGACACGGACGCGCTCCGGACGACCGCGAACCTGGTCCTGGAAAACCAGGACTGCTTCGACCCCCAGGTGGTCGCGGCCGTGCAGACGTACGTGGACAAGCTGAATGCGGGTAGCGGCTGAGTCGTCCTGGTCTACGCCGAATGTCGTATGGCCCACCCGCCCCCGGCGGCGCAGTCTTGCCCCACCCCCCGAGGCGCCCCGCCGCATCTCCCCTCCGCGGCGGGGCGCCGTCACGTCACGGCTCCGGCTGGCAGGCGGTGCACGCGGTGGTGTCCTGGAACCCCAGCAGGCCGCGGGCCTGCTCGGCGCTCTCGACGGGGGTGACGCGGAGGGTGCTGGTCTCTGCGCGGGGGATGGTCCAGCAGCCGGCGCGGTGGAGTTCGGCGCGGACGGGCTGGTCGGGTGGGAGTTTCGGCGCGACGATCACGTACTGGACGTCCGGGCCGGTGGCGGTTTCGCGCGGCACGCTGCTGTAGTCCTCGCCGGGGATCTGCTGCAGGGCCGTGGCGGGGGCGTAGAGGGTGACCTCTGCCCACCACCGGCCGTCCGGCCCCTGTCTCCACCGCTGCAGGCGGGCGGGCGCGTCACCGGGGAGGTGGACGCGGACACGGGGCGACTGATCGGACATACGTTCGATACTAGGCGCGGGGCTCGGTCCGGGCACCTGGGGGTGCGCTGCGGCTACACCTCCGGGGCGTCGCGGGCCGCGGTCCGAATCGCAACCTCGTTGTCGTACGTGGACACGATTCCGGACTCCCGCATGACCCGGGCCCGCTCCTCGGCCGCCTCGACCGCGGCCTGGTGGAGACGCGCGTACGTCGACTCCTCATCCGCTGCCCACGGCCGGACGACCAGGACCCCGGGCTTCAGCTCGACGCGGGGGTCGGCGTCGCGGGCGGCCTGCACGGTCTTGCGGTGGTCCTCTACGGCCTGCCATGCGGCGTTCACGGCGCGCTGAGCTGCGGCAACGGTCTCGGGGATGTCCATGCGCCGGAGCATACGGCCCGGCTCGGACACACGTGCGCCTGGGCGCGCGGCTACCCGGGTACGGGCCCGCGGTACCGCCAGACCAGCGGGTCGCCGTCCTCGTCGGGCTCGTACGCGGCCCGGTCTTCCCAGCCGTCGACGACCTGGTACACGCCGCCGCGCACGTCCTCGTCGGCCCAGTCGGTCACGTCCAACTCTGCGCCGTCCAGCGGACCATCCACGTACCTCACCAGCCGCACCACGCGGCACCCTCCACTCTTATCGCGCAAGTCTGCGCAAGTTTGTGGTACCACCCCGTGACTTAGTGCACACTCGACCACACCGCTCGTCACCCACCACCATGGAGGGCACCATGACGCTGCACAAACTCGGCAAGGACCCGGAGAGCCCGGAGGGGAAATCCGCGACCGTCTACCTGGACGACGAGACCAACCACTACATTCTGCAAGGTCGAAAGGTCACAGACCCCGCGCGTCTGGCCCAGATGGACGTCCCGGACTACGAGACCGTCATCGAGTTCCCGCGCCGCATGATGCAGTTCTTCCCGGAGGTAAAAGACCGTGCCGGCACCGACGATCGAGGACCGTCTACGGCGCAGTAAGCGCTCTGCCGTCCACCTCGAAATGCGCGACGGCTACATGCGGTCGGACCCCCGGTTCATCGCCTGGCAGACCGGTGCTCAGGAAGCGGCGGACACCAGCCACCGACCTTGGCTCGACCTCATCTCCGAGGTCACAGCAGCAGGGGTCGCCGTCCGCAGGGTACGCATCATCTCCGAACCCGCCAGCGACTACATCCGCTGGGAGCATTCCCTCACGGATGCCAACGTTGACGCTGGTGAACACGTCCGGTGGCTACCTCGACGACAGGCGTCTGACCTTCTCCTGCCGGGCAACGACTACTGGCTGTTCGACGACGAGGTCGCCCTGTTCCTCCACTTCGACGGGGACGGCGAGTTGGCGCCAGACGACGAGGAAGAAGTCACCGACCCGGGTGTCGTGGACTCCTGCGCCGCGGCGTTCGAGGCCGCTTGGGTCCGTGGGGTAGCTCACGCCGATTACCACCTGCTGTAGCGACGGCAGAACGTCCGTGTCCTCGCCAGCTTCGAACGTCCAGCAGGCACGGCAAGCGCTTGGCCAGCGCCTACGCGAGATCCGCAAGGATGCCGGGATCACTGCGAGGGAGCTGGCCAAGCGCGCCGGCTGGCACGAGTCGAAGTGTTCCCGGCTGGAGCATGGCCGTACGCCTCCTTCCGACGCGGACATCCGCGCGTGGACTGCGCACTGCGGGGCGGTGGGACAGGCCCCGGACTTGATCGCCACAGCTCGCGGGATCGACGGCCAGTACGTCGAGTGGCGGCGTATGGAGCGATCCGGGTTGAAGCGGGTTCAGGAGTCCGTGCAGCCGTTGTTCGATCGCACCCAGACGTTCCGCGCCTACCAGTCCTGGGTTGTGCCAGGCCTGCTGCAAACAGCCGCGTACACGCAGGCAGTGCTGCGGACCATCGCCGAACTGCGGGACGTTCGGGACGACATCGACGCTGCCGTGGCGGTGCGGATGGAACGTCAACGCATCCTGCACACCGGCCGACATCGGTTCGCGATGCTGGTCGAGGAGTGGGTCCTGAGGACCGTCATTGGCGACGCCGAGATCATGGCGGGGCAGCTGGGGCATCTGATCGCGGTTGCGTCTCTACCCTCGGTGAGCCTGGGTGTGATTCCCATGGGCACGCCGCGTGGGGCTGGCTGGCCTACGGAGTCGTTCACCATGTACGACGATGCCCAGGTCGCGGTCGAGTTGGTGTCGGCGCATTTGACGGTTACCCAGCCACGCGAGATCGCTGAGTATGCGCGGGCGTTCGCGGAGCTTGCCGGTATCGCTGCTTACGGGGCGCGGGCAAGGTCGCTCATCACGTCTGCCATTGATGCTCTCGGGTGACGCCGTGCAAGTTCGTGCACGTTCGTAGAAGCCAGCGGTGCCCTCTCCCTACGGTCGAAGTGGACAGCAGAATGCCCCGCGGCCGCGCCACGGCCCGGGGTGTGGCCACGCCGGAAGGGGCGCGACATGGGGACACTATCGTCCCATCAGACCGCTACGCCACAGAATGTGCGCCCTGCACAGGTATCCACCGAATGTGCGGGCGCCGAGACCCTCGGCGAGCCCGAGCTGCACCACCGGTGCGCCGGCAACACCGTGGTCCGCGTGCCCCGGGTGACGACGCCGGTGCTGACGTACGTCTGCGGCTGCTCCTGCCACCCCGCGGCCACGCGGTGACCGCCCGGCCGTACACGGTGCGGGAGTACCTGCACGCGCCCCTCGCGCCCGGCCGGCGCACTGCGCACCTCGGTGAGCTGACCGTGTTGGTCTCGGCCCGGCCCCTGGAGGCCACGGTTGCCGACCTCCGCACCGCGCTGCGGGCCGGGATCGACATCGAGGCGCATCGGCGCCTGCACATCCTGATCAGCCACCTGTACCACCGGCACGGGGCGACGATCCCCGAGACCCGGAGACTCCGCGCTGAGGTGGGCCGTGCGCTCGCCCGGCGCGGCACCACCACCCATGTGTGAGAGGAGGTCCACCATGTCTTGTCCGACCGAGGGCTGCCGTAAGGGCGGCTGCACCACCGGCCCGGCGCCGACACCGGCCGGCCGTCCGCGGTGAGCGGCGCCCCACTGATAGGGCGGCGTGACGCCCCACCCGAACTACCGCCCACCACAACGTCCGCGCCGCGCCGTTGCGACCACTGCGGGCGCATCACCACCGCGTGGATGGTGTGGGACCGCCACGCCGACCACGGCAAGGTCGAGATCGTCTGGTGTCAGGACATGCGCTCGTGCGGGGAGACCCGGCGGGCCAGCCAGCAGCCCCGCACGTGGCCTGCGCCCGCGGGGCGCCGTTGAGACCGGGCCCGGCGGTCGCCGACTTGCCGGGCCCCTTCGCCTGCGTGGCCCAGCTCCCCCGTGCCGGGCCGCGCAGGCACCCCACCCACCGATCGCTACGAGGAGACGAGCATGGACGACGAGCCCGCATCCGAGCCGGAGCCTGACGACCAGAACGACGAGCAGCAGACGGAGGAGACTCCCCTGGGCCTGCCGCCGTCACACAAGATTTTCATGTAGCTCGGCGAACGCACTTCACTCGTTCGAGTGACGGATGCATAGTTGCCCCGGTTGATTGGTAGGCGACAACCTGAACCCTGTCCAGGCTCACTCCCGTACCAGGTAGCTCAGCGCTACGCCCAACGCATCGGCGATCATCAGCAGATGGTCGAGCCGCGGAGATGTCACCCCCGTCTCGATCCTGACGATGGTGACCCGGTCCAGATCCGCCCGCTCAGCCAGACGCTCCTGCGTCAGCTCGGCCCCTTCGCGGGCTTGGCGGATCTGCACCCCGATCGCCCGGCGGCGCGCGAGCACCTGCGCGGGGATGGGGTCGGTCGGCACCCGATCAACGCTCTGGGCAACAAGATCAAAAGTCTGTAGCGTCAACGCCACACTTCACGGTGTGCCCCTAGTCGGCCGCCGGCGGTACTGCCCCCCAGGCGTGCCGTCGGCGGTCTCTGCTTTGCGGGCAGGGGCGTTTCTACTCAGGTACTGCGGGGGCTGGGTGACCGTCGGTCAGGCCTGTTCCCATGGGAACGGATCCGGGGTGTGAGCGTCGCCGAAGTACACTCAGCGTCAATGGGCGTCAATGAACTGGTGGGGTTTGTCCGGGTTTTCGGAATCACCGCAGGTCACAATGTGGATTCCAAGCGGGTTCGAGTCCCGTCACTCACCCCACCGAGGCCCCGGCCCGCGCAAGCGGTCCGGGGCTTCGACATACCGGGCGCCTGCACGTATACGCTGCCGCCCCGGATACCCCTCCCCGCCCGGACAGCGCGTGACCTCCGGGCCGGCGGAGAAGGGCCGGAAAACGCTCCCGCGGGTGGCACGGTCCAGAGGAAGGCGCTAAGGGCGGTGCCGGAAGCGGGCCGTGCGCCCGCGCGCGCATTACATGCGCCCACGCCGGGATCCGGGCGCCCGGCCGGTCCGCCGGGACGGCGTCGCGGGCGGATTCCGCGGCCTCCACCGCTGCGGTGCAGATGTCGCCGGGCAGCGCGGTGGCCAGGTCGTCGCGGGTGCGGAAGCAGCTGCGGATCGCGTCGGCCGTCATTCCCACGTCGCGGGCGATGGCCCGCGGCGAGATGGCGTCGGGGCCGCCGTCGGCCATGAGCCTGAGCGCGACCGCCTCGATCTCGGCGGTGGTCCGGGCGCGCATCCGCTCCCGCCGGCTCGCGGGCTCCGATTCCCGCCCCCGGTCCTGTCCCTGCGTCGGTCACGTGCTGTGTCGGTCTGCACACCGCCGGGTGGACGGCCGCAGCCTCGGCGCCGTGATCGGCGTCCACCACGACCGGGCGCTGTTCACCTGGCAGCTGGGCACCGTGGCCATGGGTTACGACGTGGCCGAGTTCGGCGGGGACCGCATCCGCGGCGTCGTGGGGTTCTTCGCATGAGCGGCCCGAGGCCCTGACGCCCCATACTCCCCGGCAACGTACGGTCGGGGGGCACGGCGACGGAGGCGGCGAGAAGAGGGTGCGGCGGTGCTGATCGACACGGTGGCGTGGGTGCGGACCGAGGGCGGGCGGGTGCTGTGTGCGCGGCCGCGGGGGAAGGGGGTCTTCTACGTCCCGGGCGGCAAGCGGGAGGGGGCGGAGAGCGACCTGGAGACGCTCGTGCGGGAGATCCGGGAGGAGCTGGACGTCGTGCTCGATCCGGGGACGGCCGCGCACACCGGGACGTACGAGGCGGGCGTGGACGGCGGCCTCGTACGGATGGCCTGCTACACCGCGGACTACCGGGGGGAGCTGACGCCCAGCAGCGAGATCGAGGAGATCGCCTGGTTCGGCTACGCCCACCGGGAACTCGTCCCGCCCGTCGACCAGTTGCTCTTCGACGACCTCAGGGACGCCGGGCTGCTGGTCTGAGCCCGCTCAGCCCGCGGCGGACTCCTGGGCGGCCAGCAGGTCGTCGGCGTGGGCCAGCGTCCAGGCGGCCAGGGCGTGCAGGGGGCCGTCGACGAAGGTCACGCCGAGCGGGGTGAGGGCGTAGTCGACGTGGGGCGGGGCCGCGGGGTGGGCCTGGCGGGCGACCAGGCCGTTCCCCTGGAGGCGGCGCAGGGTCTCCGTCAGCGCCTTGTCGCTCGCGCCGCCCAGCCACGCCAGCAGGTCGCGGCGGCGGCGCGGTCCCGGGCGCAGGCCGGCCAGCACCACCGCGTCCCAGGTGTGCGCCAGCAGGTCGGTCGCCGCCCGCAGCCCGCAGTCCGCCAGGAACGGCGGCCCCGGCGGGAGCGGCGGCGGCGCGCTCTCGGGGCACGAGCCGGCCGGGCCGTTCACCGAAGGCTCCCGCTCCACCGCCCCCGCCGGGCCGTTCACCGAAGGGGCCCGCACCTCGGGCCCCGCCGCCCCCGCCGGGTCCTTCGTCGCACGTGTCATCCCCCTATCGTGCCGCAGCCGTTCCCTACCGGGCGGTGCGTATCGGCCCGCCTACCGTCCTGCTGACAGATCAGGGCAGGGGCGGGTCAGGAACCGTCAGAGGGGAGCAGGGCCATGCGGATCGGCATTCTGGGCACGGGCACGCTCGCGGTCGCGCTGGGCGCGGCGTGGGGGCGCGCAGGGCACGAGGTACGGGTCGGGGGGCGGTCGCGGGAGCGGGCCGCGGGAGCGGCGGCGGCGATGGGCGGCGCGGCGGCCGCCGTTGAGCCCCGGGAGGCGGTCGACGGAGCGGACGCGGTGCTCGTCGCCGTCGCCTGGGAGGGGCTCGCGGACATCCTCGGGCTCGCGGGCGCGGCGGACGGGACGCTGGCCGGCACGCCGCTGATCGACCCCACCAACGCGGTCGCGCACGGCGTCGGCGAACTCCTCACCGGCGACGGGCGCTCCGCCGCCGAGCGCATCGCGGACCTCGCGCCGGGCGCTCACGTCGTCAAGGGCTTCCACCTCTTCGCCTCCGACCAGTGGAGCGGCGGGCGCGAGCCGGTCACCGTGGCCCTGGCCGGGGACGACGCCGGGGCGCTCGCCGCGGCCTCGAAGCTGGTGGAGGACGCGGGCGGGCGGCCCGCCGTGCTCGGGCCGCTGCGCCGGGCCCGGCAGCTGGAGGAGGTGGCCGGATTCGTCATCGGCCTGGTCTTCGCGGGCGTCGACCCGTCCTCCGCGGTGCCGAGCGTCCCGGCGTAGGGCTCCCCGCGCGGGTCCCCGCACGGCGCCGGCCGCACGCACGCCGCCGGGAGCACTCCCCGTGCGTTCCCGGCGGCGTGAAAACGTAAGAGCGTAAAGGCCTGAAAGCGTCAGGCCGTGAGGCCGACACCGCGGCCCCGCACCCTCCCAGTGCCCAGGGAGGTGCGGGGCCGCGGCCGGGGTCCCGGAGGGAGCGGGGCGGCCGGGCAACTGTCAGGAAACCCGGGTCATCTCCCGCCCCGGCTCCCACCGGGGGTTCGGATCACGCGCCGAAGAGCAGACCGTAGGCTCCCATCGCCATCGCGATGTCGGCCTGGGCCCAGAAGCGGTGATAGGTGAAGACGGGCGCGGCGCCACCGTTGAGGTAGGCCTGCACCTTGGACCAGTTCGGGTCGTTCTTGTAGAAGGACCGCAGCTCGATGAAGGTCGAGTTGGAGTCGATCTTGTCGCCGTTGGGCATCGTGCCGGAGAAGCTGGACGGCACGTAGACCGGGTCGTCGAACCGGTTGTAGTCGGTCCGGGTCTCCGGGGTCGCGATGCCCAGCGGGTCCTGGTAGTTGGTCCACATGCCGTCGAGCAGCTGCTTGGCCATGGTCTTGGCGGCCGTGCTGCCGGACTTGGCGGCGTAGTAGGACAGCGTCTTGGCGTAGGCCGCCGTGACGCCCAGGTCGGTGCCGTAGGCCGAGACCGTCACGTGCAGACCGGCGTTGCTGCCCGGGCTGGACGCGTTCCAGGTGTCCGGCTGACCGGACCACTGGAGGTCGGACGGGATCTTGAAGGTGCCGTCCGCGTTGATCGTGGTCTGGGACATGGCCCAGGTGACCCACTTGTCGAGGATCTTCTTGGCCTTGGCGTCACCGGTCTGCTGGTAGTACTCCGCGACCCGCTCCATCGACCAGGCCTGCATGCCGAACCACTGGTTCGACGGCGGGTCGTGGTAAACGGGCTCCCAGTCGTACGCCATCCCGTAGAAGGTGGGCGTGCCGGCCGGGGGCTGGGCGTAGGCGCCGTCCCAGCTGTTGGTGGCGCCACCGGCGATGGCGCCCTCGGAGGACTGGAGCCACTGGTAGAACTCGAGCTGCCGGCTGAGGCTGGTGGTCCAGTCCTGCTTGCCGGTCGCGGACTTCGGGGCCATGGCCGCGTCGGTGGTCAGCGCGTAGGCCGCCAGCGGGTTCTGGTAGCCGAAGTGCGAGGCGCCGTCACCGATGCGCCAGGACCAGCCGCCGCCGGAGCCGGAGGAGCCGCCCCAGGCGTAGTACCAGGACAGCAGGTAGTGCTCGCTGTCCTTGCCGGTGCCGGCCGCGCAGGTGCTCGGGTTGGTGCAGTTGCCGATCTTCTTGAAGTACTTGTCGAAGAACGAGTACCGCAGGTAGTCGCCCATCTTGCCGGCCTTGGCGACGGTCGCCGAGACGTCCGCCTTCTTGCCCTGCGCGGTGGCCCACTGGTCCGCCCAGTAGGCGGCCTGGATCGCACGCGCGTCGGCGTCGGGGGCGTCGGTGTACTTCCACTGCTGCGCGTAGTTCGAGTCACCCGTGAAGAGGTCCAGGTAACCGTTCTTGCCGCCGTACTTGAACGCGTCGCAGGTCGGCTGCGGGATGGTCTCCCACACCGACTCCTGCGCACCGCGCTGGAAGGTGTTGATGTACGACGGGCCCTTCGCGGTCGGGCCGAGCTCGCAGCCGCCACCGGGCGTGTCACCGTAGCCGTAGATGTTGTCCACATCCTCCAGCCAGTGCATGCCGTAGATGTCGTCCGAGCCGTAGGCCGACTTCAGCTCACCCGCGATCGGGTCCACACCGACCTTGATGCTGCTGTCGAGCTGCGACGGGTAGTCGCTCGGCAGCGGGTGCTCGGGCGCGTAGGTGGCCGGCGAGCTGGGGTTGTACGAACTGCCGGACGGCTGGTCCGCGTGCGTGGGGATCATGTACTTCTCCATGGTGCCCCAGGCCGCGTTGAACTTGCTCCAGTCACCGCTGACCTGCCCGTACATGGCCTGCAGCCAGATCATGTACGAGTACGCCTCGGACGTGGTCTCGTGACCGTAGTCCGGGGCCTCGGCCATGAGCGTCTCGACCGAGTGGTACGGGATGCCGTCGGTCGAGAAGTAGCCGCTCGACGGGTCGGTGATCTTGGTGTAGAGCGACAGGAAGCGCGCCGCGTAGTCACCGGTCGCGGCGATCTCGCTGACCGAGACCGTCGCGGTGCTGTACCCGGTGGCGGTGGCCGAGAAGGTGGCCGAGCCGCTGCCGGAGGCGTCCGCGGCGACGGTCACGTTCTGCGCGGTCGACCAGTTGCTCGGGGTGAAGGTCAGGCTCGCCCCGGACTGGACGCTCAGCCCGCTGTTGCCCGCGGTCCGCGCGACGGCGACCGTCACGTTGGACGCCGGGGCACCGGAGAGCTTCAGGCCGAACGTGCCGGTCTTGCCCTGCTGGACGGACAGCGTCGTGGGCGAGGCCACGATCGCCGGGCCGCTCGCGACGTGCACGCCCACCGGGGTCGACTCGGCGGACGCGCCCAGGCTGTCGTACGCCTTGGCGTAGACCGAGTAGTCACCGGCCGGGACGCTCGCCCAGTCGAACGTGTACGGCGAGGTGGTGTCGGTGCCCAGCAGCGTGGTGTTGTTGTAGAACTCCACCTTGGTGATCGTCGCGCTGTCCGCGGCGACCGCGGTCGCGGCCAGCGGGATCGTGGCGCCCGCGCTGTAGGTGGCACCGGCCGACGGGCTGGTGAGCACCGGCAGCGGCGGCTGGTGCGCGCCACCGCACACCGTGCCGTTGACGCTGAAGGACGTCGGCGCGGTGTTGGTGCCGCTGTAGTTGAAGTTGGCGCTGGTGGTGACGTTCGCGTTGGCGGCGATCGTCCCGTTCCAGTCGAGCGACTTCACGGTGACGGCCTTGCCGGACTGCGACCAGGTGCCGTTCCAGCCGCTCTGCAGCGTCTGGTTGCCGGTGTAGGAGTACGTCAGCGTCCAGCCGCTGATCGCGGAGCTGCCCAGGTTGGTGATCTTGGCGTTGGCGGTGAAGCCGGAGCCCCAGTCCTGGGTGGTGTAGTCGACGCTGCACGACAGGCCCGCGGCGTGCGCGGAACCGCCCGCGGCCACCGTCATACCGAGCGGCAGGGCGAGCGCGGCGGCCAGGGCCGTCAGCAGCTTCGTGACGCGCCGTCCCGGCCTTCTCAGGATCGGTCTTCCTCTTGCCATGCGGGAGCTCTCCTCGCGCTGGGTTGTGGGGGGATGGGTGGTGCTTCTTGAGCTGTGAACCAGTGGGAGCGCTCCCACCATCAAGGCGTTGCCGAATACCTGTCAAGAGGTGAAGCACAAAGCCCTGCTGAGGGGCCTGCGATGTGCACTAGTCGGCGTGCGCGGCGCACGGCCGACCGATGGCCGGTATGTTCCCCCTACCCTCGGACGGCACTTGACGCTAGGGTCGTGCGCCGGACCAGTGGGAGCGCGTCCACTTCTTGTGACGTCCACCGGCGCCCGTGGCGGGGCACCGCGGACGACGCACGGCATTCCTCGATCCCCCCACCTCACGAGGAGTCGCTCATGCGACGACCCACGCGCACCGCGGCGCTCGCCGTCGCTGCCGTGAGCACGGCGGCGGCAGCCGCCGCCCTGCTCCCCACGCTCGGCGCAGCCGCGGCAGGAGCCGCACCGGCCTGCGCCGTGTCCTACTCGGTGACGAACCAGTGGGATTCGGGCTTCCAGGGCAACGTTGTCATCACCAACAATGCCGCCCCCACCACCAGCTGGACCCTCGGCTTCACCTTCCCCGGCGGCCAGAAGGTCACCCAGGGCTGGAACGCCGCCTGGACCCAGTCGGGCACCGCCGTGACCGCGGCCTCCGAGTCCTACAACGGCGTGATCGCCACCGGCGGCACCGTCAGCGCCGGCTTCCTCGGCAGCTGGTCGGGCAGCAACCCGGCGCCGGCGAGCTTCACCCTCAACGGCACCATCTGCAACGTGAACGGCGGCGGCAGCGCGACCCCGCCCACCACACCCCCCACCACGCCGCCGACCACTCCCCCGACGACGCCTCCGACCACGCCGCCCACGACGCCTCCGACCACGCCGCCCGGCGGCGACACGGCTCCGCCCAAGGTGCACGTGTCCGGCAACAAGCTGCTGGACTCGACCGGCAAGCAGGTCGTGCTGCACGGCGTGAACCGCTCCGGCACCGAATTCGCCTGCGCGCAGGGCAAGGGCATCTTCGACGGTCCGGTCGACGACGCCGCGATCGACGCCATCACCAGCTGGAAGGGCGTCACCGCGGTCCGCGTGCCGCTCAACGAGGACTGCTGGGAGGGCTTGAGCTACGTCCCCGCGGCCGACGGCGGCGCCAACTACGTTGCGGCGATCACCGGCTGGGTGAACCGGCTGGTCGCGCACGGCATCACGCCGATCGTCGAGCTGCACTGGACACACGGCCTCTACACCGGCAACTCGGCGGGCTGCACCGACGTCAACGCCACCTGCCAGAAGCCGATGCCGGACGCGCAGTACGCGATCCCGTTCTGGACCAGCGTGGCCAACACCTTCAAGTCGAACACGTCGATCGTCTTCGACCTGTTCAACGAGCCCTACCCGGACCGCGCGACGTCCACCACCGACCAGGCCTGGGCCTGCTGGAAGGACGGCGGCACCTGCCCCGGCATCAATTACGAGGTGGCGGGTATGCAGGACATGCTGGACGCCGTACGCGGCACCGGCGCGCAGAACGTCGTCCTGATGGGCGGCCTGGCCTACTCCAACGACCTGACCGGGTGGCTGGCGCACGAGCCGGCCGACCCGACGGGCAATCTGGCGGCGGCCGTGCACGTCTACAACTTCAACTCATGCGCGAACAGCTCCTGCTGGGAATCCCAGCTGGCGCCGGTCGCCGCAAAGGTGCCGCTGGTGGCCGGTGAGATCGGCGAGAACACCTGCGGGCACTCCTTCGTCGACAGCTTCATGAGCTGGCTGGACAGCCACCAGGTGGGCTACCTCGGATGGACGTGGAACACCTGGGACTGCTCGTCCGGTCCGTCGCTGATCTCCGGCTACGACGGCACCGCGACGGCGTACGGCCTCGGCCTGAAGAACCACCTGGCGTCACTGGGCTGACCCGGCGGCACCCCGAGAACGGGGGCGGTCCCGTGCATGGATGGCGTGCACGGGCCCGCCCCTCCCGCGTTCCCGGGGCCCGAAGGGGCGCCGGACAAAGCGCCGGACGGGCGGCCGGCGGCAGCGGACCGGCGCCCGGGCCGCCCCTGAACTGCGCCTGAACGCCAATTCCCTGACCGGGCGCATCCGTTCGAGTCTCGTACCCGTTGCAGGCGCCAACCGGCCATTATTGAACAACTTATTGACGCGCCCATGGGCTCCTTGTATACATCACCTCGCCGAGAGAGCGCTCTCATCCCGCTCTGCCGGCCTCCGGCACGGACCCCCCACCCGGTTGAGGAGAACACATGTCAGGCAGCACATCCCTGCTGGTGCGCAGGCCGGCGGGGCGCCGTCGCGGGCGCCAGCCGTATCTCGTACTGACCGCCCTGCTCGCCCTGCTGGCCGGGCTCGTCCTGGTGGTCGGCTCGCAGTCGCCGGCCCGCGCGGCGGGCACCCTGCTCTCGCAGGGCAGGCCGGCCACCGCGTCGTCGACCGAGAACGCCGGCACCCCGGCCTCCGCGGCCGTGGACGGCAACACCGGCACCCGCTGGTCCAGCGCGGCGGCCGACCCCCAGTGGCTCCAGGTGGACCTCGGCAGCAGCCAGGCCGTCAGCCAGGTGACGCTCAACTGGGAGGCGGCGTACGCCAAGGCGTTCACCGTCCAGACGTCCGCCGACGGCACGAACTGGACCACGGTCTACTCCACCACCACCGGTACCGGTGGCGTGCAGAACCTCGCCGTAAACGGTTCCGGCCGCTATGTCCGGATCAACGGCACCGTACGGGCCACGCAGTGGGGCTACTCGCTGTGGGAGTTCCAGGTCTACGGCGGTGGCGGCACCCAGCCCGGCGCCTGCACCACCACGAACGTCGCGCAGGGCAAGCCGGCCGCGGCGTCCTCCACCGAGAACGCCGGCACCCCGGCCTCCGCTGCGGTCGACGGCAACACCGGCACCCGCTGGTCGAGCGCCTTCAGCGACCCGCAGTGGCTGCGGGTCGACCTCGGCTCGTCGCAGCAGATCTGCGGCGTCGGGCTGAACTGGGAGGCGGCCTACGCGACCGCGTACCAGATCCAGGTCTCCGACGGCGCCGACGGCCCGTGGACGAACGTCTACTCCACGACCACCGCGACCGGCGGCGTGCAGAAGCCGGACGTGACCGGCACCGGCCGCTACGTCCGGGTCAACACCACCGCGCGGGCCACCGCGTACGGCGTGTCGCTCTGGGAGTTCCAGGTCTTCACCACCACCGGCGGCACGACCGACGGCGGCACCACGGGAGGCACCACCGGCGGCACGACCCCGCCCGACGACTTCTGGGGCACCACCGACGACATCCCGGCCGCGCACAACGTCATGGAGCTGAAGATCCTCAACCGGACCAACGGCGCCTACCCGGACAGCCAGGTCTACTGGAGCTTCAACGGCCAGGTGCACTCCATCGCCGAGCAGCCGTACTTCGACATGCCGGCGAACTCCTCGGGCCGGATGTACTTCTACGTGGGCTCGCCGAACAGCCAGTACAACGACTTCATCGAGTTCACGATCGGCCCGAACGTCTTCAACGGCAACACCACCCGGGTCGACGCCTGGGCGCTGCCGCTGGCCATCCGGCTGCACTCGCACGACGGCCAGGACATCCAGCTCGGCGACAGCCAGGACCTGTTCACCATGAGCCGCGACCAGGTCTTCCAGTCCTTCCAGAACGCGGTGCCGCAGCAGTTCAAGGTGCTCGCGCAGACCCAGGCGCCCTACCGGATCATCGCCCCGGGCAGCGACCCGAGCTTCCGTGCGGGCGGGGTGAACGCGAACTACTTCACCGCGTACGCCCAGTCGGTCGGCGTCAACGAGCCCACCTCGAACATCTTCGGCTGCGCCGGCTCCATGGGCGCCGACGCCGCCAAGTGCGCCGCGCTCAACCGGCACACCGCGACGCTGCCCGCCGACCAGCAGCAGGACCCGACCAAGTTCTACGGCGGCGACCCGGCCAACTGGTACGCCAAGTACTGGCACGACCACGGCATCAACCACCTCGCGTACGGCTTCCCGTACGACGACGTGGCCGGCCAGGCCGCGTACGCCTCGCAGCAGAACCCGCAGTGGATGGAGGTCGCGGTCGGCTTCTAGCCGGCCCCGCGCCCCGCGGCTGCCCAGGAGTTCCCCGGAATCCCCCCACATCCCCCCACAAGGCCGCCGGGGGCGGGGACGGTGCGCACGCCATGTGCACCGTCCCCGCCCCCGGCGGTCCGTCCCTCGCGGGCGGACGACGTCATGTGCCGGACACGGCCTGCGCGCCGCCCCACCGCCCCGCCGCCGGACGCCCCCCACGGCGTCCGGCGGCCGCCACGGCCTGACGTGCCGCACTCACGGCGGTCATACGGACTCCCGCTGCACCAGCTCCGTCGACAGCACGACGTGGCGGCGCACGGACTTGCGCTCGGCGATCTCCTCCAGCAGCACCCGGGCCATGGTGCGGCCCATCTCCTCGGTGGGCTGGCGGACGCTGGTGAGCGCCGGGTCCATGTGGCGGGCGATCGCGGAGTCCTCGAAGCCGACGAGCGCCACGTCCTCGGGCACCCGGCGGCCCGCCTCGCGCAGCACCGCCCGGGCGCCGGCCGCCATCACGTCGGAGGCGGCGAACACCCCGTCGATCTCCGGGCGGCGCACCAGCAGCTCGCGCATCGCGCGGCGGCCGCCCTCCTCGGTGAAGTCGCCGCGTGCGACGAGGGCGCTGTCGAAGCCGCCGGAGGCGGCCTCGACCGCCTGCCGGTAGCCGTCGAGGCGGCTGCGGGCCACGTACATGTCCGGCGGGCCGGTGATGGTGGCGACCTGGCGGCGGCCGCGGGCGATGAGGTGGGCGACCGCGGCGCGCGCGCCGCCGACGTTGTCGGCGTCGACGTAGGAGACCGACTCCAGGTCGCTGCGGCGGCCGTTGAGGACCGCCGGCATCTCCAGCTGCTCCAGCAGGTCCGGCAGCGGGTCGTCCTCGTGCACGGACACCAGCAGCACGCCGTCGACCCGGTGGGCGGCCAGGTACTGTGCGAACCTGGTGCGCTCCTTGGGCGTGCGGATCAGGGTGAGCAGCAGCTGCATGTCGGTGTCGGCCAACTCGGCGCCGATGCCGCGGATGATGTCGGAGAAGTAGGGCTCGGCGAACAGCCGGGTCTCCGGCTCCGGGATGACCAGGGCGATCGCGTCGGTGCGGTTGCCGGCCAGCGCGCGGGCCGCGCGGTTGGGCACGTACCCCAGCTCGGCGATGGCGGCCTCGACGGCGGCCTTGGCGCGGTCGCTGACTCTGGGTGATCCGTTGATCACCCGGGAGACCGTGCCCCGCCCGACACCGGCGCGCAGCGCCACCTCCTCAAGGGTGGGACGTCCGCTGTGCCGTCCGTTCATGGCCACTGCCGCCTCCTGTACTCATTTCGCGCCACCTTAGCGCCCGGTCCTTCCCCGCAGGAGCGACACCTGAGAGCGCTCCCACACTACAAGCCCCAGGCAGGGGCTTCCGTTCAAGAAGTAATCGCGAGTCAGCTCCGGACACGTTCCGGCAACGAAATGGACTTCACATCTTGACACTGACCCCTCCGAGGCGTGAATGTTCCGGAAAGCCTACGTGGGAGCGCTCCCACAGCGCCAACTTTCGTAACACCCCGGGGACCACGCACCACCAGCACGCTGACCCACCCTGACAAGGAGAGTGGAATGCGCACTTCCGGCAGAACCCGCAAGGCCGCCGTCATCGCGGTCGCGGGTCTCGCAGCCTGCGCGACCCTGATCACCGGCTGCAGCAGCGACAGTGACGGCGGCAGCAAGGACGACTCGAAGGGCGGCTCGTCCAACGAGAAGATCACGCTGCACGTCGGCGACTTCGGCTCGTTCGGCTACGACGACAAGAACGGCGCCGCTCTCTACGCCGAGTACCACAAGCTGCACCCGAACATCACGATCGTCGAGGACAACGTCTCCGACGGCCAGCAGTACTGGGACAAGCTCAAGCTGCACCTGACCCAGAACAGCGGCCTGTCCGACATCCAGGCGATCGAGGTCGGCTACATCGGTCTGGCGATCCAGCCGAACCTGGCGAACAAGTTCGTGGACTTCAAGACGGTCCAGGGCTTCGACGCCAACGCGTGGCTCCCCTACAAGGAGACGCAGGCCACCACCGGTGACGGCAAGGTCATCGGCGTGGGCACGGACGCCGGCCCGACGGCGATCTGCTACAACAAGGACGCCTTCGCCAAGGCGGGCCTGCCCACCGACCGCGACCAGCTCGCGGCGGCCTGGAACGGCGACTGGCAGAAGTTCATCGACCTGGGCAAGCAGTTCCAGAAGAACGCTCCCAAGGGCATGAAGTTCTCCGACTCCGGCAGCGGCCTGTTCAACGCGATCCTGGCCAGCCAGAAGGACCAGTACTCGGACGCCAACGGCAAGCTGATCTACGACAGCAGCCCGGGTGTCAAGACCGCCTGGGACCTGTCGACGGAGGCCGTGGAGGCCGGCATCACCGCCGGCTACCAGCAGCTGGACCCGCAGAACGCGTGGTCGGCCGCCTTCAAGACCGGCAAGTTCGCGACCGTGACCTGCCCGAGCTGGATGGTCGGCCTCGTGCAGACCAACTCCGGTGACGCAGGCAAGGGCAAGTGGGACGTCGCCACGCCGCCGCAGGTCGGCAACTGGGGCGGTTCCTTCCTGGCGGTGCCGAAGTCCGGCAAGCACGTCAAGGAGGCCACCGCGCTGGCCCAGTGGCTGACCGCGAAGGAGCAGGAGGTCAAGGTCTTCCAGAAGTTCGGGAACATCCCCTCGAACGTCGCGGCCCTTGACGACCCCGCGGTCCAGAGCCTCACGAACCCGTACTTCCCGGGCACCCCGATCGGCAAGATCTTCGCGGGGGCGGCCAAGACCATCACCCCGGCCCCGATCGGCCCGTGGGACGGCAACGTGAAGGACATCATCACCAAGAACGGCATCATGGACATGGAGAAGCGCGGCACGTCCAAGGACAAGGCGTGGCAGAACGTGGTCTCCCAGATCAAGGACAAGGTCGTTCAGTAACCCCCGGCGGGGCCGCCCGGCAGTGTCTCCCACCTGCCGGGCGGCCCGTCATACGGCCGGCTGCGAGTAGTGAAGCCATCCGGCCGAGGCCCCTACAAGTTCTGAACAACCCTCCCCCCTCCCCCGGTTCACCGCCCGCACCCCTACGGGAAGGACGCCACTCGTGGCCACCTCCGTCAGGGCGACGTCCGACGGCAGCCCGCCGTCTTCCAGGCCCGCCCCGCGCTCCACATCCCAGGACGGCAGCCGACCTCCCGGCTGGCGCGCCAGGCTCTACCGCATCGACACCAAGGCGTCGCCGTACGCCTACGTCGCCCCGTTCTTCATCGTCTTCGCCGCCTTCGGCCTGTTCCCGCTGATCTACACCGGCTGGCTCTCGCTGCACCAGGTCGAGCTGGGATCGCACGGATCGTGGGTCGGTTTCGACAACTACACCGCGCTGTGGGACAGCCCGTTCTTCTGGAAGGCGCTGCGCAACACCTTCACGCTCGCGGTGATCTCCACGGTGCCGCAGCTGCTGATGGCGCTCGGCATCGCGCACCTGCTCAACTACAAGATGCGCGGCCGCTCCTTCTTCCGGGTCGCGGTCCTGGCCCCGTACGCGACCTCGGTCGCCGCGGCCACGCTGGTCTTCGTCCAGATGTACAACCCCGACTACGGCATCGTGAACGAGGTGCTGGGCAAGGTCGGCTTCCCGCACATCGACTGGGAGTCGTCCAAGTGGCCCGCGCAGATCGCCATCTCGTCGATCGTGACCTGGCGCTGGACCGGCTACAACGCGCTGATCTACCTGGCCGCGATGCAGGCCGTCCCGTCCGACCTGTACGAGGCGGCGGCGCTCGACGGAGCCTCGCGCTGGCGGCAGTTCGTCAACGTCACGATCCCGTCGATCCGCCCGACGATCCTCTTCACGATCATCGTCTCCACCATCGGCGCGACCCAGCTGTTCGGTGAGCCGATGATGTACGGCGGTGGCGTCGGCATCACCGGCGGCACCGACCACCAGTACCAGACGCTCAGCCTCTACATGTACGACCAGGGCTGGAACGTCGGCGAGCTCGGCCGGGCCTCCGCCGTGGCCTGGGTCATGCTGCTGATCCTGCTGCTCATCGGTGCCGCCAACCTGCTGATCGCGCGCTCCAACCGCAAGAAGCTGGGGGGCTGACCCATGGCTCAGATCGCCGAGACCGCACGGACCTCAGGTCCGCGCCACTCCACCGCCGCCGTCCCGCGCCGCCGCCGCGGCAAGGCCGGAGCGCCGGGCAAGCAGCAGAACGCCGGACCGATCGCGTACCTGCTGCTGATCTTCGCCGCGCTGGTGTCGCTCTTCCCGCTGTACTGGACGGTCAGCGCCGCGTCCCACACGGACCAGGACATCATCGACGCGCACCCGTCGCTGCTGCTCCCGAGCAGCCACCTGATCGACAACATGAAGATCGTCTGGGACCAGGTCGACATGACCAAGGCCCTCATCAACTCGACGATCGTGGCGGGCCTGGTGGCCCTCAGCACCGTGCTGTTCGCGACGCTGGCCGGCTTCGCCTTCGCCAAGCTGCAGTTCCGCGGCCGCAACGCGCTGCTGACGGTCGTCGTCGCCACCATGACGATCCCGCCGCAGCTCAGCGTCATCCCGCTCTACCAGATCATCACCAACGTGGGCTGGGTCAACCACCTGCAGTCGGTCATCCTGCCCTCGCTGGTCGCCGCGTTCGGCGTGTTCTTCATGCGGCAGTACCTCTCCGAGGCGCTGCCGATCGAGCTGATCGAGGCCGCCCGCGTCGACGGAGCGCACAGCCTGCGCATCCTGTGGCACGTCGTCTTCCCCATCGCCCGCCCCGCGATGGCCGTCCTGGGCATGCTCGTCTTCGTCCAGGCGTGGAACGACTTCTTCTGGCCCCTCATCGCCCTGAGCGAGCAGAACCCGACGGTGCAGGTCGCACTGGCCGGTGTCGGCTCCGGCAACCACAGCGTGGACCACGCCGTGGTCGTGACCGCCGCCCTGGTCGCGACGCTGCCGCTGCTCATCGTCTTCGCCGTGCTGGGCAAGCAGATCGTCGGCGGTATCACCGCGGGCGCCGTCAAGAGCTGACCTCATGCGCCCGTACGGCGACCACCCCCTGCGCCGTACGGGCCCGTGAGAGCCCCCTTCCCCCGACTACCCCCTGATTCCCCTGGAGTCCCCCGTCATGACAGCTGTCCATTCAGAGGGCACCGAGCTTTCCCCCGGCTCTGCCTCACTCCGCTTCCCCCCCGGCTTCGTCTGGGGGTCGGCGACGGCCGCCTACCAGATCGAGGGCGCCGCAGCCGAGGACGGCCGGACGCCTTCGATCTGGGACACGTTCAGCCACACGCCTGGCCGGGTCCGCAACGGGGACACCGGTGACATCGCCGCCGACCACTACCACCGCTACCGCGACGACGTCGCCCTGATGTCCGACCTGGGCCTGGGCGCGTACCGCTTCTCCGTTTCCTGGTCGCGGGTCCAGCCCACCGGGCGCGGCCCCGCCGTCCAGCGCGGGCTGGACTTCTACCGCCGGCTGACCGACGAACTGCTCGACAAGGGCATCACCCCGGTCGCCACCCTCTACCACTGGGACCTGCCCCAGGACCTGGAGGACGTCGGCGGCTGGACCGTCCGCGACACCACCGAGCGCTTCGCCGAATACGCCGAGATCGTCGCGAGCGCGCTCGGCGACCGGGTGCCGTACTGGACGACGCTCAACGAGCCGTGGTGCTCGGCCTACCTGGGCTACGGCTCCGGCGTGCACGCCCCCGGGCGCACCGAGCCGGAGTCCGCCCTCAAGGCCGCCCACCACCTCAACCTCGCCCATGGCCGGGCGATCGGGGTTCTGCGTTCCGTTCTCCCCGCTACAGCGCAGACCTCGATCACCCTCAACCTGCACCAGGTCCGCCCGCTCACCGACTCCGCCGCCGACCTCGACGCGGCCCGCCGCATCGACGCGGTCGGCAACCGGGTCTTCCTCGGTCCGATCCTCGGCGACGGCTACCCCGCCGACCTGCTCGACGACACCGCCCACATCGTCGACTGGGAGAGCCTGGTCAAGGACGGCGACCTCGCCGAGATCGGCCGCCCGATCGATCTGCTCGGCATCAACTACTACACCCCGACGCTGGTCTCCGACGGCCGCGCGCACACCGAGGGCGCCCAGGCGCCGCGCAACGACGGCCACGGCGACAGCGAATACTCCCCGTGGCCCGGCTCCGAGCACGTCGCCTTCCACCTGTCGCCCGGCGAGACCACCGCGATGCGCTGGTCCATCGACGCGACCGGCCTGCGCGACCTCATCAACCGCATCGCCCGCGAGCACCCGGGCCTGCCGATGATGATCACCGAGAACGGCGCCGCGTACGACGACTACGTCTCGCCCGAGGGCCAGGTCAACGACCCCGAGCGGATCGCGTACGTGCACAGCCACCTCGCCGCCGTCCACGAGACCATCGCCGGCGGCGCGGACGTCCGCGGCTACTTCCTGTGGTCCCTCATGGACAACTTCGAGTGGGCCTACGGCTACAGCAAGCGCTTCGGCGCGATCTACGTCGACTTCGGCACGCAGCGCCGGATCCCGAAGCAGAGCGCCCACTGGTACTCCCAGGTGGCGCGGTCAAACGTCCTTCCGGACCTCCCGGAGGAGGACGGGAAGTCCTGAGGGGACGGGAAAAAGGAGCGGTACGGCAGTTCGAGGGTGCTGCCGTACCGCTCCTTTCGTCTTTCCGCCGCCTTCCCCCTCACGGGGGCGGCTCCAGCTTGACACCCACCCCGCGCAGCGTGTGCAGATACCGCGGCCGCGCCGCCGACTCCCCCAGCTTCCGGCGCAGCCACGACAGATGCACGTCGATCGTCCGGTCGTCCCCGTACGACTGCCGCCACACCTCCGCGAGCAGCTCCCGCCGCGCCACCACCACGCCCGGCCGCTCCGCCAGGAAGCTCAGCAGATCGAACTCCCGCCGGCTCAGCGCCAGCGCCACCCCGTCCAGCGCGGCGAGCCTGCGGCGGGCGTCGATCGTCAGCCCCCCGACCCGGACCACTGCCTCCGCGGCCGGCACCGCGCGCCCCCGCGCCCTCCGTAACACCGCCGCCAGCCGGGCGGTCAGCAGCTCCACCGCGTACGGCTTGACGACGTAGTCGTCCGCCCCCGAGTGCAGCAGCCGCACGGCCCGCGGCTCCTCCCGCCCCGTCACGGTCACCAGCACCGGCACATCGCTGAACCCGCGCAGCATCCGCAGCACCTCCGCGCCGTCCAGATCCGGCAGCCCCAGATCCAGCACGACGGCGTCGAACCGCCCGCGCCCCACTTCCCGTAACGCCTCCAGGGCGGTCCCGGCGCTGCGCACGCTGTACGAGGCGTCCGTCAGGTGACGGATCACCGTGGAGCGCAGAAAGGTGTCGTCCTCGACGACCAGCACACCGGCCATCCCGGCAACTTAGCGCGTCCGGCTCCGCGGGTTCGCCGGTTGTGACGCTCCGGGGTGCCACTTGCGGCGGCCGGGCGACCTTCCGCCGGTGGAGGCTGGGCGCTCCGTTCTCCCCCGGGATCCGCCGGGAGGTACCCCCACGCGCCCCTGAGAAACGCTTGCCCGACAAACTGACGCGCCGTCAGCCGAAAGCGTGTGGCGGCGGTGCCGGGGACGGGACGGCGGTCGCGTCGGTCACCACCGGGGCGCCGGCGGTGAAGGCGGCCAGCGAGGAACCGGACTCGACGCGGCCCGGGTGCGGGTCGGTCGCGACGCGGCGGGTCAGATCGGCCACGGGCAGGGGGTGGTCGGCGGCCCACAGGACCGCGTTGCCGAAACGCTTCCCCCGCAGGACCGCGGGGTCGGCGGCGAGGCAGACCTCCGCGAAGGCGGCGCCCGCCGTGGCGATCTGGCCGCGCAGGAAGGCGAGGGCGCCGCCGTCCGTGAGGTTCGCGGCGTACGAGCCGTCGGGCCGCAGCACCCGGCGCACGTCCGCCAGGAATTCCGCGCTCGTGAGGTGCGCGGGGGTGCGGGCGCCGCCGAAGACGTCGGCGATGACCAGGTCCGCCCAGCCGTCCGGTACCTTCGCCAGGCCCGCGCGGGCATCACCGCCGCGCACCTTGATCCGCCAGCCGCGCTCCCACGGCAGATGCGCCCGCACCAGCTCCACCAGCGCGGTGTCCAGCTCGATGACCTGCTGCGTCGACCGCGGCCGGGTGTACGCGGTGTACCGCGCGAGCGTCAGCGCCCCGCCGCCGAGGTGGACGACCCGCAGCGGCGCGCCCGGCGGCGCGGTCAGGTCGATGACGTGGCCCAGCCTGCGCTGGTAGGAGAAGCCCAGGTGGTCCGGCGCGGCGAGGTCGACATGCGACTGCGGCGCCCCCTCCACGACCAGCGCCCACGCCTGCGGGCGCTCCCGGTCCGGTACGAGGGCCGCGGCCCCGCCGCCGACCTGCGCGGTCACCGCCTCGGGGGTGCGCCCACGGCCGCCGCGCTCTCTTCTGCCTGCCATGCGCCGATTATCCGGGCCCGGCGGCTACCTCGCGCGCAACCCCAGGTAACCGTCGGCCAGCTCGATCGTGCGCGCCGCCCGGCCGAGCGCGTCCCGCAGCACCGCGGGGTCCGTCACCGCGGTCTCCTCGCGCGGCGGCACCAGCCACCCGCCGTCCACGCCGGGCGCGACCGCGCTCGTGCACGAGCTCCCCGGCACGTCCCAGCCGTCGGCCGTCCCGGGCGGCACGAGGAAGCCGAGGCTGGCCCCGTCGCCGGCGTGCAGCACGGGGCCGACTCCGCTGCCGTGGCGCAGCAGGTCGACCGCTTCGAGGCCCTGCCGGGCCGGCACCGTCACCAGCTCGCAGGGTGCCGGCAACTCGCTGCCTTCCGGGCTGGGGCCCGACCTGTGCGTACCGCTCGTGTCCGCCACGGCAAACACTCCTCTCACGACGGGATGTGCCACACCCGTACAACGCGGGACCCGGGCGCGGATTCGCTTCGCCAGGGGTGGCGTTGCCTGGCGAATGGTGCGTGGGATATCCGTTTTGTACGATGCGCTGCCCTCCGGGGGCGTTGGGGGGTACGGGGCTGAGCCCCCGACGTCCCCGCGCCCGGCGTGCGGTACGCCTGCGGCGTGAGCCCCACCCCTGACCGCGCCCGGCGTGCGGCGCCTCCGGCGGGGATTCCCACTCCCACCACCCGTGCGACTCGGACGTCGGCTTTCTGTCCACCTGTGGGGCTGCACCGCCGTCGGGGGCTGACCCGCACTCGCCCGTCCTTCCCCCACCCCCACCGCGCGGAACGCCGCCGACGCGGCTGGAGGGGGACGATCCGGGGGGTGGCACCCGCCCCCCCCACAGGTGGCACCGGCAGACGGCCGATCACCCGCACGGGTGGGCGGGAGGGCACAACAACCCCACCCGCCCTAGCGTAAAAGCATGCCCCGCCTGCGCATCGTCGCCGCCCTCGCCGCGGCCCTGACGGCGACCCTCCTCGGCGCCCCGCACCCGGCGGACGGCTCCGCCACCCGCACCCCGTACGACCGGACCGCCACCTGGGCCGGCTGCCCCAACGTCCCCGCCCCCCGCCCGGGCGGAGCCCCGCAGCACATGGAGTGCGCCACCCTCAGCGTCCCCCGCGACTACGCCCGCCCCGGCGCGGGTGAGCTGGACCTCGCGATCAGCCGCATCCCGGCGACGGGCCCCGGCCCGCGCCTCGGCTCACTCCTGGTGAACTTCGGCGGCCCCGGCCTCCCCGGCATCCCGGAACTCGCCGCGGTGGCCGCGAACGGCGGCCTCGCCCGGCTCAACCAGCGCTACGACCTCGTCGGCTTCGACCCCCGCGGGGTCGGCCGCAGCACCCCCGTGGACTGCGGCGACCTCGCCGGCGTGACGTCCACCGACGCCGCCTCCCAGGCGCGCCAGGTGGCCCGAGCCTGCCGCGCGCACTCCGGCGGCCTGCTCCCGTACATCGGCACGCGCAACGCCGCGCACGACCTGGACGTCATCCGTTCGGCCCTCGGCGACGACCGGCTGACCTACCTCGGGTTCTCGTACGGCGGCCGGCTCGGCTCCGTCTACGCGCACGAATTCCCGCAGCGCACCGGGCGGATGGTGCTGGACGGGGTGCCGGACCCGACGCTCGACGACGTCGGGACGGCGCTCGCGCAGAGCGCGGCCTTCCAGCACGCGCTGAACGACTTCGCCGCGGACTGCGCGGCGCGCTCCTGCCCGATCGCGGGGCACACGGCGAAGGAGGTCGTGGCGGGCATCGCGGAGCAGGGGCACGCCCTCGACGGGGGCGGGCTGGCCACCGTGACCGGGCAGCTCGACCACGAGGGCTTCGTGCAGGGCGTGCAGAACGCGCTCTACTCGAAGGACGACTGGTCCGACCTGCGGGACGCGCTGCGTGCCCTGCGCACGGGTGACGGCGAGCCCATGATGCAGCTCGCCTACCCCGGGCAGATGGGCCAGCTGAGCGGCAACGGCATGCTCGGCCGCGCCGGGCTCCCGCCGCTGGGCCCCGGCGGCGCGGGCACCGGACCCGACTGGGCCGTGCCCGACAACTACGAGATGGCCAAGCTCGCGATCGACTGCCAGGACACACCGGAGCGGCGCACGGTCGCGGGCGTGCACCGCCTGGACGGGCGCTTCACGGCTGCGTCCAGCGTGTTCGGGCCCTCCATCGAGGCGACGCTCCTCGCCTGCACCGGGTGGCCGCCCGGCGACCGGGCGTCCCGCGAGGTCTCCGCCCGGACGGCTCCGCAGGCGCTGCTGGTCGGCACGACGGCGGATCCGGCGACGCCGTACCCGGGGGCGGCGCACATGGCCGCGGCGCTCGGGAACGGGAGCCGGGTGCTGACGTTCCGGGGGGACGGGCACGGGGCGTACTTCGCGCACAGCCATTGCGTACGCGCCTCGGTGGAGGCGTATCTGGTGGACGGGACGCTTCCCGCTTCCGGCGCGGTGTGCTGACGCTCCGGGCCCGGCGTGCTCAGGCGCGGCCGGTGAAGCGCCGGAAGCGGCCGGGCAGGAGGAAGCCCTCGGCCACGGCGGTGGCGGCGGCGACGCGGGGGAGGTCGGGGCGGCGTTCGCAGAGGAGGTGGCGGGGGTGCCAGGTGGGCGCGTAGGCGGAGTACGTGCGGTCGCGTTCGGCGATGTGCCAGTGCCGCGCCAGCAGGCGGAGGGGGCCGCGGGAGGTGGCCGCGGAGCGGAACGCGGTGGTGTTGAGGGAGACGCGGGTGACGGCGGCGAGGGGGCCGGGAGCGGCGTGCGCGGCGGCGAGGAGGAGGTCGGTGAGGAGGAGGTCCGCGGGGGCGCGGCCGGAGTCGCGGTCGTGGCGGACGAGGTCGAGGGTGAGGCCGTCCGGACCCCAGGGGACGAAGCCCAGGAGGGCGCAGGTGCGGCCGTTGGGGTCGAGGCATTCGGCGAGCAGGCAGTCGCCGAGGCGGCCGAGGGCGACGGCGAAGCCGCGTTCCGCGGGGTGGCGGCGCCAGGCGTCGGCGAGCTGGCGCAGGCGGCGCCAGTCCTCGGGCGGGACGTCGCGCTGGGCGCGGATCCGTACGGTGTAGCCCGCGCCGGAGAGCAGGTCGTGGGCGTTGCGCAGGGAGGGGGCCTCGGCGGCGGCGAAGTCGCGGGGTGAGACGACGGCCTCGCCGCCGGAGACATACGCGTGGAAGCCCTCCGACTTGTAGGCCGCGGCCGCTTCGGTGCCGGCGTTGGTGACGGCGGGGACCCAGGCGTGTGCGCCGGCGAGGTCGAGCCAGGCGGTGACGGCCGCGGGCCAGGCGGAGGGCGGGCCGACGGGGTCGCCGGAGGCGAGGGCGACGCCGTTGACGACACGGTAGAGGATGGCGGCTTCGCGGTCGGGGGCCCAGCACACGGACTTGTCGCGGCGCAGCGCGAAGTAGCCGAAGGAGTCGCGCCGCCCGTACGCGCGCAACAGCTCGCGCAGCCGGCGCTCGTCGGCGGGCTGGAGGCGGGCGCGGCCGCGGGGGGAGCGGAAGAAGGCGAGCAGGACGACGAGCATGAGGGCGACGCTGAGGACGTTGATCGCCAGGTCGGTCCAGCCGGGCACGGTGATGCCGGGCAGGTCGAACAGCCCGGAGACGGTCAGGACGCGTACGGAGGCGTAGCGCAGGCTCGCGGCCCACTCGCGCGGCGGGTTGCGGTCGGTGGCGTGCACCAGCAGGGTGCCGACGCCGACGGCGACGACCGCGCCGATCACCAGGCTGGTCAGGCCGAGGGCGACGTTGCCGCGCTCGCCGCGCACGTTGAAGACGGGGCGGGAGACCAGCAGGGCGAGCAGGAAGGCGACGGTGACGGCGAGCGCGAGCCAGTTGACGGCGTGGCCGCGGGAGGCGGGCACGGCGCCGAGGGTGCCCAGCAGGATCAGCGTGTAGCCCGCGGCGAGCACGGTGGTGAGGATCCAGGCGGCGCGCTTGCGGCGGCGCAGGCTGACCGAGAGCAGCAGCGCGAGCACCGCGCCGGTGAAGCCGGGGCTGACCAGGAAGGCCGTGACGTACTCGCCGTCGGTGGCGGCCCGCACCCGCTGGCGGAAGGGGGTGACGAGGCCGGTGACGACGTTGACGGCGGTCGCCAGCCGCAGGTACCAGACGGCGCCGGTCGCGCCGGGCGCGCGCAGCGGGCGCAGCACCCGGGCGAGCAGCACTTCGAGGCGGGAGGGCGGGATGTCGACGATGGTGGGCCGGTGCGGCTCGGTCTTGGTGAGCGACACCGGGCTGGGCGCGCCCGCGACCGCGTCCATCGCGCGGGTCTTCCAGGCGACGAGCCGGCGGTGGATGCGCTCCTCGCGGCGCTCGGAGCGGGCCATCCGGCGCGGCCTGCTGCCGTAGCGCCAGCGCGCCCAGGGGCTGCCGGGGCGGGCCAGCCGCAGGGCGCCGACGACGGCGAGGAAGGGCAGCATGACGCCGAGCAGCCCGGTCCACACCTTGCCCTTGGCCAGACACACCACGACGAAGCCGAGCAGCACGGCGGCGGCCAGGTAGGGGGTCCAGGAGGTGCCGCCGACGTAGCCGCCGAGCGGGGCCTGGCCGATGAGCAGCAGGCCGATGACGCACACCGCGAGGATCACCGCGTCGACCGACCTGCGGCCCTCCTCGCGCCAGTACACGTCCTCCAGGTGCAGCACGAGCGCGAACTCGTCGAGGACCAGGCCGCAGCCCGCGCCGAAGACGAAGGCCAGGATGTCGTGCGCGAGCGGGCCGCCGTGCACGGCGAAGGAGCCGACACCGCCGACGATCATCATGACCTGACCGAAGACCACATGGTGGATGTGCAGGCCGCCGGGCTGGACGTTGCCCGGCCACCAGGACACGCCCCGGCGGATCATCCGGACGCTGAAGCGGATGAAGAGGAAGGAGCCGAGCAGGCCGGCCAGGAGCAGGAAGAGCGGAGTGCGGCCGCCGGTGCCGGAGATGTGTACGCGGACGGCGTCCGACAGCGACCAGTGGCCCATCGTCCCAGGGTGCATTCCGGGGCATACCCGGCCAAGCGGGCACGCCGGTCGTGGATGCCTTGCAACGCCGAAAGCCCTCCGCGAACACGGAGGGCCTTCGGATCAGGTGCGCCGCCAGGGACTCGAACCCCGGACCCGCTGATTAAGAGTCAGCTGCTCTAACCAACTGAGCTAGCGGCGCCTGCTGACGAGGAAGACATTAGCACCCCCTGCGGCGACCTGGGAAATCGATAAGCCTCACGCACTCCCGGGCACTCCGGCGAGCACCGGCGGGGCCGCCCGGCGGGCCTCCCGGACCGCCCGCAGACACGCCCACAGCAGCACGTCCGGGCCCGGCAGCCAGGGGTGGCGGGTGTCGGGCGCGACGACCCAGCGTGACATTCCGGGGCCGGCTTCCGTATCCGCGGACCCCGCCGGGTCGATGTCCGCGGGTAAGGCGTAGAGCGGCGGCACGGTCACCGCGTCGCCCGCACCGTGGCAGAGCATCGGCGGCACCGCGCCCGCCCACTCCTCCCAGCCGAGCAGGGCCGGCAGCCGCTGGGCGGTGCCCGGGGCGACGAGCAGCAGCACCCGGCCTCGGTGCACGGCGACCGGGCCGCTGCCCGGGCCCGCCGCCCACAGCTGCTCCAGCACCCGGCGGCCGAACAGCGGGGTGAGGTTGACCACGTCGAAGGCCCTGCCGCACGGCAGGACGCTCGGGGCGCCCGGCCGGGCGGACCACAGGGCCTCGACGCTGCGCGGGAAGGCGCTCGCGGAGGCCAGCCAGGCGGCGCCTTCCGGGGTGACGCAGGCCGTGTGCCGGCGCCGCTGGGCCTCGGTGACTATGCCGACAACACTTCCCGCCGGGGTGTTCCTCTGCCATTCATCCATGTCATCTACAGGTACGCGCCCGGCGGGCCGCGCCCCGGTGAATCGGCGGAATACGGGACAACGACGGAGAGAAGGCGTATCCTTCCGTCCTCACACCGCGCGACCGGCCCGTTACGGGGTGGTGCCACCGTCGGCGATCAGGGCCGTGCCCCACTCCGCCATCTTCCGGGCGTAGTCCTCCGACCAGCCGACCTGCCGGGCGACCTCGTCGGCGCCGAGCCGGTCGAAGCGGCGCGGATCGGTGAGCTGCGCTGCCGCGATGGCCTGGAACTCCGCCGCCCGGTCGGCCGCGCTGCGGAAGGCCTGCTCCAGCTCGCTCGCCCGCGCCAGCAGCTCCCGCGGGTCGTCCATCGACTCCAGCTCGAAGAAGCGGTCACCGCCCTCGTCGCCGCCGGGCGCCCCCGGCTCGAAGAGAAGCCGCGCGGGGCGCCTGGGCCGCTCCGGCCGCCCGTCCCGCCCGCCGTCGCCCTCCCGGCCCGAACTCCCCTGCTGCTCCTCGGACATACGCTGACCTCCGCTGACCCGTTCCCGGTTGCCGACCCCCTATTGTCCCGCGTGCGCCATACCCACGACCCCGGCCCCGTACCCCCTCACAGCCGCCACGCCACCCGGTGCTCCGCCAGATGCGCCAGCACCGCATGGTTCGCCTCCCAACCGCCCGGACTGCAACCCGACTGCCACCTGGCGGCGGCGCACCGGACTCCGTCCGGCGAACACGGCACCACGCCCCACCCTCACGGCCGCCACGCCACCCGGTGCTCCGCCAGATGCGCCAGCACCGCATGGTTCGCCTCCCAGCCGTCGGGGAACTTCACCGTCACGCCGAGGCGGACCGGGTCCGAGGAGGGGTGTTCGTCGAGGAGGTCGGCGACGCCCGCGCGGCAGACGACGATGCAGGCGTGGCGGTGGCGGGAGGCCAGCACGCACAGGCGGCCGGTCTCCAGGTGGAAGGCGGTGGCGTCGGGGCGGCCGGACAGCGGGTGGAGGACCACGGTGACGTCGAACTCCCGGCCCTGGAGGCGGTTCGCGGTGTCCACCGCCACGCCGGACGGTCCCGCCGGGACGCCCACCGCGGCGAGCGCCGAGCGGACGGCGGCGGCCTGGTCGCGGTGCGCGGTGCCGACCGCGATCCGGTCGGCGGTCAGCGGCGCGGGCTCCGGGCCGCGCTCGGAGTACGTCAGGCCGCCGCGGTCCAGCAGCCGGCGGACGACCGCGGCGACCGCCCGTACCGCCTCCGGGTCGGTGCGCGGGGTGTGCCGGGCGGGCAGCTCCAGCAGGCCCCAGCCGGACTCCGCGGCCTCGTCCAGCACCCGGTCGGGCCCGCTGCCCTCCCCCGGCACCCCGAAGACCAGCCGCCGGTCGCCGTGGCCGGTGCCGCTGCGGAAGGGGGTGTACGGGTAGAACGCGCGGGAGACCAGCGGCGCCGCCGACGCGGGCAGCCGCCAGGACACCGGCAGGCGGTGCTGCGGCAGGCCCGGGTTGTGGGCCAGCAGCGTCACGACCGCGCTCGCGGACGGATCCCAGCTGAGCCCGGCCCACTGCTCGGCGCCCACCACGCTGAAGGGGTCCAGCTGGCCCGGGTCGCCGACGAAGAGGGCGTGCTCGAACAGGCCCGCGACCTGGAGCAGCGCGTCCGACCGCATCTGGTAGGCCTCGTCGACGATGGCGTGCCGCCACGGCTCGACGTCCTTGACGTACGCCCACTTCGCCGCCGTCGCGATCACCACGGCGCGGTCGCGCAGCTCGGCGACCGAGGAGGACTTCGCGATCTGCGGGTGCCGGTCGAGGACCGGGTCGGGGGCTGAGTCCGCGCCGTGCAGCCGGCCCACGGCAAGCTCGGGATCGGCCGTCGCGAGGCGGTCGGCGAGGTCGTCGACCTGCGCGTTCGTCTGCGCGACGATCATCAGCTGCTCGCCGGACGCGGCCAGTTCGCGGGCCGCGCGCACCACGAGGGTGGACTTGCCCGCGCCCGGCGGGGAGTCCACGACCACGCCGCGGGCGGTGCCGCTCATGGTGCCGGCCAGGATCGCCGCGGTCGCCGCCGCGGCCTCCGCTCCGGGGTCGAAGCGGTCGGCGGTGGCGGCGCCACCGGAGCCCTGTGTCACAGGAAGTCCTCCGCGGTCACGGTGTCCGGCGGCTCGGCCGGCAATGCCTGCTGCCCCGCCGCCTGCCCCGGCGGCCCCCCGTGCGTCCAGGGCGTCGCCTCCGCCTCGGGCAACGCGGGCCCGCCGCGCGGGTCGTGCGCGAAGAGGGTGAAGGTCACCCGGTCGCCGGGAACCGGCACGGAGCCCTCGCGGGGCGTCTTCCCCGCGCCCATGCCGCCGGTGAGCCGCACGGTGACCAGCCACTCCCCGGGGGCCGGGGCGTCGGCGGGGTCCTCGGGCCCCGGGCGGGGGGCCGGGACAGGGCGGGACGGGGTGACGGCCACCAGGTCGGCGGTCTGGGCGGACCTGGCGTCCGGGACGGCGCGGAAAGCGCGTGTGCCGGGCTCCGCCTGGGGGAAGTCGGAGGTCGTGAGCGTCACCAGGGGGCGGGGCATGGGGCGGCGCCCCTCCGAGTACGCCATCTCCACCTCCCGCACCGTGCCGGTGAACGCCTCGCCCGCGAGCCGCCGCGCCGCCATCACCAGCGGGTCGTCCAGCGCCTCCTGGGCGTACAGCCGGGCCTGGGCCGTCTCCCGTCCGGCGAGCTTCTGCGCGGCCGTGACCGCGTCGTCCCGCCGCGGCTGGGGCGGCTCCCCCGCCCGCAGCCGGTCCCGGTGGCCGGTGAAGGACCAGCGGTCGCGCTTCCACCGCTCGGCGACGTGCGCGCCCTCCGGGAGCGCCCGCAGCAGGTCCACGCCGCGCCACACGTCCTCCCACGTCGGCCGCAGCTGCGACGCGACCAGCCGCCGTACGTCCGCCTCCGCGACCCGCATCGGGCCGGTCGCGCCCGCGGCGCGCGCCGCGTCGTAGCGCTCCAGCGCCGGGGCGAGCACGCGGTTGTCGAACACCGGGTCCGTCGCCGGGCCCGCGGGCGGACTGAACAGCAGGCCGTCCGCACCGCGCCCGGTCTGCGCGCGGGCCGCGGCCGCCGGGCCGTCCATCCCCGCGGGCGGGTCGATCCAGCCGAGCAGCGCGCCCAGGTGCTGGTCCTCCATCGCGCTCTGGCCCGTCGCCCAGTGCCGGGTGAGCAGGTCCGTCATCGCGACGAGCAGCGCGCTGCCGGGCGTACGGGCCCGCTCCGCGTAATGCGTGAGCCACCGCCCCAGCAGCGGCACCGGGACCGGCACCGGGTGCGGGGCCTCCGCGTCCTCGACGGTGCGCAGGTAGCGCGTCGACCGGCCCAGCAGCCGCACGTACTCCAGGGCCGCGCCGTTCGGCACGATCAGCTGCGGGGCGTCCGCGCACACCTCGGTCTCCTCGCGGTTGCGCGTCGCGGGCTCGGTCTCCACGTCGTCCGCGTACGCGTCCACCACCGGCAGGAGGGCGGCGGCGAGACCGGCGAAGAAGGCGAACCGCTGCTCGCGGTCGAGCGGCTGCGGTACGACGAGGAGCGTCGGCTCGGCACGGTCGGTGCCCACCATCGCGCCCAGCGGCGCGCCGGCCTCGCCGGCCGTCGTGAGCGGCACGAAGACGACGGGGCTCTGCGCCAGGTGCCGGTGGCGTACCGTCGCGGCCGGGGCCGCGCGCCCCTTGCCCGCCGCTTCGGCCCGGGCCAGCACGTTCATGAGGCTCACGCGGCCTCCCCGCGCGGAGGCTGCGCCTTGCGGCGGGGGCTTGCCTGCGGGTGTGCGGGCACGTGTCGCGACCCTGAGGGGCTGCCACCCGCGGCACGTGCGGCGGGCGGGGAGGGGGTCATGACGCCTCCGCCGTCGCGAGGGCCTCCGCGCGGAGGGCGGCGGCGCGACGGAGGGCGAGGACGGCGGGGTCGTCCGTGGGCGCGCCCGGCGGGGCGAGGGCGGCGGCGCGGACGGCCTCAAGGGTGGTGAGCGCTCCGAGGTCGGCGCGCAGGGCGCGGCCCAGCGCCTCGACGGAGTCCGCCGCGCGGGCGCGCTCGCGGCAGTGGAAGGCCAGCTCGCAGCTGGACAGGCACTCGGGGGCGTACGCGGCGGGGACGGCGTCGACGGAGGCGGCGAGGGCGGGGCGGGGGGCGGCGGGGTCGAAGGTCGTGCCCTCGGGGAGCAGCGCCGCGATCTCCTCGATCCGGGTGAGACGGGTCAGCTGGCGCCGGGTGACGGCGAGCTGCTTGCGGACGTCGACGCTGTCCGCGGTGGGGAGGTTGGAGAAGTCCTTCGGGCAGACGAGCAGGATGTCGCTGCGGGTGCGGCCGGGCTCGACCGCGTCGAGCGCGAGGACGTACACCGCGGCCTGCCGCGCCGCCGCGCCCACCTTCATTGCGTCGGCGGCGCCGTCCAGGATCGGGAAGGACTTGATCTCGACGACCGTCCAGGCGCCGTCGGGGGCGACGGCCACCGCGTCGGGCTCCAGGAAGACCGTGGAGCCGGCGACGTCGAGGGCGAGCAGCGGGTGGTCCAGCAGCGTCCAGCGGCCGCGCGGGGCCTCGGCGAGGGCGAGCCGGGTGCGGGCGGTGCGGCCCTCGGGGCCTGCCGCGCCGAGGTCGGGGACCTCCGCGCGCTCCCCGTCGGCGCCCAGCAGCCGCAGCAGCTCGGCGCAGCCGTCCGCCTTGACGCGGGCCTCGAAGGCGTGGCCGCGGGAGAAGGCGAAGCGGGACTGGCCGAACCGCGCGGGCGCGCCCAGCGCTTCGGCGACGGCTCCCTTGTCGACGCCCGCGGCGTCCAGCAGGGAGCGACGCCGGCAGCCGGGGTTGGCGGCGAGGGCGGCGAGCGCCCGCGCGTCGAGCGGCCGGGCGGCGGTGTCGGGTCCGCGCAGCACGGCCAGCCGCTCCCGCAGTGTGTGGTGCGTAGTGCTCACCCGCGCAAGTGTGGCACCCGGCTACGACAACCGTCCCCCGTGCCGCACCGCGCGGGTCGCCGCGGCCGCGTGCGGCGACCGGCCGCGCGCTGCGGGCACGGCGTCCGCGCGGCCGCGGCACACGCGGGGCGGCAGCCGGCCGCACCGGCCGGCCGTACCCGCCCGGTCCGCGGCGGTGTCCGGACACGCGGCCCCGGACACGCCGCAGGGCCCGCCGGACGATCCCGTCCGGCGGGCCCTGCGGGAGGTGCCTCCTACGCTCTGCTGGGCTCGTTGCGCCCCTGCGCCTCCGTGCCGTCCGGATCCGCCGCGGCGGCCTCCGCCGGGGTGTCCGGGGGTTCCGTCGCGTCGTGGGCGGCCGGGGCTTCCGCGGACGCGGGCGGGCGCGGGGCCGGGACCTTCGCCGCCACGGCCGTCCCGGCGGCGAGGGCGGCGGGCCCGGCCGCGGGCTCCGGGGCACCCGCGGGAGCGGCGGCGGCCGCGGCCGGGCGGACCCTGGCGTGGTAGCGGTCCAGCAGCCGCAGCGCGGGCCTGGCGAGCAGGAAGCCGACGCCCATCGTGGCGACGCCCGCCGCCGCGTCCATCAGGTAGTGGTTGGCGGTGCCCATGACGACCATCGCGGTGATCAGCGGGTAGAGCACGCCGAGGACGCGGACGACGCTGTTGCGGCCGTACCGGAAGAGCATGATGCCGCACCACAGCGACCAGCCGACGTGCAGGCTGGGCATGGCGGCGTACTCGTTGGTGAGGTGCCCGAGGCCGCGCGGCGCGCTCGCGTCGGTGCCCCACCAGCCGTAGCTGCCGTACTGGGCCATGGTGTCCATGAAGCCGTGCGCCCCGGGCAGCAGCCGGGGCGGCGCGGTGGGCACGGTCGTGAAGCCGACGAGGCCGATGAGCGTGGAGATCATCAGCCAGGTGCGGGCCTGCCGGTAGTGCGTGGGGCGGCGCAGCCAGAGCCAGACCAGGATCGCCGGGGTGACGATGTAGTGCATCGACGCGTACATGAAGTCCGCGGGGACGCCGAGGAAGGCGTGGTGCGTGAAGAGCCGGTTGAACCAGCGCTCGGGGTCGAGATGGGTCAGCTGTTCGAAGTGCAGGATGTCCGCACCGTGCTCGACGGCGTCGTCCACGTCACCGCGCACCAGCAGACGTGCGCCGGAGTACAGCGCGTAGACCACGGCAATCAACGGCAGCTCGGTCCACCAGCGCAGCCTGCCGCGGTATGCGGCAGCTCGCGGCGCGGCGGCTGTGATCGTCATTGCGGGCGTCTCTCCAGGTTCTCCGAAGGCCGCGTGCGGCGGTCATGGACTTGTGGCGTACCCTCTACCGTACGACGTACGGTAAACCGTACGCACACCGCCCCGGCCAAAGCGATGAAACCCCGAGTTTATGCGGCGTTCAGCGCTCGTACGGTGTTCAACCACCCACGGCGGGGGTATGCATGCACCGCGGAGGACGCGGTGAGGACGTTCCGGGTTGCCCTCCCTGCCCCGTGTGATCGCAAAGGACGTGAAAAAGACAAGCCGATGTCCGCCACCCAGCCGGTCAGCTCCCCACGGCGCCGCGCCCCACGCAACTCGCTCAACCCCGACCGTATCCTCGATGCCGCACTCGCCCTGCTGGACCGCGACGGCGCCGAGGCCTTCACCATGCGCGGCCTCGCCCAGCAGCTCGGAGTCGGCACGATGGCCGTCTACTCGCACTTCCGGGGCAAGGACGAGATCAGTGACGCCGTCGCCCAGCGGCTGCTGGACACCATAGAGCTTCCGCAGGGGCGTTCCGGCGATCCGCGCGGTGAATTGCGCGAGGTGTGCCTCGGGGTATATCGGCTGTTCACCGACCATCCGTCCGCACTGGAACTGCTGGCCGGCCGGCCGCTGCGCGGCGACGACGCGATCGGGCTCATCGACCGGATGCTCGCGCTGCTCCAGCAGGCCGGACTCAGCCGGCAGGACGCGGCCCACGCGCACGTGGCGCTCATGCAGTACACGGTCGGCTCGGCGCTGTGGAACACCCGGCGCTCGCGCGTGCTCGGCAAGGAGGGCGCACGCGACCGGGTGCTGGCCAGGATCGCGGCGCTGGACGCGGACGCCTACCCCGCGCTGGTGGCCCTCGGGCCCGAGCTGCTGTGCGACCGCAACGAGGGCACGGGGCAGTTCGAGTACGGCCTCGACGGCCTGCTCTGCGGCCTGCTCCCGCGCGCCCCGCGGGTCTGACCACCCCTTCCGCGGGCCCCCGGCGGCCCGGGGAATCCCGGGAGCCCCCGCGCCCCGGCGAAAGCCGAGGACCGGAGCCCCGCCGCACCCCGCGGCCCCCGGCGGGCGGGCCGCGGACGTCTGAGCGATGATGGGATTTTCCGTTCTTCGCACGACACGAGAGGCCGCACCGCATGGCTGCGCGCATCCTTCTGGTCCGGCACGGCCAGACGGAATGGTCCCTGTCCGGCCGCCACACCGGACGCACCGACATCCCGCTGACCGACGAGGGGCGCCGCACCGCGCGGCTGCTCGGCGAGCGGCTGGCGGGCGCGCCCTGGCACGGCCTGCCCGGCACCGAGGTGCGCACCAGCCCGCTGGTGCGGGCGTCGGAGACGTGCGAGCTCGCGGGCTTCGGGGACGAGGCCAAGGAGTGGGACGCGCTCCTGGAGTGGCACTACGGCGACTACGAGGGCCTCAAGCCCGCCGAGATCCAGGCGCTGCGGCCGGGCTGGCTCATCTGGCGCGACGGGGTGCCGGGCGGCGAGTCGCCCGACGACGTGGCCGCGCGTGTCGACGAGGTGATCGCCCGGGTCCGCTCCGGGCACCACGACGTGCTGCTCTTCGCACACGGCCATGTGCTGCGCATGCTGGGCGCGCGCTGGCTCGGCCTGCCGCCGTCCTTCGGCGCGTCGCTGCGGCTGGAGCCCGCGTCGCTCTCGGTGCTGGGCTGGGCCTACGGGCAGCCCGCCGTCGAACGCTGGAACGACACCGGCCACTTGGGCTGACGCGGCAGCCGGCGGCCTGCCCCCGGGCGCGGAACGCCCGGGGTGCCGGGGGAACACCGGCCGGACCGGGTAGCGTTCACAGGGCGGCGCAGCCGCGACCGACGTCCGTACCCGATGGAGGCTTGATCATGGCAACCACCCGCACCGCTACCACCCAGTGGCAGGGCCCGCTGATGGGCGGCGCAGGCACCGTCTCGCTCGACTCGTCGGGCGTCGGCAAGTTCGATGTCAACTGGCCGTCGCGCGCCGAGCAGGCGAACGGGAACACCAGCCCCGAGGAGCTGATCGCCGCGGCCCACTCCTCCTGCTACTCGATGGCGCTCTCGCACGGCCTGGCCGGTGCGGGCACCCCGCCGGAGAGCGTGGAGACGCAGGCGAACGTCACCTTCCAGCCGGGTGAGGGCATCACCGGCATCGTTCTGAAGGTGCAGGCCCGCGTGCCCGGCCTGTCCGCCGAGGACTTCGCGGCCGCCGCGCAGAACGCCAAGGAGAACTGCCCGGTCAGCAAGGCGCTGGCGGGCGTGAACATCACCCTTGAGGCCGAACTGCTCGGCTGAGCACGACTTTCAGCGGCGGGTGACGCGTATCGTCCAGTCACCCGCCGCGTCGCGCCGCTGCACGCGGAAGGTCACGCCGGACGCCCTGTCGGTGTAGCTCTGGCCCGCGGTGAAGGGCGCGTCGTTCAGGGAGTTGAAGGCGCCGCTGCTGAAGTCGCAGGCGGAGGTGCCGGGATGGCCGTCGACCACGGTGACCGGGCCCTTCCCCGAGTCGATGTCGGTGCGCACGCGGTAGGCGAGTACCCCCTGCCGGCAGGCGTCGTCGTCGCCGCCCGCCGCGGCCCGCGCCTCCAGCACGAAGACCCGGGTCGGGCCGTAGGGGACGATGACGGCCTTGCGCCCCCCGGGCGTCTCCACCGGGCTGAGCGTGTAAGTGGCCGCGCCGCGCGAGGTGACGCAGGAGATCTGCCGGTCGGTCAGCCAGCCGAGCCGCCACTTGTGCCAGGCGAAGAGGTCACCCTGCAGGCCCCAGTCGAGCGACATGGTGTCCCACTGTCCGGCGAGCCGGTCGGTGCGCGGGAAGTCGTCGGCGGAGTAGAGGTCGGGCAGTCCGAAGGCGTGGCCGTTCTCGTGGCTGAGGACGCGCGAGCCGGACTGGTCGTGGCCGTATATCAGTGAGACCTTGTTCAGGCGGGCGCCGTCGCCGGTGGTCGCCGCCGAGGCGCCGGTCCAGGTGACCGACAGCACCGCCTCGTCGGCGGGCGGGCCCGCGTTCGGCGTGACCAGGACGTTGACCAGGTCGTAGCCGCGGAAATCTATGCTCCCGCCGACGGCCTTGACCAGGTCGCGCATCATCGCGGTGTGCGCGTCCCAGCCGTAGCCGCGGCCTATCCCGTACGCGCTGAAGGGCCGCGGCATGCGTATCCAGCGCAGCACCGGGGTGGACTCGTAGTCGAGCCGGCCGTACGAGGCGGTGGCGTACCACTGCTTGACCGCCGGGAAGAACTCGGCGTAGCGCTCGGCCGCGCTGTACTGGGCGGGCGTGTCGGGGAAGTCGATGAGCAGGGTCAGGGCGTGCACGGTGCCGGTGGACGGGGCGAACTCGGCGTCGGGGCCGCGGGCCGTGGAGTCCGGGAAGCCCTCGGACATCGCCACGCCGGGTACGGCCCGCAGCGCGCACGGCCGGGCCGCGGGCGGGGAGGCGGGCAGCGCGGGCGGGCGGCCGCCGGCCGGCACCGAACTCCCGACGGCGAGCATCCCCGCGGCCCCCAGCGCCGCGAGCCGCACCCCGCGCCGCAGCCCGCGCGCCGCGGCCCGCCGCCCTTCGCCGGAAGGGCCGGGGCCGCGAGGGAAGCCCGGGAGGCCCGCGGCGGGCCCGTCAGGCATCGCGGCCGGCGTCCGCGGCGCCGGTCGTGTGCTGCGTGACCTTGACGGCCCAGTCGCCGTCCGGCTCGCGGCCGGTGACGGTGACGCGGGCGGTGCCGTCCGGCAGGGCGTAGGACTCCCCCACCCCGAGCGGCGCGTCGGCGAGCGGCGGGTAGACGGAGGTGGCCGCGCACGCCGAGCTGCCCGGGTGGCCGTCGACCACGGCGACGGGCCCGTCGCCGGACTCGCGGTCCGAGCGCACCCGGTAGAGCAGCACGCCGGTGCGGCAGGCCTCCGCGTCGTTGCCGGTACGCGCCCGGGCCTCGATCGCCAGCACGCTGTCCGGGCCCGTCCGCAGCACCAGCAGCTTGGTGCCGCCGCCGGGCGACTCGTCTGGGGCGAGGTCGTAGTAGGACGTGCCGGGGCCGGCGACGCAGCCGACCTGCTCCGGGCGCAGCCAGCCGAGCTTCCACTTGTGCCAGGCGAAGGGCTCGGGGGCCAGGCCGAACTGGCTGCCCATCAGGTCCCAGTCGCCGACCCGGGTGTCCCAGTCGGCGGTGCTGCCGGGCGGCGGGCGGTCGTAGAGGTCGGGCAGGTCGAAGACGTGGCCTGTCTCGTGGGCGAGCACGTTGCGGTCGGGCGGGTGGCGCTCGAAGACGGTCACGAGCCGGGTGAGCGGGTTGCCGTCGAGGGTGACGGGCCGGGCGAGGTTGACGACCTTGGTGGCGTCGGAGTCCACACCGGGCGCGTCCGGGTCGGCGACGAGGTAGACGACGTCGTAGCCGCGGAAGTCCACCGCCGGGTCGGCGGCGGTCAGCGCGTCGCGCAGGTAGGCCGTACGGTCGGCGGCGCGCCAGTCGCGGTTGATGCGGTACGCCGTGGCCGAGCGGGGCATCGTCAGCCAGCGGTCCACGGTGTGCAGATGCAGCCGGAAGCGCCCGGCGGAGGCCGCGGCCCAGAACCGTGCGGTCGCCGGGTAGTGGTCGGCGGCGACCTCATGCGGGGTCAGCGCGGGCGGGGCGTCGGGGAAGGACAGGAAGACCATGAGCGCGTTCACGTCGCCGTCGGCCCTCGGGTAGCCCGCGGGGGCGCTGCCGGCCCAGGTGGCGCCCCCGGGGTCCACCAGGCCCTCGGAGTGGTGCGCCGCGGTACGCGGCAGCAGGCACGCGGCGACGGGAGCGGCGTGCGCGGCGGGGCCGGTGCCGAGCGTCCAGGCGACGATCGCGCCCAGCACGCAGGACCCGGCGGCCAGCGCACGCGCCCCGCGTGAGCGCCCCGGCGCGTCCGCCGCGGCACGCGCGCAGCCGACGACGCCGCCGCCCGGCGTGTCGCCTGCCGGATTGCCTGACCGCCGCACATGGACCTCCGGGGAGGGTTCGCGAGCCCGTTCGGGACACCTCGTCCACTCTGCGGGCTATTGCGCGGATATGCGGAGTTCGGCTGCTCCGGCCGGGTGGCGCGCGGGGCGGCGCACGGGCCCCCGGAGCCGAACACCCGCACGGCGAGCGACATTACGTTCCGTAACGGTCGGGGTGATTCGGTCAGGACCGTCACCGATTCGCACAGAAACGGTCGGTGCGCCGGAGTGCGTGCGGAGAATCACCACGGCGACGCTGGATCGCCTGCTCCGCCAGCCCATATGATCGCGTGCGAGACGAGCGCGACACGGGGAGCAGGCCATGGGCGGACCCGCGGGCGGCCCCGGCGTCGACCCCGACAGCACAGCACAGGTCATCACACAGAGTCACACGTCTGCCCCACACCCGCGCGGCACCGCAGGTCGCGACGAGGCCGAGCTGCGCGACTACCGGGCCGCCTTCGCCGTGGCGAGGGCCGCGATGGCGCTGCTCTCCCCCGAGGGCGACGTGCTCGCCGCCAATCCGGCGCTCGCCACCCTGCTGGGCGCCGCGCCCGAGCGGCTGGCCGCCGTCGGCGCGGGCCCGCTGCTCGGCCTCGCGGGCGACCCGCACGCCCGGGCGGCCTTCCACGACGTGCTGACCGGCCGCCGCGACAAGCTGCGCTGCACCCGCCGGATCACCCGGCAGGACGACGGCGGCGCGCTCCTGGCCGAGATCACGCTGTCCCGCACCGGCGCCCGCCCGCTGCTGCTGACCGTCGAGGACGTCAGCGAACGGGACGCGCTGCGCGAGCAGTTGCGGCATCTGCGGATGCACGACCCGGTCACCAGGCTGCCCAACCGGGCCCTGTTCTTCGAGCGCCTCACCGACGCGTGCGACAGCGCGGCGGGCCGCGGCACGGGGCGTATCGGCCTGTGCTACCTGGACCTCGACGGCTTCAAGGCCGTCAACGACACCCTCGGCCACCGGGTCGGCGACGAGCTGCTCGCCGCCGTCGCCCGCCGGCTGCAGACCTGCGCCGAGACCGGCGGGCACCTCGTCGCGCGGCTCGGCGGCGACGAGTTCGCGCTGCTGGTGCGCGACTCCACCGGCACCGGGCAGGCGACAGCGCTCGCCGAATCCGTGCTGACGGCCCTCCAGCAGCCCTTCGACGTCGCCGGGCAGCGGCTCGCGGTGTCCGCGAGCATCGGGGTCGTCGAGCGCGAGGCGCCCGGAAGCTCAGCCACCGGGCTCATGCAGGCCGCGGACACCACGCTGTACTGGGCCAAGGCCGACGGCAAGGCCCGCTGGACGCTCTTCGACCCCGAGCGCAACGAGCACCGGATGACCCGCCAGGCGCTCAGCCGCACCCTGCGGCAGGCCGTCGAGCGCGGCGAGTTCGTGCTGGACTACCAACCGCTGGTGGCCCTCGACACCGGCGAGCTGCGCGGTGTCGAGGCGCTCGTGCGCTGGGAGCACCCGCACTTCGGGCGGCTGTCGCCGAACCGCTTCATCGGGCTCGCCGAGGAGGACGGCTCGATCGTCCAGCTCGGCCGCTGGGTGCTCGCCGAGGGCTGCCGGCAGGCGCGCGCGTGGCAGCTGGCGTACCCGGACACGCCGCCCGCGGTCAGCGTCAACGTGGCGGTGCGCCAGATGTGGGACTCCGACCTGGTCGCCGATGTCGCCGCGATCCTCGACGAGACCGGCCTGCCGCCGCGGCTGCTCCAGCTGGAGCTGACCGAGTCCGCGCTCATGGGCTCCGCCGGGCGCCCGCTCCAGGCGCTGCACGCGCTGCACGAGATGGGTGTGCGCATCGCCATCGACGACTTCGGCACGGGCTACTCCAACCTGGCCTACCTGAGCCGCCTGCCCGTCTCCGCCCTCAAGCTCGACGGCTCCTTCGTCCAGGGCTTCCGCTCCGCCGAACACCCCAACCCCGCGGACGAGACGATCGTCGAGGCCCTCGTCCAACTCGCCCACCGCCTCGGCCTGACGGTCACCGCGGAATGCGTCGAGAACGCGGAGCAGGCGGAACGGCTCCGCCGTATCGGCTGCGACACGGGCCAGGGCTGGCACTACTCCCGGCCCGTCGCGCCGGAGGCGATCGAGGGGCTCATCCGCTAGTGCTGTGACCGGGAGGGTTTGCCGGTAGCTTGCGGCGTCCGGTGCGGTGCGTCGCAAGGCGCCGGATCGGCCTCGTAGTGGGCCTACTCGGTCGACGTCCTCGGGGGGAGGGAGGACGCGGACCCCGGAGGGGCGGGGGGTCAGTCACTCATCGGCCGGCCCCCGGAGGGGTCAGCAGGCGCCGAGGTCCTGCCAGACTCCCCATTCGCCGGTCGTGCCGGGCTCCTCGTTGGTGGTCCACCACTTGGCCTGCCACTTGTGGCTCTTCCAGGAGACCTGGTTGCCGCCGACGTAGACGGCCGAGGCCGACCAGGAGGGCAGGGTGCAGGTGCCGCCCGGCGGAGTGGTCGGAGGAGTGGTGGGCGGCGTCGTCGGCGGGGTCGTCGGCGGCGTCGTGGGCGGAGTGGTCGGCGGGGTGGTGGGCGGGGTCGTCGGGGACGAGCAGCCCGAGGCCGAGCCCTTCGTGGCCGCCACGATCTTGTTGAAGAGGGTGGCCGCCGGGTCCAGGTCGAGCAGCGAGTACATCATCGAGCCGGCGAGCCCGTGGCAGTGCGCGTAGTCCGCCTTGGCCTGGATGGCCTGGGCGCCGAGGCCGGTCCAGAACTCGTTGCCGTTGTAGAACCAGTTGGACTGCGTGGCCGGGTCGTAGAAGGTGTCGGCGGGGTTGTCGACGACGCCGGTCAGCTCCTTGTAGTACGCGGTGC
The DNA here is from genome assembly GCF_000721495.1 of Streptomyces sp. NRRL F-5123. GTDB lineage: Bacteria > Actinomycetota > Actinomycetes > Streptomycetales > Streptomycetaceae > Actinacidiphila. The sequence continues at coordinate 44,486 of NZ_JOHY01000053.1, forward strand.
CCGCGACCTGGCTGATGCCGCGTGCCTGCGACGGCCCGGAAGCCGACGAGTAGAGGCCGTGGTTGCTGCCCGCGGCCACACCGGTCCACCCGCGGTAGTACGTCGGGTAGCCCATGGTGATCTTGCTCGCGGGGAAGCCGCCGGGGATGCCGTACGCCGAGTTGCCCGCCGTCCAGGCCGTGACGGCGTGGTCGACGCTGTACTTCTCGGTGCCCGGTGCGACCGGCGTGGACGGGTCGCCGGCCGACTGGTACAGCGGGTCCTGGAAGTTGGTGGGCCCGGTGGCGTCCCAGGCGCCGTGCATGTCGTACGTCATGATGTTCGCGTAGTCGAGGTACTGCCCGATCTTGTCGGTCTCGATGTTCGCGATCTTGTCCTGGCCGGACGGCATCGCCGCGGTGAGCAGCATCTTCCTGCCGCCGTTGGCCGCGCCGTACGCGTCCAGCTCGGTGCGGAACTCGGCGGCCAGCTTGGTGAAGTTGGCCTTGTCGTTCGGGCTGTAGTGGTTGCCGACGTGGCCGTTCGGCGAGCCGGGGTACTCCCAGTCGAGGTCGAAGCCGTCGAAGATGTTCGCGGCCGCGCCGGTGCCGCCGTAGCCGCCCTGCACGGGGAGGTTGCCCTTGATGAACATGTCGATGCAGGAGCTGACCAGCTTCTTGCGGCTGGCGTCGGTCGCGGCGGCGTCCGAGAAGTACTTCGAGTAGGTCCAGCCGCCGATCGAGGCGACGATCTTCAGGTTCGGGTACTTCGCCTTGAGCTTCTTCAGCTGGTTGAAGTTGCCGACCAGCGGCTGGTTCCAGGTGTCGGCGACCCCGTCGACGCTGATGTCCGCGCCGAAGGACTTCTGGTAGTCGGCGAACGCGTCGCCCGCACCGTCACCGGCGTTGGGGTTGCTCTCGTTCGTGGAGTCGGACGCCTTCGTCGCCTCGAAACACGTGAGGTTCGTCGGGTCGATGTTCTCGAACGAGTAGTTGAGGATGTCGAGCTTGCCGGCGATGCCCGCGGTGTCGAGGTTCTTGGGGTAGAAGGCGTTGCCGTAGATGCTCCACTGGTCGTAGTAGGCGATGTTGACACCGCCACTCGTCGACGAGGCTGCCGCAGCTGCCGCTGCGGGCTGGGCCGCCGTCGACGACGACTCCGCCTGGGCGGTGCCGAGTCCGCCGACGAGCGCGGTGAGCGCGCCGAGGGCGAGCGCGGCGCTCGTGGCCGCGGCCACGAACGCTCTCTTCCTGGACTGCACAAGAACCTCCGGGGGGAGAGGGAGGAACAACAGGGGGCTGCGGGGTATGGATAGTCCCCTGATCAAGTGCACGTCAATGGTCTGAACCAAAGCCAGGACTAGACCAATTTCCGGCCCGGCGGGGCCCGCTGACAGTTCACGGCATGAGCAAAGCCGCTCGTCAGGCGGGTGACGAGCGGCTTTGACCCTGCGTGATGTTCGGCCCCGTGGTCGGTTCGGCGTTGGACCACCGGGGCGCGAGTAACCGGCAATTAACTCGCCGCGATGTCCTTGGGGAACCCGTACGCGTCCGCGATGAGGTCGTACGAGCGCAGCCGGACGTCCGGCGTGTGCGCGTTCGCGGTGATCACCAGCTCGTCCGCGCCGGTCCGCGCGGCCAGCTCGTCGAGCCCGGTCCGCACCGTCTGCGGGTCGCCGTGGATGACGTTGCCGGTCCAGGTCCCCAGGAACTCCTCCTCCATGGGGCTGAACGGGTACGCCGCCGCCTCCTCCGGCGTCGGGACCAGCCCCGGCCGCCCCGTCCGCAGCCGCAGCATCGCCAGCGCGCCGGCCATCACCTGGCGGCGGGCCTCCTCCGGGTCCTCGGTCGCCAGCGCCGACACCCCGATCGAGGCGTACGGGCGGTCCAGCACCTCCGAGGGCCGGAAGGACTCGCGGTAGAGCGCGAGCGCCGGGATCGTGTTGTGCGCGGAGAAGTGGTGCGCGAAGGAGAACGGCAGCCCCAAAGCGCCGGCGAGCTGTGCGCTGAAACCGGACGAGCCCAGCAGCCAGATGCTCGGCCGGTCCGGCGACTGCACCCCGCCCTCCGCGCTGCCCTGCACCGGGCCCGGCACCGCGTGGATCCGCGCGAAGCGGTGGCCGGGCGGGAAGTCGTCGTCCAGGAAGCGGGTCAGCTCGGCGAGCTGCTGCGGGAAGTCGTCGGCGCCCTCGTGCAGTCCCTCGGTACGGCGCAGCGCCGCCGCCGTCGCCCCGTCCGTGCCGGGCGCGCGGCCAAGGCCCAGGTCGATCCGCCCGGGCGCGAGCGCCTCCAGGGTGCCGAACTGCTCGGCGATGACCAGCGGCGCGTGGTTGGGCAGCATCACCCCGCCGGAGCCCAGCCGCAGCGTGCGGGTGTGGGCCGCGAGATGGGCCAGGATGACCGCGGGCGAGGAGCTGGCCACGCCGGGCATCGAGTGGTGCTCGGCCACCCACATCCGGTGGTAGCCGCGCGCCTCCGCGGTTCTGGCGATCTCCACGCTGGTGCGCAACGCGTCGCCGGCCGTGAACCCGGCCCCGACCCCCGCGAGGTCCAGCACCGACAGCACGACGGGCGCGCTGCCGCGGGCCACCCCGCGGATCCCGTGCCCGGCGGGGCGGCGCTCCCGCTGCCTGCCGCCGCCCGGGCCACTGCCCGCACGGCCGTCCGTCCCGCCACTCGTACCGCCGTCCGCCCGGGCCTGCTCGTCACCCACAGCCGGTGCCTCCTCGTCGCTCTCGACTTGCCGTCCGACCGCGCGCCGGGCGCGCGGAATACCCCGGGAAAGCACAACCGGAGTACCCGCGGGGTTGTTCCCGGCCGGAAATCGCCGTACCCGGAAATCGGGCAATGCCGTCGGCATATGCCAGACAGGCCCCTTCCTGCATATACGCCTGCGGGCCCCGGAAGAACCCGCCAACCTCCTCTTCCCTTAACAGCTTTGGGGCTATCGTGGAATCCGGTCGAACTGCCGGCTCCACCCACGTCCGGGCACGAGCCGTGACCAGCAGCGACGACCGGGACGCAAACGGTCACACCTGCAGGGGGCTACCGTGGCGCTTGAGGAGCATCGACAGACCGCACCGGTCTACGCGGTCCGGCACGCCCTGCGCGTGCTGGAGGCCGTCGACTCGCACCGGCACGGCGTCACCGCCGACCAGCTCGCCAAGGAGATCGGGGTGCCTGTCGGGTATCTCAACCAACTCCTCGCCATGCTGCGACGTGAGCGTTATCTCGGATTCCTGCCCGGCGGCGGCTACGTCGTCGGCGAGTCCCTGATGCTGCTCGGTGCCGCCAACCACGACGACGCGCTCGCCGAAAAACTCCAGGCCGTTCTCGTCGAGCTGCGCGACGAGGTCGGCGCCGCGGTCTATTTCAGCCGCTACGACGACGGCGAGGTCAACATCATCGACTTCGCGGCGGGCCCCGACGCCCCCAAGGTCAACGAATGGGTCGACTTCCGCTCGGCCGCCCACGCCAGCGCCGTCGGCAAGTGCCTGCTCGCGCAGCTCGACCACAACGGGCGGCTGGAGCACCTGTCCCGGCACCGCCCCGCCCGCCTCACCTCGCGCACCGAGATCGACGACCGGGCCCTGCTCACCAAGCTGGAGCGGCAGCCCGCGAGCGTCCCGACACTCGACCTCCAGGAGTACGCGGTCGGCACGGTGTGCGCGGCGATCCCCGTCACGATCGGCAAGACGGTGGCGTGCCTGGCCCTGTCGATGCCGCTCGCCAAGGCCCACCGGCTGCGCCCCGCCGTCGACACGCTCAACGAGCGGGCCGCGCCCGTCCTGCTCTCCATGAGCATCTGAGCCGCCGCGCGCAATCCGCCGGGAGGGTGGTCATCGGCACCCCTGGGGAGGACGTATAGTTGACCTCGTTGCGCCGCTAGCTCAGTTGGTTAGAGCAGCTGACTCTTAATCAGCGGGTCCGGGGTTCGAGTCCCTGGCGGCGCACCACCGAGGTCCGTACGCAGCAGCGTACGGACCTCTTTTCCGTTCTCCCCGTCCTCCCCCGCCCTCCTCTGTCCTTCTCACGTCCAGTGGCCGGGGCGGGCCAGGCCGGGCGGCAGGCGGGTCGCGGCGTCGCCGGCGGCCGCGCCGAGCTGGGTGGCGGTGACGAAGAGCGCGCCGCGCAGGTCCGCCGCGCGCAGGTCGGCGCCGCGGACGTCGGCGCCGATGAGGTCGGCGGACCTCAGGTCCGCGCCCCGCAGGTCCGCGCCCATCAGGAGGGCCCCGCGCAGTTCCGCGCCGCGCAGGTCGGCGCGGCGCAGCTTCGCCCCCGTGAGGTCGGCGCCCCCGAGGGCCCGCGCCCGCGGGAAGCGGGCGCGGGCGAGCGCCGAGGCCTCGCGCAGCACCGGGACGACCCGGGCGCGCTCGGCCGCGACGTCCAGCGCGAGCAGCTCGTCCGCGCCGCCGAGGCTCAGTGCCTCGACCCGCTCGGCCGCCGCCGCGGCGGCCGGGTGCAGCCGCTCGGCGGCGGGCAGGGCGCGGACGTCGGCGAGGTAGCGCAGCAGCTCGTGCAGCTGCCGCACCACCGGCAGCACGGCGAACATGGCCCGCCCGCCGTCCTCGGCGTCGCGCCAGCCGCGCCCGCCGAAGGTGTGCCGGGAGATCTTCTGCCCGGCCCCGAAGCAGTCGTAGGCGGTGCAGCCGGCGTAGCCGCGGTCCCGCAGCCGGTCGTGGATGCCGCACCGGTGCGAGCCGTCGAGGTGTTCGCACGCCTCGCCGGGGGCCTTGTCCCGCGGGAAGTCCGCGGAGCGTGTGAACGCGAGGGCGACGCAGCACAGCCCGAAGCACTTCGCGCAGTCCGCCTGCAGCTCGTCCACCGTCCCCGGCCCCTTCCGTCGCCCGACCCCCATGGTCCCGCACCCGTGCGGTCTGCTGACCGCTGCCCCACGGGCTGCCCCGTCCCTTGCCGCGGGACCTTCCCCCGGTGCGTGCTCGGTCGCGCAGTTCCCCGCGCCCCCAAAAACGCTCACCCTGCGTGCAGAGGGCACGCACCAGCGGCACGTGGGGGCACCTCCCGGGCGAGGCCGAGGGGAGAACTGCGCGACCGGCCCACCACCGGCAGAAGATCGCGAGCGCCACCTCAAGGGGCAGCCCGGGGCGAAAAGGGGCGCGTGGGGGTCCCTCCCAGGCGAAGCTCTGGGGGAGAACTGCGCGCGCAACCCAGCACCGGGGAAGGTCGCGACGCCCACCGCAGGGGCAGCCCGGAGTGCGCCCGGGAGGGCGCTGGGCTTGGACGGCGTGTTACGCGCCCGGGAGGGCGCTGGGCTTGGACGGCGTGTTACGCGCCCGGGAGGGCGCTGGGCTTGGACGGCGTGTAGAGCCAGGTCGTGAAGAAGGCGCCGAGGTCGCGGCCGGAGAGCTGCTCCGCGAGCGCGCGGAATTGCGCGATCGTGCCGTTGCCGTAGCGGTGCTGCGCGGGCCACGCCCGCAGCAGCGCGCGGAAGGCGGGGTCGCCGATCGTGGTGCGGAGCGCCTGGATGGCGACGGCGCCGCGGTCGTAGACGGCGTCGTCGAACTGCTTGTCGGGCCCCGGATCCCCGGGCTCCACCGTCCAGAAGGGGTCGTCCGCCGGGTAGGAGTCGTACGTCTCCCGGGCGATCTGCTGCGTCGTCGCGACACCCTGGTGCTCGGACCACAGCCAACTGCCGTACGTGGCGAAGCCCTCGTTGAGCCAGATGTCGGACCACCGCTCCAGCGAGACGTCGTCGCCCCACCACTGGTGCGACAGCTCGTGCGCGACCGTGCCGTTGCCGTCGGCGGTCGCGAAGACCGCGGGGCTGTAGAAGACCCGGGTCTGCGCTTCGAGGGAGAAGTGCGACGGGACGTCGGGGACGTAGCCGCCGGCCGCGTCGAAGGGGTAGGGCCCGAACCAGGTGCTGAGGAAGTCGATGATGTCCGCGGTCTGCTCGACGCCCTTGCGCGCGTTGGCCGCGGTGGTGGCGGGCAGCGCGGTGCTGTACGCGTTGACGACCGGTACGCCGGTGCGGGTGCGGCTGTGCGTGATGTCGAAGTGGCCGACGGCGAGCGTGGCGAGGTAGGTGGCCTGGGGCGCGTCCTGCCGCCAGTGGTAGCCGGTCCAGCCGTCCGCGGTGCGCTGCGACACGAGCAGGCCGTTGCTGACGGCCTGCTCGCCCTCGGGGACGCGGACGGTCACGTCGTAGGTGGCCTTGTCCAGCGGGTGGTCGTTGCTGGGGAACCACCACCAGGCCGACTCGGGCTCGTTGGCGGCGACCCCGCCGTCCGCGGTGCGCTGCCAGGACGTGAAGCCGTAGCGCTGCACGCCGGACGGCACGCCGGAGTACGTGACGGTGACGGTGAAGGGCTTGCCGCGCGGGAGGGTGCGCGCGGGGGTGACGACGAGTTCCTGCTCGCCGCTGGTCGCGAAGCGCGCGGGGCGGCCGTCGACGGTGACCTTGCCGACCGTAAGGGCGAAGTCCAGGTCGAAGGAGGTGAGGCCCTGGGTGGCGGTGGCCCGGATCGTGGCGGTGCCGGAGAGGGTGTCGGTCGCGGGCTGGTAGCGCAGGTCGAGGTCGTAGTGGGAGACGTCGTAGCCGCCGTTTCCGTACGTGGGGTAGTACGGGTCGCCGATGCCGGTGGCGCCGGGTCCGGCGGACGCGGCGGACGCGGGGATCACCAGCAGGTAGCCGAGTACGGCGGCGGTGGCGGTCGCGAGCATGCTCTTTCGCACCGAGTGTCCTCCCGTGCGGGACGTGATGGGCTGACAGGGACACGTCGACCGTAGGGAGGTGGACCCGTTCCCTGCCACCCCGTCGCCCCCATCTGTCGCAGAAACTTCACCCGGCGCAACACATGGCGCCGCATCGGCCGCAGGTGACGGGCCGTCAACCGCGCGGCGCGGGAACCCCACCGCCGTCCGGGCCGTTCCGGGGTGGGGCGGTGTCGATCACCCGGGCGTAACACCGACGCCACGGGTACGGGCGGATAGGTTCACCATGTGAAGATTGTCTGGTTGAGGAAGGCCCTCCTGCGGCTGGAGGGCGAGTACCTGGCCCGCCTGGGCCTTTCGCTGCCGCTCGCCTCCATCGCGGTGGTCGTCGTCGCGGACCTGGTCGCCGGCCGGGACCACTTCCTCACCCCCGGCATCGTGGTCGCCCCGCCGCTCGCCGCGATCACCGTCAGCTGGCGCAAGACGGCCTTCGTCGGCGTGCTCGGCCTGTTCGTGCAGGCCGCGCTCGCCCCGTACGACGGCATCACCGACATCCCCGACCACGACGTCTTCTTCGGCCAGGCCTTCGCGTACGCGCTCGTCAGCCTCTTCAGCGTCTACATCGCGTGGCGGCGGGAGACGGGCGCGAAGGCCTTCACCGCGATCGCGTCCGTCGCCGAGGCCGCGCAGCACGCCCTGATGCGCCCGCCCGCCCCGCGGGTCGGCCCGGTCCGGCTCGCCGTACGGTACGTGTCCGCCGCGGACGCCGCGCAGATCGGCGGCGACCTCTACGCGGTGCTCGAAACCCCGCACGGGGTGCGGGCCCTCATCGGCGACGTGCGCGGCAAGGGCCTCGCCGCGGTGCAGACCTCGGCGGTCGTGCTCGGCGCCTTCCGCGAGGCCGCGTTCGACGAGGGCGGGCTCGACACCGTCGCCCGGCGGGTCGACACCAGCGTGGGGCGGCATGTCAGCACCGGGGACTTCATCACCGCGCTCTTCGCGCAGTTCGACACGCCCGGCTCGGTCGAGCTGCTGCACTACGGGCACGTGGCGCCGCTGCGGGTCGCCCGCGACGGGGCGGTCGAGACGCTCGACCCGCCCGATCCCTGGGCCCCGCTCGGCCTCGCCGACCTCGTCCCCGGCGACGCCGGGCCCGTCGCCTGGCGGGTGCCGCTCGTCCTGGGGGACGTCCTGGTGCTCTGCACGGACGGCGTGATCGAGGCGCGCAGCCCGCTCGACGGCACGTTCTACCCGCTGGCGGAGCGGGTGGGCCCCATCGTCGCCGCGGCCGACCACGACCTCGACGCCGCGGTCGAGCACGTCTTCGCCGACCTCCTCCGCCACGCGGGCGGCTCCCTCTCCGACGACGTCGTCCTCCTGCTGCTGGCCCCCCAGCCCCGCGCCCTGCCGGTCCACCCCCCGGATCCGCCGCTGCCGGGGTGAGGCGGCGCGCCCGCGCGGTAGAACGGTGCCATGCGCCCTCGCCCCGGAGAAGTCCTGCACTTCTCGGAAGACCCCACGATCACCGTGTTCCGCCCGCACGTCGCGGCCACCGCCCAGCAGCCCGAGGCGTACGTCTGGGCCGTGGACGACGCCAGGTGCCCCGACTACTGGTTCCCCCGCCAGTGCCCGCGCGCGATGGCCTGGACGCTCCCGACGACCACCCCCGCCGACCGGGACCTCGTCCTCGGCCCGGGCGGCGGCGAGCGGGTGCACGCCGTCGAGCACGCCTGGCTCCCGCGCCTCCTGGCCGTCCGGCTCTACGCCTACCGCCTCCCCGCCGCCGCCTTCCGCCCCTTCGGCTCACCCGTCCCGCACGCCCATGTCGCCACCACCCCCGTCGAACCCCTCGGCCCCGCGGAGCCCGTCGGCGACCTCCTCCGCCTCCACGAGGCCGCCGGGATCCAGCTCCGCGTCCTGCCCACCCTGCACGCCTTCTGGGCGGCGGTGACGGCCACGACACTCGGCTTCAGCGCGATCCGCATGCACAACGCGTCCGGGACGCCGGTCCCGAACGGAAGCGTGTAGAACCCCCACGTCCTGCCACCCCCGGGCCCGACGGGTCGGGCCGCGCGGGCGTGGGCCCTACGACGGCCCCGGCACGGACACCGTCCCGTCGAGGAGGCCGGCCGCCAGGTCGGCCACCTTCAGGCGCTGGGCGCGGGCGTGGGTGCGCAGGAGGTCGAAGGCGACGTCCACGGACACCTGGAACCGCTCGGCCAGCAGCCCCTTCGCCTGCTCGACCGGCACCCGGGTGTCCAGGGCGGTCTGGAGCTGGGCGGCGAGCCGGGCGTGGTGGCGGCGGGTCCGGCGCTGGAGGACGCCGAGCGCGGCGGCGTCGGCGAGGGCGCGGACGACGTCCGCGCGGTCCGTGTCCAGCGGTCCGGGCGCCGCCCGGAAGAGGACGAGCGCGCCCACCGTCTCCTTGCGGTGCCGCAGCGGCAGGGCGAAGACCGCGCGGTAACCGGCGCGGAGCGCCCGCCGGGCGTAGTCGGGCGGGAGGGCGCCGGGCCCGCGGTCCAGGTCGGGCGCCCCGGTCTCCGCGCCCTCGTGGTAGCTGCCGGGCCCTGGCCCCTGCCCGGCGAGGAGCCGCGCGGGCTCGCAGGACGCTCCCACCACCCGCAGCTCACCGTCCTCCCCGGCCAGCAGCACGCCCGCCGCGGCGACGCGGGCCAGCCGGGGCAGCCGGGCGGCCAGCTCCCGCAGCGGCGCGTCGTCCTCGGCCTCGTCGTCGAGGCCGTCCCCGAGCCCGAGGAGCGTGCCGGCCAGCAACCGCTCCCGCTGCCCCCCGTCGGCGGCCCCGCCCCGCGCGGCACCCCCCGGGCCCGCGCCCGCGCCGTCCCCCGCCCGCGCTTCCGGCAACCCGGCGGCCGGGACCTGGCCCGTACCCGCCCTGTCTCTTATACACATCTCCGAGCCCACGAGACAGGCAGAAATATCGTATGCCGTCTTCTGC
>NZ_JOHY01000054.1 GCF_000721495.1 Streptomyces sp. NRRL F-5123
GACCTGATCCTCTACCTGTTCGGCACCCCCGGCCAGGACCGCTTCTGGTTCATGTGGGACGACCTGGTACGCGGCGCGATCGGCGCCGTCGTCCTCGTCGACACCAGGCGGCTGGCCGACTGCTTCCCCGCCGTCGACTACTTCGAGAACAGCGGCCTGCCCTTCGTCATCGCCCTCAACGGCTTCGACGGGCACCAGCCCTACAACCCCGAAGAGGTCCGCGAGGCGCTGCAGATCGGCCCCGAGGCACCCATCATCACCACCGACGCCCGGCACCGCGCCGAGGCCAAGAGCGCCCTCATCACCCTGGTCGAGCACGCCCTGCTGGCACGCCTGCGCTGAGCGCGGCACCGGCACCGGCACCGGCACCGGCACCGAGACGCGAGAGGGCCCCGCAACCGATCGGTTGCGGGGCCCTCTCGCGTACTGCGCTCGGCGCGCGGGGCGTGCTCAGCCCTGCCAGGAGTGCGGGGCGCGGAAGCCCGGGGTGCGCTCCAGCCGGCGCCAGCCGGCGGTGGAGCGGGCGGGACGGCCGGGGGCGGCGTCGCCGCCGGCCGCGGCCCGGGCGAGCAGGATCGCGGTGATCGCGGCCAGCTCCTCGGGGGCGACATGGCCCTTCTCGACGCGCACGAGGGAATCGGCGGGAGTGCTCACAGTGGTCTCCATGGGTACTGGCTACCGGGGTGGTTGCGGTTGCCGGGTGGCAGGTTCGCGGGTGTGCGGCTGCGGTGCGGGCTACTGCGGCGGGTTGCCGTGCTTGCGCGAGGGTAGATCCGCGTGCTTGGTGCGGAGCATGGCCAGCGAGCTGATCAGCACCTCGCGGGTCTCCGTCGGGTCGATGACGTCGTCCACCAGGCCGCGTTCGGCGGCGTAGTAGGGATGCATCAGCTCGGCCTTGTACTCCTTGACCATCGCCGCGCGCATGGCCTCGGGGTCGTCGGCGCCGGCGATCTGCCGGCGGAAGATGACGTTGGCCGCGCCCTCGGCGCCCATCACCGCGATCTCGTTGGTCGGCCACGCGTAGGTCAGGTCGGCGCCGATGGACTGGCTGTCCATCACGATGTACGCACCGCCGTAGGCCTTGCGCAGGATCAGCGAGATCCTCGGCACGGTGGCGTTGCAGTAGGCGTACAGCAGCTTGGCACCGTGCCTGATGATCCCACCGTGCTCCTGGGCGACGCCCGGGAGGAAGCCGGGGACGTCCAACAGGGTGATGATGGGGATGTTGAAGGCGTCGCACATCTGCACGAAGCGGGCCGACTTCTCGGACGCCTCGATGTCCAGCACGCCGGCGAGCGAGGCGGGCTGGTTGGCGACGATGCCGACCACCTGGCCGTCGAGCCGGGTCAGGGCGCAGATGATGTTGGTGGCCCAGCGCTCGTGGACCTCCAGGTACTCGCCGTCGTCGACGATCTCCTCGATGACCTTGTGCATGTCGTACGAGCGGTTCGCGTCGGCGGGCACCAGGTCGAGCAGCGCCTCGCTGCGCCGGTCGGAGGGGTCCTGGCTCTCGACGGCCGGCGGGTTCTCCCGGTTGTTCTGCGGCAGCAGCGAGAGCAGGTAGCGCACCTCCTCCAGGCAGGTCTGCTCGTCGTCGTACGCGAAGTGCGCCACGCCGGAGACCGCGGAGTGGACGTCGGCGCCGCCCAGGCCGTTCTGGGTGATCTGCTCGCCGGTGACGGCCTGGACCACGTCCGGGCCGGTGATGAACATCTGCGAGGTCTCGCGGACCATGAACACGAAGTCGGTGAGCGCCGGGGAGTACGCGGCGCCGCCCGCGCACGGGCCGAGCATCACGCTGATCTGCGGGATGACACCGGACGCGCGGGTGTTGCGCTGGAAGATGCCGCCGTAGCCGGCGAGCGCGGAGACGCCCTCCTGGATACGGGCGCCGGCGCCGTCGTTGAGCGAGATCAGCGGGGCGCCGGCCGCGATGGCCATGTCCATGATCTTGTGGATCTTGGTGGCGTGCGCCTCACCGAGCGCGCCGCCGAAGATCCGGAAGTCGTGTGCGTAGACGAAGACCGTCCGGCCGTGGACCGTGCCCCAGCCGGTGATCACGCCATCGGTGTAGGGGCGCTTCTCCTCCAGCCCGAAGCCCGTCGCGCGGTGCCGCCGCAGCGGCTCCACCTCGCGGAAGGTGCCCTCGTCGAGCAGCAGGTCGATCCGCTCGCGGGCGGTGAGCTTGCCCTTGGCGCGCTGTGCCTCGGTCGCCTTCTCACTGGGTCCGGCGACGACCTGGGCGCGGATGGCGAGGAGCTCGGCCACCCGCCCCCGGGTGTCGGTCACCTCTGCGGGCACCTCTTCCGATGTGGTCATGCAACGACAGTACGAGCCGACGGCCGAGAAATGGGCCATCGACTTCGTACAGTGTCCGTCGCCGCTTCATGGCGGAACCCCACAGACAGGCCTCGGCGGCGGCATTCCGCCGGGAGCTGCGGGGCCCGCGGATCGCGCGCGCCCCGCCCCGGTCGCCCGGCCCGTACGGGTCAGCGGCCCTCGACCGCGGCGGCCAGCGCGAGCAGCCGACGGGCCTCTTCGACATGCAGGTTCTCGATCATCCTGCCGTCCACGGTGACCACCCCGCGGCCCTGTGACGTGGCCTGATCGAAGGCCTCGACGATACGCCGGGCCCTTTCCACGTCCGCACCGGCCGGCGCGAAGATCCGGTTGCAGGGGTCGATCTGCTTCGGGTGGATGAGGGTCTTGCCGTCGAAGCCGAACTGGCGGGCTTGGAGGGTTTCCGCTTCGAATCCGGGCAGATCCGTGACGTCGTTGTAGACACCGTCCAAGATGGCCTTGCCCTCGGCGCGGGCCGCGAGCAGCGCGAGGGAGAGCGCCCCGAGCAGCGGGGCGCGGCCCGGCACGTGCTCGGCGTGCAGTTCCTTGGCGAGGTCGTTGGTGCCCATGACCAGCACGGTCAGCCGCTCGGAGGCGGCGGCGACCGCGCGGGCGGCGAACATCGCCGCCGGGGTCTCGACCATCGCCCACACCGCGGTGCGGTCCGGGGCTCCGGCCGCCTCCAGCGCGGCGGCCACGGCGCGGACGGTGCCGGGGTCGTCGACCTTGGGCACCACGACGGCGTCCGGCCCGGCCTCGGCGGCGGCCCGCAGGTCGTCGGCGTGCCACGGGGTGCCGGGCGCGTTGACCCGTACGGTGACCTCACGGTGGCCGAAGCCGCCGGCCGCGACGGCGGCGGCGACCCGCTCGCGGGCGGCGGGCTTGGCGTCGGGGGCGACGGAGTCCTCCAGGTCGAGGATCAGCGCGTCGGCGGGCAGGGTGCGGGCCTTCTCCAGGGCGCGCTCGTTGGCGCCGGGCATGTACAGGACGGAGCGGCGGGGGCGCGGGGCGGTCATGGGGGCGGCGGCGGTGGGCGCGGTCATCACAGGCCCGCCTTCTCGGCGGCCGCGTAGGACGCAGCCAGCTCGGGGTCGCGCGCGGCGAGCGCGTCGGCGAGTTCGGCGACCACCCGGCACTGCTTGTAGGTGGCGTCGTCCTGCATCTTGCCGTCGATCATGACGGCCCCGGTGCCGTCGCCCATCGCGTCGATCACCCGCCGGGCCCAGGCGACGTCGGCCGGGGCCGGCGAGAAGACCCGCTTGGCGACGTCGATCTGCACCGGGTGCAGCGTCCACGCGCCGACGCAGCCGAGCAGGAAGGCGTTGCGGAACTGGTCCTCGCACGCCGTGAGGTCCTGGATGTCGCCGAAGGGGCCGTAGTAGGGAAGGATGCCGTGCGCGGCGCAGGCGTCCACCATGCGGGCGATGGTGTAGTGCCACAGGTCCTGCTGGTGGGTGACCCGGGGCGCGTCCCCCTGGGGGTCCTCGCGGACCAGGTAGCCGGGGTGGCCGCCGCCGACCCGGGTGGTCTTCATCCGGCGGCTCGCGGCCAGGTCGGCGGGGCCGAGCGAGATGCCCTGCATGCGGGGACTGGCGCCGGCGATCTCCTCGACGTTGGCGACGCCGGCGGCGGTCTCCAGGATCGCGTGCACCAGCAGCGGCCGGTCCAGGCCCGCTCGGGCCTCCAGCTGGGCGAGCAGCCGGTCCACGTAGTGGATGTCCTGGGGGCCCTCCACCTTGGGCACCATCACCACGTCGAGCCGGTCGCCGACCTCGGTGACCAGGGTGACCAGGTCGTCCAGCGCCCAGGGCGAGTCCAGGCTGTTGATCCGGGTCCACAGCTGGGTGCCGCCGAGGTCGGCCTGCCGGGCGACGGAGACCAGCCCCGCACGGGCGGCCTCCTTGCGGTCGGCGGGGACGGCGTCCTCCAGGTTGCCGAGCAGCACGTCCACCCGCGCGGCGAGGGCGGGCACCTTGGCGGCCATCTTCTCGTTGCCTGGGTCGAAGAAGTGGATCATCCGCGAGGGCCGCAGCGGCACCTCGCGCAGGGGGGCCGGCGCCCCCACGGCCAGCGGGCGGAAGAAGTCCTTCGCCGAGCGCATGCGTTCTCCCGGTGGGTCGGGTCGAGGGTTCGCCGCTCACCCTATGGCCGCCGGGCCGCGGAGGTTACCCGTCAGTATGTGTGCTGTTGGTCACCGGACGTCAGGTCCGCCGACCCCATGGTGCGCGATCGCCCCGTCCCCACCGGGCACTGACGCGCGCGGGGCGGGCCGCCGCCGGACGGCCCGCCCCGCCGGCGTCAGCAGCCGCAGGTGTAGTACAGGGCGTCCCAGTGGGTGCCCTCGTCCGCGTAGATGTTGCCGGAGGCGGCCTGCCACTGCGGGTAGCCGTCGCCGCGCAGGCCGATGTAGCTGAAGGCGTTGTGCACGTAGTTGTTGATGCAGGTGTTCTTGCTGTAGTCGAGCTTGTAGCCGTTCCAGTGCGAGTAGGTGCCGCTGGCGTGGCCGGTCTCGGTGCCACCGGTGATGTTGAGGGCGCAGCCGCTCGCGTGCTTGAGGGTGACGGCGCCCTGGGCGGTGGCCTGGTTGAGGCCGTCGAAGGAGGTGCAGGTCGACACGTTGCGGTTGGAACAGCCGCCGGACGAGGACCAGGTGATACCGGCGGCCGAGAACATGGCCGTGGCCTGGGCCTGGGTGAGCTTGGTGACCGCGAAGGCGTCGGTGGACGCGGTCACGCCGACGCCGGGGGCGAAGAGCGCGGTGGCGACGAGGGTGAGGGCGCTCATCGCGGTACGGGCACGCAGTCGCATACGTTCCTCCTGCTGGTTCGGCTGGGACGGAAGTGCGTCGAAGTGGTGCGGGTGGTGCAGCAGGAGTGTGCCCGAGGTCTACGCGCGTCGCCATACCTTTGAAGTGAACATGTCGTTACTGAGCCCCGGCGGGCATGATCCCGCCGGGGCCCGGCTTCCGTACGCGGTGGTCACTCCTGCGGTTCGAGGCCCGCCCGCAGCAGCCCGTAGGCGTAGGCGTCGTCCAGCGCCTGCCAGCTCGCGGCGATGACGTTGTCCGCGACGCCGACCGAGGACCATTCGGACTCGCCGTCGGTGGTGGTGATCAGCACCCGGGTCGTGGAGTCGGTGCCGCGGGTGCCCTCCAGGATGCGGACCTTGTAGTCGACGAGCGAGAAGTCGGCGAGCTTGGGGTAGATCCGCTCCAGCGCGTTCAGCAGCGCCCGGTCCAGCGCGTTGACCGGGCCGTTGCCCTCGGCGGTCGCGACGATCCGCTCCCCCTTGGCCCACAGCTTGACCGTCGCCTCGTTGGCGTGCACACCGTCGGGGCGGTCCTCGGTGATGACCCGCCAGGACTCGGTACGGAAGAAGCGCCGCGGGCCGCCGTCCGTGTCGCGGTCCATCTCGCCGCGCAGCAGCAGCGCGAAGGACGCGTCTGCCGCCTCGAACGTGTAGCCCTGCAGCTCGCGCTCCTTGACGCGGGCGACCACCCGGCCGACCAGCTCGCGGTCCTCGCCGAGGTCGATGCCCAGCTCGCGGCCCTTGAGCTCGATCGAGGCGCGGCCGGCCATGTCGGACACCAGCATCCGCATGGTGTTGCCGACCAGCTCGGGGTCGATGTGCTGGTAGAGGTCCGGGTCCACCTTGATCGCCGAGGCGTGCAGGCCAGCCTTGTGCGCGAACGCCGACACCCCGACGTACGGCTGGTGCGTGGACGGCGGCAGGTTGACGGTCTCGGCGATGGCGTGCGAGATGCTGGTCATCTTCGCCAGCGCGCCCTCCGGCAGCACCCGGCGGCCGTGCTTGAGCTCCAGCGCGGCGACGACCGGGAAGAGGTTGGCGTTGCCGACCCGCTCGCCGTAGCCGTTGGCGGTGCACTGCACGTGCGTGGCGCCCGCGTCGACCGCGGCCAGCGTGTTGGCGACCGCGCAGCCGCCGTCGTCCTGCGCGTGGATGCCGAGCCGCGCGCCGGTGTCCGCGAGCACCAGGCCTGTCACGGCCTGCACCTGCGCGGGCAGCATCCCGCCGTTGGTGTCGCACAGCACCACCACGGAGGCGCCCGCCTCGTGCGCGGCCCGTACGACCGCGGTGGCATACTCGGCGTTGGCGCGGTAGCCGTCGAAGAAGTGCTCGCAGTCCACGAACACCCTGCGGCCCTGCGCCACCAGGTGCGAGACGGTGTCGGCGACCATCGCCAGGTTCTCGTCCAGCGTGGTGCGCAGCGCCAGCTCGACGTGCCGGTCGTGCGACTTGGCGACCAGCGTGATCACCGGTGCCCCCGAGTCGAGCAGCGCCTTGACCTGCGCGTCGTCCGCGGCCTTCCCGCCGGCCCGGCGGGTCGCGCCGAACGCCACCAGCGTGGCGTGTTTGAGGTCCAGCTCCTGGGCGGCGCGAGCGAAGAACTCCGTGTCCCGTGGGTTCGCCCCGGGCCAGCCGCCCTCGATGAAGCCCACCCCGAACTCGTCCAGGTGCCGGGCGATCGTCAGCTTGTCGGCGACGGTGAGGTTGATCCCCTCACGCTGGGCGCCGTCGCGCAGCGTGGTGTCGAACACGTGGAAGCTGTCGTGCGGTGCGGCAGTCATGGCTTGAGTAACTCCTGTCGGGTGGTGAGTGGGTTACCGCCCGAGGCTCCGGCCTCGGGCGGATCCAGCTCCACTTGCCCCCATCATCCCCCGTGCGTTTCCGCCTCCGGCGCGGGTGGTCCGGAAACGAAAAAACCTCTCGCGGATGCGAGAGGTCTGCACGCGGGTCTGGGACACGGTGGCGTTCCACTGGGGTCAGGGCAACGTCACTGCGGACCGGCGTGCTTGCTGCCAATAATGACGGCGAGATGCACGCGGTCAGTGTCGCACACCCCCCCGCCCCACGGGACGGGGTCTCACGATGCGAGCGGAGCGCCCTGAAGGGGCGCGGGGAACTGCGCGAGCAACCACCCAGCGGCCGGTGGTCCGGATCGGACCGAAGAGACCCCTTGGGTCGGTGACGACCCGCGCCCCGGTGGGGGCTGGGGGCACCTCCCAGGCGAAGCTCTGGGGAGCGCAGTTCCCCGCGCCCCTCAAAACGCTCACCGCCCTGCTCGGCAGGGGCACCGTCGAGCGCTCACGCGCCGAGTGGATGCATCCAGCCGTGGGGGTCCGGGGCCTGGCCCGTCTGGATGTCGAGGAGGGCCGCCCGCAGCCGCATGGTGACCTCGCCCGGGGTCCCGTCGGCGACGAGCCAGTTCGCCCGGGTGGACTTCACCGAGCCGACCGGCGTGATGACCGCGGCCGTGCCGCAGGCGAACACCTCCGTGAGGGTGCCGTCCTCCGTGCGGGCGCGCCAGTCGTCGACGCTGATGCGGCCCTCGGCCACCTCGTAGCCGAGGTCCGCGGCGATGCGCAGCAGCGAGTCGCGGGTGATGCCGGGGAGCAGGGAGCCGCTCAGCTCGGGGGTGACGATGCGGTTGCCGTACACGAAGTACAGGTTCATCCCGCCCATCTCCTCGATCCAGCGGCGCTCGATCGCGTCGAGCCACACGACCTGGTCGCAGCCGTGCTCGATGGCCTGGGCCTGGGCGACGAGCGAGGCCGCGTAGTTGCCGCCGGTCTTGGCGGCGCCGGTGCCGCCGGGCGCGGCGCGGACGTACTCCTCGGAGAGCCAGACGGAGACGGGCTGGACACCGCCGGAGAAGTACGCCCCGGCCGGGGAGGCGATGACGACGAAGAGGTACTCGTTGGCCGGGCGGACGCCGAGGCCGACCTCGGTGGCGAACATGAAGGGCCGCAGGTAGAGCGAGGCCTCACCGGCGCTGGGGACCCAGCCGCGGTCCTGCCGGACCAGCACGTCGCAGGCCTCGATGAAGGTCTCGACCGGCAGCTCGGGCATGGCGAGGCGGCGGGCCGAGGCCCGGAAGCGCTCGGCGTTGGCCTCCGGGCGGAAGGTGGCGACGGACCCGTCGGGCTGCCGGTAGGCCTTGAGGCCCTCGAAGATGGTCTGCGCGTAGTGCAGCGTCATGTTCGCGGGCTCGATCGACAGCGGCGCGTACGGCACGAGCTGCGCGTCGTGCCAGCCGCGGCCCTCGGTCCACTTGATGGTGACCATGTGGTCGGTGAAGTGGCGGCCGAAGCCGGGGTCGGCCAGGATCGCCTCGCGCTGGGCGACGGGCAGCGGGTGGGCGGACGGCTTCAGCTCGATCGTGGGCGTCGTCATGATGTGTGTCCTTCAGGTGCGTCGTGTTCTGCTGCCGTGTCCCGCTGCCACCTGTGGCGCCCGAGTGCTAGGACGTCCAAGTTCTAGGCCGTAACGCGGCCCCGCCTCCGATTATCGCAGTGGCGGGGCCGGGTACCTACCGCTGGTGCGCGGTCAGCCGGAAACCCGGGCGGCCAGCGCGTCGCCGATCTCGACGGTGGACCGGGCGGGCTTGCCGGTGCGCTCGGCGAGGTCGGCCTGGACCGCGGTGTCGATCCGGTCGGCCTCCGCGTCGTAGCCGAGGTGGCGCAGCAGCAGCGCCACGGACAGCACGGTCGCGGTCGGGTCGGCCTTGGACTGGCCGGCGATGTCCGGGGCCGAGCCGTGGACCGGCTCGAACATCGACGGGAATTCCCGGCCGGGGTTGATGTTGCCGCTCGCGGCGACGCCGATGCCGCCGGAGACGGCCGCGGCGAGGTCGGTGATGATGTCGCCGAAGAGGTTGTCGGTGACGATGACGTCGAACCGCTCGGGCTGGGTGACCAGGAAGATGGTCGCGGCGTCGACGTGCAGGTAGTCGGTGCTGACCTCGGGGTACTCGCGGCCGACCTGCTCGAAGATCCGGGTCCACAGGTGGCCGGCGTGCACCAGCACGTTGTTCTTGTGCACCAGCGTGAGCTTCTTGCGCGGGCGGGCCTGCGCGCGCTCGTACGCGTCGCGCACCACGCGCTCGATGCCGAACGCGGTGTTGAGGCTGACCTCGGTGGCGACCTCCTGCGGGGTGCCGACGCGGATCGCCCCGCCGTTGCCGGTGTAGGGGCCCTCGGTGCCCTCGCGGACGACGACGAAGTCGATCTGCGGGCTGCCCGCGAGGGGGGTGCCGACGCCCGGGTAGAGCTTGCTCGGGCGCAGGTTCACATGGTGGTCGAAGGCGAAGCGCAGCTTGAGCAGGAAGCCGCGCTCCAGCACGCCCGAGGGCACGGACGGGTCGCCGATGGCGCCCAGCAGGATCGCGTCGTGCTGCTTGAGCTGCTCCAGGTCCTCGTCGGTGAGGGTCTGCCCGGTGGCGTGGTAGCGCTTGGCGCCGAAGTCGAACTCCTTCGTCTCCAGCTTGGTGTCGGAGGGAAGGACGGCGGAGAGAACCTTGAGGCCCTCGGCGACCACTTCCTGGCCGATTCCGTCACCGGGGATCACTGCGAGGCTGAGGCTTCGAGACATGTCCGGCACCGTACTCCCCATCCCAGCCGGTGACATCCGATGTCCGCATGTCGGACATCGGCGGCCTGTGGCCCGGTCAGGGGCGCGAGGCCGCGGGAGGAGGCGGCGACGGGGGCTGAGACGCGGGCGGGCTCAGTGGTTCTCGTGGCCGGTGCTGCCGCCGTTGTCACGGCGGTCCAGGCTGCGCTGGAGGGCACGCAGGGCGTTCTGGCGGGCGGTGTCGTCCATGAGGGATCAACTCCTGGGGAAAGCGGGGAAAACGGGCGGAGGTGCCGCGGTGATTCCGTGGAGGAAGCGGAACGGGGCGGGGGTCCGGCCGCGGGGGTGACCCGCACAGGAGGCCTGGTGGACGCGCGTCCGCCGCTCGCCGGATGGGCGAGACGTTCAGCTCCTACAAAGCTAGGGCAGCCTGCTCGTCCTGTCGCCACAATTACTCGGACTTCCTACTATCTGAGACGGACGATCACCCGTTCGCGGACCTCTGCGGTCGCGAACGGGTGATCGTCCGAGGTCGGCCCGGGTGAGCCCGGTGGCGCCGCCCGTCAGCCCATGTGCGGGTAGCGGTAGTCCGTGGGCGGCACCAGGGTCTCCTTGATGGCCCGGGTGGACGTCCAGCGCATCAGGTTCTGCGCCGCGCCCGCCTTGTCGTTGGTGCCCGACGCCCGGCCGCCGCCGAAGGGCTGCTGGCCGACGACCGCGCCGGTCGACTTGTCGTTGACGTAGAAGTTGCCCGCCGCGTCCCGCAGCCGCTCCATCGTGTACGTCACCGCGGCCCGGTCCCGCGCGACGACCGACCCGGTCAGCGCGTAGTCGGCCACCGACTCCATCTGCTCCAGCATCGCGTCGTACGCGTCGTCCTCGTAGACGTACACGCCCAGCACGGGCCCGAAGTACTCCTGGGTGAAGACCTCGTTGTCCGGGTCGGTGCAGACGAGCACGGTCGGGCGGACGAACCAGCCCACCGAGTCGTCGTACGTGCCGCCCGCGACGACCTCGATCGTCGGGTCGGCCTTGGCGCGGTCGATGGCGGCCTTGTTCTTGGCGAAGGACCGCTCGTCGATGAGGGCGCCCACGAAGTTGGACAGGTCGGTGACGTCGCCCATCGTGATGCCGTCGACCTCGGCCGCGAAGTCCTCCTTGAAGCCGGACTCCCAGATCGAGCGCGGGATGTACGCGCGCGAGGTCGCCGAGCACTTCTGGCCCTGGTACTCGAAGGCGCCGCGGGTCAGCGCGGTCTTGAGCACCGCCGGGTCGGCCGAGGGGTGGGCGACCAGGAAGTCCTTGCCGCCGGTCTCGCCGACGATCCGCGGGTAGGAGCGGTAGCGCGCGATGTTCTCGCCGACCGTGCGCCACAGGTGCTGGAAGGTCCGGGTGGAGCCGGTGAAGTGGATGCCCGCCAGCATCGGGTGCGGCAGCGCGGCCTCGGAGACCGCCAGGCCGTCGCCGGTCACCAGGTTGATGACGCCGTCGGGCAGGCCCGCCTCCCGCAGCACCCGCATGACCTGCACGGCCGAGTGGGTCTGGGTGGGCGAGGGCTTCCACACCACGACGTTGCCCATGAGGGCGGGCGCGGTGGGCAGGTTGCCGGCGATGGCGGTGAAGTTGAAGGGCGTGATCGCGTAGACGAAGCCCTCCAGCGGGCGGTGGTCCAGCCGGTTCCACACGCCGGGCGCGTTCGCCACCGGCTGCTCGGCGAGGATCTGCCGGGCGTAGTGGACGTTGAAGCGCCAGAAGTCGACCAGCTCGCAGGGGCTGTCGATCTCGGCCTGCTGCACGGTCTTGGACTGGCCGAGCATGGTGGAGGCGACCAGCGTCTCGCGCCACGGCCCGGACATCAGCTCGGCGGCGCGCAGGAAGACCGCGGCGCGCTCGTCGAAGGGCAGCGCCCGCCAGGCCGGGGCGGCGGCCAGCGCGGCGTCGATCGCGTCGCGCGCGTCGGCCTCGGTGGCGTTGGCGTAGGTGCCCAGCACCTGGCCGTGGTTGTGCGGCTGGACGACGTCGAAGCGCTCGCCGCCGCCCATCCGCTCGACGCCGCCGATGGTCATCGGCAGCTCGGCGCGGTGCGCGGCGAGCTCCTTGAGCTTGGCCTCGAGACGGGCCCGCTCGGGGCTGCCGGGGGCGTAGGTGTGCACCGGCTCGTTGACCGGGGCGGGGACCTGGGTCACGGCGTCCATGGGGGATGTCTCCTTGGAGGGTCGGGCCGTCAGCGGCCGGCGGCGGGGGCGAAGGAGCGCAGGAAGAAGGCCAGATTGGCGGGGCGCTCGGCGAGGCGGCGCATGAAGTAGCCGTACCAGTCTGCGCCGTACGGCACGTAGATCCGCATACGCTCGCCTTCGTCCGCGAGCCGCCGCTGCTCGGCGGTGCGGATGCCGTAGAGCATCTGGAATTCGTACGTTCCGGGCGCCCGGCCGTAGCGGGCGGCGAACTCCTGCGCGATGGCGATCATGCGCGGGTCGTGCGAGCCGACCATCGGGTAGCCGTCGCCGGCGAAGAGCGTGCGCAGCGCGCGGACGTAGGCCTTGTCGACGTCCCGCTTGCTCTGGAAGGCGACCCGGGCGGGCTCCTTGTAGGCGCCCTTGACCAGCCGTACCCGGGAGCCGGCGACGGCGAGCGCGCGGGCGTCCTCCTCGGTGCGGAACAGGTACGACTGGAGGACCGCGCCGGTGCCCGGGTGCTCCTTGCGCAGCTCGGCGAGGATGGCGAGCGTGGAGTCCACGGTGGTGTGGTCCTCCATGTCGAGCGTCACCGTGGTGCCGGACCCGGAGGCCAGCTCGGCGACCGCCCGGACGTTTTCGAGCGCGATGTCGTGCCCGCCGTCGGGGAGCGCCTGGCCGAAGGCGGAGAGCTTGACCGACACCTCGGCGCGGTCGCCGAGCCGCTCGTCGCGCAGCGTCTCCAGCAGCCTCAGGTAGGCGTCGCGGGTCGCGGTGGCGGTGGCCCTGTCGGTGACGTCCTCGCCGAGGTGGTCGAGGGTGACCTCGAGACCGCTCGCGGTGAGGGCGCGGACGGTGTCGAGGGCGGGGTGCAGGGCGTCACCGGCGACGAACCGGTTCACCACCGGGCGGGTGACGGGCGCGGCGGCGACGACGCGGCGCATACGGTCGCTGCGCGAGGCGGCGAGCAACACGGGACCGAACACGGGGTGTCCTCCAGAACACGGCCGGAACAGCGGAATCGTCGGCGGACAGGCTCCGACACCGTGAATCTAGGCTTCTCCCCCGGGCCGGGCCATCGACACCTGTCACGCATCGCCCCGCCGTCCCTCATACAGATGTATGAGGGACAATGGCCGGGTGCGAGCTGAGTACGGGGACCACAGCGACCTCCAGGACCTGGTCGACGAGGTGTCGGCGCTGCTCGGCGCCCCTGCCACGCTGGAGGACCGGGATTTCCGGCTGATCGCCTTCGGGGTGCACGACAGCGACGACGCCGCGGCGCTCGACCCGGTCCGCACCCGCTCCATCCTGACCCGGCACTCCACCGCCGAGGTGCGCGCCTGGTTCGAGCGGTACGGCATCGCACACGCCTCGGGACCGGTCCGCATCCCCGCCGCCCCCGACGCGGGAGTGGTGCGCGGGCGGCTGTGCCTGCCGGTGCGGCACGCCGGGTTCGTCTACGGCTACGTGTGGCTGCTGGACGAGGCCGAGCACTCCCCCGCACAGCTGTCGGCCGCGATGGGGGTGGCCGGCCGGATGGGCGAGCGGCTCGCCGCGATGTCGCTGGCCGGGGCCGAGACCGGGCGGGCGCTGCGCGGGCTGCTGGCCGCCGCAACCCGCGTCGACCGGGACACCGCGGAGGACGCGCTGCGGCTGGCCCTGGACCGCGACGCGGACGAGCCGCACGCGCTGGTGTGCGTGCGCGCGCCCGCCGGGGAGTCGCCGGGCACGCTGCCGGGGCTGCGCACCATCCCGGCGGGGGCGGCGCTGGCCCGGGTGCCGGAGCGGGGGCGCGGCGAGCTGGTCGCGCTGCTGGTGCGGCTGCGCTCCCGGCAGGTGCTGGGCCCGGCCCGTACCGCCGCGGCCCGGCTGCTGGACGCGATGGGCTCGGCCGGCGCGGTCGCCGGGATCGGCGCGGCGCGCGGCGCGCTCGGCGAGCTGCCCGCGGCCTGGCGGGAGGCCACGTCGGCGGCGCGGGCCGCGCACGCGCAAGGAGAGCTGGGCCCGATCGCGAAGTGGTCGACGCTGGGCCCCTACCGGCTGCTCACCGCCCTGCCCTCCGGGGCGCCGCCGGACCCCGCGGTCGCGCCGCTGCTCACCGCGGACCACCAGGACCTGGCGCACACCGCCGAGGTCTTCCTCGACCACGCGGGCCAGGCCGGGCGTACGGCCACCGCGCTGGCCATCCACCGGCAGACGCTGTACTACCGGCTCTCCCGGATCGAGCAGCTCACCGGTCTCGACCTCGCGGACGGCGAGGCCCGGCTGCTGCTGCACATGGCGCTCAAGGCCGCCCGGCTCTGACGCCCGTCCGCACAGCGCTCCGGCGCCGCCCCCTCGGTGCGAGGGGAGCGGCGCCGGTGCCGTACCGGGGTCGGACCGGGTCAGTCCGTCAGGTTGACCGCGCGGGCCGAGGTGGCGCCGATCTCGCCGGCGATGTCGGTGAGCACGCCCGCCGGGATCGTCGAGTCGACGGTGAGGGCCACCAGCGCGTCGCCGCCGGCGGTCGAACGGGCGACCTGCATGCCGGCGATGTTGACGCCGACCTCGCCGAGGATACGGCCGATGGTGCCGACGACGCCGGGGCGGTCGGTGTAGCGCAGGAAGGCCATGTGGTCGGCGAGCGCGAGGTCCACGTCGTTGTCGTCGACCGCGACGATCTTCTGCAGGTGCTTGGGGCCGGCCAGCGTGCCGGACACCGCCACCGCGGTGCCGTCGGCGAGCGTGCCGCGCACGGTCACCACGTTGCGGTGGTTGGGCGACTCCGAGCTGGTGGTCAGCCGCACCTCGACACCGCGCTCCTGCGCGAACAGCGGCGCGTTGACGTAGCTCACGGTCTCGGCGACGACGTCCTCGAAGACGCCCTTGAGCGCGCTCAGTTCGAGGATCTTCACGTCGTGCTGGGTGACCTCGCCGTAGACCTCGACGTCGAGCCGGGCGGCGACCTCGCCGGCCAGCGCGGTGAAGATCCGGCCGAGCTTCTCGGCCAGCGGCAGCGCGGGCTTGACGTCCTCGGCGATGACACCGCCCTGGACGTTGACCGCGTCCGGGACCAGCTCGCCGGCCAGCGCCAGCCGCACCGACTTCGCGACGGCGATACCCGCCTTCTCCTGGGCCTCGTCGGTGGACGCGCCCAGGTGCGGGGTGGCCACGACGTTGTCGAACTGGAAGAGCGGCGAGTCGGTGCACGGCTCCTTCGAAAAGACGTCCAGGCCCGCGCCCGCGACCCGGCCCTCCTTGAGCGCCGAGGCCAGCGCCTCCTCGTCGACGATGCCGCCGCGGGCGGCGTTGACGATCCGCACCGAGGGCTTGACCTTGTGCAGCGCCTCGTCGCCGATGAGGCCGAGGGTCTCCGGCGTCTTGGGCAGGTGCACGGTGATGAAGTCGGACTGCTCCAGCAGCTCGTCCAGCGTCAGCAGCTTGACGCCCATCTGGGCGGCGCGCGCGGGCTGCACGTAGGGGTCGTACGCCACGACGTTCATCCCGAAGGCCGACATGCGCTGCGCCACCAGGACGCCGATGCGGCCGAGGCCCACCACGCCGAGGGTCTTCTCGCTCAGCTCGACGCCGGTGTACTTGTTGCGCTTCCACTCGCCGTTCTTCAGCGCGGCGTTGGCCGGCGCGATGTTGCGGGCGGTGGCGATCAGCAGGCCGCAGGCCAGCTCGGCGGCGGTCACGATGTTGGAGGTCGGCGCGTTGACGACCATCACGCCGGCTTTGGTGGCGGCGGCGACGTCGACGTTGTCCAGGCCGACCCCGGCCCGGGCGACGACCCGGAGTTTGCGGGCGGCGGCGATGGCCTCGGCGTCCACCTTGGTGGCGCTGCGGATCAGGATCGCGTCCACGTCGGCGATGGCGGGAAGCAGTTCGGCTCGGTCGGCACCGTTGCAGTGCCGGATCTCGAAGTCCGGCCCGAGCGCGTCCACCGTGGCCGGCGACAGCTCTTCTGCGATGAGTACGACAGGCTTCTGGCTCACGTGGTCCTCACTTGTCCTTCGTGGGCGGCCGAGTCCCGTACGACCGCTACCAGGGAGGTTTCGGGGGGCTTGCCGCGTGGAAGACGCACGACGCTGTGAGCCTGAACGCGCTTGTCGGAGCAGTGTATCGGCGGGGCGAATCCGCGCCTTCGCCGAAATGGAAGGATCACCCGGAGGGGTTGCGTCGCTTCGTACAAAGTGCGTACCAGATGGCGGTCAGCCACCGGTGCACGGTGCACACGGCACCGTGCGGACGCCACGGAGCGACGCAACCCGGGTGCGCGGCGGGCCGCCGCGCGGGAGGCCTTACGCCTCGTCGTCCACCCAGCTCATGAGCTTGCGCAGCTTCTTGCCGGTGGTCTCCAGCAGGTGGTCCTCGTCGGCCTTCTTGTACTCGTTGTACTTCGGCAGGCCGGCGTTGTACTCGGCGATCCAGTTGTTGGCGAAGGTGCCGTCCTGGATCTCGGCGAGGACCTTCTTCATCTCCGCCTTGGTGGCGTCGGTGATAATGCGGGGGCCGGTGACGTAGTCGCCCCACTCGGCGGTCTCGGAGACCGACCAGCGCATCTTCTCCAGGCCGCCCTCGTACATCAGGTCCACGATGAGCTTGAGCTCGTGCAGGCACTCGAAGTACGCGATCTCCGGCTGGTAGCCGGCCTCGACCAGGGTCTCGAAGCCCGCCTTGACCAGCGCGGAGGTGCCGCCGCACAGCACCGCCTGCTCGCCGAAGAGGTCGGTCTCGGTCTCCTCGGTGAAGGTGGTCTTGATGACGCCGGCGCGGGTGCCGCCGATGCCCTTGGCGTACGACAGCGCGAGCGCGAAGCCCTTGCCGGTCGCGTCCTGCTCGACGGCCGCGATGCACGGGACGCCGCGGCCCTCCTCGTACTGGCGGCGCACCAGGTGGCCCGGGCCCTTGGGGGCGACCATGCACACGTCGACGCCGGCCGGCGGCTTGATGAAGCCGTAGCGGATGTTGAGGCCGTGGCCGAAGAACAGGGCGTCGCCGTCCTTGAGGTTGTCCTTGATGGACTCCTCGTAGACCTTGGCCTGGATCGGGTCCGGCACCAGGATCATGATGACGTCGGCCTCGGCGGCGGCCTCGGCGACCGGCAGCACCTTCAGGCCCTGCTCCTCGGCAACCGTCTTCGACTTCGAGCCCTCGTGCAGGCCGACGCGCACGTCCACACCCGAGTCACGCAGCGACAGCGCGTGGGCGTGGCCCTGGCTGCCGTAGCCGATGACCGCGACCTTGCGGCCCTGGATGATGGACAGGTCGGCGTCGTCGTCGTAGAACAGCTCGGCCACTTGGGGTTCTCCTTGTTTCGGGTTGTGCGGCCCACCGTACGTCGGGCGGGCGGATACGGGTTTTCGGGTCTCGCCATGCGGATCGGCGAGCGCGGGCGGGGCGTACGGCGTTATGCCGAGCGGTCCAGCGCGCGCAGCGAGCGGTCGGTGATGGACCGGGCCCCGCGCCCGATGGCGATGGTGCCGGACTGGACCAGCTCCTTGATGCCGAACGGCTCCAGCATCTTGAGCATGGCCTCCAGCTTGCCGGCGGATCCGGTGGCCTCGACGGTGACCGCCTCGGGCGAGACGTCCACGGTCTTGGCGCGGAAGAGCTGGACGATCTCCACGATCTGGGAGCGCGTCTCGTTGTCGGCGCGCACCTTCACCAGGACGAGTTCGCGTGCGACCGCCGCGGCAGGGTCCAGCTCGACGATCTTCAGCACGTTGACCAGCTTGTTGAGCTGCTTCGTCACCTGTTCCAGCGGCAGTTCGTCGATGACGTTGACGACGATGGTGATCCGGGAGATGTCCGGGTGCTCGGTGGTGCCGACGGCGAGGGAGTCGATGTTGAAGCCGCGGCGGGAGAACAGCGCGGTGATCCTGGCCAGGACGCCGGGCTTGTTCTCCACCAGGACGGAGAGCGTGTGCTTGGACATTTGTTCGTGCTTCCTTCTCTCGCTCTTCCGCGCGGTCAGTCGTCGAGGTCGTCGCTGAAATCGGGACGCACGTCGCGCGCCGCCATGATCTCGTCGTTGGAGGTGCCGGCCGCGACCATGGGCCAGACCATGGCGTCCTCGTGGACGATGAAGTCGACGACGACGGGCCGGTCGTTGATGGCGTTGGCCTCGGCGATGACCTTGTCGAGGTCGTCGGCGGACTCGCAGCGCAGGCCCACGCAGCCCATCGCGTCGGCCAGCTTCACGAAGTCCGGGACGCGGGTGCCGCGGTTGGTGATGGAGCCGACGCCCTGGGTGGAGCCGGGGACGTTCTCGGCGCCGGAGTGCAGCACGGTGTTGGAGAACCGCTCGCCGTAGAAGAGGTTCTGCCACTGGCGGACCATGCCCAGCGCGCCGTTGTTGATGACGGCGACCTTGATCGGGATGCCGTTGAGCGCGCAGGTGACCAGTTCCTGGTTGGTCATCTGGAAGCAGCCGTCGCCGTCGATCGCCCACACGGTGGCGTCCGGGCGGCCGGCCTTGGCGCCCATCGCGGCCGGGACGGCGTAGCCCATGGTGCCGGCGCCGCCGGAGTTGAACCAGGTGCCCGGGTGCTCGTACTTGATGAACTGCGCGGCCCACATCTGGTGCTGGCCGACGCCCGCGGCGAAGAGGGTGCCCTCCGGGGCGAGCTGCCCGATCCGCTCGATGACCTGCTGCGGGGCGAGGCTGCCGTCCGCGGGGACGTCGTAGCCGAGCGGGTAGGTGTTCCGCCAGAAGTTCAGGTGGTTCCACCACTCCGAGTAGTCGCCCTTGTGGCCGGACTCGTGCTCGGCCTGGACGGCCACGATCAGGTCGGCCAGCACCTCGCGGGCGTCGCCGACGATCGGCACGTCGGCGATCCGGTTCTTGGAGATCTCGGCCGGGTCGATGTCGGCGTGCACGACCTTGGCGTTGGGCGCGAAGGTGTCCAGCCGGCCGGTGACGCGGTCGTCGAAGCGGGCGCCGAGCGCGACGATCAGGTCCGACTTCTGCAGCGCGGTGACCGCCGAGACGTCGCCGTGCATGCCGGGCATGCCGACGTGCTGCGGGTGGCTGTCCGGGAAGGCGCCGAGCGCCATCAGGGTCGTGGTGACCGGGGCGCCGGTCAGCTCGGCGAGGATCTTCAGCTCCGCGGTGGCGTGCGCCTTGACCACGCCGCCGCCGACGTAGAAGACCGGGCGGCGGGACTCGTTGATCAGCCGGGCGGCCTCGCGGATCTGCTTGGCGTGCGGCTTGGTCACCGGGCGGTAGCCGGGCAGGTCCTGCTGCGGCGGCCAGGAGAAGGTCGTCTGGTTCTGCAGCGCGTCCTTGGCGATGTCGACCAGGACCGGGCCGGGGCGGCCGGTGGAGGCGATGTGGAAGGCCTCGGCGATGGTGTGCGGGATGTCGGCGGGGTCGGTCACCAGGAAGTTGTGCTTGGTGACCGGCATGGTGATGCCGCAGATGTCCGCTTCCTGGAAGGCGTCGGTGCCGATGGACTTCGACGCGACCTGGCCGGTGATGGCGACGATCGGCACCGAGTCCATGTGCGCGTCGGCGATCGGCGTGACCAGGTTGGTCGCGCCCGGGCCCGAGGTCGCCATGCACACCCCGACCCGGCCGGTGGCCTGCGCGTAGCCGGTGGCCGCGTGCCCTGCCCCCTGCTCGTGCCGGACCAGGACGTGGCGGACCTTGGAGGAGTCCATCAGCGGGTCGTACGCCGGCAGGATCGCACCGCCCGGGATGCCGAACACGGTGTCGACGCCTACGGCCTCAAGGGAGCGGATGAGCGCCTGCGCACCCGTCATGCGCTCGGCGGGGGCAGCGGCGGGAACCGCGGTGCGGGTCCGCGGCTGCGGATGGTGGGACCCGGTGGCCTGCTCGGTCATCTGCGTTCTCTTCTCTCGAAGATGAGGGTGGTGAAGTGGGGGCGGTGGGCTCGTCGGCCGGTCGCCGGACAACAAAAAACCCCTCGTGCCGTGAGGCAAGCGAGGGGAGCGCGCCGGTGCGAGTGCGAGGCGTAGATGCCTCGGTCAGCCGACGCGCTTTCCAAGTACGAGAATTCGGGTGCGCATGGCTTCGACCTTCCTCCGGCCCCCCGGGGGGTGTCAAGCCGGTGGGACACGCGTCTCACTATGTGATCGGCAGGACGGTAGCTGCACGGCGCGCCGGCTGACCTGCTCACGTGCGGTTTCCTGGGGTACGGGGCGGGCGCCGTCGGGGCCGCCGTGGCGGTCCGGATCACCCGGCAGGGGGTATCCGCCGCGGGTCAGCGAGCCGCGCAGCCGGTGCTCGTCCAGCAGCCCGGAGAAGGCCATGCCCTGGCCCTGGCCGCAGCCCATCTCGCGCAGCGCGTGCACCTGCTCCGGGCGGTCCACCCCGTCGGCGACGGTGCGCACCCCGAGGTCGGTGGCCATCCGCAGCAGCCCGCGGGTGATCGTCCGCAGCCGCGAGGAGTCGGCCATGCCCTCGACGAAGACCCGGTCGAGCTTGACGGCGTCCACCGGGAGGGTGCGCAGCGCGCCGAGCGCGGCGTGGCCGGTCCCGAAGCCGCCGAGCGCGATCCGCACACCGGTGCGGCGCAGCTGGCGCAGCCGCCGCTCCAGCTCGTCCAGCGCCACGCCGGGGGCACCGCCGGTCAGCTCCACGACCAGGGCGCCGGGCGGCAGCCCGTACCGCTCCAGCAGGCCCTCGACGGTGCCGGGCGGCAGGTCGCGGTGCAGCAGCCGCAGCGCGGACAGCTTGACGGTGACGGGCACCCGGTGGCCGGCGCCGTACCGCAGCGCGGCCTGGGCGACCGCCTGTTCCAGCTGCCAGCGTCCCAGCTCCGCGGTGCGGTCGGTGTCCTCGGCGGCCTGGAGGAATTCGGCGGGGGTGAAGAGGATGCCCTGCGAGGAGCGCCAGCGCGCCTGCGCCTCGACGCCGGCGATCCGGCCGCAGGACAGCTCCACGACCGGCTGGTGCAGCAGGGTGAACTCGCCGTCGTCCAGCGCCTGGTGCAGCCGGGTCGCCATCTCGGTGCGGCGTACGGCGGCGGCCCGCAGCTGCGGGGCGTACACCTCGACGCGGCCCTTGCCGGCCTGCTTGGCGCGGTACATCGCCAGGTCGGCGTCGCGCATCAGCTCGCCCGCGGAGCCGCCGGGCTCGCCGAAGGCGATGCCGATGCTGGCGCCGACCCGCACCTCGCCGCCGTCCACCCGGTAGGGCTCGCACAGCGCGGCGCGCAGCCGCTCGGCGATCTCGGCGGCCTGCTCCTCGTCGGCGCCGCACACCAGGACGGCGAACTCGTCGCCGCCGAGCCGGGCGGCGGTGTCGCCGGCCCGCAGCGCGCCCTGGAGCCGGCGGGCGGCCTGGGTGAGCAGGTGGTCGCCGGCCTGGTGGCCGATGGAGTCGTTGACACCCTTGAAACCGTCGAGGTCGACGTACAGGACCGCGGCCCGCTCGTCCCCCGGGCGGCGGCCGGCCAGCGCCTTGCCGACCCGGTCCAGGAAGAGCGATCGGTTGGGCAGGTCGGTGAGCGGGTCGTGGGAGGCGTTGTGCTGCAGCTGGGCCTGCAGGCGGACGCGCTCGGTGACGTCGCGGCTGTTGAAGATGAGGCCGCCCTGGTAGCGGGTGACGCTGGACTCCACGTTGAGCCAGCCGTCCTCGCCGCCGTGCGGGCCGCCGCGGTGGCCGGAGCGGATGCGGCACTCGATGCGGGTGGCGGACTCCTCGCCGGGCGGGGCGGCGAGGAAGCGGCGCACCTCGTGCACGACCCGGCCGAGGTCGTCGGGGTGGATGTGGGCGGACAGCTCGGTGCCGACCATCTCCTCCGGATCACGCCCGTAGACGCCCGCGGAGGCGGGGCTGACGTAGCGCAGCACGCCGGTGGGGGCGGCGATCATGATGACGTCGCTCGACCCCTGGACCAGGGAGCGGAAGTGGTTCTCCTTCTGGGCCAGCTCCTGGGTCAGCGCGATGTTGTCCAGCAGCATGATGGCCTGCCGGACCACCAGGGCGAGGACCACGGTGCTGCCGGTGAGCAGCACGACCTTGTCGCACTTCTCGCCGGTGATCACGTCGTAGAGGATGCCGAGGGTGCAGACCGCCGCCGCGAGGTAGGGGGTGAGGGCGGCGAGCGAGCCCGTCACCCGGCGGGTGGTGACGCTCGGGCGCAGCAGCGGCAGCTCGTGGCGGCCGACCCAGGGGGCGTACGCCATGAGCATGCTGCCGGCGAACCAGCCGGCGTCCAGGATCTGGCCCGAGTGGTAGTGCTCGCGCAGCAGCGGCGAGGTGAACAGCGCGTCGCACAGCACCGTGAGCGCGAGCGCGGCCAGCGCGGTGTTGACGGCCGCGCGGTTGGCGGCGGAGCGGCGGAAGTGCAGGGCCAGGACCATGCTCACCAGCACGATGTCCAGCAGCGGATAGGCCAGCGACAGGGCGACCTTGGCGGTGCTCGGGCCGTCGTAGGTGGCGGCGCGGGCGAGCGCGAGGCTCCAGGACAGCGTGAGCAGCGAGCCGCCGATGAGCCAGGTGTCCAGGCCCAGGCAGATCCAGCCGGCCTTCGTCACCGGCCGCTTGGCGAGCACCAGCAGGCCGATCACGGCGGGCGGCGCGAAGAGCAGGAAGCAGAAGTCGGCGGCCGAGGTCTGCGGGACCGGGCGGCCGAGGACCACCTCGTACCACCCCCACACGGCATTGCCGAGGGCGGCCATCAGTGAGGACACCGCGAAGAGAACCCAGGCCGCCCG
This sequence comes from Streptomyces sp. NRRL F-5123, assembly GCF_000721495.1. Taxonomy (GTDB): domain Bacteria; phylum Actinomycetota; class Actinomycetes; order Streptomycetales; family Streptomycetaceae; genus Actinacidiphila. The sequence goes on from NZ_JOHY01000054.1 coordinate 22,560, forward strand.
GTGGCCGGGGCCGCATCTGCGGGCGTACAGCAGCATCGAGACGGCGGCGGCCGCGGCGGCGGCCGACAGCCCGAAGTCGCCCATGAAGGCGGCCACCTCGCCGCTGCCCCAGCCGAGCACCGCCCCCGCGGTGTAGCCCGCGCACGCCAGGCTCAGCAGGAGCTGCGGCAGCAGGCCGCCGGCGGCGCGCGACCGGCTTCCGGCGAGCACCGCGCCGGTGGTGGTCACTTCGGTGTCCCGTACGCCGTGGCTGCCGGGCGCGCGGGACGCCGCCGGCGCGCGGGGCACAGCGGACGTCCGGCGCGCGGCCGGCCGGGTCGTGCGGTGCGCTGGGTGTGCCTGCCGGGGAACCGCCTCGGTCCGTCCATCGCCCGTCGCCCCCTCACTCGCTCGTCGTTCCCTCGCCGCGGTCGTCTGCTCCGCACGCGACGCCCCCGCTTCCGGACGATACACCAGAATCGTCACTCAGCGATAGGGTCTCTCTACTGAGCGTAACCACGAAGGGGTGGGCGTACACCCGCCGCAGTCGGCCGGTGCCGTTGCGCGGCGGGCGGCTCGCTCAGCCGGTCACGTGGACGACGTTCGCGAGGTCCTCCCCGCTTGCGAACCTGGCCAGTTGGGCGCGGATCAAACGCTGGGCCCGGGGCAGGAACGCCGATGTGCTGCCGCCAACGTGCGGGCTGATCAGGACGCCCGGCGCGTGCCACAGCGGGTGCCCGGCGGGCAGCGGCTCGGGGTCGGTGACGTCCAGGGCCGCCGTCAGCCGCCCCGCCCCGGTCTCGGCCAGCAGTGCGCCGGTGTCGACGACCGGGCCGCGCGCGACGTTCACCAGCAGCGCGCCGTCCCTCATCGCGGCGAGGAACTCCGCGCCCGCCAGGCCCCTGGTCTGCTCGGTCAGCGGGGTGGTGAGGACCACGACGTCGGCCCGCGGCAGCAGCGCGGGCAGGTCGGCCAGCGCGTGCACCGGTCCGCGCGCGGAGCCGCGGGCGCTGCGCGCGACCCGGGTGACCTCGACCTCGAAGGGCGCCAGCCGGTCCTCGACGGCGGCTCCTATCGCGCCGTAGCCGACGATCAGCACCCGGCGGTCGGCCAGTGCGGGATAGAAGCCGCCGTACCACTTCTCCTCGTCCTGGCCGCGGACGAACCGCGGGATGCCGCGCAGCGAGGCCAGGATCAGTGCGAGGGCCAGCTCCGCGGTGCTCGCCTCGTGCACCCCGCGCGCGTTGCACAGGCGCACGCCCGGCGCGAAGTGGTGCAGGTGCGGCGCGATGTGGTCCACCCCGGCGCTCAGGGTCTGGATGACGCGCACCGACGTCATGTGCGGCAGCGGCAGCGCGCCGGCGGTCGCTCCCTTCATGTAGGGCACGACGTAGAAGGCGGCCTCCGCGGGATCGGCGGGGAATTCCCCGGTGCCGTCCCAGTGGACGTAGTCGAAGGCGTCCGGCAGCCCCTCGATCTCCTCGGGCGGCAGGGACAGCCAGACCTGCGGCCGGGGGCCTGCGGCGGGGTCCTGGGTGATGTCGTTCATGGCCAGGAGGCTAGGGCACGCCCCGGCGGCCGGGAGCCCGGGCCGGTGGCGCCGTTCTGCGGGCGGCGCGGGCGGCCGTGTGCTTGGGTGGGGGACGGGACGGGGAAACATGATCACGGCGGACGATTGGCGAGGGCAGACGGTGAGCACAGGGCGTCGGGGCCGGGCGCGCGCGGTCGCGCGCGGGGCGGCGGTGGCGGCAGCGGCCGCGCTGCTGGCCGCGGGGTGCTCGGGCGGGGCCCCGCCGGGCCTGCAGAACCCCTCGGCGTCGCACTCCAAGGGCGCGCCGACCACGTCCACCGCCGCGACCACCGGTGCCGCGCCGAGCGCCTCGGCCACCCCGACCACGCCCGCCGCGGCCGCCACCGGCAGCGCCAAGGCCGACGCCACGGTCGCCACGAAGCTCGCCGCTCCCTGGGGTGTGGCCCAGCTCGCCGACGGCACGCTGCTCGTGGGCTCGCGCGACACCGGGAAGGTCTCCCTCGTCGACCCGGAGAAGGGCACGACCGTACTGGCCGGCACCGTCCCCGGCGTCACCCACACGCAGGGCGGCGAGAACGGCCTGCTCGGGCTCGCCCTCTCCCCCGACTTCGGCACGGACCACCTGGTCTACGCGTACTTCAGCACCGACTCCGACAACCGCATCGCGCGGATGCTGTACGACCCCGCGCGGTCGGCCGGCGACCAGCTCGGCGCCCCCGACACGATCCTGCGCGGCATCCCCACCGGCTCGATCCACAACGGCGGGCGGATCGCCTTCGGCCCCGACGGCATGCTGTACGCCGGGACCGGCGAGACCGGGGACCGCGGGCTCGCCCAGGACGTGTCGTCGCTCGGCGGCAAGATCCTGCGGATGACGCCCGACGGGCAGCCCGCGCCGGACAACCCCGTCCCCGGCTCCCTCGTCTACTCCCCCGGCCACCGCAACGTCCAGGGCCTCGCCTGGGACCCCGAAGGCCACCTGTGGGCCTCCGAGTTCGGCCAGGACACCTGGGACGAGCTCAACCTCATCGAGCCCGGCAAGAACTACGGCTGGCCCGTGGTGGAGGGCGTCGCGCATCGCGCGGGGTACGTGGACCCCGTCGCGCAGTGGCACACCGACGAGGCCTCGCCCAGCGGGATCGCCTACGCGGCGGGCTGTATCTGGATGGCCTCGCTCAAGGGCGAGCGGCTGTGGCGGATCCCGCTCGACGGAACGAAGGCGGCGGCCGCCCCGCAGGCGTTCTTCGTCAAGACGTACGGCCGCCTGCGGACGGTCGTGGCCGTCGACGACCACACCCTGCTCGTGACGACGAGCAACACGGACGGGCGCGGCACACCCGAGCCGGGCGACGACCGTATCCTCCGCGTTTCCGTGAGCTGAGCGTTTCCGCTCCTGCGGGGTGAACGTCCTCAGGAGCGCGTGGGGGCACCTTCCGGGCGAAGCCTGGGGGAGAACTGCGCGGCCGGCCCACCCTCGGCAGAAGGTCGCGGCGCCGCCGCAGGAGGCACCCCGGAGCGGAGCGCTCACCCCGCGGAAGCGAGAACGCTCACCCCGCCGGAGCGAAGAGGTGGAGGCGGTGGGCGAGGGCGGCGGCCTCGCCGCGGGTGGCGACGGCGAGCTTGGCCAGGATGTTCGACACGTGCACACTCGCCGTCTTCGGCGAGATGAAGAGCTCCTCCGCGATCTGCCGGTTCGTCCGCCCGTCGGCGACGAGCCGCAGGACATCGCGCTCCCGGGCCGTCAGGCCCAGCGCTCCGGCCGGGTCGGCGGGCTCCGCCGGGGCGGGCGCGGGGGCCGCGGGCGCGTCGAGGGGCAGCCTGGCCCGCGCGGCGAGCGCGGCGACGTCCGCGGCCAGCGGCTTCGCCCCGAGCGCGGTGGCGACCTCGTGCGCGAGGGCCAGCAGGGCACCCGCGGCCTCGCGGGTGTCGGGCCCGCGTCCGAGCAGGGCCTCGGCGTGCCGGTAGCGCACCGACGCAAGCTCCAGGGGCCGTTCCTCCACCGCGAAGGCGGCCTCCGCTGCGGCCCACAGCTCGGGCTCGTGGCGCCCCTCCGCGCGGGCCAGTTCCGCCTCGACGCGCAGCGCGTACGCCTTGTGGACGGGCGAGGGCCGCGCGGTCTCGCGGGCGGCGGCGCGGATCCGCTCCAGGACGTGCCCGCGCGCCGGGTCGCCGGTGAGCGGCCACGGTCCGTCCGCCTCGGCGGCGGCGCCGTCGGCGAGCAGCGGCCAGGCGTAGCGGGCGGTCCCGTTGGGGAATCCGGCGTCGATCGCGGCGAGCAGCCGGTGCCGCGCCTCCTCGTACCGCCCCTGGGCGGCGGCGAGCCGAAGGCCCAGGCCGCGCAGCGGGATCTGGTGCTGCGGCTGGGTGTCGAAGCGCAGCCCCTCGGTGGCGAAGGCGAGGCGTTTCTCGGCGGTCTCGGTGTCGCCGACGGCGAGCGCGAGGAAGCCCTGGAACATCTCCACGCCCGCGCACAGCACGTTGCCCTCGACGGTCTGGGCCCGGCGGGCGGCGGCGAGCTTGGGCTCCGCCTCTCGGAGGCGGCCCTGCATGAGCAGCGACTCGGCCTCGTTGGCGAGCAGCCAGGAGTTGGTGGCGTTGGCCACGTGGCCCGCGACGCGCTCCTGGCCCTCGCGGCTGACCCGGACCGCCTCGCAGGAGCGGCCGGCGCTCTCCAGGACGGAGGACAGATTGCCGTAGGTGCGGGATATCAGCCGCGGTGCGCCCCAGTCGGCGATCTGCCGGCGCACCTCCTCGACGACCGCGATGCCGCCGTCGACGTCGCCGGCGTCGGCCTGGAGCAGGCCGAGGGTGATGCGGGCGTGCAGTTCGGTGTCGCGGGCCCCGCTGGTCTTCGCCAGCTCGGCGGCCTGGCCGGCGATGGCGGTGCCCTCGGCGCCGGACTTGTGGACCATGATCCAGCCGGCTATCCGCACCAGCACCTCGGCGTGCGTAGCCGACGGCGGCAGCCCGCGGACCAGTTCGCGGGCCCTGGCCAGTTCCTCCCAGCCGTCGCTGCGGCCCAGGTTCTCCGCGGCGTAGGCGCGCTGCGCCCAGAACCAGGCGGCCCGCAGCGGATCGTGGCTGCCGAGGCGCTCCATCAGCCGCAGCGCCCGCTTGGCCATCGTGTACGAGCGCTCCTCCTCGCCGCTGAGCCGAGCGGCCACGGTGATCTCGGCGAGCAGGTCGACGAGGTCCAGCGGCTGGTCGCTGGGGCAGTCGCAGGGCGGATACGCCTCGGTGTAGTCGGTGGGGCGCAGCTCGGCGCGTACGTCCGCGGGCACGTCCTCCCACAGTTCGAGCGCGCGTTCCAGCAGGCGGTACTGCTCGGCGTACGCGTGCCGGTGCCGCGCCTCGACGGCGGCGCTGAGTGCCGCGGGCAGCGCGCGGCCGGTGTCATGGGCGGCGTACCAGTAGTTGGCCAGCCGCACGGCGCGCTCGTCGGCGGGCACCAGCGAGGGGTCGGCCTCGACCGCCTCGGCGTACCGCCGGTTGATACGGCTGCGCTCGCCGGGCAGCAGGTCGTCGCCGACCGCTTCCCGTACCAGGGAGTGGCGGAAGCGGTAGCCCTCGCCGCTGTCGGTGGGCAGCAGGATGTTCGCGCCCACGGCGGTGCGCAGCACGTCCAGCAGGTCGTCCTCGCACAGCCCGGTCACGGCCGCGAGCAGCCGGTACTCGACGGTGCTGCCGCCCTCGGCGACGAACTTCGCCACCCGCTGGGCGTCCTCGGGCAGTGCCTCCACCCGCACCAGCAGCAGGTCGCGCAGCGAGTCGCTCAGTCCTGTCGCACAGCCGAGGCCCAGGCTGCAGGCCAGCTCCTCGACGAAGAACGGGTTGCCGTCCGAGCGTTCGAAGACCTTGTCGACGACCGACTCGTCCGGCGCGTCCGGCAGGATCGCGGTCAGCTGGCTGCGGACCTCCGCGCGGGTGAAGCGCGACAGCTCCAGGCGCTCGACCCGGCGCAGCCGGTCGGTCTCGGCGAGGAAGGGGCGCAGCGGGTGGCGGCGGTGGATGTCGTCCGCGCGGTACGTCGCCGCGAGCAGCACCCGGCAGCGCTGCAGCGAGCGGAAGAGGTACGCGAGCAGCTCGCGGGTGGAGCGGTCGGCCCAGTGCAGGTCCTCGACGACCACGACGACCGTGCGGTTTTCGCCGAGGCGCTCCAGCAGGCGGACGGTGAGCTCGAACAGCCGGGCGCGGCCGTCCTCGTCGTAGGCCTCGCGCGCGGAGCCGTCCGGGCTCGCCAGCTCCGGGAGCAGCCGCGCCAGTTCGGCCTGCTGGCCGGCCGCGGCGGCGGTCAGCTCGGGCCCGAGCTGGCGGTAGAGGTCCCGCAGCGCGCCGGAGACCGGGGCGAAGGGCAGGCCCTCCGCGCCGATCTCCACGCAGGCGCCCAGCGCGGTGACCGCTCCCGCGGTACGAGCGGCGGCCAGGAACTCCTCCGTCAGCCGCGTCTTGCCGACGCCGGCCTCGCCACCGATCAGCACGGCCTGCGACTCGCCGTTGTGCGCCGCCGCCAGCGCCGAGGCGAGCCGTGTCAGCTCGGTGTCCCGGCCGATGAAAACGGGGCTGAACGACTGCGTCTGCACGCCCCCGAGCATGTCACGCCCGGGGGCGGTGCCGACACCCAATACTTTGCGCGCTTCGTCCGCCGTATCCGTTCTGGCAGCCGCGGCGGAGGCCCCGGCCCCCGGCGGGGCCTCCGCGGGCGCGACCGTCATGACGCGCTGTGCGCGCGCAGGTGGCGGCGGGGGGTCGGACTCTCCGCGGCCTCCCGGTCGGTTCGTACCGCCGGTCTGGCGGCGGTGCGGCGGGCCGCGGCGCGGCGCTCGGCCCGGGCGGACCTGGCCTGCTGGGCGAGGCGCCACTCGTCGGCCTGCCGCGTGAGGTCGGCCCTGCGGGCCTGGTGCAGTTCGTACGCGAACATCTTCTTCTCCTGAGAGCTGGTTTCCTTCTCGGTGCTCCCAGCTTCGTCCCTGAGGCGGTCCCCCCACATCGGGCACCTGCCCGAACCCCGGCCCCGCGGGTGCCTTAGCCGCTGCGCCTACGTCCTTAGGCCCGGGCGAATGGGGCGCGCCCGCGGGTGAGGTGCCTAAGGCTCAGTTCAGGCAGGCGCGTTGGCGCCACCGGCGGAAGATCGCGGGCCCACAGCAAGAGGCACCCCCGAGCGCACCCCCGGCGGTAAGTTGAGCGGCGTGGACACCGCCTCGTACATAGGGCCGGACGACGCGCCGGACAGATACCGCCTGCGGCGGTCGATCGGCCGCGGCGGCGAAGCCGTGCTCTACCTCGCCGAGTTGGAACTGGGCGGCGCGACGGAGCCGGTCGTCGTCAAGATGCTCGACGACCGGCAGGCCCTCTCCCGGGAACTGTTCGCGCGGGTCAGCGCGAAGTGGCGGGAGCAGGCCGAGCTGCTGCGCTTCGTGCACCGGCCCGGCGTGGTCGGGATCCGGGAGCACTTCGAGGGGCCGTCCGCGCACCCCGCGGGCACCCTGCCGGAGGCGGCCGGCCGGGCGCTCTACCTCGTGATGAACCATGTGCAGGGCCTCGACCTGCGCGACTGGCGCGCCGAGCGCACCCTGGAGTCCGCGGACGAGCGCCGCGCGGCGGTGCGCTGCCTGGAGCAGCTCGCAGAGGTGCTGGACTGGCTGCACAGCGGCGCGGCGACCCCCTCCGGCCGCCGGGTCGTGCACGGCGACCTCTCCCCCGGCAATGTGATGATCGACGAGCACGGCCAGGCGACCCTCGTGGACTTCGGCCTGAGCAAGCTCGCCGCCGACCACCGGACCGCCGAGGTGTGGTTCACCCCCGGCTTCGCCGCGCCCGAGGTCTTCGACGGCATCCGCAGTCCTGCCACGGACCGCTACGCCTTCGGCGCCATCGCGTACTTCCTGCTGAGCGGTGAATCCCCGGCGACCGTCCCGGAGACGCTGCGCGCGGCGCTGCTCGCGCTCCCCGCGCTGGCCGGGCTGAGCCCGGAGAAGGCCGCCCGGGTCGCGGCGATCTTCGCGGCGGACCCGGAGTCGCGGCCCACGTCGCTCACCTCGTGGGTGCGGGAAATGCGCTCCCTCGTCGTCTCGGCCACCCGCCCCGAGCAGCCGCCCGTACCGGCGGCCGCGCCCGTACCCCCTCTGCCGCCGCCCGGGCCGCCCGTACCGCCGGCCCTGCCGCCGCAGCCGGTGCACGCGCCGCAGCCGGTCTTCCGGTCGCCCGTGCCCGTCCTCCCGCCCACCGTCCCGGAGCCGCCGGCCAGGCGGCAGGGGCTGCGGATCACGGTCGCCGCGGTCGTCGCGGCGGCGCTCGTGGGGGGCGGGGCCGTACTCGGCGTCGTCCTGTCCGGCGGGGACAAGGGCGACGACGCAGGCAAGCGCCCCCCGACCACGCCCGCCGCGACCGGCGGCAGCACCGGCGGGACCACCTCGCAGCAGCCGGCCGCCGGCGACGGCACGGCCACGGGCACCCCGACGGGCGCCCCCACCGACGCCGGCGGCGGCGGCAGCGGCACGGGCGACTCCGGCGGCGACACCTCGGACCCCTCCGCCGCCGACGAGGTCTCGCTCGCCGACCTCACCCCCACCGACGAGAGCATCTTCTCCCTGGAGCGCAAGGCCGCGGCCGTCGACGGCGTGCAGTACCAGGACTCGCTCACGTCGTCGTACTGCTACCGGGACGCCTCCGGCCTCGACGGCTTCGGGGAGTACAACCTCGGCAAGAAGTACGCGACGCTCGACGTCGTCCTCGGCCTGGACGACAACAGCCCGAACACCGGCGACACCTTCACCGTCATCGCCGACGGCAAGCGGATCTTCCGCGACCGGGCGACGGTCGGGAAGCCGTTTCACAAGAAGTTCGACGTCTCCGGCGTGCTGCGGCTGCGCGTGGAGTGGGTCTCGGACGACGAGTTGAACTGCCCGACCACCGTGCTGGGCGACCCGACGCTGATCCCCTGAGACACCAGCACCGGAGCGGTCTGCGGCACGGCGGGGGCGGGCAACGGGGCCGGTGCGGGGCCGTCGATGCTGATGCGCGGCAGCCTGCGGTCCAGCCAGCCGGGCAGCCACCAGTTGGCGTCGCCGAGGACGTGCATGAGCGCGGGCACCAGCAGCGTGCGCAGCACGAACGCGTCGAGCGCGACGGCGGCGGCCAGGCCGATGCCGAACATCGCGATCACCCGGTCGCCGCTGAGCACGAAGGCCAGGAAGACCGCGATCATGATCACCGCGGCCGAGGTGATCACCCGGCTGGTCTCGGCGAGCCCGACACGAACCGCCCGGCAGTTGTCGCGGGTCTCGCGCCACTCCTCGTACATCCGGCTGACCAGGAAGACCTGGTAGTCCATGGACAGCCCGAAGAGCACCGAGACCATGATCACCGGCAGGAAGGGCTCGATCGGGCCCGCCCTCCCCAGGCCCAGCCACTCGTCGCCCCACCCCCACTGGAAGACCGCGGTGACGACCCCGAAGGACGACGCGACCGCGGCGACGTTCATCACCGCGGCCTTGACGGGGATGCCGACCGAGCGGAAGGCGACCAGCAGCAGGATGCAGCCGAGGCCCACGACGCTGCCGACGAACAGCGGCAGCTTGCCGACCACGACGTCCGCGAAGTCGTCGTAGCTCGCGGTCGGGCCGCCGACGTAGACGCGCAGCCCGCTGCCCTGCTCGGCGGCGGGCAGCACGTCGTGCCGCAGCCGGTCGACGAGCTGCGAGGTGGCGCCGGACTGCGGGGCGCTGTCGGGGGTGACGGTGATGACGCCGGTGCCGCCGGACAGCTCGACGGGGGTGACCGCGGCGACGCCGGGGGTTTCGCGCAGCGTCTCGGGGAGGTGGTCCAGGGCGATCCTGGCCTGCGCGCCGTCCGTGGTGGCGACGAGGGTGAGCGGGCCGTTGGTGCCCGGGCCGAAGCCTTCCGCGAGCAGGTCGTAGGCCTGCCGGGTGGTGGCCCCGGCCGGGCCGTTGCCCTGGTCGGAGGTGCCGAGGTGGAGGGTGAGCGCGGGCAGCGCCAGGACGGCCATGAGTACCGCCGCCGCCACGCCCAGCAGCTTCGGGTGCCGCTCGACGAAGGCCGACCAGCGGGCGGCGAGGCCCGCGGGCGGCTCGGGGCGCGGGCCGTGCTCGGCGAGCGCGCGGCGCTCGCGGCGGCTGAGGGCGCGCTCGCCGATGAAGCCGAGCAGCGCGGGCAGCAGCGTGACGGACGCGGCGACGGTGAGCAGCACGGTGAGCGCCGCGGCGACGGCGACCCCGTTGAGGAAGCTCAGCCGCAGCACCAGCATGCCGAGCAGCGCGACGCACACCGTGCCGCCCGCGAAGACCACCGCGCGTCCCGTCGTGGCGACGGCCTGCTGCGCCGCCTCGGCGACGTCCAGGCCGCGTTTGAGACCTCTGCGGTGCCTGCTGACGATGAAGAGGGCGTAGTCGATGCCGACGCCGAGCCCGATGAGCATGCCCAGCATGGGCGCGAAGTCGGCGACGGTCATGGCGTGGCCGAGCAGCACGATCGCCATGTAGGCGGTGCCGCAGCCGACCAGCGCGGTCGCGATGGGCAGCAGCATCGCGGCGAAGGAGCCGAAGGCGACGAGCAGCACCACGGCGGCGACGCCGACCCCGACGATCTCGCTGAGGTGCGCGCTCGTGCCCTCGGTGCTGCCGACGGCCTGGCCGCCCAGTTCCACCTGGAGGTCGCCGTGCCGGGCGGCGGTGGCGGCGTTCACCAGGGCCTCGGCCTGGGAGCGCGGTACGGCGTCGGCGTCCGCGGCGAAGCCGACGACGGCGTAGGCGGTACGCCCGTCGGCGCTGATCTGCTTACCGCCCTCGGCGGCGTAGGGGCTGTCGACGGAGGCCACACCGGGCAGGTGGCGGGCCGTGTCCAGGACCGCGGTCATGGTCTGCCGGACACCGGCGTCGCGTACGGTGCCGTGCCCGGTGTGCCACACGACGGTGTCGGTGTCGCCCGCCTGCCCGGGGAAGGCCTCCCGCAGCAGGGCGGAGGCGTGCCCGGACTCGGTGCCGGGGGCTTCGTAGTGCCGGGAGTACGCCGAGCCCGCGACGCCCGCGGCGGCGGTGAGGCCGACGAGGACCGCGAGCCACAGCAGCACGGCGGTGAGGCGGCGGCGCAGACACCACCGTGCGAGTGCGGCCATGAACCAGCTGCTCCTGTGTGCTCGGACGTTGCCCCACTCTTGCAGGAGGAAATGATCCTTTGGGACTTTCGTGCCCTTCCTCACAAGCGGTAAAAGACGGATAAGGAATATTCCCGGAAACGCCGAAGGACGGCACCCCGGGTGGGGTGCCGTCCTTCGTTCCGCCGTACGGGGCGGGGCGATCGGGTGGGCCGCGGATCAGCCCTGGACGCCCAGCTTCTCCAGGACCAGCTCGCGGACCCGCTTGGCGTCCGCCTGGCCCCGGGTGGCCTTCATCACCGCGCCGATGAGCGCGCCGGCCGCCGCGAGGTTGCCGCCGCGGATCCTGTCGGCGACGGCGGCGTTCGCCGCGATCGCGTCGTCCACGGCCTTGCCGAGCGCGCCCTCGTCCGAGACGACCTTCAGGCCGCGCCTGTCGACGACCTCGTCCGGGCCGCCCTCGCCCGCGAGCACGCCCTCGATGACCTGGCGGGCCAGCTTGTCGTTGAGGTCGCCCGCGGCGACGAGCGCCGCGACCCGGGCGACCTGCGCCGGGGTGATCGGCACCGCTGCCAGCTCGGCGCCCGACTCGTTGGCGTGCCGCGCCAGCTCGCCCATCCACCACTTGCGGGCGGCCGCGGAGTCCGCGCCCTCCGCGATCGTGGCGAGGATCAGGTCGAGCGCCCCGGCGTTGAGCACCGACTGCATCTCGTGGTCGGCGATGCCCCACTCCTCCTGGAGGCGCTTGCGGCGCAGCCGCGGCAGCTCCGGGAGCCCGGCACGCAGTTCCTCGACCCACTCGCGGGACGGGGCCACCGGCACCAGGTCGGGCTCGGGGAAGTAGCGGTAGTCCTCCGCCTCCTCCTTGATGCGCCCGGAGGTCGTCGAGCCGTCCTCCTCGTGGAAATGCCGGGTCTCCTGCACGATCGTGCCGCCGGAGGTGAGGACCGCGGCGTGCCGCTGGATCTCGAAGCGGGCGGCGCGCTCGACGCTGCGCAGCGAGTTGACGTTCTTGGTCTCGCTGCGGGTGCCGAACTTCTGCTCGCCGCGCGGGCGCAGCGACAGGTTGACGTCGCAGCGCATCTGGCCCATCTCCATGCGGGCCTCGCTCACCCCGAGCGCCTTGATCAGCTCGCGCAGCTCCGCGACGTACGCGCGGGCCACCTCGGGAGCGCGGTCGCCCGCGCCCTCGATCGGCTTGGTGACGATCTCGATGAGCGGGATGCCGGCCCGGTTGTAGTCCAGCAGCGAGTGCGAGGCGCCGTGGATACGCCCGGTGGCACCGCCGACGTGGGTGGACTTGCCGGTGTCCTCCTCCATGTGGGCGCGCTCGATCTGCACCCGGAAGACCTCGCCGTCCTCCAGCTGGACGTCCAGGTAGCCGTCGTACGCGATGGGCTCGTCGTACTGCGACGTCTGGAAGTTCTTCGGCATGTCCGGGTAGAAGTAGTTCTTCCGGGCGAAGCGGCACCACTCGGCGATGCTGCAGTTCAGCGCCAGGCCGATCTTGACGGCCGACTCGACGCCGGTCTCGTTGACGACCGGCAGCGAGCCGGGCAGGCCCAGGCAGGTCGGGCAGACCTGCGAGTTGGGCTCGGCGCCCAGCGCGGTGGAGCAGCCGCAGAACATCTTCGTCCTGGTGCCCAGCTCGACATGGACCTCCAGGCCCATCACCGGGTCGTAGGCCGCGAGCGCGTCCTCGTAGGACAGCAGTTCCGTGACGGTCACGTGGTTTCTTCCTCCTGGCCTGTCAGTCCGTCAGCACGTCGTCGTCCGGCTGGCGCAGATCCCGGACCAGCAGGGCCACACCGGTGGCCACGGCGGCCACCCGGATCAGGCCGTCGATGAGCTGGAGGGTGTCGTTCTCGCCGCGCGCGGCGCGGACCTTCTTGACGTTGCTGAAGGCGGCGAAAAGCGTGCTGCCGATGGCCAGGTACGTACCGGCCTTGCCCTTCTTCTTGCCCTGAGTGCTCATAGCTGCGGTGCCTCCTCAAGGAGCGGGTGGCCCCACTTCGTCACGAAGGCGGCCTCGACGGCGGCGCCGACCCGGTAGAGCCGGTCGTCCTGGAGTGCGGGAGCGATGATCTGCAGGCCCACCGGTAGACCGTCCTCCGGCGCGAGGCCGCAGGGCAGCGACATCGCCGCGTTGCCCGCCAGGTTGACCGGGATGGTGCACAGGTCCACCAGGTACATCGCGAGCGGGTCGTCCACCCGCTCGCCCAGCGGGAAGGCGGTGGTCGGGGTGGTCGGCGACACCAGCACGTCGACCTGCTCGAAGGCCTTCGCGAAATCCCGCGTGATCAGCGTGCGGACCTTCTGCGCCGAGCCGTAGTACGCGTCGTAGTAGCCGGAGCTGAGCGCGTACGTGCCGAGGATGATGCGGCGCTTGACCTCGGGGCCGAAACCGGCCTCGCGGCTCAGCGCGGTGACCTCCTCGGCGGACTTCGTGCCGTCGTCGCCGACCCGCAGGCCGTAGCGCATGGCGTCGAAGCGGGCCAGGTTGCTGGAGCACTCCGACGGCGCGATCAGGTAGTACGCGGCGAGCGCGAGCTCGAACGACGGGCAGGAGATCTCCACGACCTCCGCGCCCAGTTCGCGCAGCACCTCGACGGACTCCTGGAAGCGCTGCACCACTCCGGGCTGGTAGCCCTCGCCGCCCAGCTCCTTGACGACGCCGATGCGCATCCCGCGCACGTCGCCGCTGCGGGCCGCCTCGACGACCGGCGGCACCGGCGCGTCGATCGACGTCGAGTCCAGCGGGTCGTGGCCGCCGATCACCTCGTGCAGCAGCGCGGCGTCCAGCACCGTGCGGGCGCACGGGCCGCCCTGGTCGAGCGAGGACGAGAAGGCCACCATGCCGTAGCGGGACACCCCGCCGTAGGTGGGCTTGACGCCGACCGTGCCGGTCACCGACGCGGGCTGCCGGATGGAGCCGCCGGTGTCCGTGCCGAGCGCGAGCGGGGCCTCGTACGCCGCGAGCGCCGCGGCGCTGCCGCCGCCGGAACCGCCCGGGATACGCGTCAGGTCCCACGGGTTGCCGGTCGGGCCGTACGCGCTGTTCTCGGTGGAGGAGCCCATCGCGAACTCGTCCATGTTGGTCTTGCCCAGGATCACCACGCCGGCGGCCTTGAGCTTCTTGGTGACCGTCGAGTCGTACGGCGGGATCCAGCCCTCCAGGATCTTCGAGCCGACCGTGGTGGGCACGCCCTCGGTGGTGAAGATGTCCTTCATCGCCAGCGGCACACCGGCCAGCGGGCCCAGCGGCTCGCCCGCGGCGCGCTTGGCGTCGACCGCGCGGGCCTGCGCCAGGGCGCCCTCCCGGTCGATGTGCAGGAAGGCGTGCACCTTCTCGTCCACGGCCTCGATCCGGGCCAGGTGCGCCTCGGTGACCTCGACCGCGGTCAGCTCGCCGGACGCGATCTTCGCCGCCGTCTGCGCGGCGGTCAGCCTGATGATGTCCGTCATCGTGTCAGTCCTCCCCCAGGATCTGCGGCACCTTGAAGCGCTGCTGCTCCTGCGCCGGGGCGCCCGACAGCGCCTGCTGCGGGGTGAGCGACGGCCGGACGGTGTCCGCGCGCATCACGTTCGTCAGCGGCAGCGGGTGCGAGGTCGGCGGGACGTCCTCGCCGGCCACCTCGGAGACGCGGGCGACCGCGCCGATGATGTCGTCAAGCTGTCCGGCGAAGTGGTCCAGCTCATCGGCGGACAGCTCCATCCGTGCCAGCCGGCCGAGGTGGGCTACCTCCTCGCGCGTGATGCTCATTCGATCCTCTGCGGGTGAGACAACGGTGTGAGCCCCAATCCTATGGGGCTCCGACCCGCGCCCGCGAAGCCCTTTACCCCCGAGGGGGGCCTGGGGGCTCGGGCCTTCACCCCTGAGGGGCCGCGCATGCCGGGCGGGGCACCCGTTTTCAGGGGCGCGTGGGGGTACCTCCCAGGCGCCCCTGGAGAACCCGCCGGGCCGGCCGCAGGCTACAAGCGCTCGACCGGCGCTGCGGCCGGGACCGTCGAATGCGTGCCCGGCGCGGGCGGGAGGGCGCGGCGGGCGGAGGCGGCGACGGGGAGGGCGCCGCGTTCGCCCCGGGCGAGAAGCCACTTCGTGGCTTCCTCGGGCGGCATCGCGGCGGCGACCAGCCACCCCTGCACGGCGTCGCACCGCAGATCGCGCAGCCGCTCCCAGGTCTCGTCGTCCTCGACGCCCTCCGCGACGACCATGAGGCCCAGCGAGTGGGCCAGGTCGACCGTGCAGCGGACGATCTCCGCGTCCTCGGCGTCGACGACGAGCCGGGCCACGAAGGAGCGGTCGATCTTCAGCTCGCTGACGGGCAGCCGGCGCAGGTGGACGAGCGAGGAGTAGCCCGTGCCGAAGTCGTCGAGGGACATCTTGACGCCGTGTCCGGTGAGCCCGAGGAGGGTGTCGGCGGCGCGCTGCGGATCCTCCAGCAGGACGTGCTCGGTGATCTCCAGCTGGAGGAAGTGGGCCGGCACCTGATGCCGGGCCAGCCGGGCGGCGACCGTGCCGGCGAAGCCGGGGCTGTGGACGTCGCGCGGCGAGACGTTGACGGCGACCGGTACGTCGAGGCCCAGCTCGCGCCAGCGGGCGACCTGGGCCAGCGCGGTGTCCAGCACGTATTCGGTGAGCAGCGGCATCAGGCCGGACGTCTCGGCCATGGTGATGAACTCGTCCGGGCTGACCCGGCCGCGCTCCGGGTGCTCCCAGCGGACCAGGGCCTCCAGGCCCGCGACCCGGCCGTCGAAGCGCACCTTGGGCTGGTAGTGGAGTTCGACGTCGCCGGCGTCCAGCGCCCGGCGCAGATCGCCGAGCAGGCCGAGCCGGTCGGGGGTGTTGCCGTCGCGCGTGGCCTCGTAGACCTCGACGCCGCTGCGGTCGCGTTTGGCCTGGTACATCGCCACGTCCGCGCGGCGCAGCAGCCCTTCGGCGTCCAGCGCGTGGTCCGGGAAGACGGCGACGCCCGCGCTGGCCTCCAGCACCAGGGACAGGCCGTCGAGGCTGAGCGGCGAGGCGAGGGCGGCGACGAGGGTGCGGGCGACACGCTGGGCGCGGGTGGTGGAGTCGCAGCCCGGCAGCAGGACGGCGAACTCGTCGCCGCCGAGTCTGGCCGCCTCGGCGCCGCGCGGCAGGGCGGTACGCAGCCGGTCGGCGACCTGGAGCAGCAGCCGGTCGCCGGCGCGGTGGCCGAGCGTGTCGTTGACGGAGCGGAACTTGTCCAGGTCGATGAGGATCAGCCCGACGCGGCCGCAGCCGTCCGGCGGGTGCGTGCCCGTACCGCCGGACGCGGCCAGGAAGCCGGGCTCGGCGCGCTCGCAGTCCTCCTGCGCCTCGTCCAGCGCGCTCCAGGCGCGCTCCAGCAGCCACTGGCGGTTGGGCAGCCCGGTGAGCGGGTCGCGCAGCTGCTCCTCCGCGCGGGCGTGCGCGATCCACAAGGTGGAGTCCAGCGCGATGAGCGGCACCGAGAAGAGCGGCAGCAGCGCCGGCTTGTCGCACGCGACGACCAGGATGAGCGGCGAGATGCCGAGCAGCGCGCAGCCGAGCATGCCCTGCCGCATGAGGGCGGAGCGGGCGAAGGTCGGCAGTCCTTCGCCGCGCGGGGCGAAGGCGCACCACAGCAGCGCGCGGGTGGCGGCCAGATACGCCAGCGCGGCGAGCACGACGATCGGCACGGCGGTCATCGACCAGACCTCGGGGGCCCAGGGATGCTCGACCGTGGGACGGGCGCCGCACAGGCTGAGCACGGCGGCTCCGGCGCCGATGCCGAGGATGTCGATGGAGCCGTACAGCGCGGCCTGCCGCCATCGGTGCAGGCGGGCGGCGCCGACCAGGGTGACCACGGCGAGGCTGACCAGCAGGGCGGGCACCCAGCCGTGCGCCAGCAGCATGGCGAGCGTGAGGGCGGCACCGGATCCGGTGCCGCCCCACCAGCGGTCGCGGCCGACGGCCACCAGATGGCCGACGATGATGCCGGTCAGGATCGCGAAGCCCCAGCCTCCCGTCCCGGCGGGGAAGAGCGCGTGGCCGTGCTCGAGCACCCGGCAGATGCCGACGGCCAGGCAGATCGCAGCGGCGGGCGGGGCCGCGGTCCGCACCAGCGAGCGGGAGAGGGACGGAGCGGGGGAGGGCGGCGCGGCGGCGGGCGCGCACGGTGGCAGCGGCGCCGCTGCGGCACTCTCCGTCGGATGCATGCCCGTCCCTCTTCCAGCCCGGTGAAGCAAGCAGGTCCCACCGCCCCCTGGCCGCAGCGGAGTTCCGTTACGGCTGGCGGAACGTATCGCCGCCGTGGGGACGCGTCACAACACTAGGCCGCCCCGCGCCTTCCCGGGCACCGATCGAACGGGGTTGCCCGAATGCGACCAGGCACATCGACGTATTCTGATATAGACCGATCGAGTGACATCTCCGGGTCATTCAGCCGGATTCGGCGGCCGTTCCGGCCGTTGCGGAACCCTCCGCGGCGCCTTCCGCCTCCCCGGTGTCCGCGCCCTCCGCGGGATTGACCGCCAGCGCGCGGGCGGCCTCGGGACCGTCCGTGAGCAGCGCGGTGAAGCCCGCCTCGTCCAGGACCGGCACTTTGAGCTGCACGGCTTTGTCGAACTTGGATCCGGGATTGTCACCGGCGACCACGAAGTCCGTTTTCTT
Source organism: Streptomyces sp. NRRL F-5123 (assembly GCF_000721495.1). Lineage (GTDB taxonomy): Bacteria > Actinomycetota > Actinomycetes > Streptomycetales > Streptomycetaceae > Actinacidiphila. The sequence continues at coordinate 39,834 of NZ_JOHY01000054.1, forward strand.
GGACACCGAACCGGTGACTTTCGCACCTCGGCTGCCCAGGGCCTCTTTTGCGCCATCCCGGGTATACGCCGAAAGCGTTCCGGTCACGACGACGGTCACCCCTTCGAGTGGCCTCGGCCCTTCGTCCGAGCCCTCCTCGGTGAAGGTGACGCCGGCCTCGCGCCACTTGCGGATGATCTCCTGATGCCACTCCTCGGCGAACCACTGCTTGACGGACGCGGCGATCGTGGGCCCGACGCCGTCGACCGCGGCCAGCTCCTCCTCGGCCGCCGTCATGATCCGGTCGAGGTCACGGAACTCGCGGGCCAGCGCGGCGGCGGCGACCGGACCCACATGGCGGATGGACAGCCCCGTGATGACCCGGGCGAGCGGGCGTTCGCGGGCCGCCCGGATGTTGTCCAGCATCGCCAGGGCGTTCTTCTTCGGCTCGCCCTTCTGGTTGGCGAAGAAGGTGACGATCTTGGGCTCGCCCGTCTCCGGATCCCGCTTGGGCAGGCCGCTGTCCTGGTCCAGGACGTAGGAGCGGATCGGCAGCAGGCTCTCGATGTCCAGCGAGAACAGGTCGCCCTCGTCCTTGAGCGGCGGCTCGGCGTCCAGCGGCTGGGTCAGCGCGGTCGCGGCGACGTAGCCGAGCGCCTCGATGTCCAGGCTGCGGCGGCCGGCCAGGTAGTAGACGCGCTCGCGCAACTGGGCGGGACAGTAGCGGGCGTTGGGGCAGCGCAGGTCGATGTCGCCCTCCTTCATCGGCTGCAGCGGGGTGCCGCAGTCCGGGCACTCGGCGGGCATCACGAACTCCCGCTCCGTTCCGTCCCGCAGGTCGACCACCGGGCCGAGGATCTCGGGGATGACGTCGCCGGCCTTGCGCAGCACCACCGTGTCGCCGATCAGGACGCCCTTCTTCTTGACCACGTCCTGGTTGTGGAGCGTCGCGAACTCCACCTCGGAGCCGGCCACCGTCACCGGTTCGACGACGGCGAAGGGCGTGACCCGGCCCGTACGGCCCACACCGACCCGGATCTCCACCAGCTTGGTGTTGACCTCCTGCGGCGGGTACTTCCAGGCGATGGCCCAGCGCGGCGCGCGCGAGGTCGAGCCGAGCCGGCCCTGCAGCGGGATCTCGTCGACCTTGACGACCACGCCGTCGATCTCGTGCTCCACGTCGAGCCGGTGGTCGCCGTAGTGGGCGATGAAGGCGCGCACCTCGTCGAGGGTGGCGACGACCTTGTTGTGCCGCGCGGTGGGCAGGCCCCATTCGCGCAGCAGCTCGTAGGCCTGCGACTGGCATTCGATCGTGAAGCCCTCGCGGGCCCCGACGCCGTGCACGACCATCTGCAGCGGGCGGGAGGCCGTGATCCGCGGGTCCTTCTGGCGCAGCGAACCGGCCGCGGCGTTGCGCGGGTTGGCGAACGGCTTGTCGCCGGCCTCGACCAGCCGGGCGTTGAGCTCCTCGAACTTCTCGCCGGGGAAGTAGACCTCGCCGCGGACCTCGACCAGCTCCGGGACGCGGTCGCCCGCGAGCCGCTCGGGGATGCCGGCGATCGTCCGGACGTTCGGTGTGATGTCCTCGCCGGTGCGGCCGTCGCCGCGGGTCGCGCCGCGGGTCAGCCGGCCGTTCTCGTACGTCAGGTTGACGGCGAGGCCGTCGACCTTGAGTTCGCACAGGAAGTGGTAAGGGCTGCGGGCGTTGTCCGGCGGGCCCAGCTCGGCGGCGACCCGGTCGGCCCAGGTCGTCAGCTCCTCGTCGGTGAACGCGTTGTCCAGCGACAGCAGCCGCTCGCGGTGCTCGACGGAGGTGAACTCCGTCTCGTACGCGCCGGCGACCTTCTGCGTCGGCGAATCAGGGGTGCGCAGCGCGGGGTGCGCGTCCTCGACCGCCTCCAGACGGCGCAGCAGCCGGTCGAACTCGGCGTCGCTGACGACGGGTGCGTCCTTGACGTAGTAGCGGAAGCGGTGCTCTTCGATCTCCTCGGCGAGGCGCGCGTGCTCCTCGCGGGCCTCCGCCGGAATCTCCGTGTCCTCCACGACCCCGTCCTTCCTCACTACTCAGGGTTGTCGACGAGCGAGCGGGCCGCCTTCGCGCAGTGCACGAGAGCGGCACGGGCGTAGGCCGGTGAGGCCCCCGCCAGACCGCAGGACGGGGTCACGGCGACGGTGGATCCCAACGCCCCCGGTGCCAGCCCCAACCTGCGCCACAGCGCCCGAACACCACTCACGCTACCGGCAGGGTCCGACAATGGGGTGTCAGTGCCCGGCACGACACCTGCCAGCAGCGCGGTGCCCGCCTCGGCTGCCTCCCCCACGGCGTCCCAGTCACGTTCGGTGAGCAGTGCGAAGTCGAAGGACACGCCGGCCGCCCCGGCCGCGCGCAGCAGCCCGAAGGGGACGTCCGGGGCGCAGGAGTGGACGACCACCGGCACGCCGGCCGCCGCGATCAGCTCGCGGAGCGTCTGCTCCACGTCCGCGCGGTCCACCGTGCGGTAGGTGCGGTAGCCGCTGGCGGTGCGGACCCGGCCGCCGAGCACCGCGGCGAGCGAGGGCTCGTCCAGCTGCAGCACCGGCTGCGCGCCCGGCACCCGGCGGCGGACGTCGGCGAGGTGGGCCGCCAGTCCCTCCGCGAGCGAGCCGGCCAGGTCGCGGCAGGCGCCCGGGTCGCCCAGCGCGGCCTCGCCGTGCCGGGTCTGCACGGACGCCGCGAGCGTCCACGGGCCGACCGCCTGGAGCTTGAGCGGGCCCTCGTAGCCTTGTGTGAACTCCTCCAGGGCGTCCAGGTCCTCCCCCAGCCAGGAGCGCGCCCGCCGGGTGTCCCGGCCCGGGTGGTCGCCGAAGCGCCAGCCGCTGGGCTCCAGGCGGGCGTACAGCTCCGCGAGCAGGCCGGCGCTGCGGCCGATCATGTCCGCGCCGGGGCCGCGTGCGGGCAGCTCGGGCAGGAACGGGAGGCCCTGCGGGGCCTCGGTGGCGACGCGGGCCGCCTCGCGGGCGTCGGTGCCGGGCATCGAGCCGACGCCGGTGGCGGTGGCCGGGGGGAGGTGCAGATTGCGCAGGTCGCTGATCACGCCCGAAGGGTAGCCCGCGGGCCGCGCCTCACCGGCCCGGGCGGACGGTGAGGTCGGTCAGCTCGGCGTCCCGCGGGAGGTCCAGGGCCGTCAGGACGGTGGTGGCCACCGACTCCGGGTCGATCCAGCGGGAGGGGTCGTAGGGCTTGCCCTCCTGCTGGTGGACCTTCTGCTGCATGGGCGTCGCGGTGCGGCTCGGGTAGACCGACGTCACGCGGACGCCCGCCGCGTGCTCCTCGGCGCGAAGCGCGTCGGCCAGCGCGCGCAGCCCGAACTTGCTCGCGCCGTACGCGCTCCACTCGCCGCTCACGCTCAGTCCCGAGGTGGAGTTGACGAACACGACGCTGCCGCGGGACAGCCGCAGCTGGGGCAGCAGCAGCCGGGTCAGCTCGGCGGGGCCCATGAGGTTGACGGCGAGCGTCTCCTGCCAGATCTTCGGCGTGAGGTCGCCGACGAGGCCCAGCTCGACCGTGCCGGCGATGTGCAGCAGCGAGTCGAGCCGGTCCGGCGGCGATTGGTGGCCGATCGCCCAGGAGAGCCGGGCCGGCTCGGCGAGATCCCCGACGAGGGTGCGCGCGCCCTCGTGGATCCCGGCGAGCTGCCGGGCCCGCGCGGCGTCCCTGGCCAGCAGCCAGACCTCGTCGCCGCGCTCCAGCAGCCGCCGCGCGACGGCACTCCCGATCCCGGACCCGGCCCCGGTGACGAGATGCACCCGGCTCACAGCCTGCCTCCGCCCGCTCGGCGACAGCGCGCCCCGAACCCCATCCGCGGCCCGGCCGCCTCGCGTGCGTCGCTCACAGCCCGCCTCCGTTCGCTTCTCCGCCCGCTCGGCGACAGCGCGCCCCGAACCCCACCCGCGGCCCGGCCGCCTCGCGTGCGTCGCTCACAGCCCGCCTCCGTTCGCTTCTCCGCCCGCTCGGCGACAGCGCGCCCCGAACCCCACCCGCGCCATCCTGCGGAGCTGGAGCTCCAGGCCGTCGTAGAAACCGGCGCTGTTGAGCAGGACCACCGGTTTGGAGTGCAGCCCGTGCTTCTTGAGCTCCAGGATCTCGGTGGCCTCGTCGAGCGTGCCCGTGCCGCCGACCATCACGACGACGGCGTCGCTGCGGCGCAGCAGCTCGGCCTTGCGCGTGGCGAGATCCGTGGTGACGATCATCTCGTCGGCGTTCTTGCGCGCCTTGTGCTGGAGGAATTCCACCGAGACCCCGACGAGCCGCCCGCCGGCCTCCTGGACGCTGTCGGCGAGGACCTTCATCAGGCCGGACTCGGAGCCGCCCCACACCAGCGCGTGGCCGCCGGCGCCGATCAGCTTGCCGAACTCGCGGGCCGGCTCGGTGTACTGCTCGCCGAGGTCGGAGGCCGACAGGAACACTCCGATGTTCATACGCTCACCGCGGGCTTCTCCTCGTGGTCCTGGTGATCCTCGTGACGGGTCGCGGCCGCGACCGTGGCCCGCTCGGTGGTGGCGATGGTGGCCGAGCCCACGACGCGCGTGCCGTCGTAGAGGACGACCGCCTGGCCGGGTGCGACGCCGCGGACCGGGGCGGCGAAGCGGACGTGCAGCTCGCCCTCACGGGATTCCGCGGTCACCGCGACGTCCTCGCCGTGGGCGCGCAGCTGCGCCGTGTACGCCGCGGGGCCGGCCGGCGGGGTGCCGCACCAGCGCGGGCGGATCGCAGTGAGCGACGTGACGTCGAGCGCCTCGGCGGGCCCGACCGTCACGGTGTTGTCGACCGGCGAGATGTCCAGCACGTAGCGCGGCTTGCCGTCGTCGGCTGGGACGCCGAGCCGCAGGCCCTTGCGCTGGCCGATGGTGAAGCCGTACGCGCCCTGGTGGGTGCCGACCCGCGCGCCGTCCTGGTCGACGATCGCGCCCTCGGCGCTGCCGAGCCGCCCGGCGAGGAAGCCCTGGGTGTCGCCGTCGGCGATGAAGCAGATGTCGTGGCTGTCGGGCTTGCGGGCGACGGCCAGGCCGCGCCGCTCGGCCTCGGCGCGGATCTCGTCCTTGGTGGTCAGGGTGTCGCCGAGCGGGAACATCGCGTGGGCGAGCTGCCGCTCGTCGAGCACGCCGAGCACGTACGACTGGTCCTTGGCCGCGTCGCTCGCCCGGTGCAGCTCGCGCGTGCCGTCCGCAGCGGTGACGATCGTGGCGTAGTGGCCGGTGCAGACCGCGTCGAAGCCCAGCGCGAGCGCCTTGTCGAGCAGCGCGGCGAACTTGATCTTCTCGTTGCACCGCAGGCACGGATTCGGGGTGCGGCCGGCGGCGTACTCGCTGACGAAGTCCGCCACCACGTCCTCACGGAAGCGTTCGGCGAGATCCCAGACGTAGAAGGGGATACCGATGACGTCCGCCGCGCGGCGCGCGTCCCGGGAATCCTCCACCGTGCAGCAGCCGCGGGCGCCCGTACGGAAGCTCTGCGGATTCGCCGACAGGGCCAGGTGGACGCCGGTCACGTCGTGCCCGGCCTCGGCGGCGCGGGCGGCGGCCACCGCGGAGTCGACACCGCCGCTCATGGCGGCGAGCACGCGCAGCCGGCGGGGCTCGGCGGGCTGGGGGAAGTCGTTCACCAGTCCAGGGTAACGGCCCGCTCCCGGCGGGCCTCCCGGTTGTCCACAGGCCTGCCGCGGCCCTGGCGCGAGCCCGTCCGGATCCGGGCCGCGGGGGCGGAAGACGCGGGCGGGTCCGGGGTGTTGCACCACCGGGGCCGCCCGGCGGCCTCCGCGGGACCGCCCCGGCGCGGCGGTGCTGCGGCGGACGCCCCGGGGGGCTGGACAACCGGCGACTACCGACGGGTAACATCGATCCATGGCAGATGCACCGGCCCGCGCGGCCATCGGGGACAGCGAGTTCGACCGCGACACGGCAGTGGTCGCGCGGCCGGACGAGCCGGGCACGTACGACGCCGGGCTCTCCGAGGGCTGGACGATCATCAGGGCCGTCAACGGCGGCTACCTGCTGGCCGTCGTCGCCCGCGCGCTGCGCGCCGCACTGCCGCACCCCGACCCGCTGACGATCACCGCGCACTACCTGACGGCCTCCGAGCCCGGGCCCGCGGTGGTCAGGACGCAGATCGTGCGGGCCGGTCGGAGCATGTCCACCGGCCAGGCCTCGCTCCACCAGCGCGACGCCGAGGGGCGCGAGGTCGAGCGGATCCGGGTGATCGCCGGCTACGGCGACCTCGGGGCGCTCCCCGACGACGTCCGCACCTCGGCCAAGCCGCCGCTGATGCCTTCCTACGACGACTGCGTCGGATCGCAGGACGCGCCCGGCGGCGGGCCCGTCACCGGCTCCACCGCGATCCTCGACCGGCTCGACCTGCGCCTCGACCCGGCGACCGCGGGCTGGGCGGTCGGGGCGCCCTCCGGCGCGGGCGAGATGCGCGGCTGGCTGGGCCTGGCGGACGGGCGCGACCACGACGCACTGTCGCTGCTGCTGGCCGTCGACGCCCTGCCGCCGACCGCCTTCGACCTGGGTCTGGCCGGGTGGGTGCCGACGGTCGAACTGACCGTCCACCTGCGGGCCGCCCCTGCGCCGGGGCCGGTGCGTGTGGCCATCTCCACCCGCAACCTGGCGGGCGGGCTGCTCGAGGAGGACGCCGAGGTGTGGGACTCCCAGGACCGGCTGGTGGCGCAGTCCCGCCAGCTGGCGCGTGCCCTGCGCGCCTGACCGCGGCGTATTGCCGGTCGGCGGCGGGCTCGCCGGGCCGGGTCCGCGGGGGCGGCCGGAGAGCACCGGGGAGCGGGCGGCGCGCGGACCGTAGAATCGACGGACCATGGCCTACTTCGATCACGCCGCCACGACGCCCATGCTGCCGGAGGCGGTCGAGGCGCTGACCGCGCACCTCACGGTGACCGGGAACGCCTCGGCACTCCACGCCGCCGGCCGCCGGGCCCGGCGCACGGTCGAGGAGTCCCGCGAGGCCCTGGCCGAGGCACTCGGCACCCGGCCGAGCGAGGTCGTCTTCACCGGCGGCGGCACCGAGTCGGACAACCTGGCCGTCAAGGGCCTGTTCTGGGCGCGCCGGGCGGCCGACCCGCGCCGGGTCAGGGTGCTGGCGAGCCCGGTGGAGCACCACGCGGTACTGGACGCGGTGCACTGGCTGGCCGACCACGAGGGCGCCCTCGTGGAGTGGCTGCCGGTCGACTCCTACGGCAGGGTGCACCCCGAGGCGCTGCGCACCGCGCTGGCCGCGCATCCCGACGAGACGGCCCTGGTCACCGTCATGTGGGCGAACAACGAGGTCGGCACGATCCTCCCGGTCGCGGAGCTGGCCGCGGTGTGCGCGGAGTTCGGGGTGCCGATGCACTCCGACGCGGTGCAGGCCTTCGGCCAGGCGGACGTCGACTTCGCGGCCTCGGGCCTGGACGCGATGACCGTGACCGGGCACAAGGTGGGCGGCCCCTACGGGGTCGGCGCGCTGCTGCTGCGCCGCGACGACACCCCCGTGCCGCTGCTGCACGGCGGCGAGCAGGAGCGCAGCCGCTCGGGCACCCTCGACGTGCCGGCCATCGCGGCCTTCGCGGCGGCGGGCACGCTCGCGGCGCGGCACCGCACGGAATTCACCGCGCAGGTCGGTGCGCTGCGCGACGACCTGGTGCGCGGGGTGCGGGCCGCGGTGCCGGACGCGGTACTCAACGGCGACCCGGCCGCCGGGGGCCGGCTCGCCTCGATCGCGCACTTCACCTTCCCCGGGTGCGAGGGCGACGCCCTCCTGCTGCTGCTGGACGCGCAGGGCATCGCCTGCTCCACCGGCTCGGCCTGCACCGCGGGTGTCGCCCAGCCCAGTCATGTGCTGCTCGCCATGGGCCGCCCCGCCCCGGACGCCCGCGCGACGCTGCGCTTCTCGCTCGGCCACACCACGACCGCCGGGGAGGTCGCCGAGCTGGTACGGGCGATCGGCCCGGCCGTCGAGCGCGCCAGGACCGCCGGCCAGACCTGACGGCGCCGCCCGCGGGTGGACACACCGCCCCGGTCCGACTCGCCCGGCCCGCGGGCAGACGGACGGCGCGCGCAACGCTACGGTCGGAGCATGGATGATCGGCTCCGCGCGGTCTGCGACCTGATGATGCCCACCGTCCGGGAGATGGCCGGGCTGCACGAGTACGACGGCCGCGTGCAGGACCTCTCCCCCGACGGAATACGCCGCGCCCTTGCCGCGGTCGACACTGCCCGGCGCAATACACCGCGCCTTCCCGACCCGCACGACGAGGCGCACCTGAGCGTCTTCGAAGAGGCGGTCCGGGTCCAGTACGGCGAGCTGGAAATACACCGGCGCGACCCCTACCCGCATCTGTCCAACCTCGAACTCGCCTGCTACGACCGGGAATACGCCTCCCGCAAGGAGCGCGCCGCGGCGCGCCGCAGGCACCTCGCGCAGTGGCCCGACGCGGTGGACGCCGCCCTGGCCTCGCTCGACCGGGTGAGCGCGCCCGTCGCCTCCGCGCTGCTCGGCTCGGCCCGCGGGCTCGCCTTCGGCCTCGACCCGGACGACGGTGTGGAGTCCGACGCCCTGGACGCGCACGCCCGGCTGACCGCCCACCTGGAGCACGCCGCCGAGCACGGCGACCCCGACCCGCGACTCGGCGGGCCCGGCCTGGCCGCGCTGATGGGCTCCCAGGAGGGCATGCGGGTGGACCTGACGGCCCTCGCCGAGTCGGCGGACCGGGAGCGCGTACGGCTCGGCCAGCTGCTCGCCGACTCCTGCCGCGCGCTCGACCCTCGCCGGTCGGTCGACGACCTCATCCCCGAGCTGCTCGCCGACCACCCGGGCGCCGACGGCGTCATCCCGGCCGCCGCCCGGCTCACCGAGGAGGTCATCGCCTTCACCCGCCAGCGGCAGCTCGCGCCCTACCTCGACGGCGAGTGTCTGGTGGGGCCCGCGCCGCCCTCGCGCCGCTGGGCGATGGCCATGATGACGTGGGCGGGCCCGGGCGAGCCCGAGACGCCGTCCTGGTACCACGTGACCCCGCCCGAGCCGGACTGGCCCGCGCAGGAGCGGGAGGAGTGGCTGACGGTCTTCAGCCGCACCAGCCTGCCGTCGATCACCGTGCACGAGGTCGCGCCCGGCCACTTCGCGCACGGCCGCGCCCTGCGCCGGGCGGCCGGCCCGGTCCGCCGGGTGCTGCACAGCCTGGCCTTCTGCGAGGGCTGGGCACATTACGTCGAGGAGGTCTGCCTCGACGAGGGCTTCCGGGCGCGCGACCCGCGCTTCGCGATCGGCGTGGCCCTGGAGGCGCTGGTCCGGGTGACCCGGCTGACCTGCGCGATCGGGCTGCACACCGGGGCGATGGACGTGGCCGAGGCCACGCACCTGTTCGTCAGGGACGCGCATCTGGCCCCGGCGGGGGCCGCCTCGGAGGCGCGCCGCGGGACCTTCGACGCCGGATACGGGCGGTACACCTGGGGGAAGCTGGAGATCATGCGGGCGCGCGAACGCGCGGAGCGCTCGGCGTCGTTCTCGCTGCCGGCCTTCCACGCCGAGTTGCTCGCGCTCGGGGCGCCGCCGCTGGGCCTGCTGGACACCTGAGCGCGTGTCCGGGGCGTGCCGTCCGGGATCCGCGCCGCTGCGCGTCGCCCCGGCGCTCAGTAACGCGGCGGCGGGCCCCAGGCGGGCGGGCTGCTGAAGGCGTCGCGGTCGAAGAGGGGCTGGGCGTTGGCGCGCAGCCACATCGCGACCGGGTCGTGCGGGTCGGACATCGCGACCGTCGAGACCGGCAGACCCTCCGGGACGCCGGGCACGGCCTGCTGCATCATCAGCCGTACGGCCTCCACCGCCTGCGGCGAGGAGTCGTAGACCTCGACGCCGATCGCGAGGTACGCCTCGCCCAGCGCGGGCTGTACCCACGCCTGCCGCAGCGCGCGTACCGCGGGCGTACGCTGCGCCGCCGTGGCCAGCAGCGCGTAGAACTGCGGCATCTGCACCGCCGGCTCGCCGATCCGCAGCGGGCCCGCGGGCAGCAGGTCCAGGCCCGCGGCGACGCGGCGCAGGTCGGGCCAGGGGATGCCGACGCCGCCGCCGGGGGCGTGCGGGTTGAGCCACAGGCCGCAGTGGTCGGGGAAGAGGCTGAGCGCGATGTCCCGGCCGGTTGCGACCTCGTGCTCGCGGTTCCAGCCGCTGGCGCCCAGCTCGCGCGGGGAGGTGCAGCACGGGGCGTAGCGGTGGCCGGAGACCTCCATCGCGGCGTACTGGGCGTCGGGGGTGCCGGGCGCGCCCTGCCACAGCAGCATCCAGACCTGGCCGTCGGCCAACGACGCGAGCAGGTTCTCGTATGCGTCGTAGCGGCCGGGCGCCACCTGGAGCAGCATCTGCTCCACATGGCCGGCCGCCGCGCCGCCGTGCGCGCCCGCGATCACGTCGGACCGCCCCTTTCCCGTCAGTTCGTCTTACGCCGTCATTACGCCATCAAATCAGGTCGGCTCCGACCGGTGGAACGCTGACCGACTCAAGCGGCACGGACTAAATGGCTCGTATACGGCTCGTATACGCCCGCACCGGGCATCCGCCGGAGTCAGTCCGTGGCGTAGAAGGGCCGGACGGTCTCCAGCATCCAGTCGGCCACCGGGTCCTGGGCGACGTCGAGCAGGATCAGATGGACCGGCCAGGGCAGCGGCGCGGCGCCCAGTGCCCGGCCGAGCGCGTCCATGGCGGCGGCGCGGTCGCTCTCCTGCCAGCCGTCCAGCTCGACGCCGACGAAGAGCGCGGGCGGCTCCTCCTCGACGGCGGCCATGGCGCGGCGGGCGCTCAGCACCACGGGCGTGACGGCGTACTCCGCGGCGGCGATGGCCAGGAAGTCGACCGGCTCCTCGTCCGGCGCGGGCTCCCACAGCCGCACCCTGGCGCCGCCGGGGACCTGCTCGCCGTACGCCCCGGGCGTCCGGGCCCCGCGGCACAGCTCGGCGACCGCGGCGGGCGGCAGCGGCACTCCCACGGCTCCGCCGGGGTTGACGGCGATGCCGACCATCGGGGGCAGGCCGCGGGCGAAGTCGCGGACCGGCGCGACCGTGCAGGCCATGCCCTCGGCGGCGAGCCGGTACTGCTGCTCCGAGCTGAAGACCGGCACATAGGGCGCGCCGCCCAGCTCCACGGTGGGCAGGTCGAGGTCGGTGGACGCGGGCGAGCCGCCGTTGGGCAGCGGCACCCACACGTGGGAGCGGCCGAGTACCTCCAGCAGCCGGGGGGTCGCGGCGGGGTTGCCGAGGCTGGCCGCGAGCACCTCCTCCAGCTCGTTCGCCGGCCATATGTACGGTGCCGGATTGTCCATGTCCATCCTCGTCCGCGCTGTGTGCCGCCGTCGGCGGCACCCGTTGCCTGCCGGGAAACCCTATCGGCTGGCCGCCGCCCCCGCCCGGGCATGCGATGATGGCGGCGCGTACCGGCGGCGGGAAGGGCACGACCTGCGCCGGCGGCACGAGCAGTACCCACAATTCGCATACCGGCCGTTCGAAGGCCGCGCGGGAGAGTCCCGCCCCACCGGACGACGGCGGGGGCCGGGCGCCGAAGGAGCAAGTCCTCCCTTGAATCTCTCAGGCACAGATACCGCGCGGACGAGGCAGATCTGAAAAGCGGGCGGGCCGCGTTCACCGGTCCCGCCCCACCCAAGGTGCAAGCCGGGGCCCGCAGGGTCACGGTGAACCTCTCAGGTTCCGATGACAGATGGGGAGGCCGGGGTCAGCCCCGGCCGGCAGTCCACGACCCGTCCGCCGCTTTTGGGAGCACCTTCGATGAGCGCAGCACCGAGCCCTTCCTCCGCCGCACCGCGCCGCACCGCGCTCGACGCGGTCCACCGCGCGCTGGGCGCCACCATGACCGACTTCGCCGGCTGGGACATGCCGCTGCGGTACGGCAGTGAGCGCGAGGAGCACCAGGCCGTGCGCACCAGGGCCGGGCTCTTCGACCTCTCCCACATGGGCGAGATCACCGTGACCGGCCCGCAGGCCGGGCAGGCGCTGGACCACGCCCTGGTGGGCCACCTGTCGGCGCTCGCGGTCGGCCGGGCGCGCTACACGATGGTGTGTGCCCCGGACGGCGGCATCCTGGACGACCTGATCGTCTACCGGCTCGGCGAGGAGCACTACCTGGTCGTGGCCAACGCCTCCAACGCCCAGACGGTGCTGGACACCCTCGCGCTGCGCGCCGCGGAGTTCGACGCGACCGTGACCGACGACCGGGAGGCGTACGCGCTGCTCGCCGTGCAGGGCCCCGAGGCGCCCGGCATCGTCGGCTCGCTGACCGACGCGGACCTGCCGGGCCTGCGCTATTACGCGGGGTTGCCGGGCACGGTCGCGGGGGTGCCCGCGCTGATCGCCCGCACGGGCTACACCGGCGAGGACGGCTTCGAGCTGTTCGTGGCGCCGGCGGACGCCGAACGGCTGTGGGAGGCGCTGCTCGCGGCCGGGGCTCGGGCCGGGCTCGTGCCGTGCGGCCTGTCCTGCCGCGACACGCTGCGCCTGGAGGCCGGGATGCCGCTGTACGGGCACGAGCTGACGGCGAACGTGACGCCCTTCGACGCCGGGCTCGGGCGGGTCGTGAAATTCGACAAGCCGGGCAACTTCGTCGGCCGCGAGGCGCTGCTGGCGGCCGCGGCACGGGCCGCCGAGCAGCCGCCGCGCACGCTCGTCGGGCTGGTCGCCGAGGGCCGCCGGGTGCCGCGCGCGGGGTACGCGGTCACGGGCCCGGACGGCGCGGTCGTCGGCGAGGTCACCTCGGGCGCCCCGTCCCCCACGCTCGGGGTGCCCATCGCGATGGCGTACGTCGACGAGTCCGCCGCCGCGCCGGACACGGCGGACGTCGCCGTCGACATCCGGGGCAGCCGGGAGCCGTACCGGGTCGTGGCGCTGCCCTTCTACCGCCGCGAGCGCTGAGCCCGCGGGCGCCGGCCGGGAAGGACCACCGGGCGGTCCGCCCGCGAGCCGCGCCCGTCCTGCGCCTCCCCACCGATCCACACCGGCCCAGGCCGATCCAGGCCCGTCCAGGCCCGTCCACGCCGATCTCCGTCCGGCGCGGCCGCCCGGGGTGACGAGAGTTATCCACAGGCCGCCGCGCCGCCTCCACCAGCAACCCTTCGCATCCGGGAGAATTCCGTCATGAGCATCAATCCTGAGCACCTGCGCTACAGCAAGGAGCACGAGTGGGTCTCGCCCGCCGATGGCGGCGTGTCCACCGTGGGCATCACCTCGCACGCCGCCGACGCGCTCGGTGACGTCGTCTTCGTCCAGCTCCCCGAGGCGGGCTCGACGGTCACCGCGGGCGAGACCTGCGGCGAGCTGGAGTCCACCAAGTCCGTGAGCGAGCTGTACGCCCCGGTGTCCGGCGAGGTCACCGAGGTCAACCAGGACGTGGCCGACGATCCCTCGCTGGTCAACTCCGCGCCCTTCGAGGGCGGCTGGCTGTTCAAGGTGCGGGTCGCCGACGAGGACGCGGAGCTGCTCACCGCTGCCGAGTACGACGACTTCACCGCGGCCTGAGCCGTCGTCCCCACCCCGTACCCGAGGGAAGATCCCATGTCGCTCCTGAACCAGTCACTGCACGATTTCGACCCCGAGGTGGCCGCCGAGGTCGACGCCGAGCTGCGCCGCCAGCAGTCCACCCTGGAAATGATCGCGTCGGAGAATTTCGCGCCCGTCGCGGTCCTCGAAGCCCAGGGCTCGGTGCTGACCAACAAGTACGCCGAGGGCTATCCCGGGCGCCGCTACTACGGCGGCTGCGAGCACGTCGACGTCGTAGAGCAGCTGGCCATCGACCGGATCAAGGCGCTCTTCGGCGCCGAGGCCGCGAACGTCCAGCCGCATTCGGGCGCCCAGGCGAACGCCGCCGCGATGTTCGCCCTGCTCAAGCCGGGCGACACGATCCTCGGCCTGGATCTGGCGCACGGCGGGCACCTGACGCACGGCATGAAGATCAACTTCTCCGGCAAGCTCTACAAGGTCGCCGCCTACCACGTCGACGCCGAGACCGGCCGGGTCGACATGGACGAGGTGGAGCGGCTGGCCAAGGAGCACAGGCCGCAGCTGGTCATCGCCGGCTGGTCGGCGTATCCGCGGCAGCTGGACTTCGCGGCCTTCCGGCGGATCGCGGACGGGGTCGGCGCGTACCTCATGGTCGACATGGCGCATTTCGCCGGGCTGGTCGCGGCGGGGCTGCACCCCTCGCCCGTCCCGCACGCGCACGTGGTGACGACCACGACGCACAAGACGCTCGGCGGTCCGCGCGGCGGAGTCATCCTGTCCACCGCCGACCTGGCCAAGAAGATCAACTCCGCGGTCTTCCCCGGCCAGCAGGGCGGCCCGCTGGAACATGTGATCGCCGCCAAGGCGGTGGCCTTCAAGGCCGCGGCGACCGAGGAGTTCCGCGGCCGCCAGGCCCGTACGCTGGAGGGTGCGGCCATCCTCGCCGAGCGGCTGGGCCGGGAGGACCTCGCGGCGGTCGGCGTCAAGGTGCTGTCCGGCGGCACGGACGTCCATCTGGTGCTCGTCGACCTGCGCGACTCCGCCCTCGACGGGCAGCAGGCCGAGGACCGGCTGCACGACGTCGGCATCACGGTCAACCGCAACGCGATCCCGAACGACCCGCGCCCGCCGATGGTCACCTCGGGCCTGCGGATCGGCACCCCGGCGCTGGCCACCCGCGGCTTCGACGCCGACGCCTTCCGGGAGGTGGCCGACATCATCGCGGCCGCCCTCCAGCCGGTCTTCGACGCCGACAGCCTTCGGGGCAGGGTGAGCGCGCTCGCCGAGCGCTTCCCCCTCTACCCGGGGCTCGGCGCCTGACCGCCCGCGGCCGCGGGGCACGACACGCCCCGCGGCCGCGGACCCGCACCACCGGCAGGCCCCCCGGCGCGACCCCGCGCCACCGCAGCACCGGCGCGACCGCGCCGCCCGAGCAGGACCCCGCGCGACCCGCGGGACCCCGTACCACCCGGCAGCACCCCGCGGACAACGGCGTCCGCGGTGACCAGGGAGCACACGAGCCATGGCTATCTCCGTATTCGACCTCTTCTCCATCGGCATAGGCCCCTCCAGTTCGCACACGGTGGGCCCGATGCGCGCTGCCCGGATGTTCGCGCAGCGGCTGAAGAACGAGGACCTGCTCACCGCGACCGCCGGCGTCCGGGCCGAGCTGTTCGGGTCGCTCGGCGCGACCGGCCACGGGCACGGCACCCCCAAGGCGGTGCTGCTGGGCCTGGCCGGCCACTCCCCGCGCACGGTCGACGTCGAGACCGCCGACGACGAGGTGGCCGCCGTGCACGCCGCCCGGCGGCTCGCGCTGCTCGGCGCGCACGAGGTGCCCTTCGACCCGGCGGCCGACCTGGTGCTGCACCGCCGCCGCTCACTGCCCTACCACGCCAACGGCATGACGCTCACCGCCCGCGGGCACGGCGGCGAGCTGCTGCTGGCCAAGACGTACTACAGCGTCGGCGGCGGCTTCGTCGTCGACGAGGACGCGGTCGGCGCCGACCGCATCAAGCTCGACGACACGGTGCTGCGCCACCCCTTCCGCACCGGCGACGAGCTGCTGCAGCGCTCCCGTGAGACGGGCCTGTCGATCTCCGCGCTGATGCTGGAGAACGAGAAGGCCTGGCGCACCGAGACCGAGATCCGCACCGGCCTGCTGGAGATCTGGCAGGTCATGCAGGACTGCGTGGAGCGCGGCCTGTCCCGCGAGGGCATCCTCCCCGGCGGCCTGAAGGTCCGCCGCCGGGCAGCGGTGTCGGCCCGCCAGCTGCGCGCGGAAGGCGACCCGGCCGCACACGCCACCGAGTGGCTGACCCTCTACGCGATGGCGGTCAACGAGGAGAACGCCGCGGGCGGCCGCGTCGTCACCGCCCCCACCAACGGCGCCGCCGGCATCATCCCGGCCGTCCTGCACTACTACCGGCGCTTCGTCCCCGGCGCCGACGACGACGGCGTCGTCCGCTTCCTCCTCGCGGCGGGCGCCGTCGGCATGCTCTTCAAGGAGAACGCCTCGATCTCCGGCGCCGAGGTCGGCTGCCAGGGCGAGGTCGGCTCCGCCTGCTCGATGGCCGCCGGCGGCCTCGCCGAGATCCTCGGCGGCACCCCCGAACAGGTCGAGAACGCCGCGGAGATCGGCATGGAGCACAACCTCGGCCTGACCTGCGATCCGATCGGCGGCCTCGTCCAGATCCCCTGCATCGAGCGCAACGGCATGGCGGCGGTCAAGGCCGTGACGGCGGCGAAGATGGCGATGCGCGGCGACGGCCGCCACCACGTCTCCCTCGACAAGGTCATCCGCACGATGAAGCAGACGGGCGCGGACATGAAGGTCAAGTACAAGGAGACCGCCCGCGGCGGGCTGGCCGTCAACGTCATCGAGTGCTGAGCGCGCAGCGGCTGAGCCGGCCGTTCTCGTCGTTCAGCTCTCTCGGAGCCTTCCGTGCCTGGACGGCGGTCAGTCCCTCGCGCGAGCTGCTCGCCGAGCCGGGCGGGGTCGGCGGCGCCGGCGCCGGGAGACCTCGTGCAGGGTCGGTTCGCGGCGGCCCTGGAGCGCTCGGACGCGGTACAGGCAGGCCCCGTCCGCCGCCAGATCCAGAGCGTGTGTTTCACGCCGGACCGCGTCGAGGCGTCCGCCCGGCTCGGTCCTGCGGCCCGGGCGCCGCTGGAGCAGTTCGCGCAGTGGGCCGAGGCGTCCGGCCTGGCGTGGGCCGATGCAGTGCTTTACCGGTGCAAGGCACTGGTGCGGTCAGGCAAGGGGCAGACGCATGATCGTCAGGTCGAGCCAGCGCCCGAACTTGGTGCCGGCGTCGCGGATGGTGCCGACGTGCTCGAATCCGAATCGTTCGTGCAGCTTGATGGAGGCGGTGTTCCCGGCTTCGATGTCAGCGATGACGATGCGGTGGCCGGCGTGGCGGGCCGCGTCGATGAGTGTGCCCAGCAGGGCGGAGCCTATGCCGCGCCGGTGTTCGCCGTCGTCGACGTAGACCGAGTCCTCGACGGTGTGGCAGTAGCCGTCGGAGTGCCGCCACGGCCCGTACACGGCGAAGCCGACCACCTCTCCCGATGCCTCGGCGGTGAACGCTGAGCCCCGTCGGAGGTGAGGGGCCAGCCAGGCGGCGCCATCGGCTCCCGACAGCGGGGTGTTCGTCCACAGCGCAGTCGAGTGCTCGATCGCTCGATTCCGGATCGAGCGGACCGCCTCCGCGTCCTGTGGGATGGCTGGGCGCACCACGACCTGGTTATTCTTATATACTAGATTCATGTCCAATATAATAGAACCACTGGTCGGGCAGATCGCAACCCGTATCCGCGCCGAGCGCAACCGGCACCGCTGGACCCTGGCCCAACTGGCAGAGGCTTCCGGCGTGTCCCGCGCGATGATCAGCCGGATCGAGAACGGCGAGAGCAGCCCCACCGCCGTTGTCCTGGGCAAACTGTCCGCCGCGTTCCAGCTCAGCGTGTCCGAACTGCTCGCCCTCGCCGAGCAGTCCGCGAGCCAGGACTCGGACAGATCAGCCGGACTCACCCGCCGTGCCCGCGCCACCGAGTGGTGCGACCCTGATACGGGATACCGGCGGCGCCAGATCTCCGGGGCGACCTTCCCGGCGGAGGTCTCCGAGATCTGCCTGCCCGCCGGAGCCCGCGTGGCCTACCCGGCTGCCGCGTTCGCGTTCATCCGCCAGGTCATCTGGGTCCTCGACGGTCACCTGACCTTCCATGAGGGCGCCACTGTCCACGAACTCGACACCGGTGACACCTTGGAACTCGCAGAGCCCGCGCCATGCGCTTTCCACAACAGCACCGAGGCCGAGTGCCGCTACGCGGTCATCGTCACCCGCACGTCGTCCCGGCCATGACGAGGGGCTGTGACCGAAGGTGTCGGGGGGCAGGAGGAACGAGGGCGGGCTGCCGCGGGGAAAGTGGGCCGAAGCGCGGAGCACGCGGTTCCGGAAGTCCTCCGTGATCGTCGAGGTGGGGCTTGGGCCAGGTGAATCCTGGCGCAACGCGCCCACGCGCACTTCCGGCGCCTCCCGCCCGCCGGGTGCACGCGGGTAGGCCGTCAGCGGGCGGGGTCGACGCGCAGCACGGGCATCGGTGTCCCGGCGGCGCTCTCGGGCAGGCGCACCGTCAGTGCGTGGCTGCCGCGCTCGAACTCGAGCGGCTCCGGGTGGCCGAGCATCCGGACCGAGCCGATCTCCTGCGGGAACAGCGTCAGGTTCCTGCCCAGGGAGCGTACGTCGATCCGGCCGTCCCGCACGCCGCCGAGCGCGGTCACGTACAGGTGCTCCTTGCGTGTGGTGAAGCGCAGGTCCTCGGGCTGGTAGGCGGCCTGGGCGCCGTCGGTGAACTGGCCGTCCTTGATCTGGGTCGGTCCCTCGCCGTACACCGTCCAGGGCCGCGAGGCGTAGATCGCCTCGCCGTTGACGCCCAGCCACGCGCCGATCTCGCGGAGCAGACCGGCCTCGTGCTCGGGGATGGAGCCGTCGGCGCGCGGGCCGATGTTCAGCAGCAGGCACCCGTTCTTGCTGACCGTGTCGACGAGGGTGGCCAGCAGTTCGGGGCCGCTCTTGTAGTCGTGGTTCTCGATGTGGCACCAGGAGTTGCGCGACACCGAGGTGTCGGACTGCCAGGGGTCGGGGCGCAGCGTCGCGCTCACGCCGCGCTCGACGTCGTACACCGCCGTGCCGGGCGCGAACGCGTCGTGCTTGTAGGCCAGGACAGGGCCGCGACCGGCACCGGCGAGCGTGTTGTAGTAGTAGGCGGCGAGCCGGGGCAGGTAGGGCTTGAACGCCGGCTGCTGGATCCACCAGTCGAAGTAGAGCAGTTCGGGCTGGTACCGCTCGACCAGCTCCGCGGTGCGCGCCAGCCAGTCGTCGAGGAAGTCCCGGGTGGGCGGCAGTTCCTCGGGCTGCGCGGGGCCGTACAGGTCGGCGTGGCGGCCGGCGCGCACGTCGGAGTCGAAGCGCATGCCGCCGTTCATGAACCACCAGTGCTCCGCGCGGTGCGAGGACAGCCCGAACACCATCGACCGGTCGCGTACCGCTCGGGCGAGCTCGCCGATCACGTCGCGCCCGGGGCCCGTCGCGGCGGCGTTCCACGGGTTCAGCGCCGTGTCGTACATGGCGAACCCGTCGTGGTGCTCGGCCACCGGCACCACGTACTGCGCCCCGGCCTGCCGGAACAGGCTCGCCCACTCGTCCGCGTCGAAATTCGCGCCGGTGAGGTGCGGGATGAAGTCCTTGTAGCCGAACTCGTCCTGCGGTCCGTAGGTCTCGCGGTGGTGGTCGTACTCGGCCTGGCCGGCCACGTACATGTTGCGCGCGTACCACTCGTTGCCGAACGCGGGGACGCTGTAGGGACCCCAGTGGATGAAGATGCCGAACTTGGCGTCGCGGTACCAGTCGGGGACCCGGTAGCCGGCCAGGGATTCCCAGGTCGCGCGGAACGGGCCGGCGGCGACGCGCTGATCGACGCCGTCGAGGATCGAGGCGATGCCCGTCCCGGTCGTACGGTCTGTGGTCATGTTGTCTCCTGTGGACGGTGGTTCGCGAGCGTCGTGCCCGTCGGGCTTCTGCGGGGACATGGACGGCCGGTTGCCGTCGGTCCTCAGCTGGTGGTCGTCGTCGGTGGTGTGGAGTGGGCGGAGGGCCTTTCGCGCTGCCGGGCCGGTCGCCCGCCCGGACGGAGGCCTGCGAACTACTCGTGGCCGGCCGTCCTGCGGAGCCACTGCGCGCACAGGGACGTCCACGTGCCGGCGGGTGTCATGTCCTCGGCCAGTCCCACGCCGTGTCCGCCGGTGGGGAACACGTGCAGTTCGACCGGGACCCGCAGGGAGGCCAGGCGCTGGGCCAGGGACAGGGCGTGGTCGACCCCGACGGTCTCGTCGTCCGCGCAGTGCCAGATGAAGGTCGGGGGGGTCTGCGGGACGGCGACCAGCTCGATGGAGACCGCTCGGCGCTTTTCCGGGGTCGAGCCGGGGCCGAGGAGCGGGTCGCCGTCCGGTCCGCCGGCTGCGGCGGGGCCGAAGTTGTGCCATGACGAGGCCGGGTAGCAGAGCACCGCGAAGTCGGGCCGCTCGTCGTCGGCCGTGTCCGGGCCGGCAGCGAGGTGGGCGGCGAGGTGGCCGCCCGCGGAGAAGCCGAGGACCCCGATGCGCGCCGGGTCGACCCCCAGCCCCGGCGCCTGCGAACGCGCCTCACGCATCGCCGCCCGTGCCGAGTCCAGCGGCGCGGGGTGAAAGTCCTGTGGCCCTACCGGGTACTCCAGCACCCAGGCGGCGAATCCGAGCCGGTTCAGCCACTGCGCGACGGGCTTCCCCTCGTGCGGAGCGAGGAAGGTGTAGCCGCCGCCCGGCATGACGATCACCGCGGGCGCGCCCGCGGACGAGGTCGGCGCCGCCGCCGGAAGTGGGTGGAACGTCAGCGCTGCCGCGCCGCTCTCCGTGATCCGCAAGCCTGTCATCTGTCGCTCCATCTGCCGGGAAGGGGTCTTTTCATTCGCGTTCCTTCGGACCGCCGCGGTCCTGAGGGAAGTGCGGGCCGCGCGGCTGCGCGTCCCGCCACATGCACACGTCAGCGCAACGCCTGTGCGACGGCGGCTCCTTCGCGTACGAAGACGGGTATGCGCTCCAGTGGGGCGTCGGCGTCGGTCGCCGTTCCGCCCTCCAGCACGTGTCCGGTGACCGGGTCGTGCCAGCGGGCGCCGGAGGGCAGGTGGACCCGGCGGGTGCGCGCGCCCTCCTCGTACACCGGTGCCACCAGCACGTCGGGGCCGAGCAGGAACTGGTCGTCCACGTCCCAGGCGCGTTCGTCCTCGGGGAAGTCGAAGAACAGCGGGCGCATCGGCGGGGCGCCGGTGCGGTGCGCGTCCTGGGACAGCGCTTCCAGGTACGGGCGAAGGCGTTCGCGCAGCAGCAGGTGGTCACGGAGGATGCCGTACGCCTGCTCCCCGTAGGACCAGACCTCGTTCGGCCCGCCGGTCATGTCCGTGGAGAAGGCGGGGTGGTGGGGCACGCGGTCACCGTGCAGCCGCATGACGGGGCTGAAGGTGCCGTACTGGAACCACCGGATCAGCAGCTCGCGGTAGGCGGGGTCGTCGGGGTCGCCACCGAAGAAGCCGCCGATGTCGGTGTTCCACCAGGGGATGCCGCTCATCGCGACGTTCAGTCCGGCGCTGATCTGCCGGGCGAGGGAGTCGAAGGTGGTGGGGATGTCGCCGGACCACAGAGCGGCGCCGTACTTCTGGCTGCCCGCCCATGCGGAGCGGACCAGGGACAGCGGCCGGTCCTCGCCGGCCGCGCGCAGGCCGTCGGCGACGGTCCGGGTGTGCAGCAGCGGGTAGAGGTTCGCGGCCTCGGCGGCCGGACCGGCGGCGTAGACGGCACGGTCGGCGGCGTCCCGGGACAGGTCGGGTTCGCAGGCGTCGAGCCAGAAGCAGGCCACGCCCGCTGAAAGGTAGTTGTCGCTCAGCCGTCGCCACAGTGCGGCGCGCGCGTCGGAGTCGGTCGCGTCGTAGTACGCCATCCGGCGCATCGGCTCCTCGGAGCTGCGGGAGGGCCAGTGCTGGGTGAGCAGGCCGCCGCCGGCGTCCCGTACGAGGCATCCGGCCGAGCGCAACTCGTCGAAGGTGTCGCTGCCGGGCTCGACGGTGGGCCATACCGACACCGCGAGCTTCACTCCGAGGCCGGAGAGCTCCGCCACCATCGCGGCGGGATCGGGCCACTCGCTCGGTTCGAAACGCCAGTCGCCCATCGCGGGCCAGTGGAAGAAGTCGCAGACGATGACGGACAGCGGCAGTCCGCGCTCCTTGTACTGCCGTGCCACCGCCAGGAGTTCCTCCTGGGTGCGGTAGCGCAGCTTGGACTGCCAGAAACCGGACGCCCACTCGGGCAGGAGCGGCGGACGTCCGGTGGCCAGGGTGTAGGCGTCCAGGATCTGGGCCGGGGTGTCCCCGGCGGTGATCCAGTAGTCGACCCGCCCGCCGGCGTCGGCGACCCAGCGGGTGGTGTCGGTGCCCAGTTCGGCGCGGCCGGTGGCGGGGTTGTTCCACAGCAGTCCGTAGCCGCGCGAGGAGTGCAGGAAGGGGATGGCGGCCACCGTGTTGCCCTGGACGAGGTCGATCACACAGCCCTTCTGGTCCAGGAGCCCGTGCAGATGCTGCCCGAGGCCGTGCAGCCGCTCGCCGTCGTAGGCCTCGAAGTGCTGTTCCGTCCGGCCGCCGGCCGCATGGACGCGGGGGCCGGGATGGTGGGGGTAGGGGGACTTGTCGGCGAGGAGTTCGCGGCCCGAGGCGGCGTGCAGGAACCGCAGGCGGCCGTCCGGCAGGGCCTCGACGGCGAGGCGGCCGTTGACCAGGCGGGCGGAGCCGTCCTCCGCGACGGACACCTCGACGCGGGGGGAGGGCGGGGCGCTCTCCAGCGCGCCGGGAGCGTCGGGGTCGGTTGTTCCCGACGAGGCCCGGACCCGGACCGCGTGCGGCCCCCACGGCTCGATACGGAGGATCTCTTCGGCGGTGCGGCGTTCCAGGCCGTCCGCGCTGACGCTGTAAGGCAAGGCGATTCCTCGTGTTCTTCTGACGCCCGGCCCCGCACGGGGAGCACACGGGGCCGGGGTCGGTCAGCCGGGGGTGTTCAGGAGACGGTGCCGGTGACCGTGTCGCCGGACCTGGTGACGTGGTAGGTGACGGACGCGCCGCTCCAGAAGTCGAACGTGAGGGTGACGGTGGCGCCGTCGGTGAGGGCCTTGAGGTAGTCGGAGGTCAGCCGGATCGCGCCGTTCGGGTAGTCCGGCGTGAAGTGGGTGTTGAACTCCTGGTACGGCGTCCAGGAGTAGGGGCCGGCGGCACTGCCGTCCGCGTAGCGGGACTCCATGGTGGCCAGCTCGTCGCCCTTGAACCGGGTGGGGATGGTCAGCGAGTCTGCGGTACCGGTCGCGTCGGACTGCACCGGCAGGTCGTTGCTGATGACGTGGAACGTCCAGGGCGCTCCCGCGGAGAACCGCGCCTCGAAGGTGGCGTTCTCGCCGTACGCCCGGTCGCCGCCCAGCCGGGTGAGCAGCGAGGGGGTCAGCGTGAGCTGGTCGCCGGACACCGCGTAGTCCACGCCGGGACGCAGCCGGGTGCCGCCCTGCCACAGGCCCCGGAACGACAGGCCGTTCAGGTTGAGGGTGACGGTGTGCGCGGCCACGGGCGTGGACTTCGGCAGGAACACCTGGTCGGTGGAGGCGGTGCCGGAGCGGGTGTGCCAGCTCGCCCTGATCAGACCGAGCATCTCGGGGTCGCGCCACTGGAGGGTGTTGCGGTTGAGGAACGAGCCGGCGTCCCACAGCGCGGTGGTGATGCCGTTGATCCGGGCCTCGTATCCCAGCTGCTCGAAGTACTTGAGCGCCTCGCCGCGTTCGATCTGGTCGGGCTTGGTGAAGTCCGGGTAGGACAGCGTGCCGTACTCGCCCAGGTACACCGGGATGCCCTTGGCGACGAAGACGTCGTGCACCGCGGTGAAGTCGTCGATCAGGTCCTGCTGGGTCTGCTGGTTGTAGGTGGTGAAGCCGCCGTTGTTCACGCTGAACGGCCAGAAGCTGTAGTAGTGCACCGTCGCCCCGAGGTTCGGGTCGTGCAGCCCGGTGATCGTCGTGTACAGCTCGCTCATCTTCTGCGGGGTCGGGCTGGTGTTCTGGTCGGGCAGCAGCAGGACGCGGGTCGCGTTCCCGCCGCCGGAGTCCCGTACGGCGGTGTGGAACGAGGTGTTCAGCTCGTCCATCGCCTGGGTTTTCTGCGCCTCGGTGGCGTCGTTGGTGAACTGCGGTTCGTTGACGCTCTCGAAGAGCAGCCGGCGCGGCTCGTCTCTGAACGCGGCTGCGATCTGCTGCCAGGTCGAGTCGAACCGGGCCAGCACCGCGTCGTGGTCGGCGGTGGTGATGTTGTTGATCCACTGCCACGAGTCGTGGTGCACGTTCAGGTCCACGTACAGGCCGTCCGAGAGGGCCATGTCCACGACCTGCTTGACCCGCGCCATGTAGGCCGGGTCGATCGTGTAGGGCGCGGCGCTGTCCTGGGCGTTGCTCCAGGTCACCGGGATCCGCACGCTGCGGAACCCGGCCGCCCGGACGGTGTCGAACACCGCTTTGGTGGTCAGCGGGTTGCCCCAGGCCGTCTCGTTCGGGATGGCGTCCAGCGTGTTGCCCAGGTTCCAGCTCGGCTGCATCGCCGCCACCACGGCCTGCGCGCCGGTGGTGGCGTCCGCGGCCGCGGTGCCGTTCGGGGCGGCGTCGGCCAGGGCGGCGGAGCTGGGCATGCCCACCGCGGTGATCAGGGCAAGCGGCAGGCTCACCAGCAGCCACAGCCGCCGGCCGGCTCTCCCCTGGCGGGGTGTTCCGGTCATGTTCGGTTCCTCTCGGTCATCGGGACTTCCTCGTGCGGGCGGTCGCCGCGCACGGGTTCTGGGAACGGGTTCGGGCGGTCAGGAGACCGGGCCGGTGACGGTGGCGGCGGAGCCGGCGGCCACTTGGGAGGTGACGGGGCCGGGCCGACGGCGGACATCGCCACTCAGCCGGTCTGTTCGTAGTCGAACCAGTCGACGTGGACGGTCCCGGCGGCGGCGTACACGCCGATGACGCGACCGGTGAAGCCGCCGGCCACCTCGGTGGACAGGTAGCGGCCGTCCAGCGCGGCCAGCGCGGTGACCGTGCCGTCCGGCTCCTCGAACCCGAGCGTGACGAGGTCCGGGCCGCTGCCCGGGTAGTCCGGCGCCGGGGTCGTGACGTCCACCCGCAGCACCACCGGCCCGGCCGGCACGGGTCGTGACGCGACCGCCCTGCGCACCGAACCGAGGCGGGCGACAAGGCGCACCTCACGGTCGGCGACCTCCACCTCGTAGTGGTGCTGTTCGTCCATGCGGAGCGCCAGGCCGCCGGCGCCCTCGGTCGCGTCGACCAGTGCCCTGGCCCGGCACGTGTGGTGCTGCTGACGGCGGCCGACGAACACCACGTCCCGGTCGTCCAGCGACGCGCCCCGGGCCCGCAGGGTCAGCCACCCGGGGCGTTCGCCCGTGGTGATCAGCTCGGCCGGACGGTCGCGCAGCGAGACCCACTGCGGGGCGAGCCGTTCGTCGTCGAAGTCGTCGCGCACCGGCACCGGGGGCACGGGGTGCAGCGGCCAGTTCGGGACGGGCAGCTCCAGGTCGGGAGAGCCGGCCACCGGCCAGCCGTCCTCGTTCCAGGTGACCGGGGCGAGGTAGGTCTCACGGCCGAGCACGTGCCAGCCCGGGGTGCCGCCGTTCGGGCGGACGCCGAGCAGCACCAGCCACCAGGAGCCGTCCGGGCCCTGCACCAGGTCGGCGTGGCCGGTGTTCTGCACCGGGTGCTCGTGGCCGCGGTGGGTGAGGATCGGATTGTGCGGGCACGGCTCGAACGGCCCGTTCGGGGACGTGCCACGGGCGATGGACACGGCGTGCGCACGCTCGGTGCCGCCCTCAGCGATCATCAGGTACCAGTGCTCACCGATGTGGTAGAGGTGCGGGGCCTCGGGATAGCGGGCGCCGGGGGTGCCGGACCAGACGTCCCTGGTCTCGCCGGTCACCTTGCCGGTGGTCGGGTCGAGCTGCACCTGCTGGACGCCGGCGCAGGTGCACCAGCACGTGCCGTCCTCGTCCCAGGTGATGTCCGGGTCGATGCGGGGCACGTCCGGCAGCCGGATGGGGTCGGACCACGGGCCGGCCGGGTCGGTGGCGGTGACCAGCAGGTTCCCGTAGCCGCTGACGTTGGTGACGATCAGGTGGAACACGCCGTCGTGGTGCCGGAGGGTGGGCGCGTAGATGCCGGTGGAGGACGGCGAGTCCAGGGGCAGGACCAGTTGCTCGGGGCGGTCCAGCACGTTGCCGATCTGCGTCCAGTTCACCAGGTCGCGGCTGTGGAAGATCGGAACGCCTGGGAAGTACTCGAAGCTGGAGCAGGCGAGGTAGTAGTCGTCGCCGACCCGGCACACCGAGGGGTCGGGGTGGAACCCGGGGACGATCGGGTTGCTGACGGTGGCGGTCGCCTGGTGCTGGTCGGGCACTCTTGTTCCTCTCAAGGGCGCTGGCCCTGTTCTGTCGTCGTTTCGACGAGGGGGGCGGCCCGGCGGGGTGCCGAGCCGCCCGACGCGGTTCAGCCGACGCGCGTCAGCTGAAGGTCCACTGCTGGTTGCTCTGGTTCGAGCCGCAGGCCCAGAGCTGCACCTTGGTGCCGTTGGCGGTGCCGTACCCGCTCACGTCCAGGCACAGCCCCGACTGCACGTTGGTGATCGTGCCGTTGGAGTTGACGTTCCACTGCTGGTTGCTCTGGCCGTTGCACTGCCAGATCACGGCGGCGGTGCCGTTCGCCGTGCCGTTGCCGGAGTTGTCCAGGCACATCGGGGTGGAGGTGCCGGCGTAGAGGCGGAACTCCTTGGCGGAGGTGCGCGTCAGTGCCTGGGCCGCACCGCCGTTGCAGTCCCAGATCTGGGCCTGCGTACCGGCGGTGGTGGTGCTGTTGTCGATGTCCAGGCACTTGCCTGCGCCGGCCGCGTGCAGCGCGCCGGTGCTCCCGCCGGTGTCACCGCCGCTGCTCGGGTGCATCTGCACCACGACGACCGAGTACGCGGGGACGGTCTGGGTGGTGGCGGTACCGCTGGTGGACGACGTGATCGAGGTGCCGTTCTTCAGGTAGCTGTACACGGTCGGGGCGGCCGTGGACGGCGTGAACCCGTTGTAGGACAGGGACACCGTGGTGCTGTTGTTCGGGTCCTTGTTGATCAGCATCACGTTCACGTCGCCGTTGCCGCGGTGCACCGCGTGCGCGGAGATCAGCGGGGTGGAACTGCTGGTCTTGACGAGCGAGTCGCCGGACTGCGCCAGCTTGCTGACCATCGAGATGCCGTAGTAGGGCGCGAACGGGGTGTTCACCGGCGGCTCGCAGGACGAGCCGCTGGCCAGCACGCCTCCTTCGTCGTAGTCGGTGGCGCCGTCCACCGTGGTCACGTGGGAGCAGTCGGTGCCGTTGTGCATGGCCCAGTAGTCGACGGTGAACGCGCCGTTCTCAGCCCAGGTCAGCATCTGGTCCGGGGCGAACAGCCCGTTCGGGGCGGTGTCCTTGTACTTGTCGACGTTCGTCTCGGTGATGGCCAGCCCCACGTTCGGCGCGTTGCTGCCCGCGTACTGGTTGATCAGCGACCGCACCGTGCCGGCCATGTTCGGCACGTTGGTCTGCGGCTTGGCCAGCAGGTCGGCTTCGCCGGTACTGGTCGGGTAGTCGTGCACGATCACGAAGTCGATCTTCGGACCGGCGATCGACAGGACCGTGTGGTTCCAGTCCTGGGTGTCACCGGGGCCGACGATGCCGTCGGGCCAGCTCCCGGGTGTGGTGAGCACCGCGCCGATCTTGATGCCGGGGTCGACCGCCTTCATCGCCGAGACGAACTGCAGGAGGTTGGTGGCGTAGGTGGTGGCGCTGTGGCTGGAGTGCTTGTCCGTCTCCCACTGCGCGCCGTACTCGCCGTTGCCGGGGATCTCGTTGCCGATCTCCCAGTACTTGACGCCGTAGCCTTTGGTGATGTTGGCGTACCGCACCCAGTCCGCCGCCTCCTGCGGCGTGCCCGACCCGTAGTCCGCGGTGATGATCGGCTGGGTGTTCGCCGCCCGGACGGTGCCCATGAACGTGTCGAAGTCGGTGTTCGGGGCGACGTAGCCGCCGTCGACGGTGTTGTTCTGCCAGTGGTACACGTCGGCGTCGCTGCCGCCCGGGTAGCGGAACATCCCGATACCGGCGTCCTTGAGCAGGCCGGGGATGGCAGGGCCGTTCATGTTGCCGTCGTAGACCTGGGTGTTCAGGCCGGGAGTGGTGGACGAGTAGTTCGCCAGCCAGTGGCTGCTGTCGACCGTCACCGTCGCGGACGTGGCGGCGGCGGCCGGAGCAGCGGCGGTGAACGCGCCGACGGACAGGGCGGCGGCGGTGAGCGCCGTAGCGGCGGACAGGGCGATCAGGCGATCGCGCCCGGCGTGGAGAAACCGTTTCACGAAACCCTCCATTGGGTCGTGTTCGGACAGGGATGTGGTGCTCCCGCCTGCGGAACGGCGGGCTTCCGGCCGTGCGCTCGGGCACGGCAGGCAGGGGTGGGGGGTGGAGCCCTCATCGCACTGTGGGGCGGCCCCGTGGGGTGGCCGCGGTCGGTCCGGGAGTGGGCCGCGGGTCAGCTCAGGCGGAGCAGGACGGCCGACGGGGCCGTGGGCAGGGTCAGGGCGAGTTCCGCCGCACCGGGGTTCCAGGCGGTGGTGGCTCGGGCGGCGGCGGGGAAGAGCACCGTCGCGACCACCTCGGTGTCCAGCAGGTGCGGCAGGTGCAGGGTGGTGGTCGGGTCGGCGCCGGGGCGGCGCCACACGGTCAGATACGTGGTGGCCGGGGTGCGCAGGGCCAGCGCCACCCAGGGGTCGTCCCAGGCCGGCAGGCCCAGCGGCCACACCGGCAGCGCACCCGGCAGGTCGGCGCGCAGGTCGCGGTGGACCGCCACCGCCTCGTGCACCAGGGCGCGCGCCTGCGGACCCAGGCCGGGCAGCGGTCCGGACAGGTGGATCCGCCCGAGCAGCGCGCTCACCAGGGTGAACGCCACCTCGTCCGGGGTGTCCTCGGGCTGCGGGTAGGCCCACACGGCGCCCTGCTCGGGGGTGACGGCGGTCGGCGCGGCGGCCGCGATCGGCGCGTAGTGCAGCAGGTTCTGCTGGTCGCTGGTGGACAGCAGCTGCATCCGGGACAGCAACGCGTGGTCCGCGCGCATGCCGCCGGACGCGCAGTCCTCCAGCACCACGTCCGGGTGCCGGTCCAGCACGCCCTCCAGCCAGGCCAGGTGCGCCCGGTGGTGGCCGAGCGCCCCGGCCGCCGGGACCTCGGCGGGATGGCCGGAGGTCCCGCTGCCGGCGTCGATGTTGTGGTCCAGCTTCAGGTAGCCGACGCCCCATTCGCCCACCACGCGGTCCACCACCGCGTCCAGGTGCGCGCGGGCCGCCGGGTGCCGGAGGTCGAGCTGGTAGCGCCCGGTCTCCACCACCCGCACGCCGTCGCGGCGGAAGAACGCCTCGTCCGGCAGCTCGGTGGCGATGGGGCTGCGCACCCCGACCACCTCCGGTTCCAGCCACAGGCCGGGCACCATGCCGCGCTCACGGATCCGGTCCAGTACCTCGTGGATGCCGCGCGGACCGGGGAACCGGGTGGTGGACGGCTGCCACTCGCCGACGCTGTCCCACCAGCCGGAGCTGTCGTCGTACCAGCCGGCGTCGATCACGAAGCACTCGGCCCCGGCGTCGGCGGCGGCGTCCACCAGCGGCAGCAGTTTCGCGGTGGTCGGGTCGCCCATCAGGCAGTTCATGTAGTCGTTGAAGATCACCGGAAGGTTCTCGTGGTCCGGGTGCGGGCGGCGGGTCGCCCGTCGGTAGCTGGTCAGCGCGCCGAACGCGTCGTCCAGCCGGTCGCCGAGCGCCACCGACACCGGCACCGCGCGGAACTCGCCGCCCGGTTCCAGCGGGTGCCGCCAGCCGTGGTCGCCGTCGGTGGGGCCGGACAGCGCCAGGTAAGCGGTGTCGTGCCGCTCGCCGCAGTCCCAGCGCCAGCCGCCGCCGTTGTGCTCGACCTGCCACACCCATGCGCGGCCGGACGCGCGGTCGGTCAGCGCGCCCATCGGCAGGTGCCCGCAGCTGGACCAGGTGCCCTGCCCGGCCAGCGCGAACGAGCCCTTGCCGTACCCGTACCGGACCCGCCCGCCGAGCTGGGGCAGCGCTGCCCGCAGCGGCCGACGCTGCCAGCGGAACTCGGCGAGCCAGTCGTTGTCGGCCCACCACACGTCGGCGGTGTCCGGGTCGACGTCGGTGATGCCGCCGAGGGCCAGCGAGGTCACCGATTCGAGGTGCAGGGTGCCGGCCCCCTCGTTGCGCAGCGTCACCTCGGCACGCAGGGCCGGCACGCCGTCCGGGGACCGGTACACCACCTCGGCGGCCAGTCCGGTGTCCGGTTCGTACAGCTCGACGGTGAGCACGTGCCACTCACCCTCGCGGGTGACGTGGTGGGCGCGGTGCCGCAGCCGCGTGCCGAGAGTGCTGTCCACCAGGCGGTGGCTGGACCAGTGCCGGCCGTGGCCGGTGGCGGTGACCTCGACCAGCGGCAGCGCACCGTCCCGGGCCGGGTCGGCGGGGGCGCCCCGGCCGAGGCGGGCGGTGCCGTCAGCGGCGATGCGCAGGTCGAGCCGCAATGCGTCGTGGCCCCAGCTGAGGGTCCGGTGGGCCGTCGTGGCGTTCACAGCGCCGCCTCCGCCCCGGCATCCGCGGCGGCACGGACAGGCGGCCGCTCGCTCACGTGCGGGCGCTCGCGCAGGATCGGGTACTCCCCCGGTCCCGCAAGGGGGTGAAGGTCGTGGAAGTGCGGGGACATACGGGGGCTTCTCCTCAAGTCCGGGGTCGGGAAGGCTTGCTGCGCCCGGCGTGCTCGATCGGCACCGCGCGGGTGCGGTGGACCGGGTTCGGCCCGGTCACAGCACTAGCGCGGCGCGGGGCCGGTGCTCTGGCCCAGGGCCAGGGTCGGTGTCAGCAGGACGCGTTCGTCGGGCGCTTGTTCTCCGCGTTCGGCCGCGGTGATCCGGCGCATGAGCTGTTCGACGGCCACCTGTCCGAGTTCCCTGGCCGGGCCGGTCACGGCGGTGAGGGTCGGCACGTACTGTTCGGCCACGTGTGCCGGGCACAGGACGAGGACGGAGGTGTCCTCGGGGACGGTGCGTCCGCTGGACCGCAGCAGGCTGAGCAGGGGGCCGATCGCGGCCTCGTTCTGCACGACGAAGGCGGTGGTGCCGGGCCGGTCGCCGAGGATGCGGGTGAAGGCCCCGGCCGTGCTCTCGTAGGTGCCCTCGCAGGGGCGGTGCAGGAAGCGCAGGCCGCGTTGTGCGGCTCGTTCGCGGAATCCGGCCAGGGTGCGTTCGGCGTAGGCGGCGTGGCGCCGGTAGGTTCCCGGGCCGTAGCCGATGAAGGCGATCTCGCGGTGGCCGAGGTCGGCGAGGTGGTCCGCGCACAGTGCACCGGCGGTGGCGAAGTCGTGGTCGACGCAGGAAAGGCCGCTGGGGTCGTCGGGCAGGCCGATCAGGGCGGCCTGGGTGCGCTGGCCGCGGATGAGGGGGATGCGTTCGTCGTCGAGTTGGACGTCCATGAGGATCACCCCGTCGGCCAGTCCGCTGGCGGCGACCCGGCGCACGCCCCCGGGGCCTTCGTCGTTGGTGATCAGCAGGGTGTCGTAGCCGTGTCGGCGGGCCTCGACGGTGACGGAGATGGCGATCTCCAGCATGACCGGGACGTAGACGTCGGAACGCAGCGGCACGACCAGGGCCAGGACGTGCGAGCGGCGTCCGGCCAGCGCTCTGGCGCCGGCGTTGGGGTGGTAGCCGAGTTCGATGACGGAGCTCTCGACACGGCGCCGGGTCGCGGCGGATATCGTGCGCTTGCCACTGAAGACGTAGCTGACGGTGCTGGTGGACACACCGGCATGTCTGGCTACGTCGGCGATGGTCACCATCGTGGCGTCCTGCTTCCTTCCTCGTCGTCGGGTGAGAGCGGCCCCCGCGTGGTGCGGGGAGTGGTGGACGGGAGCCGCTCCCGGTCTGCTGCGTGCGCCGGCCGAGCGGGTCAGCCCTTGATCGCGCCGGTCAGCACGCCGGTGCGGAAGTGCTTCTGCACGAACGGGTAGACGAGCAGGAGCGGCACCAGGGTCAGCACCACGACCGCCATCTGGAGCGACAGCGGGGCGGTCTGCGCATGTGCGGAGCCGAAGCCGGAGTTCACCGAACCCGGCAGACCGACGCCGCGGTTGACGTACGTCAGCAGGACGTACTGCAGCGGCCACTTCTGGCTGTCGGTGGGCATGTAGAGCATCACGTTGAAGAACGAGTTCCAGTAGCCCACGGCGTAGAACAGCGCGACCACGGCGGTCACGGCACGGGAGGTCGGCAGGACGACGGACACCAGGATCCGCCAGTCGCCGGCTCCGTCGATGCGTGCCGCGTCGATCAGTTCGCCGGAGGTCTCGGAGTAGAAGGAGCGCAGCACCAGGATGTTGAACACGGAGACCGCGCTGGGCAGGATCAGGGCCCAGTACTTGCCGTAGCCGCCGAGGTCGGTCACGACCAGGAACGTCGGGATCAGACCCCCGTTGACGAACATCGTGACGATCAGCAGCACCAGCAGGAAGCGGTGCCCGAACGAACGCGGCCGTGACAGGCCGTAGGCGCACATGATCGACACGGCCATCGACAGCACGGTGCCCACCAGGGTGACGCCCAGGCTCACCAGCAGCGAGGTCCGGACCGTCGGGTCCGCCAGCATCTCCCGGTACGGCTCCACGGTCAGGCCGTCCGGCCAGATCACCAGGCCGCCGGCCCGGTTGACGGCGCCCGGCGTGGAGAAGCTGGTCACCACGATGATCCAGATCGGGACCAGCACCGCCGCCAGCACCCCGACGAGCGTCAGCCCCTTGGCGGCCTGCCCGACCACGGTGGGCGGCTCCTGCCACGGCGGGCGCTCGGCTCCGGCCCTGCCTCGGCCGGCCCGTGTCCGCGCACCGGCTGCTTCTGCTCCGCGGGTAAGGGTCAGTGTGTCGGTCATTTCCGGTACAACCCGTCCTCGCCGAAGGCATGCGCCAGTTTGTTGGCACCCCAGATGAGCAGCAGCGAGATCACGCTCTTGAAGAGCCCGGCCGCGGCGCCGTAGCTGTAGTTGTTGGTGGTGATGCCGTAGTAGAAGGAGAAGGTGTCCAGTACGTCCGCCGACGAGTGGCCGACCGCGTCGCGCTGGATCAGGAACTGCTCGAAGCCGACCGACAGGGCGTTGCCCAGCCGCAGGACCAGCATCAGCACGATCACTCCGCGCATGCCGGGCAGGGTGATGTGCCACATCCGCCGCCGGCGGCCCGCACCGTCCGCGGCGGCGGCCTCGTACAGCTCGGTGTTGATCGCGGTCAGCGCGGCCAGGAAGACGATGATGCCCCAGCCCGCTTCCTTCCACACCGCCTGGCCGGTGATCAGCAACGCGAAGGTGTGCGGGTTGGTCATGATGTCCCAGGTGCTCATGTCGTGCGAGCGCAGGTACTGGTTGAGCAGGCCCGCGCCGCCGAGCATCTGCTGGAAGATGGTGATCGTGAGCACCCAGGAGAAGAAGTGCGGCAGGTAGACCACGGACTGGATGAAGTTCCGCACCCGCACGCTGAGCACTGAGTTCAGCAGCAGCGCCAGGGCGATGGGGATCGGGAAGAACAGGATCAGCTGGACGAAGCTGAGGTAGATCGTGTTCTTCAGCGAGGCCCAGAACTGCGGGTCGTGGAACAGCTGGCGGAACTGGTCGACGCCCACCCACTGGCTGTGCCAGACCCCGACCAGGGGGTCGTAGTCCTGGAACGCGGTGACCAGGCCGAACAGCGGCGCGTAGTTGAAGACCAGCAGCAGGGCGATCGAGGGGACGGTCATCAGGAGCAGCGTCCTGTCCCGCCGCACCTTCATCCGCCAGGTCAGCCGCACCGGTCGGCCCGCGTCCTGCGACTGCTGGACGCTCACTGGCCGGTCCCGACCTTGTCCAGGACGTTCTCGGTCATCCAGCGCTTCAGGCGGTCGCCGCTGCTCGCCTTCCAGCTGGAGATGGCGGCCTGGACGTCCGAGACCTTCCTCTTGCCGTGGTAGCAGTCCTTCATGGTGTCCTCGACGGACTGCGCGGCCGCGGCCTGGGCCATCGACTGCGGCATGCTGAGATTCAGACCCCAGAACAGCGGCTTGTACCCGTACTTCACGTTCGCCGCCGCCCAGCCGGTGTAGTCCTTGGTGACGACATCGGCACCCTGGTTGCTGGTCACGGAGGTCGGCGAGGCAAGGAAGGGGTACGTGGTCGCCTGGACGAACTTCTGGCCGTCCTTGGTCGCCGTCGGTACGCCGTTCTCCAACGTGTAGTGAACGCCCTCGACACCGAAGTTGACCATGGTGTATTCGCGTGAACCGTAGGGCGCCGCCAGGTAGTTGGCCACCGACAGCAGTTCCTCGATCTGGGCCGGCTTCAGGCGCTTGTTGAGGTAGCTGATCATGCTGGTGGAGGGACCCAGGAAGATGCTCGGGGTGCTCTTGCCGTCGGCGGCGAAGACGTCGAAGGAGCCGCGGCGGTAGTTCTTGTCCGCGGCGGTGCCCGCCTGGTAGTCGGCGAGGTTCCACGCGCCGAGGCCCCCGCCGCCGATCAGCGTCTTCCCCGAGTAGAACCGGGTGTTGGCGTTGGCGTTGTTCCCCGCCAGGGCGTCCGGGTGCATGAAGCCGGACTTGGCCAGGCGGTAGTGCCAGTCCATGGCCTCCATGAACTCCGGCATCTCGTACTTGTGGACCAGTTTGCCGTCCTCCAGCTTCCACCTGTCCGGCACGCCCCAGAAGAGGGACAGGTAGGTCCACACGTCGTCGAAGGCCCACACGCCGCGCTTGGCGTCGGTCAGCTCCTTGCCCAGGCTCCACATGTCGTCGGCGGACCTGACCTGGCCTGCGGTGATCCCCTTGGCCTCCAGGACGTCCCGGCGGTGGAAGATGGCGCCGGCGAGCGGGAAGTTGGTGGAGTAGCAGGGGATTCCGTAGATCTTGTCGCCCCACGCGCAGGTCTGCCAGGCGCCGGTGGGCAGGGCGGCGAGGTTCGGGTACTTCTTGATCTTGTCGCCGGACAGGTACGGGGTGAGGTCCGCGATCTGGGTGCCGGCCAGTTCGCCGGTGTTGAAGTTGTTGTTCCACCAGCCCGGCAGCTGGATCCAGTCGGGCAGGCGCCTGGCGGCGGTCATGGTGGGGACGATGGTGTTGTAGTTGTTGCCGTCGGCCGGCTTGATGGTGAGGTCCACTCCGAGGGCCTTGTTCATTGCCGTGTAGAAGGAGTTGCCCGGCGTGGGGACGGTCCCCCACAGGGGAGTGACCGCGGTGTAGCTGCCCCCCTTGCCCGGCACACCGGAGACCGTCGCGACCTGGTCGGCGGGGTAGCGCAGGAACCCGGGGTCGGTCGCCGCCCCGTTGCCGCCGCCCGACACGGACGGGATGTCCGGCTTCACCGGCGTGCTGGGGACGTAGGCCGGCAGCGCCGCCTTCAGACCCGTCTTGGTGTTCGTGCCGGTCTTCTGATGTGAGCCGTCTCCGCAGGCGGACAGCAAGGGCGCCATCACGGCGGCTCCCGCGACCGACGCGGCTGCGGTGACGAAGCTTCTGCGATTCAGCTGACTGCTCATGTGGAGGCGGCCCTTCCCCTGTGAAGCGTCGAAGCGCTTAGACGATTGGCGGCGACCGTATCGACCGTTCTCCCGTCAGACAAGAGGAGAAACGAAAGCAGAAATCCTTTGCTACTTTCGTTGACAGCCCGGAAGGGCCCGTGGCAGCGTCGATGCGCTTCGCCTTCTGTTCCGTCCCACTTGCTAGGGGTCAGCTGCGTGAGTCCAACGTCCCTCCCCGCTGTCGAAAACTTTCCGTTCCGGGATCCGGCACTGCCGCTGCGGACGCGCGTCGGTGACCTGCTCGAACGACTCACCCTCGACGAGAAGCTCGCGATGCTGCACCAGTTCGCTCCCGCGGTGCCGCGGCTGGGCGTCGCTGCCTTCCGCACCGGGACCGAGGCCCTGCACGGCGTGGCCTGGCTGGGCGCGGCGACCGTCTTCCCGCAGGCGGTGGGGCTGGGCGCGACCTGGGACGCGGAACTGGTGCACCGGGTCGCCGAGGCCGTCTCGGTCGAGCTGCGCGCGTTCCACCACCACCGCCCGCCCGCCTCCGGACCGGGCCCCAGCAGCCTTCAGGCCTGGGCCCCGGTGGTGAACCTGCTGCGGGACCCGCGCTGGGGCCGCAACGAGGAGGGCTACTCCGAAGACCCCGTGCACACCGCACGGCTCGGCACCGCCTACTGCAAGGGCCTGGCCGGCGACCACCCGCGCTACCTGCGCGCGGCCCCCGTCCTCAAGCACTTCCTCGCCTACAACAACGAGGACGACCGCTGCACCACCTCCTCCGGGCTGCGCCCGCGCGTGCTGCACGAATACGACCTGGCCGCGTTCCGGCCCGTCGTCGCCTCCGGTACGGCAACCGGTGCCATGGCCGCCTACAACCTGGTCAACGGCCGCCCGTGCCACGTCAGCCCGCTCATCGAGGACGAACTGCGCGACTGGGCCGCCCCCACCGGCCACGAGCTGTTCGTGGTCAGCGACGCCGAAGCGCCCTGCAACCTCGTCGACCCCGAGCACTACTTCGACGACCACCCCCAGGCCTACGCCGCGGCCCTCAAGGCAGGCATCGACAGCTTCACCGACCACGAGCAGGACAGCGCCACCGTCACCGGCTGGCTGCGCCAGGGAGTCGAGCGATCCCTGATCGACGAGGACGACGTCGATCGCGCCGTACGGCGGCAACTCGAACTGCGTTTCCGGCTCGGCGAGTTCGACCCGCACCTCGATCCGTACGCCGCCGTGGGCCCGGAGGTCGTCGACTGCCCCGAGCACCGCGAGCTCGCCCGGCGCGCCGCCACGGAATCCGTGGTGCTGCTCAAGAACGACGGGCTGCTGCCCCTCGACGCGGCACGCGCACCGCGCGTCGCCGTCATCGGTCCGCTCGCCGACACCCTGTGCGAGGACTGGTACAGCGGCACCCTGCCGTACCAGGTCACCGCTGCCGCAGGGCTGGAAGACGCACTCGCCGTCCAGGGCGGACACGTGATCCGCGTCGAGGGCTGCGACCGCGTCGCCCTGCGCTCGCGCACCACCGGCGAACTGCTCGGCAACACCGCCTTCGACATCGCCGACTGGGGCGAAGGCGCACTGACCCTGCGCGACGCCGGCACCGGCCGCTACCTGAGCGTCAAGGACGACGGCCGTCTGGAAGCCGACCAGCGACAGCTCAAGTCCTGGTTCATCCACGAGACGTTCCAGCTGGAGCCCGACCCGGCCGGCGGCCCCGACGCCGTGCTGCTGCGCAACGTCCTCACCGGCCGCTACGCCGCCGTCGACCCCGCCGACGGCGTGGTGAGGATGACGGCCGGGACCCCGCAGGCCGCCGAAAGCCTCCACCGCGAACTGCTCCGCGACGGCACCGACGAAGCACGGGCCGCCGCCCGGAGCGCCGACGTCGCCGTCGTCGTCCTCGGCAACCACCCCCTGATCGGCGGCCGCGAGACCCAGGACCGGGCGACCACCGCACTGCCCGAAGGTCAGCAGGACCTGCTGCGGGCGGTCGCCGCCGTACGCCCCGAGACCGCACTGGTCGTCATGAGCAGCTACCCCTACGCCCTGGACTGGGCCGACACGCACCTGCCCGCCGTGCTGTGGACCTCACACGCGGGACAGGAGGCCGGCCACGGGCTGGCCGCCGTCCTGCTCGGCGAAACCGACCCCTCCGGGCGCCTGCCCCAGACCTGGTACCGGGGCGACGACGAACTCCCCCACCCTCTCGACTACGACATCGTCAAAGCCGGCTGGACCTACCAGTACCACCGCACCCCACCCCTCTACCCCTTCGGCCACGGCCTGTCCTACACCGAGTTCACCCACCACGACCTGCGCCTTTCCGCAGCGTCCATCGGCCCCGAGGGCACGGTCGACATCTCGGTCACCCTCACCGGCACCGGCGCCCGCCCCGGAAGCGAAGTCGTCCAGCTCTACGTCCGCGCGACGGACGCCCGCTACGAGGCACCCCGGCTGCGGCTCGCCGACTTCGCCAAGGTCCGGCTCGCCCCGGGCGAGAGCCGGGAAGTCGCCTTCCGGCTGACCGCCGAACAGCTCGCCCACTGGGACGTCACCACCGGAGCCTTCACCACCGACCCGGGCACGTACGAGGTCCTCGTCGCCCGGTCCGCCGGGAACGTCGTCCTCACCGCGCCCCTCACCGTCGCCGGGACCGCCCCCGGACCACGGGCGGTCGTCGGCCACCGCACCAGGGCCTGCGACTTCGACGACTACGAGAACCTCACACTCGTCGACGCCACCCGCACCACCGGCGACGCGACCACCCCCACGGACCCCACACGTCCCGCCACCGTTCTCTTCCGCTCCGCCGAACTGACCTCCGCGATCCGCCTGGAAGCCGAGGTCGCGCGCGCGGACACCGGGCCGGGAAAGGCCCTCCTGGAACTCAGGGCCGACGGACGCCTCCTCGCGGCCCTCCCCGTACCGGTCACCGGCAGCCGCTACACGTGGACGACCGTCACCCAGGAGTTCCCCGCGCCGCTCGACGGCGTGCACGACCTGCACCTCACCTTGCACGGGGACTTCCGGCTGGCCGCCTTCCGCCTCGCCGCACCCCCCGCCGTCACGGGCTGAGCCCTATGCGGCCCGCCCCCCGAAGGGCGGGCCGCGTCGGGCTGCCGCAGGAAAGTTTCGTCGCTCGCAGGCAGAGAGAGCTAATATGATGCGGGTCGGTACCCGGTCCGGCTGCACGGCAACCGCGAAGGTGCCGTACACGCCGGGCAGGGCTGCCGGTCGCTCGGCCGGCCATGGGGGGCGGCGAGGACGCGAAGGATCGGAAGACGGCTTTGGCTGACGACGCAGGGGAAGAACTGGCGGATGGTGGCGGACGCCCCGGGGGTGACTCCTCCCGGCCGGTGACGATCGCGTACATCGCCGAGTCGGCGGGCGTGTCGGTTCCGACCGTCTCGAAGGTGCTCAACGGCAAGTCGGGGGTGTCGCCCGGCACCCGTGCCCGCGTCGAGGAGCTGATCGACCGGTACGGCTACCGCAAGCTTTCGGGGGCCAATCGCAACAACGTGGTGGAGTTGGTGTTCCGCGAGCTGGAGAGCATGTGGGCCGTGGAGATCATCCGGGGCGTGGAGCGGGCGGCCCGCAAGCACCGCGTGGGGCTGATGGTCTCGAGCTTCGGCCTGCACGACTCACCCGCCCCGGCCTGGGACGACACCGTGGCCCGGCGCCCGAACTGCGTTCTGTCGGTGGCACAGCTCTCCGAGGCCGAGCGCGAGCAGCTCCAGGCGAAGGGCATTCCGTTCGTCGTCTTCGATCCGACCCGTGAACTGCCGGACGACGTCCCCTTCGTCGGCGCCACGAACTGGTCCGGCGGCCGGACCGCTACCCGCCACCTGACCGAGCTGGGCCATCGCCGCATCGCGATGATCAGCGGGCCGCAGGACGTGCTGTGCTGCGCTGCCCGGCTGGACGGCTACCGCTCGGCGCTGCAGGCCGCCGGCCTGCCGGCCGATCCGGACCTCGTCGTCCACGCCAAGCTCACCCGGGAGGACGGCTACGCCGCGGCGCGGGACCTGTTGTCCCGGCCCGACCGCCCCACCGCGATCTTCGCTGCGAACGACCTCCTGGCGCTCGGGGTCTACCAGGCCGCGCTGGAGGCCGGCCTGCGCATCCCCGACGACGTGAGCGTGGTCGGTTTCGACGACCTGCCGGCGGTGTCCTGGGTGAACCCGCCGTTGACCACCGTCCACCAGCCGCTGACCGAGATGGCCATCGCGGCGACCGAACTCGCACTGACCCTCGGCCGGGGTGAGCAGGCGCCCCAGACCGGGCTGGAGATCGCGACGACCCTCACCGTACGGGAGAGCACGGCGCCACCGAAGGACTGACGGCTCGACGTCGTCGGGTGCTGACCGTGCAGCCGTGGGCCCGCTCCCCCGCCTGCCTGCCGGGCCGTCAGATCACGAAGTGCGACTCGACTAGGCTCTGCCCATGGCCGAAACGCACGCTCCCAAGTCGTACTACGTGTCCACCCCGATCTATTACGTCAACGACGCCCCGCACCTGGGGCACGCCTACACGACGGTCGCGGGTGACGTGCTCACCCGGTGGCACCGGCAACGGGGCGAGGACACGTGGTATCTCACGGGCACGGACGAGCACGGCCAGAAGGTGATGCGTACTGCGCAGGCGAACGGCGTCGGCCCGCAGGAGTGGTGCGACCGTCTCGTGGAGAGCGAGTGGAAGCCGCTGTGGGAACACCTCGACATCGCCAACGACGACTTCATCCGCACCACGGAAGCCCGGCACACGGCCCGTGTCCAGGAGTTCGTCCAGGACCTGTACGACAAGGGCGAGATCTACAAGGGCGGGTACACCGGTCCGTACTGCGTGGGCTGCGAGGAGTACAAGGTCCCCGGCGAGCTCCTCGACGGGGAGAACGGGGAGAAGCTGTGCCCCGTCCACAAGAGGCCGGTGGAGATCCTCGAGGAGGAGAACTACTTCTTCCGGTTGAGTGAGTACGGGCCGAAGCTGCTGGAGTTCTACGAGGCCAACCCGGGGTTCGTGCAGCCCGAGTCCGCGCGCAACGAGGTCGTGAACTTCGTCCGCCACGGCCTGCAGGACCTGTCGGTCTCCCGGTCCACCTTCGACTGGGGCGTCAAGGTCCCCTGGGACGACCGGCACGTCATCTACGTCTGGATCGACGCCCTGCTGAACTACGCGACCGCGGCCGGCTACGGCTCCGACCAGGACAAGTTCGAGCGGACCTTCCCCGCCGACGTGCATCTGGTGGGCAAGGACATCCTCCGGTTCCACGCGATCATCTGGCCCGCCATGCTCATGGCGCAGGGCCTGCCCCTGCCCGGCCGCGTCGTGGCCAACGGCTGGCTGATGGTCGGTGGCGAGAAGATGTCCAAGTCCAACCTGACGGGCATCAAGCCGCAGGACCTGACCGCCCACTTCGGAGTCGACGCCTACCGCTGGTACTTCCTTCGTGCGATCGCGTTCGGACAGGACGGCGCCTTCTCCTGGGAGGACTTCTCCGTCCGCTACACCAGCGAACTCGCCAACGACTACGGCAACCTGGCCTCACGGGTGACGGCCATGGTCGGCAAGTACTTCGACGGGGCGCTGCCCGGGGCCACGGGCGAGGGCGCCGCGGAGGAGGCCCTCAGGGCCGTGCTGGAGAAGACCGTGGCCGAGGCCGATCGGAAGATCGGCGACGAGCTCGACTTCCAGGGCGGCATCCTGACCGTCTTCGGCTTCATCAAGCACGTCAACGGCTACATCACGGAGCAGGAGCCCTGGAAGGTGGCCAAGGACGAGTCCGCCGAAGGCCGCGCCCGGCTCGCCACGATCCTCTACACCTCGGCCGAGTCGCTGCGCGCGATCGCGGTTCTCCTCAACCCCGTCATGCCCGGATCCTCGCAGAAGGTGTGGGAGTCCCTCGGCGCGGAGGAGCACCTGGGGCCCCTTGCCCAGCAGCGGATCCAGAATGCCGGCGAGTGGGGAAAACTGCCCGAAGGGGCAACCGTGACCAAGGGAATGGGCCTGTTCCCGCGGCTCGTCGACTGAGAATCACGGCGCCCGGCCCCGCCGGGTGCCGGCAGGGCCGGGCGGTCCGGCAGCCCCTCGGGGGCGGGCGTTCAGCCCTTGACGGCGCCGGTGAGGCCGCCGACGATGCGTTTCTCGAAGATCGCGAAGAATATCAGCGCGGGGAGCATCGCCAGGGACGTGAAGGCGAGGACTTTCGCGGTGTCGGTGGAGTATTGCGAGGAGAAGGCCGGTCCTTGACGACGATGTAGAGCGGGGTGATCGCGATGACCATCGGGAACATCAGCCCCGCGGCGAACAGCGAGTACATCGCGCCTTTGAGCTTGAAGTCGTAGCGGGCGATGACGAAGCTCACCATGAGGCCCAGGACGACGATGCCGACCGTGCTGGCGAGGGCGACGACGACGGAGTTGGCGAACTCGCCCCAGAACCTGTTGGACTTCAGGACGCCGAGGTAGTTGCCGGTGACCCAGGGGTGGGGAAGTCCGGCGGGGCTGGTGGTGATCTGCGAGTTGGTGCGGAAGCCGCCGACGACGATGTAGAGGACGGGCGCGATGCAGACCGCGATGAAGAGCAGGGCGATGAAGTAGGTGAC
>NZ_JOHY01000055.1 GCF_000721495.1 Streptomyces sp. NRRL F-5123
GCGGAGCGCAAGACGCTCACCCCGCGCGGCAGCGTCGGCGCTCACTCCGCGCGGAGCGCAAGACGCTCACCCCGCGCGGCAGCGTCGGCGCTCACCCCGCGCGGAGCGCAAGACGCTCACCCCGCGCGGCAGCGTCGGCGCTCACCCCGCGCCGAGCGCAAGACGCTCACCCCGCGCCGCAGCGTCGGCGCTCACCCCGCGCCGCCGGGCAGGCGGCGGCGCAAGGGGGCCGTCAGGCGGTCCGTGGTCGCGGAGAGGCGGGCGGAGAGGGACGCGCTGCGCGCGGAGGCCCGCCAGAGGACGCGCGCGAACGAGCGCGGCAGGAAGCGCGCCCGGAAGCGCCCGCCCCGCCCGGCCGCGGCGTGCAGCCCGGCCCGTACGGCGTGGACGTCCGCGGCGAGCCCGGCGGCGGGCGGCGCCTGCGGCGCGTACAGCGTCCGCTCCACCGCGCCGGCCAGCCGTGTCGCCCCCTCCGCGGCGGAGCCGCTCAGCCCGCCCTCGGCGACCAGCCGGGCCATCGCCCGGCGGGGCGTCTCGGACTCGTCCGGTGCGATGCCGTAGTCCCACCCGGTGTCGAGCACCTCGTGCCACGCGGCGAGCACGGGCCCGCCGTACTCCTCGCGGGTCTCGCGGCCGCCGCCGAGGCGCCGCGCGCGCAGCCGGCCGCGCCACAGCATCGGCAGCGTCGGCACCGCGAGCAGCAGCAGGACGAGCAGCGCGAGCCCGGCGTAGCGGAAGGCGTCCGAGCTGCCGCCGGAGCCGCCGCTGCCCGCGGTGGCCGCCGGGGCGCAGCTGGCGCCGGAGCCGCTGTGGTCGGCGCACTCCGCCGAGGCGGACGGCCGGGGCTGCGCGGTGCTGCCCTGGCCGTGCTGGCCGGGGTCGGCGGTCTCGCCGCCGGTGCTGGGGCTGGTGGGCAGGGTGTAGTCGGGCGCGTTGCCGCGGTAGGGCGTGGGCTCGAAGCGCGTCCAGCCGATGCCCTCGAAGTACAGCTCGGGCCAGGCGTGGGCGTCCTTGATGCCGACGGACATGCTGCCGTTGGTGGTCATCGAGCCGGGCGTGAAGCCGACGGCGACGCGTGCCGGGATGTGCAGGGTGCGGGCCATCGCCGCCATGGTGAAGGCGAAGTGGATGCAGAAGCCCTCTTTGGTCTGCAGGAAGCGCGCGATGGCGTCGACGCCGGTGCCGGACTTCGCCTGGGTGTTGTAGACGAACTGCCCGGAGGTGAAGTAGTGCTGGAGGTCCAGCGCCCGCTGGTAGTCGTCGGCCGCGCCCTGCGTGACCTGCTGGGCGGTCTGCTCGACGATCTTCGGCAGCGAGTCGGGCACCTGCTCGTAGTGCTGGGCGATGTCCCCGGTGGCCGGCGGGGCCGCCTCGAGCTGGGCGGCGGTCGGGTCCACCTGGAGGCTGGAGACCTGGTAGCGGATGCCCGCGGTGGTCTGCCTGCCCTCACCGATGACCATCCGGCCCTCGGGCTCGTAGCGCCAGTTCCCCTCGGCCTGCACCCGGGTGGCCGGGTAGGGCATCGGAAGCCACCCCTGCGCGTAGTCCTGGTCCACGATCACCGAGGTGTTGACGGTGGTGTACGGGACGTCCGCGGCCAGGCCCTGCGGGGCGGGCAGCGCGTCGGGGATGTCGAGCTTCTCGTCCTTGGACGCCGACCAGCTCGTGCCGTCGAAGCGGTCGAGGGCGACGATCCGCAGGTACATGCCCTGCGCGTCGCCGGAGCTGGTGCGGTAGGTCATCACCTCGCGGTTGTCGGGCTGGTTGAGGTAGTCCTGCAACGCGACCTCGGGGCGTACCGAGGTGGAGTTGCCGAAGCCCGTGCCGAGCCCGTCGCCGTTGCCGCCACCGCCGGAGCCGTCCAGCACGCCGCTGCCCAGCGAGGGCAGGGCCACCGGCAGCACCAGCGCGATGCCCAGCGCCATCACGCCGATCCGGCGCCCGGTGCGCACCGGGGCGAGCGGCGCGCCGCCGCCCGCCGCGCCCGCGGGACCGGACCAGCTGCCCGGCCGCGGGGCGCCGCCGAAGACCCGGCCCCAGCGGGAGAGCCGGTCGCGGCCCTCGGCGAGCAGCAGCAGCAGATAGCCCATGGAGGCGATCAGGAAGTACACCCACTGGCTGCTGCCGTCCTCCAGACCGGCCGCCACCGCGTAGAGCGCCAGCAGCGGCAGCCCGGCCGGGGCCGCGCTGTTGTACGTGACCGCGATCGCGTCGACCGCGAGCGCGATCACCAGCACGCCGCCGACCAGCAGGAACTTGATGCCGGGGGTCACGGGCGCGGGGATCGCGAAGTTGGTGACGTCGGTCATGCCGTCCTGTATCAGCTGGCCGAACTGGCGGAAGGCCTGCGGCCCCGGCAGCACGCCGCCCAGCGCCTGGCGCGGGGTGAACATGATCGTCAGCACGACCAGTGACACCACCGCCTGCGCCAGCACCGTCAGCGGCCTGGCCAGCGGGATCCTGCGGGCCCCGGCGCCGACAGCGGCCTGGAAGGCGACGCAGAACGCGGCCTTCACGAACCAGCCGCGCGGGCTGGCCAGCGGCAGCAGCGCCGAGGCCGCCATCAAGGACGCCAGCGCGGCGAAGATCGTCAGCCGTGCGCGTCCGCTCATCGTGTCGCCCCCGCCTCGTGCTGCGGCCCGGGGGCGTTCTCCCCCGACCGGTAGCGGTCCGC
The DNA here is from genome assembly GCF_000721495.1 of Streptomyces sp. NRRL F-5123. Lineage (GTDB taxonomy): Bacteria > Actinomycetota > Actinomycetes > Streptomycetales > Streptomycetaceae > Actinacidiphila. The sequence goes on from NZ_JOHY01000055.1 coordinate 2,675, forward strand.
CTGCTGCCACAGCTCGGGCAGCGCGTCGCCCGCCCTGACCTCCACGACCGTCCAGCCCGCCTCGCGCAGCATCCGCACCGCGGCCCGTGTCCCCTCGGGGGCCTGCGGCAGGGCGGTGGCGTCGGTCACCGCCACCATCCGGCCGGTCGCGTCGGTGGCGACCCAGTCGTCGCTGTCCAGCACGAAGGCGACCGCGCCGCCCGTGCGCTGCCGCAGCCGGGCCACGCTCGTCGCGTGCTCCTCGTCCATGTCGCCCAGGAAGGCCACGATGAGGCCCTCGCTCGCCGTCCGCAGCGCCTCGTAGGCGGCCGACAGCGTACGGCCGTCGGAGTGGCCGACCACCGCGAGGGTGTCCAGCAGCACGCCCGCCATGTCCGACGAATCGCCGGCGAAGCCCCCGGTGCCTTCGGGGCCGGGGACGCTGGTGCCGGTGTCGGTGAGCAGCCGGACCGCGTAGCCGCGCTCCAGCATGTGGGTGGAGACCGACGCGGCGGCCGACACCGCCCACTCGAAGGCCGAGTCGGGGCCCGAGCCGAAGTAGGCCCACTCGCGGGTGTCGAGCAGGACCGTGCAGCGGGCCCGGTGCGGCTGCTCCTCGCGGCGCACCATCAGCTCGCCGTAGCGGGCGGTGGAGCGCCAGTGCACCCGGCGCAGGTCGTCGCCGTGCCGGTAGCCGCGCGGGATGACGTCGTCCTCACCGGCGAAGGCCAGCGCCCGGGTGCGGCTCTCGCCGTAGCCGTTGGCCTGGCCGGTGAGCCGGACCGGCGGCAGCGGCTCGACCTTGGGCACCACGGTGAGGGTGTCGTACGCGCTGAAGGAGCGGGTCAGCTCGCACATCCCGAACGGGTCGCTCAGCCGCAGCTGGAGCGGGCCCAGCGGGTAGCGGCCGCGCAGGTCGGAGCGCACCCGGTAGGACACCTCGCGGTGGCCGCCGGGCTCGACCCGGTCCAGCACGAACCGCGGGCGCGGGCCGAGGACGTACGGCACCCGGTCCTGGAGCATCAGCAGGCCGGTGGGGACGCGGGAGACGTTGTCGACCCGCAGGTGCACCCGCGCCTCCGACATCGCGGGCACCCGGGACGGCGACAGCCGGCGGCTGCCGGCCACCCGGTAGCGGGTGCGGTAGAGCACCGCGACGCACACCAGCGGCAGCACCGCGAGCAGCAGCCCGACCCGCAGCAGGTCGGGCTGCCCGAGGACGTACGCGCATATCGCGGCGGCGACACCCGCGGCCACGAAGGAGCGGCCGCGGGTGGTGAGCCCGCCGAGCGCGGTGCGGAAGCCGCCGGTGCGCGGCGGCTGCGCCGGTGGTGCGGGCGGCGCCGCGGGGACCTGGGAGGCCATCACAGCCCCCGGGCACCCGGCATGCCCGGGCGGCGGCCCGCCGACGGGTCGGGCACCGGCACGCGCTGCAGGATCTCGGAGACGACCTGCTCGGGCGTGCGCCGGTTCAGCTGGGCCTGCGCGGTCGGCAGCAGCCGGTGCGCGAGCACCGGCGCGGCCAGCGCCTGCACGTCGTCGGGCAGCACGAACTCCCGCCCGTCCAGGGCCGCGGAGGCCCGCGCCGCCCGGACGAGGTGCAGCGTGGCGCGCGGTGAGGCGCCCAGCCGCAGGTCCGGGTGCTCTCGGGTGGCGCCGACCAGCGCCACCGCGTAGCGGCGTACCGGGTCGGCGACGTGCACCTGGCGGACGGCCTCGACGAGCTTGACGATCTCGTGCGCGTGCGCGACCGGCTGGAGGTCGTCGAGCGGGGAGACGCCGCCGTGCACGTCCAGCATCTTCAGCTCGGCCTCGGGGCTGGGGTAGCCGACCGAGACGCGGGCCATGAAGCGGTCCCGCTGCGCCTCGGGCAGCGGGTAGGTGCCCTCCATCTCCACCGGGTTCTGGGTGGCGATGACCATGAACGGGCTGGGCAGCTCGTAGGAGGTGCCGTCGACGGTGACCTGGCCCTCCTCCATCGACTCCAGCAGCGCCGACTGCGTCTTGGGCGAGGCGCGGTTGATCTCGTCGCCGACCACGATCTGGGCGAAGATCGCGCCGGGCTTGAACTCGAAGTCGCGCTGCTGCTGGTCGAAGACGCTGACGCCGGTGATGTCCGACGGCAGCAGGTCCGGGGTGAACTGGATGCGCCGCACCGTGCAGTCGATGGAGCGGGCCAGGGCCTTGGACAGCATGGTCTTGCCGACGCCCGGCACGTCCTCGATGAGCAGATGCCCCTCGGCGAGCAGCACGGTCAGCGCGATCCGTACGACCTCGGGCTTGCCCTCGATCACGTGCTCCACACTGCGGCGTACCCGGTCGGCCGTCGTGCTCAGGTCGCTGAGGCTTGCGCGTGCGTCAAAGGTGGTCACCCGGTGCTCCTAGGCCATGTTCCGCGGGACACGGTCATCCCTGGACCGGCCCTCCCCATCGTGCGGAGCGTCCCGCCGTCCGAACGGCGGGACGGAACCGCACGGTTGCATTCTTCCCTTACGCGGCAGTCCTCGTCACTCGGCTGCCGTTATTAATTCGTGATTTCCCGCAGCCGGCCCGTGTGCACGTCGAAGACGAAGCCCCGAACGTCGTCGGTGTGCGGCAGGAAAGGCGAGGTCCGCACCCGTGCCATCGACTGCCGGACGTCCTGGTCGGCATCGGTGAACGCCTCGACCGACCAGGTCGGGCGCTGGCCGACCTCGGCCTCCAGTTCGGTGCGGAAGTCCTCGGTGATGGTCTGCATGCCGCAGCCGGTGTGGTGGATCAGCACGACCGAGCGGGTGCCGAGGGCGCGCTGGCTGATCGCCAGCGAGCGGATGGTGTCGTCGGTGACGACACCGCCGGCGTTGCGGATGGTGTGGCAGTCGCCCAGCGCGAGACCCAGCGCCTTGTGCAGGTCGAGACGGGCGTCCATGCACGCGACGACGGCCACCTGGAGCACCGGGCGGGCGTCCATGCCGGGGTCGGTGAACGCGGCGGCGTACTCCGTGTTGGCCTGGACGAGGCGATCGGTGACCGAGGCGGTCGCGGCGGAAGAAGCGGAGGGAGCGGTGGAACCGGCGGACGGACCGTTGGATGCGGAGGGTCCGGAAGATCCAGGAGATGTCGACATGCCTCGACGGTAAGGCCCGGACCCTTTCCGCACCGCTCCGGGGTCCGTACGAATCGGCCGAATGTGCGGCCGTTCCAGCGGTGTGTGACGTAACCCACACGGGTCGTGCGGCGCGTGCGCGGTTCGCTCGACAGGGTGACGCGCCCGCGCCCGGCCACCGTTGACCGTGGGGCATGGTGGAGTAAAGTGGAGCGAAGTGGTGCGTGACGGCGTCTGCGGGAGGTGCGATGTCCCCGATGTTCCTCGGGACGTACACCCCCCGGCTGGACGACAAGCACCGCCTGGTGCTGCCCGCCCGCTTCCGCGACCCGCTCGCCGACGGCCTCGTCATCACCCGCGGGCAGGAGCGCTGCCTGTGCGTTTGGCCCCTGGAGGGCTTCCGCGCCGCCACCGCGCAGCTCGCCGCCACGCCGCTGACGGCCCTGACGTCGAAGACCGCGCGCGACTACCAGCGGCTGCTGTTCGCCGGCGCGCACGACGAGGTCCCCGACCGGCAGGGCCGGGTGACGGTCCCGCAGCCGCTGCGCGAGTACGCGGGGCTGGTGCGCGACTGCGCGGTCATCGGCGCCAACAGCCGGGTGGAGATCTGGTCCGCCACCGCGTGGGCGGAGTACCTGTCGGCGCAGGAAGACACCTTTTCGGCTCTGTCACAGGAGGTTCCGCCCGGATTACTGTGAGCGCGGCCCAGCCCTCCGCGCACCCGTGAACCACCTGCGCGGACGTACGGCTCGGCCTCCTCCCGCTCCACGGTTTCGCTGGCACCACTTCCCCGGTGCCAGGGGAACGTTTCTGCCGAGCGGGCGGGGACCAGGTTCTACGTCCGACCGCCGGCCGCCGCCGCCAGGGCGGGCCGCGCGCCAGCACCGTCCGAGAAGGGCCGGCCCCTCCATGAGCGACACCCCTCCGCAGCCGACCGAGCCGCGGCACGTCCCGGTGATGCTGCGGCGCTGCCTCGACCTGCTCGCGCCGGCCCTCGCCGAACCCGGCGCGGTGGTCGTCGACGCCACCCTGGGGCTCGGCGGGCACAGCGAGGCGCTGCTCGGCACCTTCCCCTCCGCCCGGCTCGTCGCGCTCGACCGCGACCCGGAGGCGCTCAAGCTCTCCGCCCGCCGCCTGGAGCCCTTCGGTGACCGCGCGACCCTCGTGCACGCCGTCTACGACGAGCTCCCCGACGTCCTCGCCTCGCTGTCCGTGGCGCGCGTCCAGGGCGTGCTCTTCGACCTCGGGGTGTCCTCCATGCAGCTCGACGAGGCCGACCGCGGCTTCGCCTACGCGCAGGACGCCCCGCTGGACATGCGGATGGACCAGACCACGGGGATCAGCGCCGCCGAGGTGCTCAACACCTACCCGCCGGGCGAGCTGGTCCGCATCCTGCGCTCCTACGGCGAGGAGAAGTTCGCCCGCAAGATCGTTGACGCGGTCGTACGGGAACGCGAGCGCGAGCCCTTCACCACCAGCGCCCGGCTCGTCGAGCTGATCAGGAACGCGCTGCCGCAGGCCGCCAAGCGCACCGGCGGCAACCCGGCCAAGCGCACCTTCCAGGCGCTGCGCATCGAGGTCAACGGCGAGCTGTCCGTCCTGGAGCGGGCCGTGCCCGCCGCGGTCGGTGCCCTTGCGGTCGGCGGCCGGATCGCCGTGCTCTCCTACCAGTCGCTGGAGGACCGGCTCGTCAAGCAGGTCTTCGCGGCCGGTGCGAGCAGCACCGCCCCGCCGGGACTGCCGATCGTGCCCGAGCAGTACCAGCCGCGGCTGAAGCTGCTCACCCGCGGGGCCGAGCTGCCCTCCGAGGACGAGATCGCCGACAACCGCCGCGCCGCCCCCGCCCGGCTGCGCGCCGCCGAGCGGATCCGCGAGGAGCACATCGGGGAGGCGCTGTCGTGAGCCCCGTCCGCCCCGCCCGCAGGCCCGGCGGCGGCCGCACCGCAACCGCGGCGCGCACGCCGTTCGTCATTCTCGTCGTGACCCTGCTCGGCGGAGGCCTCATCACGCTGCTGCTGCTCAACGCTGCCGTCAACCGCGACTCCTTCCAGCTCAACAAGCTGCAGAAGGAGACGACGGGGTACACGGACGAGCAGCAGCAACTCCAGCAGGAGGTCGACCAGTACGGGGCGCCCGGCTCTCTGGAGAGCCGGGCGCGGCAGCTCGGCATGGTGCCGGGCGGCAACCCGGCCTTCCTCGGGCCCGACGGGTCGGTCCTCGGCACCCCCGAGCGGGCGACGGCGCCCCCGCCGCCGCCGTCCCCGAAGCCCAGCCCCTCCGGAAGCTCTACGCCTTCCGTACCGGCTACGCCGTCCACCACGCCGCCGAGCCCGGCGGCCACGACCCCTACCCCGACGAGGTGAGCATGCCCGTGCCTGTCACCCGCGCCGCCGTGCGCTCCGGGGTGCCTCTTGCGGAGGGGGTCGCGATCTTCCCGCCGTCGTGGCTGGTCGCGCCTACGCGGCGCCAGCCGCATATCGAACACAGCCCCGCGCCCCTGAGAAACGCTCGCCCAGCGCGGCAAGAGCGTGCGCATGCCGCGCAGGGCGACAGACCGGGGGCGCGGGGAAGTGCGCGGCCAGCCACGACGCACTGTCGGACGGGGAACTCGGCTCAGGTGGCAATCACCCGGGGGCGCGGGGAACTGGGCGCTCAGCCACGACGGATCAAAAGCCACGTACCCGCAGCGTGCCCCACCCCCCGGGGTGCCCGATGAGCAGGCCCGCAGGGCAAGGGCAGGGGCAGGGGCGCCCCTCGCGCCCGGGACCACGTCCGCCGGCTAGGCAGAGGCAAGGCCGAGGCCACGGACAGGAGAAGCCCGCGCGGCAGGCGCGACCGCTTCCGGGGCCCCGGCGAACGCGCCCCGCGGGCGTCGTGCGGCTCGGGCGGCCGCGGCCGCGGCTGCGGCTCGTCGGGGTCGCGCTCACGCTCGTGATGGGGATCTTCGTCGTCCGGCTCCTCCAGGTGCAGGCCCTCGACGCGTCCGCGTACGCCGCCAAGGCCGCCGTCAACCGCTGGGTCACGCACGACGTGACGGCGGACCGCGGCACGATCACCGACCGGGACGGCGTCGCCCTCGCCGCGACCGTGGACGCGTACGACATCACCGCCGACCCCTACCTCTTCACGCCCGAGCAGGCGAAGTCCAAGGACGCCCCGACCCGCGCGGCCGAGCTGCTCGCGCCGATCGTCGGCGTGGACGCCACCACGCTCGCCCGCAAGCTCTCGACGCCGGGCTCGCGCTACCAGCTGCTGGCCCGGCAGCAGACGCCCCAGGTGTGGAGCCAGATCTCCGACCTGAAGAAGTCGCTCGCCGCCCGGACGCTGACGCAGCCCGGCGCGAACGTGCTGGCCGGGGTGTTCAGCGAGCCGCACACCAAGCGCGTCTACCCCGGCGGCGACCTCGCCGCCGGGGTGCTCGGTTTCGTCAACGGCCAGGGCAAGGGCGGCGGCGGCCTGGAGTCGATGCTGGACAAGCAGCTCGCGGGCAAGGACGGCAAGATCCGCTACGCCCAGTCCAACGGCCGCCAGGTCCCGACCGCGGGCGTCCAGCAGCAGCCCGCGGTGCCCGGCTCGAACGTCCAGCTGACCCTCGACCGGGACATCCAGTGGGCCGCCCAGAGCGCGATCAGCGCCCAGGTCAAGGCGTCGCACGCGGACCGCGGCTACGTCGTCGTCATGGACAACAGGACCGGCGAGGTGCTGGCCATGGCCGACGCCCCCGGCTTCGACCCGGGCGACCTCACGCACGCCGACCCGGACGCGCTCGGCAACGCCGCGGTGCAGGACGCGTACGAGCCCGGCAGCGTCAGCAAGCTGATGTCCATGGCGGCGATCATCGACACCGGCACCGCCACCCCGCAGACCCGGGTCGTGGTGCCCGGCACGCTCCCGCGCGCCGACCGCGTCTTCCACGACGACGTCGACCACGGCACCTGGTACCTGACGCTCAACGGCGTGCTCGCCCGGTCCAGCAACATCGGCACCATCGAGGCCACCGGGCAGCTCGGCAAGACCCAGGCACAGGCCAACCAGGTGCTCTACTCCTATCTGAAGAAGTTCGGCATCGGCGACCCCACCGGCATCGGCTTCCCCGGCGAGACCCCCGGCATCCTGGCCAAGCCCAAGGACTGGAACGCCTCGCAGCAGTACACGATCCCGTTCGGCCAGGGCCTGTCCCTCAACGCGCTGCAGGCCACCTCGGTCTACGCCACCGTCGCCAACGGCGGGGTACGCGTGGAGCCCAGCCTGATCCGCGGCATCACCGGCCCCGACGGGCGCTTCGTGCCGTCCCCGGCACCGAAGAAGACCCGGGTGGTGAGCGCGAAGACCGCCACGACGCTCTCGCAGATGCTGGAGTCGGTGGTCGGCAGCGAGGAGGGCACCGGCACCAAGGCCAAGATCGACGGCTACCGGGTGGCGGGCAAGACGGGTACGGCCAACCGGGTGGACCCGAAAACCGGCAGGTACCACGGCTACACCGCGTCCTTCATGGGCTTCGCGCCGGCCGACGACCCGCGCGTCACGATCTCCTGCGTCATCCAGAACCCGACCAAGGGCAGCTATTTCGGCGGCTCGATCTGCGGCCCGGTCTTCAAGCAGGTGATGGAGTTCTCCCTCAAGACCCTTCGGGTGCCGCCCTCCGGCGCCCCCGCGCCGAAGCTTCCGCTCGATTACGACCCGGCCGAGACGGCCGCCCCCGCGGTGTCCCCGGCCGGTCCGAAGGGGCGGTGAGCATGGCGGGCACCGACCACGACCGCCCGGGCACCGCGCCGGACGGTGCGCGCGACCCGCGGCTGCCGCGACCGGCCCGTTTTGGCCCGCAGCCCGGCCGGGCCGGTAACCTCACCGCCGTGCCCAACCCTGATCAAGCCACCACCCTCACCCCGCCGGGCGCGCCGCGCCCGTCGCGTACCCGCCCGACCCCGCTGACCGAACTGGCCCGGCGGCTCGGCGTTCCGGATCCCGGCGGTGACACCGCGGTCACCGGGATCACCCACGACTCGCGCGCGGTCCGCCCCGGCGACGTGTACGCGGCGCTGCCCGGCGCCCGCTTCCACGGCGCGGAGTTCGCCGCCCAGGCGGCGGCGAACGGCGCCGTGGCCGTCCTGACCGACCCGGCGGGCGCCGAGCGCGCCGCCGCCACGACGCTGCCCGTGCTGGCCGTCGGCGACCCCCGGGCGGTGATGGGCGAGCTGGCCGCGGCCGTCTACGGCGAGCCCGGCGAGGCGATGCTGCGCATCGGCATCACCGGCACGTCCGGCAAGACCACGACCTCCTACCTCGTCGAGGGCGGCCTGCGTGCCGCGACGCACGGCGGGACCGGCCTCGTCGGCACCGTCGAGACCCGGATCGGCGACGAGCGCCTCAAGAGCGAGCGCACCACCCCGGAGGCCACCGACCTGCAGGCGCTGTTCGCGGTGATGCGCGAGCGCGGGGTCGCCTCGGTCGTCATGGAGGTCTCCAGCCACGCCCTGGTGCTGGGCCGGGTGGACGGCGCGCTCTTCGACGTCGCCGTCTTCACCAACCTCAGCCCGGAGCACATGGAATTCCACTCCGGCATGGAGGACTACTTCCAGGCCAAGGCGCAGCTGTTCACCCCGCGCCGCAGCCGGCTCGGGGTGGTCAACCTGGACGACGAGTACGGCCGCCGGCTGGTCGCCGAGGCCGGGGTGCCGCTCGTGACGTTCTCGGCGCAGGGCAGCCTGGACGCCGACTGGCGCGCGGAGGACGTCGAGGCCGGGCCGATGACGAGCAGCTTCACCGTCGTCGGGCCCAAGGGCGAACGCTTCGCCGCGACCTCCCCGCTGCCCGGCCCGTTCAACGTCGCCAACACGCTGGCGGCGATCACCGCGCTGGCCGCGGCGGGCCTGGACCCGCACACCGCCGCCGAGGGCATCGCGGCGGTGCCCGGGGTGCCGGGCCGGCTGGAGCGGGTGGACGCGGGGCAGCCGTACCTGGCGGTCGTGGACTACGCGCACAAGACGGACGCCGTCGAGTCCGTGCTCCGCGCGCTGCGCACCACCACCCGCGGCCGTATCCACGCCGTCCTGGGCTGCGGCGGCGACCGCGACGCCACCAAGCGCGCCCCGATGGGCGCCGCGCTGGCCCGGCTCGCCGACACCGCCGTCCTGACGTCCGACAACCCGCGCTCGGAGGATCCGCTGGCGATCCTCGCCGCGATGCTCGCCGGGGCCGCCGAGGTGCCCGCCGAGCAGCGCGGCCACGTGCTGGTGGAGCCCGACCGGGCCGCCGCGGTGGCCGCCGCCGTCGCCCGGGCAGAGCCGGGCGACGTCGTGCTGGTCGCCGGCAAGGGCCACGAGCAGGGCCAGGACATCGCCGGCGTGGTGCGACCGTTCGACGACCGAGAGGTGCTGCGCGCCGCGATCGAGAAGGACCGGAAGGCATCGTGATCCCCCTTTCCCTCGCCGAGGTCGCACGCGCCGTCGGCGGGACCACGCACGACATACCGGACGAGGCGGTCATGGTGACCGGCCCGGTCGTCCACGACTCCCGCGAGGTGGTCCCCGGCGCGCTGTTCGTCGCCTTCGCCGGCGAGCGCGTCGACGGCCACGACTTCGCGCCCGGCGCGGTCGCCGCGGGAGCGGTCGCGGTGCTCGCGGCCCGCCCGCCGGGCGTGCCCGCGATCGTCGTCGACGACGTCCGGGCCGCGCTCGGCGCGCTCGCCCGGCACGTCATCGAGCGGCTGGGCACCACCGTGGTGGCGCTCACCGGATCCGCGGGCAAGACCAGCACCAAGGACCTGCTCGCGCAGGTACTCCAGCGGCTCGGTCCGACCGTTTACACCCCCGGGTCGCTCAACAACGAGATCGGGCTGCCGCTGACGGCCCTGCGCGCCGACGAGGGCACCCGGCACCTGGTGCTGGAGATGGGCGCCCGCGGCATCGGCCACATCGCCTACCTGACCGGCCTGACGCCGCCGCGGATCGGGCTCGTGCTGAACGTCGGCAGCGCCCACATCGGCGAGTTCGGCGGAAAGGAGCAGATCGCCCGGGCCAAGGGCGAAATGGTCGAGGCGCTGCCGGACGAGCACGCGGGCGGCGTCGCCGTACTCAACGCCGACGACCCGCTGGTACGGGCCATGGCCGACCGCACCAAGGCGAAGGTCGTGCTCTTCGGGGAGAGCGAGCACGCCCAGGTCAGGGCCACCGGCGTAGGGCTGAACGACCGCGGGCAGCCCGTGTTCACGCTGCATGCCCCCACCGGGTGCGCCGACGTGACCTTGCGCCTGTACGGTGAGCACCACGTGTCGAACGCGCTCGCCGCAGCCGCCGTCGCCAGTGAACTCGGCATGCCCGTAGGGGAGATCGCCACCGCGCTCTCCGAAGCCGGGTCCCTGTCGCACTGGCGGATGGAGGTCACCGAGCGCCCCGACGGCGTGACGGTCGTCAACGACGCCTACAACGCGAACCCCGAATCCATGCGGGCCGCCCTGCGCGCACTCGCGGCGATGGGCAGGCCCGCGCAGGCCCGGGGGGGACGGACGTGGGCGGTGCTGGGAGAGATGGCCGAACTGGGCGGAGAAGCGCTTGCCGAGCACGACGCGGTGGGGCGGCTGGCCGTCCGGCTCAACGTCAGCAAGCTCGTCTGCGTCGGCGGTCAGGAAGCCGCGTGGCTGCAGATGGGCGCCTATAACGAGGGTTCGTGGGGTGAGGAGTCGGTGCACGTGTCCGACGCAGAGGCGGCGATCGACCTGTTGCGCGCAGAGCTGCGGCCGGGTGACGTCGTGCTGGTGAAGGCATCCAGGTCGGTCGGCCTGGAGGCCGTCGCCCTGGCGCTGACCGAGGACGGCCCGGGCGGAGCGGCGGCAGGCGAGGGTGCCGCGCGATGAAGCAGATCCTCGTCTCCGGGGTGCTGGGTCTTTTCCTGTCCCTGATCGGCACCCCGCTGCTGATCCGGCTGCTGGCCCGCAAGGGCTACGGCCAGATGATCCGCGACGACGGCCCGCAGGCCCACCACAGCAAGCGCGGCACGCCCACGATGGGCGGTATCGCCTTCATCCTGGCCACGCTCGTCGCGTACGCGGTGACGAAGCTCATCACCGGTGACAAGCCGAGCGTGTCCGGTGTGCTGGTGCTCTTCCTGACCACCGGGCTCGGCGTCGTCGGCTTCCTCGACGACTACATCAAGATCGTCAAACAGCGCAGCCTGGGCCTGCGGGCGAAGGCGAAGATGGCGGGCCAGCTCATCGTCGGCATCGCCTTCGCGGTGCTCTCCCTGAACTTCGCGGACTCCCGCAACCAGACGCCGGCCTCCACCAAGCTGTCCTTCACCACCGACTTCGGCTGGACGATCGGCCCGGTCATCTTCGTGGTCTGGGCGCTCTTCATGATCCTGGCCATGTCCAACGGCGTGAACCTCACCGACGGCCTGGACGGCCTGGCCACCGGCGCCTCGGTGATGGCCTTCGCCGCCTACACCGTCATCGGCGTGTGGCAGTACGGCCAGTGGTGCGGCGCCCAGGTGAGCGCCAACGGCGCGTGCTACGAGGTACGCGACCCGCTCGACCTCGCGGTGGTGGCCGCCGCCCTGATGGGCGCGTGCTTCGGCTTCCTGTGGTGGAACACCTCGCCTGCCAAGATCTTCATGGGCGACACCGGCTCCCTCGCGCTCGGCGGCGCGCTCGCGGGCCTGGCGATCTGCTCGCGCACCGAGCTGCTGCTCGCCGTCCTCGGCGGCCTGTTCGTGCTCATCACCATGTCGGTGGTCATCCAGGTCGGCTCCTTCCGGCTGACCGGCAAGCGCGTCTTCCGCATGGCACCGCTCCAGCACCACTTCGAGCTCAAGGGCTGGAGCGAGGTCCTGGTCGTGGTCCGCTTCTGGATCGTCCAGGGCATGTGCATGGCCGTCGGCCTCGGCATCTTCTACGCCGCCTGGGTGGCTGCCTCATGACCGTCCCGACGTCCCCGAACCCCGGCGCCGCCTTCGCCGGCCTGGCGGTCACCGTCGCCGGGCTCGGGGTGTCCGGGGTGCCCGCGGCCAAGGCGCTGCACTCCTTCGGCGCGCGGGTCACGGTCGTCAACGGCACCGCGGGGGAGCGGCAGCAGGCCGAGGCCGCCGAGCTGGAGGCGCTCGGCATCGCCGTGCGCCTCGGTGACGGGGACACGCTGCCGGAGGGCACCGAGCTGGTCGTGACCGCGCCCGGCTGGAAGCCGTCCAGCCCGCTGTTCGCGGCGGCCGCGGCCGCGGGCGTCGAGGTCATCGGCGACGTCGAGCTGGCCTGGCGGCTGCGCGGCCCGGACGCGGCGCCCTGGCTCGCGGTGACCGGCACCAACGGCAAGACCACCACCACCCGCATGCTCGCCGCGATCCTCACCGCGGCGGGCCTGCGCACGGCCGCGGTCGGCAACATCGGCGTCTCGCTGCTGGACGCGGTGCTCGGCGACGAGCCCTACGACGTCCTGGCCGTCGAGCTGTCCAGCTACCAGCTGCACTGGGCCCCCGGCATCCGCCCGCACAGCGCGGCGGTGCTCAACCTCGCGCCCGACCACCTGGACTGGCACGGCTCGATGGAGGACTACGCGGCCGACAAGGGCCGGATCTTCCACGGCAACAAGGTCGCGTGCGTCTACAACGCCGCCGACCCGGCCACCGAGAAGCTCGTCGAGGAGGCGGACGTCGAGGAGGGCTGCCGGGCGATCGGCTTCACCCTGGACGCGCCCCGTATGTCGGAACTCGGCGTCGTCGAGGGCCTGCTGGTCGACCGGGCCTTCGTGCCCGACCGCCGCGACAAGGCGCAGGAGCTCGCCGAGGTCGCCGACGTCCAGCCGCCCGCCCCGCACAACGTCGCCAACGCGCTGGCCGCCGCCGCGCTGGCCCGCGCCTACGGGGTGCCGCCCGGCGCGGTCCGCGACGGCCTGCGGGCCTTCCGGCCGGACGCCCACCGCATCGCCGAGGTCGCTGTGCTGGACGGCGTGACCTACGTCGACGACTCCAAGGCGACCAACACCCACGCCGCCCGGGCCTCGCTGACCGCGTACGACCACGTGGTGTGGATCGCCGGCGGGCTCGCCAAGGGCGCGGAGTTCGACGGGCTGGTCCGGGCCGCCGCGCCGCGGCTGCGCGGGGCGGTGCTCATGGGCGCCGACCGCGCGCTGATCCGCGAAGCCCTCGCGCGACACGCCCCGCAGGTGCCGGTGGTGGACCTGGAGCGGGCCGACACTGGGGCGATGTCCGCGGCCGTCGCCGAGGCGCGGCGGCTGGCCGCACCGGGCGACACCGTCCTGCTGGCGCCCGCGTGCGCGTCGATGGACATGTTCAGCAACTACAACCAGCGCGGCGACATGTTCGCCGACGCGGTCCGCGCCGCCCTGCCGGACACCGCGGCGCACTAGCCGCCGCGGCCCGGCAGGCGCGGGCCGCGGCGCACCGCACCGCACCGACGGAGGGGACGCATGACGGCACACGGCTCCACGCCCCGCGGCGCCGCCCGCCGCCCCGGCGGCCGGCCCGCGGCACCCAGCGCGCTGCGCGCCGCCGCCCGGCTGCCCGGCCGGCTGCGCGACGCCTGGGACCGGCCGCTGACGGCGTACTACGTCATCCTCGGCGGCAGCCTGCTGATCACGGTGCTGGGTCTGGTGATGGTCTACTCGGCGTCGATGATCCAGGCGCTGCGCTACGGGCTGCCGTCCACCTTCTACTTCCGCAAGCAGCTGCTGGCCGTCGCGATCGGCTCGGTGCTGCTCTACGCGGCCGCGCGGATGCCGGTGCGGCTGCACCGCGCGCTGGCCTACCCGATACTGCTGGGCTCGGTGTTCCTGATGTGCCTGGTGCAGGTGCCGGGCATCGGCCAGACCGTCAACGGCAACACCAACTGGATCTCGATCGGCGGCCCCTTCCAGATCCAGCCCAGCGAGTTCGGCAAGCTCGCACTGGTGCTGTGGGGCGCCGACCTGCTGGCCCGCAAGGGCGACAAGGGCCTGCTGGTGCAGTGGAAGCACCTGCTGGTGCCGCTGGTGCCGGTCACCGTGCTGCTGCTCGGACTCATCATGCTCGGCGGCGACATGGGCACCACGATGATCCTCACCGCGATCCTCTTCGGCATGCTGTGGCTGGCCGGCGCGCCCACCCGGCTGTTCGCCGGGGTGCTCGGCGGCGCCGGCGTGCTCGCCTTCCTGGCGATCGTCACCAGCTCCAACCGCATGGACCGGCTGCACTGCATCGCCGCCTCCGACCCCGACAACGGCTGCTGGCAGGCCGTGCACGGCATCTACGCCCTCGCGTCGGGCGGCTGGTTCGGGTCGGGACTCGGGGCGAGCGTGGAGAAATGGGGCGAACTGCCCGAGCCGCACACCGACTTCATCTTCGCCGTGACGGGGGAGGAACTGGGTCTGGCGGGGACGCTGTCGGTACTCGCCCTCTTCGCGGCACTAGGCTACGCGGGTATCCGCGTGGCCGGTCGTACGGAGGACCCCTTCGTCAGGTTCGCAGCGGGTGGCGTGACCACCTGGATCACGGTGCAGGCCGTGATCAACATCGGTGCGGTGCTCGGCCTGCTGCCGATCGCCGGAGTCCCGCTCCCGCTGTTCTCCTACGGGGGTTCGGCCCTCCTGCCGACGATGTTCGCGATCGGGCTGCTGATCTCCTTCGCCAGGAGCGAGCCGGCGGCGCGAGCGGCGCTGGCCGTGCGGGGGCGGAACGGGCGTAGATCCCCGAACCGGGCAAGGACACGGACGATGCGACGGTACGTCACCCGACGGCCGTCCGGAGAGCGGTGAATTTCGGTGCATGTCGTACTCGCCGGCGGGGGGACCGCCGGCCACATCGAGCCTGCGCTCGCGCTCGCCGATGCCCTGCGGAGGCAGGATCCGACGGTGGGCATCACCGCCCTCGGCACCGAGCGGGGTCTGGAGACCAGGCTGGTGCCCGAACGCGGCTACGAACTCGCGCTGATCCCGGCCGTGCCGCTGCCGCGCCGGCCCACCCCCGAACTCATCACCGTGCCCGGCCGGCTGCGCGGCACCATCAAGGCAGCCGAGCAGATCCTGGAGCGCACCAAGGCCGACTGCGTCGTCGGCTTCGGCGGCTACGTCGCCCTGCCCGGCTACCTCGCCGCCAAGCGGCTCGGCGTGCCGATCGTGGTGCACGAGGCCAACGCCCGTCCGGGCCTGGCCAACAAGATCGGCTCCCGGTACGCCCACGCGGTCGCCGTCTCCACCCCCGACAGCAAACTGCGCGACGCCCGTTACATCGGCATCCCGCTGCGCCGGTCCATCGCCACCCTGGACCGCGCCGCGGCCCGCCCCGAGGCCCGGCACGCCTTCGGCCTCGACCAGAACCTGCCGACGCTGCTCGTGTCGGGCGGCTCGCAGGGTGCCCGCCGGCTCAACGAGGTCGTCGCCACCGTCGCCCCGCGGCTCCAGCAGTCCGGCGTGCAGATCCTGCACGCGGTCGGCCCCAAGAACGAGCTGCCCAAGGCCGACAACATGCCCGGCATGCCGCCGTACCGCCCCGTCCCGTACGTCGACCGGATGGATCTCGCGTACGCCGCCGCCGACATGATGCTCTGCCGGGCCGGCGCCATGACGGTCGCCGAGCTGTCCGCGGTCGGGCTGCCCGCCGCGTACGTGCCGCTGCCGATCGGCAACGGCGAGCAGCGGCTCAACGCCCAGCCCGTGGTCAAGGCGGGCGGCGGCCTGCTGGTCGACGACGCCGAGCTGACGCCGGACTGGGTGCTCGGCAACGTGCTGCCCGTCCTCACCGACCCGCACCGCCTGTACGACATGTCCCGCGCCGCCGCCGAGTTCGGCCGCAGGGACGCCGACGACCTGCTCGTCGGCATGGTGTACGAAGCGGTGGGCGCCCGCCGGGCACGATAGAGCCCGGCGGGAGTCGATCAGCGGGGAGTCAGACGTGGCAGGCGTGACAGGACCCGGCGCCGGTACCGGAGCCAGACCCGAGCAGCGCGGCGGCGGCCGCCCCGAGCGCCCCGGCGGGCGCCCGCCGGGGCGCGCCGGGGGAGCCGCGGGCGGCCGTCCGTCCGGCGGCGCCCGCCCACCGGGCGAATCCGGGGGCGGGCGGCGGCCGCGGCTCACCCCTCCCGCACGCCGCACGCTGCTGATCGTCCTGGTGGCGCTCACCGTCCTGCTGGGCGGCGGAACATGGGCGGTCTACGGCTCCCCGTGGCTGCGCGCCCGCACGGTGAGCGTGCACGGCACGGGGGTGCTCACCGCGCAGCAGGTGCGCAAGGCCGCGGGGGTGCCGCTGGGCGGGGCACTGGTCTCGGTCGACACCGGGGCGGTGCGCGCGCGGCTGCTCAAGGAGCTGCCCCGGCTGAAGGACGTTCGGGTGCACCGGGCGTGGCCGCACACCGTGCGTATCGACGTCACCGAGCGCACCCCGTCGGCGATCCTGAAGAGCGGCGCCAAGTTCACCGAGGTCGACCGGGACGGGGTGCGCTTCGCGACGGTCGACCGGGCGCCGGCCGGGGTGCCGCTGGTGGAATTGACGCCGGATCAGACGGCGAGCTTTCGGCATTTCGGAACAAAAAGACTGCTGCAGGGCGCGATTACCGTCGCGGGCCGGCTGCCGGATTCCCTCGCCGGGCGGGCGACCGCGATCCGGGTGCGTTCCTACGACGCGATCACCGTCGAACTCACCGGCGGCCGCGACGTCATGTGGGGGAGCGCGGACGACAGCGCCGCGAAGGCCGCGGTGCTCACGGCCCTCATGAAGGCCGAACCGCACGCCACGCACTACGACGTGAGCGCCCCCACCGCCCCTGCCGCGTCCGGAAGTTGATGTGTGAGGGACGTCCGCTTCGCTAGTATTCGACCCCTGGTTCACGGAACCGGGGCGTGATCACATAGGGTCAAAAGAAAAACGGGAGGTTCGGCGTGTTCGTTGAACCTCCACCGCTTGTCGACTTAGTGTCTCGTCCCAAAGGAACACATGGGACAGGCGTACTGGTAACCCTAAACCTCAGGGTTAGGGTTCGGAACGGCCCGGCGAGCGTACCGACCGTCCCACACACTTCGTAAATCGAGGCGAGAGGCCTTCGACGTGGCAGCACCGCAGAACTACCTCGCAGTCATCAAGGTCGTCGGCATCGGCGGCGGTGGCGTCAATGCCATCAACCGGATGATCGAGGTCGGTCTCAAGGGCGTCGAGTTCATCGCGATCAACACCGATGCGCAGGCCCTGCTGATGAGCGACGCCGACGTCAAGCTGGACGTCGGCCGGGAGCTGACCCGCGGGCTCGGCGCCGGGGCGAACCCGGACGTCGGCCGGAAGGCCGCCGAGGACCACCGCGAGGAGATCGAAGAGGTGCTCAAGGGCGCCGACATGGTCTTCGTCACCGCGGGTGAGGGCGGCGGCACCGGCACCGGCGGCGCCCCCGTGGTCGCCAACATCGCCCGCTCGCTCGGCGCCCTGACCATCGGTGTGGTCACCCGCCCGTTCACCTTCGAGGGCCGCCGCCGCGCCAACCAGGCCGAGGACGGCATCGCCGGCCTGCGGGAGAACGTCGACACCCTGATCGTCATCCCCAACGACCGGCTGCTGTCCATCTCGGACCGCCAGGTCAGCGTGCTGGACGCGTTCCGCTCCGCCGACCAGGTGCTGCTGTCCGGTGTGCAGGGCATCACCGACCTCATCACCACCCCGGGTCTGATCAACCTGGACTTCGCCGACGTGAAGTCCGTCATGTCGGAAGCCGGTTCGGCCCTCATGGGCATCGGCTCGGCCCGCGGCGACGACCGCGCGGTGGCCGCCGCCGAGATGGCGATCTCCTCGCCGCTGCTGGAGGCCTCCATCGACGGCGCCCGCGGGGTGCTGCTGTCCATCTCGGGCGGCTCCGACCTCGGGCTCTTCGAGATCAACGAGGCCGCCCAGCTGGTGAGTGAGGCCGCCCACCCGGAGGCCAACATCATCTTCGGCGCGGTCATCGACGACGCGCTCGGCGACGAGGTCCGGGTCACCGTGATCGCAGCCGGCTTCGACGGCGGCCAGCCGCCGAGCAAGGCGGCCGGGCGGGACAAGGCGCAGGGCTCCACGTACTCCGCGCACGACGGCGGTGCCACCGGCGCGGCCGGTCCTGGCCGCGGCGCCGAGTCGCAGCCGCGGCCGGTGTCGCCCTTCAACGGCCTCGGTGTGCCGTCCGCGATCCCTGCCGAGCGCGAGGCCGAGCCGGTCGCCGAGACCTCGGTGCCGCCGGTCACCCCGCCGGTGGTCCCGCCGGCCCGGCCGTACCAGGACACCGCGGCCGAAGAACTCGACGTCCCCGACTTCCTGAAGTGACCGCCCGGACGTGATAGGGCACCGCAGCACAGCGAACGGCGCGCATTTCGCCTTCACCGACCGGTGGGGCGGGGTGAGCGCCGTTCCGTACGACAGCCTCAACCTCGGCGGAGCGGTCGGCGACGACCCGGCCGCCGTCGCCGCCAACCGCGACCGGGCGGCCCGCGAACTGGGCCGCGACCCGGGGCGGGTGGTGTGGATGAACCAGGTGCACGGCCGTGAGGTCGCCGTCGTCGACGGCCCGTGGGGCGACAGGCCCGCCCCGGCCGTCGACGCCCTCGTCACGACCCGCGCCGACCTCACCCTCGGGGTGCTCACCGCGGACTGCGTGCCGGTGCTGCTCGCCGACCCGGTCGCCGGGGTCGCGGCCGCCGCGCACGCCGGGCGGCCGGGGATGACGGCGGGGATCGCGACCGCCGTGATCGAGACGATGATCACACTCGGGGCCGACCCGGAGCAGACGATCGCGTTCCTCGGCCCGTCGGTTTGCGGTAAATGCTATGAAGTGCCCGCCGAGATGCGGGACGCGGTCGCGTCCGCCGAACCGGCGGCGTACGCCGAGACGAGTTGGGGCACGCCGGCGCTCGACGTGGCCGCTGGGGTGCGCGCGCAACTGCTGCGCGCCGGAGTGCGCGCCGTGGAAGGACCCGAGGTGTGCACCCTGGAGTCCGCCGACCACTTCTCCTACCGCCGCGACAAGACCACCGGCCGGCTCGCCGGCTACGTATGGCTGGACGGTGCGCGATGAGCGGTACGGGCGAAGAAGGCCCGGAGCCCGGCGCGCGCGCAGCCCAGCTCGCCGCCAACCTGGCCCGGGTCGAGCAGCGGATCGCGGACGCCTGCGCCGGCGCGGGCCGGGACCGCAAGGACGTCACCCTCGTCGTGGTCACCAAGACCTACCCGGCCACCGACGTACGGCTGCTGGCCGGACTCGGCGTCCGCGAGGTCGCAGAGAACCGCGACCAGGAGGCCGCGCAGAAGGCGGAGGAGACCGCCGATCTGCCGCTCAGCTGG
This sequence comes from Streptomyces sp. NRRL F-5123, assembly GCF_000721495.1. Classification (GTDB taxonomy): domain Bacteria; phylum Actinomycetota; class Actinomycetes; order Streptomycetales; family Streptomycetaceae; genus Actinacidiphila. The sequence continues at coordinate 22,011 of NZ_JOHY01000055.1, forward strand.
CACTTCGTGGGCCAACTCCAGACCAACAAGGCGCGATCGGTGGTCCGTTACGCTGACCACGTGCACTCCGTCGACCGGCTCCGGCTGGTCGGCGCGCTGTCCTCCGCGGCCACCGCCGCCGGGCGGCGCGTCGGCTGCCTGGTCCAAGTCGCGCTGGACGCCGGGGAAACGGCGGGCGCGGGCGGGCGCGGGGAGCGCGGCGGGGTGGCGCCCGGCGCGGTGCCCGAACTCGCCGACGCGATCGCGGCGGCCCCCGGGCTCCGGCTCGACGGGCTGATGACGGTCGCGCCGCTGGCCGGAGCGTACGCGGGCCAACCCCGCGCCGCCTTCGACCGGTTGAGGGAAATCTCATCCCGCCTGCGCGAGACGCATCCGGCTGCCACCATGGTCTCGGCAGGGATGAGCCAGGACCTCGACGAAGCGGTGGCGGCCGGAGCGACACATGTGCGCGTCGGAACGGCGGTACTCGGAGTCCGTCCCGGGCTCCGGTAACGTCACCAAACAAGTCGGACCACAGCATAAATATGGTGTGGCGGCCGTCCCCGGCGGACGGCTGAGGACCGCAACACCCCGCTGAGAGGACGCAGAGCATGGCCGGCGCGATGCGCAAGATGGCGGTCTACCTCGGCCTCGTGGAGGACGACGGGTACGACGGCCCGGGTTTTGACCCGGACGACGAGTTCGAGCCGGAGGTGCCCGCGCCCCCGGCGCGTGTCGCGGCCGAGCCGGAGCGCGCCCCCCGCCGACCGCACAGCCAGCACGTGGCGCCGAGCCCGCACCAGCCGCAGCAGGAGGAACCGCCGCGGCTCGTCCACGCTCCCGCTCCCCGCGAACCGCGGATCGCCCCCGTGGCGTCCATCACACCCGAACGTCACAGCCTGGAGAAGAACGCAGCGGTGATCATGCCCAAGGTCGTGTCAGAACGCGAGCCGTACCGGATCACGACACTTCACCCCCGGACCTACAACGAAGCCCGTACCATCGGGGAACACTTCCGCGAAGGCACCCCGGTGATCATGAACTTGACGGAGATGGACGACACGGATGCGAAGCGACTTGTCGACTTCGCGGCGGGTCTGGTCTTCGGCCTCCACGGGAGCATCGAGCGGGTGACGCAGAAGGTGTTTCTGCTGTCGCCTGCTAACGTCGATGTCACGGCGGAGGACAAGGCCCGGATCGCCGAGGGCGGGTTCTTCAACCAGAGCTGAACGAACGCAACCGTAGGGACCCGGCCGGCAGGCCGAGAAGCAGGGGAGAGGGAAGCGCGATGAATGTGGCACTCCAGGTGCTGTTGATCGCGCTGTGGTGCTTCTTCTTTGTGCTGATTTTCCGATTGGTGATGGACTACGTCTTCCAGTTCGCCCGCTCATGGCACCCTGGGAAGGCGATGGTGGTGGTCCTGGAGGGCACTTACACTGTCACCGATCCGCCACTCAAGCTCCTGCGGCGGTTCATCCCACCGCTGCGCCTCGGGGGTGTGGCGCTCGACCTGTCCTTCTTCGTACTGATGATCATCGTTTACATCCTGATCAACGTTGTTGGGAGCTTCATGTGAACGGTGCGAGTTCCCGATATGTCGACGATCACGTTGAGGTGAAGAGATGCCGTTGACCCCCGAGGACGTTCGGAACAAGCAGTTCACGACCGTCCGCCTCCGTGAGGGCTATGACGAGGATGAGGTCGACGCCTTCCTCGACGAGGTGGAGGCGGAACTGACCCGCCTGCTCCGCGAGAACGAGGACCTGCGCGCCAAGCTGGCCGCCGCGACTCGTGCCGCGGCCCAGGCCGGGCAGCGCAAGCCCGAGCCGCAGGACCGGCCTGTGCCCGCTGCCATATCCGGACCGCAGCCGGTGCAGCAGCAGATGCCGCAGCAGATGGGTCCGCCCCAGCAGCAGGGCGGCATGCCGCAGCTTCCCCCCGGCCCCAGCGCCCAGCAGCACGGTCCTGGCCCCGGTCAGCACCCGATGCAGCAGCAGGGTCCCGGTCCGATGGGCCAGCACCCGATGCAGGGCGGCCCCGGCCCGATGGGCCAGCACCCGATGCAGCAGCAGGGTCCCGGTCCGATGGGCCAGCACCCCATGCAGGGCGGCCCCGGCGGTCACCCGATGCAGCAGCAGGGTCCCGGCGGCGACAGCGCGGCCCGCGTGCTCTCGCTCGCCCAGCAGACCGCCGACCAGGCGATCGCGGAGGCCCGTTCCGAGGCCAACAAGATCGTCGGCGAGGCCCGCAGCCGCGCCGAGGGCCTGGAGCGGGACGCCCGCGCCAAGGCCGACGCGCTGGAGCGGGACGCCCAGGAGAAGCACCGCGTCGCGATGGGCTCGCTGGAGTCCGCCCGCGCCACGCTGGAGCGCAAGGTCGAGGATCTGCGCGGCTTCGAGCGGGAGTACCGCACGCGGCTGAAGTCCTACCTGGAGTCCCAGCTGCGCCAGCTGGAGAACCAGGCGGACGACTCGCTCGCCCCGCCGCGCACCACCCCGTCCGCGCCGTCCCTCCCGGCGGCCGCGTCCCCGATGGGCGGGACGATGGGTGGCAACGGGATGAGCAACGGCATGAACGGGATGGCTCCGGCCGGCGCCGGTGCGATGAGCCACAACGGCTCGTCCCCCGCCTTCGGCGGCGGACCGGGCATGGGCGGCCACACGCCCGGCCCGACGTACGGTGGCCAGCAGCAGCAGATGGCGCCCGCGATGACGCAGCCGATGGCTCCTGTTCGCCCGCAGGGCGGGCCTTCCCCGCTCCAGCAGGCGCCCACGCCGATGAGGGGTTTCCTCATCGACGAGGACGACAACTGATTGCCGCCTGACGGCACGCAGTAGGGCCGGGCCTCCCGGGGGTTGCACCCCCGCGGAGGCCCGGCCCTTTTGCGTGCGCGGGGCCGCGCTTGCGAAAACGCCCGCCCCGCGCCGCAGATGAAAACGCTCACCCGCGGCGCGGGGACCGGATCACGCCCTCCGCAGGGAGAAGCTCAGGGACAGGGCCTCGTCCGTGAAGGGGGAGCCGAAGCCTTCGGAGGGGGCGCCCTCCGCGAAGTCGACGGCGAGAACCTCCTCCGAGATGAGCGCGGCGTGAGCCGCGAGCGCGGCGCCGAGCTCGGGGTTGGACGTCGTCCAGCGGACGGCGATCCGGTCGGCCACGTCGAGGCCGCTGTTCTTGCGGGCCTCCTGGACGAGCCGGATGACGTCGCGGGCCAGGCCCGCGAGCCGCAGCTCGGGGGTGATCTCCAGGTCGAGGGCGACCGTGGCACCGGAGTCGGAGGCCACCGACCAGCCCTCGCGCGGGGTCTCGGTGATGACGACCTCCTCCGGGGAGAGCTCGATCGCCTCCCCGTCCACCACCACGGAAGTGGCCCCGCGCTCCCGCAGCTCCGCGGAGAGCGCGGCCGCGTCCGCGGCGGCCACGGCGGCGGCGACCGCCTGGACGCCCTTGCCGAACCGCCTGCCCAGCACCCGGAAGTTGGCCTTCGCGCTGGCGTCCACCAGCGAGCCGCCGACCTCGGAGAGGGACGCCAGCGAGGAGACGTTGAGCTCGTCGGCGATCTGCGCCCGCAGCTCCTCGGTGAGGTCCTCGAAGCCCGCGGCGGCGACGAGCGCGCGGCGCAGCGGCTGCCGGGTCTTGACGCCGGACTCGGCGCGGGTCGCCCGGCCCAGCTCCACCAGCCGGCGCACCAGCTGCATGCGGGTGGACAGCGCCGGGTCGACGAGCGCCTCGTCGGCGACCGGCCACGTCGCGAGGTGGACGGAGTCCGGCGCGTCCGGCACGACGGGCACGACGAGGTCCTGCCAGACCCGCTCGGTGATGAACGGCACCAGCGGCGCCATCAGCCGGGTCACCGTCTCGACCACGTCGTGCAGGGTGCGCAGCGCGGCCGCGTCGCCCTGCCAGAAGCGGCGCCGGGAGCGGCGCACGTACCAGTTGGACAGGTCGTCGACGAAGGCGGACAGCAGCTTGCCGGCGCGCTGGGTGTCGAAGGACTCCAGCGCCCCGGTGACGTCCCGCACGAGCACGTTGAGCTCGCCGACCAGCCAGCGGTCCAGCAGCGGGCGGTCCGCGACGGCCGGGTCGGACGCGGAGGGCGCCCAGCCGGACGTACGGGCGTAGAGGGCCTGGAAGGCGACGGTGTTCCAGTACGTGAGCAGCGTCTTGCGCACGACCTCCTGGATCGTGCCGTGCCCGACCCGGCGGGCCGCCCACGGGGAGCCGCCGGCGGCCATGAACCAGCGCACCGCGTCGGCGCCGTGCTGGTCCATGAGCGGGATCGGCTCCAGGATGTTGCCGAGGTGCTTGGACATCTTGCGGCCGTCCTCGGCGAGGATGTGGCCCAGGCACACCACGTTCTCGTACGCGGACCGGTCGAAGACCAGGGTGCCGACGGCCATCAGCGTGTAGAACCAGCCGCGGGTCTGGTCGATCGCCTCGGAGATGAACTGCGCGGGGTACGTGCGCTCGAAGACGTCCTTGTTGCGGTACGGGTAGCCCCACTGCGCGAAGGGCATCGACCCCGAGTCGTACCAGGCGTCGATGACCTCGGGCACCCGGGTCGCGGTGCCGCCGCAGCGGCCGCACGCGAAGGTGACGTCGTCGATGTACGGGCGGTGCGGGTCCAGGCCCGACTGGTCGGTGCCGGTCAGCTCGCCCAGCTCGGCCAGCGAGCCGACGCAGGTGAGGTGGCCCTCTTCGCACGTCCAGATCGGCAGCGGGGTGCCCCAGTAGCGGCTGCGGGACAGCGCCCAGTCGACGTTGTTGTCCAGCCAGTCGCCGAAGCGGCCGTGCTTGACCGACTCCGGGTACCAGGTGGTGCGCTCGTTCTCGCGCAGCAGCGCGTCCTTGACCGCGGTGGTCCTGATGTACCAGGACGGCTGCGCGTAGTACAGCAGCGCGGTGTGGCAGCGCCAGCAGTGCGGGTAGCTGTGCTCGTAGGGGACGTGCCGGAAGAGCTTGCCGGACGCGGTCAGCTCGGCGACCAGCGCCTCGTCGGCCTTCTTGAAGAAGACCCCGCCGACCAGCGGCACCTCGGGCTCGAAGGTGCCGTCCCGGCGCACCGGGTTGACCACCGGGAGGCCGTAGGCGCGGCAGGCCTTGAGGTCGTCCTCGCCGAAGGCGGGGGACTGGTGGACCAGGCCCGTGCCGTCCTCGGTCGTGACGTACTCGGCGTTGAGGACGAAGTGCGCGTCCGGGATGTCGACGAGGGTGAAGGGCCGCTCGTACGTCCAGCGCTCCATCTCGCGGCCGGTGAAGGTCTCGCCGGTCGGCTCCCATCCTTCGCCGAGCGCCTTGCCGAGCAGCGGCTCGGCGACGACGAGCTGCTCGGTGCCGTCGGTCGCCACCACGTAGCGGACGTCCGGGTGCGCGGCGACGGCGGTGTTGGACACCAGCGTCCACGGCGTGGTCGTCCACACCAGCAGCGCCGCGCGCCCGGCGAGCGGGCCGCTCGTGAGCGGGAAGCGGACGTAGACGGACGGGTCGACGACCGTCTCGTAGCCCTGCGCCAGCTCGTGGTCGGACAGGCCGGTCTGGTCGCGCGGGCACCAGGGGGCGACCCGGTAGTCCTGCACGAGCAGGCCCTTGTCGAAGATCTGCTTGAGCGACCACCACACCGACTCGACGTACTCCGGGTCCATCGTGCGGTAGGCGTCGTCCAGGTCCACCCAGTAGCCCATCCGGGTGGTCAGCTCGGCGAAGGCGTCGGTGTGCCGGGTCACCGACGCGCGGCACCTCGCGTTGAACTCCGCGATGCCGTACGCCTCGATGTCCTGCTTGCCGGTGAAGCCCAGCTCCTTCTCGACGGCCAGCTCCACGGGCAGGCCGTGGCAGTCCCAGCCCGCCTTGCGGGTCACGTGGTGGCCCTGCATCGTCTTGAAGCGCGGGAAGACGTCCTTGAAGACCCGGGCCTCGATGTGGTGGGCGCCGGGCATGCCGTTCGCGGTCGGCGGGCCCTCGTAGAAGATCCAGTCGGGCAGCCCGCGGGTCTGCTCCACGGAGCGGGCGAACGTCTTGCGCTCGCGCCACAGCTCCAGCACCTCGTGTTCGAGGGCGGGCAGGTCGACCTGCGCGGGCACCTGGCGATACTGCGGCTGGCTGGTCGGGCTCATCGCGGACATTCCTCCGGCGGACGCTGGGACACTCCGTCGAAGGGACGAGGACGCCGGAGCGCTCCCGCGGTACCACCCTCCTTGGCGGTGGAGGACTTCCCACCGCCCCCTCATTGGGGTCAGCGATGCCGGTTCTACTCACCCGGCGGCCGACTGCGCGGCCCCGCGGGTTTTCTTCCGGCGGCTCCGGGCTGATCTTCACCCCGCGCACACCCCCGGGCTTCCACCGTCCCCGGGTCGCTCTCGGCTGCGTGCGGCGCTACTCGTCCCATCCACGCCGGTTCGCTGCCGCTCAGTGTACGGCCGCGCGCGGACCTGCGCCGCCGGGTTTCCCGCCGCGGCCCGGCAGCCGCGGGGCCGGCGGCCCGCTGACCCGAATGCCCTGCTCCGCGCGCCGGGGCGGCAGGTGTCGCGCATCGTTGCGCCATGTACCGGAATACCCGGCGGTGAGCTGGGCAGGACGAGGAAGCTCAACGTTGCGAAGGGGTCGCGGTCATGGCCGTGAAGGAGTCGGCGGACCAGCCGGCGGAACCGCCCGCGAAGAAGGCCGCGAAGAAGGCGGCGAGGAAAACGGCCAGGAAAGCAGCCAAGAAGACGGCGAAGAAGGCCGCCGCCAAGGCGCCGACCGGGAAGACCGCTGCCGAGAAGACAGCTTCGGCCGCCCCGGCAGGTGGGAAGAAGGCCGCGGCCGGGAAGGAACCGGTGAGCGACGAGCGCACCGGTCGTGACGGGCCCGAGACAGGAGCTGGCACTGTGGGTGTGGAGAAGACGGCGGCAGGTACGGCCGCGAGCGGCGTCCCTGCGGCACGCGGTACGGCCGGGGCCGCGGACCTCGCGGTCCTGCCCGGGGAGGACCCGTGGACGCCCGAGGAGGTCGCGGAGGCCCGCGCGGAGCTGACCGGGGAGGTCGACCGGCTGCGGGCCGAGATCGAGTCCTCCGCGCAGGCCGTCGCCGGCCTGCTGCGGGACGGTGCCGACAGCGGCGGCGACGAGGCCGACACCGGCGCGAAGAACATCAGCCGGGAGTACGAACTGGCTCTCGCCGCCAACACCCGCGAGACGCTCCAGCAGGCCGAGCACGCCCTGCGGCGCCTCGACGAGGGCACGTACGGGCTGTGCGAGGTGTGCGGCAACCCGATCGGCAAGGCCAGGATGCAGGCCTTCCCGCGCGCCACCCTGTGCCTGGACGACAAGCAGCGCCAAGAGCGGCGATGACCCGCCCGTGGCCGGTGCCGTACCCTCGTCACAGGCGGGCGCACCGGCCCGTACGTGCTGAGGGCTGAGGGACCACGTGACGGAAGCGGAGCGCACCATCATCACGCCGGACGACGACGCCCCGGGGCGGACGGACGAGCCCGCGGAGCCCGCCGGGGGCGCGCCCGAGTCCGCCGCCGCGTCCACGGCGGTCCGCAACCGCCTCATCCTCGTGCTGGCAGGTGTCGCGGCCTTCGCGTACCTGCTGGACCTCCTCACGAAGATCTGGGTGACCAAGAGCCTCGAAGGCCACGACTCCATCGACCTGCTCGGGCACTACCTGCGGCTCGACGCCATCCGCAACGGCGGCGCGGCCTTCGGCATGGGCCAGGGCATGACGATCGTCTTCACGCTGGTCGCGGCCGGTGTGATCGTGGTCATCGCCCGGCTGTCCCGCCGCCTGCACAGCACCCCCTGGGCCGTCGCCCTCGGCCTCCTGCTCGGCGGCGCGCTCGGCAACCTCACGGACCGCGTCTTCCGCGCGCCCGGCGGCTTCCAGGGCCACGTCGTCGACTTCGTCGCCCCCGCGCACTTCGCCGTCTTCAACCTCGCCGACTCGGCGATCACCTGCGGCGGCGTTCTGATCGTCCTCCTCTCCTTCCGCGGGATCGACCCCGACGGCACGCGCCACCGGGACTGACGTCCCGCCGGGCGGAGCGGGGCCCGGGGCCCGGCGGGTCCGGCATACTCATTGGGTGAGTACCGCACCGGAAGTCCGCTCGTTGCCCGTGCCCGACGGCCTGGAGGGCGAGCGCGTCGACGCCGCCATCGCCCGTATGTTCGGCTTCTCCAGGACCAGGGCCGCCGAGCTCGCCGCAGGCGGCAAGGTGTCGCTGGACGGGGCGCTCGCCGGGAAGTCGGAGCGGGTGCACGGAGGTGCGTGGCTGGAGGTCGAGATGCCCGCGCCCGCGGCCCCCGTGCGGGTCGTCGCGGAGCCCGTGGAGGGCATGGAGATCGTCCACGACGACGACGACGTCGTGGTGGTCATGAAGCCCGTGGGAGTGGCCGCGCACCCCAGCCCGGGGTGGTCCGGGCCGACCGTGATCGGCGGGCTGGCCGCGGCGGGCTACCGTATCGCCACCTCCGGGGCCGCCGAGCGGCAGGGGATCGTGCACCGGCTGGACGTCGGGACGTCCGGGCTCATGGTCGTGGCCAAGTCGGAGCACGCCTACAGCCTGCTCAAGCAGCAGTTCCGGGAGCGGGTCGTCGACAAGCGCTACCACGCGCTCGTCCAGGGGCACCCGGACCCGATGAGCGGCACCATCGACGCGCCGATCGGGCGGCACCCCACGCACGACTACAAGTGGGCGGTCGTCGCGGACGGCAAGCCGTCGGTGACGCACTACGACCTGATCGAGGCGTTCCGCTCGGCCAGCCTGCTGGACATCAAGCTGGAGACGGGCCGCACCCACCAGATCCGGGTGCACATGTCCGCGCACCGCCACCCCTGCGTCGGCGACATCACCTACGGCGCCGACCCGACGATGGCCCGCCGGCTGGGCCTGACCCGGCAGTGGCTGCACGCCAAGCGCCTGGGCTTCGAGCACCCGGCGGACGGCTCGTGGGTGGAGTTCAGCAGCGAATACCCGCCGGACCTGGAGCACGCGCTGGAGACGGTGCGGGCGGAGAGCCGGTGAGCGCGCCGGTCACCGCCGTACGGATCGTCGCGGCCGGGGACACCGCGGGCATGGCCGCGGTGCATGCCGTCCGGCACGAGGTCTTCGTGGTGGAGCAGGGCGTCCCGGCCGACCTGGAGTGGGACGGCAAGGACAGCCGGGCCGTGCACGCGCTCGCTGAGGGCGGCGGCACCGGGCGGCTCCTGCTCGGCGCGGACGCAGCGGCGAAGAACGGCGGCGACGAGCAGCTGGCGGTGCTCGGCCGGCTCGCGGTGCTGAAGGCCGCGCGCGGTACGGGCCTGGGCGCGCTGCTGGTGCGGGCGCTGGAGGAGGAGGCCGCACGGCTCGGCCTCGCGGGCGTCTACCTGGAGGCCCAGGTCCACGCGATCGGCTTCTACGAGAAGCTCGGCTACACCGCGTACGGCCCGCAGTTCCAGGACGCCGGGATCGCCCACCGCGCGATGCGCCGCACCTGGCGCCCCTGAGCCCGCGCGGCGCCCCGGACCGTACGGCCGTTCGGGGCGCGCGGCGGCCCCGCGGCGGCGCGGGGGATCGCTCGGGCGGCCTGCGGCGCGCCCCGCGGCCGTAACGCACCCCGCAGGGCACGCTGGCGGGCGTGGACCAGCTCGCCCTGTTCTTCTCGCTCATGCTCGCGGCCGTCGTGACGGTGCCGCTCGGTGACCGGCTGGGGCTGCCCGCGCCGGTGCTCATGACGCTGTTCGGCGGGATCCTGGCGCTGATCCCGCAGGTCCCCAACGTCCGGATCGACCCGGACTTCATCCTGCCGCTGCTGCTCCCGCCGCTGCTCTACGCCGCGGTCCAGCGCACCTCGTGGCGGCAGTTCGCGGCCAACCGGCGGGCGATCTTCCTGCTCGCCGTGGCACTGGTCTTCGTCACGACGACGGCGGTGGCCGCCGTCGTGGACGCGGTGGTGCCGGGCATCACGGTGGCCGCGGCCTTCACGCTGGGCGCGCTCGTCGCACCGCCCGACCCGGTCGCGGCCACCGCGGTGGCAGGCCGCCTGGGGCTGCCGCGCCGCATGATCTCGATCCTGGAGGGCGAGGGGCTCTTCAACGACGTCACGGCGATCGTGCTCTACCACGTGGCCGTCGACGCGGCGGTGTCCGGGCACTTCTCGGTGGGCCACGCGCTGCTGGAGTTCGTGCTGTCCGCGGTCGTCGCGGTCGCGGTGGGGCTGGTGCTCGGCTGGGGCGCCAACAAGCTCATGGGCGTGGTGGGCGACCCGACCCTGCAGATCGGGCTGTCGCTGCTGGTGCCCTTCGCCTCGTACGCCATCGCCGAGGAGCTGTCGGGATCGGGCGTGCTCGCGGTGCTGACCAGTGGGCTCTTCCTCGCCGAGTACGCGTTCGAGGCGGACGACGTGACCGCGCGGCTGGCCGGCACGACCTTCTGGCAGATCATCGACACCCTGGTCACCGGGATCGCCTTCGGGCTCATCGGCCTGGAGCTGCACCACGTCTTCAGCGTCGGCGCCGGCAACTGGGGCCCGATGACGCGCGACGCCCTGCTCGTCGTCGCGGTCGTCGTCGGGGTGCGGCTGCTGTGGCTGCTGCCGGCCGCGTGGGTGGCCCGGCGGCTGCACAAGCTGCGCGACATGGACGAGGACATCCCGATGACCTGGCGGGAGACCGTCGTCATGTGGTGGTCGGGGATGCGCGGGGTGGCGTCGGTCGCGCTGGCGCTCGCCATCCCGCTGGAGACCGACCACAGCGGCGCCTTCCCGGCCCGCCCCGAACTCCTCTTCATCGCCTTCGCCGTGGTGCTGGCCACCCTCGTGCTGCAAGGGCTCACCCTGCCGTGGCTGGTCAAGCGGCTCGGGGTGAGCAGCGACATCGACGCCGAGCACGAGCTGGAGCACGCGCTGGCCGTCCGCGCCATGGCCGCCGCGCGCGACCGGCTCAGGGAGATCGAGCAGAACGAGCCCATCGACGAGGAGCTGTCGGAGGTGCTGCACCGGCGGGCCTTCGACATGGGGGCGCGCATCTCGCCGGACATCGTCGACGAGGAGCGGCGCGAGTCGCACGCGCGCCGGCTCAAGCGCGTCAGGTCGCTGCGCCGGATCCAGGACGACATGATGTCCGCCGCCCGCCACGAGGTGCTGGCCGCGCGCAGCGAGCCCGGCAACGACCCGGAGGTCGTCGACCGGGTGCTGCGGCACCTGGACCTGCGCTCGATGCGCGGCTGACCGGGCCGCGCCGCGGACCACCGGGCGGGGCTGTCGGTGCGGGCTGGCACGATGGGGCACGCAAGGCGCAGCAGGCAGAAGCGAGGGAGCCGCCGTGACGATCGTCCTCTTCCACTCCATGTACGGGCTGCGGCCCGCCGTGCGGGAGGCCGCGGAGCGGCTGCGGGCCGCGGGCCACGAGGTGGCGGTGCCCGACCTGTACGGCGGCCGGACGGCGGAGACCGCCGAGGAGGGCCTGGCGCTGCGCGACGAGATCGGCCGCGACGAGCTGCTGCGCCGCGCGGTGACGGCGGCCGCCCCGTACTCGGAGGGCGGCACGGTCTACGCCGGCTTCTCGCTCGGCGGCTCCATCGCGCAGAACCTGGCGCTCGGCGACGAGAAGGCCCGCGGGCTGCTGCTCCTGCACGGCACCTCGGACATCGCCGACGACGCCTCGACCGGCATCCCGGTGCAGCTGCACGTGGCCGACCCGGATCCCTTCGAGCCGGACGACTGGCTGAACGCCTGGTATCTGCGGATGCGCCGGGCCGGCGCCGACGTGGAGGTGCACCGCTACCGCGGCGCCGGCCACCTCTTCACCGACCCCGGGCTGCCCGACCACGACGCCGAGGCGGCGGAGCGCACATGGGCGGTCGCGCTGGACTTCCTCCGGGAGCTGGAGGCCTGAGCGGGGGGGCGCCCCGCCTCCCGTACAACGGCAGCGGCCGGGCGGGGACCTCCCCGCCCGGCCGCTTACACGCCCCGGGTCACTTCTTGAGCCGGGTCACTTCTTGAGCTGGGCGGCGAAGGCCTGCACGACCTGGTCCGAACTCATCCCCGGCACCTTCACCTGGGTGCCGTTGACCAGGACGTACGGGGTGCCGCCCTGCTGCACGTCGGACGACGCGTGGTTGTACTTGTCGCTCATCGCCAGCGCCCAGCGGTCGAAGGTGCCCTTCTTGACCGCATCGGAGAACTTGGCGTTGCCCTTGAGCGCAGGGACCTGCTGGGCGATCGAGATGAGCTTGTCGGGGCTCTTGTAGGCGTCCGAGGTCTCCTCGGGGTGGTTCTTCTCCGAGTAGAGCGCCTGGTGGTACTGCTCGAAGGCGTCCACCGAGACGTTCAGGGCGGCACCGAGGGCGCTCAGCGCGCGCTTGGAGCCCTGGCCGTTGTCGTGGTTGTCGATGAAGGTCGCGAAGGTGTAGTCGATCTGGTACTTGCCGTCCTTGGCGCCCTGCAGCACCGCGGCACCCGCCGCCTGCTCGTAGGCGGCGCAGATCGGGCAGCGCAGGTCCTCGTACTCCTTGACGACGTTCTTGTTCTTCGGGTCGCCGATGATGATCGTGGTGCCGTCGGTGCCCGAGGTGTTGGCGGGCTTGACCAGCTTGTTCTTTGCCGCCTGCGACCAGTAGCCGGGCTTGTTCATCTCGTTGACGGCGTAGGCGACACCGCCGGCTATCGCCACCAGGGCGATGACGCCGCCGCCGACCAGCAGCTGGCGGCGGACCTTGGCGCGCTTGGCTTCCTTCTCGCGCTGGACGCGCAGCCGCTCGCGGGCCGCGGCCTTGGCGGTCTTGCTGTTGCGCTGGCTCATGACAGATCTCCGTGGATACGCGTGTGGGTGTGGGGTGTGCCGGTCCTGCGGTCAGAGAGCGACCGGGACGGGCGGACCACGGCGTACGACGGCGTGGTGGAGCCGGTGGCCGGAGGGCCGCCCCGGCACCGTGACGCGGGCGGCGCGCGGGACGCGGCGCGGCCCGGCGGCCAGGGCGCCGCGGACGGCGGCCACGGCCAGCAGCAGCGGGCGGAAGGCGGCGAGCACGGCGGCGCGCACCAGCCGGCCGAGCGCGGCCTCACCGCGCCGCAGCCAGAACGAGGCGAGCAGCCCCGCCGCGACGTGCCCGGCCAGCAGCAGCCAGGGCAGCGCCCCCGCGGAGGCGACCGCGGCGGTGCCCTGGGCGCCGCCCGGGACCGCGGCCACCGACGAGGCGAACGTCGCGGCGTGCTCGGGGCCGACGTGGCCGTGGCAGAGCACCGCCTCGTTGAAGGAGCGCCACGAGCCGGTCACCGGGCCGCCGGCCGGCCCGTAGCAGGCCTGCTGCCCGGTGGTCAGCAGGGTGTCCAGGGCCAGCTCCATCGGCACCATCAGGCCGGCCAGGGCCCAGAAGCCGCACTCCGGCCGCGCCGTGACGAGATAGGCGAGGCCGAAGACGGCGGCGAAGGCGCCGGCGACCGCGGGCAGCGGCAGCGGCGCCTTGGCCATCAGGACGTGCGAGGTGGAGGCGAGGGTGACGCAGAGTGCGGCGAAGACGGCAGCGCGCAGCGCTCTCAGCGCCCGCAGCGCTTGCGGCCGTATCTCCTCCATGGGAGCAGAGTGTGCCACGGGAACCTGTATGCGTGACCTAAGATCTGCCGGACTTCCGCGAACCCCCGGCGGCGGGCGGGGTTCGGCGGCCGATGTCACAGCCGGGTCGTAGACTCACCGACGCCGCCGGACAACCGTTTCCCGGCGGTCCGTTCCCCGCCGGAGGTGTCGCGCCTTGACCGATCAGCCCTTCGCTCACCTGCACGTCCACACCCAGTACTCGCTGCTGGACGGAGCGGCGCGACTGAAGGACATGTTCAAGGCGTGCAACGAGATGGGGATGAGCCACGTGGCCATCACCGACCACGGCAATCTGCACGGCTCCTACGACTTCTTCCACCAGGCCCAGGCCGCCGGGGTCACCCCCGTCATGGGCATCGAGGCGTATCTCGCGCCCGAGTCGCGCCGCTACAACAAGCCGGTCAAGTGGGGTGCCCCGCACCAGAAGAACGACGACGTGTCCGGCGCGGGCGCGTACACCCACATGACGATCTGGGCGCGCAACAGCACCGGCCTGCACAACCTCTTCCGCGCGCAGTCCCGCGCCTCCTTCGAGGGGTATTTCCGCAAGCCCCGCATGGACCGCGAGCTGCTCAGCGAATACGCCGAGGGCCTCATGGGCACCACCGGCTGCCCGTCCGGCGAGATCTCCACCCGCATCCGGCTCGGGCAGATGGACGAGGCGGTCAAGGCCGCCGGCGAGTACCAGGACATCTTCGGCAAGGACAACTTCTTCGTCGAGATCATGGACCACGGCATCGACATCGACCGCCGGGCCCGGGCCGGCCTGGAGGAGATCGCCAAGAAGCTCCAGGCGCCCTTCGTCGTCACCAACGACTCGCACTACACCTACGCGCAGGAGTCCGCGGCGCACGACACGCTGCTGTGCATCCAGACCGGCTCGAACATGTCGGACCCGGACCGCTTCAAGTTCGACGGTTCCGGCTACTACCTGAAGTCGGCCGCCGAGATGTACGCCATCGACTCGTCCGACGCCTGGCAGGAGGGCTGCCGCAACAGCCAGCTGCTGATCGCCGACCGCGTCGACACCGAGGGCATGTTCAAGTTCCGGAACCTGATGCCCAAGTTCGACGTGCCCGAGGGCTACACCGAGGTCACCTGGTTCCGCGAGGAGGTCGCCCGCGGCATGGCCCGGCGCTTCCCCGGCGGCATCCCCGAGGACCGGCAGAAGCTCGCCGAGTACGAGATGGACACCATCATCCAGATGGGGTTCCCGGGCTACTTCCTGGTCGTCGCCGACTTCATCATGTGGGCGAAGAACAACGGCATCGCAGTCGGCCCCGGCCGCGGCTCCGCGGCCGGTTCGATCGTCGCCTACGCGATGGGCATCACCGACCTCGACCCCGTCCCGCACGGCCTGATCTTCGAGCGGTTCCTCAACCCCGAGCGCATCTCGATGCCCGACGTCGACATCGACTTCGACGAGCGCAGGCGCGGCGAGGTCATCCGCTACGTGACCGAGAAGTACGGCTCCGACAAGGTCGCCCAGATCGCCACCTACGGCACCATCAAGGCCAAGGCCGCGATCAAGGACTCCGCCCGCGTGCTGGGCTACCCGTTCTCGATGGGCGACCGGATCACCAAGGCGATGCCCGCCGACGTGCTCGGCAAGGGCATCCCGCTGTCCGGCATCACCGACAAGGACCACCCCCGCTACAGCGAGGCGGGAGAGGTCCGGGCGATGTACGAGAACGAGCCGGACGTGACGAAGGTCATCGACGCCGCGCGCGGCATCGAGGGCCTGGTCCGGCAGATGGGCGTGCACGCCGCCGGCGTGATCATGTCCGCCGAACCGCTCATCGACCACGTGCCGATCTTCTCGCCGAAGAACGACGGCGCGGTCGTCACGCAGTGGGACTACCCCAGCTGCGAGTCGCTCGGCCTGCTGAAGATGGACTTCCTGGGCCTGCGCAACCTGACGATCATGGATGACGCGGTCAAGTCGATCAAGGCCAACAAGGGCATCGACATCGACCTGCTCGCGCTGCCGCTCGACGACCCCAACACGTACGCGCTGCTCTCCCGCGGCGACACGCTCGGCGTCTTCCAGTTCGACGGCGGCCCCATGCGCGCCCTGCTGCGCATGATGAAGCCCGACAACTTCGAGGACATCTCCGCCGTCTCGGCCCTCTACCGGCCGGGCCCGATGGGCATGAACTCGCACATCAACTACGCCCTGCGCAAGAACAAGCAGCAGGAGATCACCCCCATCCACCCGGAGCTGGAGGAGCCGCTCCGGGAGGTCCTGGAGGTCACCTACGGCCTGATCGTGTACCAGGAGCAGGTGCAGAAGGCCGCCCAGGTCCTCGCCGGGTATTCCCTCGGCCAGGCCGACCTGCTGCGCCGCGCGATGGGCAAGAAGAAGAAGGAGGTCCTGGACAAGGAGTTCATCCCCTTCCAGGCCGGCATGCGCGAGCGCGGCTACTCCGACCAGGCCATCCAGGCCGTGTGGGACGTGCTGGTGCCCTTCGCCGGATACGCCTTCAACAAGGCGCACTCCGCCGCGTACGGCCTGGTGTCCTACTGGACGGCCTACCTGAAGGCGAACTACCCGGCCGAATACATGGCGGGGCTGCTCACCTCGGTCAAGGACGACAAGGACAAGATGGCGCTCTACCTCAACGAGTGCCGCCGGATGGGCATCAAGGTGCTGCCGCCGGACGTCAACGAGTCCAACGCCAACTTCACCCCGCGCGGCGACGACACGATCGTCTTCGGCCTCACCGCGGTCCGCAACGTCGGGCAGAACGTGGTCGAGTCCATCGTCAAGTGCCGCAAGTCCAAGGGCCGTTACGCGAGCTTCCCGGACTTCCTCGACAAGGTCGAGGCGGTGGTCTGCAACAAGCGGACGGTCGAGTCGCTCATCAAGGCGGGCGCGTTCGACGCCATGGAGCACACCCGGCGTGGCCTGACCGAGCACTTCGAGCCGATGATCGACAACGTGGTGCAGGTCAAGCGCAAGGAGGCCGAGGGGCAGTTCGACCTCTTCGGCGGTGCGGACGAGAGCGGCGACGACGGGCCCGCCTTCGGGATGGACGTGGTCTTCTCCGACATCGAGTGGGACAAGACGTACCTGCTCGCCCAGGAACGCGAGATGCTCGGCCTCTACGTCTCCGACCACCCGCTGTTCGGCATCGAGCACATCCTCGGCGACAGGGCCGACGCGGCGATCTCCGCGCTCGCCGGCGACTACTCGGACGGCGCGATCGTCACCATCGGCGGCATCATCTCCGGCCTCCAGCGCAAGATGACCAAGCAGGGCAACGCGTGGGCCATCGCCACCGTCGAGGACCTGGGCGGCTCGGTCGACTGCATGTTCTTCCCCGCCACCTACCAGCTGGTGTCCACCCAACTCGTCGAGGACACCGTGGTCTTCGTCAAGGGCCGGCTCGACAAGCGCGAGGACATCCCGCGGCTGGTCGCGATGGAGCTCGCGGTCCCCGACCTGACGGACGTCGGCGCCAACGCGCCCGTGCACATCTCCATCCCGACGGTCAAGGTCACCCCGCCGCTGGTGGCCCGGCTCGGCGAGGTGCTGGAGAGCCACAAGGGCAACACCGAGGTACGGGTGCGGTTGCAGGGCGCCCGCACCACCACGGTGCTGCGGCTGGACCGGCACCGGGTGACGGCCGACCCGTCGCTCTTCGGCGACCTCAAGGCGCTGCTGGGCCCGGCGTGCCTGGGATCGGGCCAGCAGGCGGGCTGAGCGCCCCTCCCGGGCGCGGAACGCAGGACGGGGGTGCCCTCCCGAAGGAGGGCACCCCCGCGCCGTACCGCACGCGACCTGGGTGACGTACGGGCCGTACTTCCGGCGTGGCGGGTTCAGTTGTGGCCGAACCGCTTCTGCTGGTGCTTGCGCGACACCTGGGTCGTGCCCGGCATCACGTGCTCCTCCGACTGCGGGCTGCGGCCCTGCTCCCGGGTCTCCGTCGAGGACCGCTGCGGGTCCTGCTGCGGGGAGCGGCGGTTCGGGTTCTGGTTGCGGTTCTTCGCCACTGTCGTGCCTTCCTCTGGGGGAAATGACGGCCGAGGGGCCTGCCTCCCTGCGGGCTTCCCGCCCGGGGGCTCGTAGCCGAGCGGCCGAGATCAGACTTGCATGCGGGGACGAAGCGCGCATTTCGGGCAGTTGGTGTTCTGTGACGCTCCGCGACTGACGGAAAACCGCCCACCGCCACGCCGAAGATCGCGTTCGGGCTCATAACGCCCCGGCATTCGGGCAGACTCGGGGGGACCTGGGGGGATTCACTGCCGAGGGGGCGACCGGAAGAGGTGCGATATGGACCGCTGCGTCGTCCTGGTGGACGCCGGGTATCTGCTGGGTGCAGCGGCGAGCCTTCTGGCCGGTGAACCCTCGCGTTCCCGGATCGTCGTCGATCATGCCGCCGTCGTCGCCGGCCTGCGGGAAAGGGCCGAACTCGAGACCGGCCAGCCGCTGCTGCGGATCTACTGGTTCGACGGGGCGCCCGACCGCGTTCCGCAACCCGAGCACCGCCGGCTGCGCGTCATGCCCCGGGTGACGGTACGGCTCGGCGCGCTCACCCGCACGGACGGCCGCTGGGCGCAGAAGGGCGTCGACGCGGCCATGCACGCCGAACTGTCCGAGCTGGCCCGCAACCGGGCCTGCTCCGACATCGTGCTCGTCACGGGCGACGGCGACCTGCTGCCCGGCATGATGTCCGCCAAGGAGCACGGCGTCGCCGTGCACCTGTGGGCCGTGCAGGCCGCCGACGGCGACTACAACCAGTCCGAGGACCTCGTCGCCGAGGCCGACGAGCGGCGCGTCCTCGACCGCGAATGGATCACCGCGGCGATCCACGCGCGCGACGGCGTCTGCCCGCCCGCGGGCGGCAGCCACGGCGCTCTCGGCGCCGACATCGGCCCCGAGATCGCCGCGATCCTCTCCGCGCCGCTGCCCGATCGCGCCGCGCCGCCCGCGCCCCCGGCGGAGCCGCACCCGGCGCCGCCCGAACACCCCGGCGACGAGGGCGCGCAGGACGCTCCCGCGGGGGGCGGCGGCAGCAACGGCGCGGGCAAGGGCGTGCCCACACCCAAGGACCTCGCGAGCTTCGGCAAGCACCACGTGCCCGCGGCCCCGCCCGGCCAGTCCGCGCCGCAGCCCGCGCCCAGCGCCACCCTGCGGTGGTCCTCCGACAAAGGGTGGACCGACCGGGGCACCGCCGACGTCCCCGACACCAGCGGCCTTCCCACGCTCGCCCAGCTCACCACCGCGGAGCAGCGGTGGGCCGACCGCGAGGCCGACATCACCGCGGTGAGCGGCGATCCGTACGAGGTCGGGCAGGTCTTCGCGCGGCGCTGGACGGCGCGTATCAGCGAGCCGGGACAGCTTCAGCAGCTGTCCGCGCACTATCCGCGGGTGCCGCACCGGATCGACGGTGAGCTTTTGCGGTACGCGGCGAGGTTTGGGTTGCTGGCGCACAAGGACGATCAGATCGATGAGCATGATCGCTACGCGATCCGGGCGGGGTTCTGGCGCGAGGTCGATACGCGGACGGGGACGCCTCGCTCTCCGGCGTAGGGCTGCGGGGCTTCGGGGTGCCCCTTGTGGTTTGCTGCGCGGGCTTGCGTCGGTGGGGTTGCGCGCGCCTACGCGGCGCCGGCCGGCACATCGGGTGCAGGCTCGCGCCGCTGGGTGTTGCCCGGCGGGGTATCGCGCTTCTGCTTCGGTGGGTGGGGTCGGGGGCCACTGGCGGGGGTACCTCCTCGGAATGCGCGTTCGCCCTCTTCCGCGTTCGGTGCCGGGCTGGGAGGCGCATTCCTGCGGGGGCAGCCCCGGATCGTCCCCCTCCCGACGTCTCGTCGGCGGCTGCCCGCCGGTGGGGGCGGGGGTGGGTGGGGTGACGTGCCCCTCGTGCGTTGCGTTGGTGGCTGCCCTGCCGGTGGGGGTGGGGGTAGGTGGGGAGAGC
>NZ_JOHY01000056.1 GCF_000721495.1 Streptomyces sp. NRRL F-5123
GGTGGGGGTGGGTGGGGTGATCGTGCCCGTCCCCCGACGTCTCGTGGGCGGCTGCCTGTCGGTGGGGGTGGGTGGGGTGGAGCGTCGCCCTGCTCGTGCCTTGCGCTGGCGGCTGCCTGCCGGTGGGGTGATGTCCCGGGGACTGCGGTGCGCCCCCGACGGCGATGCACCCCGCGGGTGGACAGAAGGCCGACGTCCCACTTGCACGCGTGGTGGGGGTGGGGAACACCCCGCGCCGCCAGGCGCGGGAAGCCCCAGCGGTGGGAAGCCGTGCTCCCGGCGCGGGGGTGCGCCCCGCAGGGGCTACGTCGGGTCCGGGCGGGAGTAGGTGCGGCCCTTCCAGGCCGCCCCGCGGCCGCGGTAGTGCTGGACCGCGGAGTCGACGGTCATGAGGAGGTACAGGGCCGCCGTGCAGGGCAGGGTGAGGGCCAGCCACAGGGGCTGGGCGTAGTAGCGGAGCATCGGCAGGTACGTGAGCGTCATGACGGCCCACGCGGCGGCGCCCGCGGCGCACAGGGCCCAGGCGCCCGCGGCGGCGCCGCCGATCGCCGCGGCCGGGGGGACGAGGTAGATCAGGGCGAGCCCGAGCACCGTGCCGGCCAGTACCGCCGGGTTGTGGCGGAGCTGCGCGTACGCGCTGCGCGCGACCATCCGCCACAGCTCGGCGAGGTGCGGGTAGGGGCGGACACTGTCGACGCGCTCGGCCAGTCCGAGCCAGATCCGCCCACCGGACCGCTTGACCGCGCGGGCGAGCGCGACGTCGTCGATCACGGACTGCCGGATGCTGTCCGGCACCCCGGCCGCGTCGACGGCCGCCGCGCGGATCAGCACGCACCCGCCCGCGGCCGCCGCCGTGCGCGAGCGGTGCCGGTTGATCCAGCGGAAGGGGTAGAGCTGCGCGAAGAAGTACACGAACGCCGGCACGATCAGCCGCTCCCAGCCGGTCTCGACGCGCAGCCGGGCCATCAGCGACACCATGTCGAGGTCCGCGCCGGTGGCCGATGCGGCGAGCGCGCGCAGGCTGTCCGGGCGGTGCGCGATGTCGGCGTCGGTGAGCAGCAGGTACTCCGCGCCGGTGCGCTCGCGGGCGAGAGCGATGCCGTGCCGCACGGCCCACAGCTTGCCGGTCCAACCGGCGGGTGGCTCGCCGGGGGAGGACACGGTGAGCGGCAGTCCGCCGTGCCGGGCGGCGAGCTCGCGGGCGAGGTCCCCGGTGCCGTCGGTGCTGCCGTCGTCGACGAGGAAGACCTCGGCCCTCCCGGGGTACTCCTGCGCCAGCAGCGACGGCAGGCTCGTCCCGAGCACCTCCGCCTCGTCCCGTGCGGGCACCACGACGGCGACCGCGGGCCACCGCTCGGGCTCGGAGGCCGGGCGCGGCAGCCGGACGTCCGTGCGCCAGAAGAAGCCCTGTCCCAGCAGCAGCCACACCCACACGAGCAGGGACAGCCCTGCGATCACTGTCGTCACCGTCACCCGCGCAGTCTGCCGCACCGCGGGTGCCGCCCGGTGGCGCGGTCCCGGCGGCGCCTATTGTGAAGGCGTGAAGATCGCACTCGTGGACTCCGGGATCGGACTGCTGGCCGCCGCCGCGGCCGTACGGAACCTGCGGCCGGACGCCGACCTGGTGCTGTCGTGCGACCCGGCGGGCATGCCCTGGGGGCCGCGGACCGCGCAGGACGTCAGCGACCGCGCGCTGCGCTGCGCGCTGGACGCCGCCGAGCGCGGACCCGACGCGCTGATCGTGGCCTGCAACACCGCGTCCGTGCACGCCCTGGCCGCGGTGCGCGCCGCGCTGGAGCCGGGCCTGCCGGTGGTGGGCACGGTGCCCGCGATCAAGCCTGCCGCCGCGGGGGGCGGAGCCGTCGCCGTCTGGGCCACCCCGGCGACCACGGGCAGCGCCTACCAGCGCGAGCTGATCGCCGAGTTCGGCGGCGCCGCCGAGGTGACGGAGGTGCCCTGCCCGGGCCTCGCCGCCGCCGTGGAGGCGGGCGACGGCGTGGCGGTGGGGGCCGCGGTGGCCGCCGCCGCGGCTCTGACCCCGGTAGGGGTGCGCGCGGTCGTGCTGGGCTGCACGCACTACGAGCTGGTCGCCGACCGCATCGCGGCGGCCGTGCCCGGCGCCGAGCTGTTCGGCTCCGCGGGGGCGGTGGCCGCGCAGGCGCTGCGCCGGATCGCCGCCGTGGGAGGTGTGACCGAGGGCGGTGGGGGCCTGGAAGTGCTGCTCAACGGGGTGAGCGCGCCGCTGCAGGCCGTCGCGGCGGGCTACCCGCAGGGCGCGGCGCTCGCCGTGACCCCCGCCACGGCTTGACGCGTCGGGGCTGCCCGAATCGTGCCGGGTGAGTACGCTTCGAGCATGACGCACGCTCCCCGCTCGGAGTCCGTCGCGCCTCAGGTGTGGACGGGCCGCGCCAGCAACCGCATGCAGTGGGTCCTCGCCGTCGTGGGTGCCGCCTGCCTCGCACTCGGCGTCGAGCTGGCCGTTGACCAGCCGGCCACGACCGATCTCGTACCCCTGGTGATGTCGGTCGTCGGCTGCCTGGCCGCCGGGCTGCTGATCCTCTTCGGCACGGTCGCCTTCACGCATGTGAAGGTGCAGGTCGACCAGGAGTGCGTGGAGGTGCGGTGCGGCCACATCGGGCTGCCGCGCCGCCGTATCCCGCTCGCGGACGTCAGCGGCGCCCGGCTGGCCCCGCTGATCAGCCCGCGCAGCTGGGGCGGCTGGGGCTACCGGTGGCGCCCCGAGAAGGGCACCGCGGTGATCGTCCGGCGCGGCCCCGGCATCGTCATCGACCTCGGCGGCGACCGCCGCTTCACCGTCACGGTGGACGACCCGGAGGGCGCCGTGCAGGCCATCGCCGCATGGCTGCGGCTGCGCCCGCGCCCGGTGGCCAGCTCCTGAACCCCGTCGGCGGTGTCGCCGGCCGCCCTTTGCGGTGGAGGAGGGCACCTTCCCGGGC
Source organism: Streptomyces sp. NRRL F-5123 (assembly GCF_000721495.1). Taxonomy (GTDB): domain Bacteria; phylum Actinomycetota; class Actinomycetes; order Streptomycetales; family Streptomycetaceae; genus Actinacidiphila. Next base: position 2,958 of record NZ_JOHY01000056.1, read on the forward strand.
GGTCACGGCGGCCATGTCACCCGTCCGGCTCAGTCCTCCGGCGGGAGCTTCTCGGGCGCGAGCGGGCGGGCTGTCGCCACGCCCGCGAGGAAGCCGGCACCCGCGGTGACGACGGCGTAGCTCAGCACATGGTCGACGGCCGCGAGCATCGCCAGGCCGGTCAGCGTGGTGGCGGCGGTGAGGACGACGGGGGTGGGACGCGGGGAGCGCCACAGCGCCGCGAGCAGCCACCCGAAGGACACGGCCAGCAGCACCACCCCGGGAATGCCCTGCTCGGCGGCGAGCTGGAGCGGCGCGGACTGCGGTGACCGGGCCGGCAGGCCCTCGGCGAGTGTCACGTCCGGGTACGCGTCCGCCCCCGCGGAGTCCACGGGCGTCGAGTCGGCGAAGCGCTCGGGGCCCACGCCACGCATCGGGTGGCGTTCCGCGAGCGTGACGGCCTCGTGCCACAGGTCCACGCGCTGCTGGGTGAGCTGACCGGTGAGGGACGCCGAAAGGCCCGCCGGCAGCGCGTCCACGGCGGCCGCGCAGGTCGTGCCCACCGCGAGGGCGGCGGCCAGGGCGAGCGCGGCCAGCGCGGGGAGGCGGCGGCGCAGGCGCGCGACGGCCGGCGAGCACAGCACGACCGCCAGCCCCGCCGCGAACCCTGCGGCCGAGCCCAGCGCCAGCGCGGCGGCGGCGGCACCCAGCCCCGCCGCGCGCAGCGCGAGCCGCCGCCGCCTGCCCCGTACGGTCCAGGCGGCGCAGCACGCGGCGCCGGTGGCCAGCACCAGCAGCGCGGCGTCGGCGTTGGGGTAGCCCAGCGGGGGCGCGCCGGGGTGGGCGGTCAGCCGGCCGGCCGGGGCGAGGACCAGGGCCAGGACGGCTGCGGCAGCGGCGGTGGGCGCGAGCGCGGGCAGCAGCGCGCCCAGGATGCGGCCGAGCGCGTAGCCCGCGGAGACGGCGAGGACCGCCAGCAGCGTGCCCTCCGGCCGGGCGGGGCGCCCCGCGGCGGCGACGAGCGCCCATACCGAGGCGCAGCCGAGCACCGCGATCCCGGCCGCGTCGGTGAGACCACCGCCCTGGCGGCGCCCCCCGGTGCGCTCGTCCGGACCCTGCGCACGCCGCGTGTGTGCGGCGCCCGGCGGTTCGCCGGCCGTCGTGTCCATGCCCCCGTTACCCCCCTGACCCACGAGGGCGCGACGGGCTGCCGTCGCGCCCGCGTTCCCCGCGCGGGCGCTCTTTCCGGGGTCACGGTAACGGCTGGGCGGGCCGCGGGGGACACTTGCGCAGCAACCTTGTCGCCCTTGGGAAACGTGGTGCGAATGTGGTGTTCACCCGGCGTCTCGTAGGCTCGGGCCATGGCGACTCCGCAATTCATCCTGGACATCCGTGCCAAGGCGGGCGACACGCTCCTCTTCCTGCCGGGCGTGGTGATGGTGGTGTTCGACGACCGCGGGCGGGTGCTGCTGAACCGGCGGACCGACACCGGCAGATGGGCGCTGCTGAGCGGGATCCCCGACCCCGGTGAACAGCCCGCGGAGGCGGCGGTGCGGGAGGTCGAGGAGGAGACCGGAGTCCTGGCGATCGTGGAGCGGGTGCTGAGCGTCTTCACCAACGAGCCGGTGGTCTACCCCAACGGCGACCGGGCGCAGTACATCGACATCGTGCTGCGCTGCCGCGCGGTCGGCGGGGAGGCGCGGGTCAACGACGACGAGTCGCTGGACGTGCGCTGGTTCGCCGTGGACGAGCTGCCCGAGCTCGGCCCGACCGCCCGCGGCCGGATCGAACTGGCGCTGCGCGACGACCCCACCTGGTTCGCGCCCGCCGCCGTCCCCGGCAGCGCCGACCGCGGCTACCGGGCGCCCTGACCTCGGCCGGGCGGGGCCGCCGCGCCCCGCCCGCCCGGCCGGACCGCCCCCGGCGAACCGCACCCCGCCGCGATGTCACATCGCGCCGCGCGGCGCCCCTCTGACTGGCAGGAGCCGGGAGGGCGCGCCGAGCGCACCGGCTCGTCCGCGTACCGCGCCCGCCGTCCCGTACCGGGACCGCGAGCGGTACGACCACGAGGCCGCGAGCGCGCGCACGCACGCGGCGAGGAGGGAAAAGTGAGTTCAATGCGGGGCAACCCGTGGGCGGTCCTTTCCGTGCTGTCCGTCGGGTTCTTCATGACGCTGCTCGACCTGACCATCGTCAACATCGCCATTCCCGACATGGTGGGCCGGCTGGGCGCCTCTCTCGACCAGATCCTGTGGATCACCAACGCCTACACGCTGGCCCTCGCCGTGCTGCTGATCACCGCGGGCCGGCTGGGCGACCTGAACGGCAAGAAGAACCTCTTCATCGGCGGTGTCGCGCTGTTCACCGTCGCCAGCCTCGCGTGCGGGCTGTCGCAGGACCCGGGCCAGCTGATCACCTTCCGCGCGGTGCAGGGCGTGGGCGCGGCGCTGCTGCTGCCGCAGACGCTGTCGCTCGTCGTGGACGTCTTCCCTGCGGGCAAGCGCGGCGCCGCGCTCGGCGTGTGGGGCGTCGTCGCCGGGGTGTCGGGGGCGGCCGGGCCGACCGTGGGCGGCCTGCTGGTCACCCGGCTGGACTGGCGCTGGATCTTCTTCGTCAACGTCCCGCTCGGCGTGCTGTGCGTCGTCGGCGCCCTCGCGTGGTTCCCGGCGCCGGTGCGCACCGTGCGGCACCGCTTCGACGTCCCCGGCACGCTGCTGTCCACGGTCGCGCTGTTCCTGCTGACCTTCGGCCTGACGGAGGGCCAGCGCTACGACTGGAACGGCTGGATCATGGCGTGCCTGGCCGCCTCCGCGGTGGTCGGGGCGGGCTTCCTGCTGCACCAGCGGGGCCGTCAGGACGGCGAGCCGCTGGTGCCCTTCGGGCTCTTCCGGGACCGCAACTTCACCCTCATGAACGTCGTCGGCGTCGCCATCTCGTTCGGCATCGTCGGCCTGTTCCTGCCGCTCACCGTCTACCTCCAGTCGGTCCTGGGCTACAGCGCGCTCAAGGCGGGCGTGGTGCTGCTGCCGCTGTCGGTCGGGACCTTCGTGACGGCCGGGCCCGCCTCGGTGCTCGCCGACAAGCTGGGCGCCAAGTACATCCTGCTGGCCGGGCTGCTGATGTTCGGCGGCGGCCTGGCGTGGATCGCGCTGGCCGCGGACGCCGGCGGCAGCTGGACCGGCGTCGTGACACCGCTGTTCGTGATGGGCCTGGGCACCGGATGCACCTTCTCGCCCATGGCGGGCGAGGCGATGCGCAACGTGCCGCCGCAGCAGACCGGCGCCGCCTCGGGCGTCAACAACGCGCTCCGGCAGATGGGTTCGGTGCTGGCCGGGGCCGTCGTCGGGGCGGTGCTGCAGGGGCGGTTCGCGGCCGGGCTGAAGGACCAGGCCGCGCGGCACGCGGGCGAGGTGCCGGCCGAGTACCGCACCGCCTTCGTGCACGGCTTCGACGCGGCCGGGCGGCGGCTGGACGTCGCCTCCGGGACGGCGGGGCCGGTGCTGCCGAAGGACGTCCCGGCGGGCACCGCCGCGCGCGTCCGGGAGGCCGCGGGCACGGTCTTCGGGCACGGCTTCGTCGACGCGATGGGGCCGACGCTGCTGGTCTCCGTCGGCGTGCTCGCGGTGGGCGCGCTGAGCTGCCTGTTCGTCAAACCGCACGCGGGCGCGTCCGGCAATCCGCACGGGCTGCCGCTGACGGAGGAGGAGATCGCGGCCGCGCAGGCGGGCACCGCCGCCGCGGGGTGACAGGGCGACGGGGTGACGGGGGTGACGGGTCGGCAGGAGGCGTGGGGGCGGCTCGGCGGTGATGCGGTCGCGCGGTCGTACAAACATTCGTCATATGGCGTCTGGCCAGCGGACTTTGTCAGTGGTCGGCAGTAAAATAGGCAGTGTTCGAGAGGTTCGGCCGACGCCGCAGGAGGTTGCCGATGCCCGCTGCCGTACTGTCCCCGCCGAAGAGCCCGTTGCTGAAGAGTCCGCTGCCGAAGCGGGCGCTGCCCGCCGGCCGTCCGCGTGCGTGGTACATCGCGCACAACCGGCGGTTGAAGTCCATGCGCCTGGTGATCGCCCTGCTCGACTCGGGCGTGTACGAGCCGGCCCAGGCCGGTAACGGGCGGATACGCGACGCCGCCGAGCGGATCGGCGTCCACGAGCCGTCCGACACCACCTGCCGCATGGTCCGCACGCTGCTGGTCTACGGCCGCTGAGCCGCCCTTCCGGCGCGCACGGCCCGCGGTCCCTCCCCGCTCACGACGGGGGAGGGGCCGCGGGCCTCCCGCTCAGACCTTGCGGTAGGCGTACGCGTCCGCCGCCGCGGCAGCCACCGCGTCCAGGTCCGCGCCGGTCGAGGCGGTGACCACCGCGGCGACCGCGCCCTCCAGGAAGGGGGCGTCCACCAGCCGCGTCCCCGCGGGCAGTTCGTCGTCCGCGAGCAGTGCCTTGACGGTGAGCACCGCGCTGCCCAGGTCCGCGAGCACCGCCACCCCCGCGCCCCGGTCCACCGCGCTCGCCGCGGCCGATATCAGGTCCGAGCTGGTGCCGAAACCGCCGTCCGGGGCGCCGCCCGCGGGCGCGACCGGCACCGTGCCGCCCGCCCCGCTCAGCCCGGCGGCGAGGTCGGCGACCGCCTGGGCGGCCTGCGCGCTGTGCGAGACCAGCACTATTCCGACCAGCGGGGTGCTCATGCGTCCTCCCGTGCTGCCTCGGCGAAGGCCTCGACCAGCAGCGCCGAGGACGTCGCGCCCGGGTCCTGGTGGCCGATGCTGCGCTCGCCCAGATAGCTGGCCCGGCCCTTGCGGGCCCGCATCGGCGTCGTCGCCGTCGCTCCCGCCCCGGCCGCTTCCGCCGCCGCTGCGAACGCCTTGGCAGCGCCGTCGCCCGCGTCCAGCGCGCCGCCCAGCGCGTCGAGGGCCGGCAGCAGCGCGTCCAGCATCGTCTTGTCGCCCGGCACCGCGCCGCCCAGCTGCGCGACCCCGTCGACCCCCGCCCGCAGCGCGTCCCGCAGCCGCGTGACCGGCACCGCCGGCTCCTCGCCCAGCTCCTTGCCCGCCCGGCGCAGCAGCGTCCCGTACAGCGGCCCGGAGGCGCCTCCGACGGTGCTGATCAGCGTGCGGCCCACCAGCACCAGAACCCCGCCCGGGGTCTGCGGCGCCTCCTGCTCGACGGCGGTCCGCGCGGCCAGGAAGCCGCGTCGCATGTTCGCGCCGTGGTCGGCGTCGCCGATGGGGGAGTCCAGCTCGGTCAGCCGCGCGGCCTCGCGCTCGACGGCGGCGGTCGCCGCCGCGAGCCAGCGGCGGGCGAAGGCCGCGTCGACCGGTGCCTCGGGATCGGGGGTTGCGTTCATCGGGGTCGCGCGGTCCTTTCGCCGGTGGTGCGGGAGGAGGTGCGGAAGTACGGGCCGGGCGGCGGTGCGCCGGGGCGCGGGCGGGACCGGGGTCAGCAGCCCCAGCGCAGGCCCGGGGTGGCGACCGGGGCGTCGTACAGCCGCAGCAGCTCCTCGTCGGCCCGGCATATCGTCACCGAGGCGCCCGCCATGTCGAGGGACGTCACATAGTTGCCGACCAGGGTGCGGGCGACCGGGACCTTGCGCTCGGACAGCGCGCGCTGCACCTCGGCGTTGAAGCCGTACAGCTCCAGCAGCGGGGTGCCGCCCATCCCGTTGACCAGCAGCAGCACCGGGCCGTCCGGCTGCAGGTCGGACACCACCGCTTCCACGGCGGCGTCCGCGATCTCGCCGGAGGTCATCATGGCGCGCCGCTCCCGGCCCGGCTCGCCGTGGATGCCGACGCCCAGCTCCAGCTCGCCCTCCGGCAGGTCGAAGGTCGGCCCGCCCTTGGCCGGGGTGCTGCACGCGGTGAGCGCCACGCCGAAGGAGCGCGAGGACGCGTTGACCTGCCGGGCGAGCGAGGCGACCCGGTCCAGAGCCGCGCCCTCCTCGGCCGCCGCGCCGGCGATCTTCTCGACGAAGAGCGTCGCGCCCGTGCCGCGCCGCCCCGCGGTGTACGTGCTGTCGGTCACCGCCACGTCGTCGTCCACCAGCACGGTGGCGACCTGCACGCCCTCGTCCTCGGCCAGCTCGGCGGCCATCTGGAAGTTCAGCACGTCACCGGTGTAGTTCTTCACGATGAAGAGCACCCCGGCGCCGCTGTCCACGGCCGCCGCGGCGCGCACCATCTGGTCCGGGACCGGCGAGGTGAAGACCTCGCCCGGGCAGGCCGCGTCCAGCATGCCGCGGCCGACGAAGCCGCCGTGCAGCGGTTCGTGCCCCGACCCGCCGCCGGAGACCAGGCCGACCTTGCCCTCGTAGGGCGCGCCACGCCGTACGATCACCCGCTTCTCCACGTCCACGATCAGCTCGGGATGCGCGGCGGCGACACCCCGCAGCGCATCGGCGACCACGTTCTCGGCGACGTTGATCAGCATCTTCATCGGCTACTCCGTCCGCACGGGCCACGGGATCTCCAGCCTACGGTTCTGCCGCCCGCGGGGCACCATGTACGGCGGGGCCCGCGGGCCCTGCGGTATCCTCCCGGCCCCCTCCCCGGCGGGCCGGGGGCGCGGTTACGGTGGGCCGGTGAAGGAGGCCGCCATGAGCGACGCCGACCCCGGACTCTTCGGGCCCGACTCGGTGACCTGGCAGATGCACGCCGACCCGGTCATGTGGGTGGCGGGCATCCGGGCGCTCTACCTCCAGGCGCTGCACCCGAGGGCGGTGCGGGGCGTCGTGCAGAATTCCGACGTCCGGCACGACTCGTGGGGGCGGCTGCTGCGCACCGCCTCCTTCGTCGGCGAGATCACCTACGGCACCGCGCCCGCCGCCGAGCGCGCCGGCGCCCGTATCCGCGGCATCCACCGCAGGCTCTCGGCGACCGACCCGGACACCGGCGAGCGCTACGGCGTCGACGACCCCGAACTGCTGCTGTGGGTGCACTGCGCCGAGATCGACTCCTACCTCGGCGTCGCCCGCCGCTCCGGCTACCCGCTGACCGCCGCCCAGGCCGACGCGTACGTGGCCGAGCAGCGCGAGTCCGCCCGCCTCGTCGGCCTCGACCCCGCGGGCGTGCCGGGGAGCACCGCCGACCTCGCCGGCTACTTCGACGCCGTACGGCCGCGGCTGGCCGCCACGCCCGAGTCCGGTGACATCGTCCGCTTCCTCGCCGCCCCGCCCGTGCCCTGGCCCCTGCTGCCGCTGCGGCTCGCGGTGTGGCGCGCGGTGTCCGGCACCGCCTACGCCGCACTGCCGCCCTGGGCGCAGGAGCTGTACGGGCGGCCGGGGCCCGCGCCGGCCGCCGCCGACCGGCGGCTGCGCACCGCCGGACGGCTGCTGCGGGCCGTTCCGGCGCGGGTGCGGTGGCAGCTGCCGCCCGGCCACATCCTGCGGGCCGTCGCCCGGCTCGGCCCCGGCACGCGCCCCTCCTCCCGCAGGCTGCCGCTCGCCGCGGGCGCGGGCGGCGGCGGGCCTTGAGCGGATATGCCCTGATGCGAGGTGACGTGTTCGGCGCGGCCCGGCCATACTGAGTGCGGGGAAGCACCGAGGACCACGGGGGCGGGTACGCGATGGCGGCGGGACATCACGGGGACCACCACGGGCAGAGCGGCGGGGCGGAGCAGGCCGCGGTCATCCAGGGGCGCTACCGGCTGCACGAGCTGATCGGGCGCGGCGGCATGGGCGAGGTGTGGCTCGCGCTCGACGAGTCGCTGGGCCGCAAGGTCGCCGTGAAGTGCCTCAAGCCGCTGGGCCAGGCCAGGGACGCCGGATTCACCCGGGTCCTCCAGGAGCGCTTCCGCCGCGAGGCGCGGGTCGCGGCCGCCCTCCAGCACCGCGGGATCACCGTCGTCCACGACTTCGGCGAGCACGACGGCCTGCTCTTCCTGGTGATGGAGCTGCTCGACGGGCGCAACCTGCTCCAGGTCCTCGACGACGCCCAGCGGCACCCGCTGCCCGTCCCCGACGTCATCGACATCGCCGAGCAGGTCGCCGACGCGCTCGCCTACACCCACTCGCAGGGCATCGTCCACCGGGATCTCAAACCGGCCAACATCATGCGGCTCACCGACGGCGGCGTGAAGATCTGCGACTTCGGCATCGCCCGGCTCGGCCACGACATCGGCTTCACCTCCCGCCTCACCGGCACGGGCGTGGCCATGGGCACCCCGCACTACATGTCGCCCGAGCAGATCGGCGCCTCCGGCGAGGTCGACCACCGCAGCGACCTGTACTCGCTGGGCTGCGTGCTGTACGAACTGGCCACCGGGGCACCGCCGTTCGACCTCGGCGACACCTGGGCGATCCTGGTCGGCCACCGGGACACCGCCCCCGACCCGCCGCGCGCCCGGCGCCCGGAACTGCCCGCCGAGCTTGACCGGCTCATCCTCGACCTGCTCGCCAAGGCCCCCGACGACCGCCCGCAGGACGCCGCCGGCGTCTGCGGCCGGCTCAAGGCGCTGCGCGGCGGCGGGCTCCCGCACCCGCCGCCGGCCGTCCCCGGCGGCGCCGTGCCGACCGCCGAACTGCCCGGCTGGGCGCAGTACCTGACCACCGGCACCGCCGCCGTCCCGCTCCGTCCGGTGCCCGCCCCGCACCACGAGCTGACCGGCGCGTGGTCCACCCGCGGGGTGCGCCCGCCCGTGCCCGGCCCGCCGCCGGGCCCTGCCGCCGGCGTGCAGGCGGAGCTGGCAGGGCGGCACGCCGAGGCCATCGACCTGGCGCGGGCCGGCAAGTGGCGGCAGGCACACGACCTGCACGCCGCCGTGGCGGCCGCCCGCGAGAACATGCTGGGCGCCGAGCACCCCGACACCCTCGGCAGCTGCTACGAGACGGCCTACTGCCTCACCGGCCTCGGCCGCACCGAGGAGGCGCTGCGGCTGTACGCGTACGTGGGTGAGGCCCGCGGCCGCGTCCTCGGGCCCGACCACCACGACACGCTCGCCGCGCGGCACGAGGCCGCGTACGCGCTCGGGGTGCTCGGCCGCCACGAGGAGGCGCACCGCGAGTACGCCGACGTGCTCGCCGCCCGGCTGCGCGCCTCGGGACCCGACGACCCCGACACCCTGCAGTGCCGGCACAACCTGGCCTACAACCTCGGGTGCCTCGGCCGTACAGAGGAGGCGTACGCGCTGGCCGCCGAGGTGGCGGAGGCGCGTACCCGGGTGCTCGGCGCGGACCACCCGCAGACGTTGACAACGCTCTTCGAGGTCGGCCACATGCTCGGCAAGGCCCGCCGCTGGCCCGAGGCGCTCGACGTCTACCAGGACGTCGCCGCCGCGCGCGGCCGCGTCCTCGGCCCCGACCATCCCGACACGCTCGCCGCCCGCTACGAGACCGGCATCTGCCTCGGCCGGCTCGGCCGCAGCGCGGAGGCCCGCGCCCTCTACGAATCCCTCGTCGAGGCCAGGACGAGGACCGCGGGCTCCACCGACCCCGAGACGCTGCGCGCCCGGCACGCGCTCGGCGTCAACCTCGGCCGGCTCGGCGACTGGGAGCGCGCGCTCGTCGAGGCCCGCGACGTCGCCGCCGTCCGCGCCCGCGTCCTGGGGCCGTTCCACCCCGACACGCTGGTCAGCAAGCGGGAGATCGCCGTCGCCCTGGGCTGGCTCGGCCGCTGGTCCAGCGCGCTCGCCGTCTACCACGAGGTGGCCGACGCCCGCGAGCAGGTGCTCGGCGCCGACCACCCCGACACCCTCGCCAGCCGCAGCGACGAGGCGCAGTGCCTGCGCCGCCTCGGCCGCACCGCGGAGGCCCAGGCCCTCGACGAGCGCGTCGCCGCCCGCCGCGACGCGCCTTCGCCGCCCCCGCTGCCTTCCGGCGGTTGAGCCCGCCGCGAACGGGGGCGGCGCGGGCGGCGGGCCGGCAATAGGGTCCGGGAGCATGAACGCCATGCGCACCTTCCGCTCCGGCGGCGTCCGGCTGGCCTACGAGCAGGACGGCCCCGCCGGCGGGGCCCCGCTGCTGCTCCTGCACGCCCTCGGCGAGAACCGCGGCTCCTGGGTGCGGGTCGTCCCCGCGCTCGCCGCGGACGGCTGGCGCACCACCGCGCTCGACCTGCGCGGCCACGGTGACAGCGACCACGCCGACGACTACGCCTACGAGGCGATGCGGGACGACGTGTTCGCGCTGCTGGACGAGCTGGGGCTCGACGGGGTCACCGTCGTCGCGCACTCCGTCGGCACGGTGGTGGCCTCGCTGGTCGCCATGGACCGGCCCGCCGCCGTCCGCCGCATGGTCCTGGAGGACGGCCCGCTGCCCTTCCCCGCCGACCCGCCCCGTCCGGTTCCCGCGGGGCCGGGGCCGGGCGCCGAACCCACCGGCTACGACTGGCGGGTCGTCGCCGCGGTCGCCCGCCAGCGCAACGCGCCTCCGGCGCGGCATCGGGAGGGGCTCGCGGAGATCACCGCGCCGACGCTGATCCTCGGGGGCGGGCCGAGCAGCCACATCCCGCAGGACCAGCTCGCGGACGTCGCCGCCCGCATCCCCGGCGCCCGCTTCACCACGATCCCCGCGGGCCACATGATCCACGACGACCGCCTCCCGGACTTCCTCGCGGCCACCCGCGCATTCCTCTCCGAGGGGTGAGCCGGGTACGTCCCGGGCCGCCCCTTGCGGTGGACGCCGCGACCTTCTGCCAGTGGTGGGCTGGTCGCGCGGTTCTCCCCCAGGCTTCGCCCGGGAGGCCCCCACGCGCCCCCGATTGCTTGCCCTCTGCCCGCAGGGTGGGCGTTTTTCAGGGGCGCGGGAACTGCGCGCGCAACCATCCACCGGGGGAAGGTCGCGGCGTCCACCGCGAGAGACACCCCGGAGCGTCCGGGACGCGGGCCCTACGGGGTCCAGGGGGCGGAGAAGGCCCGCGCGGGGTTGCCGGCGAAGACGGATTCCGCCGCGGCGGGGCCCAGCTCGCGGACCAGGCGGGGGCGCAGGGTGCGGAGGAGGTAGGCCGCGCCGGGGCCCGCGCCCGGCGCGGTCGTGTCGGCGCCGAGCAGCAGCTGGGAAGCGTGGCCCGCCGTGGCGAGGGCCACGAGCGACTCGACCAGCCACGGATCGGTCGCGCTGTGCGCCCGGCTCGGCCCGTCGAAGGCCAGGTACGCCCCCGCGGCGGCGAGCTCGCGGTGCACCCCGGGGTCGGGGAAACGGTTGAGGTGCCCCAGCAGCAGGCTGCCCGCGGGCACCCCGAGCTCGCCGTGGAGCAGCCCGAGGACGTCCACCGCCGCGGTGCCCATCTCGTGGTGGATGCCGATGGGCGCCCCCGTGGCGTGATGGGCCTGCGCGGCCGCGGCCATGACCCAGCGGGTGTGGTCGTCGAGGGCGTGGAACATCCCGGCGACCTTGATCATCCCGGCCCGCGGGCCGGTCCGCGCTCCGTCCGGGTCGTCGCCCGTGACCGTGCCCTCGGTGAGCTCGGCGACGAAGAGCTCGGCGAGCGCGTCACCGCGGCGCAGCTCCCGCAGCAGCTCGGGGTCGTAGTGCACCTCCTGGTGGAGGCCGGTCGCGGCGATCACGTGCACCCCCGTGGCACGTGAGACCGCGGTCAGCCGCTCCGACCGCCGCCCCATCGCGAAGGGCGTCCACTGGGCCAGGGCCCGGCCGCCGAGCCCGTGGAAGGCGCGCAGCGTGCCGAGCGCGGCCCCCTCGTCGTCGAGGGCGGCGGCGGACAGCGCGGGGCTGCGCAGGAAGAGGTGGTCGTGCGCATCGACGACGCCGAGAGCTGCGGGCCCGATGTCGCCGAGCACCGTGCGGACGGTGCGGGGGCCGGTCACGGCGCCTCCGTCCCCTCGGTCTCGCGCAGCACCGCAGCGGCGACGCGCAGGCCCGCGAGGGCCTTGGGCACCCCGACGTAGGGAGCCAGATGGACCATCACCTCGATGATCTCCCGCGGTTCGACGCCGATCCGCAGGCTGTTGCGGACGTGGTCGTCCAGCTGCGGCTCGACCCCGCCGAGTGCGGTGAGCGCGGCCGTCGTGGCGATCTGCCGGTCGCGCAGCTCCAGGCCGTCGCGCTGGTACGTCCCGCCGAACAGGCTGGTGACGATCCAGTCGGCGAAGCCGGGCGCGAGCGCGTCCAGACCGGTCAGGGTGCCCTCGACCGTCCCGGGCCCGGCCAGCTCGGTGAGCAGCCGGTAGCCGGCCTCGCGGTCGATCACGGCCTTGCGTATCACCACATCCTCCCCGCGGGCAGCTTGTCGAGTTCCGGGCGCGACAGGTGCAGCACTTGGTAGCGCTCCTCGCCGGGTGTTCGGGGCACGGTGTCCTCCCAGAGGGTGAAGTGGAGCATTTCCCAGTGACGCGGGTCGACGACGAGTGCGGTGGAGTGCACGCCGGGCCGGGCCGCGGTGCGCGCCAGGTCCTCCAGGCCGCGCTCGACCGCCTCGGCCGGGGCCGTACCGGGCGGGACGGGGTACGCGCGGCGGGCGGCGGCACGCGGCACGGCGTCGTAGGCGGAACCGCGGGCGAAGCCGAGCCCGGTCCAGTGCTCGACGGCCGGGCGCCCGAAGTCGGCGCACAGGCCCTGGAACCCGGCTCCCCACAGGAAGCTGTTCATGCCCTCGGGGGTGTTCCACAGGTAGAAGGGCGCGTACTGGTTGACGGGCGAGCCGTCGATGCCCCGCTCCCGTATCAGATAGGCCTTCTGGCCGAGCCCGGGGAAGTCGTCGAGCAGATGGCCCTTCGTGGCGACCCGGTGGCGGATGATCCGCATGTCGTAGTCGGCGGGCAGGGTGATCCGGTAGTTCATGGCGTGCACGGGCACGTTCTCCTGGAGTCTCGGCCGGCAGCGGACGTACGGCCGCGGGGTTCAGGCACCGGGCGCGGCCTGGGCCGCGAGGAGGGCGACCGCCCCGCGGACGGCGGCGTCGAAGGGCTCCTGCGAGTCGGCGGCGCGGGCCAGCACGTAGCCGCCCTGGACGACGGCGACGATCGCCGCCGCGGTGTCGTGCGGGTCGAGGCCGGGCCGCAGTTCGCCCGCCGCGACGCCCTCGGCGATGACGCCGGCGAGGTGGCCGGTCAGCCATGCGAAGGTCTCCTCCACCGGCGCGCGCAGCTCGGGGCTCGCGATCACGTCGGGGTCCATCGCCATCCGCCCGACGCGGCAGCCGCGCATCGCGTCGCGCTCGCGGACGAGGTAGGCGGTGGCCCGCTCCAGCGCGGTGCCGCCGCGGGCGATCTGCTCCTCGGCCTGCGCCCGCAGCTGCGCGGCGCTGCGGCGCATCGCGGTGACGGCGAGGTCGGGCTTGCCGCGGAAGTGGTGGTACATGCTGCCCTGCCCGGCGCCCGCCCGCTCCTGGATGGCCTTGGGGCTGGTGCCGATGTAGCCGCGCTCCCACAGCAGCGCCTGCGCGCTCTCGATGAGTCGTTCCGACGTCTCCATGACTGCAGTGTACATACTAGTAGGTACAGAAAACCAGTCGGAAAAGCCGGAAGGCCGGGGCGGCCCCTCCCCCGTAGGGGGCCGCCCCGGCCCCGGTGGTGCGGGCCGGACGGGTCAGACGTGCAGCCCGGCGGTCGCCAGGCCGGCCTCGTCCGCGCCCGGCGCGCCCTGGAGGACGACGCCGCCCTCACCGGGGTGCACGCTCACGCCGCCCTTGCCGGGCTGCGTGGTGACGCCGCCGGCGCCGGGCAGGCCCTTCGGCGGCGCCGGGCACGCGCCGTCCTTGCCGATGTGCACCGAACCCGCGGGTGCGGGCTTGCCGTTGACGTAGACCGTCACCTTGCCGTTGACGATCTTCACCTCGATCTTGTCCCCGGTGCCGTTGCCAGGCTTGCCCGGCGTCCCAGGGTTCCCAGGCTTCCCAGGCTTCCCGGGCAGCGGCGGCAGCGGGACCGGGCCGCCCTTGCCGCCCGGCTTGCCGATCCGGACGATGCAGACGACCTGCCTGCCGCCCTTGGCCCCGCCCTTCCCGGCGCTCTTGCTCCCGCCCCCGGCGGCCTGCTTGGCGGGCTGCGCGTGGGCCGCGTGCGCGGCCGACGGTGTCGCGGCGCCGCTGACCGGCGCCGCCGCGACGCTCGCCAGGCCCAGCCCCGCCACGAGGGCGAAGCCCGCGGCAATTTTCTTGTCGATCATCGTGTGCTGTCTCCCGTTCGAGATCGCCGGACCGGCCGGTCCGGCGATCAACAGGCTCGTCCGCGGCGGCTGAAGCCGACCTGAAGGCCCGGCAGATGATCTTCATGTTCGCCTTAGGTGGCAGGCCGCACGCTGAGGAGGTGCGCATACTCGTGGTGGAAGACGAACGCAGGCTGGCCGAACTCCTCGGCGACGGGCTGAGCCGCGAGGGCTTCGCCGTCGACCTCGCCCACGACGGGCGCGAGGGGCTGTGGATGGCCACCGAGCAGAGTTACGACGCGATCGTGCTCGACGTGATGCTCCCGGAGCTGGACGGCTACGGCGTCTGCCGCAGGCTGCGCGAGGCCGGCGTGTGGACGCCGATCCTCATGCTCACGGCGATGGACGGCGAGTACGACGAGGCCGAGGGGCTCGACACCGGCGCCGACGACTACCTCACCAAGCCCTTCTCCTACGTCGTGCTGCTCGCCCGGCTGCGCGCGCTGGTGCGGCGCGGGCTGCGCGAGCGCCCCGCGGTGCTGGCGGTGGGCGACCTTCGGGTCGACCCGGCGGGGCTGCGCGCGAGCCGCGGCGACGTGCTGATCCCGCTGACGCCCAAGGAGTTCGCGATCCTGCACTGCCTGGCACGGCGGGCCGGCGAAGTGGTGCCCAAGTCCGAACTGCTCGCGCGGGCCTGGGATTTCGCCTACGACGGCGACTCCAACGTGGTCGAGGTCTACATCAGCGCGCTGCGCCGCAAGATCGACAAGCCCTTCGGCCGCAGCACGCTGCGCACCGTACGCGGCGCCGGCTACCGGCTGGAGGCCTGAGATGAGCGTCCGGCTGCGCACCACGCTCGCCGCGACCGCCGTGGTGGCCGTGGCCCTCGGCCTCGCCGCGGCCGCGCTCCTGCTGTCGCTGCACGCGAGCCTGACCCGCTCGGCGCGGGAGCTGGCCGTCCAGGACGCGGGGCGGAATGCCGCGATGTTCCTGGAGCAGCACGGCGCGGCGGGCGGCGGCACGCCGAAAGGCGGCACCACGGTCGCCGGCGGGAACGCGGGGCAGGCGCCGGACCAGCTGCCGCCGGGGATACCGCTGCCCGGGAACAGCGGCGGCAAGGTGGTCGTCTCCGTGAACGTGGACGCCGGCGCGGGCCCGGTCACCATTCAGGGCACCGCTTCCCTGGCGCCGGTCCGCGCCGCGATGCGCACCCTCACCTGGGTGCTGGTTCCCGGCATCCCCGCGCTGCTCGCGCTGGTCGCCCTGCTGTGCTGGCACACCACCGGGCGGGCGCTGCGTCCGGTGTCCGCGATCCGCGCGAAGGTCGCCGAGATCACCGCGCGGGATCTGCACGAGCGCGTTCCCGAGACGGACGCGCGCGACGAGGTCGCGGCCCTGGCCCGTACCGTCAACGCCACCCTCGACCGGCTGCAGACGGCGGTCGGCGCGCACCGGCAGTTCGTCGCCGACGCGGCGCACGAGCTGCGCAGCCCGATGGCGGTGCTGCGCACCCGGCTGGAACTGGCCGCGCCGCCGGAGCAGCACCTCGCCCGCGAGGCGCTCGCCGACGTCGAGCGCCTCCAGACGCTCACCGCCGACCTGCTGCTGCTCGCCCGGCTCGACGCCCGCGAGCCGATCCGCACCCGGGAGACGGACCTGGCGCAGATCGTCGCCGAGGAGGCGGCGCGGGCCCGGCCGCGCGGCGACGTCGCGGTGCGGATGCGGCTCACCCCCGACGTATTGATCGACGGCTCGCCGGACCACCTGCGGCGGATGGTGGCCAACCTCGTCGACAACGCGGTCCGGCACGCGGCGGGGGCGGTGACCGTCGAGCTGACCCGCGACGGGGCGTGCGGCCGGGCGCGGCTGGACGTGGCCGACGACGGTCCCGGTATCCCGGCCGAGCACCACGCCACCGTCTTCGACCGCTTCACCCGGCTCGACCACGCGCGGACCCGCGACACCGGCGGATCGGGGCTCGGCCTGCCGATCGCCCGCGACATCGCGCTCGCCCACCGCGCCTCGCTCCAGGTCGTCCCCGGCGGCGGGCCGGGGGCGACGCTGCGCGCGTCCTTCCCGCTCCGTGCCCCCGCCGGCCGCTGAGCTCGCCGGCCGCGCCTGCCGTTCAGCCCGCGGCGAAGCAGATCTGCGCCGCGCTCACCACGGTGCCGAATCGCGGGAAGTCCAGTGCGACCGCGGCCTCGTGCTCGGCGGCGGTCAGGGCCGCCATCGCGTCGGCCGCGAAGACCAGCCGGTAGTCCAGGTCCGAGGCGGCCCGGGCGGTGGACTCCACGCCCAGGTTGGTGGCGATCCCGGCGAGCACCAGGGTGTCCACGCCGCGCTCGCGCAGCAGCTCGTGCAGGCCGGTGTCCAGGAAGCCGCCGATGGTGCGCTTGACGACGACGAGGTCGCCGTCCCGTACCACGCCCGCCGCCAGATCGCTGCCGGCCGGCTGGTCGGCGACGCCGGGCCGCTGCGTCCGGACGGCCACCACGGTGGCGCCCGCGGCCCGGAAGGCGCCGGCCAGCTCCAGAGCAGCGGCGAGCACCGCGGGGCCGGGCACCGGGGCGAGGGGTAAGGCGACGATGCGGTCCATGAGATCGATGGTGACCAGCGCGGTGCGCGCCGGGTCGAGGCCGGGGGCGAGCGGGGATTCGCCGCGGCGTCCGTGATCATGTGCGGTCATGTGCGGTCACCCTACCGGCAGCCCCCGCCCGGCCGCCCGGTGTTCGCAACGGACCGCTTTCCGCTCGCGGACCGCCCCTGCAGTGGCCCCGGCGTGATCGGAACCAGCCCTGCCGCGGGCGGGTTCTGCCATCTTGTGTCGGCGTGCGCCACGGCCGCTAGTGTGGTGGACACGCAACGCAGCGGGAGGAGCACGACGTGGCGGAAAGCACCACGGGACAGCCGGTGGCCAACGGGAAGAAGCCGCAGCTCGATCTGACGGACGCCGAGTGGCTGTCGAGCAAGCAGGGCAACGGCGATGTGCAGATCGCCTTCGTCGAGGGCTACATCGCGATGCGCGACGGCCGGCACCCCGACGGCCCGGCGCTGATCTTCACCCCCGCGGAATGGCGGGCCTTCGTACTCGGCGCGCGCGACGGCGAGTTCGACCTGACCTGAGCGCCGCGGGGCCGGCCGGGGCACGCGCGCACGCGTACCCCGGCCCTTTCGTGTCAGGCCCGCGTCCCGGCCGTCACGGCCAGTTGCCCAGCTCCGGCAGCGGCCCGCCCTCCAGCGGCTCCTCCGGACGGCGCCCGGCGAACCACGCCGCGAGATCCGTGAGCCGGCCCTCGACCGCGACCGGCGTTCCACGGCCGAACGTCCACACCCCGCCGGTGTCGACGGCGGTGACCGTCAGCCCGACCCCGCCCGGTACCCGCACGGACAGGAAGTCGAGCAGGTGGGTACACAGCTGCGGCGACCAGCCGGACGGGCCCGCGCCGAGCAGCGCGTCCACCGTGTGGATCTCCAGCTCCCGCCACCAGGCCAGCCCCACCGTGCGCAGAGTGCCGTCGCGGTACGCCACCGGGCGCCCCCAGTCGCCGGGCCCGACCGCGGCCCAGGACGTCTCCGCCTCGTCCAGGGCGTCGGCCAGTGCCGCGGACAACCGCGCCGCGGGGCGGCCGTACCCGGCCTCGATCGCGGCGTCCCGCGCGGGCCTGCCGCCGTCGTAGACCTCGATCGTCCTGCCCCGCAGCGCGTAGCGCGCCTGCCGGGCGAGGGCCAGCCCGACACCCTCGATGTGGGTGAGTACATGGCCGCGCGTCCAGCCGGGCAGCGCGCTCGGGGCGCGCAGCACCTCGTCGGTCAGCCCCCCGGTGAGCCCGCGCAGCCTGGTCAGGCCCGCCGTGAAGGCCGCCTGCAGATCGGGCTGCGGCTGCTCCGCCGCGCCCTCGCCGTCCGTCCCGCCCGCAGTCCGCTCGGTCACGGCCACAGCAGTCCCCTTTCCCATCCCTCGCCGGTGTGCGTGTAGACGACCCTGGTGTGCCGCCGGTCCCGGTCGCCCTGCCAGAACTCGACGGTCTCCGCGTGCAGCGTGTAGCCGGTCCATCCCGGCGCGACCAGCCCGGGGTCGGCCTCGACGCGGGCGGCGGCCTCGCGCACCGCCGCGTCCAGGACCGCCGGCTCGGGCAGGGGCGTGGACTGCCGGCCCAGCAGCGCCTCGGCGCGCGCGGCGGGCGAGCGGGCCAGGAAGTCCTCGGCGCTGACGGCCGCGCTCCCCGGCTCCACCCGGCCGCGGATCCTGACCTGCCGGGCGAGCGGCGACCAGTAGAAGGTGAGCGCGGCCGCCGGCTGCGCCGCCAGCTCGCGGCCCTTGCGGCCGCCCGCGTCGGCGGCGAAGTGCCAGCCGTCGGGGGAGACGTCCTTGAGGATCAGGACGCGGGCGGCCGGGGCGCCGTCCTCGCCCGTGGTGGACAGGGTCATCGCGTGCGGCTCGCGGACCCCGGCCCGTACGGCCGCGAGCAGCCAGTCGACGAACAGCTCGCGCGGGTCGGGCGGCAGCGTGCCGAGGTCGAAGCCGGGCAGATCTCCGGCGAACACGTCCAGTCCGCGCAGCAGTTCACGCAGGTCGGACACAGACACCCCCTCTGTGTTAATGGTTTTCGCTGACGATACCATTAGGTCATGGCCGCTGATCATCTCGCGCTGGACCTCGCCGTCACCATTCGTCACGACGGGCACGGCGGCGTCGCCGACGACCTCGCCGAGCCGGCCGGGCTGACGCGCTGGGTGCGTGCGCACGCCGACGCGCTGGGGGCCGACCTCGCGGCGGGCGGCGGCGCCACCGCCCCCTTCGCCGCCGAGGACTTCACGGCCGACGCCGCCGCGCTCGCCGCCGCCGTCGAGGTGCGCACCGCGCTGCGTGCGCTCTTCGCCCGCGCGGTGCGGCCGGGCGCGGCCAGCTCCGCGGACGAGGGGCGGCTGCCGCCCGCCGGTCAGGCGCTGGAGCGGCTCAACGCGGCCGCCGCGCTGGTCCCGTACGCGCCCCGGCTGGAGTGGCCCGCCGACGGGCCCGCGACTGCCGCGCGCGCCGCCGCCCGCACCCCGCGGGCCGCCGACCTCGTCGCCGCCGCGCTCGCCCGGCACGCCATCGCCTTCCTCGCCGGGCCCGACCGGGAGCGGCTGCGGGCGTGCCCGGCGCCGCGCTGCGTGCGCTACTTCGTCAAGGAGCACACCCGCCAGGAGTGGTGCAAGCCGTCGTGCGGCAACCGCGCCCGCGTCGCCCGGCACGCCGCTCGGCAGCGCGCCGCGTCCGGCCTCGCCGACCAGGCGTAGCGGAGGGGTACGGCGGCGGTACGGCGGGGCGGCCGCGGGGGAGCCGCACGGACCCGCAGGGAGCCACCGCGCGCCACTGACGCAGCGTCACTCGTCCGGGTGAGTTCGGCCCGTGGGGGCTACGCGCGGTAACGGGGCGCACCGGGGGCGCACGGAGGAACGGGCCTGGCGGCGCGTACCCCCGGGAACGCCGTCCCGGCCCCGCGTGGCAGGCTCCGCAGCGGCCTTCCGGCCTTCCGGCCTTCCGGCCTTCCGGCCTTCCGGCCTTCCGGGCGACCGCGCTCCGCGTACGCTCCCCGCCGCCTCGCGAGCCGTGTCCGGCCGTGCCCCTGCCGGGCCGTGGCCGAGCGGATCCCGCCTGCCCGGCGGTGCCCGACACGCGCGCCTTCCCCTGCCTTCGGCGGGAGGTGCCCGGTGCGCTCTCCCCCTGGGTGTCGCGGCCCCGGAGGTGCTCCCACGCGGCTGAAGGCTGCTCCCGGGCGAAGCACCGTCGGGCACGGCCCGGTGGCCGACCGGCACGGCTGTTCCCGCTCACACACCGCACCTGACGGCGTACGCTGTGAGGCCGTACGAGGTCGACAGGCGGAGCGCGAGTGCGGCGGCGCGGCCGCCTGAGCCCCACCGGCCGCGAGGGGGTGCCCATGTCGCAGCGCCACACCCGGCTGCGGCCTGCGCTGCTCGAACGCGACGCTCAACTCCTCGCCGTGGAAGAGGCACTGGACGAGCTGACCGGACGGCGCGCCGACGGGACCGGGTGCGAGGAGGCTGCGCGCAGCGGCGGCCTGCTCGCCTTCTCCGGACCCGCGGGCCTGGGCAAGACCGCGCTGCTCGCCGAGGTGCGCCGGCAGGCCACCGGCCGCGGCTGCACCGTGCTGTCCGCGCGCGGCGGCGAGCACCAGCAGCACGTCGCCTTCCACGTCGCCCGGCAGCTGCTGCAGCCGCAGTTCGCCGCGGACGGCGAGGCCGAGGCCCGGGCCGCGCTGGGCAGCTGGTACGACGTCGTCGGCCCCGCGCTCGGCCTGTGCACCGCCGAGGGCGACGCGTCCGACGCCCAGGCGCTGCGCGACGGCCTCGACTGGGTGCTCACCCACCTCGCCGTGAAGCGCGCGCCCGTGGTGCTGGTCCTCGATGACGCCCACTGGGCCGACGCGCAGTCCCTCAACTGGCTGGCCGCTTTCGCCCCGCGCACCGACGACCTGGCCATGCTCCTGGTCATCGGCTACCGGCCGGACGAACTCCCGCCGGACGCCGAGGCGTTCCGCGGCCTGCCCGGCAGGTCCGGGCACCGCCCGATCGGGCTGCCACCGCTCACCGAGGCCGCCGTCGCCCGTATCGTGCGCGACGCCGTGGGCGCCCACGCCGACGACGCCTTCTGCCGCGAGTGCTTCGAGGTCACCTCCGGCAACCCCTTCGAGGCCGTCGAGCTGGCCGCCAAGGTCGCCGAGCACGGCGTCACCCCGGACCGCACCGCCCTGCACCAGCTGCGCGACCTCGCCGCCGCCGTCAAGGGCCCCGGTTTGGCCCGCCGGCTGGACCGGCTCGGCTCGTCCACCGTGCGGCTCGCCTGGGCCGTGGCCGTGCTCGGCACCGCCGGCACGCACGAGCTGGCCGCCGACGTCGCGGGGCTCGGCCACGAGGAGGCCGTCGACTGCGCCGAACGGCTGCGCGCCGCCCGTATCCTCGCCGGCGGCGAGACGATGGACTTCGTCCACCCGCTCATCGCCACCGCCGTCTACCGCGCCATCCCCGACACCATCCGGATCGGCCTGCACGCCCAGGCCGCGTGGTCGGTCGTGGACGCCGGGCTCGGGCCCAGCGCAGCCGCCCGGCACCTGCTGGAGACCCGCCCGGCCGGCGACCCGTGGGTCGTCGCCCAGCTGCGGGCCGCCGCCCGCGACACCCTGCGCGCCGGTGCTCGCGAGGCCGCCCGCAGCTACCTGCGCCGGGCGCTGCGCGAACCGCCGCAGGACGACGACCGGGCCGCGGTCCTCTACGAGCTGGCGTGCGCCTCGCAGCTGCTCGAACCCTCCGTCACCGTCGGCCATCTGAAGGCCGCCCTGGAGGAGCCCACGGGCGACCCGGCGCTGCGTGACGGCATCGTCTTCCGGCTGTCGCAGTCGCTCGCGCACAGCGACCAGCTCGGCGAGGCCGCCGAGGTCGTGGCCCGGGCCGCCCGCAGCGCCACCACCGCCCGCGGGCGGCTGCGCATGCAGGCCGAGCAGTTCATGTGGGACGCCTTCCGCGCCGACGAGCCCGACTCGCAGGGCCGCTCCAAGCGGTTGACCCTGCTCGCCGACCGGCTGACCGGGCGGGACGCCACAGAGCGCTACATCATCGGCCTGCGCGCGTGGGACGCGACGCTGCGCGGCGAACCGGCCGGCGAGGCCCTGCGGCACTCCGAACGCGCCCTGGCCGGCGGCCTGCCCTGGGCCGACGAGACGCGCGGCTTCGAGGTGCCGGTGCTCGTTGCCATGACCTACGCCTACGCCGACCGGCCCGAGCGCACCGAGGAGCTGTTCGCCACCGGCATCGATGAGTTCGAGCGGTTCGGCTTCCACGGCGCCCATCTCGCTTTCGGCCAGGTGCTGCTCGGCTACGTCCGCTACCGACAGGGCCGGCTCGCCGACGCCGAGCGCGCCGCCCGCGACGGCCTCCGGCTCGCCGAACGCGTCGGGCGCGGCACCCCGGTGCACTGGTACGCGGTGGCCGGGCTGGTCGCGGTGCTGCTGGCCCGCGGGCAGGTCGCACCCGCCGTCGAGGTCGCCGGCGACCAGGCCTTCCACGCGCCCTTCCCGTCCGCCGTCACCTTCCCCGACGCCCAGGCGGTGTACGGCGAGCTGCTGCTCGCCCAGGGCCGGTACACCGAGGCCGCCGCGGTCCTGGCCGAGACCGGCGGACGGCTGGACCGGCGCGGCTGGCGCAACCCCGCCTGGTGCCCTTGGCAGATCCACCTCGCGCTCGCCCAGCAGCACGCGGCGCCGGACAGCGCGCTGACCACCGCGCTGGACGCCGTGAGCCGGGCCCGGCACTACGGTGCCGGCTCCGCGATCGGGCAGGCGCTGCGGGCCGCGGGCCTGGTCTCCACGGGCGCCGAACGGCTGCGGCTGCTGGCGGAGGCCGTGACGTACCTGGACGCGTCGCCCGCGGTGCACGACCTCGCGGGCGCCCTCGTCGACCTCGGGAGCGCGCTGCGGGCGGCGGGCAGCCACGGAGAGGCCGCCGACCGGCTGCGCACGGGCCTCGCCGCCGCGGAGAAGTGCGCCGCGGACGGTACGGCGGAGCGGGCCCGGGCCGAATTGGCGCTGATCACCGCCGCACGGGGCGCTGCGGGCTGAGCCCGGCCCAGTACCATGGCGGCATGTCCTTCCTCCGCCGCCGCCCCGCCACGCCCACCGGGCCGGACTTCGACGTTCTCGCGATGGACCCGGGGGACTGGCCCGGCGACCTGGGCGCCGGCCTGCTGCCCGGCCCCGACGGGCGCTGCGAGGGCATCTACCTGCGCTACGACCTCTTCGGGGGCCGCGGTCCCGCGATGCTCATCGGCAATCTTCCGGAGGGCTCGCCCGCGCGCCAGCTGGAGGAGGGGCAGGTGCCCTTCGAGGTGGCGCAGCTGCTGGCCGCGCTCGGCAACGACGAGCCGGCGGTGGTGACCGAGACCGAGGACACCCCGGTCTGGCAGGGGGACGGGCTGCTCATCGTGCGCCGCATCAAGATCTCCGAGTCGCGCGTCGCCTGCGCGCAGTTCGACCGCAGCGACGGCGTCCAGGTGACGATCGCCACGTGGGACCGGCCGATCACCGACGACCTCTACCAGCTGCTCAAGCCGCTGCCCGCGGAGATGTTCCAGGCCGGCTGAGCCCCCGCGCTCAGCCCGACCGCTCAGCGGGTGCCGACCGCCGCGCGCACGGCCCTGCGGGCCAGCCCGCAGTCGTCGTGCAGCCGACGCAGCAGCAGCCGCTGCTCCTCGCCCGTCTCGGCGGCGCCCGGCGCCACCGGGGCCGTGGCGCGCATCGTGCGCTGGACGGCCGTCTCGTAGGTGCGGATCTCCCGCGTCAGCACGAGCATCAGGTTCACCAGGAACGCGTCCAGCGCGGCGGGCCCCTGACTCTGCGCCTGCTGGCTGATCTGGCGGCGCGCCGCCTCGTCGTCGCCGAGCACCGACCACAGCACCGCCAGGTCGTAGCCCGGCAGATACCAGCCCGCGTGCTCCCAGTCGACCAGCGACGGGCCGGCGGGCGACAGCAGGACGTTGGACAGCAGGGCGTCGCCGTGGCAGAACTGCCCCTGGGAGTGGGCCAGTCCGTGCAGCAGCTTCTGCAGGTCGCCCATGTCCCGATCGGTCAGCAGGCCCAGCTCGTGGTAACGGCCGAGCCGCGCCGCGTAGTCGATCGGCGCGTCGAAGGAACCGGGCGGCGGGCGCCACGCGTTGATCCGCGCGTACGCCGACAGGGCCGCCCGCACGTCACCGCGGGCCGGGGCGTGCGAAGGGTGGCGCTGCGGCGATACCACCCGGCCGGGCATCCGCTCCATCACCAGCACGCAGCTCTCCGGGTCGGCGGCGATCAGCCGCGGGACCCGCACCGGAGGGCGGTGGCGGACGAAGGTGCGGTAGGCCGCTATCTCGTGGCGGAAACGATCCGCCCACGCGGGGGAGTGGTCCAGCAGGCACTTCGCCACGGCCGGGGCGCGCCCCGAGGTGCCGACCAGCAGAGCGGTGCGGCCGCCGCGGCGCAGCAACTGGACGGGGGTGAACTCGGGGCAGATCCGCTGCACCGCGGCGACCGCGGTCCGCAGCTGGGCTCCCTGCGGGCCGGTCAAGTCGAGTCTCCCGCTGAGCGGATGGGGCCCGCCGAGCGTCGCGCGCCGCAGGCCGGCCGCCGGCCGCGGTCTGAGCGCCGGTTCGGGCACGACGGGGAAGCCCTGGCGGCTCGCAGCCGGCCGGGCAGGAGTGGGACGGGGCGGGGCGGACACGGAGGACGATGCCGAATACATGGGAGAAAGCAGATCCCTTCGTGTGCCAGCAGGCGAGGAAACGCCGGGCCCCGGCCCGGCACCGCACCCTGGGGAATGCGGCGCCGGGACGGGGTGGCGCGTTCCTACCTGACACCCTGGCAGCCGTGGCAGACCATCTGGCGGACCCTGGCGAACCCTGGCGAATAGTCACGGGGCCCATGTCGGGGGGATGTCGGGGGGAATAGTGTCAACAGCGCCGAGGAACCTGGGGGCTTGACGTGGGCAATGTGGCCAACACCCGACTCGCGGACCTGTTCGCACTCACCGGCTGGTCCAAGGGCGAGCTCGCACGGCTGGTCAACCGGCAGGCGGCGGCCATGGGCCACCCGCAGCTGGCGACCGACACCTCGCGGGTGCGCCGCTGGATCGACACCGGCGAGTCGCCGCGCGATCCCGTGCCGAAGGTGTTGTCCGTGCTGTTCACCGAGCGTCTCGGCCGTGTCGTGACCATCGAGGATCTCGGGTTCGACCGGCGCCGGCAGACGAGCAGGAAGAAGGCCGACGACGGCCTTCCGTGGGCGCCGGACAGAACGGCCGCGGTCCTCACCGAATTCACGGGAATGGACCTCATGCTCAACCGACGCGGTCTGGTGGGCGCGGGCGCCGCGCTCGCCTCCAGCACCGTCATCAGCAATGCCATGTACGACTGGCTGCACTCCGACCCGGTCCTCGCGGCCGACGCCCCGGTCCTCGACGATCCGCTGCACGCCGACCCCGCCGACTACGACCGCTACGAGGCGGCCCCGGTCGGCTCGCAGGAGGTCGACTCGCTGGAGGCCTCGGTGCAGGTCTTCCGCGCCTGGGACGCCTCACGCGGCGGCGGGCTCCAGCGCAAGGCCGTCGTCGGCCAGCTCAACGAGGTCGGCGGCATGCTCTCGTACCACCATCCGGCGCACCTCCAGCGCCGGCTGTGGGGCGTGGCCGCCAACCTGGCGGTCCTGGCCGGCTGGATGTCCCACGACATCGGCCTCGAACCCACCGCGCAGAAGTACTTCCTGATCGCCGCGCACGCCGCGCGCGAGGGCGGCGACCGGCCGCGCGCCGGCGAGGCGCTATCCCGTGCCGCCCGGCAGATGGTCCACCTCGGCAAGCCCGAGCAGGCACTGGACCTGATGAAGCTCGCGCAGTCCGGCGCGGGCGAGCAGTCGCTGCCGCGCACCCGTGCCATGCTGCACACCATCGAGGCCTGGGCGCAGGCGTCGATGGGGCGCGGCCAGGCGATGCGCCGCACGCTCGGCGAGGCCGAGGAGCTGTTCGTGTCGGACCGGACCGACGGCCCGGCCCCCGACTGGATGCAGAACTTCGACGAGGCCGACCTGCACGGCATGCAGGCCCTCGCCTACCGCACCCTCGCCGAGCACGACCCCGCGGCCGCCGTGCAGGCCCAGCACCACGCCAAGCAGGCGCTGGGGCTGCGCACCGAGGGGCACGAGCGGTCGACCATCTTCGACTACCTGTCGCTCGCCTCGGCCTGCTTCATCGCCGACGACCCCGACCAGGCCGACCGCTACGCCCGGATGGCGCTGCTCACCATCGGCCAGACCTCCTCGCACCGCACCTGGGACCGGCTGCGCGAGATGTACCGCCTCACCGGGCGCTACTCCGACTACACCCGGGTGCGGGAGCTGCGGCAGGAGATCGAGTCGAAGCTGCCGCGGCAGAAGGGGGGAGGCGCCGGCGGAGCCCGCTACCGTGAGGCCTGACGGCCTCGCCGGGCACCGGTACTGCGCACTCTCCTCACACCGTTTCCCGGACCGGAATCCGGCTGTCCGCTGCCGCTGACACGGCACCGTACGGCCGTCCCGTGGTGTGCGCCCCGCCGCTGCCGCTCAGCCGATCCTGGCGATCAGCACGCACGCGTCGTCCTCGCGGTCCGGGGTGCCGAACTCCTCCGCCACCAGCCGTACACAGTCCTGTGCGCTCCTGGTGGCGGTGAGCCGCGGTGCCATGGCGAGCAGCCGGTGCCCGCCCCCGTCGCTCTCCGGTGTGCCCTGGCCGTCGGCCGCGGCGCGCCGCGGAACGAGCCCGTCGGTGTGCAGCACCAGCAGGTCGCCGGGCGCCAGCTGCTCGCTGGCCTGGGCGTACTGCGCACCCGAGGTCGCGCCGAGCAGCACGCCGTCCGGCGCGTCCAGCAGCCGCCCTGCCCCGTCGCGGAAGAGCAGCGGGGCGGGGTGGCCGGCCTGCGCCCAGTGCAGCACCCGGGTGGCCGGGTCGTAGCGGCAGCACAGCGCGCTGCCCAGGGCGGGCTGCGGGGAGGTGTCGAGCAGTTCGTTGAGCCAGCCCATCAGCGGGCCGGGCTGGAGGCCCGCGACGGCCATGCCGCGCAGCGCGCCGAGCAGCATCGCCATGCCGGAGGTGGCGGCGACGCCGTGGCCGGTGAGATCCCCGACGGTCAGTAACGACGAGCCGTCCGGCAACTGCATCGCGTCGTACCAGTCGCCGCCGATCAGCGCGCTGGTCGCGGACGGCAGGTAGTGCGCCGCCAGATCCATCGTGGTCGGCCCCCCGTCCTGCGGGAAGCGCTGGGCGCCGCGCCACGGGGGCAGCACGGCTTCCTGCAGCTCGACCGCCATCCGCCGCTCGGTCTGTGCGATCTGCCGCTGCCGCTGCAGCGACTCCCTGGTCTCGCGCAGGGTGCGCTGGCTGCGCCGCAGGTCGCTGACGTCCCGCAGTACCGCCCACATCGACTCCGTGCCGCCGTCGGTGCCGAGCACCGGCTCGCCCACCATGTGCACGGTGCGGACCGAGCCGTCGCCGCGCACGATGCGGAACTCGCCGTCGATCGGCCGCCCGTCCACCAGGCAGCCGGTCACCATGCCGGTCAGCAGCGCCTGGTCCTCGGCGAACAGCCACGACGGCAGCTCGTCCAGCGTGAGCGGCCCGTCGTCCGCGGCGCGGCCGAAGATCCGGTACAGCTCGTCCGACCAGTGCGCGGTGTCGGTGAGCAGATCCCACTGGGCGCTGCCCGCCCGGCCCAGCGCGCCCACGGCGGCCGCGTCGGGCCCGCTGTCACGCAGCGGCACGTCCAGCAGCAGCGGCCGCCCGTCGGGCGTGCCGGTGTCGGTGAGGCCGTCCCGCAACTGCCCGAGGTGGGCGCCGAGGTCGTCGAGCTGGTGCACCGCGAGGTCGCACAGCGCGCGCCGCCAGCGCAGCTGGGGATCCCCGTCGCCGTCGCCGTCGCGCAGCATCGCGTCGACCCGGGTCCGCAGGTGGCGCGCCTCGGTGATGAGTGCGTCCACCGCACCGGGGTCGGGCAACTGTGCGGCGGTGTGATCCGCATGCGTTGGGGACGGCATGACGCACTCCGAACGTGTCTGCTGGCAGGCGCTCTCGGCCGTGGCGGACGGAAGGGGCCGGTAACGACTGTTGCACAGGGAGCGATGGCCCGTAAGGGTTTCCGCGATACCCGATCCGGTGGTGCTTCTGGCATATGCCACGTGCTCAGCGCGTTTTTGGCCGTCCGGTGGCCATCCGGCCGCCGTCCGGCCGCCGCCCCGCGGACGCGTCGACGCCCCCTGGGAGCCATCTTGCTCCTGGTGGCGAGGGTCCCGGAAGCGACAGCTCGCCTCCGAGTCGGTAGGCTGCCGCCGCCCGTCCCCCTCGTGGTCCACCCCTGCCGCCAGGCATGAAATGCCCGGTGGGAGGTAAGGATGCCGGGCATCAGCAGCGGAAATCCCGTTGCCATGGAATCCCCCGCACCGGATGCTGACCTCATGTTCGACCCAGACATAGCGCCCAGTGGCACTCTTCTCGGCCTCCTCCAGCGGGGGCGCGGAGACGGTCCCCTGCATGCCCTCGCGGCGCCGCGGGCCGAGGCACTCGCCGCCCTGGAGCACTGCGTGCTGCACGACCCCCGGCTGGACTGGCGGGTCGAGTCGCGCTCCCTCTACTACGCGCGGCTCTACTCCGACCTGGAGGGTCCGCTCGACGGGATCGAACAGCACCTCTTCCACCCCGACGACGTGATCGCCCCCGACGAGCACCGCTGCGGCTTGGCGCTGTCCGTCCTCGGCCACCTCGCCGGATACGGCCGGCGGGACGCGCTGCGGCTGCTGCGCCGCTACGCCGCGACCGGCGGCTGCTGGGAATGGGCCCTCGACGAACTCGCCGTCCGGGACGGGGAAGCCGGGCTGCGCGCCCTCGGCCCCGCCGTCGTCGCCCGCTTCCCGCGCACCCCCGAGGGCGACGCGGACCTCGCCCGTGCCGTCCGCGAGTCCTACGAGCCCCGGCCCTGGCAGCTGTGGGCCGAGGACACCGTGCACCCCGAGACCGCCGAACGCGTCCGGCGGGCCGGCGAACAGGTCAGCTTCGACCGCTGGCAGCGCCAGATGCGCTCGGCCGGCCCGACCCCCGGCTGGGGGGTCGCCGCCGTCCTGGACTGGGCGCAGCAGGGCCTCGACGCGCACCCCGCCGTCGAACGGGACCAGCCCGCCGCCCGCTGCCTGGCCGCCGTCGCCGGCCCCGAGGACCGCCCTGCGCTGCTGGCGGCCGCCGAGCACGGCCCGTCCGCCGCCCGCGCCGCCGCCCTGCGGTACATGTCCGACCGCCGCGACCCGCGCTGCCTCGACCTGATCGGCGCCGCCGCCGAATCCGCCGACGAGCGCGTGCTGCGGGCCGCCGTCGAGTCCTTCGAGCGCATGCACGACGCCGCCGCTCTGGACCGCGCCCGCAGCTGGGCCTCCCGCACCGACGCGCTCGGCGCCGCCGCCGCCCGCACCCTCGCCCGGCACGGCGAGCCCGCCGACAGCGACCTGGTGCTCGCCGCGCTGCGCCGCGCCGTCCGGAACGACGGGGCCGACGCCGAGGGCATCGAGCCGCTCGTCGAGGGTGCGGGGCGGCTCGCCGCCTCCCACGCCGCCCCGCTGCTGCGCCATCTGTACCGCGAGACCTCCAGCTCGCAGCTCCGCGGCACCGCCGCCCGCGCCCTGGCCGGCGTGGACCCCGGCTTCGCCGCGGGCTTCGCGGTGGAGTGCCTGTGGGACTGCGAGGAGGCCACCCGGGAGCTGGCCGCGCACCGCGCCGCCTCCGGTGACGTCCGGGTCCTGGCCCAGTTGCGCCGCCTCGCCGCCGATCCGGCCGAGGAGGCCGAGGTGCAGACCGCCGTCCGCGGCAGGCTCAGCTCCGGCGGCACCGGGCGCTGAAGCGCCCTTCGCGGTGCCGGGGCGGCGCCGGTCCGGGCCCGGGGCGCCGCTCGGGCCCGCGGGGTCTCCCGGACCCCACCGGGCGGGGGCGGAAGGCGGCTTGCGCCGCGGATTTCCGGGCCGGAGTGTGAGGCGCGGGCCAACGCTCACGGGGCGTTCCCCTTCGGGAAAGATCCTCGTGGCCGTGACAACGCCCGGTCCGGCGACAACCACCGTATGAGAGTCGCCATCGTCACGGAATCCTTCCCGCCCGACGTCAACGGTGTCGCCCACTGCGCCCTGCGCACCGCCGAACACCTCGCCAGGGCCGGCCACGACCCGCTGGTCGTCGCCCCCGCAGGACCCGGCGAGCAGGAGGCCGACGACCCTTGCCCGGTCGTCCGCGTCCCCTCCCTCCCGCTGCCCGGATACCCCCAGGTGCGCGTCGCGCTGCCCGGCCGCCGCACCGCCGCCGCCATCGCCGCGCACCGCGCCGACCTCGTCCACCTGGCCAGCCCCTTCGTCCTCGGCGTACGCGGCCAGGCCGTCGCGACCCGGCTGCGTATCCCCGCCGTCGCCGTCTACCAGACCGACCTGGCCGGCTACGCCAGGACGTATCTGAACGCCGGAGAGGCCGCCGCCTGGCGCCGCATCCGTGCCGTCCACTCCGCCGCCGCCCGCACCCTCGCGCCCTCCAGCGCGTCCGTCGCCGCGCTCACCGAGCACGGAGTCCCGCGCGTCCACCTGTGGCCGCGCGGCATCGACGCCGTCCGCTTCCACCCCCGCCGCCGCGACGAGGCACTGCGTCGCGAACTCGCCCCGCGCGGCGAGCTGATCGTCGGCTACGTCGGCCGGCTCGCCGCCGAGAAGCACGTCGAACTCCTCGCCGGGACGAGCGAACTGCCCGGCGTGCGGGTCGTCGTGGTCGGCGACGGCCCCAGCGGGCCGGGGCTGCGCCAGACGATGCCGCGCGCGGTCTTCCTCGGCCGCAGGACGGGTGACGACCTCGCCCGGATCTTCGCGTCCCTCGACGTCTTCTGCCACACCGGCCCCTTCGAGACCTTCTGCCAGACCGTCCAGGAGGCCATGGCCAGCGGCGTCCCCGTCGTCGCCCCTGCCGCCGGCGGCCCCCTCGACCTCGTCGACCACGGCCGCACCGGCCTGCTCGTGCCGCCCGGCGACGACCTCGCGGTCCGCACCGCGGTGCGGCTGCTGCACTCCGACCCGCGGCTGCGCGTCCGCTACGGCGCCACCGCACGCGAGACGGTCGCCGCCCGCAGCTGGGAAGCCGTCGGCGACCTGCTGCTCTCCCACTACGCGCAGGTCCTCGGCGAGCGCGCGAGGGTCGCCGCATGAGGACCGCCGGCCTGCGCATCGTCCGCGTCGCGAACTTCGTCACCCCCGTCTCCGGCGGCCTGCGCACCGCGCTGCGCCACCTCGGCGAGGGGTACGCGGCGGCGGGACACGAACCCGTCCTCGTCGTCCCCGGCCCCGAGGCGTCCGACGAGACCACCCCGCAGGGCCGCGTCATCACCCTGCCCGGCCCGGAGATCCCCGGCAGCGGCGGCTACCGCGTCCTCGCCCGCCGCGCCCCCGTGGCCGCCGTCCTCGCATCGCTCGCGCCCGACCGGCTGGAGGTCTCCGACCGCACCACTCTGCGCTGGACCGGCGAATGGGCCCGGCGGCGCAGGGTGCCCGCCGTCATGGTGTCGCACGAGAGCGCCGACGGTGTCCTCGGCACCTGGGGCGTCCCGCGCGGCGCCGCCCGCCGCGCCGCCGACGCGCTCAACCGCCGCACGGCGCACTCCTACACGCGCGTCGTGTGCACCACCGCGTGGGCCGAGGAGGAATTCCGCCGGATCGGGGCCCGCAACGTCGTCCGCGCCCCGCTCGGCGTCGACCTCGGCGGCCTGCACCCCGCCCACCGCGACCCGGGACTGCGGGAGCGGTACGCGCACGGCGCCGCCGTCATGCTCGTGCTCTGCTCCCGGCTCAGCCCCGAGAAGCGGCCCGACGACGCACTGGAGGCCCTCGCGCACCTGCGGCGGGCCGGCGTCGACGCCGCCCTCGTCGTCGCGGGGGAGGGGCCGCTGCGCAGCCGGCTCACCGCCCACGCCAGGACGGCACGCCTGCCCGTGACCTTCCTCGGCCACGTCACCCGCCGCGACGACCTCGCGGCGGTCCTGGCGACCGCCGACGTCGCGCTGGCTCCCGGCCCCGTCGAGACCTTCGGGCTCGCCGCCCTCGAAGCGCTGGCCTGCGGCACGCCCGTGGTGGCCAGCACGCGGTCGGCGCTCCCCGACATCATCGGCCCCGCGGGCGGCTGCGGCACGACCCCCGCGGAGCTCGCGGCCGCCGTCCGTGCCCTCCTCGCGGTGCCCGCCCCCGCCCGCCGTGCCCGCGCCCGCGACCGCGCCGAGCTCTACACCTGGCCGGCCGCCGTCTCCGCCTTCCTCGCCGCCCACACCGCCCTTCCCGCCGGAATCCCCCGATGAGGCCCCACTCGCCGCCCGCGCCAGGGGACACCCGAGGGGGAGGGCACACGTCGTCCAGGGGCGCGTGGGGGCACCTCCGGGCGAAAGCCCCGGGGGAGAACGGCGTGCTCAGCCCTCGACCGGCGCAGGGGCGCCGACACCCCCGACGCGGCACCCCGCGGCGAAGGAGGCGGTCTCATGGGTGAGTTCAGGTTCGCCGTGCTGGGCGACTCCGTCAGCGAGGGCCTCGGCGACCCCGCGCCGGCCGGCGGCTGGCGCGGCTGGGCCGGCATCCTCGCCACGAGCCTGGACGCCGACCTCCTCAACCTCGCCCGCAGCGGCGCCCGCACGGGCGACGTCGCCGGCCCGCAGCTGAGCGCGGCGCTCGACCACCGCCCGCACCTCGCCTCCGTCCTGGTCGGCGGCAACGACACCCTGCGCGGCGGCTTCGCGATCGACCGCGCCGCGGCCGACCTCCACGCCGCCGTGGGCGCCCTGCGCGCCCACGGCACGGTCGTGCTCACCGCCTGCCTCCCGGACCCCGGCGCCGTGCTGCGGCTGCCGTGGCCGCTGGCCCGCCCGCTGGGCCGCCGGATGAGCGCCCTCAACGACACCGTGCACGCCCTGTCCGCCCACCACGGCGCCCTGCACCTGCACGCCGCCCGGCGGCCCTGGGTGACGAGCCCGGGGGCGCTGAGCGCCGACCGGCTGCACCCGAGCGAGACCGGTCACCGGATGCTGGCCGCCGACTTCCACGCGCTGCTCGCCGGCGCGGGCCTGACCGCCGGACCCGCGCCGCGGCTCGCCCCGGACGGTCCGCCGCCGGGCCGCACCGCCTCCGTGTGGTGGATGGCGACCCGCGGCACGAAGTGGGTCGCGGACCGCTGCACGGACCTGCTACCCGACCTGCTGCGGCTGGCCGCCGAGGAATACCGGCACACCGGCCGCGGCACCGCGCCGCTGCTCGACCACGCCGCCCGGGAGGCGACCGCCCGGGCCCTGGAGTCGCTGGGCGTCGGGGCGGCGGCGCCGGTTCACACCGCGGGGCGGGCCGAACGCAGCACGACGAAGCGGATCCTGCTGCCCGGCACGGACTGGGCCGCGGCGGGCAGCGACTCCTCGGGCACCACGCCGATCACCGGGTAGCCGCCGGTCGTCGGGTGGTCGGCGAGGAAGACGACGGGGCGCCCGTCCGGCGGCACCTGGACGGCGCCCGGCACCATGGGCTCGCTCGGCAGCTCCCCGTCCCGCCCGGCCGCCCGCTCCAGCGCGGGGCCGACGGTGCGCAGGCCGATCCGGTTGGAGGCGGGGGAGACCGCGTACTCGCCGGTGACCAGCGCGGTCAGCGCGCCGGGCGCGAACCAGTCGTCCCGCGGCCCCGGCACCAGCGGCAGGACCAGCTCGCCGCCCGCGGGCCCGTACGGCAGCACGTCGGCGGCCCGGCCGGCACCCCGCTCGGAGCCGACCGGCAGCTCGGCGCCCTCGGCGAGCGGCGCGGGCCCGAGCCCGGAGAGCAGGTCGGCGGAGCGGCTGCCCAGCACCGGCTCGACCGCGAACCCGCCGGCCACGGCGACGTACGAGCGCAGGCCTGCCGTCGCCGCGCCGACCTCCAGCACCGCGCCGTCCGGCACCCGCACCGGCGCCCCCCACGCGGCGGGCCGGCCGCCGACCCGTACCGGGCAGGGCGCCCCGGTCACGGCGACGAGCAGCGGCCGCACCGCCCGCAGCGCGCAGCCGTTCACCGTCGTCTCCAGCGCCGCGGCCCCCTCGGCGTTGCCGACCAGCCGGTTCGCGAGCCGGTACGCGGGCACGTCCAGCGCCCCGGACCGCGGCACCCCCAGATGCGCGTACCCGGCGCGCCCCAGATCCTGAACGGTCGTCAGCGCCCCGGCCCGCTCGACGACGAACCCCACGGCGCTCACCGGACTCCTCCGCCCGCCGTAAGGCCCGGACCGTCGCCGACCACGGTGACGGTCACGCCCGCGTCCGGCTCCCGCCGGGCTCCGACCAGAAGCACGCACTCCCGCCCCGGGCCCGGCCCGTAGTGCTCACGAGCCGTGTCACGAGCGTGCTGCCCGCACCCCGACCGCCACCCGACGCGAGCCCGCGCCCAAGCCGCCCGGCTCACGTCCGGCTCCCGCCCCGCGCGGTGCGGCGGGCCGGTGCGGAGTGCTTGCTCGGTTCGGCTCCCGTCCGCCCGGGGGACGTCGCTCACGTCCGGCTCCCGCCGTGCGTCGACCGGCGGCGCAGTGGGGCGAGTCCGCTCGGCTCGGTCCCCGTCTGCCCGGCGGGCCCCGCTCATGCCGTCACCTCCACGAAGCGGACCTCGGTGCCAGGCGACAGCAGCGCGGCGGGCTCGCGGGACGGCTCCCACAGCGGGGCGTCCGTCGTGCCGACGAGCTGCCAGCCGCCGGGGGACGAGCGGGGGTAGGCGCCCGCGTACGGGCCGGCCAGGGCGACCGAGCCAGCGGGCACCGCGGTGCGCGGCGTCGGCCGGCGCGGGAGGTGCAGCTCCGGCGGCAGGCCGGTCAGATACGCGAAGCCGGGCGCGAAACCGCAGAAGGCCACCCGGAAGGGCGTCGCCGTGACGATGCCGGGCAGCTCCTCCGGCGCGACCGACCACAGCGCGGCCACCTCCGCCACGTCGGGCCCGTCGAAGCGCACCGGCAGCTCCCGCAGCTCGCCGCTGCCGGGGCCGACCGGCGGCACCTCCCAGCCCGTCACGGCGGCGGCGAAGCCCCGCGGATCGGCGAGACCCGCGACCAGCACCGTCCGCGCGGCGGGCACGATCTCCCGCACCTCCGCGAACTCCCCGGCCGCGCGCCGCCGCAGCAGCTCGGCGTGCAGCGCCTGCGCACCCTCGCCGTCCTCGGTCTCGACCAGCACCGCGTCACGCCCCATGGGCAGCACCCGGTACCTCACGACGAACCCGCCCCGTACGTCATACGAACGCCGCCACCCGCAACCCGGCCCCCTCCAGGGCCTCCCGGACCCGGGCGGCGAGCCGGGCGGCGCCCGGCGTGTCGCCGTGGACGCACAGCGAACGCGCCGCGACCGGCACCGCCTGCCCGTCGACGGCGACCACCCCCGCACCCGAGGCGATCCGCACCGCCCGCTCCACCACCGCGTCCGGCTCGCCGACCACCGCACCGGGCTCGCGGCGCGGCACCAGCGTGCCCCGCGGGGTGTACGCGCGGTCGGCGAACGCCTCGGCCACAGCGGGCAGTCCGGCGGCGGACGCGGCCGCGAGCAGCTCCGAGCCGGGCAGGCCCAGCACCGGCAGCCGCCCCGCCAGCAGCACCCCGTCGACGATCGCGGCGGCCTGCTCCGCGTCGTGCACCGCCCGGTTGTACAGGGCCCCGTGCGGCTTGACGTACGCCACCCGCGCACCCGCCGCGCGCGCGAAGACCTCCAGCGCCCCTATCTGGTACGCCACTTCCGCCGCCAGCTCGCCCGGCGGCACGTCCATCGCCCGCCGACCGAAACCGGCGAGATCGCGGTAGGACACCTGCGCCCCGATGCGCACCCCGCTCGCCGCCGCCCGCTCGCACACCCGCCGCATCGTCGCCGGATCGCCCGCGTGGAAGCCGCACGCGACGTTGGCGCTCGTGACGACCTCCAGCAGTGCGTCGTCGTCGGTGAGATGCCAGCGGCCGAATCCCTCGCCGAGATCGGCGTTGAGGTCGACGACCGCCCCGGCCGTACCGTCGCCCGAGCCCGCGGCCGACCTGTCACCGGCCACGTCCACCACGTCCGCTACGTCCGCTACGTCCGCCATGCCCGCCTCGCCGTCCTCTCCCTGCCTCCGCCCGCCCGCCCGCCCGCCCGCCCGGCCGGCCCCCGCGCCTGCCGTACGATGCCGGTGGACCGATCATGGCATCCCGCACCGA
The DNA here is from genome assembly GCF_000721495.1 of Streptomyces sp. NRRL F-5123. Lineage (GTDB taxonomy): Bacteria > Actinomycetota > Actinomycetes > Streptomycetales > Streptomycetaceae > Actinacidiphila. The sequence continues at coordinate 38,742 of NZ_JOHY01000056.1, forward strand.
CAACAGGCGCCCGCCCCGTGCCGATCCGTGCGGTTTCGTGCGATGTCGGTGGCACCGCCTAGTGTGTGGGGCGTGACCACGACCGTCCCGTATCCGCTGCCGGGCGCCGCGCGGCCGGCGCCGGGCCCCGCCGCAGACGAGGGGCTGGCCCGCCGCCTCAAGGCGCTCGCCTGCACCGCCCCGCTGCACGACCTGGACGCCCGCAAGGCGAATCTCGCGGGCGAGTACTCGGTGTACGCGATGGCGGAGGTCGCGCTCGCCGCGATCGACCTGGTCACCCTCCACATGGACTTCGACACCGGCGCCGACCACGACCAGATAGTGGCCAGGCTGATGCCCCGGGTCGCCGCCCAGACGCCCTCCCGCTCCCACGCCGAGCACGAGCGGGTCGCCCGCTGGGTGCTGGAGAACCTGATCAACGTCGGCAGCGCCGACCGCGGATTCCGCGCCGTCTACGGCACGTTCGGCCCCGACGGGGAGTACGTCCGCAGGGACTACGACTTCAAGCTCGTCGAGGAGGTGCCCGGCCCCGGCGGCGGCGTCTACCTGCGCGCCACCGACGAGGCCGTCAACGTCCTGGTGGGCGCGCTGGACACCGACGTCACCAGCGCCCAGATCGCCGCCGAGGTCAAGCTGGAGGTGCTGATCAGCCGCGGCCGGCTGGCCGACGCCCAGCTCGCCGCCGAGCAGGCCCGCTACCGCACGGTGCAGTACGCCGAGACGCTGCGCCGCACCCTGGAGGCGACCCGGCGCAACGTCCGGGCGGTGGACTGGCTGCGGCAGGTCCCCGACCTGATCTCCGAGGCCCTCGACCACGTCGCGGACCGCTACCGGCACGAGAACGCGATCCTGACCAACATCCGCAAGGCGCGCGACGAGGCGGAGGACCCCGAGCACAAGCGGCGCGCCGCCGAGCTGGTCGACATCGTCAAGGACTGCATCCGGCGGCACACCCAGCTCCAGTCCCGGCTGCTGGAGGCAGGCCCGCTCTTCCGCGCCGAGCAGGACCGGCAGGCCTTCGCCACGCCCCCCGCCCGCGCCGGGCTCGACCTGTACGGGCAGCTCGTCGCGCCGCTGCTGCCGCTGCCGGTCGAGCAGGCCTCCCGGGTCACCGACGCCTTCTTCGCGCGCGGCACCGGCCTGCGCACCCCGGCCGCCGTCCGCGTCACCGACCTGGTCGAGCTGCTGCTCACCCCGCCGGTGGAACGCGACCACCTCGGCGCCGAGATGCCCGAGCCGGACCTCGTCGCCACCCCGGACGACAGCCGCTTCTCCGACGAGCAGCTCGAAGCCGCCCTCGACCTGCTGGACCTGCCGCACGACGCGCCGCGCCGGCTGTCCGGCCTGCTCGCCCAGGCCCGCGCCCTCGACCCGGAACTGCCCTACCTCGTCGCGCTGCTGTCCCTGCACGCCGCGTCACCGCCGGTCGGCACCGCCGTACGGCAGGGCGAGCCGCAACTGCTCTTCGCCGTGGACGACGGCACGGAACTGGACGACCCGGAATTCGGCGGCGCCGACCTCGTCCTCGGCACCGCCCGCCTCGCCGCCCGCCCCGCGGAGCAGCCCAAGGAGCAGAAGGAGAGGACGCCGTGACCGACGACCGCGAGGAGCGCACCGACCGCCGGAGCGCGGCGGCCCCCGCGCCCGGCGCAGGAGCGGGCCGCGACACCGCGCGTGAGGCGTACGACGGGTACGACGCCCGCGACGCCTACGAGCAGCCCCGCGAGGCCCCGCGCGAGCGGGACGCGCTGCGCGACCGGGAGGGCGGCGCGCTGACCGCCGGCGACGTCGCCGATGCCGCGCGGCTGGTCGGCTTCGGCCTCCAGCCCAAGCTGCTGCCCGCCCGCGACGCCGAATACGCCGAACTGATCCGCCGCCACCGCGAGGACCCGGGCTTCGCCCGCACCGCCGACGCGGTCGCCGCCGGACTCGGCCTGATCGTCCTGGAGGTCTCGCCGCGCGCCGGGATGGCCGTCGCCGCCGCCGAGGACTCCGTCTTCGCCGTCCGCATGGGCGACTACACCCGCCGCGCCGCCTCCGACGCCGGCGACCGCTTCCTGCACGGCCTGGCCCACCTGGCCGCCGCCGCGCTCGCCTTCCCCCGCCCCGAGGACCTCGCGGACGACGGCTACATCGGCCGTATCACCGTCAACGGGGTGGACGCCTTCGTCCGCCAGGCCTGCCGCCGGCTGGAGGAGCGGGCCGGCGAGAGCGGCGAGATCACCGACCCGGCGAGTGACGCCCCAGGCCTCGAAGCCGCCTGGCGGGTCTACAGCAGGCGCAGCGCGACCGGCGCCACCAAGGACGCCCGGCGGCTGGCCGGTTCCACCACCGGCATCATCGCCAAGGCCGTCACCTTCCTGGTCGACTCCGGCTTCCTCCAGCGCACCGGCGACGAGGCGGGCGGCACGTACCGCACCACCGCCCGCTACCAGCTCCAGGTCCGCGACATGGCAGGCAGTTCGGCCATGGCCGAACTGCTGGAACTCGGTGTCGTACCCGTCACCGACGGCACCGCGAGCCTGCTGCCCGCCGCCTCCGACGACGGCACGGACCTGGTGGCCGACGCGGGACTGCCCTTCCACACCCCCGCCTGACGCCCTGTCTCTTATACACATCTCCGAGCCCACGAGACAGGCAGAAAACT
>NZ_JOHY01000057.1 GCF_000721495.1 Streptomyces sp. NRRL F-5123
TTTTCTGCCTGTCTCGTGGGCTCGGAGATGTGTATAAGAGACAGCCCCCGCCCGGCCCCGCCCACGGGCACCGGCGGGCTCGACCGCGACGGCCTCGTGCAGCTCCCCAGCATCCCGCCGCCCCCCGACGACGAGGTCGTCCGCCGCACCGCCCGGCGCCCCGAGGGCGGGCGGCCCTGCGGCACGCCGGAGTGCCCGGGCACGATCGGGGTCGCGTACGACGACGGTCCGGCCCCCGACCACGGCTTCTGCCCCGACTGCGGCACCCCGTACGACCTGCGCCCGCAGCTCGGCCCCGGGGACGTGGTCGCCGGGCAGTACGAGGTGCTGGGCTACCTCGCGCCCGGCGGCACCGGCTGGGTCTACCTCGCCCGGGACCTCGCGCTGCCGGACCAGCGGGTCGTGCTCAAGGCGCTGCTCAACACCTCGGACGCGGCCGCCCGCCGCAACGCCGTCGAGGAGATGCGCTCGCTCACCAGCCTGCACCACCGCGACATCGTGCGGATCGTCAGCTCCACGCAGCACCGCGCCGAGGGGCACGACGAGCCCGCGGGCTACATCGTCATGGAGTACGTCGCGGGCAAGCCGCTCGACCAGCTGCTGCGGATGTCCGACGACGCACTCGCCGAGCTGTTCGGCGAGCCCTTCGCGCTCGACCACGTCCTCACCTACGGCTGCAAGATCCTCGGTGCGCTGGAGTACCTGCACGACCAGGGGCTGCTCTACTGCGACATGAAGCCGGAGAACGTCATCCACTACGGCCGCGAGATCAAGGTCATCGACCTGGGCGCGGTCCGCCGGGCCGACGACCGGACCAGCGCGCTCGTCTACACGCCGTGGTACGCGCCGAACAAGCGCGAGCGCGACACACGCGGCTTCCACGTCGACACCGACCTCTTCACGGTCGGCCGCACCCTCGAAGCGCTGGCCCGCCGCGCCGCACCGGCCGCCGGGCTCGCCGCGCGCTCCTTCGACCGGCTCGTCGGCCGCGCCACCCACGACGAACCCGCCGCCCGCTTCACCTCGGCCGCGCAGATGTCCCGCCAGCTGTGGGAGGTGCTGCGCGAGCACCGCGCGCTCGCCCGCGGCGAGCGCTTCCCCGAGCGCTCCACCCGCTTCGAGCCCACGGCGGTGCTGTTCGGCGCGGACCTCGGCACCGTGCCCCCGCTCACCCACTGGGCCGGCCGCCCCGCGGGCGACCCGCCGCCCGACCTGGCCGCCGGCCCGCCCACCCCGCAGGAGACCGCCCGTGCGCTGCCCGGGCCGATCGCCGACCCCGCGGACCCGGCGTCGGTGCTGCTCGGGGGCCTGGCCGGGGACGCGCCCGAACGCACCGCGGAACTCGTGAGCGAGGACCCGCAGTTGCGCACCGTCGAGATGGCGCTGTGGCTGTGCCGCTCGTATCTGCTGCGCAGCACCGACGAGTTCGACCTGACGCAGGCCGAGGGCTGGCTCGCGGAGGCGGAGCGGCTGCTCACCCCGGCAGCCGCGGGCTACGACTGGCGGCTGCCGTGGCACCGCGGACTGCTGCACCTGATGCACGGCCGGGTACGGCGGGCCGAAGGCGAGTTCGCGGCCGTCTACGCGACCGTGCCGGGGGAGTGGGCGCCCAAACTGGCCCTCGGCTACTGCGCCGAGTACCTGGGCGGGCGTCCGGGCCCGGGTGTGCCGCCGCCCGCGAACGACGCGGAGCGGGCCGTCGCCGCGGCCGCCGAGGCGCGCGCCGAGGCGGAGAGCACGGCGTACTACGAGGCCGTCCGGGAGCGCGACCGGGCGCAGGCGAGCGCCGCGTTCGGGCTCGCACGGCTGCGACTGCGGCACGGCGACCGGGCGGGCGCGGTCCGCCTCCTCGACCAGGTGCCGGCGACCTCCCGCACCTACGACGCCGCCCGCGTCGCCGCCCTGCGCGTCCTGGCCGGCCGCCTCGCCGGGCAGGCCCCCACCGTCGACGACCTGCGGCGGGCCGGCGAGCGTCTCGCCCGGCTGCCGCACGACGACGCCCGCGAGCGGCTGGTCGCCGAGATCCGCGAGAACGTCCTCGCCGGGCGCCGCCCCCCGGACCGCCCGGCGCTGTGGCGGTACGCGCTCGGCCGCCGCCCCGGCGGCCCCGACTTCGCCGCCCTGCCCCCCGGCGAGCTGTTCGCCGGCACCGACAGCCTCGCCGGGCTCGCCGACCTGCTGTACGGGTCGCTGCGCACCCTCGCGGGCCAGGCCCCGCCCGCCCTGCGCGCCGAACTGCTCGACCGCGCCTACGCCGTACGCCCCGAGAGCCTCGTCTGACCGCGCGACCGCCCGTAACGAACCCCGCAGCCCCCGCGGTTGCAGCCGCTCAGCGGTGAGGAGTCACAGCGACAGTGGACACCACGAACCCCGCGAACCCCGACAGGCCGGAGACCACCGGCAGTTCCACCGACCCGGCGATCGGCGTCGACCTCGCCGTCAGCCAGCAGAAGTACCTGCCCGCGGGCGGCGGCGCCCAGGAGCTGCACGCCGTCGTGACGGTACGGGTCAGCGGGGCTGCGGGCGCGGCGCCCGGGCCCGCGCTCGCCGAGGTCCTCGTCGTCGACTGCTCCAGCTCGATGGACCGGCCCCCGGAGAAATTCCGCGAAGCGAAGAAGGCCGCCGTCGCCGCGCTCCAACTCCTCCCCGACGGAACGCCGTTCACCGTGGTGGCAGGCACCCACGAGGCCGCGGCGGCCTACCCGCCCGGCGGCGCGATGGCCGTCGCCGACGACACCACCCGGGCCGCGGCGACGGCCGCCGTGCACGAGCTGGTCGCCGCGGGCGGTACGTGCCTGGGCCGCTGGCTGGACCTGGCGCGGCGGGAGCTGGCCGCGCAGTCGACGCCGATCCGGCACACCCTGCTGCTCACCGACGGGCGCGACGAGCACGGCCACTTCCTGCCGCTGACCGGCGTACTGGCCTCCTGCGCAGGGCAGTTCGTGTGCGACGCGTGGGGCATCGGCACCGACTGGGACGCCCGGCTGCTGCTGGAGGTCGCCCGGTCCCTGCACGGCGGCGCCGACGCCGTACGCGTCGAGTCCGACCTCGCCGAGCGCTACCGGCGCCTGGTGCGCGGCCTGCTGGCCAAGACCGTCCCCGAACTGACCCTCACCGTCGGCTCGCTGGCGCCCGGCGCGCACCTGCGGTACGTCAAGCAGACCTTCCCGCACGAGGGGCCCATGACGCCCGAGCCGGACGAGCCGCACGCGTTCGTCACCCGCGCGTGGGGCGAGGAGCTGCGCCGCTTCCACGTCTGCCTCGCCGTCGACCCCGAGGGCGAGCGGCGCGACCAGGACCTGCTGGCCGCCGAGGTGGCCGTACGCCTCCCGGCCGGATCCGGTGTCGTGCCGCCCGCGCCGCAGCCGCTCGTCGTGCACTGGACGGACGACCCGGCCCTCTCCGGCCTCACCGACGGGCAGGTGGCGCACGCCCGGGTGTGGGAGGAGCTGGGCACCGCGGTCGCCGACGCGACCGACGCCTACCACCGCAGGCAGCACGACCGGGCCGAGGCGCTCCTCGGCCGGGCCGTCGCCCTGGCCCAACGGGCGGGCGCCCGGCGGCTGCTGGACGAACTGGGCCGCCTCGTCGAGATCCACGACGCGGACACCGGGCGCGTCACGCTGCGCCCCCACGTCGACCCGGTCGACTTCCAGCACCTGATGACGGCGAGCAGCCACACCACGCACGGCCCGGACGGCTCCGCGCCCGCCGGCCCGCCCCGGCAGGGCGGCGAGCTGGTCCCCTGCCCCGAGTGCCACCGCCGCTACCCCGCCCGCTCCCGCTTCTGCGGCAACTGCGGAGCCGCGATGGGGGCTTCGTCATGAGCGAGGCCACGGGCACCGCCCCGACCGGGATACGCCCGGGCCGCCGCACGACCCCGTCCGACGCGGGCGGCCCCGGCGGCTCCGGCTCCAGCGGGACGCTGCGCGAGCTGACCCGGCGCCGCCTCGCGCTGCTCGTCCTCGTCGTGCTCACGGCCGTCGCGCTGTTCGAGGCCTTCCAGGGCGTGCACGCCGACGCCCGCCCGCTGCGCACGGCCGACGTGCCCGGCATCCTCGCCGTCGACACCGCGATGGACGCGCTCCAGCGGGCCCAGAAGGACATCGCCACCACCGAGGAGTACGCCAGGACCCACCCCGGCGGGAGCGGGGCGGGCACCGGCAGCAGCACCACCTTCCACACCCGGATCTCCGTCGCCCACCAGAGCCTCGCGCGGGCCGCGGCCGCCGATGTGACCGGGGCGCAGGGGCGGCTTTCCATCCAGACCGTCACCGGCCTGATCACCACCTACTCCGGCTGGATCGAGGACGCCGACGCCCTGCCGCCCGGCTCCCTGCTGCACGAGGCGTACATCTCCTACGCGAGCTCCATGCTCGACGGGACCGGCACGGCCGCCGAGGGCACCATCCTCGGCCGGCTGCGCGACCTCCAGGCCGGGCAGCAGGAAAAGGCGCGCCACCACAGCGACTTCGGGCCGCTGCTGTGGGTGGGGTGGGGCATCGCCGTACTGCTCGCGCTCGCGCTGCTGGTGCTGCTCGGCGAGGCGGCGCGTTTCAGCAGCGCGCGCTTCCGGCGGCGCTGGAACATCCCGCTGCTCGCCGCGCGCCTGCTGCTCGCGGGGGGCCTGGCCACGCTCGTCGCCTTCACCGTCCTCACCCACGCCGCGCTGCACGACGCGCAGCAGGCACTCGTCCCGGCCCTCCGGGACGACGACATCGCCACCACCGGCGCGCACGTCTCCGCGCGGCTCGCCGGGACGGGCTTCCGCGCCGCCGCGGCGGACTGGATCGCCGCGGGCGGGCTCGTACTCGCCGTGCTCGTCCTGCTGGGGCTGCAACCCCGCATCAACGAATACCGGGTCCGCGTCGCCACGGTGCGCTGGCCGCGCCCGCGCACCCTCGTGGCCGCCGCGGTGAGCCTCGCGCTGCTCGCGACCGCCGGTGTCGTCGTCGTCCGGGCCACCGGGTGGAAGGGCTCGGTGACCCTGCTCGCCAACTGGACCGGCACGCAGGAGCAGCAGTTCAAGGACAACGTCATCGACGACTTCCAGAAGCGGTACCGCATCCGCGTGGACTACGAGGGCAGCTCCGCCGAGAGCGCGGTCCTCGCCGCCGACGTGGAATCCGGCACCCCGCCGGACGTCGCCGTGCTGCCCGGTCCCGGCGAGCTCGCCGGATACGCCGAGAGCGGCGGGCTCACCGCGCTCGACGACATCGTGCGCCCCGGTGACTTCGCCCCGACCTGGGTGCCGGAGGTCGACGGGCACACGTACTGGGTCCCGATCAAGACCGACCTCAAGAGCATGGTGTGGTACCCCGCGAAGCAGCAGGACGCCATCGCCGCCGCCGGGCACCCCGCCTCCTGGTGCCTCGGGCTCGCCGACGGGGCCACGTCCGGCTGGCCCGGCTCGGACTGGATCGAGGACATCCTGCTCCAGCGCAGCGGCAAGGACGTCTACGAGCAGTGGGCGGCCGGCAAGCTGCCGTGGACCGACTCCCGCGTCAAGGACGCCTGGACGACCTGGTACGACCTCGTCCGGCCCGGCAGCGCGGCCGCCACCCGGGCGGCCCTGCAGACGCCCTTCGGGCAGGCCGCGAAGGGCGTCGCCGCCACGCCGCGGACCTGCGAGCTGGAGCACCAGTCGTCCTTTGCGCGGGGTGACGACGGCTGGCGGACGACCGGGCCGGCCTTCGTCCCCTCCGCCCGGCTCATCCCCGCTGCCCAGGGCGGCCCCGACCGCTGGGAGGTCTCCGGCGACCTCGCGGCCGTCCTGCACGACACCCCCCAGTCGCGGCAGCTGATCAGCTACCTCGCCTCGGACCGCGCCCAACGCGCCTGGGCCAGCACGCAGTCCGGCTTCTCCGTCCGCAAGTCCGTCCTGGCCGACACCCCGCACGACTCCCTCGCCCGCGACATCACCGACGCCCTGCGCGACCCCGCGGCCGTCCACTGCTACGACGCCTCCGACGCGATGCCCACGGCGGAACGCGACGCCTTCGCGCTCGCCGTCCTCCGCTTCCTCGCCGACCCGGCGACGCTGGACGACCAGCTGACAGCCCTGCAGCACACCCGCGACCAGGACACGGCGGACGGGGTGACGGGGCTGACCGACGTGTGCACGGGAGGCTGAGCGCGCGCCGACCGGCGCGGGTGCGGTGCGGGCTCGCGGGTGCGGGTCCCGGGCGGCGGGTTGCGGGCGGCGGGTGCGGGTCCCGGGCCGCCGGGCCGCGGGCGGTGGGTGCGGGTCCCGGGCCGCCGGGCCGCGGGCGGTGGGTGGAGGTCCCGGGCGGCGGGTGCGCCTGGTCAGGGGATCAGCAGCGTCGCGCCCACCGTCGCGCGGGACGCCAGCTCCGCGTGGGCCGCGGGGGCCTCGGACAGCGGGCGGAGCGCGTGGACACGGGGGATCAGGCGGCCCGCCGCCGCCTCGGCCAGCGCACGGGACGCCGCCGCGTACTGCTCCGCCGCCGGGCGGGCGAAGGCGATGCCCGCCGCCGCGACCACCGTCAGGCCGCGTACGCCCAGCTCGTACGCGTCGAGCCGCACCCACGAACCCGATGTGAAGCCGTACGTGCCGAAGCGGCCGCTGCCCTTGCGCAGGGTGCTCATCGCCTGCGCGGCGACATCGCCGCCCACCGCGTCCAGCACCACGTCCGTACCGCCCGCCCGCTCGGCCCAGCCCTCCTCCGCGTAGTCCACGACCCGGTCCGCGCCGAACTCTCCGGCGGCCCGCACCTTCCGCTCTCCGGCCACCGCCCCCACCACCACCGCGCCCGCCGCCTTCGCGAGCTGCACCAGCAACGACCCGACCCGACCGGCCGCCGCCGTGACCAGCACGGTGTCGCCCCGCTCCACCCGCATCGCCGCCAGCAGCCCCGCCGCGAGCGCCCCCGCCTGGAAGACGGCCACCGCCCGGTGCAGCTCCAACTCCTCGGGCAGCAGGTGCACATCGGCCACCGCCGCACGGGCCAGCTCCGCGTAACCGCCCTGCGAGCCCGGCGTCGTCGCGACGACCCGGCGCCCCAGCAGCCCTGTGTCCCCCTCGGGCCCCACCGCCACGACCCGTCCGCCCACCTCGAGGCCCGGCACGTACGGCAGCGGGAAGGGGTAGCCGCCCGAGCGGACGATGACGTCCCCGTAGATCACGCCCGCCGCCTCCACCGCCACCACGACCTCACCGGCCGCCGGCCGCGGATCGTCCACGTCCACCACCCGCAGCACCTCCGGCGGCCCGAACTCCCGTACCTGCACCGCACGCATCGCCCTGCCCCTCACCCGGGCCGCACACACCGGGCGTGACACCGTGTCCCGCCCCGGACGACCCGTCCGGCCCCGAGTCTCACCGCGCCCCGCGGCCCCGGCAAGGAACAACAGCGGCGGTCTGTCGCGAACGGGACACTCCGCGGAAGCTGTCTCGCCTGCGACGATTCGCCATCGGTGGGACCGGTGGGACCTTCCCGGCAAAGTCGGGGCAAGCGGCGCCCGGGGGTTTCGTCACGCCACACCTGTCCCATAGGGTCCATGCGCCATGGATTACTGCTACGCGTGCCGCCGCCACCTCAACGGCGCATACTCCTGCCCGGGGTGCGGTACGCCGGCGGACCAGCTGCAACTTCCGCAGGTCGGGGAGACCGCGCAACTCCCGCTCGTCCCCGCCGACGACGAGCCGCTGCCCGGCTCCTCCGGGCCCGGGGGCGGGCGGGCCGCCGCCCGCAACCGCGCGCGCAACCGCAAGCGGCGGCGCAGCCGGGACCGGCAGCAGCGGGCCGCCGTCTACGGGGTCGGGGCGGTCGCCCTCGCGGGCGCGCTCGCGATGCTCTCCATGGCGGCGCTGTCCGGGGGCGAGTCGGCGCCGACGCCGTCGGCGCCGGAAGTCCCCGACGGGACGTCGCCGACGGCTCGGGTGGCGGCCGGGGCGGACGAGTCGGGGGCGCCGTCCGCGACGGCTGACGCGCCCGCGTCGGCGGGGCCGCGGCACTCGCGGCCGCCGAGTACGACTGCGTCGCCCTCCGCGCCCTCCCCGACGGCGACCACGTCGCGGCCCACGGTCCCGGTCACGCACCGTCCGACGACCCCGCCGCCGTCGCCGACGACGTCTCGGCCCGCGACGCATTCGCCGTCGCCGTCGGCGTCTCCGACGTGCAAGCAGGTTCTTTGGTGGTGCGACTAGCTGCGCTGGGCTCGCGGGGGACGCTCCGGGGGTGCCACTTGCGGTTGGCGTCGCGATCCTCCGTGCGTGGGGGCTGGTCGCGCAGTTCCCCGCGCCCCTGGTGTCACCCGGCGGGGCATCGCGCTGTCCCTGCGGTGGGTGGGTCGGGTGCCACTCCGGGGGTACCTCCTCGGAATGCGCGTCCGACCTCTTCCCGCATTCGGTAAGGGGCTGTGTGCGCATTCCTGCGGGGGCACCCCCGGATCGTCCCCCTCCCGAGGTCTCGTGGGCGGCTGCCTGCCGGTGGGGGTGATGTCCAGGCGACTGCGGTTAGCCGCCGATGGTCAGTCACCCCCACAAGAAGGCGTGCACCCGCCCACTATCGGCACGGGTGGTGGGGGTGGGTAACACCCCGCGCCGCCAGGCGCGGGAAGTTACGGCGCCGGCGGGGTCAGGAGGGCGAGGAAGTCGCGGAAGGCGGCGGGCATGTCGACGGAGTCGGGGGAGAGGAGCCACTGGATCTGGAGGCCGTCCATCGCGGCGATGAGGAGGGTCGCGGCCCGCTCGGGCGTGAGCCCCCCGGGGAGCCGGTCCCCGTACGCCGTACGCAGGGCGTCGGCGCCGCCCGCCCGCACCCGGGCGTACCGCTCGCGGAAGTGGGACTGCGCGGGGTGGCCCTCGGTCACGCTGTCGCCGACGAGGACGGTGAAGGCCTGGACGATGCCGGGCCGGGTCGCGTTGTACTCCACGAGCTCGGCCACGATGTCGAGCGGCCACGCCTGCTGCCCGCGCAGGGCGAGCGCCGCGGAGGCCATGTCCCACTGGTCGCGCGCGTCGAGCACCGCGACCAGCAGCGCCTCCTTCGTGGGGAAGTGGTGCATGAGGCCCTGCTGGGTGAGGCCGACGCGTTCGGCGACGGCGGCGAGCGTCGCGCCGCGGTAGCCGCGTTCGGCGATGACCTCGGTGGCCGTCTGGACGATCTCGGCCCGCCGCTGCCCGCGGTCGCTTCTGGTCCTCGGCACGTGCTGCCCCCGCTCGGGTCACGGATCGGTATCCATACCTACCGTACGGCAGGCAAGGTGGTCCCGCGGGGCCAGCATGGAGCGATGACGGTGGACTCGAACGGCACGGTCGGTACGGCGCAGGACGCCGAGCGCGAGGCCGTCGTGGAGGCGGCGCTGGGCGCCCTCGGGCTCGACGACAAGGCGCGGCTGCTGGCCGGTCAGGACATGTGGTCGCTGCCCGCGCTCCCCGCGGTGGGGCTCGGGTCGCTGGTGATGTCGGACGGACCGGTGGGTGTACGGGGACGGCGGTGGAGCGCGGACGACCCGTCCGTGGCGCTGCCCTCCCCGACCGCGCTCGCCGCGTCCTGGGATCCGGAACTCGCCCGCCAGGCCGGGCGGTTGCTGGCCCAGGAGGCGCACCGCAAGGGCGTGCACGTGCTGCTCGCGCCGACCGTCAACCTGCAGCGCAGCCCGCTGGGCGGACGGCACTTCGAGGCGTACAGCGAGGACCCGCTGCTGACGGGCACGATCGGCACCGGGTACGTGCGCGGGGTGCAGGACGGCGGGGTCGGCGTCACCGTCAAGCACTTCGCGGGAAACGAGGCGGAGACCGACCGCTTCACCGTCGACAACCGCATCCCGGAAGGGGCGTTGCGCGAGCTGTACCTCGCGCCCTTCGAGGCGATCGTCGCGGACGCGCGGCCGTGGGGCGTCATGGCGGCGTACAACCGCGTGAACGGCGTGCCGATGACCGAGCACGCCGAGCTCAACAACGCGGTGCTGCGGGGGGAGTGGGGCTTCGACGGCGTCGTCGTCTCGGACTGGCTCGCCGCCCGCGACACCACGGCCGCGATCCGCGGCGGCCTCGATGTCGCGATGCCCGGGCCGCGTACGGTCTACGGCCCGCCGCTGGCCGCCGCCGTCCGTGCGGGCGAGGTGCCGGAGGAGCTGGTGGACGCCGCGGTCCGCCGCGTCCTGCGCCTCGCCGCCCGCGCGGGCCTGCTCGCGGGCGCCCCCGCCGTCGTGCCCGCGGCGGATCGTCCCGCCCCGATCGACGGCGACGCCCTCGCCCGGGAGATCGCCGCCCGGGGATGCGTGCTGCTGCGCAACGAACCGGCGGGAGGCGCGGCGGTGCTGCCGCTCGAAGGTGACGGGTTGCGGGGCGGCGTGGCGCTGCTCGGGGCCGCCGCGCGGGAGCCGCGCATCCTGGGGGGCGGGTCCGCGCAGGTCTTTCCCGGGCATGTCGTGTCGCTGCTCGACGCGTTGGGCGCGGCGCTGCCCGCGGGGACGCCGCTCACGTACGCCGTGGGCGCGGATCCCGCGGAGGAACTGCCGCCCGCCGCAGGCGGGTTCGTGCTGGAGGCCGTCGCCCGCGCGTACGACGGGCGGGAAATCGGCGCGGAGGCGCTGCCCGGCGGACAGGTGCAGTGGTTCGGCGAGATGCCGGAAGGTGTCGACTACGACGCCCTGCACTCCGTCGAGATCCGCGGCACCTTCACCCCGCGGGTGAGCGGCCCGCACCGCTTCGGGACCCGCGGCACGGGCGGCTTCCTCCTCGCCGTCGACGGCCATGTCCTCTTCGAGGGGCCGCAGTTCGACCCGCACGGCGACCCCTTCGAGGCGTTCTTCGGTACGCCCACGCAGCGCGGCACCGTCGTGCTCACCGCGGGCGAGCCGGTCGGGGTGAGTCTGCTGCACCTGCCGCCCAAGCCCGAGGAACTGCCACTGCCCGCAGTCGGGTTCAGCCTGCTGCACGCCGAACCCGAGCAGGACGCGGAGGAGTTGCTCGCCGAGGCGGAGGAGGCGGCGCGGGCCGCGCACACCGCGGTCGTGGTCGTCGGCACCACCGAGCGCGTCGAGTCCGAGGGCTTCGACCGGCGCGATCTGCGGCTGCCCGGGAGGCAGGACGAGCTCGTCGCCCGGGTCGCCGCGGCCAATCCACGGACCGTCGTGATCGTCAACTCCGGTGCCCCCGTGGAGCTTCCGTGGCGCGAGGACGTCGCGGCGGTCCTGGTCTGCTGGTTCCCCGGGCAGGAGGGCGGGGCCGCGCTCGCGGACGTGCTGCTGGGCTTCGAGGAGCCCGGCGGGCGGCTGCCGACGACGTGGCCGGCGAGGCTCGCGGACGCGCCCGTCACGCGGGTCGCGCCGAGCGAGGGCGTCCTCGCGTACGAGGAGGGGCTGTACGTGGGTTACCGCGCCTGGCAGCGGGCCGGGGCGCCCGCCCCCGCCTACGCCTTCGGGCACGGGCTCGGGTACACGTCCTGGGCCTACGAGGAACTCGTCGCGCTTCCGGCGGAGGATCCGGCGCTCCTGGCGTCCGTGACCGTCCGGGTCCGGAACACCGGGGCCCGCCCCGGACGGGAGGTCGTCCAGCTCTACGCCCACCGCTCCGCTCCGGAGGGCCCCGCCACCACTCTCGCCGGCTTCGCCGTCGTCACCGCGCCGCCCGGCGGGGCCGCGGAGGCGGTGATACCCCTCCCGCGGAGGTCGGCCCGGTCCTGGGACCCCGCCACCCGCACCTGGGAACTGCCCGCGTCCCCCCTCACCCTCTCCGCCTCCACCCTGAGGGTGGCCCTCCCGTAGCCCCGCGCCCGGAGACGGCCCGGAGCGTCACTCCGGCGGTCGCGAAGCGACCCCTGCCAGGAGGGTCGCCAGCTCGTGCTGGCCCTGGGGGTTGGGGTGGAACCAGTCCCAGGAGCTGAGCTGGCCGGAGGTGAAGGCGTAGCGGAAGACGGCCCCGCCGTCGTAGCGGCACCGGACGTACCGGGCGCACTGGGCGCCCATCGCGGCGTTGTACGCGACGACCCGTTCGCGCACCGCCGCCCGGCGGGAGCGGGCGGCGGGGGTGTCGGACGAGGGGTCGTCCAGCATCGAAGGGCAGAGGCCGAGCTTCCAGAGCTGCTGGGCCAGGGGATTGCCGCGGCCCACCGACCACAGGTGCTGCAGGTCGGGGACGGAGGCGACGAGCACCTGCGTGGCCGGCAGCGTCCGGTGCAGATAGCTCAGCGTCTTCGCGAAGTCCGCACGGAAGTCCGCGACGGACGTCATCGCCGCAGTCGAGGAGCGGCACGCGTCGTTCGCGCCGATGAGGATCGTGACCATGGCGGGTTTGTGCGCGGCGGCCTCCTTCGCCTGGCCGGGCAGGTCACGGACGCGTGCCCCGGTCTGCGCCAGGTTCCAGGTGCCGCCCTTGGTCACGCGGCTCGCGACGCTGCCGACGGAGCCGCGCGAGCCGGTCGCCCAGGACACCTCCGGGCAGTCCAGGAGCGGCTTGCACGCGTCGAACCCGCGGGTGATGGAGTCGCCGAGCGCGGCCACCGACGCCGGGTGGACGTTCCAGGGGCGCGCGGGGGCCGCGGGAGCGGCCTTCGGCGCGGAATGCGAGGTGTGTGCGGAGGGCGACCCGGCCGAGGGGCCCTTCGTCGCGGCGGGTGTCCCGCCCGTCGAGCATCCGCCCAGCAGAACGGCACCGGCGACGAGCGCCAGGGAGTGTCGCAGGAGCGCGCGCATACGGGACTTCCCTCCGACGTGTGGGTGACATCCGCTACCAGCCCGACCGTACGTCACGCTCTCGGAGACGCCGCAAGGTAGCTTTTTCCCTGACACCCGGGCGATGTGACGGGAGGTCGGCATGACCGGGCGTCAGACGTTTGATGTTGTCCTGTTTGTCGTGAATAGTGCAGAATAAAGCCTGATGTTGCCCCGGGAGCAGCCGGTTCGGGCGGCGAGGCCGCTGGGGAAGGCGAACCTCGTCCCACACTGGAGGTACCGGTGACGACACGTGGTGTTCTGTACGTGCACGCCGCTCCGCGCGCGCTGTGCCCGCATGTCGAGTGGGCCGTCGCGGGCGTCCTCGGCGTGCGCGTGAGCCTGGACTGGATCCGGCAGCCGGCCGCGCCCGGCACCTGGCGTGCCGAGTTCTCCTGGCAGGGCGAGCCCGGCACCGCCTCAAAGCTCGCGTCCGCGCTGCGCGGCTGGCATCTGCTGCGCTTCGAGGTCACCGCGGAGCCCTGCGCCGGCTCGGAGGGCGAGCGCTACAGCGCCACCCCCGAACTGGGCATCTTCCACGCCGTCATCGGCATGCACGGCGACATCCTGATCCCCGAGGACCGGCTGCGCGCCGCCATGCAGCGCGCCCGCAAGGGCGAGGCCGACCTGGAGGCGGAGCTGGCGCGCCTGCTGGGCAAGCCGTGGGACGACGAGCTGGAGCCCTTCCGCTACGCGGGTGAGGGCGCCCCGGTCCGCTGGCTCCACCAGGTCGTCTGAGCCCGCCCCACGGGCCCGGACGCCCCCCGGACGGCGGTACGGCCCCGCGTCCGGCCCCGCGTGACCCGTTTGGGCCCTGCCGCGGCAGCGGCGCCGCACCGTAACCTGCGCTCATGTCCGACAACCTCACCGTCGCGGTCCTCGGCACCGGCCTGATGGGCGCCGGGATGGCCCGCAACCTGTCCGCAGCCGGCCACGACGTCCGTGTCTGGAACCGCACGGCCGCCAAGGCCGAGCCCCTCGCCGCCGACGGCATCGACGTCGCCACCGCCCCCGCGGACGCCGTACGCGGCGCCGACGCGGTGCTGACGATGCTGCTGGACGGCCCGGCCACCCTGGAAGTGCTCACCGCCGCGGAGCCCGCGCTGCGCGCCGGGGCCGTCTGGCTGCAGACGGGCACGGTCGGGCCCGAGGCGCAGGCGCTGCTCGCCGCCCGGGCCGCCGCCCACGACCTGCTCTTCGTCGATGCGCCCGTGCTCGGTACGCGCTCGGTGGCCGACTCCGGGCAGCTCACCGTGCTCGCGGCCGGGCCCGACGCCGCCCGGCCGGTCGCCGACCGGGTCTTCGACGCGATCGGGCGGACGACCGTGTGGCTGCCCGGCGCGCCCGAGGAGGGCCCGGCCAGCCGGCTCAAGCTCGTGCTCAACAACTGGGTGCTGGCCCTGACCGCCGCGACCGGCGAGACGCTCGCCCTGGCCAAGGCCCTGGACGTCGACCCGGCGCGCT
The DNA here is from genome assembly GCF_000721495.1 of Streptomyces sp. NRRL F-5123. Classification (GTDB taxonomy): domain Bacteria; phylum Actinomycetota; class Actinomycetes; order Streptomycetales; family Streptomycetaceae; genus Actinacidiphila. Next base: position 14,146 of record NZ_JOHY01000057.1, read on the forward strand.
TCTTCGAGGCCATCGAGGGCGGCGCGATGGATTCTCCGTACCTGCGGATGAAGGCCGCGGCCATCCTCGGCGGCGACTTCAGCCCGAATTTCACGGTCGAGGGCGCCGCCAAGGACCTGGACCTGATCGTCGCGGCAGGCCAGTCGGCGGGCGTACGGATGGACGTCGCCGCCGCCGGTTCCGCCCGCTTCCGCCGGGCCGCCGCCCAGGGGCACGGCGCCGAGGACATGGCGGCGGGCTACTTCGCGAGCTGGGACGGGTGAGGCCGCGCGGAGAACTGGGACGCGTGAGGCGGCACGGAGAGCAGGGACACGCGAGGCGGCGCCCAGAGTAGGGGCGCGTGAGGCCGCGCGGAGAGCCGGGACGCGTGAGGCGGCGCGCACAGCGGTGAACCCGGGGCGGGCACGCGGCCCGCCCCGGGTTCACCGGCGCTCACGGAGCAGAGGTCAGCTGTTCCAGCTCCGCACGGCCAGGACGACGTTGTGGCCGCCGAAGCCGAAGGAGTCGTTGAGGGCCGCGATCGTGCCCTCGGGCAGCGGGCGCGGCGCGCCGGTGACGATGTCCGCGTCGGCGGCCGGGTCCTTGGCCGCCAGGTTGATCGTCGGCGGGGCCAGCCGGTGGTGCATGGCCAGCACGGTGGCGACGGTCTCGATACCGCCCGCGCCGCCCAGCAGATGGCCGGTCATGGACTTCGTCGCGGAGACCGCCATGTGGTCCACGTCGTCGCCGAAGATGCTGCGCAGCGCCTTGATCTCCGCGATGTCGCCCTGCGGAGTGGACGTGGCGTGCGCGTTGACGTGCACGATCTCGGCGGGCTTGAGGTCGGAGTTGTCCAGCAGGTGCTGGAGGGCCGCCGCGATACCGCGGCCGCTCGGCTCCGGCTGGGTGATGTGGTGGGCGTCGGCGGAGATGCCCTGCCCTATCACCTCGGCGTACACCCGGGCGCCGCGCGCCCGCGCGTGCTCCGCGGACTCCAGCACGACCACGCCCGCGCCCTCGCCCATCACGAAGCCGTTGCGGCCCTCGTCGAAGGGGCGGGAGGCACCCTGCGGGTCGTCGTTGTTCTTGGACATCGCCATCATGTTGCCGAAGGCGACGATCGGCAGCGGGTGGATCGCCGCCTCCGTGCCGCCGGCCACCACGACGTCGGCGCGGCCGGTGCGGATCATCTCCACCGCGTAGCCGATGGCCTCGGCGCCGGAGGCGCACGCGCTGACCGGCGTGTGCACGCCGGCCCGCGCGTTGACGTCGATGCCGACGTTCGCGGCCGGGCTGTTGGGCATCAGCATCGGCACGGTGTGCGGGGAGACCTTGCGGACACCCTGCTCCTTGAGCACGTCGTACTGGCCGAGCAGGGTCGTCACGCCGCCGATGCCGGACGCGATGACCGCGCCGAGCCGGTCCGGGTCGACCTTCTCGTCCTCGCCCGCCTTCGCGGTGTAGCCCGCGTCGGCCCACGCCTCGCGCGCGGCGATCAGCGCGAACTGCGCGCTGCGGTCCAGCTTGCGGGCCAGCGGCCGCGGCAGCACCTCGGCGGGCTCCACCGCGATCTGGGCGGCGATGCGGACCGGCAGTTCGGCGGCCCAGTCCTGTTCGAGCAGGCGCACGCCGGACCGTCCGGCCAGCAGCGCCTCCCAGGTCGACGCGCTGTCGCCACCCAGCGGTGTGGTTGCTCCGATACCGGTGACGACCACGGTGCGATTGGTCGGGCTCACAGGAATTGTCTCTCCACGTCTAGAAGGGCGGGCGACAGGCGCGTCGTCCCGGTTGCCGACCCCGGGCCGTACGGCCGAGGGATCGTTTCGGCCCGGTTACGGGCGTCAGGCCGGCTGGGCCTTGAGGATGTAGTCGGCGGCGTCGCCGACCGTCTTGAGGTTCTTGACGTCGTCGTCCGGGATCTTCACACCGAACCGCTCCTCGGCCGCCACGACGACCTCGACCATGGACAGCGAGTCGACGTCCAGGTCGTCGGTGAAGGACTTGTCGAGCTTGACGTCCTCGGTGGGGATGCCGGCGATCTCGTTCACGATCTCGGCGAGACCTTCGACGATCTCTTCCTGGGTGGCCATTGTCTTCGGGGCTCCTTGATGTGTAACCGAAAGCGACGGCGCGGGACTGCGGCGCCGCGGGGGTGTGACTAGGGGAGAGTAACCACAGTCGCCGCGTACACCAGACCCGCCCCGAAGCCGATGACCAGCGCGGTGTCACCGCTCTTGGCCGCACCGGTGGCGAGCAGCCGCTCCATGGCGAGCGGGATGGACGCGGCGGAGGTGTTGCCGGTGGTCTCGATGTCGCGGGCGACCGCGACGTGGTCGGGCAGTTTGAGCGCCTTGATCATCGAGTCGATGATCCGCATGTTCGCCTGGTGCGGGATGAAGGCGTCCAGCTGGTCGGCGCTGACCCCGGCGGCGTCCAGGGCCTCCTGGGCGACCTTGGCCATCTCGAAGACGGCCCAGCGGAAGACCGCCTGGCCCTCCTGGGTGATGGCCGGGAACTTCACCTTGCCGGTCGAGTCCAGGGGCAGCTCGGCCGCCTCGGCGCTGCGGAAGTGGTCGTCCCACGCCACGGTCTGCTTGATGGTCTCGGACTTGTCGCCCTCCGAGCCCCACACCGTCGGGCCTATCGCCGGCACATCGGACGGGCCGACGATGACCGCGCCCGCGCCGTCGCCGAACAGGAAGGCCGTCGCGCGGTCCTCCAGGTCCGTCAGGTCGCTCAGCCGCTCCACGCCGATCACCAGCACGTACTTCGCTGTGCCGTCGGTGACCATGCCCTTGGCGAGGGTCAGGCCGTACGTGAAGCCCGCGCAGCCCGCGGAGATGTCGAACGCGGCCGGCTTGCCCGCGCCGATGCGGTGCGCGATGTCGGTCGCGACGGCCGGCGTCTGCTTGAAGTGCGACACCGTGGCGACGACGACGGCGTCGATCTCGGAGGCGCTGATCCCGGCGTCGGCGACGGCCTTGCCGCCCGCCGCCAGCGACATCTCCGCGACCGTCTCCTCCGGGCTCGCCCAGTGCCGGCTGGCGATGCCGGACCGCGACCGGATCCACTCGTCGCTGGAGTCGATACGCTCCAGGATCACCTCGTTGGGCACCACCCGGCTGGGGCGGTAGCCGCCCACGCCGAGGATCCGCGCGTACGGGGAGCCCTTGCTGGGGCTGATCTTCGCTGTCATCGCTGCAACGGCTCCTGTTCGGCGGGTGCTTCGGATGCGGCCGCGGCTTCGGCGTCCTCCGCGATCAGCTCGCGGGCCGCATCCAGGTCCTCGGGGGTCTTGAGCGCCAGCGTCCGGACCCCGGGCAGCGCCCGCTTGGCCAGCCCCACGAGGGTGCCACCGGGCGAGACCTCGATGATCGCGGTGACGCCGCGCGCCACGAACGTCTCCATGCACAGATCCCAGCGCACCGGGTTGGACACCTGCACGACGAGCCGGCGGACGACCTCGGCGCCACTGTCCACCGTCTGCCCGTCGGCGTTGGAAACATACGGGACGGACGGGTCGTTCACGGCCAACTTCGGCGCCAGCGCCTCCAGCGCGGCGACCGCGGGGGCCATGTGGGCGGTGTGGAACGCGCCGGCCACCTTGAGCGCGATGACCCGCGCCTTCTCCGGCCGGTTCGCGGACAGTTCGGCGAGCTGCTCCAGGGTGCCCGCGGCGACGATCTGGCCGGCCCCGTTGATGTTCGCCGGGGTCAGGCCCAGCGAGTCGAGGTGGGCCAGCACCGTGTCGGGGTCGCCGCCGAGGACCGCCGACATACCGGTCCCGGTCACGGCGGCGGCCTCGGCCATCGCGCGGCCGCGGGCGGCGGTGAAGGCGACCGCCTCGTCCGCCGGGATCACTCCGGCGAGCGCGGCAGCGGTGATCTCGCCGACGCTGTGTCCGGCGAGCATGCCCGGTGTGACACCGAGCGCGTCCGCGGACAGCAGACCGGCGGCCACCAGCAGCGGCTGCGCCACCTTGGTGTCGCGGATCTCGTCCGCGTCGGCCTCGGTGCCGTAGCGGGCCAGGTCGAGTTCGGCCGCGGCGGACCACCCGGCGAGGCGGTCGGCGGCGCCGGGCAGTTCGAGCCAGGGGGCGAGGAAGCCGGGCGTCTGGGCGCCCTGGCCGGGAGCGACGAGTACGAGCACGTTCACACTCTCTCTCGCCGACGGGGTCCGACGCCCGTGGGGACAGGGACCAAGAACTGTGGGGTGATTTGTGGGTGTCCAACAAACGGCTAGTGCGGCCGCTCGCTGTCGGAGAGCCGGCCGAGGATCAGGGCAATGCGCAGGGTGAACGCCGAGCGCACATCGGAGGGTGACCAGCCGGTGACATCGGTCACACGTCGCAGCCGGTAGCGAACGGTATTGGGGTGCACGAACAGCATGCGCGCGGCCCCTTCGAGCGAAGACGCCTGCTCCAGATAGACACTCAGCGTCTCCAGCAGCGCCGAACCCGCCTCTTCGAGGGGCCTGTAGATCTCCTCCACCAACTGCTCGCGGGCCGTCCGGTCGCCGGCCATCGCCCGCTCGGGCAGCAGATCGTCCGAGGACACCGGCCGCGGCGCGTCCGGCCACGCCTGGCAGGCCCGCAGGCCCGCGGCCGCGGCCTGCGCCGACCGGGTCGCCGACAGCAGGTCGCCCACCACCGGGCCCGCCACCACCGGGCCGGGCGCGAACGGGCCGATCAGCGCCTTCGCGACCCGCAGCGGATCGTCCGAGCCGCCCGCCACCACGACCAGCCGCTCGCCCAGCACCCCGGTCAGCACCTGGAGCTTCGCGTGCCGGGAGGCCCGCCGGATCGCCTCCACCGTCAGCTCGCTGTCGCCGTTCGGCGCGGTGCCCAGCACCACCACGATCTTGTCCGGCGAATTCCAGCCCAGCGCCGCGGCGCGGGACAGCACGCCCTCGTCCGCCTCGCCGGACAGCACCGCGTTGACCACCAGCGACTCCAGCCGGGCGTCCCACGCGCCGCGCGCCTCCGCGGCCTGCGCGTAGACCTGCGCGGTGGCGAAGGCGATCTCCCGCGCGTACACCAGCAGCGCCTCACGCAGCACCGCCTCGTCGCCGGGCGCCGCGACCTCGTCGATCGCGGCCTCCATGACCTCGATCGTGGTCCGCACCATCTCCACGGTCTGCCGCAGCGAGATCGCCCGGGTCAGCTCGCGCGGCGCGGTGCCGAAGACGTCCGTGCTGATCGCCTGCGGCGCCTCGGGGTGCCGGAACCACTCGGTGAAGGCCGCGATGCCCGCCTGGGCGACCAGGCCGATCCAGGAACGGTTCTCCGGCGGCATCGCGCGGTACCACGGCAGCGTCTCGTCCATCCGCGCGATGGCGTTGGCGGCCAGCCGCCCGGCCGACTTCTCCAGCCGGCGCAGCGTCGCGGAGTGCTCCCCGCGGCCGGGGTCGGCGGGGGGCTGCGGAGACTGAGAGGCATGCGGCACGTGGCCAAGCCTATGGGGTCCGATTTCCCGCCATTCGCCGGATGCCCGTTCGTGGGCTTTACGGCCCCCTTGTCCGGCCTGCCGCTACGGTGGCGGCATGATCGACGTACGGCGGGCCGCGGACCGCTACCGCGGCGGTGACGACGCTGCCGGGATCGACACCCGGCACGCCTTCTCCTTCTCCGGCTTCTACGACCCCGGCAACGTCCGCTTCGGGCTGCTCGTGGCCTGCAACGAGGAGCGGCTCGCGCCGGGCGCCGGATTCGCCGAGCACGCGCACCGCGACACGGAGATCGTGACGTGGGTGGTCGAGGGCTCGCTGGAGCACCGGGAGTCGGGGCGCGTCGTACGGCTGGACGCCGGTGACGCGCAGTTGCTGAGCGCGGGCTCGGGGGTGCGGCACGTCGAGGCCAACGCCGGGGCGGGGCCGCTGCGCTTCCTCCAGATGTGGCTGCACCCCGGCGGCTTCGGGGAGCCCCCCGGGTACGCCGCCGCGACCGGGCCGGTGCCGGCGGGACCCGGCCTCACCCTCCTCGCCGGGGCGGGCCCCGGCGCCCCGCTGCCCCTGCGCCAGCCCGCCGCGACCCTCTGGGCCGGCCGCCCCTCCGCGCCGGACGAGGTCGCCCTCCCGCCCGCCCGTTTCGGCTACGTCCACGTGCTCGCCGGCACCGTCCACCTCGCCGGCGAGGCCCTGGGCCCGGGCGACGCCGCCCGCCTCACAGACGAGCCCTCCCCGGCCCTGACCACGCCGGGCCCGGCGGAGTACGTCTACTGGGCGATGAACGCGGAGCCTTCCTTCGGCTGAGGCCCAGCCCTCCGGATTCCTTCGGCTGAGCCTCAGCCCCTCGGACCGGTCAGCACCGCGTCCGTGAAGGACGGCCACGCCTCGATGGCCCACGGGCCGAAATCGCGGTCGGTCAGGGCCGCGCAGGCCAGCCCCGCCACCGGGTCGAACCACAGGAAGGTGCCGGACTGGCCGAAGTGGCCGAAGGTGGCGGGGGAGGAGTGGGCCCCCGTCCAGTGCGGGGACTTCGTGGAGCGGATCTCGAAGCCGAGGCCCCAGTCGTTGGGGGACTGCATGCCGTAGCCGGGGAGCACGCCGCGCAGGGCGGGGAAGGCCACCTCCAGGGTCGCGGCAGCCACCGTCGTGGGGTGGAGCAGGCGCGGGGCCTGGACCTCCGCCGCGAAGCGGGAGAGGTCGGCCGCGGTGGAGACCGCGCCCGCGCCGGGGGAGCCCGGCAGGGCGGTGGCGGTCATGCCGAGCGGACGCAGCACCGCCTCGTCGAGGTAGGACGCGAAGGGCATCCCGGTGGCCTTCGCGACGGTCTCGCCGAGCACCTCGAAGCCCGCGTTGGAGTAGATCCGCCGGGTGCCCGGCGCGGCCATGACCCGCTGTTCGTCGAAGGCGAGGCCCGAGGTGTGCGCGAGCAGGTGCCGTACGGTCGAGCCGTCCGGCCCGGCGGGGTCGTCGAGCTCGAAGGCGCCCTCCTCGTACGCGACGAGCGCCGCGTAGGCGGTGAGCGGCTTGGTCACCGAGGCCAGCGGGAAGGGCCGGTCCTGCGGGCCGTAGGTGCCCGCGACCGTGCCGTCCCTGCGTACGACGACCGCTGCCGCGTTCGGTACCGGCCACTGTTCGATCATCCGCAGGCTCTCCATGCGGCGAGCCTAATGGGCCGTACTTGCTTGGAGTGCACTCCAAGGTCTTAGCGTGGAGACCATGACGGTCGTCCAGATGGTGAAGCAGGAAGCACCCCCGGCCGCGATGTGCGCGCCGCCCCCGCCGTACCCGAGACCCGACGGGCGGGACCAGTACACGATCAGCGAGGTCGCCGAGCTGACCGGGCTGAGCGCGCACACGCTGCGCTGGTACGAGCGGATCGGGCTGATGCCGCACGTGGACCGCTCGAACACCGGGCAGCGCCGCTTCCGCAACCGGGATCTGGACTGGCTGGCCTTCGTCGGGAAGCTGCGGCTCACCGGCATGCCGGTCGCCGACATGGTGACGTACGCGGAGATGGTGAAGGCCGGGGAGCGGACCTTCGCGCAGCGCAAGGCGCTGCTGGAGGCGACCCGGGTGGACGTGGTCGCGCGGATCGCCGAGCTGCAGGACACCCTGACGGTGCTCGACCACAAGATCAGTACGTATGCGGGCGCCGAACCGGCGCCGGAGAGGACAGGTGCGTGATGGCCGCCGCACGGATCGAGACGGTACGGCTGGGCGCGGAAGGCCCGGTGGTCGGCGTCCAGGGCCTGGGCTGCATGGGCATGAGCGAGTTCTACGGCGACACCGACGAGGCGGCCGCCCGCGAGACGCTGGAGACCGCGCTGGACGCGGGCGTCACCCTCTTCGACACCGCCGACATGTACGGCATCGGGGCCAACGAGGAATTCCTCGCGCCCTTCGTGGCCGCGCACCGCGACGAGATCACCCTCGCGACGAAGTTCGCCAACGAGCGCCGCGCGGACGACCCGACCTACCGGGCCATCCGCAACGACCCGCCCTACATCCGGCAGGCCGTCGACGCGAGCCTGCGCCGCCTCGGCATCGACGTCATCGACCTCTACTACATGCACCGCCGCAATCCGGAGGTGCCGCTCGCCGAGTCGGTCGGCGCGATGGCGGAGCTGGTGACCGCGGGCAAGGTGCGGCACCTCGGGCTGTCCGAGGTGACCGGTCCCGAGCTGCGCGAGGCGCACGCGGTGCACCCGATCGCCGCGGTGCAGTCGGAGTGGTCGCTCTTCAGCCGGGACGTCGAGAAGTCGGTGGTCGGCGCGGCGGCAGAGCTGGGCGTGGCCTTCGTGCCGTACTCCCCGCTCGGGCGCGGTTTCCTGACCGGCTCCTTCCAGGACGCCACCGCCGACCTCGCGGCGAACGACTTCCGCCGCCACCAGCCGCGCTTCACCGGCGACAACGCCCGGCGCAACGCGGAGCTGCTGGAGCCGGTCCGCCGGGTCGCGAAGGCGCACGACGCGACGCTCGGCCAGATCGCGCTGGCGTGGGTGCACTCGCGGGCCCAGGCGCACGGCCTGGCGGTCGTGCCGATCCCCGGTACCCGCAAGGCCTCCCGCGTGCTGGAGAACGTCGCGGCGGCCCGTATCACCCTGGACGAGGCCGAGCTCGCCGAGCTGGAGCCGATCGCCGCGCAGGTGGCGGGCGACCGCTACCCGGACATGAGCAGCACGTCCGACGCGCGCGAGTGACCCGAGGTCACGGCCGGACGCGGGCCGCCCGGATCGCCGCGAGCACCGCGGCGGCGAAGGGCAGCGACTCCTGCACCGGGCCGTAGCCCAGACCGAACAGCACGGCGGCCGGGTCCTGGTCGGGTTCGCCCGGCTGGGGCCCGCCGTCGCGCCGCAGCAGCCGCAGGTAGCCGTGCAGCAGCTCGGGCGAGCGCCAGTCCACGCCCCGCAGCTCCTCCACCGGGAAGCTCTGGTCCCCGGCCTTCCACTTGGCCGTCGACGCGCCCGTCCAGAACCAGCGGAAGCTGACCGTGCGGCCGTCGAACAGCGCCCGCGCGTCGTACGCCTTGAAGGCCAGCGGCGGCGGCGGGGCGTCCACCAGGAAGCGGGTCAGCGGCTCGCCGGGCCCGGCGATCACCGCGCGTAGCTCGTCGCGGTAGAACTCCGCGAGGGTCTCCGAGGAGTCCGGCAGGATCAGCCGGTAGGGGTCCGCGGTCTCCTTGAGCTGTCCGCCCGCAGCCTCGACCAGCGGGTCCGCCCCCGCCCGCGGCACCGCCCGCAGCACCACGTGGCCGCGGCGGCCCGCCGCCAGCTCCACCGCCTCCAGCGCGGCGTGCGGGATCCGGCGCTCGCGCAGCGCCGGGAGCAGCCGCGCGTTGCGGCCCGCGCTCCGGCTGTACCGGATCACCACGGCGTCGGGCTCGAACTCCCATACGGCATTGCTTCCGGCCAGCACATCGCCCATACGCGTCACCCTATGCGTAGTCGGTCCAACCCTCTGCCCCACGGCGCAGGCCCGTTACGCGGAAGGGCGCTCGTCCGCCAGCGTGACGGAGGAGTAGCGGGCCAGCGCGATACGGGCGAAGTTCGCAAGGCTCGCGGTGCCGGGGACGAAATATCCGGCGTGCCCCTCCGCCCGTCCCGTCCGCACCACCGTGGCGCCGAACCCTTCGGCGACCGGATCCGTACCGTGGCCGAGCCCGGCGAACTCGATGTGCGGGACGTCCGCTATCCAGTCGCCGTCGTCCCTCGCCGCCCACACACGCGCCGACGTGTGCAGATCCGACGCCCGCCCGACGTGCATCCCGGGGCTGCCGGACACCGCGATGTCGGTGACCTGGCCGGGCCGCAGCCGGGGCGCGGCGACCCCGCAGAGCACCGAGCCGTACGAGTGGCAGAAGAGCGCCACGTGCAGGCCGCGCGGCAGCGCGGCCAGCAGCCGGAGCAGCCGGGGCGCGCCACGCTCGGCCAGCTCCGCGTTGGAGGCGTCCAGGCCGATCCCGCCGGGCGCGGTCCAGTCGGCCCAGGCGATCACGGCGACCCTGGCGGCCGGGGCGAGGGCGCGCTCGCGCCGGTAGAGGGCGCGGGCCATGCCGGCGGGGGCCGAGTAGCGGCCGTAGGTGCGCTCGAAGGTGAGGATGTCCGTGCCGACGCCCGGCACGACGACCGCGACCCGGCTCGCGGTCGCGAGGTCGCCGAGGACCTCGGCGGCCCGCCCGCCCCCGGCGGGGTCGAACGCGAGGATCTGCCGTCCGCCGCGCAGCAGCGAGGCGTAGCGGTTGGCGAGCCGCCCGGCCTCCTCGCGGCCGGCGGGGGAGAGGACGCTGCTGGAGGAGCGGGCGCGCTCGCGGTCGCGGGCGGTGCTCAGGGCGTAGCGGTTGGCCTGGTAGCGCAGGGCGACGGGCGCGCCGTCGAGGTTGCCGACGACGAGGGCGTAGCGGCGGGCCAGGCCCAGGGCCTGCGGGCGGGTGAGGGTCGCGAAGAAGCGGGCGACGACGCCGGGCGGCGCGCTGTCCGGGTCCGGCATCCGGTGGCCCGCGAACGTCGCGCGCCGCCACGCGTCCACGGCCGCCGTACGGGCGTCCCGCGGCCCGTGCGGGCGGACGGCCGTCCAGCCGGTCGTGGCCAGCAGGACGAACGCGACGGCCAGCGCCACCAGCACCCGCACGGAGCCGAGCCCCTCCCCGCCGGGCAGGAAGGCGCGGGCGGCCGGCGGCGCGGCCCTCGGGGGTACGGGCTCGACCCGCGGCCGCGGCAGCACCACCGCCGTGACGGCCTGCGCGGGCAGCGGCGTCCCGGCCCGCACCGGGCGCCCCCCGACGGACTCCGCCGGTGCCGCGGGCCCGGTGCCGTGGCGGGGCCCGCGCGGGGGCGGCAGGCCTCCGGCGCGGCGCGGCTCCCCGGCGAGGGGCGGGCGGGGAAGGGGCGGCGCTGGGGGTGCGGACACTCGCGGTTGCCTCGGGACGGAGCGGGCGTGGACCGTGCGGGGTGCGGGCGGCCCGGCCGGGGGTCAGGGGACGGCGGCACGCGCGATCAGCCTAGTGCTGTGACCGGGAGGGTTTGCCGGTAGCTTGCGGCGTCCGGTGCGGTGTGTCGCAAGGCGCCGGATCGGCCTCGTAGTGGGCCTACTCGGTCGATGCGGCAACGCAGCGAGGTGCCGTGCAGGGCGTCGCAAGCCGGTGAACCCTCCCGGTCACAGCACCAGGGGGTCCCGGGGCCCGGAACAGGCCGGGAAAGGGCGGAGCCCCGGGCGGCCGGCGGCCGCCCGGGGCTCCGGGGGGTGTGCGGGTCAGGCGTCGCCGCCGGCCGCGCCGGGGTCGGCCGCCGACGCGTCGAGCAGCTGGTAGCGGTCCACGGCCTGCTTGAGCACCGACCGGTCGACCTTGCCGTCCTGCGCCAGCTCGGTCAGCACGGCGAGCACGATCGACTCGGCGTCGATGTGGAAGAAACGCCGTGCGGCCCCGCGCGTGTCGGCGAAGCCGAAGCCGTCCGCGCCCAGCGAGGTGTACCGGCCCGGCACCCAGCGGGCGATCTGGTCCGGTACCGCGCGCATCCAGTCCGAGACGGCCACGAAGGGCCCCTCGGCGCCGGTGAGCTTGCGCGTCACGTACGGCACCTGCTGCTCCTCCTCGGGGTGCAGCAGGTTGTGCTCCTCGACGGCGACGGCCTCGCGCCGCAGCTCGTTCCAGGAGGTCGCGGACCACACGTCGGCGGCCACGTTCCACTGCTCGGCGAGGATGCGCTGGGCCTTGAGAGCCCACGGCACGGCCACGCCGGACGCCATGATCTGCGCCGGGATCGCCCCGGCCTGGCCCCGGCCGACCCGGTGGATGCCCTTGAGGATGCCCTCGACGTCCACGTCTGCGGGCTCGGCCGGGTGCTGGATCGGCTCGTTGTAGACCGTCAGGTAGTAGAAGACGTCCTCGCCGGGCTGCCCGTCCGCCGTCTCGCCGTACATCCTGCGCAGGCCGTCCTGCACGATGTACGCGATCTCGTACGCGTAGGCCGGGTCGTAGGCGACGCAGCCCGGGTTGGTGGACGCCAGCAGCTGGGAGTGGCCGTCGGCGTGCTGCAGGCCCTCGCCGGTGAGCGTGGTGCGGCCGGCGGTCGCGCCGAGCACGAAGCCGCGGGAGAGCTGGTCGGCCATCTGCCAGAACTGGTCGCCGGTGCGCTGGAAGCCGAACATCGAGTAGAAGACGTAGACCGGGATGAGCGGCTCGCCGTGCGTGGCGTAGGCCGAGCCCGCCGCGATGAGCGAGGCCGTGCAGCCCGCCTCGGAGATGCCGTCGTGCAGCATCTGGCCGGTCGGCGACTCCTTGTACGCGAGCAGCAGCTCGCGGTCCACCGACTCGTACTGCTGGCCCAGCGGGTTGTAGATCTTCGCGCTCGGGAAGAACGCGTCCATGCCGAAGGTGCGGTATTCGTCGGGCGCGATCAGCACGAAGCGCTTGCCGATCTCCTTGTCCCGCATCAGGTCCTTCAGCACCCGGACGAAGGCCATCGTGGTGGCGATCGACTGGGCGCCCGAGCCCTTCTTCGCCGACGCGTACGTCTTGTCGCCCGGCAGTGGCAGCGGCTTGGCGCGCACCACCCGGGTCGGCACGTACCCACCGCAGGCCTTGCGGTGGTCGTGCATGTACTGGATCTCCTCCGACTGCCGGCCGGGGTGGTAGTACGGCGGGTAGCCCTCGTCGAGCTGCTTGTCGGTGATCGGCAGGTGCAGCCGGTCGCGGAAGCGCTTGAGGTCGTCGACGGTGAGCTTCTTCATCTGGTGGGTCGCGTTGCGGCCCTCGAAGTTCGGCCCGAGCGTCCAGCCCTTGATGGTCTGGGCGAGGATCACCGTCGGCTGGCCCTTGTGCTCCATCGCGGCGGTGTAGGCGGCGAAGATCTTGCGGTGGTCGTGGCCGCCGCGCCCGAGGTGCAGGATCTGCTCGTCGGTGAGGTTCTCGACCATCTTGCGCAGCCGCTGGTCGCTGCCGAAGAAGTGCTCGCGGATGTAGCCGCCGGACTCGGTCGCGTACGTCTGGAACTGGCCGTCGGGCGTGGTGTTCATCTTGTTGACGAGCAGGCCGTCGCGGTCCTGGGCGAGCAGCGGGTCCCAGGAGCGGTCCCAGACGAGCTTGATCACGTTCCAGCCGGCGCCGCGGAACTGCGACTCCAGCTCCTGGATGATCTTGCCGTTGCCGCGCACCGGGCCGTCGAGGCGCTGCAGGTTGCAGTTGACGACGAAGGTCAGGTTGTCCAGGCCCTCGCGGGCGGCGATGGACAGCTGGCCGAGCGACTCCGGCTCGTCCATCTCGCCGTCGCCGAGGAAGGCCCACACGTGCGACGCCGAGGTGTCGGCGATGCCGCGCGCGTGCATGTAGCGGTTCATCCGGGCCTGGTAGATCGCGCTGAGCGGGCCGAGGCCCATCGACACGGTCGGGAATTCCCAGAAGTCCGGCATCAGCCGCGGGTGCGGGTAGCTCGACAGCCCGTTCGGCGCCTTCGACTTCTCCTGGCGGAAGGCGTCGAGGTTGGCCTCGGTCAGCCGGTCGAGCAGGAAGGCGCGGGCGTAGATGCCGGGTGAGGCGTGGCCCTGGAAGAAGATCTGGTCGCCGCCGCGGCCGTCGTCCTTGCCGCGGAAGAAGTGGTTGAAGCCCACGTCGTAGAGCGAGGCCGAGGACGCGAAGGTCGCGATGTGGCCGCCGACACCGATTCCGGGGCGCTGCGCGCGCGACACCATGACGGCGGCGTTCCACCGGGTGGCGTTGAGGATGCGGCGCTCGATCTCCTCGTTGCCGGGAAAGAACGGTTCGTCGCGGGTGGCGATCGTGTTGACGTAGTCGGTGCTGCGCATCTCGGGCACCGCGACGCGCTTCTCGCGGGCGCGCTCGATGAGCCGGAGCATCAGGTAGCGGGCGCGCTCACGGCCGCGCTCGTCGATGGCCGCGTCCAGCGAGTCCAGCCATTCCGCCGTCTCCTCGGGATCGAAATCCGGGACCTGGCTCGGAAGGCCGCCAATGATGATCGGGTTGCGATCGGATGCGGAAGCCACGCTGTTCCTTTGCTGCTCGGTGGTGGTGCTCGTTCGCACCGCGGGGTCGCGCCGCATCCATCGTGGACCGCCCCGCGTCAAACGTCATCTCTACCCAGTGGTAACCGCGGAACATCCGGGACTGCGGCAATTCGGGCCGGGTCCCACCCGCGGCCAAACGTGAACTCTACGCCCACTCGGACGTACGACCGACTGGCGGCGCCAATCGTGCGTAACACCGGCAAACCGTCGTGAGCTGCGTCACCATGGGGGGTGCGGGTTGCGGCGACACGGTCGAATCGTCACCGTTTCGGCGGTCTCGTACGCCGGGTACTTGCGCGATCCGCCGCGCCCGTGTGGACTACCGCCAATAAGTCCGCGTGCGCGCGGGCTCACCCCATGACAGGAGGCAAAGCGTGAGCGCGACCGCGGACCACGCGGAGGAGCGGACCAAACCGGCGAGCCGGCTTGGTTTCGAGCCCGGACAGGTGGTCCAGGAGCTCGGGTACGACGAGGACACCGACCAGGAGTTCCGCGAGGCAATCGAGGAGCTCACGGGTGAGGAGCTCGCCGATGAGGATTACGACGACGTGCCCGACGGCGTCCTGCTGTGGTTCCGCGAGGACGACGGCGACCTCACCGACGCGCTCGTCGACGCGACCTCGACGGTCGACGACGGGGCCCCGATCTGGCTCATGACGCCCAAGACGGGCCGCGACGGCCACGTCGAGCCCAGCGAGATCGGCGAGGCCGCGAAGACGGCGGGCCTCGCCCAGACCAGCAGCGTCAACGCGGCGAAGGACTGGACGGGTACCCGTCTCGTCACGCCCAAGGCGGCGAAGGCCGGCAAGCGCTAGCCGCTCCCCGCGGTTCCCCCCCGGCGGGCGGCACCCCGCCGCGGGGGCTATTCGTGTTCGCCGGGTACGCGTCGACTGTGGCTGAGCGCGCAGTTCCCCGCGCCCCTGATGGCTTGCCCGGAGTGGCAGGAGCAGGCTCCGCCGGGGGGCTGCCGCTCGGGACGAGGACGACCGTTTGCAAAGGGGCGCGGGGAACTGCGCGACAAGCCACCCACCGGCAGAAGGTCGCGGAACTGTCCGCAAGGGGCAGCCCGGAGCGCACACCCGCCGCCAGGAGGAAGATTGAGCATGACCGACCGGCCGGCGCCGGACTTCGCGCTGCCCGACCAGCACGGTCGGACGGTCACCCTCGCGGAGTTCCGCGGGGAGAAGAACCTCGTCCTGGTCTTCTACCCGTTCGCCTTCACCAGCGTGTGCAGCGGCGAGCTGCAAGCCCTCCAGCGCGAGCTGGACGCACTCCAGCGGGAGGACACCGCGCTGCTCGCCGTCTCGTGCGACTCCATGCACGCGCAGCGGATCTTCTCCGACCAGGAAGGCTTCACCTTCCCCCTGCTCAGCGACTTCTGGCCGCACGGCAACGCCTCACGCGCGTACGGCGTCTTCGACGACGACAAGGGGTGCGCGCTGCGCGGCTCGTTCGTGATCGACCGTGAAGGCGTGATCCGCTGGTCCGTGGTGAACGGGCTGCCGGACGCGCGGGATCTTCACGACTACGTAAAGGCGCTGGAAGCAGTGCGGTCGACGGGAACGGGTCACTAAGCTCACCTCGTTGACCGGGTGGACCGCCCGGTCGTACGAACGTATACACGCGAACCGATGGGGAGGACTCGTGGGAGTCAGCCTGAGCAAGGGTGGCAACGTCTCGCTGACCAAGGAGGCGCCCAATCTCACGGCGGTCGTCGTCGGTCTGGGCTGGGACGCGCGCACGACCACCGGAGCCGACTTCGACCTCGACGCGAGCGCGCTGCTCACGAACGAGGCGGGCAAGGTGCTGTCGGACCAGCACTTCGTGTTCTTCAACAACCTGCGCAGCCCGGACGGCTCGGTCGAGCACACCGGCGACAACCTCACCGGTGAGGGCGAGGGCGACGACGAGGTCATCAACGTCAACCTCGCGGGCGTGCCGGCCGACGTCGTGAAGATCGTCTTCCCGGTGTCGATCTACGAGGCCGAGCAGCGCCAGCAGAGCTTCGGCCAGGTGCGCAACGCCTACATCCGCGTCCTCAACGCGGCCGACCAGCGCGAGCTGGCCCGCTACGACCTGACCGAGGACGCCTCGACCGAGACGGCCATGGTCTTCGGCGAGCTCTACCGGCACGGCGGCGAGTGGAAGTTCCGCGCCATCGGTCAGGGGTACGCCTCGGGTCTGCGCGGCATCGCGCAGGACTTCGGCGTCAACGTCTGACCCGGGCCGGGCAGCCGAGCGGCAGCGACGAGCAGTAGCGACAGAGCACCGACCTAGGGGGAAGGACCACCATGGGCGTCACATTGGCCAAGGGAGGAAACGTCTCCCTCTCCAAGGCCGCGCCGAATCTCACCCGGGTGCAGATCGGCCTGGGCTGGCGGGCCCGCTCGACCACCGGCGCCGACTTCGACCTGGACGCCAGCGCGCTGCTGTGCGGAAACGGCCGGGTGCTGGGGGACGAGTTCTTCGTCTTCTATAACAATCTGAAGAGTCCGGAGGGCTCTGTCGAGCACACTGGTGACGATCTGACCGGCGGCAGCGGCGGTGACGACGAGACGATCCTGGTGGATCTGACACTGGTCCCGGAGCGCGCCGACAAGATCGTCTTCCCGGTGTCGATCTACGACGCGGACGCCCGTGCCCAGACCTTCGGGCAGGTCAGCGACGCGTACATCCGCGTGGTGAACCAGAGCGACGGAGTCGAGCTGGCCCGCTACGACCTGACCGAGGACGCGTCGACCGAGACAGCGATGATCTTCGGTGAGCTGTACCGCTACAACGGGGAGTGGAAGTTCCGCGCGGTAGGTCAGGGGTACGCCTCCGGTCTGCGCGGGATCGCCCTAGACTTCGGGGTCAACGTTTCGTAAAGCCCGCACGGTGCGGGGGACCTCGTGGTCATGGGTCACAAGGATTGGGTGGGAAGCACGTGCTCCTCAGAACATTCGGCTGGTCGTTCGGCATCACCGCCGCCGGCCTCGCCCTGGCCGGCGTCCTCTGGGGGTGGCACGGACTCGCGATCGTAGCGATCCTGTCGGTCCTGGAGATCTCGCTCTCGTTCGACAACGCCGTCATCAACGCGGGCATCCTGCGGAAGATGAACGCCTTCTGGCAGAAGATGTTCCTGACGGTGGGCGTGCTCATCGCGGTCTTCGGCATGCGGCTGGTCTTCCCGATCATCATCGTGGCGATCACCGCGAAGCTGAGCCCGTGGGAAGCGGTCAGGGTCGCGGTCAACGACCACGACCGGTACGAGGCGCTGGTCACCGGGGCCCACCCGGCCATCGCGGCCTTCGGCGGGATGTTCCTGCTGATGATCTTCCTCGACTTCATCTTCGAGGAGCGCGAGATCACCTGGCTCGGCTGGCTGGAGCGGCCGCTGGCCAAGCTCGGCAAGCTGGACATGCTCTCGGTCGTCATCGCGCTCGTCGTGCTGGTGATCGCGGGCACCACGGTGGCCACCGGTGTCCCGGTGCACGGCGGGCACGGCGAGATCGACAAGGCCGAGACGGTGCTCCTCGCCGGTGTCGGCGGCCTCATCACGTACCTGGTCGTCGGGGGCATCTCCGGCTTCTTCGAGGAGCGGATCGAAGAGGACGAGGACGAGGACGACGACGAGGACGGCGACGACGAGGCCGAGGGCGCGGCCGCCGAGAAGAAGAGCGGTCCCACCGCCGGGCAGGTGGCGGGGCTGGCCGGCAAGGCCGCGTTCTTCATGTTCCTCTACCTGGAGGTCATCGACGCGTCGTTCTCCTTCGACGGGGTCGTCGGCGCCTTCGCCATCAGCAACGACATCTTCGAGATCGCGCTCGGCCTCGGCATCGGCGCCATGTACATCCGGTCGCTGACCGTCTTCCTGGTCCGCAAGGGGACGCTGGACGACTACGTGTACCTGGAGCACGGCGCCCACTACGCGATCGGCGCGCTGGCCTTCATCCTGCTGGCCACCATCAAGTACGACATCAGCGAGGTCGTCACCGGTCTCGTCGGCGTCGTCCTGATCGCGGCGTCGTACTGGTCGTCGGTGGTACGCAACCGCCGTCTCGGGGAAGGTTCCCAGTCGGCGGACGACGACAAGACGGAAGTCACGACCGGCGTGTGACCGGTCGCCCGTGACGTGCCGCTGCCCCCGCCGCCCGGCGGGGGCAGCGGCACGTGCGGGGGGGAGCTACGGCTACGGGAGGGTGGCGGCAATGGCGTGGCGGGACTTCTTCCGGCCCACCGGCGCGGGGCAGTTCGACATGGCGAACGCGCACACGGTCGAGCTGACCAAGCGGCATCCGGTGGTGTCGCTGACCAAGCAGGGCGCGGCGGTCGGCAACATGCGGGTCAACCTGTCCTGGTCGATGCGCACCTCCGACACCGGCAGCTGGGCGACCGACGACCGCGGTTTCCTGCGCCGCCAGTTCGACGTCTTCCGGCCCCGGGTGGTCCAGGCGGCCGGCCCGGCGATGGTCAACGTCGACCTGGACCTGGCGTGCATGTACGAGCTGGCCGACGGCAGCAAGGGCGTCGTGCAGCCGCTCGGTGAATTCCACGGCGACCTGGACTCGCCGCCGTACATCCAGATGAGCGGTGACGACCGCTTCGGCGGCACCTCCGGCGAGACGCTCTACATCAACTTCGACAAGCGCGACGAGTTCAAGCGGCTGCTGGTCTTCGTCTACATCTACGACGGCACGCCCGCCTTCGACCGCACCCACGCCAAGATCGAGATCTTCCCCGGCTCCGGTCCGCGCATCGAGATCCCGCTCAACGAGCGCGAGCCGCAGGCCCGCTCGTGCGCCGTGGTGCTCATCGAGAACAACAAGGGCGAGCTGACCGTGCGCCGCGAGGTGAAGTACGTCTACGGCTTCCAGGCCGAGATCGACCGGCTCTACGGCTGGGGCCTGCAATGGGGCCGCGGCTACAAGTCCAAGCTCTGACCGCGGCCCCTCCCCGTACGGCCGCGGCTCAGCGCTGCTGCTGGAACTGCGGCCCCTGCGGGGGCAGCACGAAGACCGGGCCGCCCACTGCGGAGGCGGCCACCGGCTGCGGGTATCCGTACGCCGGGTAGCCGGGCTGCGGATGCTGGTGCACCGGCGGCGCGGCGGGCGGCGGGGGCGGGGCCACGGGCGGGGCGGCGGCGACGGGCTGCGGGTAGCCGTACGCCGGCTGCGCGGGGACATGGCCGACGGAGGGCGCGGGCAGCGGGTAGCCGTACGCGCTGGACCGGTCGGGCGGGGGCGCGGCGTGCGGGCGGGTCTGCACCTGCGACGGGCTCGGCGGCTGCGGCGGGGGGCCCTGCGCGGGAGCGGGGGCCTGGCCCTGGGACGCGGCGTCGTCGCCCTTCGCGGCCTCGGCCGCCTCCTCCGCCGCGTCGTCCACCGTGATGCCGAACTCGGTCGCCAGGCCCACCAGGCCGGTCGCGTAGCCCTGCCCCACCGCGCGGAATTTCCAGCCGCCGTCCTTGCGGTACAGCTCACCGCAGTTGAGCGCGGTCTCGGCGCCGGTGTCCGGGCGCACGTCGAAGGTCACCAGCGGCGGGCTGCCGGGTGCGGAGGTGTCGTACAGCAGCACGCACAGGTCGCGGACCGACCGGAAGGGCCCGCCGTCGCAGGAGGCGGCGACGACCGCCCGCTGGACCGTGGCGTCCAGCGCCGCGAGGTCCACCTCGACGGTGTCGGTCAGGCCCTCGGCCACCCGGTGCTTGGGCAGGTGACGGGCCACGCCCGAGGGGTGCCGGGGGGCGTTGTAGAAGACGAAGTCGGCGTCCGAGCGCACCTTGCCGCCGCTGCCCAGCAGCAGCACGGAGGCGTCCACGTCGGGCGTTCCGCTGCCGGGGCTCCAGCGCAGCACCGCGCGGATGCCGGGGGCGTCGAGGGGGACGTTCGAGCCCTTCACCATCACGTGCGTCATGCCCGCCATCCTGCCCTTCCGGCGGGCCGCCCCACAACGTCGCAGGGGCCCGCCGGCCCCCGGGGCGGCGCTTCCGCCGCCCCGGCCCCCGCCGTACGGTGGGTGGATCCTCCGGGTCACCCCGCCGACCTGCGGTGGTTACGTGTTCTTCACGTGCGGAGGGAACGTCTCGTGCATGCTCACTCGTACGATAATCGGCCAGATGTCCTCAAGGCCCGTCACTTGACCCCGTACCTGGAAAGGGGGCGCCATGCGACACTTCGGCCACCTCGCCGCCGAAACGCGGCAGGAGCTGTTCCACATCGAGCCGGGGGAATTCACCCCTGATTCGCCCGCGGCGATGCTCGCGGTCGCCCTCGGCGCGACCCTGTACTCGCCGGCGACACGGCCCACACTCGCCGACGACGTGCTGAAGCAGGCGTCGCGCGGGGTCGTGTCCATGGTGCTGTGCCTGGAGGACTCCATCGACGACCGCGACGTGGAGGCCGGTGAGGCCAACATCGTCCGGCAGTTCCGCGAACTCGCCGACCGCCCGGACGCGGCCGGCGCGCTGCCGCTGCTCTTCATCCGGGTCCGCACCCCGTGGCAGATCACCGACCTCACCACCCGGCTCGGCGACAGCGTGGCGCTCCTGTCGGGCTTCGTGCTGCCGAAGTTCACCGAGGAGACCGGCGTCCCCTTCCTGGAGGCGCTCACCGCCGCCGAGGCCGCGTGCGGACGCCGGCTGTTCGCCATGCCCGTGCTGGAGTCGCCGGAGCTGATGCACCTGGAGACCCGGGTCGAGGCGCTCAACGGCATCTCCCGCACCGTCGACAAGTACCGCGAGCGGGTGCTCGCGCTGCGCCTGGGCGTCACCGACTTCTGCTCCTCCTACGGCATCCGCCGCGGGCCCGCCATGACCGCGTACGACGTGCGGATCGTCGCCTCGGTGATCGCCGACGTCGTCAACGTCCTCGGCCGCGCCGACGGCTCCGGCTTCACGGTGACCGGCCCGGTCTGGGAGTACTTCCGCCACCAGGAGCGCATCTTCAAGCCGCAGCTGCGCCGCAGCCCCTTCGCCGAGGGCGAGTCCGAGGAGCTGCGCGACGCGCTGCTGGAGCGCGACATGGACGGGCTGCTGCGCGAGATCGAGCTGGACCGCGCCAACGGACTCCAGGGCAAGACCTGCATCCACCCCACCCACGTCCCGATCGTGCACGCGCTGAACGTGGTCACGCACGAGGAGTACAGCGACGCCGCCGACATCCTGCACCAGGACCGCAGCGGTGGCGGAGTGCTGCGCTCCGCTTACACGAACAAGATGAACGAGGTCAAACCGCACCGCGCCTGGGCCGAGCGCACCCTGCTGCGGGCCGGGGCCTTCGGCGTCGCGCGCGAGGGCATCAGCTTCGTCGAACTCCTCGCGGCCTGTGTTCCCACGGCCTGACCAGGCATCCTTGTACGAGACATGAAATTCACCGGAGAAGACCGCCCCCGCCCCGCCGCGGACGCCGCCCCCTGGACCGGCCAGTGGGTCGCCGACCGGCTCGGCATAGCCCTGCACGGCGAGGGCCTGCCCGGCCTGCTCGGCCTCGCCCTGCGCCGCAACCCCAAACGCGCCCACCTGCTGGTCTCCAACGTCCTCGGCAAGCACGTCCCGCAGCGCCCCGGCACGGTCTACGGGCACGCCCGCGACCTGGGCCTGCGGGTCCGCGCGCTGCTCGGCGGGCAGGACGCCGCCCGCGCCGTCGTCGTCGGCTACGCCGAGACCGCGACCGGGCTCGGCCACGCCGTCGCCGACGGCGTCGGGCCCGTGCCGTACCTGCACTCCACCCGCCGCGAGGTGCCCGGACTCGCGTCCGGCGGCGCCTTCCAGGAGGAGCACAGCCACGCCACCGGGCACCTGCTGCTGCCCGAGGACCCGGCACTGCTCGCCGGGACGGGGCCGCTGGTGCTCGTGGACGACGAGTTCTCCACCGGGCAGACCGTCCTCAACACCATCCGCGACCTGCACGCCCGCCACCCGCGCGGGCACTACGTCGTCGTCGCCCTCACCGACATGCGCGCCCCCGCCGACCACGCCCGCCTCGCCGCCTTCGCCGCGGAGCTGGGCGCCCGGGTCGACGTGCTGTCCCTGGCCGCCGGGACGGTCACGCTGCCGGACGGCGTGCTCTCCGACGCCCAGACCCTCGTGGCCGAGCTGACGCCCTCCGCTCCCGACCCGGCCGCTCCCGACCCGGCCGCCGCCGAGCCCGCCGCCGAGGTGCGGCGGGTGGGGCTGCACTGGCCCGCCGGGGTGCCCGACGGGGGCCGGCACGGCTTCCTGCCCGCGCACCGCGCCGCCCTGGAGGCCGCACTCCCCGGTATGGGCCGGCGGCTCGCGCAGGCCCTGCCCGCGGGGGCGCGCCGGGTGCTCGTACTCGGCACCGAGGAGCTGATGTACGCGCCGCTGCGGCTCGCGCAGGCCCTGGAGGCGTACGCGCCCGGCGGGGCGCCCGCGGGGCCGCGGGCCGGCGCCGAGGGGCTTCCCGCGGGGGAGAACCGGCCGGACGGGTCCCCCGGCGTCGAGGCGTACTTCTCCACGACCACCCGCTCGCCGGTGCTCGCCGTCGACGACCCCGGCTACGCGATACGCAGCCGGCTGGTCTTCCCCGCGCACGACGACCCCACCGACGACGGCTCGCGCGAGCGGTACGCGTACAACGTCGCCGGGGCCGGCTTCGACGCCGTCGTGTGCGTCACCGACTCCGCGGGCGACACCCCGGCCCTCCACGCGCCCGGCGGGCTGCTCGCCCGGCTCGCCCCGCACACCGGCACGGTGCTGCTCGCCGTCGTCCCCACCCACGCCCCCACCCCCGCTCCCGCCCCCGCTCCCTCCCGACCGAACGGAAACCACGGCCTGATGAGTGCAACCCCCGGACCGCTGCGCGGCCCCGACTTCGGCTCGTACGCCGCGGACGAGGTGGGCTGGCTGCTCAAGGACCTGTCCGACGTGCGGCTCGAAGCGCCCACCGAGGAGCGCGAGGAGGCCATCCAGAGCGGTGGCGCCCACTACGCCGAGTCGCTGCCGGTCGAGTACCAGCCCAGCGCCGCCTACCAGGACCTCTTCCGGGCGGCCCTGGAGACCTCCGCCGGGCGCATCGCCCGCGCGGTCGGCGCCGTCACCGAGCTGGTGCTCGCCGAGCGCGGGCCCGACGCCGTCCTGGTGTCGCTGGCCCGGGCCGGCACCCCGGTCGGCGTGCTGATGCGCCGCTGGGCCCGGCAGGCGCACGGCCTGGAGCTGCCGCACTACGCCGTCAGCATCGTCCGCGGCCGCGGCATCGACCCCGCCGCGCTGCGCTGGCTCGCCGCCCACCACGACCCGGCCGACTGCGCCTTCGTCGACGGCTGGACGGGCAAGGGCGCCATCACCCGCGAACTCGCCGACGCCATCGACGCCTTCCCCGAGTTCGCCCGCTTCCGCCCGGAGATCGCGGTGCTCGCCGACCCCGGCGGCTGCGTGTCCACGTACGGCACCCGCGACGACTTCCTGATCCCGTCCGCGTGCCTGAACTCCACCGTCTCCGGCCTCGTCTCGCGCACCGTGCTGCGCGCCGACCTCGTCGGGCCCGGCGAATTCCACGGCGCCAAGTTCTACCGCGAGCTGGCGGAATCCGACGTCTCCGCGCTCTTCCTCGACACCGTCACCGCCGCCTTCGGCGAGGTCGGCGACGACGTGGCCCGCGACGTCAAGGCGCTGCGCGCGCAGGACCGCTCCCCGACATGGGCGGGCTGGGCGGCCGTCGAGCGGATCAGCGAGGAGTACGGCATCGGCGACGTCAACCTCGTCAAGCCCGGCGTCGGCGAGACCACCCGCGTCCTGCTGCGGCGCGTCCCGTGGAAGATCCTCGCCTCCCGCGGCGCGGGCGCCGACCTCGACCACGTACGCCTGCTCGCCGAGCAGCGCGGGGTGCCCGTCGAGGAGACCGACGAGCTGCCGTACTCGTGCGTCGGCCTCATCCACCCGCGCTACACCCGCGGTGCGACCGGCACCGACGGCAAGGCGGTGCAGGGCCTGTGAACCGCGCCTACACCCGGACGATCGTCGCGAGCGACCTCGACCGCACCCTCATCTACTCGGCCGCCGCGCTCGCCCTGGGCATGCCCGACGAGCAGGCCCCGCGGCTGCTGTGCGTCGAGGTGCACGAGAGCCGGCCGCTGTCCTTCATGACCGAGGCCGCCGGCCGCGTCCTGGCGGAGCTCTCCGACACCGTGCGCTTCGTGCCCGCCACCACCCGCACCCGCAAGCAGTACCGCCGGGTCAGCCTGCCCTGCCCGACGCCGAGCTACGCGATCTGCGCCAACGGCGGGCACCTGCTGGTCAACGGGCGCACCGACCACGACTGGAACGCCGAGATGCGCCGCCGGCTCGCCGACGGCTCCGCCCCGCTCGACGAGGTGCGCGCGCACCTGGCCGCGACCGCCGACCCCGAGTGGCTGCGCAAGGAGCGGATCGCCGAGGACCTCTTCTGCTATCTGGTCGTCGACCGCGAACGGCTCCCCGCCGGATGGGTCAAGGAGCTCACCGCCTGGGCCGATCCGCTCGGCTGGACGGTCTCCCTCCAGGGCCGCAAGATCTACGCGGTGCCCCGGCCGCTGTCCAAGAGCGCGGCCCTGGCCGAGGTCGTCCGCCGCACCGGCGCCGACCGCATCCTGGCCGCGGGCGACTCCCTCCTCGACGTCGACCTCCTCCTCGCCGCCGACGCCGGCTGGACCCCGGGCCACGGCGAACTCTCCGACACCGGCTGGACCGCCCCGACCGTCACCGCCCTCCCCACGGCGGGCGTGGCGGCAGGCGAACACATCCTCCGGGAGTTCCTGACCCACGTGTAGGGCCCCCGGGCCCGCGGGGTGCCGGTACGGGAGAGGCCGCCCCGGGGGCGCGGGCCGCCGTTGCGGAAGAAGGCCGGCAAACCAGGGGCGCGTGGGGGCACCCCCGGGCGAAGCTCCGGGGGAGAACGGAGCGACCAGCCACGACGGCGGGGAGGTCGCGGCACAGCAGCGAGCACCCCCGGCGCGTCAACCCTCCCGCGGAGAGACGACCCGGTCGCAGAAGCCCCGCCGTCTCTCCACGCGCACCGCGTTCTCCCGCTCGCTGGAAGCGATGAACTCCCGCGCCTCCTCCTCGCTCCGCCCACCGCGCAGGTGCCTGCGCAGAAGGCGCCGCTCCCGCAGCCTCCGCGGGGTCTCGACGTACCAGAGCTCGTCCAGCAGGTCGCGCACCCGCGCCCAGCCGGGCCCGTCGTCGGCGAGGTAGTTGCCCTCGGTGACGACGAGCGCCGTGCCCGCCGGCACGACGAGCCCCGCCGCTATCGGCTCGTCGAGGCCGCGGTCGAAGTCGGGCGCGTACACCGGGCGCGCCCGCTCCGCGCGCAGCCGCTCCAGCAGCACCACGTAGCCGTCCACGTCGAAGGTCTCGGGCGCGCCCTTGCGGTCCCGCAGGTCCAGCCGGTCCAGCTGCGCGTTGGACAGGTGGAAGCCGTCCATCGGGACGTACGCGGCCGTCCCGGCGCCCAGCCGCTCGTCGACGCCCGCGACCAGCCGCCTGGCCAGCGTCGACTTGCCCGCGGCGGGCGCGCCCGCGAGCCCCAGCAGCGCGCGCCGGCCTGGAATGCTGGGCACCAGGGCGACCGCGTCATCGACAAGCATCCCGTCACCCTAAGTGCCAGACCTGGGAGCAGACTCGTGTACGAAACGAAAAACCCGCAGCTCACGCCCGAGCTGTACGCATACGTCCTGGACCACAATCCGCTCGACCCGGTGCAACGCGAACTGGTGGACGTCACCCACCAGCGGCTCGGCGAGGTCGCCGGCCTGCAGACGGCGGAGGAGCAGGGCCCGCTGCTGGCGTTCCTGGTACGGCTGACCGGCGCGCGGCAGATCGTCGAGGTCGGCACGTTCACCGGCTTCTCGACGCTGTCCATGGCCCAGGCGCTGCCCGAGGGCGGGCGCGTCATCGCGTGCGACATCTCGGAGGAGTGGACGGCCGTGGGCCGCGAGGCGTGGCAGAAGGCGGGCGTCGCCGACCGCATCGACCTGCGGATCGCGCCGGCCCTCGACACGCTGCGGGCGCTGCCGCAGGACCCGTGGATCGACCTGGTCTTCCTCGACGCCGACAAGGGCGCGTACATCGACTACTGGGAGGAGCTGGTGCCGCGGATGAACCCCGGCGGCCTGCTGGTCGTCGACAACACCCTCTTCCACGGCGACGTCTCCGACCCGGAGACCACCGGCGGCGGCGCGGCCATCCGCGCCTTCAACGACCACGTGCGGGCCGACGACCGGGTCGACGACGTGCTGCTCACGGTCGCGGACGGGCTGACGCTGGCCCGCCGCCGCTAGTGCTGTGACCGGGAGGATCCACCGGCTTGTGGCGTCCGGCACGGCACCTCGCTGGGTTGCCGCATCGACCGAGCAGGCCCACTACGAGGCCGATCCGGCGCCTTGCGACGCACCGCACCGGACGCCGCAAGCTACCGGCAAACCCTCCCGGTCAGGGTGCCGCTGCCGCCAGTACGGGTTGTCGTGCGGGAGACCGCCCGTCACCCGCCCGTACATCCCGAAGAACAGCAGCAGCAGCCCCACCCCGAAGCTGAAGAGCACGTTGGACATCTTGAACGCCAGCAGGTTGCTGTCCGTGTCCAGCAGCGCCAGATTGACGAAACCGCTGATCAGGAAGGCGGCGCCGACGCAGATGTTGAGGGTGGAGGCGAAATTGCCGCCGATGACCATGCCGACGAAGAGCAGCGCGCCGACGCCGATCGAGATCGAGCTGAGCGCGCCGTTGGAGTTCAGGCCCGCGACGCGCTCGCCCGCCTGGTTCAGGAACGAGACGTGGTTGAGCAGGCCCAGGATGCCGAAGACGACGAGGATCAGGCCCATCAGCCCGGCGCCGAAGCGGTAGACCTGGCTGAGCCGGTGGTCGACGGGGACGTGGTCGTTCAGCTGCATGGGCGCCTCCTTGGGAGTTGGCCGTTCGAGGACGCCACTTCCCAGGATAGGCCGGGGACCGGCGCCCAGCAGCGCGGCCCGGATACGCTGTGGCCATGCCTCGTTACGAATACCGCTGCAAGACGTGCGGCGCGACCTTCGAAATGCGCCGCCCCATGTCGCAGTCCGGCGCCCCCGCGCCCTGCCCCCAGGGCCACGGCGACACCGTCAAGCTGCTCTCGACGGTCTCGGTCGGCGGCACCGCCTCGGCCGCCGGCGGTTCCGCCCCGGCCCCGGCCCCCGCGGGCGGCGGGGGCGGTGGCTGCTGCGGCGGTGGCTGCTGCGGCTGACCTGCGACGTCCGGCGTACCGGCGTACCGGCGAACCGGCGTACCGGCGAACGGCCCGCTACGGCCGCGTACGCGACGCGGCGGACCGCGGGCGGGTCAGCGGCCCGCCGCGCGGTCCTCGCGGATGTTGGACACCACGCGGTTGACCTTCTCGCGCACCGCGGCCGTCTCGGTCAGGAACGCCCAGTAGTCCGGGTGCGCGCCCTCCAGGCCCGCCAGCGCGCGGTCCAGCCGGGCGACCGCCTCGTCCAGCGGGCGGGCGTGCCGCGGCTCGGGCTGGTTGCGGCCCTGCATCGCCAGTCGCTGGGCGTCCCGGATCGCGAAGCGGGTGCGCTCCACCTCGGCCTTCGGGTCCTTGCTGACCTCGTTGAGCCGCTGCAGCCGGTCCCGCGCGGCACCCACCGCGCCGTCCACGTCGTCCATGAGCGCGCGCACGGTGGCGAGCTTCTCGGTCGCCTGCGACCACGCCTGCGCGTCCCGCGCCTTGCGGGCCTCGGCGAGCGTCGCCTCCGCCTGCCGTACGGCCTGCGCGGCCTGCTCCGGCACGGGCTGGAGGTCCTGCCAGCAGGCGAGCGAGAAGCGCCGCCGCAACTCGCTGAGGACCGGGGCCACGCCCTCCGCGCGGGTGCCGAGCGCCTGCACCCGGGTGCGCAGCGACACCAGGCGCTTGTCGATCTCCCGGGCCTGCTCCGGCAGCCGCTCGGCCTCGGCCCGCACAGCCTCGGCCTTGAGGCGGATGTCGTTCGCGCGCCGCACGGTGTCCTGGACGCCGTGCTTGGCGGCGCCCTCGTTGAGCTTGGTCAGCTCCGGGGCGAGCGCCGCGAGCCGGGCCGCGAGGTCGTCCGCGGCGAGCCCGGCGGCCCGTACCGCGTCCAGCGCCCGGCTGGCGGCCAGCAGCGTCTGCTTGGCCTGCTCGCGGGCCGGGGCGAGCCGGGCCAGCTGCGTCTCGGCCCGGTCCAGCAGCGGGGCCGTCTGCGACTGGTAGCGGTCCAGCTCCTTGCGTACGTTCGCCAGGTCGTCCTTGGCGCGGTTCAGCTCGGCGATCGCGCGGTTCGCGGCGCCGTGGTCCAGGTCGTCCCGGTCCAGGTCGTGGGCGTCGACGGTACGGATGTAGGCCGCGCTGACCTCGTCGATGCGGTTCTTGAGCGCCTCGAAACCGGACAGCGCCCGGCGGGCCTCGGCGGACTGCTCGACCGCCGAGATCGTCTCGACGGAGATCTCCAGCTCTCGCTGCGCGGTGTCCAGCTCGTAGAAGGCCTGCGCGGCGGCGTCCTTCGCGGCCTGAGCCTCGGCGCGCATGTTCTCGCCGCGCCGCCACCACGAACGTGCCGTCGTCACGTTAAGTCTCTCTCCCCGTGTCGCCGCCCCACACCGTCGCGTCCCATCCTCCCACCCGCCCGCCCCGAACACACGGCCCGGTCCACCCGCAGCCCGGCCCCCGTACACGCCCCCGTATGCCCTTGCCCACCGGCCCCCGCGGCAAGGTAACCTGTGACGTCGCATTCTGCGGGGCGTGTAGCTCAGTGGTAGAGCGCCGCCCTTACAAGGCGGATGTCGGCGGTTCGAAACCGTCCACGCCCACACCGGAAGCCCAGGTCGAAGGCCCCTCCGTCACGACGACGGAGGGGCCTCCGGCGTTGCCGTACGCATCCCCGCCCCTGGGCGGACGGAGGCTTGCTGTGACCGGCACGCGCGTCGACCTCGACCGTGCCAGGCTGTTTCTCCTGCCCCGTCACCCGCAAGCCGGGGCGGAGGGCGACGGCTCCGGGCCCAGCGAGGTGAAGTCGTCGCCCAGGACGAGGTCCACCGTGGTACCCGCGCGGCCCGAGGGGGTCAGGCGGGCGCCGGGTACTTCGCGGGCCAGGACGGCGGCCTGGCGGACGGCGGCCGGACCGTAATCGATCACCGCGGTGCCCGGGACGGTCTCCGAGCCGTCGTAGACCCCGAACTCCGTGACCCGGAAACCTCTTCCGGCGAGCTGGTCCGACGTGCTCTTCGCGAGGCCGCCGCGAGTGGTCGCGTTGTACACGGCGACCGTGACGTCGCTGTTCTGCAAGGCGGGTGTCGCCGAACAGGCGGACGCGGACACGGAGGTGGTGGCGGAGGAGGAGGCGGACACGGGCACGGCGGACGCGGGCGGATCCTGACCGGCGTGGTGCCCTCCGCCGGGCCGGGTCAGCACGACGAGCAGCGCCGCGACGCCCAGCCCTGCGGCCACGGCAGCGGTGTACGTGAGCACCCTTCGACCGTGGCCGGGGTGGGGTGGTGGGTCCACCTGGGTCGGCGCGTGCGCGGTGCCGCGAGGGACGGCAGGGGCGGTGGGCCGGTCATGGACGGGGGCGCGGTCCCGTGTGGCCGGCCGCGCCGCCGGGGGAGCGGGCGACGTGTCGCCCTGCGTCGCCGCGAACGTACGCGCTTGGGCCGCGGTGGCGCGGATCAGGGTTGTCACCGGCCCAGGGAGCCAGTCGGGCCGTGCCGCATGCGGAGCGAGCGCGGCCGTCACGTCGTCGGGCGCGGGGCGGCCGGCCGGGTCCTTGGACAGGCACTTCTCGACGACCGTCCGCAGCGGGCCGGACAGCGCGGCGAGGTCAGGCGTGTCGTGCACGATGCGGTACATCACCGCCTGGGCGCCGTCGCCGCCGCACCGGCGCCGTCCCGGGTCACCGCGAACCTGGTGCACTTCGGGTGCTCTTCATGAAGACGGAGGAAGTCCCGGGCACCGCGCAGGCGGGTGCGCAGGAGGCGTTGGGTCACCTGGCTGTCGAGACCATCCCCGGCCTGCCCTCGGCCGACCAACCGCGAGCGGTCAGGCGTTTGGCCTTCGACCGCACGCCCTCGACCTTCGCCGGAACCGGCTCAAGTCCGAGCGCGGCCGCGAGCTGCCGACAGTCCATCTCGTTTCTGCCTGCCCCGTTCAGCTCCTCCAGGGCATTCATGATCCGCTGGTGGTTCGGCGCCGGCACGCTTGCGTCGAGCCATTCCGCCACGCCGGGCCTCCACCCGCTGCCGGGCAGCACGCCCAGCTCTTCCAGAGCCCCATTACCGACGGCACCCGGCACCTCCGGGTGAAAAGATCACTCTGCTCCGCCATTGCGGGCGCCCTTGTCACCCTGGCGACCGTAAGCCGTGCTGCCTCGGCGGTAGCGGGTTACCGTGTGCCTGAAAGCTGTGCCCCCGCAGCACTACTTCGAACTCTGAACCCCCTCAGAACCTCTCGAAGGGAGAAGTTCATGCAGCAGACCAACGAGATCACCGGTGGTACCACATTCACGTTTGGCATCACGCGCGCTGCGGCAGAGCGAGAAGGCTTCCCCGTCAGCCACCAGAGCCTGGCTACGATCGACCTAGGGGTTCGGGAGCCAATGCGCTCCGCAGACATGGAGAAGGTGGTAGCCGACGCCGAAATCGTAACCTCTTTGCTGAAGGAGCATCCGGACGAGATGGTCGCAATCTTCAACAGTATTGTGGCTGGACGCACGGACGAGACCAAGGAAATCGCGACACGCCTCGGCCTGAACGAGGAATCTTTTCAACGGCAAGAAGGTGGCATGTGGTTCTACATCGCCATGGTGGGAGTAGTCATTCTGGGGTGCGTGGCCTTCGGCTGCGATAAATAGCAGCTTTGCCGTTATGTGGCCGACCCGCCGGTATCGGCCACGATGGTGGGGCAGACCCTGCAGGCGGCTGGGCCACGCTGCGAGAACCACCTGCAGTCGCGGCGGATGGCACAGCTCGGAAGTACGCCCGGACGCGTCAGGCCGTGGTGGTGTGCGCACTCGCTGCCGGGGGGATCGTCCAGCACGTGATCGATGACACCGCATCCCTCGCCGGTCCACTGCGAGCAGGCACTTTCGATGCAGGGCTGGCTGAAGCGGTACCGGCGCTCCGGTTCCCCCGCATCCTGCAGGCGGGAGGCGAACGCGGTGTCCAACACGACGGGCGTCGGCAAGTACGCCAGTCGGCCTTGCTCCGTCATCACACCGATGATCGAGCCGCCCTCGTGGCAGACACCGCTCGGGCAGGCCCGGTCCCTGCCCTGGTAGTCGGCGGCTGCCGTGGTCATTAATTCTCCCGTTCGGTCGCCGACCTTTGAAGTTCCGTCATCAGATCTGGTCGGGGAATGCCGTGCCAATACACGTTCGACCTCACCGGAACCATGAGGGAATCCTTCGGCAGAAGGTCGCCCAGCGCCAGGGCGCCGGCCTGTGCGACCGCACGACCGACTCTCTCCTGCTGCTCCTCGGTGAGTTCGACATCGGTGAGAACGAACTTGAACTCGTACTTGCTGTCGCTTTCCACAACGCCTCCGTTGTCGCTGCAGGTGGTCACTGTCCGGTGAGAGCTGGACGGTAGCTTGCCCGGCAGGCCGTCTTCGCTCGATCTTAAGAAGATGAGTCCAAGTTGGCGATGCGCGTGACCCGAGCGGGTGACGGCTCGGGGATCAGCTTGTAAGGAGGCGGGTCCGCCCTTTTCCGAACCAGGGATGGGGAAGAAGAGCCGGGCGCAATCCGTCACCGTGGGTTCAAATCCCACCGCCTCCGCGATGCGATGTCGCGGAGGCGGATAATCGTAGTCGTCGTTCAGGAAGTAGTGAGCGTCCCGTCGACGTCGGTGAGGCCAGCGCGCAGCCCGTCCCGCAGGCGCTCAACAGCTCGGCCAGTCGCTCGCGGGACCGGTCGGCGACTCCTCCAGGCATGCGGCGTGCGCCCAGGCAGGGGTGAAGTGCGATGTGCATGAGGCCGTCGGCGGTGGACGACAGTACGTTCCTCCGCGCAAATGCTTCTCAAGCGGCCTACGGGGATGGCGGTTCGGCGGTCTCGACTGTGGCGATGATCCTCACCAGTTCTGACAGGGCTTCCTCACGGCGATCCCCGGACAGTCCGACGGAAACGCTGTTAGCGACGAGGAACCGCTGCATACGCTCAAGCCGTAGGTGGAAAGAGTTTAGCTGATGCGAGGTGCGGCTGTAGAGCCAGAAGTTCAGGCCCGCCACTACCTCAACCACACCACCTCCCAGGAGGCTGACCAACGGCGCGGCCAGTTGGGAGGTTGTCATGGCGAAGGTGACTGCCGCTAGGAAGAAGGCGGAGCCGGCCACTGCGGCGACGACGGCGGCGTTGAAACTCCGCCGAGCCTGTGCAAGAACATTCTCGTAGTAGAGGCTGCTCAGCCGGAACTGGCTTGCCGCTACCTGCTGGATGTTGGTGGGATCGGCCCGGGAGACGTCAATCAGAGCATCGATGACATCCGTCTCGGAGGGAGGTAGGTCAACTGGCTCGGGAACGAGTCCAAGCTCCCTTTTCAACGTATCCCGAAAGCTGGCGTCCTCCATGATCTGAGCGACCGGAACCACCGTCAGCGCGTGCGTAGCCAGGGAGTAGCTCGTGATGACCCCGACCACTCGCCCTTCGGCGCACGCCGCAGCACCACCGATCCCGTTCGGCCTTTCCAAGGGACGGGAGGGCCGGAACAGCAGACGCCGTGAGTCAGGGAACTCCCCCGGGTCGATGGTCCCCGTGATGCGCCGCGTTTCTGGCTCATAGTCTCCCCAATGCGATTCGGGAAACCCGATAACTGTGCAATCCCGCTCGCCTTGGCCGATGAATCGAGCAAACTCCACCAGAGCCTGCGGGTCAGTGGGCCGCAGGTCAGGGTCGTCGATCCGTAGGATCGCAACAGGGAGTTCTCCTGAAGACGACTTCCACACGACTGTGCATGGACGCACCTGGCCGCCCCCTGGTAGGCGGGCAAAGAGCCTTCCGGCATCACGTTGGACAACGAACGCAGCCGTAAGGATCAGCGTCGGCGAAATGGTGTAACCACTGCCCCGGTGCTGGGGCCGGTCACCTCCCTCACCCTCAAGTAGCAGAACGGCGCTTC
This sequence comes from Streptomyces sp. NRRL F-5123, assembly GCF_000721495.1. Lineage (GTDB taxonomy): Bacteria > Actinomycetota > Actinomycetes > Streptomycetales > Streptomycetaceae > Actinacidiphila. The sequence continues at coordinate 47,159 of NZ_JOHY01000057.1, forward strand.
CCGTCGCCATCGACACTGGTGCCCCCTCCGGCTGTGGCAGACTCACCGAAGTTACCGCCACCTGTGACGCTGCGTCCCCTCAACTCCACCCAGGGAACCAGCTGATGCGCAGGTAGGTGGGGAACAGCACGATCCGCGTGGAGATCAAGGGGCGGGTGTGTTGATGCAACTCGTTCGTGGGTCCGGCGCAGAGCGAGTACCTGTGCCACTTCACCGGCAGGAACAGTGACTCCCCCCGGCGAGTGCCGTCGGTGCGCCGTGGGACTCACCGGTCCGAGTTGCCGGAGGAGCTGTGAATCGGCAGCCCTGGTGGGGTCGCCGACAGATGCGCGGCGCGTGTCGCCGCTGGTAGACGCGGCGTTTCGAAACCGTCCACGCCCACACCGGAGGCCCAGGTCAGGGGCCCCTCCGTCATCACGGCGGAGGGACCTTTGGCGGTTGCGTGTTCGGCGGGCGTGCTTGGGTCGTTCCGGCGACCGATGCAGCTGCCGAGGTGCCCGTTGTCCCTCCGCCCCCGTTCCCGCGGGCAAGTCCTGCCGCTGACTGCGCGGAGCGCGCGGGCGAGCAGTCCGGGCGGCGGCGATGTGGGTGGGGGACCGGGCGCTCCGACCGGACGTGCACCGGTGCCCGGCCGGGAACGCGGCAACCGGTGGGGCAGTGCGCCCGGACCGGAGCGTGAACGGCCCGGTCAGGTGAGAGGCGGGTACGGGTGAGGCGAGCGAGGACGTAACGGAGCGTCGGCTTGCGCGGGCCCGGCGCGGAGCAGGGGTCGTGTGGGGCTCGTGGTCAGACCCACCCGCGGCGTACGACCTCCATCCCGGCCTGGAAACGGGTCTCGGCCCCCGTCTCCGCCATCATCTTGTGGATGTGGCGGTGGACCGTCCGCACACTCCAGCCGAGCGTCCGGGCGATCGTCTCGTCGGTGGCCCCGGTGGCGAGCAAGCCCAGGAGCTCCCCGGCGATGGCGGGTTGATCGGTCTCGCCGTCGGCCTGCTTGAGCCGGTTGAAGGAGACCGCCCGATCCCAGATCGCCTCGAAGAGCGCGCTGAAGGCGTCGAGCATGGAGGAGGGCCGCACGAGGTAGGCCGCGTCGGCCACCGCTCGCCGTGAGATCGGGATCAACGCGAGCTGGTCGTCGCAGAGCACCATCTTCATCGGCACGTGCGCGGAGACCCGTGCGCGCTCGCCGTGCTGGATGCGCCGCCAGACGTCGTCGAGGCGACCCGGAATCTCGAGGGCCGACGGATGGTAGACGACGCGGTACACCAGGCAGCGCTGCTCGGCCTGGCTGAACTGCTCGGGGTTGCCGGCCACCGGGTGGTCGAGATAGGGCGGCATGTCGAGCGCCCGGATCTGGCGTTGCGCGGTGCGCTGGAGCCGGATGACGGCGTTCTGCACATTGACCGCGCCGTCGACGATCTCGATCAGCGAGGCAGGATCGGGCGTGTCCCGGTCGAGCGCTGCCTGCTCGGTCGCGAGTTGCTGCGCGTGTGCCCGCAACTGCATGAGTTCCCGCTGCCGTTCCGCGATGAGCGCGTTCGCTGCGGCATCGGGAGGTACGGCGACGTACTGGACGGGACTGACGGGCAGCCTGGTGGCCAGACCGCGCTCGACCAGCCGCCCCAGAATCCGGGTCGTCTGGCCCCGCGGCAGTGCGATGTCGGCCGCAAGGGTCTCGGCCTCACTCCTGCCTCGCCGCACCAGGGCCTCGTACGCCAGTGCGTCGACGCCCGAGATGCCGACCGCCTCCCACATGCTCACCCCGCGTCAGTGCACGTCAGAAACCTGACACATGACAGGAATCCGCACCCGGAAATGATTGTCGGCCGAGTCTACCGTCTGACAGGATCCCGCCAACCCCCCTGACGTGACCGATACCTGACACGCCGTGGGATTTGAGATGGGAGCCCGTGCACACATGCGTTCACGAACTCGACGACGCAGACGGACGACACACCCGTCGCTCCGCTCATCGACAGCGGCTCTGGTGATGATCCTCACAGCCGCGACCGCGGTGGTCCTGCCGACCACCGCCCACGCTGCCGACGGCACCGCTGCCGGAACGGCCCCGCCCGCAGCCGCGACGGCACCGCCGCCACCCACCCGTGCGACGGCACGGCCCACGCCTGGCAAGTTCGCCGTGCCGGCAGGATGCAACGTCGGCCATGACACCGGCCGGGGTGACGACGGCAACGACGTCCCGTACGCACGCTGCCTCGCCGACGGTATGGCCGACGCGCAGGGCCGCCTCGTACAGCAGGACGACGAGCCGCTGCCGACCTCGCTCGGCCCCGCCGACATCCAGCAGGCGTACAACCTGCCGTCGGGCGGCGACGGCCGCACGGTCGCCATCGTCGACGCGTTCGGCTACGACGGCGCGGAGTCCGATCTGGCCGTCTTCCGCGCCCACTACGGGCTTTCCCTCTGTACGACGGAGAACGGCTGCTTCACCAAGGTCGACCAGCGCGGCGGAACGGACTACCCGGCCGAGAACCCCGACTGGTCGATCGAGACGGCGCTCGACCTCGACGCGGTCTCCGCGGCTTGCCCCGGCTGCCACATCCTGCTGGTGCAGGCGGACAACAACGGCTCGCCGAACCTCGGGCAGGCGGTCGACACCGCGGCCCGCCTGGGCGCCGTGGCCATCTCGAACTCGTACGGAGTGGACGGCGAGTTCCCGTACGAGTCGTACTACGACCACTACTACGACCACCCGGGCGTCGCCGTGACGGTCTCGAGTGGCGACTCCGGCCATGTGCAGAGCTATCCCGCGACCGACCCCGACGTCATAGCCGTCGGCGGTACGACCCTGAACAGGGACGCGTCCTCGCCACGCGGGTGGACCGAGACCGCCTGGTGGAGCGGGGGCAGCGGCTGCTCGCTGTACGAGCCCGCGCCCGACTTCCAGCAGGACATCACGACCGGGTGCGCCGGCAACCGGGCGACCGCCGACGTCGCCGCCGACGCCGACTCGGAAAGCGGCCTCGCGGTCTACAACACCCTCGGCCAGGACGGCTGGGCGCAGTGGGGCGGCACCTCCCTGGCCTCACCGCTGGTCGCCGCGATGTACGCGCTCGCCGGCCCGGCGGTGCCCGGCACCTACCCGGCGGACTACGTCTACCGCAAGAACGCGTCGCTCAACGACGTGACCGACGGCAGCAACGACTCCTGCGGCGGCATCTCGTGCACCGCCGGTCCCGGCTGGGACGGCCCCACCGGCGTCGGAACCCCGAACGGCGTCTCCGCGCTCACGCTCGGCCCGTCCGCCGACGTCACGGGCAAGGTCACCGCGGCCAACAAGGCGCTCCCCGGCGCCACGGTCACCCTCACGGGCCCCGACGGCTACGCCTTCCACGGCGTCACCGACGCACACGGCCGCTACGACGTCGCAGTCGCCGCGGGCACCTACCGGATGACGGTCTCCGACTTCGGGTACGACGGCGACACCCTCGACGGGGTGACCGTCACGGCGGGCGCCGGCGTCAGCCGCTCCGTCGATCTGAGGAAGCTGCAGACCCGCGCCGTGAGCGGCACGGTCCGCGATGCCTCGGGGCAGGGCTGGCCGATCTACGCCAAGATCACCGTCAAGGACGATCCGGACGGCGCCGTCTTCACCGACCCGGTCACCGGGCGGTACAGCCTGCAACTGCCGGTGGGGGCGTCGTACACACTGAGCGCGACGCCGGTCGACATGCCCGGCTACAACAGCGCGACGGGCACGGTCGACCTCGCTGCCGGATCCGGCACGGTCACCCGCGACATCGGGCTCCACATCGACGCCTCGACCTGCACCGCCGCCGGCTACGCCTACACCTACGACGGCGCCGGCACCGACTTCCAGGGCTGGTCGGCCGCGCAGGACGGCTGGTCGGTCACCGACGACGCCGGCCAGGGCAAGCAGTGGGTCTTCGACGATCTCGGTCAGAAGGGCAACCTGACCGGTGCGAGCGGCCAGTTCGCGATCCTCGACGACTGGTACCACCCGGCCGCCCACGACAGCAGCCTGGTGACCCCCCTGCTCGACTTCACCCACCAGACGAACCCCCAGATCGGCCTCAGCACTTACTACAGCGACCTCGGGTTCGGCAACCAGACCGGCTACATCGATCTCAGCCTCGACGGCGGCACCACCTGGCAGACGCTCTGGACGACACCGCGCACGACGTTCCAGGCGAGCTTCGCCATGCCCGTTCCGCAGGCGGCCGGAAAGGCGAACGTCAAGGTCCGCTTCCGGTTCGTCGGGCAGTGGGACAACTACTGGGAGCTCGACAACGTCTTCGTGGGCTCGCGCTCGTGCACAGCCCTGGCGGGCGGCCTCGTCACCGGCCAGGTCACGGACGCGAACACCGGTGCCCCGCTGACGGGCGCCGAGGTCTCGATGCCCGGTGGCACTCCCGCCGTCAGCCGGACCACGAACGACGACCCGGCACTCGGCGACGGCTTCTACTGGTTCTTCGCTCCCGGTACCGACGGCCGGCCGACGACCGCGGCCGGTCGCCACTACACCACGGCCACGGCCACGGTCACCCCCCGGGCCCACGCGGCCGTCGACCAGGACTGGGCGCTGAAGGCCGGACAGGTGACGGCCGGACCGGCATCGATCTCGGTGCGCTCCGGCAAGGGCTCCTCGACGACGTCGCAGACGAACACCCTGACGCTGACCAACTCCGGCACGCAGCCGGCGACGGTGACCGTCGTCGAGCAGGACGGCGGCTTCACTCCTCCGGGCGGAAAGCACCAGGACACCTCGCCCGGAGCGCCGCTGAAGCGGACGAAGGTGGCGGCGTCGCCGCGTCCCTTCGGCCCCCGGCACGCGGCTGAAGCAGGGCCGCTGCCGCCGATGGAGGCCGAGGTCAACCCGGCCTGGTCGGACCTGCCGAACTACCCCACTCCGATCATGGACAACGTCGTGGCGGAGCACGACGGGATCGTCTACTCGGTGAGCGGCTGGAGTGACTCGGGAGTCACGGCCGACGGAGCCGCGTACGACCCGTCCGCCGGGACGTGGCGGGCGATCACCCCCCTGCCGCAAGCACGCGAGAACGCCATGGGCGGGTTCGTCAACGGGAAGCTGTACGTCGCCGGCGGCTGGGACCCGCAGGGCAACCCGATGTCGACGACGTACGTCTACGACCCGGCCAAGGACTCCTGGTCGCGGGTGGCGGACCTGCCGGCGCCGGCAACGGACGCGGCCGCCGCCGTGGTGGGCGGCCGCCTCTACGTCGTCGGGGGCTGCTCCACCGCCCTCTGTGACACCGCGTCGTCCGTCTACCGGTACGACCCGCGAACGAACGTCTGGACGCGGCTGGCCGACTACCCGCAGGACGAGGTGCTGCTCGGCTGCGCGGCATCGGGCGACGGTCTGGTCTGCGCCGGCGGCATCGGGCCGGTGACGGACGAAGCGTCCGACTCGGCGTACCAGTACGCCGCCGGGTCCGACACCTGGAAGCGCGTGACCGACATGCCGAATCCCACCTGGGGAATGGGCTACACGGGCGCCGGAGGAAAGCTGCAGATCGTCGGCGGCATCGTCACCTACGACTCCACCAACCAGGCGGAGGAGTACGACCCCACCACGGGTGTGTGGTCGGCACTGCCCAATGCGACGTACGCGGTCTTCCGCGGCGGCGCGGCCTGCGGTCTGACACGCGTCGGCGGCGGGTACTCCTCCTCCATGGCAACGCCGTACGCCGAGGTGCTGCCGGGGCAGGAGGGGTGTGTCACCGGCTCGGACGTCGGATGGCTCTCGACCTCGCAGACCAAGGTCACCGTCCCGGCCGGCCGGACAGTGACCGTCCAGGTGCGTACGGATGCCTCCGCGACGTCCACCCCGGGCACGTACCAGGCCCGGCTGGCATTCGTCACCGACACGCCCTACACCGTCCCGCCGGTGAACGTGGCACTCACGACCCGGTGAGGTGAACCCAGCGGTGCCGGGTCGGCCGGGGCTACCCGGCGCAACACGCCGTGATCGGCTTGACGGCAGCGGCATTGCCTCCAGGGCAGCCCGCTCACCATCAGGCCACAGCTTCGGCCGACCCGTCCGCGCCACCCCACCCGGCCTGCCGTGCTGAACAGGTCGTGGCGCCGCCGGCCGGCGCCCTGCCGCTCCCATCCCCCGGGGCGGCAGGGCAGCCGGCGGGCGGGAGCGAATCGCCACGGCCGGACGAAGCTTTGAACTGCTGGTTCGCACGAGATGCGGCCGGCCAACCGCTTGCATCCCGGGAGAGGCGAACGCGCGGCTGACGAAGGCGACCCTCAGGCCGCGCGCACCGGTGCGGCTCCAAGGCCCTGGTACGCCGGGCGTCGAGCCGGTCGGAGACCTCGTCGAGCCGGTCCGGCCCCCGGGGCCGCCCAGGCCCTGCCGGCAGCTTGCAGCGTCGCCGGTGCGGCGAGTGCGTCAGCGGTGATGTCCCGGCGCCTCGCGGTCGGTCTGTAACAACGCCGCCAGCCCCCCGACACCGAGCGCAGGCAGGATGGAGCGCGCGGGGCGGTGGAACGGAAAGGCATGCGCGTGCTTGAAGTACTCGGGCTGGACGAATCGCAGGAGAACGCGTACTTCGCGCTGCTGGACGGGCCGCCACTGGGTCTGGACGAGCTGCACGGCAGGACCGGAATCGAAGTGGACTCCCTCAAGGGCGCGTTGACCCGGTTGGAGGACCGCGGGCTGCTCTCCCGGCTGACCGGCGACCGCACCCGCTGGACCGTGCTACCGCCGGAACACGCCATCGAGGTGCTGCTGCTGGCGCAGGAGCGGGACATCAGGAAGGTGCGGACACTGACCCAGTGGCTCGGCGAGAAGCACCGCAAGGGCCGGGGCGACAACAACGCGGCCGCCCTGGTCGAGGTGATCAACGGCCCCGAGGCGGTGGCGCGTTGCGGCCAGCAGCTCTTCAACAGCGCGGAGCGTGAGATCAGGGGCATCGACGCACCGCCCTACGCGCAGGCCAGGGACGGCTCCATGGTGAACTCCCATGCGCACATGGCCGAGCGGGGTGTGCGCAGCCGCTTCGTCTACGGCCGGGACAACCTGACGCTGGAAGGCACCATAGGCCGGCTGGAGCGGGACCTCGCCGACGGCGAGGAGGCCCGTATCCTGCCGCATGCGCCCATGAAGATCATCCTGGCCGACGACCAGGCCGGACTGATCCCGCTGGTAGCCACGCCCGAGGTGCTCGACTCGTGCATCCTGGTGCGCCCTTCCGCGCTGCTCGATGCGCTCTCCGCGCTGTTCGAGACGCTGTGGCAGCAGGCCCAGCCGTATGTGCCCGACGGGCTTCTGGCCGCGGGGGAGGCCGACGGCGGCCCGACCCAGGACGAGCTGCGCATCCTGTCGCTGCTCGCCGTCGGGCTCTCGGACGACGCGATCGCCCGCCAACTGGGCATCGGGCTGCGGACGGTGCAGCGCCGCGTGCAGGCGCTGCTGGTCCGGCTCGGCGCGGGCAGCCGCTTCCAGGCCGGTGTACTGGCCGCCGACCGCGGGTGGTGGCGTCCACCGCACCGGCCGGCAGCCGGTGCGGTGGACGCGGCGGGGCCGCGGGTCTGAGCCGAACCCCGCGGCCCCACCGGTCACTTCGGTGCGAGCGCCGACAGTGCGAAGTCGGCCGTGACCGCGCCTCCTCTGATCAGCCTGAGCGTTCGGGTGGACGGACGGTAGCCGTCGGCCGCCACGATGACCGTCAGCGTGCCGTCGGAGACCGGCCGCCACAGCCGGTAGTGGCCCTGCGCGTCGGTGGTCACGGTGGTGTCGCCGTTCATGGTGTCGACCTCCACCACGGCACCGGCCAGCGGCACCGCCCCGTTCTGCGTCGTACCGGTCACCGTGCCCGACAGCTCGCCCCACCCGGCCGGCGCGGTCACCGACATGGTGATCGGCACCGTCAGCGAGGCGTACGGCGTGTCGCTGTCGATGACCAGGTTGGCCCGGTGGTCGCCGTAGTCGGCCGCGCCCATGGCGCCGGCGTCCAGGGCCACCTTGACGGTGGTGGACGCGCCGCCCTTGAGGGTCACGGTCGTGGCGCTCTCCGACAGCCAGGGCACGTCGGCGTGCGGCGCGTCCCAGCCGGTCAGTTCGAGCGCGCTGTCCATGACGAAGCCGTCGGCGCCCTTCCCGCCGGTGAGGTACCAGCCGGGGGCGGCCTGGCCGAGCATCTGCGGCAGCGGCAGCGGCAGCGGGGTGAGCTCCGACCAGGAGTCGGACCCGGGGTCGTACGCGAACGTCCGGCTGGTCACGACGCCGGAGCTGAGCTGTGATCCGCCGGCGACCAGCAGCCGGCCGTTCGCACTGGTTCCGGCCCCGCCCCAGAAGTCCACCGGGGCGTCGGCCACCTGCTTCCACTCGCCGGTGGACGCGTCGAGCCGGTAGGTCTCCGGGGTGTCCTGCGCGGCCCCGCCGTCCGGTTCGTACGCGCCGCCGGCGCAGGTCAGCGAACCCTCCACGGTGCCGCACGCCGGGTAGGAGACCGGTAGAGGGTAGGACTTGCCCACCGACCACGTGCCGGTGGCCGGATGGTAGACCTGCACGTCGGTGGTGCCGCAGCCGATCTGGATGTCGCAGCCGCCGATGACGTACAGGCTGTCGCCGGCCACCCCGTAGCCCGAACCGCCGTAGCCCAGGGGGGCGTCGGGGATCTGGGACCAGGTGTCGGACGCCGGGTCGTAGACCTCGCCGCCACGGATGCCGCGGCCCGCCTCGTCACGGCCGCCCACGACGTAGAGCTTGCCGCGGATGAACCCGTAGGCGGGAGCGGCCCGCTTGGTGACCGGGGCGGCCAACTGGTGCCAGCTCGCGGTGCTCTGGTCGTAGGACCAGAAGTCCTTCGACCACGCCCCGCTGCCGTCGACGCCGAGGCCCGCGTAGAGTACCCCGCCGTTCACGGCCGCGACACCGCTGAAGGTCGTGTGCGGCAGGTTGGTGAGCGACTGCCACGACTGGCCGGAACCGGTCGCCGCCGCTCGGACACCGGTGCCCGCGGCGGACGCCGCGGCGGCCTGGGCCAGCGCCGTGTTCGGCGTGATCGAGGTCGGCGCGGTCACCGCGTGCGAGGCGCCGGCCGGTGCGGCACCGGCGCCGACACCCTGCTCGCCGAGCGAGAAGGTGACCGGGGAACCGCCGGTGTTGGTCAGCTTCACGCTCACCGTCTTGCTGTTCCCCCAGGCGACGGACGCCGCAAGGGCGTTCACCGAGGTCGCCAGCCGTGCGGGATGCAGCGCGAAGTCCGCCCATGTGGCCTTGTCCGCGCCCACGTTGACCTTGGACGTGACCGCGGGGTAGCCGAAGCCGGCCAGATCCGCGGTGAAGGACTGCTTCCCGGTCAGACCGGAGAACAGCCAGTAGACGCCGTCGCCGACCGCCGGGTCGCCGGGCGAGACCACGGCCTTCGTGCTGTCCGCGGGCGCCGCGACGCTGGTGACGGCCGCCCCGGGCACGCCCGAGCCGGTGTTGGCGTCGGTGACGTGGCCGACGAGCAGCCCGCCGGGCAGCGCCTCCAGCTTGCGGGTGCCGACGGCGATGTCGTCGATCTGCCAGATACCGGTCAGGCTGCCGGTGAAGTGGAAGCGGACCTGCACCGACGCGGCGCCCGCGTAGGCGTCGAGCGGCACGCTCTGGTGGGAAGGACCGGGCAGCACGTCGTCGTGGTGCCACACCGTCGTCCAGTCGGCACCTCCGTCGGTGCTGACGTCCACGTCGGCGACGGCGCCGTCGAGGCGGTAGGTGTAGGGCAGGGCGCTCTCGAAGTCCAGTTCCGGGGTCTTCTCGGCACTGAAGTCGTATACGGGACTGATGAGTTCGGTGTCGACCGGAGCCCAGCCGAGGGCGAAGTCGTCCACGCCGGCGAAGCGACCGGAACCGCCGGTCTGGTTCCCGCGGTTGAGGGAGTCGTCGAACTGCCAGCCGCCGGCCGGGGTGTTGTTCTTCACCGTCCAGCCGCTCGGCGTGCTCGCGGTGTCGAAGCTCTGCTGCCCACCGCCGTGGTAGGTGATGTCGTACCCCGCGGGCAGCACGCCGTAGGTACTCATCTGCGGGATGAGGTCCACGCCGGACAGCGGGCCGGTGCCCACACCGACCTGCTGGGTGACCGGCTGGTAGCCGGGCACGAGCGGGGTGGCGTGCACGGTGTAGTCGCGGTTCATCGGGACCGTCAGGCTGTACGCGCCGGACGCCGGGTCGCTGTACGTCTCACCGGGGACACCGTCCAGGGTGATCCTGGAGTAGACGCCCCAGTGGTGCGCGCTGTCCTTCACGTTGCCCGACACGGTCTGTGTGGGCACCGCCGTCAGCGCGACGTCCTTCGTCAGGTCGGTGCCGTCCGGCAGGTCGAGGGTGCCGAGGTCGAGGTCGGCGTAGCCGAAGGCGCCGACTGTGACCGGATAGGACCCGGCCGGGACGCTGACTCGGTAACTGCCGTCCTTGGCAGTGGTGGTGTGGTAGTAACCGATGTCGACCGCGGCTCCCGCGACCGGCTTGCCGGTGTCCACGTCGGTCACGGTGCCGTGCACGGTCGCGTGCGGGCCCGGCTTGAAGGCCGCCGTGCCGTCGGGCGTACCGAGGCCGGTGGGACCGTCGTAGCCCTCCTGCGCCACGCACAGGTAGATCGGGTCGCACTCGGGCGTGGGACCGAAGCCGCACAGCGAGGCGTCCGCGCAACTGGCGTCGTCACCGGTCGTCACGTCGTGCAGCGCGGAAGGCGTCTGGTACGGGTACGACGACGGGTAGGTGCCGGCCACGGGGGTGCCCGCGAGCGCGTAGGTGCCGGTGATGATCGGCGCGGACGCGCTGGTGCCGCCGTAGACGCCCCAGCCGTTGTCGGAGAAGCTGTTGTAGACGGCGACACCGGTCGCCGGGTCGGCGACAGCGCTGACGTCGGCGACCGTACGGCCGTCGCAGCCCTTGTCGGTCTGGTAGGCGGGCTTGGGCTCGACCGCGGAGCAGCCGGAGGCGGTTGCACCCCAGTGCGGGAGGCCGTCCTGGCCGGTGACGACCGAGTTCCACACCGACTCGGTCCAGCCGCGGTCGCTGTCGTCCTTGGTCAGCGAGGTGCCGCCGACGGAGGTGACGTTCGGCGAGGACGCCGGGTAGCTCACGCCGTAGCCGAGGTCGCCGGAGGCGAACACGACGGCGGTGCCGGGGTGGTCGAAGAAGGCCGCGTCGACGGCCGGTTCCGCCGGGTCGTCGATGTAGGCGCCGTAGGAGTTGGAGACGTACTGCGCGCCGAGGGCGACCGAGGTGTTCACCGCGATGCCCAGGTCCTCCATGGAGGTGCTGGCCGCCTCGACGAGCAGGATGTTCGCGCGCGGGGCGACGGCCGAGACCATGTCGAGGTCGAGTGAGATCTCACCCGCCCAGCCCTCGTCGGGTACCGGGATGTTCGCGCCGCCGTTCTGGTCGATCTTGCGGAAGCAGCCGCTCTCCTCGGTGCAGGCGGGCAGGCCGTACTGCTGCCGGTAGACCGCCATGTCGGCCGCCGCGCTGGGGTCGTCGTAAGCGTCCACGATCGCGATCGTGGCGCCCGCGCCGCCGTCGGCGGGCAGGCCGTAGGCCGACCGCAGGTCGCCGGGCGAGAGCCCGTCGGGCGTCGTCGCGGTGCCGTCGGCGCGCTGCACGCCGAACGCCGAGCGCAGGCCGGTGCGGCGGAAGGAGAAGCAGGTGAAGGAGTCGGGCTTGGGGGCGCCGCACACGGGCTCCGCGGTGACCTTGCCCTTCTGGGCGGCCGGCTGGGCGGCGCCGGGGGCGGCGAGGGCGCTCTGCGGCAGCAGCAGCGCGAGGCAGGCGAACAGAGCGGTGACGGCCGCCGCGACGGTGCGGTGGATCCGGGCCGGTCTCGGGGAGTCGACGGGTCTGGGAGCACTCCCAGGTGAGTTGGCAGCGGGCGGGGGTATGGCGCGCAAGGGACATCTCCCGGGGTTCTAAGGATGCCGGCACCGCGGGACCGTCCCGGTGAGGGACGTGGGCGGTGTGGTTCAAGATCCCCATGCGCCCCCGCGCTGGTCAACGCGCCCCGGGTGGCGGCTTACCGCCGTGTCGGGTTCACGCCCGCGGGGCCCCGGCGGGCAGTTGGCCGAGGTGAACCTCTTCGGCGGGTGCCGCGCCCGGGGCGGCGGCGGCCGGGGGGCACGACGCACGCACCCCTGCCGACCCCCGTCGTCGCGGTACGCCGAGGTGCTGCCGGGGCAGGAGGGGTGTGTCACCCGCTCGGAGGTCGGATGGCTCTCGACCTCGCAGACCAAGGTCACCGTCCCGGCCGGCCAGAAGGTAACCGTCCAGGTGCGCGCGGATGCCCCCGCGACGCCCGCCCCGCGCATGTACCAGGCCCGGCCGGCATTCGTCACCGACACGCCCTGCACCATTCCGCCGGTGATCGTGGCACTCACGACCCGGTGAGGTGAACCCAGCGGTGCCGGGTCGGCCGGGGCTACCCGGCGACCCGGCACCGCTGCTTCACACGTGAACCGTGGGGGTGATGCCCGCGTCCTAGGCGGTCCACCCCATCCCGTTGTAGTCCCAGTCGGCCAGGCCCGAGGCGCCGAAGTTCGCCAGGCCCGAGCGGACCGCGAGGATCTGGGGGCGCTGGTAGAGCTCGATGGAGTGCACCTGGTCCCAGATCTGGGCGTCGGCCTGGTTGTACAGGTCGATGGCGGCGTTCTGGTCGGTGGTCTGCGCGGCCTTGGTGATCAACTGCTGGATCTGCGGGGTCGAGATCCGGCCGTAGTTGCCGTAGACCTGTGAGGCGGTGGGCGCCTGGAAGGTCGAGTACAGCAGCGTCTGGAAGACGGCATCGACGTTGCGGAAGCTCACCAGGTCGAAGGCGCCGGTGTGGACGTACTTCTCGAAGTAGTCGTCGGCCGGGACCGTCTGGATCTTCACCGCGATGCCCGCCTGGCCCAGCTGGGCCTGCACCAGTTGCGCCTGGTCGGTCGCCGAGGTGCTGGAGCCGGCGCTGAGCACGTACTGCAGGGTGAGCTGCTTGCCGTCCTTGGTGCGGGGCTTGCCCGCGCCGTTGTCCTTCCAGCCTGCCGAGTCCAGCAGCTTCTCGGCGCCCGCGAGGTCGTGGCTGCCCCACTTGCCGCTGTTGTCCTTGTAGCCCTGCTGGTTGGGCATGAAGAAGTGGTTGCCGAGCGGCGTGACCGGGAAGGGCAGGTCCTTGGAGAAGGCGGCGACGATGCCCTGCCGGTCGATCGCCAGATCCACGGCCTGCCGGACGGCGAGGTCCTTGAGCGGGCCGCGCGCGCCGTTGAGGGTGATGTGCACCTCGTCCCAGCGGGCGCCGCTCCTGATGTCGGTGCCGGGGGACTTCGCCAACCGCTTGTAGTCCTCGGGCTGGATGGCGGAGGTGTAGTCGATCTCCTTGTTGAGGTAAGCGTCGGTGTCCGCCGAGGCGTCGAGCGCCCGGTAGATGATGCTGTCCAGCTTCGGCTCGGCGCCCCACCAGTTCGGGTCGGGCACGGTGGTGACGGTCTGCGCCGTCTTGTCGTAGCCGCTGATCTTCCAGGAGTTGCCGGTGATCGGGACCTTGCCCAGCCAGCCCTTGTTGAACAGTTCGGGCGTCGCGATCGAGGGCGCCGGCAGCAGCGGGCGGAAGAGCCGCTTCCAGTCCGCGTACGGCTTGCCGAAGGTGATCTTCACCTGCTGGTCGTCAACGCCCCTGGTGACCGCGGAGATCTGCTCGTAGCCGCTGGTGTCGGCCACCAGGTAGCGGTCGTCCCCGCCGTTCAGCGCCTTCCACTGGGTGGCGAAGTCCTGCCAGCTCAGCTGCTTGCCGTCGGACCACTTCGCCTTGGGGTTCAGGGTGTACGTCACGACCTGCGGGCTGGTGGAGGTCACGTCGGCCGAGAGCAGGAAGTCCTTGTCGACGACGGAGGCGCCCTGCGCGTCGTAGTGGAAGAGGCTGGGCTCGACCTGCGCCACGATGGACTGGGCGTCGCCCTGGTTGCCGTCCACCTGGTAGGAGTTCCACTGCGAGATCCACTGCTGGATCGCCATCTTCAGGGTGCCGCCCTGCTTGACCTTGCTCAGGGGCTGCGGGTTGATCCCCTGGGCGTGGACCGCGGGCGGCGCGGAGCTCTTCTTCGCGTCCGGTTTCGCGTCGTCTGAGCCGCTGCTGCACCCCGCGACCAGCGCCACCGCGGAAAGGGCCACGGCGACCGCGGTGACAGGTCTGCCGAACATCCTGGGCATGGGCGATTCCTCCGGTAGTCGAACACGGTGCAGCAGCAACTGTCACCACGGGGCACAGTGCTGGCGGCTGACGTTAAACCGCACCCGAGGTCACTTGCGCCCCTTTGGTGAGGCTGTCATGGTCTCTTCATACGTCTGCAACACTCGGCCTCCAAGATCGTGAGTGACCAAGGGAGAGGACCCGACGTGCTCGCGTATCTGGGCAGGAGGCTCGCCTACTACGGGGCCCTGCTGCTGGTGGCCGTCTGCCTGTCGTACGCGCTCGCAGCCACCGCGCTGCAGCCGCGCGCGTACTTCGAGGCGCGGCAGCCGCCGCCGCGGCCGGCAGCCGTCCAGGCGCAGCTCAGCGCGCTCGGCATCGACGACCACACCCCGCTCTACGACCGGTTCGGCCACTGGGCCGCCCACGCGGTGCGCGGCGACCTGGGCCGCACCATCGACGACACCTCCGTCAACGACGAGTTCGGCCGCCGCGTCGGGGTCAGCCTGCGGCTGCTGGTCGTCGGCACCGCGGCGGGCACGGTGGCCGGCATCCTGGCCGGCGCCTGGACCGCGGTGCGCCAGTACCGGCTCTCCGACCGGCTGGTCACCCTGACCTCCTTCCTGCTGCTGTCCACGCCGGTCTTCCTGCTCGCCGTGCTGCTCAAGATCGGCGCGATCAGGCTCAACCAGGCGCTGGGCACCGACCTCATCCAGTTCACCGGCGAGAAGACCCCGGGACTGCAAGGCGGTTGGGCCGCGCACGCCAAGGACCGGGCGGTGCACCTGCTGCTGCCGAGCCTGTCCATCGGCCTGATCACGCTGGCCACCTACAGCCGCTACCAGCGCAGCACCATGCTGGACGTGCTCGGCTCCGACTACCTGCGCACCGCGCAGGCCAAGGGCCTCACCCGCCGCAAGGCGCTGCTGCGGCACGGGCTGCGCACCGCGCTCATCCCCATGTCGACCTTCTTCTCCTACAACTTCCTCGCGGTCTTCACCGGCGCCATCTTCACCGAGGCGATCTTCGGCTGGCACGGCATGGGGGAGTGGCTGGTCGCCTCCATCGGCAAGGACGACGTCAACTCGGTCGTCGCCGTCAGCACCTTCGCGGCCGTCGTGGTGCTGCTGTCGGGCTTGGTGGCCGACCTGCTGCACGCCGCACTCGATCCGCGCGTCCGCCACTCCTGACAGGGGCCACACCACACCGCCATGGCAACAGCACCGGAAACCCTGCTCGCCGGGGCCGACCAGGACGACGGCCTGATCGCCCGGCCGCCCAGCCGGGCCAGAGTCACCCTGCGCCGCTTCGCCGCGCACCGCACCGCGTCGGCGGGGCTGATCGTGGTGGCGCTGCTGTTCGTGCTCGCCTTCGCGGGGCCGCATCTGACCCGGTGGAGCTACAGCGACATCGACTACACCGCGCTGCGCTCCGCGCCCTCCTCCCGGCACTGGTGGGGCACCAACAGGATCGGCCAGGACGTCTTCGCGCAGACCGTGCACGGCCTGCAGAAGTCGCTGATCATCGGGCTGCTGGTGGGGGTGGCCGCGACCGGTGGAGCCGCGGTGGTCGGCGCGTGCGCCGGCTACTTCGGCGGCTGGACCGACCGGCTGCTGACCTTCACCACCGATCTGCTGCTGATCTTCCCGAGCTTCCTGGTGATCTCCGTCGTCTCCCCCCGGCTCAAGGGCGGCGGCTGGCTGGTCTTCGCGCTGCTGCTGGCCTTCTTCGCCTGGATGGTCACCGCCCGGGTGGTGCGGTCGATGGCCATCTCGCTGCGGGAGCGCGAGTTCGTACGCGCCGCCCGCTACATGGGCGTGGGGCCGCTGCGGATCATCGCCCGGCACATCGTGCCCAACGTGGCGTCCTTCCTCATCATGGACGCCACCATCGCGGTGGGCTCGGCGGTGATGAGCGAGACGGCACTGTCCTACTTCGGCTTCGGTGTGCAGTCCCCCGACGTCTCGCTCGGCACCCTGATCGCCGACGGCACCGGCGCCGCCGTCACCTACCCGTGGATGTTCTTCTTCGCCGCCGGGCTGCTGGTGGTCTTCGTCCTGGCGGTCAACCTGGTCGGCGACGGCCTGCGCGACGCGATCGACCCGACATCACGGCCCGGCCGCCGCCGGGCCGGGGGAGCGGCCAAGTGAACGCCACGACCGCCGGCGCCGTCCTCGACATCCGCGGCCTGCGCGTGGACTTCGCCGGTGTGCCCGCCGTACGCGGGGTGGACCTCGCCCTGCGCCGCGGTGAAGTCCTCGGCCTGGTCGGCGAGTCAGGCTCGGGCAAGTCGGTGACCGCGCTGGCCGCGATGGGTCTGCTGCCGAGCGGCGCGGACGTACGCGGCTCCGTGACCCTGGACGGGACGGAACTGGTGGGCGCGGGCGACACGGCGCTGTCCGCGGTGCGCGGCAACCGCATCGCCATGGTCTTCCAGGACCCGCTGTCCGCCTTCACCCCGGTCTACCGGATCGGCGACCAGATCGTGGAGGCCCTGCGCACCCACCAGGACATCTCCCGCGAGCGCGCCGCGGAGCGGGCCGTGGAACTCCTCGACCTGGTCGGCATCCCCGAGCCGCGCATCAGGGCCGCGGCCTTCCCGCACGAGTTCTCCGGCGGCATGCGGCAGCGCGCCATGATCGCCATGGCGATGGCCAACGACCCCGACGTGATCCTCGCCGACGAGCCCACCACCGCCCTCGACGTCACCGTGCAGGCCCAGGTGCTCGACGTGCTGCGCACCGCGCAGCGCGAGACCGGCGCCGCCCTGCTGCTGGTCAGCCACGACCTGGGGGTCATCGCCGGCACCGCGGACCGGGTCGCGGTGATGTACGCGGGCCGGATCGTGGAGTCGGCGCCCGTGGACGAGCTCTTCGCCCGGCCGCGCATGCCGTACACGCTCGGCCTGATCGGCGCGGTGCCGCGGCTCGACGCCGACGCCAAGGGGCGGCCCGAGCCCCTGGTGCCGATCCCCGGCGCACCGCCCGCCCCCGCCGCACTCCCGCCGGGCTGCGCCTTCGCGCCGCGTTGCCCGCTCGCCGAGGACCGCTGCCGGGCGGCGCAGCCCGAACTGGCGGCGGTGGCACGGCCCCAGCCGGCCGGGGCGGTACGGCCCGGCCCGGCCCTGGCGGCGGACGAGCCGCACCTGGCGGCCTGCGTGCGGGCCGGCGAGGTCGCGGGACTGCGCCCGCTCGACGTCTTCCCCGTGCCGGGCGCCGACCGTCCGGCGGAACTCACCGCCGACGGGCGGCCGGAAGGGACGAGCGTGCTGCGCGTCAGCGGGCTCGCCAAGACCTTCCCGCTGCTCAAGGGGGCGGTGTTCAAACGCCGGGTGGGCTCGGTCCACGCCGTGGACGGGGTGGACCTCGACATCAGGGCCGGTGAAGTCCTCGGCCTGGTCGGCGAGTCCGGCTCGGGCAAGTCCACCACGCTCTTCGAGATCCTGGAAATGCGCCGCCCCGAGCGCGGCAGTGTCGAGGTGCTGGGCCGCGGCGCCGACACGCTGACCCGGCGGGAGGCGCACGCCCTGCGGGCACAGGTGCAGATCGTCTTCCAGGACCCGATGGCCAGCCTCGACCCGCGGCTGCCGGTCGGCGACATCATTGCCGAGCCGTTGCGGGCCCAGCGCGCCGACCGCGACCGGATCGCCCGCAGGGTCCCGGAACTGCTGCGCCAGGTGGGCCTCGACCCGGCGCACGCCGACCGCTTCCCGCACGAGTTCTCCGGCGGCCAGCGGCAGCGCATCGGCATCGCCCGCGCCCTGGCGGTGGACCCCAGACTGCTGGTGCTCGACGAGCCGGTGTCCGCGCTCGACGTGTCGGTCCAGGCGGGCATCCTCAACCTGCTGCTGCGGCTGCGGGCCGAACTCGGCCTGGCCTACCTGTTCGTGTCGCACGACCTGTCCGTGGTGCGGCACATCGCCGACCGGGTGAGCGTGATGTACCTGGGCCGAACGGTCGAGGCCGGCGCGGTCGGCGAGGTCTTCACCCGGCCTTTGCACCCGTACACCCAGGCGCTGCTGTCCGCGGTGCCGCTGCCCGACCCGGTACGCGAGCGGGCGCGCGCCAGGATCCTGCTGCCCGGCGATCCGCCGAGCCCGACCAGGCGGTTGCGGGGGTGCCCCTTCCGCTCCCGCTGCCAGGTCTTCGCCGCGCTGCCGGGGCCGCAGCGCGAGCGCTGCACCGACGAGGCGCCGCTGCCGGCGGAGCAGGGCGGGGACCACGTGGCGGCCTGCCACTTCCCGGCGGCGCGGGCAGTGCTCTGACCGCCCTCCAGGGCGGCGGAAAGGGTCGTTGCGCCGGCCCGGACGCAGTCGTGGCTGCGGCGTCCGACCGGCCGGGCCTACGGGTGGGTGTCCGTGATCGCGATGACCTCGTCGAGGCGGTCCAGGGCAGCCTGCAGGTCGTTGACCTTGTCCTGGATGCGGTCGCGCTCGGCGCGCAGCATGGCGCGCTGCTGGGCGTCGGTGTGCCCGGAGTCCCAGCACGGAAGGAGTTCCGTGATCCTTCGGCTGGTCAGGCCGGCGGCGAACATCTGCTGGAAGAAGCGGACCAGGGGGATCGCGTCAGGCCGGTAGAGGCGCTGGCCGGACGGGCTGCGCTCCGCGGCGAGCAGCCCCTGCTGCTCGTAGTAGCGCACGGCTCGTACCGAGACGCCGGCACCACGTGCCACCTCGCCGATGCGGACCAGCCGCTCTGCCGCGGCCTCTGTGACGGTCATGGTGATTCCTCTCACCCCGGCCCTGATGACCAGCGCTTGCCTCTGACGTCAGCGTCAGGTTTTAGCGTACCGGGCATGGACATCAACAACTCAGTCGCCCTTGTCACCGGAGCCAACCGCGGCCTGGGCCGCGCCTTCGCCCAGCGCCTGCTCGAACGGGGTGCCCGCAAGGTCTACGCGACGGCCCGCCGGCCGGAGACCGTGGACCTGCCCGGGGCCGAGGTGCTGCCCCTCGACATCGCCGATCCCGCATCCGTGCGGGCTGCGGCCGAGGCCGCCGCGGACGTCTCGCTGCTCGTCAACAACGCGGGGATCCAGACGGGGACCGACCTGGTGACCGGTTCGCTGGACGCGGTGCGGCACGAACTGGAGACCAACGTGTTCGGCCACCTGGGAATGATCCGGGAGTTCGCGCCGGCCCTCGCCAGGAACGGCGGGGGCGCGATCGTCAACGTCCTCTCCGCGATGTCGTGGTTCGGCGGCAGCGGCGCCAACGCCTACCACCTGGCCAAGGCCGCCGCCTGGGCCATGACCAACGGCGTGCGCCTGGAGCTCGCCGAGCAGGGCACGCTCGTGACGGCGGTGCACCTCGGCCTGGCCGACACCGACATGGCCGCGGGCTGGCCCGTGGACAAGATCGCGCCGTCGGACCTGGCCGACGCGGCGCTCGACGGTGTCGAGGCGGGCTCCGCCGAGGTCCTCGCCGACCAGTGGAGCCGGGACGTCAAGTCCCGGCTGCCGCTGACGCCGGAAGAGTTCAACGCCGCGATGGACCGCGCCCTGGCGGCGCTGATGGCGGCCTGAGCCCCTCGGGCCGCACGTGCAGCCGGTGACGGCTCACGGCGAGAGGGTGGCGTTGTCGACGCCGACGGGCATGCGCACGCGTCGCGTCGGTTCGGCGTGAGCAGCCGGGGAGACCCGGTCACTGCCGGTGGAGGCTGTCAGGGGTGTGCCGGGCGAAGGCGGCCATCCGTCGGGCGTAACCGTCCGGGTCGCCGAAGTGCACCGCGAGGTGCTCGGCTCCGGCGGCCCGGAAGGCCTCGGCGGTGCGGGCGGCCTCGCCGACGGTGCCGTCCGGGCCGTGCCATTCGATCCGGGTGCCGGGGGACACAGCGCGGCCGTCCGTACGCGCCCGCAGGTACGCCAGCCGTTCGGCGAACGCCGCCGGGTCCAGGCCCACGCCCTGCCAGACGTCGGCGTACCGGGCCGCCCGGCGCAGGGCGCCGTCGGTGACACCGCCGGTCATCACCGGTACCGGACCGTCGGGGCGGGGCTCGAAGACGCCCGTCTCGAAGCCGTACCAGCGACCCTCGAAGGGCCCCCGGCCGGTCCGGAACAGGTGCCGGAGCAGTGCGACGGCTTCGTCCGTGCGGGCCGCCCGGCTCCTGAAGTCGGCGCCGACGGCGGTGAACTCGCGTTCGTCCCAGCCGATCCCCACGCCCAGGACGATCCGTCCGCCGGACAGGTCGTGGAGGGTCGCGACCTGTTTGGCCACCACGAAAGGACTGCGCAGGGGCAGGACGAGCACGGAGGTGCCGAACCGGATCCGGGTGGTCGCGGCTGCCAGCCAGCCCATGGTCACCAGCGGTTCGAGGACCCCTCCGTACACCGGGCCGTACTCGCCGGGCGGCAGGACGTGGTCGGGGAGCCATGCCGTGTCGTAGCCGAGGGCCTCGGCCTGCTGCGCCAGGTCGGCGAGTCGGCGCGGATCGGCCCCCGCGGCCTCGTTCGGGAGGACGACCTGCAGTTTCACTCCGCCTCACCGTCCTTGCCCTCCGAGGGCGAAAGGGAGTGGAGAAAGTCGAGGACGGGCTCCAGCCACTCCTCCGGCCGCTCGACCATGGCCACGTGGTCGCTGTCGATCTCCGTGTACCGCGCGTCCCGGATCCCGGCCGCCAAGGCGCGGGAGCCGGCAGGCGGGACCATGCTGTCGGCGGTCGTCGCGACGACGAGCGTCGGGACGGCGACTTCGGCCAGGTCACCGGTGGTGTCCAGGGAGGGGATCAGGTCGATGTGCGGGTGGAGTGCGGGCGGCACCTCGGCCCGCCAGCCGGGGAGGAGGCCGAGCAGGTGGTCGTCGGGCCGCGCGAACCCGGCGGTCAGTACGAGCGCGGTCACCCGCTCGGGATGGCGTACGGCGGCGCGCACCGCCACCAGCGTGCCGAGCGAGAAGCCGAGCACCGCGAACCGCCCGACGCCGCGCCGTACGGCGGAGTCGACGACCGCGTCCGTGAGCTCGTCGAGGTCCAGTGGGGCGGCGGCGACCGGGGTGCCACCCGAGCCGGGGTAGTCCGGGGCGACGACGGTGTGGGCGGCGGCGAGGGCGGGCAGAACCGGGGCGAAGTTGCCTTCGACACTGCCGGTGGCTCCGTGGGCGAGCAGCAGGCCCGGGCCGGTTCCGGTGACGGTGGTGACGAGGGCGGGGAATGAATCGCGCATGCCTCGTACGTTGACCCATCACACCGGTGTGAAGGTCAAGTACCTGGCGTGGTGAGGAGAATCGGTGCTGATAGGCGAGCTGTCACGGCGGACCGGAGTGGTGGCCCGGCTGCTGCGGTACTACGAGGAGCAGGGCCTGCTGCGCCCCGGCCGCGACCGCAGCGGATACCGCGTGTACGCGCCGGACGCCCCGTACGTCGTCGCCCGCATCCGGGGCATGCTGGCGGCCGGGCTGACCACCGACGCCATCCGCGAGATGCTGCCGTGCGCCACCGGCGCAGGGCCGGGGATCGAGCCCTGCCCGGAGGTGCTGCGGACGATGACCGCGTATCTGGAGCGGATGGACGCGGACATCGCGGATCTGCACCGCCGCCGCGCCGCGCTGGCCGCGTTCCGTGACGCGACCGAGGCGCGGCAGGGGCAGGGGCAGGGGCAGGGGCAGAGGCTGGCTCACTGAAGGGCCTTGATCAGGCCTGGCGCACCGACGACGGGGCGACACCCCGCGGGGTACCGCCCCGTCCGGGGCCGCCGTTCACCCCTCGTCGCCGACGCCCGGGCGGTCCTCGCGGTGGCGGCGGCCCGGCAGCATCTCCTGGATCTTGGCCTTCACGCCCTGCCGCACCACCGCCGCGCGGTCGCTGTCGCCGTGCAGCACCGCCGAGGCCGCTGCCTCGATCTGGTCCCAGGTGGCGTGCGGCGGGACCGGCGGGACGGCGGGATCGGTGCGGAAGTCGATGACGAAGGGCCGGTCCGCGGCCAGGGCCCGCCGCCATGCCTCGTGGACGTCGCCGGGTTCCTCCACCCGCACGCCGTCCAGGCCGACGGAGCGCGCGAAGTCGGCGTAGCGCACGTCCGGGAGGGACTGCGAGGGCAGGAACTGCGGGGCGCCCTCCATGGCCCGCATCTCCCAGGTCACCTGGTTGAGGTCCTGGTTGTTGAGCACGGCCACCACCAGCCGCGGGTCCGCCCAGTCCTGCCAGTACTTCGCCGCGGTGATCAGCTCGGCCATGCCGTTCATCTGCATGGCGCCGTCCCCGACGAGGGCGAGCGCGGGCCGGTCGGGGTGGGCGAACTTCGCGCCGATCGCGTACGGCACGCCCGGTCCCATCGTGGCGAGGGTGCCGGACAGCGACCCGCGCATGGCGCCGCGCATCCGCAGGTGCCGGGCGTACCAGTTGGCGGCCGAGCCGGAGTCCGCCGAGACCATCACGTCCGCCGGCAGCAGTTCGTCCACGGCGTGCACCACGTACTCGGGGTTGATCGGATCGGCGTCCACCGCGGCTCGCCGCTGCATGACCTCCCACCAGCGGGCGGCGTTCCGCTCGATGCCCTTGCGCCACGCGCCGTGCTTCTTCGCCTTCAGCTGCGGCAGCAGCCGCTTCAGGGTGCTCGCCGCGTCGCCCACGAGGTTGACCTCGAAGGGGTAGCGCAGCCCGATCATGAAGGGGTCGGCGTCGATCTGCACCGCCCGAGCCTGGCCGAAGTCCGGCAGGAACTGCGTGTAGGGGAAGCTGGAGCCGACGACGAGCAGCGTGTCGCAGTCGCGCATCATCTCGTACGAGGGCCGGGTGCCCAGCAGCCCGATGGAGCCGGTGACGTACGGCAGGTCGTCGGGCAGCACGTCCTTGCCCAGCAGCGCCTTGGCCACGCCCGCGCCCAGCAGGTCGGCCGCGTGCTCGACCTCCGAGCGCGCGCCCCGCGCGCCCTGCCCCACCAGGATCGCGACCTTCTCCCCGGCGTCGAGCACCTCGGCGGCCCGGTGCAGGTCGTCGTCGGACGGCACTGGCGCGTAGTGCGCGACGCCCAGGCTGGACGGGACCATCTTGAACGCGTGCGTCGGCGGGCTGTAGTCCAGCTCCTGCACGTCGGCCGGGATGATCACGGCGGTGACGGTGTGCCGCGCGTACGCGGTGCGCAGCGCCCGGTCCAGCACGTTCGGCAGCTGCTCGGGCACGGTGACCGTCTCGCAGAACTCGGCGGCGACGTCCTTGTAGAGGCTCGCCAGGTCCACCTCCTGCTGGTAACTGCCGCCCATGGCGCTGCGGTTGGTCTGGCCGACGATCGCGACGACGGGTACGTGGTCGAGCTTGGCGTCGTACAGCCCGTTGAGCAGGTGGATGGCGCCGGGGCCCGAGGTGGCGGCGCACACCCCGACCTTGCCGGAGAACTTCGCGTAGCCCACCGCTTCGAAGGCGGCCATCTCCTCGTGCCTGGCCTGGACGAAGCGCGGTTCGTTCCCCGCCCGCCCCCAGGCGGCGAGCAGGCCGTTGATGCCGTCGCCCGCGTAGGCGAAGACGTGCTCGACGTCCCATTCGCGCAGACGGTGCAGTACGTAGTCGGACACCTTCATCGACACGGGGCTTCCTCTCGTCGTGCGCTTCCAGGTTGCTGTGGGGCCCTGCAGCGGCTCAGCGGCGCAGCCGGCGCAGCGCCGCGTACAGGCCGCCGGCGGCCGGGCCCGCGACCGCGAGGGCCGCCGCGGCGGTGGCCAGCCGGGCGCCGGCGGTGCCCGGCGGGCGGGGGCGGTCCGCGGCCTTCTCCGGGTGGTCGGCGGGGGCCGGACCGTCGAGGCCGAGGGCAAGCACCTCGGCCAGGTGCAGGGCGCCGCGGCCCGTACCGCCCTGCTCGATCTGGGTGCGGCAGCTGAAGCCGTCCGCGACGACCAGGGCGCTCGGGGCGGCGGCCCGTACGCCGGGCAGCACGCCCAGTTCGCCGATGGCCCGGGACAGCTGCTGGTGTCCCGCCTCGAAGCCGAAGTTCCCGGCCAGGCCGCAGCAGCCCTCGTCGAGGACGTCCGCGTCCAGGCCCGCCCTGCGCATCAGCTCGCGGTCGGCGTCGAAGCCGGTCACGGCGTGCTGGTGGCAGTGGGTCTGCACGGTCGCGGCGCGGGCCAGCACCGGCGGCGTCCACCCGTCGGGCGCCTTGTGCAGCAGCAGTTCGGAGAAGGTGTGGAACTGCCCGGCGAGCCGCCGCAGGTCCTGGTCGTCCGGCAGCAGCTCGGGCGCGTCGGCGCGGAAGACCGCCGTGCACGACGGTTCGAGGCCCACCACGGGCGTGCCGGCCTCGATCCACGGCCGCAGCACCTCCGCCGTGCGTTTCAGCACCCTTTTCGCCAGGCCCAGCTGCCCCGTCGAGACCAGCGTCAGACCGCAGCACACCTCCTGCTCCGGCACCGCCACCCGGAAGCCGGCGTCCTCCAGCACCTTCACCGCCGAGCGGGCCACGGACGGGTGGAAGTACGTGCTGAAGGTGTCGGGCCACAGCACCACGGCCCGCGGGTCGCCGGGCTCGGGCGGCGGTGTACCGCGCCCGCG
This sequence comes from Streptomyces sp. NRRL F-5123, assembly GCF_000721495.1. GTDB lineage: Bacteria > Actinomycetota > Actinomycetes > Streptomycetales > Streptomycetaceae > Actinacidiphila. The sequence goes on from NZ_JOHY01000057.1 coordinate 71,787, forward strand.
CCACCAGCGCACGAAGGACTCCTCCGCGAACAGCGGCGCGTCCCGGTCGGCCACCCCCGCGAGGCGCTTGCCGAGCGCGGCGAGCCCCGGCGCCCGCAGCGCCGCGTTCACGGCGCCGGGCGCGAACTGCGCCGCCCGCGCCCACAGCGGCAGCCAGCCCAGCGCGTAGTGCGCGGCGGGGCGCAGTCGGCCCCTGTAGTGGTGGGCGAGGAACTCGGCCTTGTACGTGGCCATGTCGACGCCCACCGGGCAGTCGGACTTGCAGCCCTTGCACGCCAGGCACAGGTCGAGGGCGTCGCGGACCTCGGGGGAGCGCCAGCCGCCGGTGACCGGGGAGTCGCCGTGGCCGCCGATCATCTCGAACAGCAGCCGGGCGCGGCCCCGGGTGGAGTGCTCCTCCTCGCCGGTGGCCCGGTAGGACGGGCACATCACGCCGCCCTGGTGGCTGCGGCAGTTGCCGATGCCGACGCAGCGCATGACGGCCTGGTTGAAGGAGCCGCCGTCCGCGGGATAGCCGAAGGACGCGTCCGTGTCGTCCCGCGGCCGCCAGTCCGCTCCCAGCCGCAGGTCGGCGTCGGCTGGGTTCGGGGCGACGACCTTGCCCGGGTTCATCCGGTCGTCGGGGTCGAACAGCGCCTTCAGCTCGCCGAACGCGCCCACCAGCCGGTCGCCGTACATGGTGCGCAGCAGCTCGCCGCGGGCCTGGCCGTCGCCGTGCTCGCCGGACAGCGAGCCGCCGTAGGACACCACGAGGCGGGCCGCCTCCCGGAGGAAGTCGTGGAAGCGCGCGACCCCTTCGGCGGTGCGCAGCCCGAAGGGGATGCGGGTGTGCACGCAGCCCTGCCCGAAGTGGCCGTAGAGGGACGGGTGGTCGTAGCCGAAGCGGTCGAAGAGGACCTTGAGGTCGCGCAGGTAGTCGCCGAGCCGGTCGGGCGGGACCGCGGAGTCCTCCCAGCCCTCCCACGTCTCGCGGTCGTCCGGCGGGCGGGCGGTGACGCCGAGCCCCGCCTCGCGGGCTTTGAGCATCCGCTGCTCGCGGGCGGTGTCGTCGGACAGGGCCACGTCCGGGTCGGCCGGGCTCCGGCCGAGCGCCGCCAGCAGCTCCTCGGCCTGCCGGTCGGCGGCCTGCTTGTCGTCCCCGGTGAACTGGAGCAGCAGCCAGCTGCCGGCCGCGGGCAGCGACCGCAGCGACTCCAGGTGGCTGCCCTCCTCCCGCATGAGCTGCGCCATCCGGTCGTCCAGCGCCTCCAGTTGCGTCGGCGAGCTGTGTTCCAGGACGCGCGGTACGTCGTCGGCCGCGGCGCAGATGTCGGGGTAGCCGAGCACCAGCATCGCGTCGGCGGCGGGCACCGGCACCAGGCCCAGCTCGGCGTGCAGCACCGTCACGAGGGTGCCCTCGCTGCCGACGAGGGCGCGCGCCACGTCGAAGCCGTTCTCCGGCAGCAGTTCGTCCAGGTTGTAACCGGACACCCGGCGCGGGATCTTCGGGTAGCCGCGCCGGATGTCGGCGAGGTAGTGGTCGCCGATCCGGCGCATCCCGGCGTACAGTTCCGCGCGCCGCCCGCCGGCGGCCTCGACGGCGTCGTACTCCTCGGGCGTGGTGCGCCCCACCCAGCAGCGCGTGCCGTCGTAGGTGAGGATCTCCAGACGGCGCACGTTGTCGGCGGTCTTGCCGTACGCCTGCGCGGACGCCCCGCAGGAGTTGTTGCCGATCATGCCGCCGAGGGCGCAGTGGCTGTGTGTGGACGGCTTCGGCCCGAACATCAGCCCGCAGGCCGCCAGTTGCCGGTTGAGGTCGTCCAGGACGACCCCGGGCTCCACGACGCAGGTGCGGGCCTCGGTGTCGATCGAGACCAGGCCGTCGCAGTATTTCGTCCAGTCGAGGACGACGGCGGTGTTGGTGCACTGCCCGGCCAGGCTCGTGCCGCCCCCGCGCGACAGCAGCGGCGCCCCGAACCTGGCGCAGACCGCGACGACGGCCGCCCCCGCCTCGACGGTGCGCGGCACGACCACGCCGAGCGGCACCTGGCGGTAGTTCGAGCCGTCCGTGGCGTAGGCGCCCCGGCTGCCGGCGTCGAAGCGCACCTCGGCGTCCACCTCGGCGCGCAGGGCGGTCTCCAGGGCGGTGAGGTCGAGCGTGTCGGGGACTTCCGCGGACGACGGGCGTTCGGAAGTGCTCATGCGGGATCGGGTGCCCGTTCGCCCGCGGGGTAATCGGCGTGTCCTCGCGCCCGGGCGTGTCGGACGTACGGGGCCGGGCCGCACGCATGACCGCCCGCCGGCCGGGCACCCGCAGGGAGCACCGGCCGGACGCGCCGTCCCGTATGCGGATGCTGGAGGAGGCCGTGCCATGGAGCCCGACGCCGAGCTGGTGGGCGCCTTCCGCCGCGGCGGTGGCGGCGACAAGACCGTCGGCGGCGGCCTGAAGGTGTGCTGGGACACCGACCGGGACCGCGCGGTGGACACCGTCCACCGGCTGTGGGCCACCGAGCAGCGGCAGTTCTTCGACGCCTGCCGGAGCGAGGTGCTGCCCGCCATCCAGGACGCCGGTCGCGCCGCCTGAGCCTGCCTCCCCGGTCCGCCTGGGCCTGCCGCCCGGTCCGCCTGAGCCTGGCGCCCCCGGTTCTGCCTCCCCGGTCCGGCGCGGCGCCGCTTACGTCCGGCGGCGTCCCGCCGCCGCGGCGCCCAGCGCGACACCCGCCGCGACGGCGGCCGCCAGCCCCAGGCCGGGGTGCCGGGCCGCCGCGGCCTGCGGGGAGCGCGGGTGGGACCGGTCGTCGAAGGCGCCGTGCGCGCCGAAGTCGCGGCCTCCCGCCCCGTCCAGGGGCCGCCACAGGTTGTGCGGCCGGCCGGGGGGTGTGGGCTCCGCGGTCTGCTGGGAGCCGTAGCCGGTACGCGCCAGGTAGCGGTCCAGCAGGCCGGCCGCGATCTTGTTGCCGAGGATCGTGGCCACCGTGGAGGCGCCCACGTAGAACTGCTTGCGCCGCGGGTGCGCCGCGGCGTGGACGACTGCCCGCGCGGCCACCTCGGGCTGGTAGATGGGTGGCACGGGCTGCGGGTGCCGCGGCAGCCGGGTGAGCACCCAGGAGAACTGCGGGGTGTTGACCGCGGGCATCTGCACCACCGTGACGTGCACGTTGCTGCCGCGGTGCATCAGCTCGGTGCGCACCGAGGAGGTGAAGCCGTTGACGGCGTGCTTGGCCCCGCAGTAGGCCGACTGCAGCGGTATGGAGCGCTCCCCGAGCGCGGAGCCGACCTGCACCACCGTGCCGCGGTCGCGCGGCACCATACGGGCGAGCGCCTCCCGCGTGCCGTTGACGTACCCCAGGTACGCCACCTCGGTCACCCGCCGGTACTCGTCCGGGCCGATGTCGGTGAACTGCGCGAAGACCGAGGTGAAAGCCACGTTCACCCATACGTCCAGCGGTCCGAAGGCCTCCTCCACCGCGTCCGCCGCCGCGGCCACGGCCCGGTGGTCGGCGACGTCGGTGGGCACCGCGAGCGCCTCGCCGCCCAGTTCCCGCACCTCCGCCGCGGCCGCTTCGAGCCCTGCCCGCCCCCGCGCCAGCAGCCCGATACGGGCGCCGCCCCGCGCGAACTCCCTCACCACCGCGCGTCCGATGCCGCCGCTCGCGCCGGTGACGACCACCGTCTGCCGCCGGGGACGCGCGCCCCCGGGCGTCGGCGGGGCGGCCTTCCGGTCCGGCGACGGGTCGCCGGTGCCGTTGTCCGTGCCCTCGCCGTCCTTCGTTCCGTCGCTCATGGCCGCGTGTTCCCTTCCGTACGCAAAGCGGTGCGCTCTGCGGTTACCCCCCGGCAGGCGCGGCATGCCGTGCCCGCCATCCGGGGCCCGCGAGGCGTACCGCACCGCGGCCGGGGGCATTCGCCCGCCATGGATCGTTCCGTGGCGCCCGTCCCCGACGCCCTCGCGGCCTACCACCGCGACCGCCTAGTCGGCGCCCTGCGCGACCTGGCCGCCCACGCCGGCGGCCTGCCGTCCGCCTCGCACGTGGCGCTGCCTAGTGCTGTGACCGGGAGGGTTTGCCGGTAGCTTGCGGCGTCCGGTGCGGTGCGTCGCAAGGCGCCGGATCGGCCTCGTAGTGGGCCTGCTCGGTCGATGC
>NZ_JOHY01000058.1 GCF_000721495.1 Streptomyces sp. NRRL F-5123
AGCGGGGGGCGGGGGAGGGCTGGGGGCGGTCGGCGACGTCGACGAAGGTCGTACGGTCGCGCAGCGCAGGGTGCTCCGCGGCCTCGCGCGGGTCGAGTACGGGGACTACGCAGGCGTCGTGCTCGGTGAACACCTTGGCCCAGTAGTCGCGGGGGCGGGTGCGGAAGGCCTCGGCGAGTCGCGTCCGCAGCGCCGGCCAGGCGGACCGGTCGTCGCGGTCGGGCAGGCCGGCGGGGTCCAGGCCCAGCTGGGTGACCAGGACCTCGTAGAAGCGGGGCTCGATCGCGGCCACCGCCACGCTCCGGCCGTCCTGGCAGGCGTAGGTGGTGTAGTACGGGGCGTCGGTCACGGTGACGTTGCCGGGGTTGTCCCGCCACTGCCGGACCATGACCTCAAGCAGCGCCGCCCCGTCCACCATGGCCGCGTCGACGACCTGGCCGCGCCCGCTGCGGGAGCGCTCGTGCAGCGCGGCGAGCACGCCGAGGACCTGGAGCAGACCGCCGCCCGCGAAGGTGGAGAGATACGTGGACGGCGGCCGCAGGCTCCCGGACGGGGCCGCGTCGGTGTCGAGCAGCCCGGCCATGGCGAGGAAGCTGATGTCGTGTCCCGGGCGCCGGGACCAGGGACCGGCCTGCCCCCAGCCGGAAACGCGGGCGTAGACGAGGCCGGGATTGGAATCGGCGAAGGATTCCGGTCCTATTCCGAGGCGTTCGGCGGCACCCGGCCGGAGGCCTTCGAGCAGCACGTCGGCGCGGTCGACGAGGTCGCGCAGCGCGCGTATTCCGTCCGGGCTCTTCAGGTCGGCCGCGACGGAGCGGCGGGAGCGGCCGAGCGGGTCGGCCGCTCCGAACGAGCCCGCGCCCGGGCGGTCGACGCGGACGACGTCGGCGCCGAGGTCGGCGAGGAGTGTGGCGGCGAAGGCGCAGGGGGCGCCGCTCGCCACCTCGACCACGCGTACGCCTTTCAGTGGGCCCATGGGTCCATCCCCTTTCCGGGAGTTCCAGCGAAAAGACGAAATCGGTTCGGAGGGCTGCTTCGGGGTCCGTCAGCGCCATGAGCGACGGCTTGGCGCACTGCGCGCTTCGGGCTTCCGTATGGCTTGCTCCGGAATTCCTTGCTTTCCTTCCGAGTGTTTTCCCCACCCCCTACGAAAGGGCAGGAATCGTGTCGGTTCTCTACACCGCCGAGGTCACGTCGTCCGGAGACGGCCGGCAGGGCTGGGTCCGGTCTTCCGACGGCCTTCTGGAGCTGGGCCTTGACGCGCCGAAGGAAGTGGGCGGCGCGGGCGAACGGACGAATCCGGAGCAGCTGTTCGCCGCCGGCTACGCCGCGTGCTTCCACAGCGCGCTGCGCCTGTCGGCCCGCGAGGCGCGGGTGGCCCTCGATCAGGAGCCCACCGTGACGGCCCGCGTGCATCTGGAGCGGGACGCGTCCGGCTTCGGCATCAGCGCGGACCTGACGGTGCGGTTACCGGGGATCGCCCCGCAGACGGCTCAGGAACTGGTCGACCGGGCCCACACCCGCTGCCCGTACTCCCGTGCCGTGCGCGGGAACATCCGGGTCGGGATCGTGCTGGAGTCCTGACCCGCCGCCCCGGAGCGTGCCGCCGGCATCCGGCCCGACCGGATGCCGGCGGCACGCGTGCGTCCGGCCGGATCAGGCGGCCGGCGGCAGGGCCGCTGCCGCCGCCTTCGCCGCCCGGGGCAGGGCCGCGACGACCCGGTCGATCGCGCGGTCGTCGTGCGCTGCGGACACGAACCAGGCCTCGAACGGGGACGGGGGCAGGTACACGCCCTGGTGCAGCATCTCGTGGAAGAAGGCCCGGTAGCGGAACGCCTCCGACGCCCTGACCTGGTCGTAGTCGATGACCGTCCGCTCGCTGAAGAACACCGAGAACATGGTCCCGGAGTACTGGAGGCTGTGGGCGACGCCCTCCGCGTACAGCGCCTTGGAGACCTCGGTGCCGATGGTCGCGGACACGGTGTCCAGCCGCTCGTACACCTCGTCGGTGCAGTGCCGCAGGGTGGCCAGGCCGGCGGCGGTGGCCACCGGGTTCCCGGCCAGGGTGCCGGCCTGGTAGACCGGCCCGGCCGGGGCGAGGTGACCCATGACGTCGGCGCGGCCGCCGAACGCCGCGGCCGGGAAGCCGCCGCCCATGACCTTGCCGAAGGTGAACAGGTCCGCCGCCACGCCGTCCCGGCCGTACCAGCCGGCCCGGCTCGCCCGGAAGCCGGTCATGACCTCGTCGGAGATGAACAGCGCGCCGTGGCGCCGGCACAGCTCCTTCAGGCCCGCGTTGAAGCCGGGCAGCGGTGGGACGGCGCCCATGTTGCCCGGAGCCGCCTCGGTGATGACGCAGGCGATCTCGGAGCCCTGCTCGGCGAAGGCCCGCTCCACCGCCGCCAGGTCGTTGTACGGCAGCACGACGGTGTCGGCGGCCTGGGCGCCGGTGACGCCGGGGCTGTCCGGCAGGGCGAAGGTGGCCAGGCCGGAGCCTGCGGCGGCCAGCAGGGCGTCCACGTGGCCGTGGTAGCAGCCCGCGAACTTGACGATCTTCGGGCGACCCGTGAAGCCGCGGGCGAGCCGGATCGCCGACATGGTCGCCTCCGTCCCGGAGGTGACGAGGCGGACCCTCTCCACCGGGGCGACCCGGGCGGTGATCTCCTCGGCGAGGTCGACCTCGCCCTCGGTCGCGGTGCCGAAGGAGGTCCCGGAGCCGAGCGCGGCGGTGACCGCTTCCAGGACCGCCGGGTGGCGGTGGCCGAGGATCATCGGGCCCCAGGAGCAGATGAGATCGACGTATTCGCGGCCGTCGACGTCCACGAGCCAGGGGCCGTGCGCCGAGGACATGAACACGGGGGTGCCACCGACGGAACCGAAGGCGCGCACCGGCGAGTTGACCCCGCCGGGGATGACGCCGGCGGACCGCTCGAAGAGCGCCCCCGAGAGGGGGCCGCCGCCGGTGGCGGGGGTGGTCGGAGCATCGGGTGAGGACATCGGTCGGTGCCTTTCGCGGTCGCTGAGCGGTCTGGGTGGGGATCTTCGGGCCGGGTTTCCGGGTGCCGCCACGGGACCCGGGCCCACGGGCCCCGCCGGGCGCGGGCCGGACCCGCGCCCGGGGAGCCGGGAGGGGAGCCGTGTGGGGGGATGTGCCGGCTCCCCTCCCCGGAAGGGGGGTTCAGGTGGCGTCGGGCGAGCCCGTGAACGCCGCGTCGAGGACGACGGCGCCGCTCGGCAGCACCCGCACCGGGTTGAGGTCCAGTTCGAAGTCGCCGGGCCAGTCGGCGACCGCGTCGGAGAGCCGGTACAGCAGCTCCGCCAGCGCGCCGGTGTCGAGCTCCCGGGTGCCTCGCGCGCCCCGCAGGAGGGCGGCGCCGCGCAGCTCGCCGATCATGGTCTCGGCGTCGCCCTCGGCGAGCGGCGCGGTCCGGTGCGCCACGTCGTCGAGGAGTTCGGTGAAGATGCCGCCGAGCCCGACGGTCAGGACGTTGCCGAGCGGGCTGGTGCGGACGCCGACGAGCACCTCCACGCCGTCCCCGGCCAGCTCCTCCACGAGGACGTCGCCGCCCAGCGCCGCCAGTTCGCGGAAGGCCGCGCGGGCGTCCTGCTCGCGCACGCCGACGCGTACACCGCCCGCCTCCGACTTGTGCAGCAGTCCGGGTACGACGGCCTTGAGCACGGCCGTGCCGTCCAGCTCCCGCACCAGCGCCGCGGCGTCGTCGGCGTCCCGGGCGACACGCCCCCGGGGCACGGCTATGCCGGCGGTGGCCAGGAGCTCCTTCAGCCGGGGTTCCGTGGCGTCGGCCCCGGGCGCGGGGAGCGGCGCTGCCGTGGCGGCCCGTGTGCCCTGCGGTCGCGGCCGGCTGACCTGCCACAGGGCTGCGGCGGCCTTCAGCGCCCGCTCCGGGGTGGGGTAGTCCGGGAGCTGGGCCGCGCGGAGCATGGCGGGGGCGTCGGGAGCCAGGAAGTCGGCGCCGGTGCGGGCCACCAGGATCGGTTTGCCGCCCTTGCGGGCCGCCTTCGACAGCGCGGTGACGGCCTTCTCCACGTCCGGCCCCGCCATGACGCAGAAGCAGGCGATGATGACGTCGACGGAGTCGTCCGCGATCAGCACGTCCAGCGACCGGTCGAAGAGCGAGGGGTCGCTGAGCACCGTGGCGGTGATGTCCACCGGGTTCTGCACGGCGCCGAACGGCGGGACGATCTCGGTGAGTGCGGCGATGCTGTCCTCGGACAGCTCGCTCAGCTCAAGTCCCGCTTTCTCGACGGCGTCGGCGGCGAGGATGCCGGAGCCGCCGGAGGTGGTGACGACGGCGACCCGCGGCCCCTTCGGCCGCAACGGGGACTCGAACGCAGCAGCCGCGTCGAGCAGTTCGTCGATGTCGTCGACGCGGGCGATGCCGAGCTGGCGCAACGCCGCGTCGAGCACCCGGTCGTCGGTGGTGAGGGCGCCGGTGTGGGAGGCGGCGGCCCGCCCGCCCGCCTCGGTGCGCCCGGACTTCAGGAGGGCGACCGGCTTGCCGGAAGCACCGAGCGCGCGCAGCGTCTCCAGGTCGGGCGCGTCCTCCAGGTAGCCCAGCAGGCCGTGGCACCCGGGCTCCTCGGCCAGCTCGCGCAGCACCTCCAGCGCGGTGACGTCGGCGTCGTTGCCGGTGCTCACCACCCATCCGGGGCGCAGGCCGCGCTGCAGGCCGAGGCTCGCGGCGCCGAATCCCAGGGCGCCGCTCTGGCTGACGAAGCCGAGGGTGCCGGGCTCGAAGGGGACGCTCTCGGCGCCGAACAGGGGGCTGAACGTGGCGAGGACGCGGTTGTTGAAGCTGACGGCCCCGATGCAGTTCGGCCCGATCAGGCGCAGCCCCCCGGCCCGGGCGCGGGCGACGACGTCCTCCTGGAGGGCGGCCCCCTCGGGCCCGGTCTCCGCGAAACCGGAGGAGGCGATGATGGCGAGGGGCACCCCGGCGGCCACGCAGTCGTCGACGGCCCCGGCCACCCGGCCGGCGCCCACCATGATGAGCGCCAGGTCGACCGGGCCGGGCGCCTCCTTGACGGAGGTGTACGCCGGGACGCCGAGGATGTCGCCGCCGCGCGGGTTGATCGGCAGGACGCGGCCCTTGTAACCGTGCCGCAGCAGGAAGTCCATCGGCTTGCGGCCGAGCGCGCCGGGGCGCTCGGTGGCGCCGATGACGGCGATGGAGTCGGCGTTCCACAGGGCGGAGATCGCGCTCATGCCATGGCCTCCTGGGCGACTGCGGGCTGTGGGGTGAACAGGGCGTGCAGGGCGTCGACGTAGACCTCGCCGTCGGGGCGCCCGGCCAGTTCGCGGGCGCGGACCGTGGGCTGGTGGAGCATCTTGTCGACGATGCGCTGCACGGTGCGGGAGACCTCCTGCAGCGCGTCGCTGTCCATGCCGTCCAGCCGCTTGCTGAGCCGGTCGAGCTCGGCGTCCGCGGCCTCGGTGGCGCTGGCCCGCATCGCCGCGAGGATCGGGGTGGCCCGGGCGGCGCGGCGGGCGGCCTTGAGGCTCTCGACCTCGGCGTCGATGATGCGGTGGGCGGCCTCCACACTGGCCACGGACAGTTCGTCGTCGCCGCCTTCCGCCGCGATGCGCTGGAGGTCGACGAGGGTGGCGCCGGGTATCCGGCCGGCCTCCGGTTCGATGTTGCGGGGAAGTGACAGGTCGAGCAGGTACAGGTCGCGCCCGCCGCGCCGGGCCATCGCGCCTGCGACGGAGTCGGCCCGCAGCAGCGGTTCGGTGGCGGCGGTGCAGCTGACGACGACGTCCACCTCGGTGAGCAGCTCGGGAACGGCCTCCAGCGGGTAGCCGCGGCCGGCGGCGGTCTCGGCGAGGCGCTGGGCCTTCTCGGGGGTGCGGTTGGCCATGTGCACGGTGCTCAGGCCGGAGCGGCGCAGCGCCGCGAGGACGACGCCGCCGAACGAGCCGGCGCCGATGACCAGGGCGGTCTTGCCGTCCAGGGAGCCGACCAGCCGCTCGAAGAAGGAGATCCCGGCGGTGGCGAGGGAGCGGCCGGCCTCGTTCAGGCCGGTCTCGTTGCGGGCCCGCTTGCCGGCCCGGATCGCGGCCTGAACGGCCTGGTTGAGGGTCTTGCTGGTGGACCCGGTGCGCTGCGCGCGGTCCAGGGCCTCCTTCACCTGGCCGAGGATCTGGTCCTCGCCGAGGACGACCGAGTCGAGGCCGGAGGCGACCTGGAAGAGGTGGCGCAGCGCGTCGTCGGCCCGGCGCACGTACCGGTAAGGAGCCAGCTCCTGGGGGCCGACCCGGGTGTGGTCGGCGAGCAGGTCGTCGAGGAGGGGCACGGGGTCGGTGTCCGGGGCGGACTCGACGTACACCTCCATGCGGTTGCAGGTGGACAGGATCAGGGAGGAGGCCAGACCCTCGGTGTCGGCGATGCGCCGGGCCAGGTCGTCGAGCGGTCCGGAGTTCTCGTAGATCTGTTCCAGCAGGTCGAGCGGGGCGGTGGCATGGCTGATGCCCACCGCCAGGAACCGGTTGGCGTCCGGTGTCGTTCGTCGCACAGTCCTCAACACCTCAGTGATAGGCGGGTGGAAGGGTGATGGCGCCCGGTGACCGTCACCGGGGTGCGGGGCTCAGCGGCCCAGACGCGGGGCGAACTCGGTGGCCCAGTAGGTGATGATCTGGGAGGCGCCCGCCCGGTGGATGGAGGTGAGGCTCTCCACGATCGACTCGTCGCGGTCCAGCCAGCCGCGCGCGGCGGCGGCCTCGATCATCGAGTACTCGCCCGACACCTGGTACGCGGAGACGGGCACGTCGACGCGCTCGGCGATGAGGCGGACGATGTCGAGGTAGGCGAGGGCCGGCTTGACCATCACCATGTCCGCGCCCTCGGCGAGGTCGAGAGCGACCTCGCGCAGCGACTCCCGGATGTTGCCGGGGTCCTGCTGGTAGGAGCGGCGGTTGCCCTGGAGGGAGGACTCGACGGCGTCGCGGAACGGCCCGTAGAAGTGCGAGGCGTACTTGGCCGAGTAGCCGAGGATCGCCACGGTGTGGTGGCCCGCCTCGTCCAGTGCGGCGCGGATGTGCCGTACCTGGCCGTCCATCATGCCGCTGGGCGCGACGATCTGGGCGCCGGCCTCGGCCTGCAGGACGGCGGCCCGCGCGTACAGCAGCACGCTGGCGTCGTTGTCCACGTCGCCGTCGGGGCCGAGGACACCGGTGTGGCCGTGGGTGGTGTACTCGTCGAGGTTGATGTCGCCGATGACGACGGTGGAGTCGCCGACCTCGGCGGCGACGTCGCGCAGCGCCACCTGGAGGATGCCGTCGGGATCGACCGCGCCCGACCCCTGCGGGTCCTTGCTCTCCGGGATGCCGAACAGCATCAGCCCGCCCACGCCGACGGCGACGGCCTCGGCGGCGGCCTTGCGCAGCGAGTCCCGGGTGTGCTGGAACACACCGGGCATGGAGGGGATCTCCCGGGCCTCGGTCAGGCCCTCGCGCAGGAACAGAGGCTGGATCAGGTTGGCGGCGTTGACCTGCGTCTCGGAGGTGAGCCGGCGCAGCTGCGGGGTGCGGCGCAGGCGGCGCGGGCGGTGCAGCGGGGCGGCGGCGGGGGTGCTGAAGGGGGCGGCGCCGATGGAGGACTGGATGGTCATGGGGATCACGCTCCTTGGAGGGTCGAACCGAGGAAGACCTTTTCGAGGTGGCGGGAGATCTCGGCGGGCGGACGCTGGAACCAGTAGCCGGCGGCGGAGCGCGAGAAGATGCCCAGTTCGCCCAGGTTCACGCTGAGCTCGGCGAACTTCACGGCCAGGCCTGCCGGGTCGACCACGGGCATGCCGGCCAGTTCCCGGATGCCCAGGTGCCAGAAGATCTCGTTGGGGATGCCCTCGGCCGGGACGATGATCTCGGCCCCGGCCTTGCGGGCGCGTTCGGCGGCTTCGGTGTAGACGGTGACGAACTGGTCGTAGTCGTCGGCGAGGGCGCGGTGGACGCCGTCCCAGCCGCCGGGGACGATCTCGTACGCGGACAGCCACCGCTCCAGGCCGTAGCGGCAGATGTTCGCCCGGATGGGCTCTTCGAGGGCCGGCATGAAGCCGAGCAGGCCGAAGCGGTGCCCGGCCAGGGCCGACAGGAAGAAGGCGGTCTCGCCGTATCCGAGGGTGGGGATCGCGGCGAGGTGCCGGGCGTCGCGCAGGCCGGGGTCCTGGCCGGCGGCGGTGATCCAGGCGTCGTAGCCCTGGCGCTCGGCGGCCAGCGCCGCGTGGGCGAAGTGCTCGCTGAAGAGCACCTGGGCCGCGTGGTGGCCGACGAGCCCGAAGGGGGTGTTGTCGGGGTACGTGTCGGCCGGGAGCGTCTTGATGTCGATGTCGGTGCCGGGCGCGGTGATCGCGTCCAGGTGCTCGCGATACCACTGGTCGAGCAGCGGCAGCCGACCTTCCACGGTGTGTTTGTGGAACCAGAGGCGCATGGCGCTTTCCGTCCTCTCAGCGGGAAGGGGCAGAGTGGTGCGGACGAGCGGTGTGCGGGTGGGGCGGAGTGGTGCGGACGGCCCGTGTCCGGGACGGCGGGCCGCCGGGCGGGCGCGCGGGCCCGCGGGCGGTGCTCAGCGGGCCTGTTGCCGGGGGAGCGGGGCGCAGTCCAGCAGCGAGGCCGCGTGGAGGTAGTCCGTGACGCGGCCGGGATCTGCGGCGATCCGGCCGATGCCGTCCAGGGCGCGGTGCAGCCCGTCCGCGTCGTCGATGCCCGCGGTGCGGGCCTCGCTGCGCGGGATCACCTTGTGCTTCACCACGGCCCGCCGTTCGGCGGCCACGCGGTCGAGGAGCCCCGGGTCGGCCTCGCCGTGGTGGACCTGCGTCAGAGCCCGTCCCCAGGCGACCGCGTCGTGCAGCCCGCAGTTCATGTTCATGCCGCCCGCGGTCGAGGTCAGGTGGGCGGCGTCGCCGGCGAAGAGGACCCGGCCCACCTGGTAGTCCGGCAGGACGTACGACGCCAGCCGGTACGTGTGGGCGTCCGTGACGTCCAGCTGCCCGGCACAGGACGGCAGGGCGCGCTCCAGCAGGGCGCCCACGGCGCGCCGCTCGGTGACCTGGCCACGCGGGACGTCCGCCGGGAGCCGGAAGATGAGCCGCCAGTGGTCGGGCATGCCCAGGACGCTGAAGGACTGCCGCGGGTCGCGGACGTACGCCAGCGGTCCCAGATCGGGCAGAAGGCCGTCCAGGGCCGTCGCCGTCACCACCCGCAGGGCGTACCAGGGGTATTCGGTGGCCCGGGACGGCAGCCGTAACGCGGTCCTGACGGTGCTCCGGCTGCCGTCGGCGGCCACCACGTATCCGGCGTCCAGCGGGGCGCGCAGCCCGGCCGGTCCGTCGATCCACAGGCGCACCGCGTCGTTGCCCCAGGGGCGGACGTCGAAGACGGTGCTGGAGAAGCACACCTCGGCGTGCGGGTGCGCCTCCAGCGCCGCCAGCAGCAGCGGGGTGAGGCGGGACTGCTCGACGTGCACCCGGTAGGGGTGGGCGGTGCGTCCGGTCAGCGCGTCGTAGCTCATACGGTGCAGCAGCCGCTGCTCCAGGTCGCGCCACTGGATCTCGTGCACCGTCCGCCCCTCGGCGCGCAGTGCGGCCGCCACGCCGAGTTCGTCCAGCAGGTCCAGGGTGGCGGGGTGGAAGGTGGAGGCGCGGGAGGCGGTGGACAGCGCCGGGTCGGACTCCAGCACCGTCACCGGCACCCCGCCCTGGGCCAGCACCAGGGCTGCGGTGAGACCGACAGGACCGGCTCCCACCACGACCACCGGGCGGCGGGGAACGCTCACTTCGGCCCGCCCGCGCGCCGGGCGAGCCGGCGCAGCAGCCCGGTCTCCTCCGCGGGGTCGGCCGGCAGCCCGGTCCGGCGCAGCGCCCACCGGGCCGAGCAGATGTTGGAGGTGAGCAGGGCCCGGTCGTTGCCCTCGCCGATCCGGGCCAGGGCGTCGAAGGTGAACATACCGGTGCCGGTGAGCAGGAGGGCGTCGTCGTCGCCGAGGCCGGCGTCCGCGACCTGGCGGACGAGGTCGTCGGTGGTGACGTCGTAGGGCGAGAAGCGGTCGCCGGCCCGGATGGGGACGACCTTCGAGACCGTCAGGCCGGCGTCCTCCCAGAACGCGCGGGACAGGTCGGTCAGCCAGGGCTCGTACGGCGAGACCAGGACCACGTCCTGGATGCCCAGGTCCGCGCAGGTGTCCAGGGTGGCCAGGGTGGAGGAGGCCACCGGCTGGCCGCCGGCCTCGGCGAGCTTGTCGCACAGGGCCCGGTCGCCGTCGGGGCCGAGAAGGTAGTGCGAGCCGCTGCACGCCACCACCACCGCGCCGAGGCGCAGGCCGCCGAACCCGGCGACCACCTCGCCGAGGCGGTCGTTGTAGACGTCCAGCCGCTCGCGCAGGCTCAGTCCCGGCAGGACCGGGAAGCGGGAGGTGTGCACGTTCATGGCGGGCCGGACGAGAGCGCCGATCTCCGGCTCGGCGGCGGCGTTCCCGGAAGGAACGACCACCCCGATACGTTCCGCCGATTGCAAGGACATCTGAATTCCCCTCTTCCGGGACGTTTCCCGGAATGTGCCAGGACGACTTCTTGACGGCCGGGACCGGACGGCGACCAGGTGGCGGGCGTGTGGGAACACGGCCCGCACTCGAATACCCGAGTCCTCGAATATCCGCATGCGTGGTGCGTCGCTTTCCGGGTGGGTTCTTCCGAGCCGAAGGAGTGCAATGCCGCGTGCCGGGGGTCCGCTGCCCGGCGACGCAGGAAACGCTAGAACCCGGCATGGGGAGGGGCACTACGGAATCACGCAGTGAGTCGCGCCTTCTGCGGAATTCCGTACCGGGGGGCGGGGGTGCCCAGCGCGGTGGCGAGCTGCGCCCTGCGGTGGATCGACAGCTTCCGGTACATCCGCGTGAGGTGCTGTTCGACGGCACGGCACGAGACGTTCAGCTGTTCGGCGATCTTCTGGTTGGTCATCCCGGAGACCACCAGGCGGGCGATGCGCGACTCGTGCGGGGTGAGCGCCGCGGCGGGCCCCGCCGCGGGGGCCTCCGGCTCCCGTCCGGTGAGTGCGTTGTGCCCGTACTCGACCGTCCAGGTGTGGATCCTGGTCCGGGCGACGAGTCCCTGCCGGGCCAGCGGATCGCCACGCAGGACGCGGTGCAGGGACACGTCGTCGGAGACGGCGAGCACGAGGATGTCCCCGTTGCCCGTGCCGGCGGGGCCGCCGCCCAGCAGGATGCCGCGGGCGGCCAGTGTGCGCAGGTGGGCGAGGTAGTCGGACCAGGCCTGGTGCAGGCGGGACTCGGCGGGATGGAATGCGCGTTCGACGACGTACGGCATGGGTGTTCACCTCAGCAGGTCGGGGGCCGTGGGCGGGGAGGGGGCTGTTTCAACGGCGGGGCCCGGCGGGCCGTGGTGGTACCGGCCTGCCGGGCCCCGTCCGCGTGTCGTGTCCGGGCCTCACTTGGCGCCGGCGACCGGCCTCGCCGCGCCGGCCGCCGGGGGGACCTGCGCAGATGCCCCGGTGCGGGATTCCGCGGCGGGCTCGCCGGCTGCCGCCTCGGCCGCCGGCGCGGGGGCCGGCTTGCGGCGCAGCAGTGCGATCGCGACGAGCACCGCGGCGGTGCCGAGCAGCACCGTCCAGCCCAGCGACTCGTCGAGGAAGACGGCGCCGAGGACCACGGACACGACGGTCATCAGGTAGATGACGGTGGCGGCCGCCGCGGGGCCGTCCTTGGTGATGATGACCGTGTTGAGCAGCACCGCGAAGCCGGTGCACACCACGCCGAGGATGATCAGGGAGACGGTGGAGTCGGTGCGCCACTCCACCGCGTCCAGGCCGAGGAACGGCACGGCCAGCAGGGTGAGCACGGCGGCGATGGTCAGCTGCCCGCCGGCCAGCATGAGGACCGGGATGCCGCGCCCGGCCAGGAAGCGGCCGACGTAGGCGAAGCTGCTGCCGAAGCTGATGGCGCCGAGGACGAAGCAGACGATGCTGCCCGTGGAGGCGTGGGTGTCCGTGCCCCACGGCGCGGCCACCAGCACCACGCCGAGCAGGCCGACGACCATGCCCCAGGCGCGGGCGGCGCCCAGGCGCTTCTCGCTGCCGAGCACCACGGCCGCGCCGAGCGTCCACACCGGGCCGGTGCCGCTGACGACGCCGGCGATGTTGCTGGACCCGTGGACCTCGCCCTGGGCGAAGAGCAGCCAGGGGACGGCATTGCCCAGTAGTGCGGCCATGGCCATGTGACCCAGCAGGGCCTTGTCCCGTGGCGGCCGCAAGCCCTTGGCCAGGCCGATGGCCATCAGGACCGCCGCCCCGAGGACGAGCCGTACGAAGACCATTTCGACCGGCGAGAAACCGTAACCGGAGATCTTGATCCACAGGAAGACCGAGCCCCACAGCAGACTCAGTCCGGACAACCGCAGAAGCGCACCCGTTTTCATTTGCCGACCCTCGCATTCGACGCAGGCGGAGAAACACACGACAGGAGTGGGAGAGGGACGGAATTCGTCCGTCGCCCCGCACTCACGAGCGTCGCCTCGCGCACTGCCCCGCGTCCAGCAAGTAATCTTTCCGATGAACGTGAAGGCCGACTGAAACATTCGATCAATCGGAAACAGTGGGGCCTGTTCCTTGGTTCCGCTGCGGCGCGGCGTCGTTCAGCTCCGATTCCACGGTCTGGGCAGCCTCGCGCAGGGCGTCCAGGACGGCTTCGATCTGCGGCACACCGCCGCTGCCGGACCGCACGGCCGCGAACACCCGGCGGCAGGGCGCGTCGTCGATCCGGCGGATCACGACACCGGGCCGGGAACTGCGGCGGGCGAGCCGCGGCACGAGGCAGATGCCCAGGCCCTCGCGGACCGCCGCCAGCGTGGCGTCCCACTCGCCGATGACATGGGTGGCCTGCGGGACGAACCCGGCCGCCGCGCAGGCCGCGAGCGGGATCTCCTGGCACATGCCGACCGTGGCGAAGATCCACGCGTCCGCGGCCAGGTCCGCGAGCGTCAGCGCCGGCGCCTGAGACAGCGGGTGCTCGGCGGGCAGGGCGACGTCGAACACCTCCGTCATCAGCGGGTGCTTGTCGAACCGCGTGTCGAAGGCCGGGACCGAGGGCGACTCCACCGCGATGACCACATCGGTGCGGCCCTGCTCCAGCATCTCGAAGCTGGCCGGCGGATCGACCTCGGCGAGCGTCGTACGGAGCCCCGGGCGGCGCCGCTTGACGATGCCGGCGGCCGGCAGGATGAGCGGCGCGAGCGTGGTCCCGAAGCCGGACACCGACACCTCGCCCCGCTCGCCGTCGCCGTACTCGGCCAGCGAGCGGTACAGCCGGTCGATGCACGTGAAGATCTCCTCGGCGCTGCGGATCGCCGTCTTCGCCGCCCCGGTCAGCCGCAGCCGCCGACCGACCGGTTCGGTCAGCGGGACGCCCAGCTCCTTGGCGAGCGCGGCGAGTTGCTGGGAGACCGCCGAGGGCGTCAGGTGCAGCGCGGCCGCCACCGCGCTGACCGTGCCCCGCCGGTCCAGCTCCATCAGCACCCGCAGCTTGCGCAGATCCAGTTCACTGCCGTACGGCCTGGCCGCGGCAGCCCCCTTGCCCATGTCCGGCGCCGGTGTCGGTGTGTTCATGACTGACGCAACATCAGCGCAGGCGGCCGTGTTCCAGGTCGATGACTTCGGCGGCCAGCCGCTCCAGCGCGGAGAGGTCGGCCTCCGCGCGGGCGGCGGTGCGTACCTGCGCGGGAAACGTGGGGTCGAGGATGACGGCTTCCGCCTCCAGCCGCTCCAGCAGGCCGAGGTCCTCGTGGATCTGCTCCAGGGTGCCTTCGCCGAGCACCCGCCCGGCGGGCAGGGGGCGTTCGGTCAGCCGCAGCTTGATCCGCGGGGCGAGCGCGGGGACGGGCCGGTTCAGCCGTTTGGCGATGTCGCGCAGGGCGGGCACCCCGGCGTGGACCAGCCAGTCGGCGGTGACCGAGGTGGGGTGCCAGGCGTCGCCGTAGCGCACGGCCCGCTGCAGAGCCCCGGCGCTGTGCCCGCCGATCCAGATCTCGGGACCGCCCGGCCGCACCGGCCGGGGCCCGGTGCGGACGGGGCCGAAGGAGACGAACTCCCCGTCGTGCTCGATGACGTCCTGGGTCCAGAACGCCTTCATCACCCGCAGGTACTCGTTGCTGCGGGCGCCCCGGCGGGCGTAGGGCACCCCGAGGGCGGCGAACTCGCCCGGCGCCCAGCCGGCGGCGGCCCCGAAGACGAACCGCCCCTCGCTGAGCCGGTCGATGTTGGCCACCTGGCGGGCCACGAGCAGCGGATGGCGGTACGGCAGGATCGTCACGGTCGTCCCGAGCCGGACCCGGCTCGTCGCTCCCGCGAGCCAGGCCAGGACGGTGAACGGGTCGTAGAACGGGGCGGGGAACAGGGTCTCCACCTCCGACGTGCTCGCCACGTGGTCGGAGACCATCAGCTGGTGGTATCCGAGATCCTCCAACCGCCGCGCCCACTCCAGCATGCTCGCGGGCGTGGTCGCCGGGCCGTAGTTGGGCAGATTAACTCCGAACCGCACAGGACTCTCCGTTCTGTTCTGGCCCCCGCTGCGACGCCGGGGCGGGGAGGGGATCGGCCGACAGGCGCCAGCGGGTGAGCAGGTGCAGTACGCAGGCGGCCGCCGCCGCGGCGGCCGCGGCCGCCGGCAGGTGGCGGGGGCCGAGCCCGGCGGACAGCGCCGCCCCGCCCAGCGCGGCGCCCGCCGATCCGCCGAGGTAGGTGGCGGAGCTGTTGAGCGCCAGGACGGCGGCGCCGCCACGCGGGCGCATGCCGAGCAGCCGGTGCTGCTGCGGCACCACGAACGCCCAGCCGACCGCGCCCCACAGCACCAGCAGGGGCAGGACGGCGGCCCCGCCGAGCAGCGGTAGCGCGGCCAGGCCGAGGGACAGCGCGGCGAGCAGCACCGCCACATGGGCGCCGGGCCGCCCGGTGCGGTCGAGCAGCGGCCCGACGAGGAAGCTGCCCGCCACCCCGCCGGCTCCCCACAGCCACAGCGCCGTCTGGTGTCCGGTGGCGCCGGACGCGTCGAGGACCGGCACGAGGTAGGTGTACAGGCCCAGGCTGGCGACGGTCTGCAGGAACGTGGTGAGGACCGCCGTGACCACCCGGACGTCGGCGAGCTGGGCGCCGCGTTCGCGCAGGGACGGCATCGCGGCTCCGGTGACCTCCGGCAGCAGGGCCGCGCACCCGGTGAGCGCCACCGCGCCGATCGCGGTCACCAGCCACAGGGCCGAGCGCCATCCGGAGTGCGCGGCGAGGAACAGCCCGGCGGGGACGCCGAGCACCGTGCCCGAGCTGAGGCCGCCGAGCACGACGGCCAGCGCCCGTCCGCGCCGCTCGGGGCCGACCAGCGCCGCGGCCGCGATCGCCGCCACGGGCATGAACACCCCCGCGGCCACCCCGGCGAGCGCGCGCGCCGCCATCAGCCATGGCAGGGCGGTCGCGGCCGCCGTGGCGGCGTTGGCCAGGCAGAACAGGGCCAGCGCGGCGAGCAGGATCTGCCGGATCCCCCACCGGGCGAGAGCCGCCCCCACCAGGGGGGCGAGCAGCGCGTAGGAGAGCATGAAGACCGTGACGAGCTGCCCGGTCACCGAGGCCGGCTCGTGCAGGTCCCGCCCGATCGCGGGCAGCAGACCGGCCGTCACATAGGAGTCGGTCCCCACCGCCAGCGCTCCGAACCCGAGCAGCAGCACGCGCAGCACGCCCCGCCTCCTCTCTCACCGAGGTCACCTCGAGGTCACCTTCGGGATCAAGCTTCGCGCGGCGCGGGGCGTCCGGGGGTGTCCGGCGGCGCCGCCGGTACGGTATCCCACACTCCCCGCCCGTCGCGTCGGCCGCACCGCGGCCGCGGAGTCCTAACGTCGGCGTCCCGACGCGGCCGTGGCCCCATCCGGCCGCCGCAGCCGAGCCAACGCGACGGAAGGACGAGCCATGCAGGACCGTGACATCGTCGACTCCTGGTTCCCCGCCGACCTGCTCCCGCCTGCCCACTGGGAGCAGCACTACGGACCGCGGGAGCTGCCCGCGCAGGCCCGCGTGACCCGGTTCGCGCCCAGCCCGACGGGGTCGATGCACCTGGGCGGGCTGTACGTGGCGACCCTGGCGCGCGATCTCGCGCACCGCTCGGGCGGCGTGTACCTGGTCCGTATCGAGGACACCGACAAGGAACGCGAAGTGGCCGGCGCGGCCGAGGAGTTCACGCGCGTCTTCGGCTACTTCGGACTCGAACCCGACGAGGGCGAACATGGCGGCCCGTGGGGGCCGTACCGGCAGTCCGACCGCGCCGCCGTCTACCTGTCGTACGTGCGCGAGCTGGTCCGCGACGAGCGGGCCTACCCGTGCTTCTGCACACCCGAGGACCTGGAGCGCCACGCCGCCGAGCAGCGCCGCACCCGCTCCCCGCTCGGCTACTACGGCAGGTGGGCCCGGTGCCGCTCGCTGTCGGTCCGGGAGGCGGACGCCCGGATCGCGGCCGGGGAACCGTACACGGTACGGCTGCGCTGCCCCGTCGGGCTGCCGGGCCGGGTGCGCTTCCGCGACCTCGTCCGCGGGGCGCTGACCATGCTGGACAACGGCAACGACGTGGTGCTGCTGAAGTCCGCGGACGCCACGGGGCCGCGGCTGCCCACCTACCACCTCGCGCACGTGGTGGACGACCACTTGATGCGGGTGAACACCGTCGTGCGCGGCGACGAGTGGATCTCCTCGCTGCCGCTGCACCACCAGCTGCACCGGGAACTCGGCTTCCGGCCGCCCGAGTACGCCCACATCGCGCCGCTGATGAAGCTGGACGGCGGCAGCCGGCGCAAGCTCAGCAAGCGCAAGGACCCCGAGTCGGCCGCGGGGTTCTACGTGGCGGCCGGCTATCCGGCGGCCGCCGTCGAGCACTACCTGCGCGGGCTGGCCAACAGCCGGCTGACGGACGTGCCCGCCGAACGGGCCCTGGCCGAGGAGCTGCGGCTGTCGGAGATGGGGACGGCGGGCCCCATGGTGGACCTGGCAAGACTCCGCGCCCTGAGCCGCGACCACATCGCCTCGCTGACGCCCCGGGAGGCGCTGGCCCAGCTGGGCGCGTGGGCCGCCGCGCACGACCGGGAGGTGCACGCCGCGCTCGGTGCGCACCCGGACCTCGCGCTGGCGGCCTTCGAGATGATGCGGCGCGGCACCGGGACGCCGCGCAAGGACCTGGCGTGCTGGTCGGAGTTCCGGGCGGCGTACGGCTTCTGCTTCCCCGAACTGCACGAGCTGGTCAGCCGTCCGGACGACGCAAGACTCGGCGGCCTGCCCGAGCCGGTCGTGGTCACCCTGGCCGCGGACATGGTGGCCGGCTACCGCCACGCCGGGCCGCCCGAGAGCTGGTTCTCCGTCGTCCGCGCGATCGCCGTCCGGCACGGTTTCGCGCCGGACGGCCACGCGCACCGGTCGGCGCCCGGGGCTTACCGCGGCTCGGTCCGCGAGGTGGCCAACGTACTGCGGGTGTGCCTGACGGGCAGCCGCCGCAGCCCCGACCTCTTCCAGGTCGCCCAGTGCCTCGGGGAGCGTGAGGTGCTGCGCCGGCTGCGGCCGCTGGCCGAGGCGGCGGTGGTCTGCGCCGCGACCTGACGGCGGCGCCCCGGGCGTGCGCGGACGGCGGCCTGCCGGCAGGCCGCCGTCCGCGTAGGCGGGTCAGGCCACCGGCTCGCGCTCCGCGCGCAGGGCGACGGCCAGCTGGGCGCGGCGGCTGATCGACAGCTTGCGGTAGATGCGGGTGATGTGCTGCTCCACGGCCCGCGGCGACACCGTGAGCCGCTCGGCGATCTGCCGGTTGGTCAGCCCTTCGAGCATCATGCGGGAGACCCGCCACTCGTGGGCGCTCAGCCGGCCGAGCATGTCCGCGCCGTCCACGGCGCGCGCACCGCGGGGCCGCGCGGGCCGTTCCCGCGCCTCGGTGCCGAGCAGGTCGTCCATGCTCTGCACGGTGACGCTCAGGGTCAGGCGCTCCTGGGTGTACGGGTCGGCGGCGAGCACCTGGTGGACCGTCTCCCGGTCCGCGGCATCGATGACCAGGACCTCGCGGCACCCCTCCTCCAGGATGCCTCCGTCGAGCAGAACCCCCTGGTGGAACAGTCTTCGCCAGTAACCCTGGTGTGCCGACCGGAGCCCGTGTAAGCGGCCGTCCTCCAGGAACACGCGGCTGACAAGGAATCGCACCGTTTCCGCCTTCCGACGAGTTGTCGATGTCCGCACGGCGGTCTGCCCGCCGAGGAGTGTGGTGTCGTCTTACATTGCGATGCAAGTTTGCCCTGCGGTTCAATATTATGCGACCCCCGTCACGTGTGGTAACGGACCGGATGCGTAACCGGCTCCCAGGGGGGTCATGTCGGGACGAAAAGGGCGCAGCGGGAGAGCGGGAAGTCACCCTGAAGGGCAATCTTGACCTCAGGTGCACTTTTGCATCAGAATCACCGACGCGAGGCCTGAGTTCCCCTGTTTCCCTTCTCCTCAGATGGGTTCTGCCGCATGAACACTCTTGCCCGTAAGTCATCGATCGCCGTGGTGGGCATGGGATGCCGCTTCCCGCAGGCAGCGACGGTCGACCAGTACTGGCGGAACCTCGCCTCGAACACCGACTGCGTCAGCCCGATCCCGCCGGACAGGTTCGACATCGACACCTGCTACTCCGCCGTGCCGCGTACGCCCGGCCGCACGGTCTCCCGCTTCGGCGGCTTCCTGGACGACCCCTTCGCCTTCGACCCGGCCTTCTTCGGCGTCGCCCCCTCCGAGGCGGCCATGCTCGACCCGCAGCACCGGCTGCTGCTCACGGTGGTGTGGGAGGCGCTCGAGGACGCAGGTATCGTCCCGGACTCCCTGGCGGGCAGCCGTACCGGCGTCTTCGTCGGGCAGGCGACCGCCGAGTACTCCCGACGGGACACCCCCGAGACGTACAGCCTGCGGGACGTGGCCGGGAGCCACCTGCGCTCCATGGCCACCGGGCGCGTCTCCTACGCCCTCGACCTGCGGGGCCCGAACCTCCTCGTGGACACGGCGTGCTCCTCGTCCCTGGTGGCCGTGCACACCGCGTGCCAGAGCCTGCGGACGGGCGAGTCGGACCTCGCCGTCGCCGGCGGGGTCAACGTCGTCCTCTCGCCGTTGGACGCCATCGCGTACTCGCAGGCCTGCATGCTCTCCCCGGACGGGCGCTGCAAGTTCGGGGCCGACGACGCCGACGGTTTCGTACGCAGCGAGGGCGTCGGCGTCGTCCTGCTCAAGCGGCTCGCCGACGCAGAGCGCGACGGCGACCGCGTCCTTGCCGTGCTCCTCGGCAGCTCCGTGGTCAACGACGGCCGAGGCAGCGGGCTGCTGCTCAAGCCCGCCGTCTCCGGCCAGGTGGACATGGTGCGCACCGCCTGCCGGCAGGCGGGCATCGAACCGGCCGACCTGGACTACGTCGAGGCGCACGGGACCGGCACCACCGCCGGCGACAGCGTCGAGCTGACCGCCCTCGCCGAGGCTGTGCGGGACCGGCGCACCGCTGGACGGCCGCTGCGTACCGGCTCGGTGAAGAGCAACATCGGCCACACCGAGGCGGCCGCCGGCATGGCGGGCCTGATCAAGGCGATCCTGGTCGTCCGGCACGGACTGATCCCGGCATCCCTGCACGCCGCCCGACCGCACCCGCTGCTCACCCGGGGCGACATGCCCGTCGAGGTCGTCACCGCCAACACCCCGCTGGCGCCGGCCGGCGACCGCGCTCTGGTGGGGGTCAGCTCGTTCGGCCTCTCCGGCACGAACGCCCATGTCGTCGTCAGCGCCCACGCCCCCGTCACCGCCCCCGTCACCGCCCCGGCCACCCCGTTCACCGGGGACGGCACCCACCTGCTGGTCCTCAGCGCCCGCTCACGGCGCTCCCTGGCCGCGCTGGCCGCGGCCTATGCCGACTTCCTCGGCCCCGACGGCGCCGGCCGCGCCCACCCGCCCGCCGACGTCTGTGCCGCCGCCGCCCTGCGGCGCGGTCACCACCCGTACCGGCTCTGGGTCACCGGAGACGGCCACGACGACCTCGCCGCGGGCCTGCGGGCGGTGGCCGAGTGCCGGGAGGCGGACAACGCCGGGACCGGGGAGGCCGGCTTCGGCTCGGCGCCCCGTACGGTCTTCGTCTTCCCCGGCCAGGGATCGCAGTGGGCGGGCATGGGCCGCACCCTGCTGGAGTCCTCGCCCGCCTTCCGCAGGACGCTGCGCGCGTGCGACGCGGCGGTGCGCGGTGAGACGGGCCGGTCGGTCATCGATGTACTGACCGGGCCGGACGAGGACTTCCCCACGGACGTCGCGTCTGTGCAGCCCGTCCTGTGGGCGGTGCAGACGGCGCTGGCGGAGCACTGGCAGGCCATGGGCGTCCGGCCCGACGCCTGTGTCGGCCACAGCATGGGAGAGGTCGCCGCCGCCGCTGCCTCCGGGGCGCTGGCGCTGTCCGACGCGGCCGCCGTGATCTGCCGGCGCAGCCGCCTCATGGCGCGGACGGCCGGTCACGGCGGCATGCTCGTCACAGAGCTGGCCCCGGACGCCGCCGCCGAACTCGTACGCGCCGAGGGCGCTGCCGTGTGCGTCGCCGCGGAGAACGCCCCCGACTCCACCGTGCTGGCCGGCGACCGGGCGGCCCTGGAGCGGATCGCCGGACACCTGGAGGAGCGCGGCCTCTTCCACCAGGCGGTGCCGGTGGACGTCGCCTCGCACTCGCCCGCGATGGACCGGCTGCGCACCCCCCTGCTGGAGGCGCTGGCGGACCTGCGGCCCCGTGACCCCGACGTCCCGATGCACTCCTCGGTCCGCTGCGGGGCGGTCGGCGGCACGCCGCTGGACGCCGCGTACTGGATGGACAACCTGCGTCGGCCCGTCCGCTTCCGGGAGAGCGTGCAGCAGCTGGCCGAGGAAGCGGACTCGGTCTTCGTCGAGATCAGCCCCCACCCCGTGCTCACCGCCGCCGTACGGGCGACGCTCCACGACGCGGACGCCACGGTCGCGGTGACGGGCTCCACGCGGCGGGGCCACGACGAGCGGTCCGCCCTGACCCGCGCGCTCGGGCGGCACTTCGCCCACGGCGGCGCCGTCGACTGGGAGCGCTGGTACGGCGGCGCCGCCCCGCACGTACCGCTGCCCTTCTACCAGTGGGACGAACTGCACCTGCGGAACGACCCGGCGGGCGCGGCCGGGTCCGCCTCCGCAGACGCCGGGCACACCGAGGACTTCCCGCTCGACTCCCGCGTCACCGGCGTCGGTTCGCACGGCTTCGCCCCCGTGCCGCCGGTCGTCCACATCGCCGTCCTGCACGCCGCGGCCCGCACGGCCCGCGGCGGGGAGGAGGTCGTCGTCGCGGACGCCCGGGTCGGCGACACCTGGCCGGAGATACCCCCCGGGGGCGAGCTGACGCTGCGTGCGGAGATCGCCGGCGGTACGGCCACGGTGCGGGCGCTGTCCGGGAAGGCCCACGAGCCGTCCGGCGCACCGTGCCTGACCGCTTCGGTGCGGCCGGCGTCAGGGGCGCCGGCCGACGCGGACGTCGAGAAGGCGCTGGGCCGCTGCCGCTCCTACTGGTCGGGTGCGATGTTCCTGCGGTACGTCCGGGAGCGCGGGTACGAGATCGCGCCCGCCTACCGAACGGTGCAGGCGCTGTGGCGGCGCGACGGCGAGGCCGTCGCCCTGCTGCACCGGCCGGAGACACCCCGGCACGCGGGGTGGGAGGCCTGCCTGCTGCCCGTCCTGGCGGCGCTGCCCGGCGGGGCCGGCTCCCATGTCACCTACCGGCCAGAGGTGTTCGGCTACTCCCGCTTCCTGGCCGAGCTGCCGGAGACGTTCTGGGTGCACGTCCTCTTGAAGGAGTCGGCCTCGGGCGCGACGACGACCGCCGACGTGGTGGTGGCGGCGCCCGACGGGCGGCGGACCCTGGCCGAATTCCGCGGCGTCACCCTGCGGCGGGTGCAGGACCGCGCGGGCGCGCCGGACCTGTTACCCGCCCTGGCGGCCCGGCTGCTGCCGGACGCCGCCGCCCGCCTGGCCAGAACGGTGGACACCGGCCGGCGCACCGTCGCCACCTGGCTGGCGGCCCGGCTGGCGCCGGACGGCCGCGTCCCGGTACCGCCCGGCGAGCGGTTCCGCCGCGCGCGGGTCGCGCCGCCCCGCCGGCCGCCGGCCGCGCCGCCCCGGCGTACGCCCGCGGTGGCGGTGCCGGCCGTGCGCAGGGCCCCGATCGTCCCCGCGCCGCCCGCTCGCCGTCCCCAGGACGCGGCGCCCGGTGACACGGGGGTGCTCATCCGGAGCGCGGCACGGCTGCTGGGCGTGCCCCCCGAGCACATCGACGAACGCCGCCCCCTGCGTGACTACGGCCTGGACTCCCTGATGGCACTTCAGCTCCGGGCCGAACTGCGCGGACACGGGATCGAGATCACGCCGAGCCGGCTGGTGGGCGCGGAAAGCCCCGCACAGCTGACCAGGTGACCCGCCGTTGAGCGACCCGGCCGGCCGACGGGGCCGCCTTCCCGCGGCCGGCCGGGCCAACGGCCGTACACGTACGGCGTCCGGACATCGTCGATCATGAACTCGCAGGCATTCATGCACTGTGGTACAACTATTTATCACAGGTAACCGACGATGGGTCTGGCGAAGGCTGGCTTCACCGGGCGCGGCAGGCGCGAAGGCGACAGGCGGCCCCCGCCGGAGCAGGAGCAGACATGACCGACCCCTTCGACGCGCCATCACCACCTGTTGGGCGTCGCGAGCGGAACAAGCTGAGGGTCAAGAACCGGCTGTACGACGCTGCGTTGAGGCTGTTCGTGGAGAAGGGGTACGAGCAGACCTCCGTCGACGAGATCGCGGAGGAGGCCGACGTGGCCCGCCGCACCTTCTTCAACTACTACCAGCGCAAGGAAGACCTGATCGACGCCTGGGGCGAGCGCCGCAGGTCGCACCTGGAAGCCCGCCTCCAGGAGCCGGACGGCGCCTCCCCGCGCTCCGTCCAGCTGTCACTGGAACGCTGTATGAACGTCCTGGCCGACGTCAACGAGAGCGAGCGCGGACTGACGCGGGTGATGCTCTCGGCGTGGGTCAAGGCAGGCCGCCCCATGGACGAGGAGCCCTTCGCGGCCCACATATTCAGCGACATCCTGGAAGAGGCCAAGCGGCGCGGCGAGATCCCGGAGAAGGTGAACACCCGGGGCGCCGGCTACCTCCTCCGCGACGGCTACCTCGGCGTCCTCTACCGCTGGTCCCGCCCCGGCGACAAGCCGCTCGACCTGCAGGCGGAACTCCTCCTCGTGTGCGACCTGGTGCTGCACGGCATGACCGCACGCCAGGGCTGAGATCCGGAGCGCGGGTACGGCTCTCCGTACGGCGCTCCGGCCTGCCCGTCCCTACGGTGACGGAACCGGCAGCCGGACCCCCGGCTGCGCCCTCACACGACACGGGACGGCACCATGCTGAACACGAACGCGGCCTTCTCCCGGCCACAGAGCGGGATCGGGGCCCACATCGCGGAGGACCTCATCTCCCCCCGGGACATCGCGCGGCTGGAGGAGGAATTCCCCGCCGCGGAGCTCTTCCAGCACGTCGTCGTGGACACCCCCCTCAAGCATTTCCAGCTGAGCTCGCTGTGGCTGCACCGCGACGGCGCACACCTGACCACGGCCGAGCACCTGACACCCCTGTGGGCCGGACTGCTCGACGAGCTGACAGGGCCGGACCTGCTCAAACGCCTCGGCGAGGTCACCGACATGGACCTCACGTGCTACCCGCGCGACATCGGGCTGTTCACCCACGCCCCCGGTGAACTCATCTCCCCGCACCACGACGAGCCGGAGAAGGCCCTCACCGTGGTCCTCTACTTCAACGCGAAGTGGCCGGCCGGCGGCGGCGGGCACTTCGAGGTGCGTGCCTCGCACCACCCCACGCACCCGCCGGCGCGCTCCCTGCCCCCGGCGGCCGGCACGATCATCGCCTTCGACTCCTCCGTCTGGCACGCCACCTCCCCGGTGACCGCCGACCGGACCCTGCGCGCCGCGGTCCTCGAATTCTGGCGCACCCGCCCCCAGCGGTGACCTCCGAGCCCCGCTGACCCCGTCCGGTCAGGCGCCGCCGACGGCGCCGGCTCGGACGGGGCCGGACTCCTCGAAACCGCGGCAGTGCCCAGCTGGTTCAACCGGCTTGCTCGACGCGCGGCGGCATCGACCCACGCCGTCGCCGATTCGCGGGTGTGACTCCACCGGGTCGACTGCACCCTGCCTACGCCGGACGCCGCACCACGGAAGGATTTCACTGCCCGTGGACGTCGAGAGGCCCGGCTGTGGCGTCCCTCCGGGTGCGGAGGGACGCCACGGCCGGGCGGGGGCCCGGGTGTCACCTCAGGTGTGCGGCGATCGCCTCCGGCGAGGGGCTGCCCAGCCGGGCGGCCCGGCCGAGGAGCGGCCGCAGCCGTGCCCCGAGGCTCCAGGACGCGCCACCGTATGCGGACAGCAGGGCGCACGAGGCGAAGACGTAGCCGGCCGTCACCCCGGTGTCGGTGATGCCGGACTCCGTCCAGGGCAGTCCGAACGCCTCGGCCGACGACCGGACGCCGAGCGCGTACAGGGCGCTGCCGACGAAGCACGGATTGCTCGGCACTCCGAAGACCGGGCCGAAGGCGATGCATGTCCCCACCACGGCGGTGCCGACCGCGAACGCCCCCGGGCGGGAGGTCCCCACCGAGTGCCACATGCCGATCCGCTGGTGAAGGACCGGAGTGTGCACCGTTTCGGCCGCGCCCAATTCGTCGTCGAGCGTTTTGCCGTGGATGAAACCCGGCAGTCATTTGAACGAGGCGTCGATGGCCCGGAAGCCGAAGCCGCCACGCACCTGGGGGACCGCGGCCGGGAACGGATCGCCGTAGACCCCGACCGCGCAGCCGTCGTTGGAGGCGGAGAACGAGGCCCTGCGTCGCAAGGTCCGCGAGCTGGAGGAGGAGCGCGACGTCCTGCGCCCGGCGGCCAAGTATTCCGCGGGCGGGACGCGCTGGTGAGGAGCCTTAATGCAACTACTGCCTGTCGGGGCACTCGTCAGGACGAGCGACGGCTGAACCCGCACGTTCCGCAGCGCCGGAGCGCCCTCGCGCGAAGAGGGCCTGTTCCCCCGGCGGCTGCACCGCGAACAGCTTCGCCGAAGGCACCGAGGTGCTGATGGCGGACGGTACCCGCAAGGCGATCGAGGACGTGCGGGTCGGCGACCGGGGGGCCGCCACCGATCCGGTCGACGGGCGGACCGTCGCGGAACCGGTCACCGCGCTGGTCAGGGGCGACGGCGACAAGGACGTCACCGACGTCACTGTCGCCGGCCAGACCGTCACCGCGACCGACGGCCATCCTTTCCGGGTGCCGGACACCGGGGCGTGAACCGACGCGGGAAGCCTGGAGTCCGGTGACTGGCTGCGGACCAGCTCCGGCACATGGGTGCGGGTCACGGCGTACGGCACTGCAACAAGCCCCAGACCGTTTACAACCTCACGGTCGACGGTACGCACACGTACTACGTGCTCGCGGGGCCGACGTCGCTGCTCGTCCACAACTGCCCGCCGTACGACTACGGGAAGTACCCGGAGTACCACTGGTGGCAGTACGGGCGGCGCAAGTGGCCGGAGCCGAACGGCACACTGCGCGACCTGAAGGGGCTCGCGACGGACGATGTGAACAATTCGCTCGAGAGCAAGGAGAAGCAGGCCCTGATGAAGAAGCTCCGCAAGAAACCGTACCGGGTCGTGAAGGCGCTCAACCGGCCGCGGAACGGCGTCCACGCGAGGGTCAAGGAGTACAAGCCGGCGACGGACGAGGGCAATCACAGGGTCTGGATGCTGCAGCAGTTGATGGAGGAAGGTCTGCTACCCGAGGACACGCCGATCTACGTCCACCAGATCCAGCGGTGGCAGGGGAGGCGGTGATGCCGGACACCGAGCCGCCGCCCGACTGGAGCAGGTGCGTCGGGGTGGCGATGAAGTGGGCCCCGCTGGCCGTCCGCGGCAAGGTGCGGCACGGCATCGGCCCGGAGGAGGCGGAGGCGCTGGGCTGCGAACCCGGCTTCCCCGAGGCCGTGCGGTACGCGGTCGAGGTGGCGCGGGCCGGGCACTTCCTCCGGTACGCCCAGTGGCGCACCCGGTGGCCGACCCGCGTCGGCCGCGACATCAGTGACCAGGAGCTCTACGCCTGGGCCTGGCACACGTCCGGCAGCTGGGGCAGGCACTGGCTGGAGGAGTGCGCCGCGGGTGCCGGGGTACGCGACGCGGCCGGGTGCCTCCAGCAGTGCGTGCGCGATCTGCGCGGCGGCCCGCGGGAGCCGGTCCTCGCCGCTCTCGCACGCCGCAGCACCGCCGCGATGGCCACGGACACCGATGACCTGCCCCGGTACTTCCCGGGGACGGCGTCCCTCAACGAGGCGCTGTGGCTGCTCGCCATGCGCCACGCGGCCCGCCTCGCCCCCGACGCGGACGAGCGGACCAGGGCCCTCGCGTACGCCACCGCCGACTTCGCCGACAACCTGGCCTACCTCCACCACGCCCCGCCCCTGGCCGCGGGCGTCCTGGTCCGCTGGCCGATGCGGTACGCGTGGCGGGTGGCCGGGCCGGACGGCCGCGGCTGGGCCCTCGCCCACGCCGAGAGGCTCGGCCGCCGCGGCACGCTCCAACGGGTGATCCTGCACCGGCTCGTCCCAACGGACCTGGGGGACGGGGAGCCCGCGGAGGGGACGCGGTGAGCGCGCCGACGGATGAGGGTACGGAGCTGCGCCCGCCGGGCGGCGCGGGGCAGACCGGAGGAGGCGCAGGCGGCGACGGCGTCGTCCGTACGGGGTGGCGGGTCGGGCGGCGCGGGGTTGTCGGGGCGCCGAACTCCGCAGTCCTGGTGGGCGCCCGGGCACTGGGCGGCATCGCGGTAGGCGGCTTCTGGGCTGCCGCCGGCGGTCCGGCCGTGCGGCTCGCCGCCCCCGTCGGACGTACCGCGTGCCACTGCGGTCATTTTCGGCGGCGTGGGAGCCGCGAACGTGTTGGGTGTCCCGCTCGGCACCCTGGCCGGCAACCTCACCGGCCGGCGCATCGCCTTCTCCTCGCTGAGCGCCCTGGCGCTCGTCGTGCTCGTCGCCCTGCCGGCGGTGCTGCCGGGGCTGACCGCCTCGCGGGCCATCCGGCCGAAGCTGCTGATGGAGCAGTTCCGCAACCCGGGTGTGCGCATCGGCATCATCGCGACGGCGCTCCTCGTGTTCGGGCACTTCGCCGCCTGCACGTTCGTGAGACCGGCGCTGCAGAGGCTGTGGGGGATCGACGAGCGCTACGTCGGTCCGCTGCTGTTCGGGTTCGGTGTGGCCGGCGTGATCGGCAACTTCGCCGCCGGTGCGGCGCTCTCCCGCCGGGTGCACCGGACCGTGCTGATCATCTCCGTGGCCCTCGCGGTCGAGATGCCTCTCTTCCTGCTGCCGGGCCGGACCGTGGTCGGCGCCGCCATACTGACCACCGTCCGGGGTCTGTCCTACGGCGGTGTGTCCGTGGGCCTCAAGACCTGGATGATCAAGGCTGCCCCGCGGGCGGTGGAAGCGGCTTCCTCGCTGTGGGTGGCGGTGTTCAACCTGGCCATCGGCCTCGGCGCGCTGGTCGGCGGCGTCGTCGTCGGCATGCCCACCTTCCAGGGCGTGCTGTGGCTCGGCGGCGCCTGCGCCCTGCTCACCGCCCTTGGCGATATGCGCTGCCCGCAGAGGCGCCTTGGACTGACCGAGTCAGGGCCCAGTGGGGCACGTAGCCACAGGGCGTAGGCCGGCGTGCAGCCGCCGTACCGCCGGCGGCACGCCGGCCAGCGTCGCAGTGTGTCGGGCTCCAGCAGATTCGCGCCGCCGCGAACCCCGGGATCGCACAGAGGCATTGGACGTCCGTTGCCCCTGTCGTCGCACGTTCGTGTGACGACCGGCCGGAGGTACTAGGGCCTGTTTCGAAAGTCCCGTCTGCCCGGAGGGGTCTGGCACGCACGCTTGCTGCGTTGTCGGTCGTCAGCGCAGCCCGCTGCGCTTTCCTCCCAGGGTCCAAGCGGCGAGCCAGAGCGCTATCAGCAGCGCGTGGGCGGTGGCCAGTATCAGGATCTGGCCGCCGAAGGGCTGGTGGGGTGCGATGAACTGGGGGACGAGGGTCAGGTAGATGGCGGCCGCTTTCGGGTTGAGGACGTTGGCGAGCAAGGCCTGGGCGTAGACGGAGTCAACGCGCTTCGGGAAGCGTTGCCGGTGGGGGGCGGGTGTCGCGTTCGGTGTGGCTGACCGCCATGTCCATATGCCCAGGCCGATGAGGTAGACGGCACCGATGACCTTGACGGCGGTGAAGGCCAGGCTGCAGTGCATGACCAGGGCTGACAGGCCGGCTGTGGCGAGAGTGGCGTGGATGTACAGGCCGGTGACTGTGCCGAGGATGACGGGAGGAGCCTGACGGCGGCCGCTGTCGGTGACGTGTTGGATCAGCAGGGCCAAGCTGGCTCCGGGCGTGGCGATCAGGGGAAGGACCGCCGCCAGGAACCCGGCGACGGCGTAGGGGTGGACCATGATGCCTCCGGATCGTGCGAGCGGGGGATCACAGGACGACGCGGTAGTGGGTCGTCAGGCGCCGGTCGTCGGACAGGATGTGGAACGCGAGGCCGGGCGGCTGGTCGCGGTCTGCGGCCTTGTCGCCCTCCCAGGGCATGCGCAGGGTCCAGGTGATGGCCGGTCCGACGATCAGCGGACGCGCGGAGAAGGTCGAGGCGGCCGCGGTGTGGGCGTGGCCCGTGAGGACGGCGGCGACCTGCGGGTGCGCGTCGAGCAGGTCGGCCAGTCGTCCGGGCTCTTCGAGCATGCCGGAGTCGGGCAGGGGGTGATGGAGCTCGACCGGCGGCTGGTGGAAGGCGATCAGTGCGGCGGCGTCCTGTGGCAGCGCGGTGAGGGTGGTGTCGATCCAGGCGAGCGTTTGGGCGTCGAGGCGTCCCTCGTCGCGGCCCGGGATGGTGGAGTCGCACATCAGGATGGTGGTGCCGGCGATGTCGTGGGCCCGATTGACGGGGCCGTGGTCGGGCGCCTCTCCGAGCAGGGCCTTGCGGTAGGCCGGTCGCGCGTCGTGGTTTCCGGGGCACGTGAGCACGGGGAAGGGGGCGGTCAGGATCTGAGCCGCTTCCTCGTACTCGGCCTCCTCGCCGTGATCGGCGATGTCCCCGGTGACCAGGAGCGCGTCGACCGGGCGGGGCAGGGCTCGCAAGTAGTCCATGACGCGGGTGGCGCGTCGGGTTGCCCTCTCGCTGCCGTCCAGGTGCAGGTCGCTGATCTGTGCAAGCAGCGTCATTTCGCAGTCGCCTCCGATGGCGGGCCCAGCCGCCGTCCTGTGTCAGGGCAGGTGTCCCCACCCGCTCTGTCTAACGGAAGTTTCCATTTTTCCGTTAGGGACCTTACGGTGTGCCCAGGGATGTGATCAAGTGGTTGGCGACCGGGCACCGAGATGGAAGGGGATGCCCTGTGGAGCGCTGGCTGGCACTGGAACTGGCGAGCACGATTCGCCACGACGGAGACGGTGGCGTCGCCGACGACCTCGCCACGGTCAAGGGGACAACGCACTGGATCCACGAGCAGGAGGATCTGCTGGCCGACCACGTTCCGGCTGGAGAACTCGCAGCGGATGAAAGCCTCAGGCTCGGGATCATCGAGCTCCGGCAGGCTGTCCGGGCCCTGTTCGCCCGGGCGGTCAGTCCCGCTCCTCCCAGCCCGGCGGACGCCCATCGCCTGATGACTGCCGACCAGGCAATGGCCCGCCTCAACACGGCTGCCGCGCGGGAACTGGTCGCCCCGCAGATCGACTGGCCGGCCGGAGGAGTCCCTACCGCCCGACTGCTGTCCGCGGAAAACGATCCGCACGTTCGGCTTGTCGCGACCCTGGCCCGAGCCGCCATCGACTTTCTCGGCGGCCCGCAGCGCACGCAGTTGCGATCCTGCACCGCGCCCCGCTGCGTCCGCTACTTCGTCAAGAGCCACGGGCGGCAGGAGTGGTGCAAGCCGTCGTGCGGAAACCGCGCCCGGGCAGCACGCCACTACAGGCGTCAGCGCACGGCAACCGATGGCGGTTCCGTCCCGTCATAACGGACCTTGGGTCCGGACCACGGGTGAAGAGAGAAATCCGCCATTCCGCCGCGACGGCGCGGTTGCCCAGGGGAAAGTCAAAGAACGGCATCGAGAGGTAAAAACCCTCGCGGGGCGTACCGCGGCAAACCTTCGACAATGGTGCGCCTTTCTTCGGCAGTCAGTGAATAAACCTGGCCCGCAGGTGATGATGCCCATACCCCGCCGCCCGGCCGCCCCGCCGCGCGCGGCGGTCTGCCGCCCGCGCCGCTCTGCGCCGGTCTGCGGCGGTCTTCCGTGGTGACAGCCACGGCGTGGCGGGTCCGGCCGCGCTGTGCCGGTCGCGGAAGTGCGGCGAAGGAATTTGTTGACATGTGTTCCGGTGGCCTGTTGAATTTGGTTGCCATAGGTTTTGGCGCGTCCCGGTCCCCGTTGTACGTGTGCAAGGAAAGAACACTTTGCTTTCCGTCAACCAATGGTTCGCGGAAGCGTGCGTCGGCACCGGGTGCACCTTCACCGAATGCCCGTGGCCGGCTCTCCGCTCTCCTGCTCCGTTGGTCTGGCCCGCTATGCACGTACCGTTCGGAATGTCCCGACAAAGAGAGATTCAGTGAGAAGACTGCGCAGAACCGGCAGAAAACCGTTCCAGTGGTTCACCCGCACGCTGCTCATGGTGACGGCCCTGGTCGCGGCCACCGCGCTGACCGCCGCCGCCTTGCCGGCGCAGGCCGCGACGCCGTCCCCGTTACCGGCCCGATCCGTCCCGTCAGGGATCGGCACCTCGGTGAGCACCGCGGCCGACGGGGACCTCACGTTCACCCTCGACACGGGTGTCGCGTACGACGCGGCGACCATGCAGCGAAACCTCGACAAGGCCCAGGCGGAGAACAGCCGCCTCAGCGACACCATCGACCGGCAGCTCGAGGAGTTCTCGCTCGTCGAGGACACCTCGGGTCCGGCGCACTTCGACGGCACGCTGGGCATGACGCCCGACCACACCGGCCTGTTCCTCACCATCCCGGTCTGGGACGTACAGACCTCGGAATCCTGGCTGCAGTGGGCCTTCGCCAAGGCGATGGCCTATCTGGCCAGCTGGCTGGTCTTCGACGCCTGCATCCTGGTCGTACCGGAAGCCTTCATCGCCTGCACCACCGTCAGCGGGTTCACCGCCGGCCTGCTCAGGGGCATGCTCACGCAGTACTTCGACGGCACGCTCGGGGACGGGAAGGCGTGGGCCAAGACGTTCCTGGGGGCCCTGCAGGGGGCTCTGTGGGGATACGCGACGGCCAGCGTCAAACAGTGGCTCGAGACACAGCTTCCCGGAGTCCTGAACGCGATCAGCTCCGGCATCAAGGAACAGGCGTGGTCCTGGGCCAAGTCCGCAGCTTCCTGGGTCGCCGACCTGCTCGCTGACGTCGCCGAACTTCTTCCCGACGGATTCGCGGAGTGGGGGCCGCCGGCGACAACGGCGAGCAGCCTGCCGTGCGACATCTACGACACCTACGGCACCCCCTGCGTGGCGGCGCACAGCACGGTGCGTGCGCTCTACGCGTCCTACCGCGGGCCGCTCTACCAGCTCCAGCGTGCCTCGGACGAGGCGGGGATCGACATCCTGCCGCTGACGGCGGGCGGTTACGCCGACGCGGCGGCGCAGGACTCGTTCTGCGCCGGCACCAGCTGCGGCATCACCAAGATCTACGACCAGTCGCCCGAGTGGAACGACCTGACGATCGAGGGCTCGGGCGGCGCGGCCGGCCCGGATCACGCCGCCGACGCCTCCGCATTGCCCATCACGGTGAACGGCCACCACGTGTACGGCGTCGACATCGTCGGGCAGACGGGCTACCGGGACAACGACACGCAGGGTGTCGCGGTCAACGGCCAGGCCGAGGGCATGTACATGGTGGCCAGCGGCACCCACGTCAACTCCGGCTGCTGCTTCGACTACGGCAACGCCGAGACCAACACCCGGGACACCGGCAACGGGCACATGGACGCCGTCAACCTCGGCACGGAGTGCTACTTCCCGCCGTGCACGGGAAGCGGTCCCTGGGTCGAGGCCGACCTGGAGAACGGCCTGTTCAGCGGCGGCAACGGCTCGGACACCGACAACGCGGGGAACAAGAGCAACTTCGTCACCGCGATGCTGAAGAACAACGGGCAGACGACCTACGCCCTCAAGGGCGGCGACGCGCAGAACGGCTCGTTGACCACCTGGTACAACGGCCCCCTGCCGACCCGCGGCGGCGACGCGCCGATGCAGCAGGAGGGCGCGATCGTGATGGGGACGGGAGGGGACAACAGCAACTGGTCGGTCGGCTCGTTCTTCGAGGGCGTGATGACGCATGGCTACCCCACCGACGCCGCCGACAACGCGGTGCAGGCGAACATCGTCGCGGCCGGTTACGACGGCAGCTCCGGCGGCACTCCGCCGGTGACGGTCGCGCCCGCCGGGCCGTCGGTGGTCCATGACGGGTACGCCAGCGTCTACACGGTGAACTCCGCGAACGGCCACCTGCAGGAGTCGTACCTGCCGAAGATGGGCGACCCGTGGTCCACCCAGGACCTGTCCGCCAAGTACGGCACCCCGCCCGTGCAGCCGGGCACGACCCCGGTGGCGCTGACCCACGACGGCTACACCAGCGTGTACACCGTCGACGCGGCGAACGGCCATGTGCAGGAGACGTATCTGCCGAAGATGGGCGACCCGTGGTCCACCCAGGATCTGTCCGCCAAGTACGGCACCCCGGCAACGAAGTGGACGCCGACCGCCGTGGTCCATGACGGGTACACCAGCGTCTACACGGTCGACGCCGCGAGCGGCCATGTGCAGGAGTCGTACCTGCCGAAGATGGGCGACCCGTGGTCCACCCAGGACCTGTCCGCCAAGTACGGCACCCCGCAGGTCCAGGCCGGCACCTCCCCGGTCGCCCTCCTGCACGACGGGTACACCAGCGTCTACACCGTCGACGCCGACCACCACCTGCAGGAGACCTACCTGCCGAAGATGGGCGACCCCTGGTCCACCCAGGACCTGTCCGCCAAGTACGGCACCCCGACCACCACCGTGACGCCGACCGCCGTGGTCCACGACGGCTACACCAGCGTCTACACCGTGGACGAGGCCGGCAGCGCCAACCACCTGCAGGAGACGTACCTGCCGAAGATGGGCGACCCCTGGTCCACCCAGGACCTGTCGGCCAAGTACGGGACGCCGCCGGTGGCGGCGGGCACCCAGCCCGTGGCACTCGACCACAGCGGGTACACCAGCCTCTACACGGTGGACCAGGCGAGCGACCACCTGCAGGAGACGTACCTGCCGAAGATGGGCGACCCCTGGAGCACCCAGGACCTGTCCGCGAAGTACGGCACCGCGCCCACCACCGAGACACCGGTCCCGCTGCTCCACTCCGACGAGAGCGGCGCACTCACCTGGACCAGCGTGTACACCGTCGACCAGTCCGACAGCCATCTGCGGGAGACGTACCTGCCGAAGATGGGCGACCCGTGGTCCACCCAGGACCTGTCCGCGAAGTACGGCACCCCGCCCGTCGCGCCGGCGACGCAGTTCCCCACAGCGGGCTGGTCGGTGATCCATGACGGGTACACCAGCGTGTACACGGTCGACACCCCGGACGGCCACCTGCAGGAGACCTATCTGACGGCCATGGGCCAGCCGTGGGCCACCCAGGACCTGTCCGCGAAGTACGGAACGCCGCCGGTGATGAAGAACACGGCACCGGTGACGGTGACCCACGACGGGTACACCAGCGTCTACACGATCGACGCCTCCAACGGCCATCTGCAGGAGACGTACCTGCCGAAGATGGGTGATCCGTGGAGCACCCAGGACCTGTCCGCGAAGTACGGCACGGCTCCGGCGAGCACCACTCCCGCCGCCGTCGTGCACGAGGGGTACACCAGCGTCTACACCGTGGACACCGCCGGCGGCCACCTGCGGGAGACGTACCTGCCGAAGATGGGCGATCCGTGGTCCACGCAGGACCTGTCGGCGAAGTACGGCACCCCGCCGGTCAGCCCCGGCACGTCCCCGTCCGCCGCCGTCCACTCCGGCTGGACCAGCGTCTACACCGTCGACGCCAACCACGACGTGCAGGAGACCTACCTGCCCGCCATCGGCGACCCGTGGACCACCCAGGACCTGTCCGCGAAGTACGGCACCCCGGCCACCACCGTGTCCCCGGCCGCCGCGGTGCACGACGGGTACACCAGCGTCTACACCGTCGACGCCAACCACGACCTGCAGGAGACCTACTTGCCGGCGATGGGCGATGCGTGGTCCACGCAGGACCTGTCGGCGAAGTACGGCACTCCGCAGGTGGCGGCGGACATCCCTCCGGTGGCGCTGTACCACTCCGGGTACACCAGCGTGTACACGGTCGACCTGTCCGGCAACCACCTTCAGGAGACGTACCTGCCGGCCATGAGCGATCCGTGGTCCACGCAGGACCTGTCCGCGAAGTACGGTACGCCGGCGGCCAACCAGGCCCCGTCCGCGCTGCTGCACTACGACACCGGCGGCGGTCTGACCTGGCCCAGCCTCTTCACCGTCAACGTCTCCGACAGGCATCTGCAGGAGACGTACCTGCCGGCGATGGGCGATCCGTGGTCCACGCAGGACCTGTCGGCGAAGTACGGCACCCCGCCGGTGTAGGACCGTTCGCGACCCGGCGGCCGCCCCGCGGTGTGCGTCACACCGCGGGGCGGTTCCGTACCCGCGGGCAGGGGCCGTAAGGCCGGGCCGTGTTTCTGGGCCGGCGGTGAGATCGGGGACGGCGATCGGGCGGGGCCGTCGTCCCCGATGCGCTGGACCACCCGCCTGGAACCCGGCAGCAACGCCACCCGTGGCTACGAGCGGTGGTACGGCTGGGGCAGGTACGGCTGGGCGCCGAGTTCTTCCGCGGCGCGGCGTGCCCAGTACGGGTCGCGCAGGAGTTGCCGGGCGAGCAGCACCGCGTCCGCACGGCCGGAGGCCACGATCTCCTCGGCCTGGGCAGGCTCGGTGATCAGGCCGACCGCGGTGACGGGCATACCCGCTTCGTTGCGCACGCGCTCGGCGAACGGGACCTGGAAACCGGGAGCCGCCGGAATACGGGCGTCGGGGACGTTGCCGCCGGTGGAGACGTCCAGGAGGTCCACCCCGCGGGCGTGCAACTCCTTGGCGAAGGCCACGGTGTCCGCAGCCGTCCAGCCCTC
The DNA here is from genome assembly GCF_000721495.1 of Streptomyces sp. NRRL F-5123. Classification (GTDB taxonomy): domain Bacteria; phylum Actinomycetota; class Actinomycetes; order Streptomycetales; family Streptomycetaceae; genus Actinacidiphila. The sequence continues at coordinate 35,351 of NZ_JOHY01000058.1, forward strand.
GCGGTCGTCCTCCGCGTTCTCGGTGAGCCAGTCCGTGGCCGAGACCCGGAAGAGGACCGGCAGGTCCTGCGGCCACACGGCACGCACCGCCTCGACGACCTCCAGCGGGAAGCGGACCCGGTTCTCGAAGGAACCGCCGTAGGAGTCGGTGCGACGGTTGCTGTACGGCGAGAGGAACTGGTGGAGCAGGTAACCGTGGGCGCCGTGGATCTCCACGACCTCGAAGCCGGCCGTGCGCGCCCTGCGGGCCGCGTCGGCGAACTGTCCGACGATGCGGCGGAGGCCGTCCTCGGTCAGTTCCTCCGGCACGGTCGACGCCGGCCCGAAGGCGAGGGCACTCGGGCCGACCGGCGTCCATCCGAGCGGCGCGTCAGCCGGTATCGGGGCGCCGCGGTCCACCCAGGGCCGCTCGGTGGAGGCCTTGCGGCCGGCATGGGCGAGCTGGATGCCGGCCGCGGTGCCCTGCTCCTTGAGGAACGCGGTCACCCGCCTGAAGGCGTCGACCTGCGTGTCGTTCCAGATGCCGAGGTCGTAAGGAGTGATCCGGCCCTCCGGGCTGACCGCCGTGGCCTCGGTGAGGATCAGGCCCGTGCCGCCGGCCGCCCGCGCGGCGAGGTGGGTGAAGTGCCAGTCGTTCGCGGTGCCGGTGTCCGCTCCTGTGGACGCGGCGCTGTACTGGCACATGGAGGCCATCCAGACGCGGTTGCGCACGGTCAGCGACCGCAGGGTGTACGGCTCGAACAGCTTGGGCATGGGGAGTCTCCGGAGTTGTGGCGGTGCCGGACGGTACACGGGCAGGTCGCCTCACCGGCGGGGCGGGCGGCGCCTGAGGACAATAATACTTGCATGAGCGGGTATTTGTTTACGCATGGATATGGTGTCCGTCACGGCGACGTCCGGCGGGCCGCGCCCGTGCCCGGTCGGCATGGGTGCGGCCGGTGCCCCCCGAGCCGGGCTCCGTGGACGTGTTCCCGCGAGGGCGGCCCCGCGCGTGCGTCAGAACGCGCCGGCGCCGCCGTCGACGTGGATCTCCGCCCCGGTCGTGAAGCTGCCGCGGTCGGAGGCGAGCACTTTCCCGATGCCGAGAGCGTCGGGTGCCGGTCAGGTCGGGAAGACGTGCTGGCCGGGGGCCAGAAGCCCGCAGGGGTCGTAGCGGCGTTTGGCGGCTGCGAACTCCGCCCAGGCGCCGCCGTATTGACTGCGCCAGTCTGCGGCGCCCATGGGAATGGTGCCCACCGGGTACTGTGTGCCGCCGGCCGCACGGACCGTCTCGTAGGCCGCGCGGTTGGCGGCCGCGCGTGCGGCGACCGCGGCGGGGTCGGCCGGATCCAGCGTCCACAGGACCGCGAACAGGTACGGCACCGGGTCGTCCGGCATCCGCAGCAACGGGGTGTGCAGCCGGGTGGCGGAGAGCGGGTAGAGCAGGACGACGCCGCCCGGGCCGGTGTCCTGCCCGGCCATCCGGTCCAGCAGGGTGCCGGCGAGTGCGGCGGCGCGGTCGCCGGGCAGCAGCAGGTTCAACCAGGGGTGCGCCCATGCCCAGACGCCGGCGGCTTCCAGTGCGGCAACGCCCGGGGCCAGCCGGTTGAGGAAGTCGAAATAGCCCAGGGTCTCGGCGGTGACCGCACCGGATCGGTCGTGGCGCAGGCCGCGGAGCAGTGCGGTGTCGTCCGGGTCGGGTCCCGCGGGCGGGCCGTAGGCGGTTGCCTCGATGACGTACCGGGTGAAGGCCCCGGTCGCGTCGGGGGCGATCGAGCCCTCCACGTAGGCGAACCGCCTGTCGCTCACCAGTCGTCGTTGGTCGTCGAGGTAGGTGGCCAGGTCGGTGTACGGGAGCAGGAAGTGGCGTACGGATGTGGGCGCGGTGACCAGTTGCAGGGTTGCGGAGACGATGACGGCGCACTGGCCGAGTCCGGCGAGGACCGCCCGGAAGAGGTCGGGGCGGCGGCTCGGGGAGCAGTCGACCAGTTCTCCTGCGCCGGTGACGACCTGGAGTGCGGTGACGGTGTCGACCTGGCCGCCGTGCCGGTGCGACTGGCCGCCGAGTCCGCCGACCGACAGGGTGCCGCCGACCGACAGTTCGAGGTAGTCGGTGAAGACCGGCGGGGTCAGGCCGTGCACGAGGGTGGTCTGCACGACCGCGCTCCACACGGCGCCGGCGCCGACCGACACGGTTCCGGTGCCGTCCGCACCGGTGCGTACCGGTCCGATCGTGTTCAGCGGCGCGGTCTCGATGACCAGCCCGTCGGTCACCTGTGCCTGGCCGTTGGTGCCGTGGCCCTGGCCGCGGGCGGCGACCTGGATGTGGTGGGTGTTGCAGAATCGGACCATCGCCACGATGTCGGCGACCGAGCCGGGCCGCAGGACGGCGGCCGGGAGGTGGTGCACGGAGTGGCCGAAGTCGTCCGCGTCGGCGGCGAGTGACACGGGGTCGGTCAGCAGCGTGCCGTCCAGCTTCGGCACGCCTGCCAGGCTGTTGCCTGCAGTGTCCGCGGGGTGCGGGTGGGCCGGGCCCGCGATCCAGGAGCGGGCCGACGGGTCGAAGGCGATCACCCCGACGCCCGCGGCCATGCTGTGCAGAACGGTCCGTCGGGTGGGCTGGTGCGGCATGCTCCGCCTCCTCGGCAGGTCGCAACGTCTCTCGTACGGTGCGGCGGCGCCGGTCAGGCACAGGCCGGCGACCAGCGTGATGCTATCCAGGGCGGTGTCCACCCGCGACGTCTTCGACGGGAACGCGTCTCCGGGTGGCGATACGACCAGCGGTCGGGCCGCACTCCCGAAGCTCCCGCGGGACTTCGGCCCGACGGTGTGCGGTGCGCTCGGGCGACCCGGTGCGCCGCGGCGCGGCGGCGGAGGGCACAGGGTTGGTGGTGACAGCGGGCGGATCAAGCCCGGGCCCACCCCGTTCGCGCACGTGCCGGTGGAGAACTGCGCGAACTCGCGCAGCGCGTGCAGCAGATGCCGGTGGTTCAGGACGAGGGTGCGGTCCAGTAGTTCGCGGCGGCAGGTACGGACCGGCGTTCCCTGATCGCGTTCATGCGCGGTACGCGTGCGCCGCTCAGGACGGTCCCGGTCCCGGGGTCGGCGAGGACGGCGTCGTAGAGGGCGTGCAGGAAGTCTGCCTTCCGGAAGTCCGCGCGCTCCCGCAGGGGGAGTCGAACAGTCAGCAGAACCAGCCGTTCTGGACCCAGCCGTGCCGGTTGATGTCGCCGTAGGCGAAGCCGTAGACCCAGGAGCCGTCGACCTGTTCGACCAGGAAGGTCTGCCCGGTGTACAGCGTGCCCATCCAGGCGCCGACGGGTGCGGTCCTGACGTAGAGGTCCTGGGCGCAGACGGTCTCGCGGACGCCGACCGTGCCGTTCGCGGCGCCGGCGGGGACGGCGGCGGCCAGCAGTGCGGCGGCGGCCAGGGTGGTGGCCGCCACGCCGGTCGTCAGGGTTCGCAGCATGGTGAGCTCCCGCTGGTGGAAGGTATGTCAGGGGGTGGACAGCGGAGCGGCCGCCGGTCGGTGGCCGTCGTGTCACCAGGAGTCGTAGCCGCCGATGCACTCGATCCGCAGATATCCCCAGTCGTTGGGGCCGTAGTCGAAGGTGGCGGCCCAGCCGTTGTAGACGGGGTGGGAACCCGGGGTGTGGCCGATCTTGTCGCCGTAGCCCAGCGTGCGCACCAGGCCGGAGGGGCCGCTCGAGCTGTTGTAGTTGGCGTAGAAGCTGGCGCTCTGGCACACCACGACGGCGTGTTCGGGCGGCACGGCAGCCTCGGCGGAGGGCAGCAGGGCGCTTGCGGCGGGGACGCCCAGCAGGCAGGCGGCGATGAGCGTACGACGGCGTCGCGTCATGTCACGTCCAGAGGTGAGGGTGTGCCGGACGATGCGGAAGTGCCGGATGCTCCGGCGACGACTCTAGAAGATTGACCGAGCCCTGACAATGTCCGTGGGGTGCCGAACTTGGAATGCAACCCCTGATCAGGCATTTTCCAGCTCTGCAGCTAGACGGGCGGGACGCCGTCCGCTCCTGACGCCGGACGGTGCCGTCCCTGCGGAGGTCCACCCCCGCACCGTGACGGACCGCACGTCGTCACCGGACGGCCCAGCCGCATCCGACAGCGGACAACAGCGGTGGCCGGCGGCCGCGCGGGGCGGGCCGCCGGCGAGGGCGTGCGGCGTCCTAAGGTCTTTCGTAACACCGCATCCCGGTGACGAAAGGCAGGAGGCGCCCGTGGCCGGACGGAAGTGTCAGGTCTGCGCCGCCGTGCTGCCGGAGCGCGGGCGCGGGCGGAGGTCCGTCTACTGCTCGGCTGCCTGCCGCCAACGCGCCTACCGCGACAGGCACACCGCGGTCGAGCAGCCGGCGGCCGCCGTCCTCGCGGACATCGAGCGGCAGGTGCAGACACTGGCCCTGCGGCCTCCGGAGGCCTTCCGCTCGGACGCCGAGGCCCTCGGCGCGGCGGTCCGCAGGCTGCGGCGGCTGGCCCATGACGTCACGCGGGTCGACGTGACGAAAACCCGGGAGCGACCGCCCGGTGACGAGGCCGGTTTCGCCGCGCTCGTCGAACCGCACCGCAAATGGCTGCACCTGCACTGCTACCGCATGGTCGGCTCCTACGACGACGCCGAGGACCTGGTGCAGGAGACGCTGCTCAAGGCCTGGCGGGACCGATCCGGGTTCGAGGGCCGGGCGGCGGTGCGGACCTGGCTCTACCGGATCGCCACCAACGTCTGCATCGACCACCTGCGCCGCACCGGCCGCCGCCCCCGGCGGTACGAGCCGGTCCCCGGCATCGAGTCCGGCAGCGGCGGGCCGCCGGACCGCCTGCCCTGGTTGCAGCCCTATCCGGACCGGCTGCTCGACGAGTTGCCGTCCGGCGACGAGCAGCCGGAGGCCGCCGCCGAGTCGCGGGAGACCGTGGAACTGGTCTTCCTCGCCGCGCTCCAGCACCTCCCGCCCCGGCAGCGCGCGGTGCTGATCTTCCGGGACGTGCTGGGCCGCCCCGTGGAGGAGGTGGCGGCGCTGACGGACATGAGCGCCGCGGCCACCAACAGCGCCCTGCAGCGCGCCCGGCGGACGCTGCGCGAGCGGCTGCCCCGGCAGCGGGCGGACTGGGCGGTCGGGCAGCGCAGCCAGGAGGAGCAGGACGTCGTGCGCCGCTACACGGCCGCGGCCGAACGCGCGGACGTGTCGATGATGGCCGACCTGCTCGGCGTCGACGTGGTGGTGACCATGCCGCCCAATCCGGTGTGGTTCGCGGGCCGGGACGCGCTGCTCCGGCAGCTCGGCCGCGTCTTCGACCCGGCCTCGCCGGGGTACTTCGGCCGCTGGCGGCACCTGCCGGTCCGGGCCAACCGGCAGCCGGCCGTCGCCGGTTACGTGCAGCGACCGGGGACCTCGGTGTACCGGGCGCAGATGGTCGACGTGCTGCGCGTCGAGGCCGGTCGCATCGTGGAGATCACCACGTTCGAGGCCCACCTGGTCGCCGCCTTCGGCCTGCCGCTCAGACTGCCGGCCGAAGGCGGCGACGGCGGGCACCGATGACGGAACGCCCCCGCCGGCGTCCAACTCTTCACAGGCGTGCCCGTTTCGGGAAACCAGGAGAGAGCATGACCACGCAGCAGATCCGGCTCGAGCGCACCTGCAACGCCGCACCGGAGAGGATCTGGGAGCTGTGGACCACCGGGGCCGGCATCGAGGCCTGGTGGGCGCCGGAGGGCTTCACCGTGCGGGTGGACGCCCTGGACCTGCGCGTCGGCGGCACGCTGACCTACACGATGACCGCGACCGGCCCCGAGCAGATCGCGTTCATGGAGAGTGCGGGCCTGCCGCTGGGCTCCACCTCGCACAAGACGTTCACCGAGGTCCAGCCAGCCCGGCGGCTGGCCTACGCCACGCTCGCCGACTTCGTCCCCGGCGTCGAGCCGTACGAGTTCCTCACCGAGGTCGAACTGCGTGCGACCGCCGACGGCGGAACGCGGGTGACCATGACGGCCGACAGCATGCACGACGAGGAATGGACCGCCCGGCTGGCCGCCGGGCGGGCCGCCGAGCTGGACAACCTCGTCAAGGTGGCCGGGACCCGCGACCAGCGGAGGACCCGACCTGGCCGGCCTGTGCCGCCGCTTGGGCGGAACCCCGGCCACGGCGAGCGGTGAGTCGACGCTGCGCGGTGTTCCCACGTCGTCCGGTCGCGCCCCCACGTACCAGGCGGATGAAGGCGTGCGCTCCCGCCCGTGCCGCTTGCTCCCGGTGGGGGTGCCCCCGGCCGCGTTCGGCCCCCGGGCGGGGGCGCAGGCTCGGGCGGCGCCGTTTCCCCCGCCGGACGCGGCTCCCTGTGACCGGCCGGGGGCCCGTACCGCCCCGCTGAGGTGAGCGGTCCCAGCGTGCCGTTGGTGCGTGAGGTGCTCAAGGGACCGGAGGGCGGACCTCGGCCATCGGGAGGATGGCGTCGCCGCCCGCCCGGCCCGCGAGGCGGCGCCGGTGCGCCCGCTGGCGGCAGGCCGCGCCGCAGAAGCGGACGGGACGGCCGGTGGGCCGGGGCGCGAGCGCGTCCCCGCACTCCTCGCAGCGCGCGGCGGCGTCCCGGCCGCGGCCGCGGGCGGCGTTGTCACGAAAAGAGGTGGGTTCCGTGACGGCGGCGGTCCGCAGGCCGTCGAGGGTCAGCCGGACGAGCCGGAGGCCGTCCGCGCGGTCGCGGCGGGCGGCCAGCGTCGCCGCGCACCCGACGGTGAGGGCGACGACGTCCTCGGGGCCGATGTCAGGGCGGACGCCCCCGGCGCGCTGCGCGGCGTGCAGCAGGGCGGTCAGGACCTGGTGGAAGCGCAGCAGGGAGGCGGTCAGCGCCGGGCGCGGCCAGCCGGCCTCGGCGGCGACGACCTCGCACACGGGGCCGCCGCGGTGCGACATCTCGACCACGTCCATGAGGAACCCGAAGAACGCCTCGGTGGGCCCGGACCCGGCCGAACGCCGCTCCCCGGAGGCGGCGAGGCCGTCCAGGTGCCGGGCGAACACCGCCTCCAGCAGGGCCTGCTTCGTCGGGAAGTGCCGGTACACGGTGCCCGCGCCGACGCCCGCGCGGCGGGCGATCTCGCCGAGCGAGACCTCCAGCCCCCCGGCGGCGAAGGCCTTGCCCGCGGCGGACAGTACCTTGGCCCGGTTGCGGCGGGCGTCGGCCCGGTCACCCCCGACGGTCGCTGCGGTCATGTCACGAAACCCCTTGAGGACGACGCTCAACCGGGCTGAAGTATTCCATCTGTCCCGGGGGCGCCGCGTGTGTTCCCTGCCAACCAGCCCCCGGGGAAAGGGAGTACGACATGACCGCCACCCGGCCCACCCGCACCGTCGCGCCTGCCCCGGAACCCGCCCCCCGCCCCGCTTCGGGCCCGGTCGACGGCCCCGTCGTCGTGACCGGCGCCACCGGCAACCAGGGCGGCGCGACCGCCCGGCGGCTGCTGGCCGGCGGGCGCGCGGTGCGGGTGCTCGTCCGCGACAAGGCCTCGCCCCGCGCCGCGGCGCTCGCCGACATCGGCGCCGAACTCGCCGTCGCGGACTTCGACGAGCCGTCGACCCTGGCCCCGGCCCTGGAGGGCGCCGCCGGGCTGTTCGCCGTACCGCCGGCCACGTGGGGGCCGGGAGGCAGCGACCAGGCCCTGGAGGTCGCCCGCGGCCGGGCCCTGGCCGACGCGGCGGTCGCTGCGGGGGTCCGCCACGTGGTCTTCACCGGCGTCGCCTCGACCTCCGGCGCCGCGTTCGCCGCCCCGGGCAAGCGGGACATCGAGGACTACCTGCGCGAGCGCGTCCCGCAGGTGACCGTGCTGCGCCCGGTGCGCTTCATGTCCAACTACCTCGGCTCGCCCGGCCTCGGTATCGACGGCTTCTCCGGTGGTGTCCACCGGCACCTCTTCCCGCCGGACGAGCCCGTGCAGATCATCGCCCTGGAAGACATCGCCGAGTTCGCCGCCCTCGCCTTCGACCAGCCGGAGCGCTTCGCCGGCCGCACGCTGGAACTCGCAGGCGACGCGCCGACCCCCGCCGAGGCCGTCGCGACGATCGGCGCGGCGACCGGGACCCGGCTGCGCTACGAGCAGCTGACCCACGAGGAGGGCGCCGCGCTGAGCCCGTCGATCGCCGAGGTCCGGCGGCGCTGGAGCTCCGGCGAGCGCTGGCACGCCGACATCGAGGCGCTGCGCGTCATCCACCCGGGCCTGCGGACCCTGTCCGACTGGCTCGCGCAGGGCGGCGCCGCCGCCCTGCGCGCCCTTCTGATCCCCTAGTGCTGTGACCGGGAGGGTTCACCGGCTTGCGACGCCCGGCACGGCACCTCGCTGCGTTGCCGCATCGACCGAGCAGGCCCACTACGAGGCCGAGGCGGCGCGGTCCGAGGCGGACCCGTCGGACGTGGACGGCCGGGCGCGGGACGGCTACGACGACGTGCGGAGCTTCCTGAACCTGTGGTGATGCCGCGTGTCGCGTTGCAGGTCAGGCTGCGTTGACCCTGCTCGACCCCGGACCGCTCCGCCCCCCCGTCCTACCCAGGGGCACGCGGGCAGGTGCCGTGAGCCGCGGCCGTCGTCACGAATCGCGGGTAGCGGCCGGGCGATGAACGATCGCACTCATGGACGCGAGCGGGCGGGGTAGCCGCATGGAGGCAGGGGACCGGCCCGGGACCGCCGGGCGGCCCCGGCCAGGAGAAGGGGAGTGGGTTCGATGCTCACCGCCATGGCGGACGTCCTGAAAGCCGTCGGCCACGCGATCGCGACCGTCGTCACGCTGCCGTTCCGCGCGGTGGCCCGCCTCTTCGGCGGCGCGGCCGACACCGCTCACGGCCACCACTGAGGTCGCCGCGCCCCTCACGCGGAGGGCGGCGGGTCGCGGAGCCACTGCGCGAACGCCGCGCGCATCAGCCGGTCCTCGGCGGCCCGGCCCGGGTGCTCCACATGCCCGGCGGCGAGGGCGAGCCGGGCCTTCGGGCCGGTGAGCGCGCGGAACACCGCGAACTGCCCGACCGGGGGCACGACGGGATCGGGGCGCGGCGGCGACCAGTACGGGACGGGTGACGCGGGCCGCCGCGGTGGCCGCGTCGAAGGAGGCGGCCGTCCCACGCACCGACGGATCGGCCCGTACGGCGAGCCGCACCGCCTCGCCGCCGCCCGCACAGGGCGTACGCAGCCGCTCCCGCGGACGGTCCGGTGGTGCCGCTGGACTTCTCCCGTGCCCAGCTGCTGCCGCTGCCTGCGGGCCGGGTGCCGCAGTTCACCTTGACGGTGGATGTGTCGGCGCCGACGACGTTGCGGGTGGAGGTCCGTACCGGCTGCGGCCCCGAGGACTACACCCCCGACACGGTGCTCGCCGCCCAGGACGTCGAACTCGCCCCGGGGCAGGACCAGGCGGTGAAGATCGATGCGGACGCGGTGCTGGACCGGCCCCGCTACGTCTTCGTGACCGTTCTGCGCAACGACCACGTGACGGTCCGCACCACGGAGGCCAGGGTGACGGGGCTGTTGGCGGTGCGGAACGCTTCCGCGCAGGACGCCGACCCCGCTGTCGGCCGGCCCCGTGTTCTGGACGCCCGAGCGCCGCCCGGACGGCCGCAATCTCGCCCTGACGATCGACCCGCCGCTGCGCGCCTGGCCCGTAGAGTCCTTGCGCACGGGCCACGCCCGCCCGACCGACCGCCCCAACGCCTGGGCCGCCGCCCCGCACGACCCCCGCCCCGCCCTGCACCTGCGCTGGCCCGAACCGCGGCGGATCTCCCGCGTCCACCTGGCCTTCGACACCGACCACGACCACGCGATGGAGTCGGTTCTGGGGGACCACACCGAACGCGCGGTCCCCTTCTGCGTCCGTGACTACACCCGGCGCGCCTCCGGCCACGTCATCGCCGAGCGCCGGGACAATCACCAGACCCGCAACGTGATCGTGCTGGACGAGCCGGTGACCACCGACGACCTGTCGCTGGAGATCCCCGCCCCCCACGGCGACGTCCCGGCATCGGTCTTCGAGGTCCGCTGCTACGGCTGACGGCACGCCGGCTGCACGTCGGAGGCGCGGCAGAGCAGCGCTGTACGAGACGAGGATCCGCAGCCACCAACGGCTGGACCTCGCAGGACAAGACGGAAGTGCCCGGACCCGAGGGGGCACTTCACGTTGGGCCTCCCCAACGTCGTCATCACCGTCCGTCACCGCTGGAGGGGACGGCGTCGCACCGGGCCGGCTGCCGGGCCGAGGAAGGGCATGAAGACGCTCTGCAGGACCCGGCAGGAGAAGCCGCTCTCGTTGCACTGCATCACCCGCGTGCATCACCCGCGTGCATCAGCCGGGTGGCTCCGCCGTCCGTACCGGATCAGCATGGGGTGTACGGCTCTTTCGCCCAGGATGCCCTGGAGGTCCGATGCCCGTGGCGGACGCCGAGGCGGAGGTGCTGGTCGTCGGGGGCGGGCCGGTCGGGCTCACCGCCCGTGCCCTGCTCGAACGCTGGGGCGTGCGGGTGGTGCTGGCCGAGAAGCACCGCGCGCTGTCGCCCTTCCCTCGGTCCCGGCTGGTCAACCTGCGGTCGATGGAGATCTACCGCCGGCTCGGCCTCGCCGCCGGCATCGCCGCTGCGGCGCTCGCGCCGGAGTACGGTCGCGTCCGCTTCCGTGACACCTTCCGGGACCCCGACTACGCCACCGATGCGATGGTGGGGATCGACGCGCCGGTGCCCGAGAGCCCGGTGACCGGAGTGGTCACCTCGCAGGACCGGCTGGAACCTGTCCTCATCGGTGCGGCCGGGGGCCCGGTGCACTTCGGCGCCGAACTGGTGGGGCTGACACAGGAGGCGGACGGCGTCGTGGCGCTGCTCGCAGGCGGCGGCGGGCCGTCGCGCGTGCGGGCCCGCTACGTGGTGGCCGCCGACGGGGCGAACTCCACCGTCCGGGATCTGCTGGGTATCGGCACCACCGGCCCCGGCGCGATGGGGGGCTTCACCACCGTCGTGTTCGACGCCGATCTCGGCCGCTGGTCGGACGGCCGCCCGGCGGGCGTCTACTTCACCGCGCAGGGCATGTTCGCCCCGCTCTACCCCGAGGGCGGCTGGGCGTGGTTCGTCCCCACGCCCGACGGCGCCGGGCAGGCCGACTGGCCCGGCCTCCTCACGCGTGCCCTCGGGACCGGCGACGAGGTGCGGGTCGAGGTGTCGAGGGTGGGGCACTGGGTGATGAACGCCTTCGTCGCCGACCGGCTGCGGCACGGCCGGATCCTGCTGGCCGGCGACGCCGCGCACGCGATCCCCATCGTCGGCGGCCTCGGCATGAACGCCGGCATCGCCGACGTGCACAACCTGTGCTGGAAGCTGGCAGGCGTGCTGCACGGCTGGGCGGGGCCGGACCTGCTGGACAGCTACCCGGCGGAGCGGCACCCCGTCGCCCACCGGACGCTCCGGCAGGCGGTGGCCAACACCCGGCTCCTGCTCCGGGTGCAGGACCGGCGGCGCGAGCAGCGCAGCACCGGCCGGGCGCCGGACCGCCTGGAACTGCCCTGGTCCGAGCAGTACTTCGCACAGCTCGGCCTCGTCCTCGGCCCCACCTACCGCTCCGGCGCCGTCCTCGGCGACTGCGGTTCCGCGCCCGGACCGCCGCCCGGCGCGTCCGACGGGTCCGGCAGGTCCGAGGAAGGGGCCACCCGCTACGTCCCCACCGCGGACCCCGGCCGCCGGATGCCGCACCTGTGGCTGGCGCCCGGCCGCTCCTCGCTCGACGCCGTGGGGGAGTGGTTCACACTGCTGACCCCCGATCCCGGCCGGTGGGCGGACCTGGCAGCCGCCCCGTGGCCGATCCGTGTCGAGGCCCTCCCCGGCCGGCACGCGGAGTTCTGCGGCCTGCGCCCGCACGGAGCACTCCTCGTCCGGCCCGACGACCACGTGGGTGCCCGCTGGCGCGACGGTCCGCCGACCGCCGCCGGCTTCCGCCGCGCGCTCGCCGGGATGAACGGCGCACACCCCTGAGGCGCCCATCACGCCGGACACGCCTTTTACACGACAGGAGCGCTCCGGGAGGGACAGTTCGCGGGATGACCACTCGATCACGTGAATTGCGCGAACGCACGGCCGTGGCGTCCCTCGCCGATAAGTAACGTGCGAGCGCGAGCGACCCGGCAGCGCCGGTCCGGCGCAGGGGAGGGGTGGCGGGGATGGCGGACGATCCTTCGGACCAGGGTGGGGCCCTGTCGCGGCGCAGGCTGCTCGCGTCGTCGGCCGCCGCGGGCGGTGCGGTCTGGCTGCTGCGGGGGCTGGTCCGGCCGGGCAGTGCCCACGCGGCCGCGGGACCGCCGCCCGGTCTGCCGGCCGGGCTCGACGTCTACCAGCGCGCCTACGAGAACTGGGCCGGCGAGATCCGCACCGACGAGTTGTGGACGTGCGCACCGCGCACTCCCCAGGAGGTCCTCGACGTCGTCAACTGGGCGTACGGCGCCGGGTGGACCGCCCGCGCGCAGGGCCGGCGGCACGGCTGGGCCCCGCTCACGGTGGCCGACGGCACACTCGCCGCGACCCGCGTCATCCTGCTGGACACCACCGCGCACCTGACCGCGATGACAGTGGATGAGCAGGCGGCGGACGGCTCCGCCACCGTCCGCGTCCAGGCCGGCGCCTCGCTGGAGGCGCTGCTCGCGTTCGCCGGCACCGGCGGATACGGGGTCACCGCCGCGCCGGCGCCCGGCGACCTCTCGGTCGGCGGCGCACTCGCCGTCGGCGCGCACGGCACCGCCGTCCCCGCGGCCGGCGAGACCCCGTCACCGGGCCACGGCTACGGCTCGCTGAGCAACCTGGTCACCGAGCTGACCGCGGTCGTGTGGGACGGCGGCGCCGGCCGCTACGTCCTGCGGACTGTCGGCCGGGCCGAACCCGACTGCGACGCGCTCCTCACCCACCTCGGCCGCTCGCTCGTCACCGAGGCCGTCCTGCGGGTGGGCGCCGACAGCAACCTGCGCTGCCGGTCCTACCTGGACATCCCCGCCACCGAACTGTTCGCCGCCCCCGGCGCTCCGGCCGGCACCCGGACCCTGGCCGGGTTCGTGGACGCCGCCGGCCGGGCGGAGGCGATCTGGTTCGCCTTCACCGACAAGCCCTGGCTGAAGACCTGGACCGTCACCCCGGACAGGCCCCTCGCCGCCCGTGCCGTCTCCGAACCGTACAACTACCCCTTCTCCGACTCGATCCCCGAGCCGGTGGCCCGGCTCGCCGGGGACCTGGTCTCCGGGGCCTGGGCGAGCGCGCCGCTCTTCGGGCAGGTCCAGTACCTGCTGGCCAAGGTCGCGCTGACCGGCGACATCACCGACGTCCTACTCTCGGGGACGCTCGTACAGGACGTGCTGACCGGGGACGTGCTCACCCACCTGCTGGCGGACGGGCTGCGCTCGGACCTGTGGGGTGCCTCCCGCAACCTGCTGGAGTACGTGCGGCCCACCACCCTGCGCGAGACCGCCAACGGCTACGCCGTCCTCGTCCGCCGCGCCGATCTGCAGTGGGTGGTCAGCCGGTTCGCCGATTTCTACCGCACGCTCCTCGCGCAGTACGCGGCCCGCGGCGAATACCCGGTCAACGGCCAGGTGGAGATACGGGTGACGGGTCTGGAGGACCCTTCCGCGTGCGGCGTCCCCGGTGCGCGACCCCCGCTGCTGTCCGCCCTGCGGCCGCGTCCCGACCGGCCGGACGCCGACACCGCCGTGTGGATCGACATCCTCTCCCTGCCGGCGACACCCGCCCTGCCCCGCTTCTACCGTGAGGTCGAGCAGTTCCTGCTGGCCCTGGACGGGGACCGGGCGACCGTCCGCGTGGAGTGGTCCAAGGGCTGGGCCTACACCGAGACCGCCGCCTGGTCGGACCAGGACGTCCTCACCGGCGCCATCCCCGCCTCGCACCGCGCGGGCGGCGGCCCGGGGTGGGACGAGGCGGTCGCGGTCCTCGGCCGGCTCGACCCGCACCACGTGCTGTCCACCCCGTTCCTCGACGCGCTGCTGGGCTGACTGCCGGGCCGGGTGGTCGGCCAAACGACGGAACCGGGACAGCCGCAGAACAGATCGGGCCACCCGGCCCCGCGCCCCGTGGTCAGGACGCTGTGGCGCCGGATGCGTTGTCCCGGGCAGGGGACGATCGTGCGGGCGCCGGCGGCGACTCCACGCCGAGCACGGCCCTGCTCGCAGGCCGGCTGCGGACGTCCGTAGTCACCGCCGAGGCCTCCCGGGCCGTAGCGGATCCGGAACCTCACGCGTAACAGCCCGGCCTCCGCGGTGAACCGGGGATGTCCGGCGGCCAAGGGCCGGCCGAAGCCTGGACCCGCATTCGGCGAACAGCTGGGATCACACCGAACTTCGCGCGTACGTAGGCCAGTTATGTGCTTGCATGCAGCACGTTGCGGCCCCTGTGCCGCGGCCCCTCACGTGGTCGGCGAGGCACTTCGTGGCGGGATGGCGTGGGGGATCTCAGGGATTCATGGGGACTCAGGAGGGGGATTCCTTGGCAACGTCCAGGGGGGAATCCGGCGCCACCCGTGGCGCGCGCAGACGCACGTGGCGGCGCCGCACGGCGCTCGCCGTCACATCCGCGGTGGCCGCGGGCCTGATGGGCTTCGGCGGCGTTCCGCAGTCAGCTCAGGCGAGTGAGACGACCGGCTCGCAGGACGACCTGCGGACCGGCTGGGACCAGGTCGAGCCGGACCTCGGCCCGAGTGACGTGCGGTCCTCGTCCTTCGGGCAGCTCTGGAAGGCTCCGGCGCAGCTCGACGGGCAGATCTACGCGCAGCCGCTCGTCGTGGGCGGCACGGTGGTCGTGGTCACCGAGAACAACGTCGCCTACGGCCTCGACCGCACCACCGGCGCCGTGCAGTGGAAGCGCACGTTCGGGCCCGCGTGGCCGGCGTCCACGCTCAACTGCGGCGACCTCGCGCCGACCGTCGGCAGCACCGCCGCACCGGTGTACGACGAGGCCGGCGGCGCGGTCTACCTCACCACCAAGGTGAACGACGGGTCCAGCACGCTGAACCCGCACTGGTACATGCACGCGATCGACCCGGTCACGGGCGCGGAGAAGCCGGGCTTCCCCGTGACGATCCAGGGTGCGCCCTCGAACGACCCCAAGCAGCCCTTCCTGCCGGCGTACGAGATGCAGCGGCCCGGCCTGCTGCTGCTCGGCGGCGTCGTGTACGCCGCGTTCGGCGGACACTGCGACGCCCAGCCGTACCGCGGCTACGTCGTGGGCGTGAGCACGGCCAATCCGTCGGTGACCTCGATGTGGGCGACGGAGACCGGCGCGAGCAACAGCGGCGCCGGCATCTGGCAGTCCGGCGGGGGCATCGTCTCGGACGGCCCCGACCGGATCTTCGTGGCCACCGGCAACGGCGTGAGCCCGGCGCCCGGCGTGGGCACCTCGCCGCCCGGCACGCTCGCGGAGTCCGTCGTACGGCTCCAGGTGCAGGCCGACAAGAGCCTGAAGGCTGCCGACTTCTTCAGCCCGTCCAACGCGCCGACCCTGGACCAGCAGGACACCGACCTGGCCTCCGGCGGCCCCGTCGGCCTCCCGGACAGCTTCGGCACCGCCTCGCACCCGCATCTGATGGTGCAGCAGGGCAAGGACGGCCGCGTCTTCCTGCTGGACCGCGACCACCTCGGCGGCCGCTCGCAGGGCGCGGGCGGCACCGACGCCGTGGTGGGGACCACCGGACCGCTCAAGGGCCAGTGGGGCCACCCCGGCGTCTGGGGCGGCGACGGCGGCTACGTCTACCTCGTCGGCAACAACGGCTCACTGACCGCGCTGCACCGCGGCGTGACCAGCGCCGGCAATCCCGCGCTGAGCGTGGCCGGGTCCAGCCAGGACACCTTCCCGTACACCAGCGGATCGCCCGTGGTGACCTCGGACGGCACGAGCTCGGGCAGCGCCCTGGTGTGGGTGGTCCGGTCGGGCGGCCCGACCGGCGTCAACGCAGAGCTGCGCGCGTACGGCGCGGTCCCGGACGGGAACGGCGTGCTCCCGCTGGTGTGGTCCGCGCCGATCGGCACCGCGCCGAAGTTCGCCACCCCGGCCACCGACGGCGGGCAGGTCTTCATCGGCACGCGGGACGGCAAGGTCTACGCCTTCGGCAACCCGGCGGCCAGCCCGCTCAAGGGAGGCCCGGCGGAGTTCGGACTCGTGCCGGTGGGCGGCTCGGCGGCCGGCGACGTCGTGCTGACGGAGAACCAGAACCCGTCCCACGACCTGACGATCAGCAGCGCCACCGTCGACGGCCCGTTCACCGCCGACACTTCGTCGCTGCCGCTCAAGGTCCCGGCCGGCGGGCAGGTTTCGCTGCCCGTGACCTTCAAGCCCACCGCGGTCCTGGGCGCGAGCGGCACGCTCACCCTGGCCACGGACGCGGGCAGCTTCGCCCTGAGCCTGCACGGCGTCGGTACGAAGCCGGGCCTGGCGGCGTTCCCCGGCACGGTGTCCTTCGACAGCCAGCCGACCGGCGCCGCGGCGACTGCGAACGTCCAGGTGACGAACACCGGCACCGAGCCCGAGACCATCACCGGCGTGACCCCGCCGACGGGGCCGTTCACGGCCGACAACCTGCCGAGCGCCGACCCCGCGAACCCGACCGTGATCCCGGCGCAGGGCTCGATCGTCGTCCAGGTCGGCTACGCCCCGACGGCGACCGGTGACCACGCCTCTTCGATCACCCTGACCAGCACCAGCGGCCCGCTCACGATCCCGATCGACGGCACCGCGATCACCGGCCAGGGCCACCTGACGCTCACCCCGTCGACCCTGTCCTTCGGAGGCGTGGTCCACGACACGTCGAGCACCAAGTACTTCACGATCACCAACACCGGGAACATCCCGGTGACGATCACCAAGGCGAAGGCGCCGGCCGGTGTGTTCACCAGCTCCGACCCGCTGCCCGAGGGCCTGGTCATCGGCCCCGAGCAGAGCGTCCGGCAGACGGTGACGTTCTCGCCGACCGCGATCGGCACGCAGACGTCCACGTACGAACTGACGGGCGACGCCGGGCAGGGCGCGCAGCTGGAGCAGCTCACCGGTGTCGGCGTGCCGCCGCCGTCCGAGCTCGGCACACTGCTGGCACGGGACAACTCCGGCGCGCTGTGGCAGTACCACGGCACGGGTGTGGCGGCGGCTCCGCTGGCCACGCGTTCCTTGATAGGCCAGGACTGGGACCTGTACGACACCTTCACCAGCGTCAGCCGTGAGATGTCGGACGGTACGGGTACGGTCGTCGGCCGCGACGCGTCGGGCACGCTGTGGTTCTACCAGGGCACCGGCAATCCGAACGCGCCTTTTGCCCCTCGTACGCAGGTGGGTCCCGGCTGGAGCGGCTACAGCTCCCTGGTCGGCACGGGTGACCTGAACGGGGACGGCAAGGCCGACCTCATCGCGCGGGACTCGTCCGGGACGCTCTGGCTCTACCAGGGCACCGGCAACGCCGCGTCGCCTTTCCAGGCCCGCACGTCGATCGGTCCCGGCTGGAGCGGCTACAGCTCCCTGGTCGGCACGGGTGACCTGAACGGGGACGGCAAGGCGGACATCGTGGCGCGGGACTCGTCCGGGACGCTCTGGCTCTACCAGGGCACCGGCAACGCCGCGTCGCCTTTCCAGGCCCGCACGTCGATCGGGTCGGGATGGAACACCTACAACGCCATCGCTGCATCCGGCGACGTGACCGGTGACGGCAGGCCCGACATGGTCGGCCGCGACGCCGCGGGCACGCTCTGGCTCTACCAGGCGACCGGCAACGCCGCGTCCCCCTTCCTGACCCGTACGGTCATCGGCTCGGACTGGGAGATCTACAACGCGCTGATCTGAGCGCTCTTCCTGCAGCGGTGGGCGGTGCCGTTTCCGGCGCCGCCCACCGCTGCGTGCGCGCCCTCCGGCCCCGGAAAGTGGCCTGGCGGACCCTGTGCCATGACGTGTCAGCAGGCGTCGTCCGGAGCGGATGAGACAGGCCCTGACCTGGAGTTGGGGGGAATCGGCGGTTCGGCAGGGAGCGGGATCAGCTCGCCTTCCGGTAGCGGGCGACGATCGCGGCGCGCAACGCCGGGGCGGAGGCGTCGAGTGCCGACAGTACGGAACGCACCGGCCCGCCGTTCACGGACAGGAGGCCGAGAGCGAGGTGCTCGATGCCGATGTGGTTGTCGTGCCTGGCCTGCGCCTCGCGGACGGCGTTCGCCAGACTCTCCTTGGCACGAGGGGTGAACGGGATGTGGCCGGTGGGGCGAGCACCGGGGGTCTGCCGGCGACCGGTGGGGGTGGGGGCCGGTGCCGTGAGGACGGCGCGTCCCGCGCGGCGGCGTCGGCGCCAGTGGGGTACGAGGCCGGGGGGCACCGCGCGGCGGGGGTTCAGCCGGGACGGGGAGGACTCCCTGTGGACGGCTCGGTCGGCCCGGGCGAGGGCTTCGGGTCCGAAGGACTCCTCGATTTTGGCGCGCACGGTGTCGAGATCGATCCCGATGGAAGCCAGCGCGTCCCGGTTGAGGGTGCCGAACAGGCGGGAGCCGACCCCCGGTCCGACCTGACGGGCGATCTCGTCCTCGACGTGCTGCGGGGTGACGCCGTGCTCACGCAGAACGGCGCTCGCCGGCTGGTCGGTGGAAACGATGGCGAGCAGCAGGTGCTCGCAGCCCACGAAGTTGTGTCCGAGCCGGCGCGCGTGCTCCTGGACCTGGACCACGACGGTGCGGGCGTCCGGGGCGAAGCGTTCGAACATCATCGCCTCCCGATGAGCCGGCCGTACTTGCGGTGCACGGTCTGCTTGGTGACGCCGAGGCGTTCGGCGATGTCCTGCCAGGACCATCCCAGCTTCCGCGCGTTCTCGACTTGGAGGATCTCCAGCCGTTCGGTGAGTTCCCGTAGGGCGGCCACTGCGCGGAGCCCGACATCTGGGTCGTTGCTGGCGGCACCCTCGGCGATTGCGAGTGTGCTTTCCATGCTCGTCAGCATATGCTGACGAACGAGAGTGTGTCAACATATGCTGACGAAGTGCGCCGGTCGAACGACAGCGAAGTTCTCCTGCCGGTCGGCGTCGGTAGAACCCTTCACCGGTGCCGCCACCGGAGACCGACCGGTGGTCGTCACGCAGGATGCAGCCATGGAAAACGAAGTGCCGTTGTCCGGAGGACGCATCACCCCGGGCGTGGTCAGGGTCGGCAACACCGTCCGGAGGCCGGCCACCGTGTCGTCCTCGTTCGTCGCCGAACTGCTCGGTGACCTCCGGCGGAAGGGCTTCACCGGCGCTCCGCGTCACCTCGGGTTCGACGGGGCCGGTCGGGAGATCCTCACCTACCTTCCCGGCCAGGTGCCCGCCCGGTTCAGGCGCTGGACCGATCCCCAGGTGGCTGCCGCCGGCTCCCTGCTCCGCGCCTTCCACGACGCGACCCGCGGCAGCGGCCTGGCCGGCCGGCACCCCGTGGTGTGCCACCACGACCCGGGACCGAACAACACGGTCTTCGCGGACGACGTGCCCGTCGCCTTCATCGACTTCGACACCGCTGCCCCCGGCGATCCCCTCGAGGACCTCGGCTACATGGCGTGGACCTGGTGCATCTCCTCCAAGCCCGACGCTCCGCCCGCTGTCGTCCAGGCCGCACAGGTACGCGTCCTCGCTGACGCGTACGGGCTCGACGCCACCTCCCGCTCCTGCCTCGTCGATGCCGCCCTCGACCGCCAGACCCGAAACGCCCGGTGGTGGCGCAGCCACCTTGCGGGCCCTTCGCCGCACGTCGCCGACGACCACGAGATCGCCGGGCGAGTCCGGTGGTCGGAGCGGGAGTACGCCTACACCTCGGCCAACCGCACGACCTTCGACACAGCGCTGGACTGAGAATCCGGCGCTCTGGCGAGCCTCCGACCTGTGCGATCACATGTCGACGACATGAACCCGCGCTCGTCGACGTTCGATGGCACGCGGTCAAGGTCCGGTGACGCGGGACACCAGCTCGCCCGAGACGGGGACCAGGTCATCGGCGATGGGGCAGGCGCGTGCTGACCGGCGGCGCCGCGCGGGCGGGCGGTGCCGGCCGGGGGTCGGGCACTCGGGCGGGCGGGCGGTTCAGGTGAAGGTGCGCACTGCGGTCAGGCCGCCGTCGACGGGCAGCGTCACACCGGTCACGTACGAGGCGCGGTCGCTGAGCAGCCAGGCTGCCGCCTCGGCGAACTCCGCCGGCTCCGCCACCCGGCCGAGCGGGGTGGCGCGCGCGACGGCGGCCGCGAACTGCGGGCCCGTGGCGAAGAACGCCTCGGTGGCGGAGGTGCGCGCGACACCCGGCGCGATGGCGTTGACCCGGATGCCCTGCGCCGCGTAGTCGGCGGTGGCCGCCTTCACCAGCCCGGTCATGCCGTGCTTGGCGGCCTGCTGCGTGCCGTCACCGAAGCCGCCGACCAGCGCGCCGACGCCGGTGTTGAGGACGACGGAACCGCCCCCGCCGGCCGCGGCCATTGCCCGCAGCTGCGCGCGCAGGCACAACCAGGTGCCGCGCAGGTTGAGCGCGTGGACCTCGTCCCAGGTGTCCTCGTCCCGGTCGGCGAGCGGGGCGGGCACGGGCCCGGCGCCGGCGTTGTCGAAGGCCGCGTCCAGCCGCCCGTACGTCTCGATCGCCGCCGTCACCGGGCGCTGCGCCCCCTCCGCGGTCGTCACGTCCGCCGTCACGGCCACCGCCTCGGCCCCGGCCGCGACGAGTTCGGCGGCGAGCGCGCCGACCTCCGCCCCGGTCCTGGCGGCCAGCACCAGCCGCGCGCCCTCCGCCGCGAACAGCCGGGCCGCCGCGGCCCCTATCCCGCGCCCCGCGCCGGTGACCACGGTGACCTTGCCCTGAAGAATTCCCATGCCCGCACCCTGCCTGCGCCGAGCACCGCCCACCATCGGCCAGGCCGGCCCAGGACCGCCCGGCCCCCGCACGGGCGGCCGTTACCGTAGGGCCATGGCCTACACGGTGCTGGGAGCGTTCCTGCGGGCCCGACGCGCCCGACTCACCCCCGCCGACGTCGGGCTGGAGGCGGGCGGACGGCGCAGGGCCCCGGGGCTGCGCCGCGAGGAGGTGGCGGCCAGAGCGGGCATCTCGCCCGACTACTACACGCGGCTGGAGCAGGGCCGCCCCCGCGTCCCGACCCCGGCGGTGCTGGATGCCCTCGCGCACGCCCTGCTGCTGGGTGATGCCGAGCGTGCGTACCTGCACACGATCGCGGTCCCCCGCCGGCCTCGCCCGGCCGGGGCACCCGGACCCGTCACCCCGGCTTCCCGGGCGATGCTCGACGCGCTGACCGGCACTCCCGCCTTCGTCACCGGCCCGCGGTTCGACCTGCTGGCCTGGAACCGGCTGGGCGGCGCGCTCATGGCGGGCCTGGCCGAACGCCCGCCGCACCAGCGCAATCTGCTGTGGCAGGTCTTCTGCTGCCCGCACGGCGCCGCCGCACCGGCCAACCGCGAGCCCGGCGGCTCGATCGGCGCGCAACTGGTGGCGGCCTTGCGCACCGAGTACGCCGGCCGGCCCGCGGACCCCGGCCTGGCGCGCCTGGTGGCCCGGTTGTCGGCGGAGAGCCCGGAGTTCGCCGCGCTGTGGGACATGCACCGCGCGGGCGTGCCGGGCGAGGGCGAGCTGCGGGTGGCGCATCCCCACCTCGCCGCGGACACCCTCCCGTACACCCTGCTGACGCTCCCGACGCCGGGCCACCGGCTCTTCGTCTGTCTGCCACCGCCGGGCGCCCCCGCCCCCTTCGACGCGCTGGCCGCGTCCGCGGCCTGACCGCCGTCAGCCCCCGGCCGCGGCGGCCGGGGGCTGACCCGCCCGGGAGCGCAACCGCGAGGCACGCCCGGTGGCCGAGCGCGGCGACGACGGCGAGGTTGCTCCGGGGGCGTGAGGGCCGCCGGGTCACCGGTCCGCCTGCTGTTCGTCGGTGACGTCGCGGACGGCGCCGGTCGCCCGCCGCCCGCGGCCGGTGATCTCCTCGGCCGCGTGGTGGACGGCGCGCCGTGGTCGAGGCGTTCGGCCCGCCGCACGGCGCGGTGGTGCCGGGGGAGCGCCGGCCTGGCCGATGTCAGCGTGGAGTACTACGCCAAGCTGGAACGCGGCAGCCTCGGCGGCGTCTCCCCGGCCGTCCTCGAAGCCGTCGCCCGCGCCCTCCAGTTCGACGACGCCGAACGCGCCCACCTGCTCCATCTGGCCCAGGCCGCGCACGGCTCCGACGTCCTCACCCGGCCCCGCTGCCGCACCAGCCGCACCTGGACGCCGCACCGCAGCCTGCAGTGGGTGCTGGACGCCGTCACCGCCGGGCCCGCCTTCGTCCGCAACGGGCGCATGGACATCCTCGCCGCCAACCACCTAGCCCGCGCCTTCTACACCGCCGAGCCCGGCTCGCCGTCCGAGGAGAGCCTGCGCCTGCTCGCCTCCTGGGCCGCCACTCAGGACGTCGGCCGTCCCGCGGAGCAAGGAGCCGGCTGACCACCCTGGCCGCGCTCCTCCGGCTGCTGGACCACTGCCAGGCGCGCGGCCTCTCCGCCGGTCCGCTGCGCGGGCACGGCACACCGCCCGTGGCGGGGTGGGCCGGCTGCCGGGGCAGCTCCCCGACCGGTAGTAGTCTGGTCCGATTGACGAGGGGCGGCGATGTGAGCGGGCAGGAGGGCGCGGCAGCCGGGCGACGCGCACCGGGCGAGCTGGAGAGCGAGGTGCTCGCGGCGCTGTGGGCGGCCGGTGAGCCGGTCGGCGTGGGGGCCGTACGCGAGCAGGTCGCGGGTGATCCGGCGTACACGACGGTGCTCACGATCCTGACCCGGCTGTACGACAAGGGGCTGGTCACCAGGACGCGCGCGGGGCGCGGCTACCTCTACTCGCCCGTGCGCGACGAGGCCGGGCATGCGGCGGCCGGGATGCGGGATCTGCTGGAGCGCGGCGGGGACCGTGCCGCGGTGCTGGCCCGCTTCGTCTCCGAGCTGCCCACCGAGGACGAGAAGCTGCTGGAGCAGCTCCTGCGCGACCACATGACGGGCCCGGACACCGGCGGCGCCACCCGCTCTCCGGGCACGCGGGACTGACCGTGGTGCGCACGGGCGGGCCCGCGGGATTCCCGCGCGATCCGGGACGGCGTCACGGCCGCACCGGCGGTGTGCGGGCGGCGCAGGCGCGGGCAGTGCGGACGCGGGCAGTGCGGACGCGCACGCGGGAGGTGCGGGCGTGAGCAGCATCAGGATCGGCCTGTGCGCGCCCCTGCTGGTCGGCACGCTCCTGGCGCTGGCAGCGCCGCGCTTCCGCGATCTGCTGCCGCCCCGGACGGCGGCGTGGCTGCTGCTGTCGGCCGCGGTTGTCTCGGCCGGGGTGTGGGCCGCGGGCCTGGCGATGATCGGCTCCACGCTCGTGGGCCAGATCCCCGAGGTGGCCGAGGCCGGGCGCTGGTCACCGCACGTGCTGGCCGCGCACGCCCCCTTCGACCGGCCGGTGGGCGCCGCGTGCGCGCTGGCGCTGGTCGGCTGCGCCGCCGCGATGGTCGTGGCATCGTGGCGCCGGGTCACCGTGCTGGTCGGCATGTGGCGCGAGTGCCGCGATCTGCCCGCCGCCGGGGACCTGACGGTCGTGGACGACCCCGCACCGGCGGCCTTCGCCCTGCCCGGGGCTCCCGGCAGGGTCGTGGTGTCCTCCGGCATGCTCCGTGCGCTCTCCCGGGACGAGCGGCAGGCGCTGCTGGCGCACGAGCGCGCCCATCTGCGGCACCGCCACCACGTCTTCCTGCTCGTCCTCCAGATCTGCGCGGCGGTGAACCCGCTGCTGCGCCCGCTGTGGAAGGCGGGCGCCTTCGCGCTGGAGCGCTGGGCCGACGAGGAGGCGGCCGACGTCGTGGGGGGCCGCCCGCTCGTCGCGCGGGCCATCGCCAGGGCGGCCCTGGCGGCCAAACGCGCGCCGGCGCAGGCGCTCGCGGCCACCTCCGGCCCGGTCCCGCAGCGCGTCGCGGCGCTGCTGGTACCCCGCCGGCCCGCCCGCCGTCGGCTGGTGGTCACCGTCGCGGCCCTCATGACGGCCTGCTGCGCCAGCACCGCCCTCGCCGCGCAGGACGTCGACGTCCTGTTCGACGCGGCCACCTCGCCGCCCCGCCCCGCCGCCGCCCGGCATCTGCCCGCCGCGGCTTGCACGCCGGTCGTCCCGGCGCGGGCCTGTCCCGGGGCGGACCGGGCCGGCCGCGTCAGGTCCGTACCGTCTCCAGCTGCTCGGCGGGCTCGGGCTGGACGTCCGATCGGCTGACCGCGAGGTAGGCGACCAGGGCGGCGATCAGCAGGGCGAGCACCAGCGCCACCGGGCCGTCGCCCCAACCGAGTCCGCTGCTGCTCCTGGGCTTGGCGAGCCCGTCGGCGATCGAGGCGCCGAGCGGGCGGGTGATGACGTACGCGGTCCAGAACGTCAGGACCGCGTCCCAGCGCAGCCAGTACCGGCCGGCCGCCGGGATCGTGATGAGGACGGCGAAGAGGACCGCCGAGGGGCCGTAGCCCAGGTGCGCGGTGACGGCGGTGAGGTCGCCGAGCGCCGTGCCCATGGCGAAGGTGGCCATGACGGCCGCCCAGTAGAAGGCCTCGCGCCGCGGCGTGTCGATGCTGTGCACGGACAGGGTCTTCTCGGTCGCCCGCCATGAGGCGAAGACGGCGGCCAGCGCGATCGCGTACACGAGGCTGGAGACGGCGTACGGGACGCCGACCGCGACGTGGACGACGTCGGCGGCCATGGTGCCGAACACGCCGACCCCGGCCACCGCGGACCAGTACGTCCAGGCCCGGTAGCGCGCGGCGCGGAACTGCGCCACCAGGGCGGCGAGGAAGGCCGCGAAGCCCAGCAGCACCGCGAGCGGAGGGGCCATCACGCCCACCAGGTAGTCGGACACCGACTCGCCCATCGCCGTCGACAGCCCCTTGACCAGCCAGAACACGGCGGTGATCTGAGGGACGCGCAGGGCGCCCGCGGTGGTGAGCCCGGGGCGGGAGTGGCGTGCGGAGGACATCACGGGGGGCTCCTTGCGGGGCGCGGTGACGGAGAGGGCCGCCGTCGGTCACACGGTCCGGCGTGATACTACAACTCGTAGGAGATGGTCGCGAACGGCCGCTCCCTGCGTAATACCGCGGTACCACGCGCGCCTGCGCGGTTCAGCCTCCGGTACCACGGAATCGCCGCGGCCGGGACCTAGCGTTGCAGGTGAGGCGCCGGCCCGCGGACGCCGAACCCCGACAGGAAGAGCGCGCCCATGATCGACGCACGAGAGCTGACCAAGCGCTACGGCGAGAAGACCGCCGTCGACGGCCTGGACTTCACCGTCAGGCCCGGCACGGTGACGGGCTTCCTCGGCCCCAACGGCGCGGGAAAATCCACCACGATGCGCATGATCGTCGGCCTCGACGCCCCCACCGGCGGCTCCGTCACGGTGAACGGCCGGCACTACGCGCAGCACCGCGCGCCGCTCCAGGAGGTCGGCGCCCTGCTGGAGGCGAAGTCGGTCCACCCGGGCCGGTCGGCGTACCGCCACCTCAAGGCACTCGCGCTGACGCACGGCATCCCGCAGCGCAGGGTCGACGAGGTCATCGAGATCGCCGGGCTCGGCAGCGTGGCGGGAAAGCGGGCCGGGGCCTTCTCGCTCGGCATGGGCCAGCGGCTCGGCATCGCCGCGGCGCTGCTGGGCGACCCGCAGACGGTGATGCTCGACGAACCCGTCAACGGGCTCGACCCCGAGGGCGTCCTGTGGATCCGCAACCTGCTGACCTCGCTCGCCGCCGAGGGCCGGACCGTCTTCGTCTCCTCGCACCTGATGAGCGAGGTCGCACTGGTGGCCGACCACCTGATCATCGTGGGCCGCGGACGGCTGCTGGCCGACACCACGGTGCAGGACCTCGTCCGCACGGCGGGCGGCGACACCGTGCAGGTGGCCTCGCAGGACCCGGCCGGGTTGCGGGACGTCCTGGCCGGTCCCGGCGTGGACGTCATCGGGCACATCGGCTCCGAGGAACTGCAGGTGACGGGTCTGACCGCACGGGAGATCGGCCTGAAAGCCGCAGAGCACGGGATCGCGCTGTTCGAGCTGAGCACCCGCCAGGTGTCGCTGGAGCAGGCCTTCATGGATCTGACCAGGGACGCCGTCGAGTACCACGGCTCCACCACAGGCAGCGGCACGACCGCCGAGCCCCTCGGGAGGACGGCATGACCACTCTCACCGCGACGGAGCAGACGCCGCCGCCCGCGGCCCCCGCCCGTCCCGCCTACCGGGTGACCGGGCGGCGGGTGCTGGCCTCGGAGTGGGAGAAGCTCTGGTCCCTGCGCTCCACCTGGATCACCCTCGGGCTCGGCCTGCTCTTCCTCGTCGCGTTCGGGCTGATCGCGTCCGGGCGGTACGAGTCCACGTACGGCTCCCCCCACATGGACCACGACTTCGCCTCGTCCACCGCCGTGAGCCTGTCGCTCTTCGGCAGCAACTTCGCCCAGCTGGCGCTCGGCGTCCTCGGCGTACTGGTCACCGCGGGCGAGTACTCCACCGGGATGATCCGCTCCTCGCTGGCGGCGGTGCCGCGCCGGCTGCCGGTGCTGTGGTCCAAGGCTGCCGTCTTCGGCCTGGTCGCGCTGGTCGTCGCCCTGGTGGGCGTGTTCGTCGCCTTCTTCTTCGGCAGCCGGATCGTCTCGGGCACACCCGCGGCCATGGGCTTCTCGCACGCCGGCGTCGTCCGCAGCCTGCTGGGCGCCGCGCTCTACCTCGGCCTGGTCGGCGTGGTCGGCACGGCGCTGGGCTCGCTGCTGCGTTCGGTGGCCGGCGGCATCTCCGTGCTCGTCGCCGCGCTCATGCTCGTCCCGGGCCTGGCCTCGCTGCTGCCCTCCTCGTGGCGGGACGACATCACCCGCTACCTGCCGAGCAACGCCGGGGAGTCGATGTTCACCCTGACCCACGACAGCACCAGCCTGTCGCCCGGCGCCGGCCTGCTGGTCCTCCTCGGCTGGACGGCGCTCGCCCTGGCCGGCGCCGCCTACCGGCTGCTGCGCAGCGACGTGTGACGGCGCGCACGATGAGAAGGTGCCCCTCATGACCTCCCGGGCCGCCCTCCCCGGCGCGCCCGCGGCAGCGGCCTTCCCGGCCGCTGCCGCGGGCGTCTCCGCCGTTTCCGTCCCCGCCGCTTCCGCGGGCGCCGTTTCCGTCCCCGCCGCTTCCGCGGGCACCGAAGCCGGCGCCGGCGCGGACCTGGGCGTGGCGGGGCCGCTGGTCGCCCGGCTGACCCGGGCCGGCCGGCGGCTGCGGCAGGCCGACCGGGCGCACCCTTGGGTGCTGGACACCGCGCTGCCGGTGCTGGTCTTCCTGGTGTTCTGCCTGCCCGATCTGCTGCACGGCGAGGACGGCGACGGGCCGCGCCGCTTCCGGCTGGCGTTCGCCCGGCTGCCTGTCGCCGGGATGCTCGCCCTCCAGGCCGGGCTCGTCGTACCGCTGCTGTGGCGGCGGCGCCGTCCGGCAGCGGCGTTCGGCGCCGTGACCGGCGTCTTCGTCCTCCAGTTCTGGCTGGGCGCGGCGCTGCGCGCGGACGTCGCGCTGCTCATCGCCCTGTACAGCCTCGCCCTGCACGGGCGGCTGCGGCAGCTGCCGTGGGCCTGCGGGGCCACGGCCGCCGCCATGGTGCTGGTCGCGGTGCGGGCGTCGGCCGCGGTGTCGGTCGGGGACGCGCTGTTCTTCCTGTTCAGCACGGCGACCGCGGCCCTGGCGCTCGGCCTCGTGGTGCGGGTCCGGCGGGCCCAGCTCGCCGGGTTGCGCGACCGCGCGGCCCGGCTGGAGGTCGAGCGGGACCAGCGCGGCCGGCTCGCCGCCGCCGCCGAACGCGCCCGGGTGGCCCGCGACATGCACGACATCGTCGGCCACAACCTGGCCGTCATCATCACCCTCGCCGACGCGGGAAGCTACGCCGGCGCCACCGCTCCGGAACGCGGCAGGGAAGCCCTCCACCTCATCGGCGAGACGGGCCGCCAGGCGCTCGGCGAACTGCGCCGCGTCCTCGGCGTCCTGCGGGAGGCCTCCGGCGGGACGCAGGACGGGCCCGAGTTGCACCCGCAGCCCGGCCTCGGCGACATCGGCGCCCTGTGCGACGGCGTGCGGGCCGCGGGCCCCGATGTCGTCTACCGCACCTCCGGCCCCGTAGAAGCCCTCGACAGCGGGGTGCAGCTCACCGTCTACCGCATCGCCCAGGAGGCTCTGACGAACTCCCTCAAGCACGCCGGAACCGGCACCCGGGTGAACCTGGAGATCGTCGCCGAGCCCTCCCGGCTGACCCTCAGGGCCCGGGACACCGGCGCGGGCGGCGACGCCCGCGGACGCGGTCCGGCGAAGGAGGAGGGCCACGGCCTGGTGGGTATGCGCGAACGCGCCGCCCTCTACCGGGGAAGCCTCAGGGCGGGCCCCGAGGGCCCGGGCTGGACCGTCGAGGCCGTTCTCGACCTCACCCCGCTGGACGGTGCGGGATGACGACCGTGCTCATCGTGGACGACCAGCCGCTCCAGCGCTACGGCTTCCGGCTGCTGCTCGGCTCCGTCCCCGGGACGGAGGTCGTGGGCGAGGCCGCGCACGGCGCCGAGGCCGTCCGCCTGGCAGCCGAGCTCCGCCCCGACGTCGTCCTGATGGACGTCCGCATGCCGGGCCTGGACGGTATCGAGGCCACCCGGCGGATCACCGCCACGGGCGACCGCTCCCGCGTCCTGGTGCTGACCACCTTCGACCTCGACGAGTACGTCCACGCGGCCCTGCGCGCCGGGGCCAGCGGCTTCCTCCTGAAGGACGCCCGCCCCGAGGAACTGCTCTCCGGTATCCGCGCCGTAGCCGCCGGTGACGCCGTGATCGCCCCCGCCCTCACCCGCCGCCTGCTCCGCGACTTCGCGCATCTGGCACCGCCCCGCCCCGGCGGCCCCGGCGCGGGCCGGGGACTGGACTCCCTCACCGACCGCGAACGGGAGATCCTCGTCGCCGTCGGCCAGGGCTGGAACAACGCCGAGATCGCCTCCCACTTCGTCCTGTCGGAGTCGACGGTGAAGACGCACGTCGGTCGGGTCCTCGCCAAGATCGGGGCGCGCGACCGCATCCAGGCCGTGATCTTCGCCTACGACCACGGACTGGCACACCCTCACACCGAGTGAGCCGCAGCCCCCGGCGCCCGGGGGAGGGTGATGACGAAGTGCGCGCCTCCCAGGGGGCCGGGGGCCTCGGACACGGTGATGCCGCCGCCCGCGTTCCTGGTCAGGCGGCGGGCCAGGGCGAGGCCGAGGCCCGCTCCGCCGTGGCCGTCGGAAGGGTCGGCCCGGCGGCCGGCCTCGAAGACCCCGGCACCCAGAGGGGCGGGGACGCCGGGGCCGTCGTCGCTGACATGGACCTGTGTTCCACCGGGAGCCGAAACGCACTCCACGAGAATCTCGCGCCGGGCGTACCTGCCGGCGTTGTCGAGCAGCGGGCTGAGGATGCGTTCGAACAGCGCCGCCGGGACATCGGCGGCGACGGCGTGTCCGACGACGGTGACCGGCACCGCGTCCGGCGCGGCCTCGGACCGCGCGCCCTCGGGCACCGGCGACAAGCGCTCCGGGCCGCGCCGGAACCTCCCGCAGGACCTTCGTCGACACGACTGTAGACCCCGCTGCTAAGGTTTGCCTTAGCTAACAGGTCGGCGTTCGGCTGAACCGGTCCGGGGAGGGCACCTTCATGTGGGACAACATGTTCCCCAACTTCCTTATCGGCCTGCGGGAAGGCCTTGAGGCAGGGCTTGTTGTCTCGATCCTGGTGGCCACCCTGGTCCGCGGCGGCAACAAGGAACGGCTGCCCCAGGTGTGGACCGGCGTTGCCGCCGCGGTCGGCTTGTCGCTCAGCTTCGGTGCGGTGCTGACGTTCAGCTCGCAGCAGATGGCCACCACCGCCCAGGAGGCTTTCGGCGGCTTCCTCTCGGTGGTCGCGGTGGCCTTCGTCACCGTGATGATCTTCTGGATGCGCCGGAACGCGCGCAATCTGTCCGGGGAGATCAAGGAGAAGGTGGCAGCCGCGCTCACCATGGGCGCCGGCGCGCTGGTCGTCACGAGTTTCCTCGCGGTCGGCCGCGAGGGACTGGAGACCGCGCTCTTCCTGTGGACCAACGCGCAGACCGCGCACGGGTCCAGCGCCGGGCCGCTGCTCGGCGGCGCGATCGGCCTCGTGCTGGCGACCGGACTGTGCCGGGGGCTCTACACGCGCGTCCTGAAGATCAACCTGACCAGGTTCTTCACCTGGACCGGCTTCGGGCTGATCGTCATCGCGGCCGGCGTGCTCGGTTACGGCCTTCGCGACCTCCAGGAGGGCAAGGTCCTGCCGGGCGGTGGCTCGTACCTGGTGGACGTCTCCGCGCACGTCGACGCGACCTCGTGGTACGCACAGCTCGTACAGGGAGTGCTCAACCTCACCACGCAGATGACGTGGCTTCAGGTCGTGGCGTACGTGGTGTACCTGGCCGTGGTCATGAGCCTGTTCGTGCGTGGGCTGCGGGCCGCGCCCGCGGCGGCGAAGCCGGCGGCCGCCGCGGCGCCCGCGGGCGTGGTCGCCGCCCGGCGTGTGCCGCGCTGGACCGTACCGGTCGCCGTCCTCGCCGTCCCGGCCGTCGCCGCCGGCGTCGTCATCGCCGCGTCCGGCGGGAAGAAGCCGGCAGCCTCGACCGTGAGCGTGTCGGAGACGGCCTGCGGCGAGGGTTTCACGGCCCCGCAGCCCGGCCGCCAGACGTTCCGCATGCACAACACCGGCGACAAGGCGTCCGAGGTCTACCTCATCGACCCGGCCAGCAATGCGGTGTACGGCGAGATCGAGGGTCTGGCCCCCGGCACCACCCGCGACCTCGTCGCCACCGTCGGCAGCGGCGCGTACGCCTGGCGCTGCGTGCCGACCGGCGGCAAGGCGGTGACCTCCGCGACGGTACGGGTCAGTGGCGGCGGCTCCGCCAAGCCCGTGCTTCCGCTCGCCGCCACGGAGCTGGAACCGCCGCTCGCCGCGTACCGGACGTACGTGGACGCCGGGCTCGGCAAGCTCCGGACGCAGACCGCGAAGCTCGCCGCCGACCTCGAGGCCGGGGACCTCGGCGCGGCCCGGACCGACTGGCTGACCGCGCACCTCACGTACTCCTCGCTCGGCGCGGCCTACGGCACCTTCGCCGACTTCGACGCGAAGATCGACGGCCGCAAGGACGGCCTTCCCGGCGGCGTCACCGACCCGGACTTCACCGGCTTCCACCGCATCGAGTACGGCCTGTGGCACGGGCAGTCCGCAGCGGCCCTGCGCCCCTTCGCCGACCAGCTCGACAAGGACGTGACCGGGCTGCACAAGGCGTTCCCCACGCAGGACTTCGACCCGTCCGACCTGCCGCTGCGCAGCCACGAGATCCTGGAGAACACCCTCCAGTTCGAGCTGACGGGCGGCACCGACCAGGGCAGCGGCAGCAACCTGGCCACCGCCGACGCCAACCTGGCCGGCACCCGCGAACTGCTGGACGTACTGCGCCCGCTGATCACCCGCCGGGCGCCGCAACAGCTCGTAGTCATCGACGCCGACATCGCACGACTGCAGCGCCTGCTCGACGCCGCGCACCACGGCGCCGCGTGGACGCCGGTCGAGAAGCTGGACTCGACGGCACGGCAGAAGATCAACGGTGCGACCGGGCAGCTACTGGAGGACCTGGCACCGGTGCCCGACCTCCTCGAGGTCCGGAAGTCCGCGTGACGAGCAACCCCCTCCGCCTGCCACCACGCCCGTCGCGGCCCTGCAGGCGACCGACCGGCCGACCCGCGCCGCACACCCGCCTGCCAGCCAGCACCCCGCCCCGCCCCGCCCCGAAGGGAAGCCTCCCATGTCCGCCGACTCCCCCCGCCCTGAAGGGCACGAGGCCCCGGCCGTACCGCAGGGCGCCTGCCCGACGGGCGCAGGACGCCGGTCCTTCGTGAAGACCGCGTTCGGCGCGGGAGCCGGCGCGGCCGCGCTGGCCGGCGGCGGCTTCGCACTGACCTCGGCGACGGGCAGCGGCACCGCCCGCGCGTCGGACTCCGCCGTACCGGGCCGCGCCCCCGCCGTCCCCTTCCACGGCGTGCACCAGGCGGGCATCACCACCCCCGCCCCGGCCGCGGCCACCTTCGTCTCGTTCGACGTCATCGCCGACAACCGGGCGGAACTCGCCGACCTGCTGCGTACGCTCACCGACCGGGCCCGCTTCCTGACCGCCGGCGGCACACCTGCCGACCTCGGTGTCGGCGCCCCGCCCTCCGACAACGGCATCCTCGGCCCGACGGTCCCCGCCGACGCCCTCACCGTGACCCTCGGCGTCGGCGCGTCCCTCTTCGACGACCGTTACGGCCTGGCCGCCGCCAAGCCGCGACGCCTCGGCCCCATGCGGGTCTTCCCCAACGACAACCTCCAGGCCGCCGAGTGCCACGGCGACCTCTCGCTGCAGATCTGCGGCGGCAGCACGGACACCGTGCTGCACGCCCTGCGCGACATCGCCCGCCACACCCGCGGGGCGATGCAGATCAAGTGGCGCATCGACGGCTTCCAGAACGCCCCGCGCCCCACCGGAGCACAGCGCAACCTGCTCGGTTTCAAGGACGGCATCGCCAACCCCGACGTGTCCTCCACCAGGGAGATGGACCGTCTGGTGTGGGTCACCGACGGCCTCGGCGAACCCTCCTGGGCCACCGGCGGCAGCTACCAGGTCATCCGGATCATCCGGATGCTCGTGGAGTTCTGGGACCGCGTCTCCCTCACCGAGCAGGAGAAGATGTTCGGCCGCCGCAAGGACACCGGCGCACCCCTGGACGGCGCCCAGGAGACCGACCCCCCCAACTACTCCAAGGACCCCGACGGCAACGCCATCCCGCTGGACGCCCACATCCGCATGGCCAACCCGCGCACGGCCAGGACCGACGACTCCCGCATCCTGCGCCGCGGCTTCAACTACGACCGCGGCGTCGACTCCGTCGGCAACCTCGACATGGGCCTGGTCTTCTGCTGCTACCAGCAGGACGTCGTGCGGCAGTTCGAGGCCGTGCAGACCCGCCTCGTCGACGAACCACTCGTCGACTACATCTCCCCGGTCGGCGGTGGCTACTTCTTCGTCCTCCCCGGCGTCCACGACACGCGCGACTGGTGGGGACGAGGGCTGCTCGATGCGGGCTGATGCCCGTCGGCAGTCACGAACCGTCTCGTAGCAGGGCCGCGATGCGAGGGCATCGTCCCGGCCGAGCTGCGTGTCGCGGTCCCACCGGAGGTACCCGAGCCGGTCCGCGTGCCGGAAGGCATCACGCACCTGGAGTTCCGCCGGCAGAACCGACTCCGCGGGACCCCGCACGACTACCGGCGAGCCGCGTGACCGGCCCGGACGATGAATCGGCACCCGCAATGCCGGCGGTACGCCCGAGGCGGCCGATCGTGAACGGCTGCCACGCGGCCCGGGGGGTCAGCCCCGTGCTCTCCTCGCTGGTCGGGGCGGGCGCCGACGCGGAAGCGTCCCGCCACCCGGAGGTGGCGGGGCGCCCGTGGTCGGCGCGGGGCGGGGCTACTTCAGCGAACCGGCGTCGATCGCGTACAGACCGCGGCCGTGGGTGGCCGCGTAGATCCGGCCGTCGGGGCCGGGCTTGAGCTGGAGCACCGCGACCGCCGGCATGCGGCCGACGCGCTCCCAGCCGGTGTGGTGGGGGGCGCGGTAGACGACGCCCATGTCGGTGGCGAGCACGAGGCCGCCGTCGGGCCGCGCCAGCAGCGCGTCGGCCGGCACGTCCGGCAGGTTCGCGGAGATGTCCTTCCAGGTGGTGCCGCCGTCGTGCGACTCGAAGACGTGGCCGAAGCCGGCGCCCGGGCCCTCCGTCCAATGCCGCGAGAAGCCGTTCACGGCGAGGTAGACGTGCGCGGAGTCGGACGGGTCGACGGTGAGCCCGGCGAGGTAGCGGTTGGGCACCGCGCCCTGGGCGCCCGTGGAGGGCAGGTCGACCTGGTGCCAGCCGGTACCGTCCTCGTTGCCGACGGCCAGGCCGCGCGTGAAGCCCTGGTTGTTGCAGGGCCCGCACCACGCGGCGTACACCTTGCCGCCCTGCGCCGCGACCGCGGTGGCGGTGTGGCCGGCGCCGAGGTCGAAGGCGTCCGTCCACTCGTCCCCGCTGCGGATGGCGTAGCCGTGGGTCTGCACCCACACGTGCTGCCCGCCCGCGACCCACACGTCACCGTTCTCGGTGTCGGCGGTCAGCGGCGCGGTGAAGCGGGCGGCGCCGGTCTCGTTGTCCGGCGGGGCCACGTCGTAGCTGGTGGCCTTCGTCGGGTCCTCCACCCAGGCACCGTCGTTGACCGCGCAGTTCTGCGTGACGTTGACGGCGAGGTAGACGTACTCCTGGGCGATGTTGCAGCCGTTCGCCGGGTCGGTGAGGGTGTCGCCGCCGTCGCCGCCGAAGTTGGAGCCCATCACCTTGTCTCCGGCGCGGAGCTGGGACTGGCCGTTGTCCTGCAGGCCGCCGTTGACGGCCAGGCCGTGCCCGGCCGGGTCCTTGCCGACGCCCACCGAGTAGTACTGCAGGGTGTCGATGGTGCCGTCGTTGGTGGAGACCCAGTCGGTGGCGTGGCCGTCCGCGTCCTTGTGGCCGTTGAGCGGGCGCTTGTAGACGCCGCCGTCGTCGCCGACGTAGACGTAGGACTTCCCGTGGTAGCTGCCGACCGCCACCGCGTGCTGGTCGGGGTGGGTCGTCGGCTGGCAGTCACCGGTCTGCTCGGCCGGGTCGATGCTCCAGCAGGGGAAGTAGAAGTTCCAGTACGCGCCGACGGCCGACCAGCTGGAGCCGCCGTCCGTGGTCTCGAAGACCTCTTCCAGACCGGCGTACACGTGGTCGGGGTTCGTCGGGTCGACCTGGAGGAACTCGTTGTACCAGGCCTGGCTGCCCGGCGGGTCCAGGGCCGAGCCGGCGGCGGCCAGGGTGTCGGCGTCCGCGATCCTGGTCCAGGGGCCGAGCGGGCTGCCGGACTTCGAGACGTAGATGCCGTCCAGGATGGTCGCGTCCCCGGCGTTCAGCTTCTCCGGCGACTGGTTGACGGCGTAGTACCGCGAGCCGTCGGCGGACCGCGCGAAGGTCACGTTGCCCACGTCGTCCGGGTCGGTCGGCAGCGCGCCGAGCGAGTCGACCCTGGTCCAGGTGCCGTGCTGCTTGGTGTAGAAGCCGTTGTAGGTGTCACCGCTGCGCCACCCGATCGCCAGCATCACCTTGCCGGGGTCGCGCGGGTCGATCGCCACGTCGTTGGCGATGTTCTTGTACGGCGCGTTCGGGTCGTGGGCCAGCGTGCCGCCCGGCAGGTAGTCGGGGTTGGGGGCGAACTCCAGCGTCCAGGGGCCGCGCAGGTCGCTGGTGGAGTGGCTCCACACACCCTCGCTCGTGGACGCCCACACCCGGTCGCCGCCGAAGCGCAGGGTGTGGATCGTGGTGGAGTCGAGCTCCTTGCCGCCCACCCGGTCGGACGCGGTGAAGGTGCCGGACCGCGGGTGGCTGAGGACGTACACGCCGCTGCCCTGGTAGGCGTCGGCGTTCGTGGTGGCCTCGCCGGTGCCGAGCCACAGCCGGCCGCCCTTGTCGAGCGCGAGGGCGCCGGTGGCCTGGGTCGGCAGCGTGTCGCTGATCGGCTGCCAGTGCCCGCCGCCGGTGGACGAGCGCCAGACGCCGCCGCCGGCGCTGCCCTCGTAGACGTAGCCGCCGTCGTCCGCCGCCAGCGCCGCGGCCCGGCCGGTCACCAGGCCCGCTCCGCCGCTGGAGTTCGAGTCGTAGTCGCGGTAGCGGGGGTCGTCGGAGTCGTACGGCAGCCCCGTGAGGTGCTGCCAGCTGCTGCCGGTCGAGGGCAGCTTGTTCAGCTGGTCCCAGGCCGCGGAGAACGCGCCCGGCGCGACGACGCCGGGCGAGGTGCGGGCCTCGGCGTACTGGGCCGCGCCCTCGGCGATCTCGTCGGACTCCTCACCGCTGTCGTCGTCCCCGCCGTCGTCCTTGCCGGCCGGCGTCGCGGTGGCGTCCTGCTCGGCGGCCTTCTCCGCGGCCAGCCGCGGGTGGGTGGCGTGGCCGCCGGGGGCGGCACCCGCCGGGAACGCGAACAGTGCGGCCAGCGCGGCCGCCACCGGTACAGCGAGCCAGTGTCTTTTCCGGGCTGAAGCGTGCAACAGGTAACCCCTTGCGTAGCGCGGTGTCGGTCTGTGCATTTGGTTTGTGCATTTGGTCTGCGCACGTCAGAGTTGATCACGGTGGGCCCGTCAGATGTCCGGTCCGGAGCCGAATTTGAGGGAAAATTGGCACAGCCAGGGCCGCATGACAGCAGCCAAGGGCGTGAGTGGTCTCCCTTTCGGGATGGTTGGTCCCGGTGGATACGTCAAAGGACCCGAGCGCCGTCGCGGGCGGGACGGCGGCGAGCCGCCCTGTTGACGTGCCGGGCGTCTCGACGCGTCGGGCTCCCGTTGGGCTCGGGCCCTTGCGGGAACAAGTCCGTTGCTGCACGCCCCTTGAGGTGTCGGAGGGGGATGTGCCAGTCTCATTTCGGCATTCCACCGGGGCACCGCCCGGGGGTGCCCGACCGCACATGCCTGACCCCCCACGCTGAATGTGAGCGCTCACTTTTTTCGTGAGCGACCACGTTCTCCCTTTCAGGAGTGCCGCTGTGATCCGAGGACAAACCCTGCCCTGGCTCCGTCGTCCGCCGCTTCCACCGGGAGGCGCGGGGATCTCGCGCGGCCGGCCGGCCCGCTTCTGAGCGATTCACCACCGCTGTGGGCGCCGTTGCACCAGACCGCTGGTCAAGTGGCATGCCATGGGCGGTCGGCGGTGAGGACCGGCAACCCGGGCAGCGGCCTGAAGGAGAGGGCCTGAAGTCGACCAGGCCTTCGCGTCCCGGTGGCGGACCGGTGCCGCGACGACCTCGCCGTCGCCCTCCACCTGCCGCGAACGGCGATGCGGAACCCCCTGTGAGGAACCCGGGGACGCCCCCGCCCCACCATTGTTAGCGCAAACAACACTGGAGGAAAAGATCCCATGGCGCGAATCCGGTATTGGCAGTCCCGCCTGCTCGGCCTGATCCTCGCGGTCGTCGCCGCGATCGGTGTGGGCCTGCCCGCCGCACCTCAGGCTGCCGCGGCCTCGTTGACCCAGGTCACGAACTTCGGTACCAACCCGACCAATCTGCAGATGTACGTGTACGTGCCGAACAGCGTCAAGGCCAACCCGCCGATCCTGCTCGCACTGCACGGCTGCCAAGGCTCCGGGCCCTACTTGTACTCCAGCACCGACTTCGGATCGCTGGCGGACCAGGACGGGTTCATCGTCATCTACCCCTCGTCCAACCCGGCCGGCAGTTGTTGGGACGTCTCGTCCGACCAGGCTCTGAGGCGGGGCGGCGGCAGTGACCCGGTCGGGCTGATGTCCATGATCACGTACACCGAGCAGCACTACGGCGGGAACCCCAACGCCGTGTACGTGACCGGGGAGTCGTCGGGCGGGATGATGACCAACGTCATGCTCGCGGACTACCCGGACGTGTTCAAGGCCGGCGCGGCGTTCATGGGCGTGCCCTACCACTGCTTCTACACGGGCACTGTGCGCGGCTGGAACGGGCCCTGCGCCGGGGGTCAGGTCTCCATGACCCCGCAGCAGTGGGGCGACCTGGTGCGCAACAACGCCGACCCCGGTTACACCGGGCCGCGTCCCCGGGTGCAGCTGTGGCACGGCACCGCCGACACCACCCTGAACTACAACAACCTCGGTGAAGAGACCAAGCAGTGGACGAACGTACTCGGGGTGAGTCAGACCCCGTCCTCGACTGACACCCCGGTCGCCAACTGGAACCGTTCCCGATACGCCAACGGCTCCGGCAGCACGCAGGTCGAGACGTACAGCATCGTCGGTGCCGGGCACCAACTGCCGATCCAGGGCACGCAGATGGCCGCCTACGCCATCCACTTCATGGGCCTGGACGGTACCGGCACCACCACCGCCACCACGGGTGCGCTGCACGCGGTGGGCGCGGGCAAGTGCCTGGACGACCCGAACTCGACGACGACGCTGGGCACCCAGCAGCAGATATACGCCTGTAACGGCCAGGCCAACCAGACCTGGACGCACACCTCGTCGAAGGAACTGACGATCACGGTCGGAGGCAGCACCCTGTGCCTGGACGCGAACGCCAAGGGCACCGCGAACGGCACGAAGGCGGTCGTCTGGTCCTGCAACGGGCAGGCCAACCAGCAGTGGAACGTCAACTCCAACGGCACGATCACCGGCGTCCAGTCCGGCCTGTGCCTGGACGTGACCGGAGCCTCTACCGCCAATGGAGCTCTGGCGGACCTCTGGTCGTGCAACGGCGGTAGCAACCAGCAGTGGACCCTCGGATAGCCGACCTCCGGGGCGGACCTCGCAGGGTGCAGATGTTGCCGTCGTGAACACGGGGGCGACGTCTTCCCCGGCCAAACATGAGGTCGGTGGGCCCGTGGCGGTCGTGGCCCCGCCGGGCTGTTGCCCGGCGGGGCGGCCGGACGCCGGCCCGGGTCGCGCTGGCGGGTGCCGATCAGTCATCTGGGCCGGTCAAGCGACATGCTGGTAGTCGTGGAGGGTTCGGTGTCCATGCCCCGATTCACGGGGTGGCTGTCCACAGGCAGAGTTCGCCCCTGGAGTCGGGCCATGCGCCGGCCGCGGTGGCCAGCGTGCGGCCGTCGGGGGTGAAGGCCACTCCGGAGACCGTGGCGGTGTGGGCGGCGGTCAGGGCGGCGAGTTCCGCGCCGGTCGCCGGGTCCCAGAGGCGGACTGCCCTGTCGTTGCCGCCGCCGGCCAGCACGGTGCCGTCGGGGCTGAAGGCTACGCACTCCACGATCGACAGGATGCCCTGGTACTTGGCGCCGCGTGCGCCGGTGAGGCCGGCGAAAGTCCGGTGGCGCTCGCCGGAGACGGCGTCGCGCAGATGGAACTGGTCGACACCGGCGCTGGCCAGCGTGCCCCCGTCCGGGCTGAACGCCAGGGAGCGGAAGGGGGACCGCGGGGACATCAGGGAGAAGAGCCGCTCGCCGGTGGCGGTGTCCCAGGCGAAGACGTGCTCGTTGGTGACGCCGGCCAGCGTCTTGCCGTTGGGGCTGAAGACCAGGTCGTTGACGCCGTCGGAGCTGCCACGGAGGGCACGCAGGAGCGCGCCGGACCGCAGGTCCCACAGCCTGACCGGGCCGGAGCCCCCGGAAGCGAGCATCCGGCCGTCGGGGCTGAAGGCGACGGCGCTCAGGGTGGTCAGCGGCCCGCCGTGCTTCAGTTCGCGCTCCGGCTCCCCGGTGTGCGTGTTCCACAGCCTGATCAGCTTGTCCGTGCGGGTCGCCGCCAGCAGCCGGCCGTCCGGGCTGAACGCCACCGCGCTCATGTTCGACAGCCGTTTGCCGTGCCAGCCGGTCATCTCACGGAGCTGCTCGCCGGTACCGGTGTCCCACAGGCGTACGCCCTGCCCGGCGCCGGCCAGGACGCGGCCGTCGGGACTGGGCGCCAGCGCCCGTACGCCGCCGGGGACGGGCAGCGACATGCGCAGCGTGAAACCGGTCGGCTGCGAGGCGGAATGCGGCGCGGGGGAGGGGGTGGGCACGTCGCGGCGGGTCGTCGCCAGCGGGCTGCGGATGGGCGGCGCGGGAGTCGGGGACGTGGCCAGTCCGGCGGCGAGGGCCGGCGCGTCCGGCCGGTCCCGCGGGCTCTTGGCGAGCAGAGAGGCCACCAGGTCGGCCAGCCGGCCGGGGACATCGGGGCGCCGGTCGGCAAGGGGCGGCGCGGGCACCTCCGCGTGCTGCCGCAACAACGCGTACAGCGGCTGGCGAGGCGTGAACGGCGGCTCCCCGGTGAGGAGTTCGTACATGACGCAGCCGAGCGCGTACATGTCGCTGCGGGTTTCGAGCGGCAGGTCCTGGCACTGTTCGGGCGACATGTACGCGGGCGTGCCGACCACCCGGCCGCTCTCGGTCAGGGTGGAGGTCGTGTCGGTGCCGCGGGCGATGCCGAAGTCGCAGATCTTGACCCGGCCGTCGTCCTGGAGGAAGAGGTTCGCCGGCTTCAGGTCCCGGTGGATGACGCCCCGGCTGTGCGCGGCGGCCAGGGCTTCCGCGGTCTGCCGTGACAGGTCGAGCACCGTGTCGAGCGGCAGCCCCTGCGGGTGCCGGGCCGTCAGGCGGGCCAGGTCGGCGCCGTGCAGCAGCTCCATCACGAGGAACAACTGCCCCTCGTGGCTGCCGGCGTCGTGCACGACGGTGATGCCCGGGTGCTGCAGACCCGCGAGCGTCGCCGCCTCCTTCCGGAATCTGCGCACCGCCGTCGGGTCCGCCGACGTCTCGTGCAGTACCTTGACCGCCACGTCGCGGTCCAGCACCGTCTCGTCCCGCCCCAGCCACACCGCGCCCATGCCGCCGCGGCCCAGCACCCGTTCGAGCCGGTACCGCCCGGCCAGCACATCCCCGTTCTCCACCCGGCGATTCTCCGGTACGGGGCCGGGGCACGTCACTACCCCCGCCCGGGGGACCGTCGTACCCCCCACCGCTGTCGGGCCAGGCGAAGTCGAAGCCGCCGGCCGAGACGGTCCCGCCCGGGGTGGCCCCGGCCGTACGGGGACACGAGCGCGGACACGACGGCACCACCGCGCGGCGCGGCGCCCGCGGCGGAGCTGCGCCGGGTTCGCGCACGTCACCCGTGTGGTGCATCACCTGTGGCCGGCTGCGAGCGCCGCACATAGCGTCGTGGTCAGCGAGAAACGCGGGGTTCCCATGTCCGATCCGACCACCCCGGCGGCCGGCGACTGGCCCCTGGAACTCTTCCGGCGGGCGTCGTCGTCGATACCGGCCTACGCGGACTTCCTGCG
The DNA here is from genome assembly GCF_000721495.1 of Streptomyces sp. NRRL F-5123. GTDB lineage: Bacteria > Actinomycetota > Actinomycetes > Streptomycetales > Streptomycetaceae > Actinacidiphila. The sequence goes on from NZ_JOHY01000058.1 coordinate 76,208, forward strand.
CCGCCGGGGCTGCGACCCGGCTCTGCTGGTGGAAACGGCCGACTTCGGCCGGGTCCCCGTCACCACCAAGCAGAACTACCTGCGGTCGTACCCCCTGGCCGACCTGATGTGGGACGGCAGTCTCGACGGCGTCCGCCTGATGGCGTCGAGCACGGGGTCGAGCGGAACCCCGTGCTACTGGCCCCAGAACGAGGACAGCCTCCGGGAAGCCGTACTCCTCAACGCCCCCCTGTTCGACACCTTCGGCTGCCGTGAGCGGTCCACGCTGTGCGTGATCTCCTTCTTCATGGGCGTACACGTGGCCGGCACCTACCAGTTGCAGGCGGCTCTCCGCCTGGCACGGCAGGGCTACCGGCTCACGGTCATCAGTCCGGGCATCGACATCGACGAGAACGTCAGGGCCTTGCGTGACGTCGCCCCCGGTTTCGAACAGACCGTGGTCATGGGCTACCCACCCCTCGTCCGCGACGTGCTGGTCGCCGCCTCCGCCGCCGGCGTGCCCCTGGAAAAGCTACGGCTCCGCCTGCTGTTCTCGGGTGAGAGCTTCTCCGAGAGCTGGCGCGAGGGCGTGCACCGGGCGGCGAGGACGGCGGATCCTCTCACCGGCTCGCTGGGGATCTACGGTTCGGCGGACGCGGGGATCATCGGTGTCGAGTCACCGCTGAGCGTGTACGTCCGACGTGCCGCGGCCGAGGATCCGGAGCTGTGCGAGGCGCTGTTCCCCGGCGCCGGTTCGCTGCCCGCGCTGGTCGAGTTCGATCCGCGCCACCGCCACGTCGAGGACGTCGACGGGCATCTCGTCCTCACGGTGCGCAGCGGTCTGCCGCTGATCCGCTACCGCATCGGTGACGTGGGCAGGGTGATCTCGGCGAAGGCGCTGTCCGACGCCATGGCCCGGTGCGGCCGCGACGTGCCCGACGACCTGGCCAGGCCCTCGACGGGGCATTTCGTCGGGCTGTACGGACGCACGGACGTCATGTGCACCCTGTACGGGGTCAACATCTTCCCGGACGACATCAAGGACGGACTGGAACGACCGGATCCGGCGTCCGAGACGTCGGGCAGGTTCCTCCTCGCCAGGGAGGACGCCGAGACCGGCGGGCAGTTCCTGCGCCTGCGGGTGGAACTGGCCCCCGGCGCCACGGGGAGTGCGTCGCTGCGGCGGCGCGTCGAACAGGCCGTCGGCGAGTCCCTGCGGGCGTCGAACGGCGAGTACCGCAAGCTGGAGGAAGCGATGCCCGGACGGTGCACCCTGGACGTGGTCCTGCTCCCGTACGGCGATCCGGCGTTCGCGCGGACCGGCAAGAGCCGGCGGGTCGCACCGTGATGTGCCCCCGCGCCCCGTCACCGGCCGGCGTCCGCCTGTACGACATGACGCGCCGCCAGGACGTCGCGGACTTCGAGGAGTTGCGGTCCGGCGGGGAAGCGGTGCACGAGGTGGACGCCCTTCCCGGCATCGTGGAGGAACTCTTCCGCATCGAGTTCCCCTTCCTCGCGCCGGACTCCCCCTTCTACGGCATCACCTTCCGGCGCTACCTGGCCGCCCGGTGGAACGGCGGCGACGTGCGCGGGGCCGGCGTGTGGGCCTACTTCCCGTGGCGGCGCACCGCTGTCCACCTGCCGGACGAGGCGACGTTCCTGCGGCTGCGGACAGCGCGCAACCGCGACCTGATCACCCCGCGGGAACAGGAGCTCTACCAGGCCGCCCGGGTCGGTGTGGCCGGACTGAGCGTCGGGATGTCCGCGGTCACGACCCTGGTCGGCACGGGGGGCGCGGGCCGGTTGCGCATCGCCGATCCTGACGTCCTCGGAGCCACGAACCTCAACAGGGTGACGGCGTCGGTGTGCCACCTGGGTGCGGCCAAGACCGCGATCTGCGCCGAGCGCCTGTGGGAACTCAACCCCTTCCAGCGCATCGAGGTGTTCGACGGGCTGACGGAACGCTCGGCCGAGGCGTTCTTCGGCCGCGGCGCCGACTGCCTCGACCTGCTCGTCGAGGAGACCGACGACCTGCGGACGAAGGCCTTCGCCCGCTTCGCCGCGCGTGCCCGGCGGATACCGGTCCTCATGGCGACCGACAACGGGGACAACGTCCTCGTGGACGTGGAACGCTTCGATCTGGAGCCGGAGCGGCCGCTGTTCCACGGGGCGGTCGACGAAGCCCGGCTGTGCCGGCTGGGCGACCGCCTCGCGGACGCCGAACGCGTCACCCTGGCCGACGCGCTGGTGGGCCCGGAGATGACCGTACGGGTGAAGCTGTCGCTCCTCCAGGTGGGCACACGGCTGGTCGGCTGGCCGCAACTCGGCACGGCGGCCGCTCTCGCCGGTGCCGCGCTGGCCTACGCGGCCCGGCGCATCCTCACAGGCCGGCCCATGCCGTCGGGGCGGTACGCGGTCGCTCTGGACGAGGCCCTGGACGTCGGGCACCGCTCTCCCGCAGCGGTGGCCGAGCGCGAGCGCGTCGGGGCCGAGTACAGGCAGAGTCTGCGGGCGATGTTCGGGGACGCGCCATGACGCAGGAGCCGGGCTCCTACCCCGTGGACGGCACTCTCCAGGACCAGGTGCGCTACCTCGCCGACGTCGCGGGCCGCGCCCCTTCCGCCCACAACGCGCAGCCGTGGGAGTGCAGGCTCATCGGCAGCGAGCTGCACATCGGCCGTCATGACGCCTACGCACTGGACGCGAGCGACCCCACCGGGCGCCAGACGGCGCTCTCCCTGGCCATGTACGTCGAGGCGTTCGTCGTCGCAGCGCACCGCTGGGGGATCCGCGCCCGCGTCACGCGCACGGCACAGGTCCCGGGCGACCGCACGACGGCGGTGCTGGCGCTCACCGGTTGCGCCCCCGCGGGGGACTCCCCTGTCTACAGGGCCATCTCGGACCGGCACACCGACCGGGGCCCCTACGCACCGCTGGCGGCGCCCGCCTGGCTGGACTCCGGTGGACCGGCGGCTTCCGGGGCCGACACCCGGCTCTTCCCGATCACCGACCGGGACGCCGTGGCGAGGATCGGCGGACTCGCGGGCTCGGGCCTCGGCACCGCCCTGTCCCTGCTCCCCATGCGCAGGGAACTCGCCGGACTCGTGCACTGGCACGGGGAGCCCGCGACCAGGGGGATGGCGGTGGAGGCGCTCTTCCCGGGAACCGAACGCCGCGACATGCCGGCCGCCGAGTGGTTCCGGGAGCACGCGGACGCCGAGGAGGCGGCCGCGTCCGTACGCGACGTGTATGCGACGGCACCCGGGCTGGTCGTCGTCGTGGCGACGCGAGCCGACGACCCGACGGCCTGGTGCGACGCGGGCCGCGCCGCCTACCGCCTCCTGCTGCGCGCGGCCGCCGACGGGCTGGCGCACGACATCCAGGCCGGCCCGGTGGAGATACCCGCGCTGGCGGCAGGACTCGCCGCGGAGCTGGAGCACGGGTGGCGGCCGCAGATCCTGCTACGCATCGGCCGCCCCCTCGGCCCCCGGCTCAGCGGGCGGTCCGTACGCAGGGCCGTCGCGGTGGACTGACCCGGGTACGGGGCCGCCGCCTCCGGGCGGGCCGGTGGGAGGCGGCGGCGGGACGGCCCACACATGCGGAGGGGCGTCCCGCACGAGAGCTGCCACTGCCGCGAGATCCTTCTCCAGCGGCCGGTCCCCGACGAGCGGGGCACTCACTTCCCGTACCGCGGAGTGCAGCTTCCGGCCCGCGGGGGAGAGCAGGGAGGTGCCGCGGAGATCGGCCGCCTGGCAGGCCGCCAGCAGGACATGGGCGACGACACCGGTCGCCAGTTCCAGGACGGTCCGGGCATCCCGGGCGGCATGGGTGCCCATGCTCACCTTGTCCTGGTTGTGGCACTCGGTGGACCGCGAGAACACGGCTGCGGGCATGGTCAGTTTCAGCGCTTCGGCGGTGAGCGAGGAGCAGGCCAGCTGGACTCCCTTCAGACCGTGGTGGAGGGCCGGCTCCGCGAGCCGGGCCGAGCCCGACAGGTTGGCGGGCAGCCCGCGGTTGTACGCGGTGTCGACCAGAAGGGCGAGCTGCCGGTCCAGCAGGTCGGCGGTGCTGGCCACGGCGGTCTTGAGCGCGTCCATGGCCTGACAGACATGACCGCCGTAGAAGTTGCCACCGCTGTGCATCACCGGTTGTCCCGCGGACACCTCGATCAGCGGGTTGTCGTTCGCCGAGTTGATCTCGACCCGCAACCACTGCTCACCCCAGGAGAGCGTGTCGCGCAGCACGCCCAGGACATGGGGTGCGCACCGCAGGGAGTAGCGGTCCTGAACGCCCCGGTCGAGATGCCGGTGCGTGCCGTCGGCGAGCGGCGGGACCGCGGCGCGCGCCTGGTCGGCGTCCACGGCCAGCCCAGAGCCGCGGAGCCGTTCCCGGATGGTCCGCGCGCTGGCCACCTGCCCCGGATACGGCTTGCACCGGTGCAGGAAGTCGTCATAGTGCGCGACGTTCCCCCGCAGCACCTCGACGACCAGCGCCGTCGTCGCTTCCGCTGCGGCCGCCAGGCGGGTGGCGCCGGCGAGGGTCAGGCACGCGAAGGCCGACATGAAGGACGTGCCGTTGACCAGCCCCAGCGCCTCCTTGGCCCGGAGCGTCAGAGGTTCGAGCCCCCGGTCGCGCCAGGCCTGGGCGGCTGTGCCCAGTACGCCGGCGACGCGCACTTCGCCCTCTCCCACCAGGGCTCTCGCGACATAGGCCAGCGGCACCAGATCACCGCTCGCTCCCACCGAGCCGCGCTCGGGGACCAGCGGCAGCACATCGTGCTCCACCATCGCCAGCAGGCGTTCCACCAGGGCGGGGCGCACTCCGGAGGCGCCGTTGGCCAGGCAGTTCGCCCGGATGACGAGCGTGGCGCGCACCACGCGGGCATCGGCGTACGGGGGTGTTCCGCACTGCAGGAACCGCAGGAGGTTCTGCTGCAGCGCCTCCGCCTGTTCGGCCGTGAAGAATTCGGTACAGCTGTCACCGAAACCCGTGGTGACCCCGTACACCGCCTCGCCGCCGCTGAGGACGGTCTGCAACGCCCGGGCGCCGGCCTCCATCCGGGCGCGCGCGGCGCCATCCAGACCGAGGGCGACGGGACGCGACGCGAGTCGGTAGACGTCCTCGGCCGTCAGGCTGTGGCCGGTGAGCAACGGTGTGTCCAACGAGGAAACCTCCGAACACCGGAATGGGCCGGTCAAGCAGAGAAACTAGCCAGAGAACGTCCGATAACGGCTGATTACGGCGTCGCGATCTCGACGTGTCCTGTGAAGCACCCGACCAGGTGGGAGCACACCACCGCTGCCGGTGCGGCTGGGGGCCGAGCGGGCCGCGGTCCCGGGTGAGCCACGGCAGGTCGGGGTGGCCGGCGTGCTGGAGGCGGCGGCGGGCCAGGCGCGGCGCGCTCAGCGGGGTAGAGCGGCACGACGAGGTGAGGCGGCCGGCGCGAGGCCTGCGCTGGTAAAGTGGGGGACACGCTTGTGGACAGCCTGGGCCCGTGCCGGACAAGGTACGGGCCCAGGCTCGTTCGGGGCGCCGAATCGAGGAAGGACCCATGAAGGCGAAGCAGCCGGCCTCCGACCGCTCCCGACCCGGCGGGTCCGACCGCGGAGGGGCCCCGCGGGGCGAGTACTCGGTGCCGGGAACGTCGGTGCCCGGCCTTCCACCGGTCGGGTCCTTCGCGGAGCTGGACCTACCGGTCGAGCTGACGGGAGTGCTCACGGGGCTCGGGGTACGGAATCCGTTCCCGATCCAGGCGGCCACTTTGCCGAGCGCGCTGGCAGGCCGGGACGTCCTCGGCCGCGCGCGGACCGGCTCGGGAAAGACCCTTGCTTTCGGGCTTGCGCTCCTCGCGCGTACGGCGGGCCGGCGCGCCGAGCCGAAGCGCCCTCTCGCGCTGGTCCTGGTGCCGACGAGGGAACTCGCGCAGCAGGTGAGCGAGGCGCTGACGCCCTACGCGGAGGTGCTCGGGCTACGCTCGGTGACCGTGGTCGGCGGGCTGGCGATCGGCCGGCAGGCGGCGGCGCTCCGGGAGGGTGCCGAGGTCGTGGTGGCGACGCCGGGACGGCTGGCCGATCTCGTCGCCCGGCGCGACTGTCACCTGGACCGGGTGCGGATCGCGGTGCTGGACGAGGCGGACCAGATGTGCGACATGGGCTTCCTGCCGCAGGTCTCGGAGACCCTGGACCGGATGCCCCCCGGCGGGCAGCGGATGCTGTTCTCGGCGACGCTCGACCACAATGTCGATCAACTGGTCAGGAACTATCTGAGTGACCCGGTGCTCGTCACGGTCGATCGGGCGGAGGGCTCGGTCGAGACGATGGAGCATCACGTACTGAACGTCCATCCCGCCGACAAGTACGCGACAGCCACCGAGATCGCAGCCCGGGACGGGCGGGTGCTGATGTTCCTGGACACCAAGCACGGTGTGGACCAGTTCACCCGCCACCTGCGGAGCAGCGGCGTACGGGCGGGTGCTCTGCACAGCGGGAAGTCGCAACCGCAGCGCACGCACACGTTGGCCCAGTTCAAGGACGGCGAGATCACGGTACTGGTGGCGACCAACGTCGCCGCCCGCGGCATCCACGTCGAGCACCTGGACCTCGTCGTCAACGTGGATCCGCCCTCCGACCCCAAGGACTACCTCCACCGAGGCGGGCGCACCGCGCGGGCCGGGGAGTCCGGCAGGGTGGTCACGCTGGTCACGCCCGGTCAGCGCCGGGACGTGAACAGGATGATGTCGGACGCGGGAATCCGCCCCACGGTCACCCAGGTCCGCTCCGGCGAGGAGAGGCTGAGCAGCATCACAGGTGCGAAGCGCCCGCCGGTGCAGGACAGGGAGAAGACCGGCAGCGTGGCGTTCCGGGGCCCAGGCACACGGGCGGGCCGCCCGCCGAAGGAATCCCGCAAGGCCGCGGAGGCGCGCGCGATGGCCGAGGCCCGCAAGGCCGCCCGGGTGCGCAAGGCCTACTGACAGGCGGTCCGCGCCGCCACGGTCGGACGACACGAAAGAGGCACCTACCGGACCCTTGCCTACTTTTGCGGGTGCCTGCGGCCCCTGGCCGCAGGGGCGTCCCCGCGCGGCGGGGACGCCCCGGACGGCCGTTCAGCGGAGCGGACCGGGTCCTACCAGCCGCTGGTGAGTGCGGCCTTGCCGGCGAAGGTGGTGTCGCCGTGCCCGGCCCAGATGTAGAGGGTGGTGGTGGAGTCGTCGCGGGCGATGATGTCGGCCTTGCCGTTCCCGTCGTAGTCGGCGACCGAGGTCTGGCTGAAGTCCCAGCCCGTGGTGACCTGCTTCGCTGCGTTGAAGTAACCGCCCGGGTTGTGTGTCCACATCTTCAGATTCCCGGCGGCGTCGCGGGCGATGATGTCGGCCTGGCCGTCACCGTTGAAATCTGCGGCCGCCGTCTGGGTGAAGTCCCATCCGGTGGTCAGCTGCGCCGCGGCGCCGAAGGTGCCGTCGCCGTGCCCGGCCCAGATCTTCAGGTTTCCCGAGGTGTCGCGGGCGATGATGTCGGCCTTGCCGTTTCCGTCGAAGTCGGCTGCGGCGGTCTGCGTGAAGTTCCATCCGCTGGTCACCTGGCGGGCGGCGCCGAACGAGCCGTCGCCGTTACCCGCCCACATCTTCAGGTTCCCCGAGCTGTCGCGGGCGATGATGTCCGCCTTCCCGTCGCCGGTGAAGTCCGCGGCCGCCGTCTGGCAGGCGAAGGGCCGTCGTGGCCGGCTGCCAGGGTGTCCGCGACCTTCTTGGTGGCCAGGGGGGTGAGGTGCAGGTGGTCGTAACCGGGGTCGTAGTAGCCGGCGAGCAGCTGGGCGGGCATGTCGGGGTCGCGGGTGGCCAGGTCGAAGTCGGTGCGGCCGTCCACGTCCGAGGTGGTCCTGATGTAGGCGTTGAACTGTTGGCGCACGGTGTCCTTGGCGTCGCTGTAGTGGTCGTATCCGGAGAAGGGTGGGATCGTCGCCACCACCACCCGGATGCCCCTCTGCCGCGCCTGTGCCGCGATGGTGCGGACGCCCTGCTCCAGGGAGGCCGTGGACGAGCCGTCGAGGGCGATGTCGTTGATGCCGTCGTACAGGACGAGGGTGCGTACGCCGGGCTGGCTGAAGACGTCCCGTTCCAGCCGGTTGAGTGCGCTCGGGCCGTTGACGGCGCTGTCGGTCAGCAACCGGGTGGCTGACAGTCCTTCGTTGAGGACCCCGGTCACCTGGCCGTGGCTGTTGACGTCCGCGGCGTAGTAGTCCGTCCACCGCTCGTTCCCGTCCACCTCCGTTCGGCCGCAGTCGGTCTGCGAGTCGCCGAGGGCGACCGTCGTGCCGATGTCCTCGGCGGTGGTGACGTCCACCCCGCTCAGCAGCGTCCAGAAGGCGAACGTGCCGGGGAAGCCGCTCCCGGTGGTGTCCATCGTGTGGTCCCCGCCCAGCCGGCTGCTGGTGAAGGACGTGGACATCGCCATGGGGTGCATCGGCGCCAGGGTGACCGGGCCCGGGAGGTACACGCTCACCATCAGGCTGGTGCCGGCGGTGACCGGGAAGGTGACCGGATCGCTGTAGACCTCCGCGCCGGCCGCGAGGGTGGTGCTTTGCGCGCCGGCGAAGGTCAGCGGCACGGGGGTCTGCGTCGGCTCCGGTTCGCCCTTCGCCCGCTGGGTCGCGAGCGTCACGTGGCCGAGGGTCACCGGGGCGGTGGCGAAGGTGTTGGCGAACCGGATCCGGGCGGTGCCCCCCGTGGTGTTGGGGTGGACGACCATCCGCAGCGTCTGCCTGGTCCAGTCCGCGGGTGTCTGGTGGATCGGGAGCGCGACCCCGTAGGAGGTGGCCCAGCTTCCGGTCCAGAACTGGCCGTTCGGGGCCTGCGCGGTGTTGCGCACGGCGATGTCGAAGACGTGGAGCGACGGGATCGCCGCGGTGCCGCTGCCGCTGCCGCTGCCGCCGGTGCCCGGTAGCGTGACGGACGCCACGGTCCTGGTCCGGTCGAGGGGCACGGTGACGGCCGACAGCCGCCCCGCGGCGGTTGCCCGTCCCGCCGCGTCGAGGCGGTGCGGAACGGTCACCGCGGTGCCCCCGTCGGCCTTCCCGGCCCAGTCGTCCACGGTGAGGGTGTACGGCGAGGTGGTCCCGTCGGTGTAGGTGACCGAACCCGTCCCCGAGACGGGGCCGTTGGCGGCGGTGGCGAGAAACCCGAGGGCGTCCCCCGAGCCGCTGACCGCAACGGTCTGCCCCGCCGCGACCACGTTGTCCGGGGCGCCCGGCGGGACGTCCGCACGGGTGTAGGCGGTGCCGTTCACGGTGATCTTCGAGCCCCTGGTCCAGCCGGCCCGGTCCAGCTCGGCGGACGGGAGGCCGCCTCCGGCCCCGTCGATGCCCGCCGCGGGCCCGCGGACCGCCACTGCGTCACGGATGGCGTTGTTGTCGAATGCCGCACGCAGGCTGGTGGCAGGGGTGGCAGGGGTGGCAGGGGTGGCAGGGGTGGCAGGGGTGGCAGGGGTGGCGGTTGTGGAGGTCCTGGCGGGGGGTGCGGTCGTGGTGGGCTGCGCGGCCTGTGCCGCCTGCGGAACGGCTGCCGCCAGCCCGCCCGTCAGGGCGCAGACGGCGGTGGTGACGGCGGCCGACCGCAACGCACGTGTGGTGCGGTGCATCAAAAGAGTTCTCTCCTCCGGTGGTGGTGAGTGGGGTGAGGCGGTCGGGCTACCAGCCGGTGGTGAGCTTGGTGGCAGCGCCGAAGGTGGTGTCGCCGTGCCCGGCCCAGATGTAGAGGGTGCCGGTGGAGTCGTCGCGGGCGATGATGTCGGCCTTGCCGTTCCCGTCGTAGTCGGTCGGCCTGGCCGTCACCGTTGAAATCTGCGGCCGCTGTCTGGGTGAAGTCCCATCCGGTGGTCAGTTGCGCCGCGGCGCCGAA
>NZ_JOHY01000059.1 GCF_000721495.1 Streptomyces sp. NRRL F-5123
CGCGCGGAGTGAGCGCCGACGCTGCCGCGCGGGGTGAGCGTCTTGCGCTCCGCGCGGAGTGAGCGCCGACGCTGCCGCGCGGGGTGAGCGTTTTTAGGGGCGCGGGGAACTGCGCGAGCAACCCACCACCGACCGGTGGTCCGGTACGGACCGTACTGCCCCTTCGGGTCGGTGACGACCCGCGGCGCCGTGGTGGCTGGTCGCGCAGCCTCCCCGCGCCCCTGAAAAACGCTCACCCCGCGCGGAGCGCCGGCGCTCGCCCGGCGCGGCACGCGCAGCCTCCCCGCGCCCCGGAAAACGCCCACCCCGCGCGGCAGCGCAAAACGCTCACCCGGCGGCGCCGGAGACGGCCCCACCCAGCAGCAAGCCCCGCCGGGCCATGCGGGCCCGGCGGGGCGGAAGTCAGCTCAGCGGGGGGCTTAACGCCCGCCCTGCTGTTCGTCGCGGCGGCGCTGCCACCGCTCCTCGATGCGGTCCATGACCGTTCCCCGACGGGGCTGGCGCGGCTCACGGCGCCCGAGGCGGCCGCGACGGCCGCCGGGGCCGAGCGGCGGAGGGGGCTGGTCCAGCGGCTTGCCCGCCTTGCGCCAGCCGGTCACCGCGAGCACCGCGAAGACCAGCATCACGACGAAGCCCGCGACACCGAGCACGGTCAGCTTGGCGATCATGCCGCCGATGAGCAGCGCTACACCGGCCAGGAAGCCCACGACAGACAGATACACACGGCGCCGGGTGAAGGTGCGCAGCCCGGTACCCTCAAGCGCCGACGCGAACTTGGGATCTTCGGCGTAGAGCGCTCGCTCCATCTGCTCGAGCATGCGCTGCTCGTGCTCCGAGAGCGGCACGGAGACCTCCTCTTCGACGGCCGCGGAAGCGACCGGTCCGACCCTTTCAGGATAGGCAGGGAATCGCCCCCGTGACACCCGCCCCTGTGCGCCAACCCGACGGGTCCTTCATTCCCCGTCCGCTGCCGCGTCATGCCAGCATACGGTGAGGAAACGCGCCATGGGCGGGGCTGTGACCGACTCTCCGTGTGCCGTCCCGCACGCGGTGGCGGCCCGGGGGGCGCGGGGCCGCCGGGCGGTGGCCCCGCGCGGCGGCCGGGCGGCGGTCAGGGGCGCTCGGCGAGGACGTGCAGCTGTGTCGCGACGGCGTGGAAGCCGGGGTCCTCGGCCGCGGCGAGCTCCAGCCGCAGCAGGGCCTCGACGGCGCCCGGCTCGGTGTCGACGAGCACGCCGGGCACGAGGTCGGCGAAGATCCGCACGCCGTGCACGGAGGCGGTGCGCAGCCCGGCGTCGGCGACCAGCCGGTTCAGCTCCTGGGCGGTGAAGCGGCGGGGCAGCGAGTCCCCGTCGCCCCAGCGGCCGTCCGGGTCGCCCAGGGCGTGCTGCGCCTCGGCGAAGTGTCCGGCGAGCGCCCTGGCCAGGACGGCGCCGCCGCGGCCCGCGGCGAGCAGGCTGAGCGCGCCGCCGGGGCGCAGCGCGCCGGCGACGTGGCGTACGCCCTCGGCCGGGTCGTCGACGTATTCGAGCACGCCGTGGCACAGAACCATGTCGTAGCCGTCGGGGGTGACTACGTCCGGCAGGCCCTGGGCGTCGCCCTGCACACCGCTGACCCGGTCGGTGACGCCCGCTTCCGCCGCGCGCCGCTCCAGCGCGAACAGCGCGTCGGGGCTGGGGTCGACGACGGTGACGCGGTGGCCGAGGCGGGCCACCGGGACCGCGAAGTTGCCCGTGCCGCCGCCGGTGTCCAGGACGTCCAGGACGGGGCTGTCCGCGGCCTTCGCGCGCCGGTCGAGCGCCTCGCGCAGCACCTCCCAGACCACGGCGGTGCGCAGGGCGGCTCGGGGGCGCATCGGGTCCACCCCTGCTTGACGGGACATGGCGGACGGCTCCTTGCGGCGCGAGCGACGGTGGCGTGCGGAGGCCCAGGCGATGTGGCGGTCCAGGTCTGCGCACCCCACTGTAGGCCCTGCCCGCCGCCCGCTGCGGGCCGCGCGCCGGTCACTCCGCCAGGGGCACCACCGGGGCGCCGACGGGCGGGGCGGAACCGTCCAGCGCGGGGCGCAGCAGCAGCATGCGCTCCACCAGGCGCAGGAACATGGTCACGGCGCGGACCAGGTCGTCGGCCTCGCGGGGTCCGGCCGCGGTGGCTATGCCGGCCTCGGCCCGGGCCCTGCGGTCGGCGCCGGCGGCGAAGAGGGCGCTCCACTCGGCCAGCTCCGGGGCGATCTCCGGCAGCACCTCCCACACGCTGCGGATCCGGCGGCGGCGGCGCGGGGTCTCCTCGGGGCGCCCGCGGGCGGCGAGCACCGCGGCGGCGGTGCGCAGTGCGGCGAGATGGGCGGTGGCGTACCGCTCGTGGGGGGCGTCGAGCCCGGCGGCCTCGGTCAGGCCGAGGTGGGCCTGGGTGAGCAGATCGAGGGCGGCGGGCGATGCGGTGGCGCGACGCAGCACAGGGTGGACGTCGCTGACCGGAAGTGCCATGGCGAGCCTCACTTTCTCCGTACGTGTGTCCGTACGCCCCATAGTGGGGCCCACCACTGACAATGCGCGTTGACCTGCGGATTTCGCCGCCCGCGAGGCAATTACCAGGGGTGTTTCCGGCAAGATCACCCCACACCGCCCCTGCCGCTGCGGGCAGAATCGGGCCATGACCACCGCACGACGCCAGGCCACCCGCCGCAAGCTCTACGCGGCGGCCGTCACGCTCATCGCCGAACAGGGGTTCTCCGCCACGACCGTCGACGAGATCGCCGAGCGCGCCGGAGTGGCGAAGGGCACCGTCTACTACAACTTCGCGAGCAAGAACGACCTGTTCGAGGAGTTGCTGCGGGACGGCGTGGAGCGGCTGCGGGACGCGCTGCGGCAGGCGGCCGCGGCGGCGCGGGCGCGCGGCGGCAGCGGGGTGGACGCGCTGGACGCGATGATCCTGGCCGGGCTGACCTTCATCGTCCGCTACCCGTCCTTCACGCAGCTGTACGTGGCCGAGCTGTGGCGCACCAACCGGGCCTGGCAGGACACGCTGACGCTGGTGCGCACCGAGGCGGTGTCGGTCGTCGAGGAGGTGCTGGCCGCGGCGGTCGCGGACGGCGAGCTGAGCGACGAGATCGATGTGCCGCTCACGGCGTCCGCGCTGTTCGGCATGGTGCTGGTGGCGGCGCTGGACTGGCAGGCCTTCCAGCCCGAGCGCAGCGTCGAGGACGTGCACGCGGCGCTGTCGCGGCTGCTGCAGGGCCGGGTCGGCGGCGCGCTGGGCGGGCCGTCCCTCCGTACCTGAAGCCCGCGGGGCCGCCGCGCGACGGCCCCGTGGCGTCACGCGGCACACTGTCCCGGCCCGGTCCGATCCCCCCGGTGCGGACCGGGCCGGGGCAGCGCCCCCCATGACAACCCCCGTTGCCGGGCCGGCTCCCGTGCCTACCGCTGCCCCGTGTCGGCGGTGTGTCCGGGGTGCCTGCCCGCGCACCACTCTTCCGGTCCGCGCGGCCCGCGCCATCCGTACGGGTACTCATCCCGGCGCGTAGGTAGCCGTACTCAGGCCCGGCCGGGACGTGCCGCGGCCGGCCGGGCCCCGGTGCGGAGGGGGACTTTCCCGCCATCTCGGGCCGGCTCCGGCCAACTCCGGGCGGGCGGGCGGCCGGTCTGGCTACAGTCCCGGTCATGTCCGCACTTCCGCTGATCTTCACCAGCGGCTGGGCGAGCGGGATCAACGCGTACGCCGTCGTCCTGCTGCTCGGCCTGATGGGTGCCACCGGGGCCACCGACGAGGTGCCGCTGTCGCTGCAGCGCACCGATGTGCTGGTGGTCGCCGCCCTGCTGTTCCTGTGCGAGGCCGTGGCGGACAAGATCCCGTACCTCGACTCGGTGTGGGACGTGGTGCACACCGTGATCCGCCCGGTCGCGGGTGCGGTGGTGGCCGCGCTGCTCGCGGGGCACGACGGTTCGCTGTCGCAGGTCGCGGCGGCCGCGGTGGGCGGTTCGACGGCGCTGGTGACGCATCTGGTCAAGACCGGTACGCGGATGGCGGTCAACACCTCGCCGGAGCCGGTGAGCAACATCGTGCTGAGCCTCACCGAGGACCTGGGCGTGGCGGCCCTGGTGGTCCTCGCGCTCTTCCACCCGGTGGCGGCGGCGCTCGTCGCGGGCGCCGTCCTGGCCGCGGGCATCGCCGCGGTGGTCTTCCTCTTCTCGCGCATCCGGCGCTTCTGGCGGCGCCGCAAGGAGCTGCGCGCGGCCCGCGGCAACGGCACCCCGGCTCCCGCCTGACCCCGCGCCCGCCGCTACAGTCCGTGGCATGGCACGGATTGCGGTGATCGGCGCGGGTATGGCGTCGCTGGCGGCGGCGGCACGGCTGGCGGTCGGCGGCCACCGGGTGGTGGTGCTGGAGCGCACCGACGGGTACGGCGGCGCGGTGGGGCGGCTGGCGCGGGAGGGCTTCGCGTTCGACACCGGACCCGGCCTGCTGACCCTGCCCGCGGTCTACCGCGACCTGTTCGTCAAGACCGGCAAGGCCGCGCTGGAGGACGTCGTGGGCCTGGCCGAGGTGGATCCGGCGGCCCGTCATGTCTTCGCCGACGGCACGGAGGTGACGCTGCCGAACGCCTCGCGCTCCGGCACCGTCGCGGCGCTGGACGCCGCCTGCGGGCCCGGCAGCGGCGAGCGCTGGGCTGATCTGCTGGTCCGCGGCCGTGAGACGTGGGAGGTCATGCGCCGGCCGATGCTGGAGGAGGCGCTGCCGGCCGACACGCGGGGCTTCGCGCGCGACCCGTACCCGGTGGTCAGGCGCGGTTTCGGGCCGGGCCGGGGCAGGCCGTCGCTGGCCCGGGTCGCCGCCGCCGAACTGCGCGACCCGCGGCTGGTGGCGCTGCTGGAGAGCCATCTGCTGGCGCAGGGCGTCGACCCGCGCGAGGGCCCGGCCTCCGCGGCGGTGCTGCCGTACCTGGAGGCGACCTTCGGCGTCTGGTACGTCCGCGGGGGCGTGCGCGCGCTGGCCGACGCGGTGTACGAGCGCTGCCGCGAGCGGCGGGTGGAATTCCGCTTCGGCGCCTCCGTGGCCGGGCTGCTGGTCGCGGACGGGCGGGCGGCCGGGGTGCGGCTGGCCGACGGGAGCGAGGTGCCGGCCGACGTCGTGGTGGCCGGGGCGCCGCTGCCCGCGCTCGCCGCCGAGGCGGGCGGCAGCGCGGGCGCGCCGTGGCCCTTCACCGGGCCGCGCGGCGAGTCCGGGCGCTTCTCCGTCCACCTGGCGCTGCGCGGCTCGCGCCCGGAGGGCTGCGCGCACCGCACGGTGGTGCACGCGGCGGACCGGCGGGGCGCGCTGGACTGGCTCTTCGCCCGCCGCCCCGCGCCGCTGCCGCCGCGCGGCGGTGTGACGGTGACCGTGCTGCGGCCCGACGACCCGGCGACCCGGCCGGACGGCGGGCACGAGGCGGTGACGCTGACCGCGCCGGTGCCCGCGCACGGCACGCCGGGGGCGCCGCGGTCGGTGGACTGGAACGCGCCGGGGGCCGCGGACGGCTTCGCGGATCTCGTGGTGGCCGCCGCCGAGGCCGCCGTGCCGGGGCTGCGCGAGCGGGAGCTGTGGCGGGAGGTGCGCACCCCGGCGGACGTCGAGCGGGAGACCGGCGCGGCGGGCGGCGCGGTGCCGGGGCCGTCGCTGGCCGGGGCGGGCGGGACGCTGCTGCGGGCGGCGAACCGGGCGCCGCTGCGGGGCCTCTACGCGGTCGGCGGCTGGGCGCACCCGGGCGGCGGGTTGCCGCACGCGGGCATGTCGGCGGCGATCACCGCGGACCTGGTGGCGGGCGGTCCGGGCGGCAGCCGCTGAGCTGCGGCGGCACGGGCGGGTCCGGTACGGGTGCCCGCAGGGCGGCTGCCGACGGCGTGGCACATGACCGCCTTGCAAGATCGTTAATCGGGCGCCCGCCCGAATTCAACTGATCGAGGGGTTGTGGCCGCAGTCCCTCCCGGCGCACCGGGTCGATCACTTAGCGTGATCGCAGGCTCTGTGATCGCCGAGCGGAAGGCCCTTCCGACATGTCCCAGCCCTTCGAACTCCCGGATTTCTACGTCCCGTATCCGGCCCGCCTCAACCCCCATCTGGAGCGGGCGCGCACCCACACCAGGGAGTGGGCGCGCGGGATGGGCATGCTGGAGGGGTCCGGCATCTGGGAGGAGTCGGATCTCGACGCGCACGACTACGCGCTCCTGTGCGCCTACACCCATCCCGACGCCTCGGGGCCGGAGCTGGACCTGGTCACCGACTGGTACGTCTGGGTGTTCTTCTTCGACGACCACTTCCTGGACGTCTTCAAGCGCACGCAGGACATGGCGGGCGCGAAGGCCTATCTGGACCGGCTGCCGGATTTCATGCCGCTCGGCCCCGACGAGCAGATGCCGGAGCCCACCAACCAGGTGGAAGCGGGGCTCGCGGATCTGTGGGCGCGCACGGTGCCGGCGATGTCGCACGACTGGCGGCGGCGCTTCCGGCAGAGCACGCAGTATCTGCTGGAGGAGTCGCTGTGGGAGCTCGGCAACATCAGCGCGGGCCGGATCTCCAACCCCGTCGAGTACATCGAGATGCGCCGCAAGGTGGGCGGCGCGCCCTGGTCGGCGAATCTCGTCGAGCACGCGGCGGCGGCCGAGGTGCCCGCGGTGATCGCCGCGAGCCGCCCGCTGCGGGTGCTGCGCGACACCTTCGCCGACGGCGTCCACCTGCGCAACGACCTGTTCTCCTACCAGCGCGAGACCGAGCAGGAGGGTGAGCTGGCCAACGCGGTGCTGGTGCTGGAGCGTTTCCTCGGCATCGGCCCCCAGGAGGCCGCCGAGCTGGTCAACGACCTGCTGACGTCCCGCCTCCAGCAGTTCGAGCACACCGCCCTCACCGAGGTCGGGCCGCTCGCGGACCAGTACGGCCTGGGCCCCGCCGAGCGGCGGGACGTGCTGGCGTACGTCAAGGGCCTCCAGGACTGGCAGTCCGGCGGCCACGAGTGGCACATGCGCTCCAGCCGCTACATGAACGGCGCCGGGGAGGGCGCCGCGGGCGCCGTGAGCGGCACGGCCGCGGCCGGGGGGCTCGGCGGACCCACCGGGCTGGGCACGGCGGCAGGGGTGCTCGGCTCGCTCGCGGCGACGATGCCGCAGCGCCTGCGCTCCTTCAGCCACACCCCTTACCGGCCGGTGGGCCCGGTGGCGCCGCCGGACATCGCGATGCCCTTCCCGCTGCGGCTGAGCCCGCATCTGGACGCCTCCCGCGAGCACTGCGCGACGTGGTGCGAACGGATGGGCCTGCTGGGCCCGGAGCCCGGCGTCCCGGTACCGGGCGGGGTGTGGGACGCCGAGCAGCTCGCCGACTACGACCTCGCGCTGTGCGCCGCCGGCATCCATCCGGAGGCGACGGAGGAGGCGCTGGACCTGACGACCCAGTGGCTGGCCTGGGGCACGTACGCCGACGACTACTACGCCCAGGTCTTCGGCCGCGCCGGCGATCTGCTCGCCGCCCGGCTCACCACCGACCGGCTGCGGCTCTTCATGCCGCTGGACGCCGGCCTGGTGCCGCCGCCGCTCACCGCACTGGAACGCGGCCTGGCCGACCTGTGGCGCCGGACGGCGGCCCCGATGAGCCGCGAGGCCCGCTGCGCCTTCCGCACCGCGGTCGAGGCCATGACCGAGAGCTGGCTGTGGGAGCTGGCCAACCTGCGGCAGAACCGGATCCCCGACCCGGTCGACTACATCGAGATGCGCCGCGCGACCTTCGGCTCCGACCTGACGATGAGCCTGTCCCGGATCGGCCGCGGCACGACGCTCTCCCCCGAGGTCTGGCGCTCCCGGCCGGTCCGGGCCGTGGAGTCCGCGGCGGCCGACGTCGGATGCCTCGTCAACGACATGTTCTCGTACCGCAAGGAGATCGAGTTCGAGGGCGACATCCACAACGCGGTGCTGGTGGTGGAGAAGTTCCTGGACTGCGGGCCCGCGGAGGCGATGCGCGTGGTGGGCGCCCTGCTGGCCGCGCGGGTCGCGGAGTTCCAGTACGTCACCGAGACGCAGTTGCCCTCGCTCTACGAGGAGTTCCAGCTCGACCCGGCCGCCAGGAAAGCGCTCGACGGCCATGTGCAGGAGCTGCGGGACTGGATGGCCGGGGTGCTCAACTGGCACCGCGGATGCCTCCGCTACGACGAGGAATCGCTGCTGCGCCACTTCCCGGTGGCCGCCCCCGCGGCTCCCCCCGCGGCCCAGCCGTGGCGCGTCCCCGCCGGGCTCGGCACCGCGGCGGCCCGGCTGCCCGCGCTGCTGGGCCGCACGGGCCCGTAGCAGGCCGGCTCAGTAGCGGTAGGGGTCGTACGGGTCCGAGTGCTGCGGCTGGTAGGGAGGGGGCGGCGGCTGGTCGCCGTGGGGCTGCTGCTGGGGGATGTACGGCGGCTGCTCCGCTTGCGGGTACTGCTCCTGGTAGGGGTAGCCGTAGCCGTACGGGTCGGCGGGCGGCGGGGGCTGCGGGGTCCACTCGCCGGTGGTGTGCGGGAAGTCCCCGTAGTCGGCGGGCTGCTGCGGGTAGCCCTGCCCGTAGTCATGACCCTGCTGCTGCCCCGGGCCCTGGTCGTAGCCGTAGCCGCCGGGGCCGGGGGGCTGCTCGGGGTAGCCGTGCCGGTCGGCCGCGGCCTGGTCGCCGACCCAGCCGTAGCCGTCCGGGGTCGCGCCCTGGCCGTAGCCGTAGCCGTACGAGGCCGCCGCGGGCTCGGGCTGCGGGGGCGGCGCCCAGCCGGAGCCCGCGCCGGTGTCGTCGTAGCCGTAGCCCCGCGCCGCATAGGGGTCGGCGGTGTGGCCGGGCGGGTTGCCGTAGAGCGGGTACTCGCCGCTGTCCTCGTGCATCGGCATCGGCTGGTAGATGTCGTCGCGCGCGCTGCCGGGGTCGGCGATCTGCTCGGGCCCGCCCTCGACGGGCACCTGGCCGGTGTCGCCGAAGCCGTCCTCCTCGATCGGGCCGACCTGCAACGTGGGCCCACCGCTCGGCGCGGGACGGCCGCCGCGGAGCCGGTCGACCAGCGGGCCGCCCCGCAGCGCCCAGCCCGCGGCGAAGCCCCGCTTGTACGACAGGGTGACCTGCGCCTGCCCGATGCCGAACGCGATCGCGCCCGCCAGGATCAGCAGCGCCTCCCGCGTCGCGACCCCGGCGACGACCCCCATGAAGCCCGCGAAGGCCAGCGCCCGCCAGCGCAGCCGCGCCTTGTACTGGAGCAACACCTCGCCCAGCAGCCACAGCGCGACGATGCCGAACGCGATGTAGAGCACCGAGAAGCCCATGGGGCCCACTTCCTCACCCGGGAGCGCCCGCGGGCGTCGCTACGCCCGCTGGTGCAGTCCCAGATTCTCGTAGATCTCCAGCGATGCCGTGGAGTGGTTAAGAGTAATGAAGTGCAGCCCCGGGATGTCCTCGGCCATCAGCCGGCGGCACATCTCGGTGGCGAACTCGATGCCGATCGCCCGCACCGCCGCCGGGTCGTCCTGCACTGCGAGGATGCGCTCGGCCAGGTCGGGCGGGAAGGGCGCGTTGCCGAGCTGCGAGAAGCGCTCGATCTGCCGGACGTTGGTGACCGGCATGACCTCGGGGATGATCGGGGTACTGCACCCTGCGGCGTCGACCCGGTCGCGCAGCCGCAGGTAGGCGTCGGTGTCGAAGAACATCTGGGTGATGGCGAAATCCGCGCCCGCCCGGCACTTGTCGAGGAAGTGCCGGGTGTCGGCGGCCGGGTCGGTCGAGCGCGGGTGCATCTCGGTGAAGGCGGCGACGCCCACGCAGAAGTCGCCGGACTCCTTGATCAGCTGCACCAGCTCGGCCGCGTACGTCAGGCCCTGCGGGTGCGGGACCCACTCGCCCAGCGGGTCGCCGGGCGGGTCGCCGCGCACGGCGAGGATGTTGCGGATCCCGGCGTCGGCGTACTGCCCGATGATGTTGCGCAGTTCGGCGACCGAGTGGTTCACGGCCGTCAGGTGCGCGCAGGGGGTGAGCGTGGTGTCGGAGACGATCCGGTCGGTGGCGCGGACGGTGCCCTCGCGCGAGGAGCCGCCGGCGCCGTAGGTGACCGACACGAAGGTCGGCTGCACCGCCTCGATGCGCCGGATCGCGTTCCACAGCGTCCGCTCGCCCTTCTCCGTCTTGGGCGCGGTGAACTCGAAGGAGTACGAGCGGCGGCCGGACGCGAGCAGCTCACGGATGGTGATCGCTCGGTCCGTCCGCGTGGACGGGGTTCCCAGGGCCATGAATGCAGGCTAACCGCGGTCGGCGACCGAGCGTCACCAGAACGGTGAATATGTCCGCATACACCCCTTCCCCGTCCACCCTGTGGACAGCCCGCGTCGGCCCGCCGCCGACCGGCGGTGACCCACGGCGATCAGGCGCGCACGGCCGCCGCCAGCCCGCGGGCGGCCTCGTACGGGTCGGCGGCCCCGGTGATCGCCCGGACCACCACGATCCGCCGCGCGCCCGCCGCCAGCACCTCGCCGACGTTGTCCGCGTCGATGCCGCCGATCGCGAACCACGGCCGGTCCGTGCCGAGCCCCGCCGCATACCGCACCAGGTCCAGGCCGGGGGCCGGACGGCCCGGCTTGGTGGGCGTCGGCCACACCGGGCCCGTGCAGAAGTAGTCCGCGCCCGGCTGCACGGCCGCCGCGGCCGCCTCCGCCTCGGCATGGCACGAGCGGCCGATCAGCACGTCCTCACCCAGCAGGGCGCGCGCGGCGGGCACCGGCAGATCGCCCTGCCCCAGGTGCAGGACGTCCGCGCCCGCCGCGTGCGCCACGTCGGCCCGGTCGTTGACGGCGAGCAGCCGCCCGTGCCGCCGGCAGGCGTCCGCGAGGACCGCGAGCGCCGCCAGCTCCTCGCCGGCCTCGATGCCCTTCTGTCGCAGCTGGATCACGTCCACCCCGCCGGCCAGGGCCGCGTCGGCGAAATCCGCGAGGTCGCCGCGCTCCTGCCGCGCGTCGGTGCACAGATACAGCCGGGCCTCCGCCAACTGCTCGCGGGCGGCCCCGCTGCGTGCCTTGCTGCTGGTCATACGGGCGGCTCCCCGGGGGCGGGCGGCGAGCGGGGCGCCGCGGGCTTACACGGCGAGCGCCTGGGCGCGGCGCTTCACCTCGGTCCCGCGATTCTCCCGCAGCGCCTGCGCCGGGGTGCCGGGCAGGGTCTCATCGGCGGTGAAGAGCCACTCCAGGGCCTCCTCGTCGGAGAACCCGTCGTCCTTCAGGACGGTCAGCGTGCCGGGCAGTCCCTTGATGATCTTGCCCTCGCCGATGAAGGCGGAAGGCACCATCAGCACCTTGTTCTCCCCGCGGCGGACCGCGAGCAGTTGCCCCTCCTTGATGAGCGGGCGGATACGGGTGATGTCGAGCCCCAGCTGGTCGGCGACCTCGGGGAGGGTGAGCCAATCGGGGACGAGCGCGTCGATATGTGCGTCAACTGACGAGAAAACAGTCACGGGACAAGCCTGCCACCTGCCGCCGACAAGCGCTGCGGGGCGGCGCCGTCCGAGCACCCGGACATGGGCCGTTCCGCCTACCGCGCCGCCGACGACAGCGGCACCGCCGGGTCGGCGGCCAGCGCCGGGTCCACCGACGCCGAGCGGCCGATCAGCTTGCGGGCCTGCGCCAGATCCCGCGGCCGCCCCACCGCGAGCACCGCCGCGAGCCGCTCCCCGCGCAGCCAGCACGCCGACCACGCGTCCGTCGTCGGATCTCCGCGCAGCAGCAGCGTGTCGGCGTCGGCGTGGTGCCCGGCGTACTGCACGAATCGCCCGAACTGCTCCGACCAGAAGTACGGCACCGGGTCGTACACCTCGTCGCCGCCCAGCACGTTCGCCGCGGCCGTACGCGGGCCCTGCAGGGCGTTGTCCCAGTGGTGGACCAGCAGCCGCTCGCCGAACCGGCCCGACGGGAAGGACGCGCAGTCGCCCACCGCGAAGACATGGGGCGCGGTCGTCCGCAGCCGGTCGTCGGCCACGACCGCCCCGTCCGCACCGAGCTCGACCCCCGCCCCGGCCAGCCAGCCCGTCGCCGGACGCGCCCCGATCCCCACCACCACGGCCTCCGCCGGAATCCGGCCGCCGTCCGCGAGCACCACCGCGCCGGGCTCCAGCTGCGCCACCGGGGTGCCCGTCCGCAGCTCCACCCCCGCCTCGTCGTACCAGGCCCGCATGTGCGCGGTCACAACCGCGGGCAGCACGCCCGCGAGCGGCCGGTCCGCCGCCTCCACGACCGTCACCGCGCAGCCCGCCTGCCGCGCAGCCGTCGCGAACTCCGCGCCGATCCACCCGGCGCCCACGACCACCACGTCCTGCTTCGCGTCCAGCACGGGCCGCAGCGCCGCCGCGTCGTCCAGCGTGCGCAGCAGGTGCACGCCGGGCAGCCCCGTCGTCCCCGGCAGCGCCACCGGATACGCCCCCGTGGCCACCACGAGCCGGTCGTACGGGACCGCGCCCGCGTCCGTCACCACCTCGCGCTCCCCCACCCGCAGCGCCTGCGCCCGCACCCCCAGCCGCAGCTCCACCTTCAGGGCGTCGAAGTCCACGTCGAACCTGACGTCACCCCCCGCCGGGCCGCCCAGCAGCACCGCCTTCGACAGCGGCGGCCGGTCGTACGGGGCGTGCGGTTCGTCGCCGATCAGCGTGATCTCGTCCGCCGAGCCCATTTCCCTGAGGGCCACGGCAGTCTGCACGCCGGCCATGCCGGCTCCGACGATGACGATTCTCCGGCTGTCGCTCACTCCCTCACGGTAGCGCTCCCCGGTATGTCGGGGGGTGTGTCCGCCCCTTCGCCACGGGCTGCCCCGTGAGGTGCTTTGTGCGACCTTCCGCGCACTGTGGCTGGTCGCGCAGTTCTCCCCAGAGCTTCGCCTGGGAGGTACCCCCACGCGCCCCTGAAAAACGAGTGCCGCCCCCCGTGACAGCAACCTCCACCGGCCGGCAGCCGCCGACGAGACGCGCGAGGGGCACGATCACCCCACCCCACCGGCGGGGCAGCCGCCGACGAGACCTGGGAGGGGGACGATCCGGGGGTGCCCCCGCAGGAATGCGCACCGATTCCCCGTCACGCTCGGGGAAAGGTCGGACGCGCATTCCGAGGAGGCACCCCCGGAGTGGCCCCCGGCCCACCCGCCGAAGCAAGGGCGCGATGCCGCGCCGGGTGACAACAGGGGCGCGGGGCTGCATCTGATGTGCGGCCGGCGCCGCGTGGGCGCGACCGGCCCCCACGGCGGGAAGATCGCGACGCCCACCGCAAGAGGCAGAACGGAGCGAGGGATAGGGTGAAGCCGAAGTGGACTCGCGGGAGCCCGGCGGACCGGGCTGAGAGGGCGGCTGATCGCCGCCGACCGTAGGAACCTGATCCGGGTCATTCCGGCGAAGGGAGGAGCTGACGTCCATGCGGACGCACCCCGACGTACTGATCATCGGCGGCGGCATCATCGGCCTCGCCACCGCCTGGCGCGCAGCACAACGCGGCCTGCGCACGGCGGTCGCCGACCCCGCACCCGGCGGCGGAGCCGCCCACGTCGCGGCGGGCATGCTCGCCGCCGTCACGGAGCTGCAGTACGGCGAGCAGGCCCTGCTCGACCTGAACCTCGCCTCCGCCGCCCGCTACGCGGACTTCGCCGCGGAGCTGAGCGAGGCGACGGGCCTGGACACCGGCTACCGCCCGTGCGGCACCCTCGCGGTGGCGCTGGACGCCGACGACCGCGCCCAGTTGCGCGACCTGCACGCCTTCCAGACCGCGCTGGGCCTGGACTCCCGCTGGCTGACCGGCCGCGAGTGCCGCCGCCTGGAGCCGATGCTCGCGCCCGGTGTGCGCGGCGGCCTGCGGGTGGACGGCGACCACCAGGTCGACCCGCGGCGGCTGGCTGCGGCGCTGCTGAGGGCGGCGGAGCTGGCGGGCGTGGAGTTCCTGCGGGCACGCGCCGCCCGGGTGGAGTCGGCGGCGGGCCGGGTGACCGGCGCGGTGCTGGCGGACGGCACGACGGTGTGCGCCGCCCAGACCGTACTGGCCGCGGGCAGCGAGAGCGGCCGGATCGACGGCATACCGCCGGAGCTGCTGCCGCCCGTGCGTCCGGTGAAGGGCCAGATCCTGCGGCTGCGGATCCCGGCCTCGCACGCGCCGTTCCTGTCGCGTACGGTCCGCGCCGTGGTCCGCGGCAGCCATGTGTACCTGGTGCCGCGCGACAACGGCGAGCTGGTGCTCGGCGCGACGAGCGAGGAGTTCGGCTGGGACACCACGGTGACCGCGGGCGGGGTCTACGAACTCCTGCGGGACGCGCACGAGCTGGTGCCCGGCATCACCGAACTGCCGCTCACCGAGACGCTCGCGGGCCTGCGCCCCGGCTCGCCGGACAACGCCCCGCTGCTGGGCCGTACGGCACTGGACGGGCTGCTGTTCGCGACCGGCCACCACCGCAACGGCGTGCTGCTCACACCGGTCACCGGCGACGCGATGGCCGCGGTGCTGACCTCGGCGGACGGCGAACTCCCGGCGTACGCGGCGGCGTTCGGGGCGCAGCGGTTCGCCGCCCGGGAGTCGCGGACGTACCAGGAGCTGAGCGTATGAACGCCACGCGTACGCCGGGCGGCGCGCGGATCACCGTGCACGTCAACGGGCGGGCCCGCGAACTGGCCGCCCCCGTCGCCCTCGACGCACTGGTCGCGGAGCTGACGACCGCGCCCTCGGGGGTGGCCGCCGCCCTCAACGAGACGGTCGTCCCGCGGACCCGCTGGTCCGCGACCCCGCTGTCCGACGGTGACCGCGTCGAGGTGCTGACCGCGGTCCAGGGAGGCTGACCCATGACGACGACGGCGCCTAATGCCGAGACGGCGGCCGACCCGCTGCTGATCGGCGGGGTCGGGTTCGGCTCGCGGCTGATCATGGGAACGGGCGGAGCGCCCAGTCTCGACGTGCTGGAGCACGCGCTCGTCGCGTCGGGCACCGAGCTGACCACGGTGGCGATGCGCCGCCTCGATCCGACCACGCAGGGCTCCGTGCTGTCGGTGCTCTCCCG
Source organism: Streptomyces sp. NRRL F-5123 (assembly GCF_000721495.1). Lineage (GTDB taxonomy): Bacteria > Actinomycetota > Actinomycetes > Streptomycetales > Streptomycetaceae > Actinacidiphila. The sequence goes on from NZ_JOHY01000059.1 coordinate 15,025, forward strand.
GCTCGGCATCCGCGTGCTGCCCAACACCGCGGGCTGCTTCACGGCGGGCGAGGCGGTGCTGACCGCGCGGCTGGCGCGGGAGGCGCTGGGCACGGACTGGATCAAACTCGAAGTCATCGCGGACGAGCGGACGTTGCTGCCGGATCCGGTCGAACTGCTGGACGCGGCGGAGGTGCTGGTCGACGACGGTTTCACGGTGCTGCCGTACACGAACGACGACCCGGTGCTGGCGCGGAAGCTGGAGGACGTCGGCTGCGCGGCGGTCATGCCGCTGGGCTCCCCCATCGGCTCGGGCCTGGGCATCCGCAATCCGCACAACTTCCGGCTGATCACGGAGCGCGCGGGTGTCCCCGTCATCCTGGACGCGGGCGCGGGCACGGCCTCCGACGTCGCCCTCGCGATGGAACTCGGCTGCGCGGCCGTGATGCTGGCCTCCGCGGTGACCCGGGCCCAGCACCCCGCGGTCATGGCCGAGGCGATGCGCCACGCGGTGACCGCCGGCCGCCTCGCCCACCGCGCGGGCCGCATCCCCCGCCGCCACCACGCCCTGGCCTCCTCCCCGACGGAGGGCGTCGCCGACTTCGACCCGGAGCGACCGGCGTTCTGAGCCGACACCCCCCGCCGGACGGAGTCCGGCGCAGCGAGCGGGCCGAAGCCGGCGCAGCGGCCCGCGAGGGGCGCGTCAGGAAGGTTCCGTGCGGCCGCGAAGAACCGCGTCAAGAGGAACCGGGCCCACCGCTCCAATGGTTACGGTTTGGCGGCGTTCGCCACGGCATCGCCACAGTGCCGCGGCGAACGGGGACCGGCGTCGTACCCGGCTCGTAGAATCGGGCGTCGTGGACACCACCGTGCAGGATCCGCTGGTCGGGCAGACGCTGGACGGGCGTTACCGGGTCGAGGCCCGGATCGCCGTCGGCGGGATGGCCACGGTCTACCGCGCCCTGGACACCCGGCTCGACCGGGTGCTGGCGCTGAAGGTCATGCACCCGGGGCTGGCCGCGGACGGCGGCTTCGTGGAGCGGTTCATCCGCGAGGCGAAGGCCGTGGCGCGGCTGTCGCACCCGAATGTCGTGGGCGTCTTCGACCAGGGCACGGACGGCACGTACGTGTACCTGGCCATGGAGTACGTCGCGGGCTGCACGCTGCGGGACGTGCTGCGCGAGCGCGGCGCGCTCACCCCGCGGGCGGCACTGGACGTGCTGGAGCCGGTGCTCGCGGCGCTGGGGGCGGCGCACCGCGCCGGGCTCGTGCACCGCGACGCCAAGCCGGAGAACGTCCTGATCGGTGACGCAGGCCGGGTCAAGGTCGCCGACTTCGGCCTGGTCAGGGGGGTGGACGCGCAGACGAGCAGTTCGGGCGCGCTGCTCGGCACGGTGTCGTACCTGGCGCCCGAGCAGATCGGCCACGGCCAGGTGGACGAGCGGACGGACGTGTACGCGTGCGGCGTGATGCTGTACGAGATGCTGACCGGCGCGAAGCCGTACGAGGGCGACACCGCGATGGAGGTGATCGTCCGGCGGCTCAACGAGGATGTGCCGCCGCCCTCCGCCGTCCTGCCAGGACTTGCGCCGCAGCTGGACGCGCTGGTGGCCAGGGCCACGAGCCGCGACCCGGAGGGCCGCCCGGCGGACGCGGTGGCACTGCTCGCGGAGGTGCGGGCGGTGCGCGCGGGGCTGACGGGCGACGAGCTGGACCACCGCGCGGCCCCCGCGGAGGCGCCTGAGGCCGCACCGGTGGGCGCGGAGGACCCGACGAGCGTCGTGCACCCGCTGGCGGCGCTCGCGATGCCGGCCCCTCCCGCGCAGCCCGGCCGGGAGGACGACGCGCAGGACGACGAGCTGCACCGTACGACCCGGCTGCTGCCGCGGCGCCCCGCGGACGAGGAGCCGTACAGCATCGACGACACGCCCGCGGCCCCGCCGCCCGGTCCCGGTCGGCCCGGTGGTCCCGGCAGGCGGGGGCGGGCGGGGCGCGGCCCGGCCTGGCGGGGCCGGCGCGGGGTGCTGGCGGTCCTGGCGGCGCTGCTCGTGGTACTCGGGGTCGCGGGCGGCGTCTGGTACATCAACGACGGGCAGTTCACGCACGTCCCGGGCGTGCTGGCGCTGCCGCAGGCCGAGGCGCAGCACAAGCTGAGCGCCGCGGGCCTGGACACCGAGGTGCGCAAGGACTATTCGCTCACCGTGCCGCGCGGCAGCGTGATCTCCACCGATCCGGCGCCCGGCAAGCGCATCCGCAGCAACGGCACGGTGACGCTGACCGTCTCGGAGGGCCCGCGCCAGGTGAAGGTGCCGGACGTGTCCGGGCGCACGCTCGCCGACGCGCAGCAGCAGCTCAAGGACGCGGGGCTGGTGCCGGGCACGGTGGGGAAGTCGTTCAACGACTCGGTGCCGCAGGGCTCGGTCATCGTGACGGACCCGCCCGCGGGCCGGGAGGTCGCGCCGGGCACACCGATCGCCTTCACGATCTCCCGCGGCTCTCCCGTGGACGTACCGGACGTGATCGGCAAGTCGGTCACCGAGGCGCAGCAGACGCTGCAGGACGCGGGCTTCCAGGTGGTGCTGTCGCCGGACAAGGCGTTCTCGGACGAAGCGGACGAGGACACCGTCGCCGTGGAGACCCCGGACCGCGACACCCAGGCGGCCAGGGGGGACACCGTGACGATCACGGTGTCCAAGGGCCAGCAGCTCTTCCCGGTGCCGGACGTCAAGGGCCAGAAGCAGGACGAGGCGGAGAAGACCCTCGAGGCGGCGGGCTTCGAGGTGCGGGTGATCAACCTGTTCTTCGGGGACACCGTCTTCAGCGAGTCCCCGGACGGCGGCAGCCAGGCCCCGAAGGGCGCCACGGTCACCCTCTGGGTGCGGTAGGCGGACGGAAGGGGCGGGGGCGGGACTCTCGAAACAGGGCCCTAGAGTTCGGGCCCGTCGCCCGGCTCCTCCTGGTAGGAGTAGCGCTGTTCCTGCCAGGGGTCGCCGAGGTTGTGGTAGCCGCGCTCCTCCCAGAAACCGCGGCGGTCGGCCGTCATGTACTCGATACCGCGGACCCACTTGGGGCCCTTCCACGCGTAGAGCCGGGGGACGACGAGCCGGACGGGGAATCCGTGTTCCGCGGTGAGGGGCTCACCGCCCTTGTGGGTGGCGAATATCGCCTGCTCGTCGAGGAAGTCCTCGATGCGCAGGTTGGAGCTGAATCCGTATTCGGCCCACACCATCACATGGGTGACGTCATCGGCGGGCGGGGCGAGCTTCACGACGGTGGAGGTGGCCACGCCGCCCCATTCGATGCCGAGCATCGAGAATTTCGTGACGCAGTGGAAGTCGGCGACAACGGTGTCATAGGGAAGCGCGGAGAACTCCGGGTGTTTCCAGGACGTCGTGCCGCCGTCCGCGGTCGCACCGAAGACGCGGAACTCCCAGCGGTCCGGTTTGAACCGCGGAACCGGACCGTAGTGGGTGACGGGCCAGCCCCGCTGGATCCGCTGGCCCGGCGGCAGCTCCCCCGCGCGACGCTCGTACCGACCCATGCCTCCATGGTGACAGACCCGGCCCGGTGCTCGTGACCAGGTGCCGGGCGGCCGAACGGCAGGGACAAAACGGCCACAGAACGTAAGCGTGCACTTACTGGAACAGATGACCGCACAATGCAAGGATGCGCGCAACCCACTTGTCCGAACGGGAAGGACGGCGCTGCCATGCAGGGCGACCCCGAGGTCATCGAGTTCCTCAATGAACAGCTGACCGCCGAGCTGACCGCGATCAACCAGTATTTCCTGCACGCGAAGATGCAGGAGAACTTCGGCTGGGTGAAGCTCGCGAAGCACACCAGGGCGGAGTCCTTCGACGAGATGCGGCACGCCGAGATCCTCACCGACCGGATCATTTTCCTGGAGGGGCTGCCGAACTACCAGCGGCTCTTCCATGTCCGGGTCGGGCAGACGGTCACCGAGATGTTCGAGGCGGACAAGCAGGTGGAGGTCGAGGCGATCGACCGGCTGCGGCGCGGGGTCGAGCTGATGCACGCGAAGGGCGACTACACGTCCAAGAACATCTTCGAGTCGATCCTGTCCGACGAGGAGGACCACATCGACTATCTGGACACCCAGCTGGAGCTGATCGAGAAGCTCGGCGAGGCGCTCTACCTCGCGCAGGTGATCAAGCAGCCAGACGCCTGAGCGGCGCCGGGGTCCCGGGAGCCTCCGGGGCTTCCGCCACCTGCGGCACGGCCTGCCGCGGCTCCAGCCGGCCCCGGGTCACGCAGCCGTCACCGCGGCCCAGCAGGGCCTGGATGCGCTTGACGCAGGACCCGCAGTCGGTGCCGGCCTTGCACGCGGAGGCTATCTGCCGCGGGGTGCAGCGGCCGTCGGCGGCGTGCTGCTTGACCTGGCCTTCGGTGATGCCGAAGCAGGAGCAGACGTACACGCGATTCACCGCCGATCAGGGTCCCGAGGAGCTGAGGTAACCCTTACCTTACCGGTCGCTCCCGGCGGAGAAAAGCGACAAGGGGCACGGATCCGTGTGATCCGCGCCCCTTCTCGACAGCCGGGCGGTTACTGCCCGCGGTACATCTCCGCCACGAGGAACGCCAGGTCGAGCGACTGGCTGCGGTTGAGCCGCGGGTCGCACGCCGTCTCGTAGCGCTGGTGCAGGTCGTCGACGAAGATCTCGTCCCCGCCGCCGACGCACTCGGTCACGTCGTCGCCGGTCAGCTCGACGTGGATGCCGCCGGGGTGGGTGCCGAGGCCGTGGTGGACCTCGAAGAAGCCCTTGACCTCGTCGAGCACGTCGTCGAAGCGCCGGGTCTTGTGGCCGGAGGCCGCCTCGAAGGTGTTGCCGTGCATCGGGTCGCAGATCCAGGCGACCTGCGCGCCGGTCGCGGAGACCTTCTCGACCAGCTCCGGCAGCTTGTCGCGGACCTTGTCGGCGCCCATCCGCACGATGAAGGTCAGCCGGCCCGGCTCGCGGTCGGGGTCGAGCCGCTCGATGTACGTGAGCGCCTCCGCCGGAGTGGTGCCGGGGCCGAGCTTGACGCCGAGCGGGTTGCTGATCTTCGAGGCGAACTCGATGTGCGCGCCGTCCAGCTGCCGGGTGCGCTCGCCGATCCACACCATGTGGCCGGAGACGTCGTAGAGGCGGCCGGTGCGCGAGTCGGTGCGGGTCAGCGCCGTCTCGTAGTCCAGCAGCAGTGCCTCGTGCGAGGAGAAGAACTCGACGGTGCGGAATTCGGCCGGGTCGATGCCGCACGCGGCCATGAAGCTGAGCGCGTTGTCGATCTCGCGGGCGAGCGCCTCGTAGCGCTGGCCGGACGGCGAGGACTTCACGAAGTCCTGGTTCCAGGCGTGCACCTGGCGCAGGTCGGCGTAGCCGCCGGTGGTGAAGGCGCGTACCAGGTTCAGCGTGGACGCCGAGGCGTGGTACATCCGCTTGAGCCGCTCGGGGTCCGGGGTGCGGGACTCGGGAGTGAACTCGAAGCCGTTGACGGAGTCGCCGCGGTAGACGGGCAGCGTCACGCCGTCGCGGGTCTCGGTCGGCTTGGAGCGCGGCTTGCTGTACTGCCCGGCGATCCGGCCGACCTTGACGACCGGCACCGACGCGGCGTACGTGAGCACGGCTCCCATCTGGAGCAGCGTCTTGAGCTTGTTGCGGATCTGGTCGGCGCCGACCCCGTCGAAGGCCTCGGCGCAGTCCCCGCCCTGGAGGAGGAACGCCTCGCCCCGGGCGACAGCGCCGAGCCGGGAGCGCAGCTGGTCGCACTCCCCGGCGAAGACGAGCGGCGGATACGAGGCGAGCTCGGCGATCACGTCGCGCAGAGCCTCGGAGTCGGGCCACTCGGGCTGCTGCGCCGCGGGAAGAGCATGCCAGGTGTTGGCCCCGGCGTGGATGTCTGCGTTCACGGTCACAGGCACCACAGTACGGGGTCGTGTCGACTGGATTTCCGCCCGCTCAGTGGGTGAGACATGCCGTCCCGCGAACAGCGCGGAAACGGACGTACCGGCTGATACCGTCATCCCGTTTCCGACCCGCAGACGCCCGGCGCGGGCTCCTCGGCAAGGCGCTCCCCACCGTACGCGGGAAGACCGAGAGGGCAGCAGGTTGACCAGAACACACCGCAGACGCACGTCGTGGGTCGGTTACGGGTCGGGCGCGCTCGCGCTCGCCACCGTGGCCGCGTACGGCACCCTCGCCTTCGCGGCGCCGTCGTACGGCAGCGCCGGCGGCGCCGCGGCCGGCCGGGCACCGGCCTCGCTGCAGGCGGACTTCGCCGCCGCCGCGGAGGAGTTCCACGTCCCGCAGAGCGTCCTGATGGCCGTCTCCTACCGCATGACGCTGTGGGAGTCGCACCAGGGCCTGCCGAGCACGACCGGCAACTACAACGTGATGGGTCTGACCCAGGTCACGGCCGCCGACCTCGCGCAGCCGTCGGACGCCGACCGGCTGGCGCACCTGGACCGGAGCGGCGACCCGGCGGTCTCCCGGCACTTCAGCGCCTCCCGGGCGCTGCGTGCCGACCCGGCCGCGGTCGACCCCTCCGCGGCGGCGCTGCACACGCTGGACGCGGCCGCGAAGCTCGTCGGGGTCCCGGCCGCCGAGGTGCGCTCCGACCCGCGGCAGAGCGTCCGGGCCGGTGCGGCGCTGCTGGCGTCGTACGAGAAGGCCGCGGCGGGCGCGCTGCCGGCCGACCCGGGCCGGTGGTGGGCGGCCGTCGCACGGTACAGCCAGTCGCCGGACAGGGGCGGCGCCGCGCAGTTCGTGCGGCGCGTCTTCGACACGGTGCGCTCGGGCGCCGGCCGGGTCACCGCGGACGGGCAGCAGGTCGTGCTCACCGCCCTCCCGCAGGTGCGGCCCGTGGAGCCCGCGGTGGTGCCGCTCGCCCCCGCCCCACCCGGCACCGCCCCGGCCGGCACGACCCCGGCGGCGACCCCCGCCCCGGAGTGCCCGTCCACGCTGGCCTGCAACTTCGTCCCCGCCGCCTACGCCAAGGCGGGCTCGGCGGCGGACGACTTCGGCAACTACAACGTGTCGAGCCGCCCGTCCAACGGCGAGGACGTCCGCTATGTCGTCATCCACGACATGGAGGGCACCTTCCAGGGCAGCATCGACGAGTTCGAGGACCCCTCGGCCTACGCCAGCGCCCACTACCTGGTCGCCGACGACGGCCGGGTCACGCAGATGGTGCAGCTCAAGGACGAGGCGTGGCACTCGGCGAACAAGACCGTGAACATGCACTCGGTCGGCGTGGAGCACGAGGGCTACGCGATCAGGAACGGCGACTGGTTCACCGAGCAGGAGTACGACTCCTCGGCCGCCCTGGTGAATTTCCTGGCCCGGAAATTCGGCATCCCGCTGGACCGCGAGCACATCATCGGCCACGACGAGGTGCCCGGCGTGCTCGACGCGAAGGTCAAGGCCCAGCACTGGGACCCGGGCCCGTTCTGGGACTGGAACCACTACATGACGCTGCTGGGCGCCCCCGACGGCTCGGGCGGCGCGGGCGGCCTGCCGCAGGTGGGCCAACTGGTCCGCGTCGTCCCACCGTTCACGGCCGACAACGAGCCGAAGCTCACCAGCGGCGGCGCCGCGGTGCCCGCGCACCCGGCGAACTTCGTCTACCTCTACGAGACCCCCGCGACCACCGGCGCGCTGCCCACCGACCCCTACCTCGGCAGCGTGACGTGGAGCGAGGGCTCGAACTGGGCGGACAAGGTCCGGGCGGGCGGCGCGTACGTCGTCGCCGACGTGCAGGGCGACTGGACGGCGATCTGGTACCAGGACCGGAAGCTGTGGTTCCACAACCCCGGCGGGCAGTACACGGCGGTGCTGCCGCCCACCCCGGTCGTCACACCGAGGTCCGGCACCGTCGCGGTCTACGGCCGGGCCTACCCGGAGGACGCCGCCTACACGGGCACCGGCGTCCCCGTCCAGGACGACAACTCGACCCCGCTGACCAAGTACGAGATCACCGCCGGCCAGGCGTACGCGCAGGCGGGCCCGGAGGAGGCGGGCGACTACTGGTACGCGGGGACGTACGCGGGCACCGCGGCCGGTGACCGGACGCTGGTGGCGGGGACGGACCTCTTCTACCCGATCCGCTACAACCACCGCATCGCGTGGGTGCGCGCCTCCGACGTCACCCTCACCACGAGCGTCGGCCCCGCCACCGGTTCCGCCACCGGTTCCGCCACCGGTTCCGCCGCCGGTTCCGCCGCCGACGTCGGCCGGCGGATCCAGGACGCGCTCGCCCCGCTGACGGGAGGGGCGCCGGTGCGCTAGGGTCTGGCCCATGAACGCGTTTCAGACGGCCCCGACGTCCCGCCAGTCCTGGTGGTGGACCGCTTCTCCGGCGGCCCAGCTGAATCACGCGTAGGCAAGCACTTCGCGAAGGCCGCCCGCAGGGGCGGCCTTCGGCGTATCTCCGGCCGGTCGCCGCCCCTCCTCCCCGTCAAGGAAGGACCACCGACCGTGCCGCACACCCCTGAGAGCCCTGCCGCCGCCGCGCTCGTCGCGCGTCTGCTCACCCCCGGCCACCCGCCGTTCGCCCTGCTGCACCGCCGGACGCCGGGGCGCCCCGAGGACGTCGTGGAGGTGCTGACCGGGCCCGTCACCACGGTCGCCGCGCTCGCCGACATCCCGCTGCCGGGCGGGAGCCCGGAGGGCGGTGCCCGTACCGACGCGCTCGCGCTCGTGCCCTTCCGGCAGATCCGCGAGCGCGGCTTCGACGTCCGCGACGACGGCACCCCGCTGGCCGTGCTGCTCCCCGACGCCACGTACGAGCTGCCGCTCGCCGAACTGCTGGAGGCGCTGCCCGACACCCCCGTCGAGGTGGCCGGCGGTGCCTTCGACACCTCCGACGAGGACTACGCGGCCATCGTGCGGCGGGTCATCGAGGACGAGATCGGCCGCGGCGAGGGCGCCAACTTCGTGATCCGCCGCACCTTCCGCGGCCGCGTCCCCGGCTACGGCCCGGCCGCCGCGCTGGCCCTCTTCGCCCGGCTGCTGCGCGGCGAGCGCGGCGCCTACTGGACGTACGTCGTGCACACCCCGGAGCGCACCCTCGTCGGCGCGAGCCCCGAGGTGCACGTGCGGATGTCCGGCCACACCGTCGTGATGAACCCGATCAGCGGCACCTACCGCTACCCCGCGCAGGGCCCCAGCTCCCAGGGACTGCTGGACTTCCTCGCCGACCCCAAGGAGGCCGAGGAGCTGACGATGGTCGTCGACGAGGAGCTCAAGATGATGTGCACCGTCTGCGACCTGGGCGGGGTCGTGGTCGGCCCGCGGCTGAAGGAGATGGCGCACCTCGCGCACACCGAGTACGAGCTGCGCGGGCGCTCCACCATGGACGTGCGCGACGTGCTGCGCGAGACGATGTTCGCCGCGACCGTGACCGGCTCGCCGGTGCAGAACGCCTGCCGGGTCATCGAGCGCCACGAGGAGGACGGCCGCGGCTACTACGCCGGGGCGCTCGCCCTCGTCGGCCGGGACGCGGGCGGCGCGCAGACGCTGGACTCCCCCATCCTCATCCGCACCGCCGACATCTCCCCCGCGGGCGAGCTGCGGGTGCCGGTCGGGGCGACGCTGGTGCGGCACTCCCGCCCGGAGGCGGAGGTCGCCGAGACGCACGCCAAGGCGGCCGGCGTGCTCACCGCGCTGGGCGTGCGCCCGGCCCCCGCCGGTACGCCGGACGCGCCCCGGCCGCGGCTGGCCGACGACATCCGGGTACGGGCCGCGCTGGACTCCCGCCGGGCGCACCTGGCGCCGTTCTGGCTGCGGATGCAGGAGCGGCACCCCGAGCCCGCCGCGCACGCGCTGGTCGTCGACGCCGAGGACACCTTCACCTCGATGCTGGCCCACCTGCTGCGCTCGACGGGCCACGCGGTGACCGTGCGCCGCTACGACGAGCCGGGCCTGCGGGAGGCGGCCCTCGCGCACCCGGGCCCGGTCGTGCTCGGCCCCGGGCCCGGCGACCCGGCCGACACCGCCGACCCCAAGATGCGCTTCCTGCGCGCGCTGACCGCCGAGCTGGTGCGCGACCACCCGCACGGGCTGCTCGGGGTGTGCCTGGGCCACGAGCTGCTCGCCGCCGAGCTGGGCCTGGACCTGGTGCGCAAGGACGAGCCCTTCCAGGGCGCGCAGCTCACCGTGGACCTCTTCGGGCGCCGCGAGACGGTCGGCTTCTACAACTCCTTCACCGCGCGCTGCGACGCCACCACGGCCGAGGAACTGGCGATGCACCGCGTGGAGCTGAGCCGCGACCCGGCGACGGGCGACGTCCACGCGATGCGCGGGCCGGGCTTCGCCGGGGTGCAGTTCCACCCGGAGTCGGTGCTGACGCTCAATGGCGTGGAGATCGCCGCCGGGCTGCTCGCGGGGGTGCTGGCGCCGGTGCGGTGAACGGCCGCCGTCAAGCCGTCTCCCGGTAGCAGCTGGCGTCCACGGCCGAGTCGGCGAGCACCGGCTCGGCCAGCACCGGGCCGATGAGGGTCAGCACCTCGGCGATCATCGCGTACTCGTCGCCGGTGCCGTCCACCACCAGGTCGGCGAGCATGCGGGACGGCGCCACGTGCGCGTGGTGCCGCTCCCGGCCGGTGGTCAGGTAGTTGAGCAGCGACACCCGGGGGTCCTGCCGCTGGACCTCGATCTTGCGGAGGATCTTCCGGGCCAGCCGGATGTCGTCGGGCGTGTCCACGTAGACACGCCAGGCGGCCCGGGCGGACACCGCGGGCAGCGTGAGCGCGAACAGGCCCTCGACCACGAGCAGGCGGTACCGCCCGGACCCGGCGGCGGTGTCGAGGGCGGCCGTGACCGCGTCCTCGTCGATGGACCCCGGATGGTTCCAGTCCAGGGTCTCCGCGCCGGTGGCGCTGCGTGTCCGGACACCGCGCAGCGGATCGTGCGCGGGAACGTAGAAGTCGTCGAGATGGATCAGGCCGACGCTGTCGGGGTGGTGCCGCGCCAACGCTTCGGCAAGGGTGGACTTGCCGGATGCGGTGCCGCCTGCGACCGCCAGTACGGGCGTCATGAGCCCGCTCGCCACACCCGTCATACCGGGCGCTCCTCAAGTGCTCAAAGGGGGGAACGAAGCGGCCGGACTAGCCGGGTGCAGGGAAGATAAATCAGAGGTGTCGTCCGCGGCAAGGTCAGCCGAAGAAGACGCCCGCCTCGGCGTAGAGGGCGGGTTCCACGGTCTTGATCCGGGCGGTCGCGTCGCCGATCGGCACCCGCACGATGTCGGTGGCGCGCAGCGCGACCATCTTCCCGAAGTCGCCGTCCCGGACGGCGTCGACGGCGTGCAGCCCGAAGCGGGTGGCGAGCCAGCGGTCGAAGGCGCTGGGGGTGCCGCCGCGCTGGACATGGCCGAGAACGGTGGTCCTGGCCTCCTTCCCGGTGCGCTTCTCGATCTGGGCGGCGAGCCACTCGCCGATGCCGGACAGCCGGACGTGCCCGAAGGAGTCGAGGGTGCCGTCCTTGAGGACCATGTCGCCGTCGCGCGGCATGGCGCCCTCCGCGACGACCACGATGGGCGCGTAGCGGATCTTGAAACGGCTCTCGACCCAGCCGCACACCTGGTCGAGGTCGAAGCGGTGCTCGGGGATGAGGATCGCGTTCGCCCCGCCGGCCAGGCCGGAGTGCAGCGCGATCCAGCCCGCGTGCCGGCCCATGACCTCGACCACCAGGACCCGCATGTGCGACTCCGCAGTGGTGTGCAGCCGGTCGATGGCCTCGGTGGCGATGTTGACGGCGGTGTCGAAGCCGAAGGTGTAGTCGGTGGCCGACAGGTCGTTGTCGATGGTCTTGGGCACGCCGACGACCTTCAGACCGGTCTCGGCGTGCAGTTGGGCGGCGACCCCGAGGGTGTCCTCACCGCCGATGACGATGAGCGCGTCGACGCCCTCCGCCGCCAGTGTCTCCAGGACCCGGCGCGTGCCGCCCTCGACCTTGAGCGGGTTGGTGCGCGAGGAGCCGAGTATGGTGCCGCCGCGGGGCAGTATGCCGCGGACGGCCGGTATGTCGAGCCGTACGGTGTCCCCCTCCAGGGGGCCGCGCCAGCCGTCGCGGAAGCCGGTGAAGTCGTAACCGTATTCCTGGACGCCTTTGCGCACGATGCCGCGGATGACCGCATTGAGGCCGGGGCAGTCTCCGCCGCCGGTCAGGACTCCGACTCGCATGGACTTTTCCCTTCGTCGCAGGCCAGCTGTGCCGGAAGTGCAACTCCCGCCAAGCTAGCGTGACTTGGGTCACATGTCGCCGTCCGTGCAAGTCTCCCGATCGTCGTCGAGTCCGGCTTCGATCGCATACCGGACAAGCTCCACACGGTTGTGCAACTGGAGCTTTCCGAGGGTGTTCTGGACGTGGTTCTGCACCGTACGGTGCGAAATGACCAGGCGGGCGGCTATCTGCTTGTAGCTCAGCCCCTTCGCGACCAGCCGCAGCACCTCCGTCTCGCGCTCGGTCAGCCGCGGCGCCGCGGGGCCGTCCGCCGCGGCCGGCGGCGGGTCGGTGGCCAGCCGCCGGTACTCACCCAGCACCAGCCCGGCCAGGCCCGGGGTGAAGACCGGGTCCCCCACCGCGGTCCTGCGCACCGCGTCCACCAGCTCCTCCCGACCGGCCGACTTGAGCAGGTAGCCGGTCGCCCCGGATTTGACCGCTTCCAGTACGTCCGCGTGCTCGCCGCTCGCCGACAGCACCAGCACCCGCACCGCCGGGTCGACCGCGAGGACCTCCTTGCAGACCCGCACGCCGGACGCGCCCGGCAGGTTGAGGTCCAGCACCAGCACCTGCGGGCGGGCGGCCCGCGCGCGGCGGATCGCCTCGGGCCCGTCGCCCGCGGTCGCCACCACCCGGAAGCCCGCCTCGCCCAGGTCGCGGGCCACCGCGTCCCGCCACATCGGGTGGTCGTCCACCACCATCACCGTGACCGGCGGCTGCTGCGCCGCCCCGTCCGCGGTCGTCATGCCGCTCCCCCTCCGCTCGTGCCGGTCGCCCCGGCCCTCTCCCCCGCCTGCGCCGCCTTGGGCAGCCGCAGCTCCACCTCGGTGCCCTCGCCCGGCAGCGACAGCCACTGCGCACTGCCGCCCAGGTCGCGCAGCCGGCCGCGGATCGACTGGGCCGCCCCGAGCCGCCCTTCCGCCGCGGCCGCGGCGAGCCGCCCCTCGGGGATGCCGGGGCCGTCGTCCCGCACGGTCACCAGCACCGCGTCCGGCTCGTCCTCCACCAGGATCCACGCCCGCGCCCCCTCGCCGGCGTGCACCGCCACGTTGTCCAGCGCGGCCCCCACCGCCGCCGCCAGCTCCGCGCCCGCCGCCGGCTCCACCGGCACGGGGGTGCCCGGCGCGGACACCGTCACCCGGGCCGACGCGTACGGGGCGAGCAGCGCGCGCAGGTCCGAGGGCCCCGCGGGCTCCTCCCCGGGGCGCGGCGCGGGCACCGGGGCGCCGCTGATCAGACCGCGCAGCGCCACCTCCTGCTCGCCCGCCATCCGGCCCAGCTCGGCGGCCTCTCCCCCCGCCTGGTCACCGCGCCGCTGCACCATCGCCAGCACCTGGAGCACCCCGTCGTGGATGTCCCGCGCGAGCCGCTCCCGCTCCCGGGTGGCCGCCTCGATCTGCAGCGCGCGGGCGAGCGTGCGCTCGCTGATCCTGGCCACCTCGACGACGTAGCCGATGCCGATGCTCGCGACCCACACCAGCAGGACGTTGCGCAGCGTGTCCCGCCCGGCGCCGCTGCCGCGCTCCACCAGGTCGGCGAGCGCCACCAGCGAGGACGCGACGGCGGCCCACCGCCACCCGCCCTTGACCGCGAAGGCCAGCACGGAGCCGGCCGTCCAGATCGACGGCAGCGTGAAGGCGCCCTCCTCGATCCGGGCGTGGGTGTCCACGACCATCGTGAGGAGTATCCCGCTGAGCGCGAGCGCGAGGTCGGTCGCGAGGAAGCCGCGGGTGCAGCGCTCGGCCGAGCGCACCCGGCCGAGCGTGGACAGGGTCCACACCCCCAGGACGCCCAGGTAGATCCCGCCGATCAGCGGGTGCTTCAGGTCGTCGTAGGCGTAGACGAAGACGGCGATCGCGTACCCGCACGTCAGCACCCGGTACGCCACCAGGGCCCGCCACAGCGGCCCCTCCACCGACATGCGCATGTCTCCCCCTCGGGAGGCGAGCCTACTGGGTGGGGCCCGCACCACCAGGGGCGCGTGGGGGCACCTCCCACGCGCCCCTGAAAACGCTCGCCCGGCGGCGCAGCCGCAGCCCGGAAACGCGCGCCGCCCTGCGCAAGGGCGAGGCCCGCCTACCGCTCGGCCGCGGAGGGTTTGGCGGACTCGGCGAGCAGCCGCTTGGCGGCGGTCGCGTAGATGTCCACGTACTCCTGGCCCGAGAGCTTCATGATCTCGTACATGACCTCGTCCGTGATCGACCGCAGGATGAAGCGGTCGGCCTCCATCCCGGCGTAGCGGGAGAAGTTGAGCGGCTTGCCGATGCGGATCCCCGGGCGGACCGAGAGCTTCGGGACGACCTTGCCGACCGGCTGCACCTTCTCCGTGTCGATCATCGCCACCGGGATGACCGGCGCCCCGCTGGCCAGCGCGACACGGGCGAGGCCGCCGGGCTTGCCCCGGTAGAGGCGGCCGTCCGGGGAGCGCGTGCCCTCAGGGTAGATGCCGAACAGCTCGCCGCGGGCCAGGACCGCGACCCCGCTCTTGACGGCGGCCTCGCCCGCGCCCCGGGCGCCGGAGCGGTCGACGGGGAGCTGGCCGACGCCCTTGAAGAACGCGGCGGTGAGCTTGCCCTTGACGCCCGGCGAGTTGAAGTACTCCTCCTTCGCGATGAAGGTGACCTTGCGGTCGAGCACCGCCGGGAGGAAGAAGGAGTCCGAGAAGGACAAGTGGTTGCTCGCGAGGATCGCCGGACCCTCGGCAGGGATGTGCTCAAGGCCCTCGACCCAGGGCCGGAAGGCCGCCTTGAGCGGCGAACCGATGGCGATCTTCATCGCGCCGTAGAACAACCCGGACCTCCTGTAGCCGTCGCACCGACCATAGCGCCACGGGGCGGGTACGGCTGGTCCTGACGGGGCTTACCGCCAGGTATCGCAGCCGCGTACGCTGAACGTCCGACCTCCGTGTACCTCGTGTACCCGGGTTCGCGGTTTCACGCCCGCGGAGCCCCAGGAACACCCTCGGATCCCTTCAGAACAGGAGCCCAGCGGTGCCGTTGCTGCCAGGAGCCGAACCGTACCGCCATGACGGCGGAACGACCGGCGTGCTGCTCTGTCACGGTTTCACCGGCTCGCCGCAGTCCATGCGCCCGTGGGCCGGACATCTGGCCGACCGCGGCCTGACGGTGTCGGTGCCGCTGCTGCCGGGGCACGGCACCCGGTGGCAGGAGATGGCGATGACCGGCTGGCAGGACTGGTACGCCGAGGTGGAGCGTGAGCTGCTCGCGCTGGGCGACCGCTGCTCGCGGGTCTTCGTCGGCGGCCTGTCGATGGGCGGCACACTCGCGCTGCGGCTCGCGGCCAAGCACGGCACGGCGGTCAGCGGTGTGGTGCTGGTCAACCCGTCGGTGAAGGCCGACAGCCCGAAACTGCGGGCGGCGGCGCTGCTGCGGCACATCGTGCCCTCGGTCAAGGGCATCGCCAGCGACATAGCGCGCGAGGGCGTCGTCGAGACCGGCTACGACCGTGTCCCCTTGCACGGGGTGCACGCCTTGAACCAGCTGTGGCCGGTGGTCCGTGCCGGGCTGCCGCAGGTCACGCAGCCGCTGCTGCTGCTGCACAGCCGGGTGGACCATGTGGTGGACCCGTCGAACTCGGCGGTGGTGCTGAGTTCGGTGTCGTCCACGGACGTGACGGAGATCGTCCTGGAGGACAGCTTCCACGTCGCCACCCTGGACAACGACGCGGAGCGGATCTTCGCGGAGTCCTACGCCTTCGTCGAGCGCCTCTCCGCGGCGGTGCCCGCGGACGGGGCGGGCGGCGCGCTGAAGGAGGGCACGGCCGGTGGCTGACCGCGAGGACGAGGGCACCGCTCCGCACGAGGAGGAGCCGCCGCGCCCGGACACCCCGCTGGACGAGGAGGCGGTCTGGGCCGCACTCGTCGCGGGCTACGACGAGGAGCCGGAGCCCGGCACCGAGGCCTGGCCGGAGGCGGAGAACGTCCGGCCGGCGAAGGCCGCGGTGACCGCGGACCCGGACGCCGAGCCCGAGCCGGGCCCCGACGCGACCGACCCGGCGGCGGTGAGCACCGCGCCGCCGCAGTCCGACCGGACGATCGTGATCCACCCGGTGATCCGCGGGCCGCGCGACTACGAGGTGCCCGACGACGACGAGGACGCGCATTTCGTGCCGCCCGAGCCGCCGCCGCTGCCGGAGGCGGACGTCACGACGAAGTTCGCCTGGATCGCGGTTCTGGGCGGGCCGCTGCTGCTGCTCGCGTTCGTGCTCTTCCAGATCGAGATGACCTGGTGGGCGGCGACGGTGGGCGTCGGCGGCTTCCTGGGCGGCTTCGCCACGCTGGTGGCGCGGATGCGCACGGACGAGGACGAGGACGACGACGACCCGGGGCGCGGCGCGGTCGTCTGAGCCCCGCAGGGCACGGCGGGGTGCGCGCCCTGCGGGCTCAGCGGGCGTACAGCGCCTCGACCTCGGCGGCGTAATCGGCGAGCACGACCGAACGCTTGAGCTTCAGGGACGGCGTCAGGTGCCCGGACTCCTCGGTGAACTGCCCCGGCAGGATGCGGAACTTGCGCACCGACTCGGCGCGCGAGACCGCCGCGTTGCCCTCGTCGACGGCCTGCTGCACGGCGGCCAGCAGATCCGGGTCGGCGGCCAGCTCGGCGACCGTGCGGCCGGCCTTGCCGTGCTGCTCGGCCCAGCGCGGCAGGAATTCCTCGTCGAGGGTGACGAGCGCGCCGACGAAGGGGCGGCCGTCGCCGACGACCATGCACTCGGCCACCAGCGCGTGCGCCCGGATCCGGTCCTCGATCACCGCGGGGGCGACGTTCTTGCCGCCCGCGGTGACGATGATCTCCTTCTTGCGGCCGGTGATCGTGAGGTAGCCGTCCTCGTCGAGGGTGCCGATGTCGCCGGTGTGGAACCAGCCGTTGCCCATCGCCTCGGCCGTGGCCGGCTCGTTGTTCCAGTACCCGGTGAAGAGGTGCTCGCCGTACAGCAGCACCTCGCCGTCGTCGGAGATGCGGATGGTGGAGCCGGGCAGCGGCTGGCCGACGGTTCCCATCTTCGGGCGGTCCCACGGGTTGAAGGCGGTGGCCGCGCAGGACTCGGTGAGGCCGTAGCCCTCCAGCACGGTGAAGCCGATGCCGCGGTAGAAGTGGCCGAGCCGCTCGCCGAGCGGGGCGCCGCCGGAGATGGCGTGCGTGGCCCGGCCGCCGAGCACCGCGCGCAGCTTGGCGTAGACGAGCCGGTCGAAGACCTTGTGCGCCGTCCGCAGTCGCAGCGACGGGCCGCCCGGGGTGTCCAGGGCGCGGCTGTACGCGACGGCGGTGGCGGCGGCGCGGTCGAAGATCCTCCCCTTGCCGCCGGCCTGCGCGGTGGCGCGGGCGGTGTTGTAGACCTTCTCGAAGACCCGCGGCACCCCGAGGATCAGGGTGGGCCGGAAGCCCTGGAGGTCGCCGGTGAGGTTCTTGACGTCGGGGACGTGGCCGAGCCGGATCGGCGCCATGACGCTCGCGACCTCGGCGAGGCGCCCCAGCACGTGCGCGAGCGGCAGGAAGAGCAGGATCGAGGACTCGCCGGTGCGGAAGAGCGGGGCGAGGCGCTCCAGGACGTTGCCGCACTCGGCGAAGAAGCTGCGGTGGCTGAGCACGCAGCCCTTGGGGCGGCCGGTGGTACCGGAGGTGTAGACGACGGTCGCGGGCGAGTCGGCGTTGGCGCCCGCGCTCCGCTCGTCCAGGACGGCGTCGGCGACGCCGCCGCCCGCCGCCGCGAGCGCCTCGACGGCGCCGGTGTCGATCCGCCACACGTGCTTGAGCAGCGGCAGCCGCTCCCGTACGGACTCCACCGCGCGCTCGTGCGCGTCCGACTCGACGACGACGGCGACCGCCCCGGAGTCGGCGAGGATCCACTCGATCTGCTCGGGCGAGGACGTCTCGTAGACCGGCACGGTCACCGCGCCCGCGCTCCACACCGCGAAGTCCAGCAGCGTCCACTCGTAGCGGGTGCGGGACATCAGGGCGACCCGGTCGCCGGGCTGCACACCTTCGGCGACCAGGCCGCGGGCGGCGGATCGCACCTCGGCGAGGAAGGCGCTCGCGGTGACGTCCTGCCAGTGACCGGCGGGATCCTTGCGGCCGAGGACGGGTGTGTCCGGGTGCTGGGCGGCGTTGCGGCGGATCAGGTCCGTCAGGTTGCCGTCGGCGGGGACCTCGTACAGGGCCGGAAGGCTGAACTCACGCAAGGCGGCTGCTCCTCATCGGTGCCACGGCGCACCCGGAGGGAGGGCGGGGGACCTACTGGACGTTACCGATCGGTAAAGCTCCGGCGGTAGGGGGCGCAGGGGAGATGTTCCCAGCGTCACACGCGCCGGCCGGCACGGTGGGCCGACGCCGGAAGAGTAGTCCAGCCGGCGGTGGATCCGCAGGTGGACCGTGGTCCGGGAGCGCGCGGGGCGGCGCTATAAGCTGGGAACATGCGGGTGCATGTGGTGAGCGACGTCCATGGCGCGACGGAGGCGCTGGCCCGCGCCGGGGAGGGCGCGGACGCGCTGGTGTGCCTCGGCGACCTGATCCTCTTCCTCGACTACGCCGACCACGCGCGGGGCATCTTCCCCGAGCTCTTCGGCGTCGAGAACGCCGACCGCATGGTGGAGCTGCGCACCGCCCGCCGCTTCGACGAGGCGCGGCTGCTGGACGCGCAGCTGTGGGCGGGCATCGACCGCCGGGCCGCGATCGAGAGCGCGGTGCGCAAGCAGTACGCCGAGCTGTTCGCCGCTTTCCCCACCCCGACCTACGCCACATACGGCAACGTCGACATCCCCGGCCTGTGGCCGGAGTACGCCGGCCCCGGCACGACCGTGCTGGACGGCGCGACGGTGGAGCTGGGCGGCCTGGTCCTCGGCTTCGTCGGCGGCGGCCTGCGCACCTCGATGCGCACCCCGTACGAGATCGACGAGGAGGAGTACGCCGCCAAGGTCGCCGCGCTCGGCAAGGTCGACGTGCTGTGCTCGCACATCCCGCCGGCGCTGCCGGAGCTGTGCTACGACACCGTCGCGCGCCGCTTCGAGCGCGGCAGCGAGGCGCTGCTGGACGCGGTGCGCAGCGTGCAGCCGAAGTACGCGCTCTTCGGCCACGTCCACCAGCCGCTGCTGGCCCGCACCCGCGTCGGGCGCACCGAGTGCGTCAACGTCGGCCACTTCAACCGCACCCGCAAGCCGTGGGTCCTGGAGTGGTGAGGCGGCCCCCTCCCCCGGGGCGGCGCACGCGGCCCGCTCCCACCTGGGCGCGGTAGCCTTCGGGGGCATCCTGCACCAGTAGTCCTGGAGGGCCACGGCGATGGCGGAACACACACGGTCGAGCATCACCATCGATGCGGCTCCGGCCGCTGTCATGGGCGTCATCGCCGACTTCGACCGCTACCCGGAGTGGACCGGTGAGGTCAAGGAGGCCCAGGTCCTCGCGCGGGACGCGAAGGGGCGCGCCGAGCAGGTGCGACTGCTGCTCGACGCGGGCGCCATCAAGGACGACCACACCCTCGCCTACACCTGGGTGAGCGCCGACGAGGTGCACTGGTCGCTGGTCAAGTCCCAGATGCTGCGCACCCTCGACGGCTCCTACGCGCTCGTGCCGCTCGACGGCGGCCGGCGCACCGAGGTCACCTACCAGCTCACCGTGGACGTCAAGATCCCCATGCTGGGCATGATCAAGCGCAAAGCCGAGAAGGTCATCATCGACCGTGCGCTGGCCGGGCTGAAGAAACGGGTCGAGTCGGGCGAGGCCGGTGCGGGCGAGGCCGGTGCTGGGGCTGCCGGTTCCGGGTCCGCCGGGTCAGGGGCCGTCGGGCTCGGCAAGGGTGCCGCCGGCACCGAGACCGCGGGCTGATGCCCGCGGAGGCCGTACGCACCCTGCTGGTCACCGGCGGCGGAGGGGCGGGCCGCACCGCGGTCGCCGCCGCGACGGCCGCCGCGGCCGCCCGGAGCGGGACCCGCACGCTGCTGCTGACCGGCGAGCGCACCGCGGCCGCGGCCCTCGACGGGGCGGTGCCGGATCTGGCGGTACGCCGGACGGACCCCGGCGGCGCCTTCCAGGACGCGCTGCTGGACCTGCAGTCCCGCGGCGGCACCCTGCTCGCGCTGCTCGGCGCCGCGCCGCTGGACCCGGAGGAGCTGACGCCGCTGCCGGGCGCGGAGGCGCTGGCACTGCTGCGGGCCGTACGGGCGGCGCAGGACGCGGCGTGGGGGCTCGTCGTCGTCGACCTGCCGCCGGTGCGGGAGGCCGTGACGCTGCTCGCGCTGCCCGGGCAGCTGCGCCGCTACCTCGCCCGGCTGCTGCCTGCCGACCGGCAGGCCGCCCGCGCGCTGCGCCCCGTCCTGGCCCAGCTCGCGGGGGTGCCCATGCCCGCGGAGTGGGCGTACGACGCCGCGGCCCGCGCGGACCGCGAACTCGCCGCCGTCCAGGCCGTCATCGACGCGCCGGGCACCTCCGTGACGGTGGTCGTCGAGCCCTCCGGCCACGGCGCGGAGGTGCTGCGCACGGCCCGGACGGGCCTGGCCCTGCACGGCCTCGGCCCCGCCTCGGTGGCCGTCAACCGGCTGCTGCCCGCGAGCGCCGCCGATCCCTTCACGGCGGGGCTGGCCGCCGCGCAGCACGACCGGCTCAAGTCCTTCACGGAGGCCTGCGCGGCCGACGGCACGCCGCTGCACGAACTGCCCCACCTGGGGCGGGAGGCGGGGCTGCCGGAGGAGGCGCTGGCGGTGCCACTCGCTGACATCCGCCCTTACAAGGCGGCGCTCGGCAGTAAGGGCGAGCCCTGGAGCGTCCTCGACCGGCTCGGCGAGGACGGGTACCTGGAGTGGTCGCTGCCGCTGCCGGGCGCCGGCAAGGACGGGCTGGACCTGGTGCGGCGCGGGGACGAACTCGTCGTCGACGCCGAGGGTTTCCGCCGCATCATGCCGCTGCCGTCCGCGCTGCGGCGCTGCACCGTGCAGGGCGCGGCGCTGCGGGACGGCGTACTGCGGGTGCGGTTCACGCCCGACCCGGGGCTCTGGCCGCGCTGACCGCGGCTTCCTGCCGCCCGGGGCCGCGCTGACACCGGCCGTCCTGGCGGGCGTTCGGGTACCGTCGAGGAGGGAGGCGGCCCGAGCGCGGCGCCCCGTTGGGAGACCGTCATGAGCGAAGCCACGGACCGTCCGGACCCCGACGCGTGGGCCAAGGCCAGCGCGGAGGACATCGCGGCCGAGCACGCCCGGCGCCGTGAGGAGTCGGGCCAGGGCAGCGCGGCGGAGGAGCTGCGGCGTCTCGCCGAGGCGGTCGGCGACGCGGTGGGTGAGCGGCTGGCCGCGCTGCGCAACCCCGCGGTGCAGCTGGCGGCGCAGGGGATGCTCTCCCAGGTGCGTTCTGTTGTCGAACCCATCAAGGAGCGGAATCCCGACGTCTTCGACCACCTCGCGGCCGCGGGGGCCGAACTGCTGGCGGCATACCGGTCCGCAGTGGCCGGAGCGGAATCCCGCTGGACCTCCGGCGAAGGGTCCGCGCGTTCAACCGCTGAACACATCGACCTCGACTGACCCCCTCTCCGGTACGGTTCTCTTAGCGGGGAACGACCGAAAACTGAGGGACACATGGGACTCACCATCGGCGTCGACATCGGCGGCACCAAGATCGCGGCCGGCGTGGTCGACGAGGAAGGCTCGATCCTTGAGACCGTCAAGGTGCCGACGCCGCCGACTCCCGAAGGCGTCGTCGACGCGATCGTCGAGGCGGTACGCCAGGTCAGCACCGGTCACTCGATCGAGGCCGTCGGCATCGGCGCCGCCGGTTACGTCGACGACAAGCGGGCCACCGTGCTCTTCGCGCCGAACATCAACTGGCGGCACGAAGCACTGAAGGACAAGGTCGAACAGCGCGTCGGACTCCCGGTCGTCGTGGAGAACGACGCCAACGCGGCCGCGTGGGGCGAGTACCGCTTCGGCGCGGGACAGGGCCACTCCGATGTGATCTGCATCACACTCGGCACAGGTCTGGGCGGCGGCATCATCATCGGCAACAAGCTGCGCCGCGGCCGTTTCGGCGTCGCGGCCGAGTTCGGCCACATCCGTGTGGTGCCGGACGGCCTGCTGTGCGGCTGCGGCAGCCAGGGCTGCTGGGAGCAGTACGCCTCCGGCCGCGCGCTCGTGCGCTACGCCAAGCAGCGCGCCAACGCCACCCCGGAGAACGCCGCGGCCCTGCTCGCGCTGGGCGACGGCACCGTGGACGGCATCGAGGGCCGGCACATCAGCGCCGCGGCCCGGCAGGGCGACCCGGTCGCCGTCGACTCCTTCCGCGAGCTGGCCCGTTGGGCGGGCGCGGGTCTGGCCGACCTGGCCTCGCTCTTCGACCCGTCCGCGTTCATCGTCGGCGGCGGCGTGTCGGACGAGGGCGAGCTGGTCCTCGACCCGATCCGCAAGTCCTTCCGGCGCTGGCTCATCGGCGGCGACTGGCGCCCGCACGCCCAGGTGCTCGCCGCGCAACTCGGCGGCACGGCCGGGCTGGTCGGTGCCGCCGACCTCGCGCGGCAGGGATGAGACTGGGCTAGGTTGATCACATGACCGTGGAAGATCTGCCGAGTTCCGCCACCGAGCACGACTCGGCGATCATCCGCGTGCTCAGCTACAACGTCCGCTCGATGCGGGACGACACGGCGGCGCTGGCCCGGGTGATCCGAGCCTGCGCCCCCGACCTCGTCCTCGTCCAGGAGGCCCCGCGGTTCTTCCGATGGCGCAAGGCCGCGGCCCGCCTCGCACGTACGACCGGTCTGGTGCATGTGACCGGGGGCGCGACAGCCGCGGGGCCGATGATCCTGTCGTCCCTGCGCGCGCACGTCGAGCACACCGAAGACGTGCTGCTGCCGCACAACCCGCCGCTGCACCAGCGCGGTTTCGCCACCGCGGTGCTGCGGATCGGCGGCGCGCGGATCGCCGCCGTCAGCACGCACCTGAGCCTCGACCCCGTCGAGCGCCACGAGCAGGCGGGCCTGCTGCTGGAGCGCGTCGCCGCGATGGGCGAGCCGAACGCCGTCGTCGGCGGCGACTTCAACGAGCCCCCCGAGCGGGCGGGCTTCACCCGGATCGCGGCGGAGCTCCAGGACGCCTTCGCCGTCGCCCCGTGGGGCGGCGAGGTCACCAACGTCCGCGAGCCCTACCAGCGGATCGACGCGGTCTTCACGACCAAGCCGGTGCAGGTGCTCGGGTGCGGGGTCCCGCACTCCGTCCCGGGCGTCACCCACGCGGACCTCCACGCGGCGACCGACCACCTCCCGGTACTGGCCGCGCTGCGCGTGCCGCGCGCCTGAGGTGCGCTCGCCGCGAGGGTGAGCGTTTGCGCTGCGCGCTCTGCGCCGCGCGGCGGCTCCCGCCGGGTGCCGCACCCTCACAGGAGGGTGCGGAGGCGTTCCGCCAGCAGGTCCCATCGCCAGGCCTCGTGCACCCACGCCCGGCCCCGTTCGCCCATCGTGCGGCGCAGGTCCGCGTCCCGGAGCAGGGCCAGGATGCGTTCGGCCGCCAGCTCCGGGGAGCCGCCGGGGACGACCCAGCCCGTCTCGCCGGGCAGCACCGCGTCGGGCGCCCCGCCCGAGTCGCCCGCCACAACCGGCAGTCCGGTCGCCGACGCCTCCAGGTAGACGATGCCGAGCCCCTCCACGTCCAGGCCGCCGCGCCGCGTCCGGCACGGCATCGCGAAGACGTCGCCCGCGCCGAAGTGCGCGGGCAGCTCCGCCTCCGGGACCGGCCCGGTGAAGCGCACCGCGCCCGCGACGCCGGTCCGCTCCGCCAGCGCCTCCAGCTCGCTCCGATACGGCCCGCCGCCCACGACCAGCAGCGCGGTGTCCGGCTGGTCCCGCAGGATCCGCGGCATCGCGAGGATCAGGGTGTCCTGCCCCTTGCGCGGCACCAGCCGCGACACGCACACCACCACCGGCCGGTCCGCGAGCCCCAGCCGCGCCCGTACCACCGCGCCGCCCGACCCCGGGTGGAAGGTCTTCTCGTTCACCCCCGGCGGCAGATGCACCATGCGGGCCGCCGCGCGTTCCGTGAGCGCGGACGCGATCCGCGACCTCGTGTACTCGCCGAGGTACGTGAGCGTGTCGGTGCCCTCGCCGATCCGGCGCAGCAGCGTGCGGCTTCCGGGCAGTTGGGCCCACGCGGCCTCGTGGCCGTGCGTCGTGCCGACGAGGCGGGACGCGCCCGCCTTGCGCAGGGCCGGGGCCATCAGGCCCAGCGGGGCCGCGGCGCCGAACCACACGGAGGAGCAGCCGTGCGCCTGCAGCAGCTCGGCGGCGGTGCGGGTGACGCGGGGCGTCGGGAGCAGCATCTTGGTACGGTCCCGCACCACGGGGAAGGGCTGCTCGGCGTCGAACCGGGCGACCTCGGTGCCGTCGCGCCACGTCGAGGCGTAGACGACGACCTTCGCGGGGTCGAGGCGTAGGGCCATGCTGTGCACGAAGGACTGGATCCCGCCCTGCCGCGGCGGGAAGTCGTTCGTGACGATCAGGGTCTTCTCCATCCCGGCTGACCTTACTCTCGCGGGGGTGCGCTCCGGGGTGGCCCTTGGGGTGGGCGTCGCGATCTTCCCGCCGTGGGGACTGGTCGCGCCCACGCGAGCGGCGGCCGCACGTCAGATGCAGCCCCGCGCCCCTGTTGTTGCCCGGCGGGGCATCGCGCTTCTGCTTCGGTGGGTGGGTCGGGTGCCACTCCGGGGGTACCTCCTCGGAATGCGCGTCACCCTCTTCCCGAGTCGGTGCCGCGCTGGGTAGCGCATTCCTGCGGGGGCACCCCCGGATCGTCCCCCTCCCGACGTCTCGTCGGCGGCCGGCCGCCGGTGGGGGTGGGGGTGGGCGGGGTGACGTGCCCCTCGTGCGTTGCGTGGGCGGCTGCCTGCCGGTGGGGGTGGGTGGGGTGATCGTGCCCGTCCCCCGACGTC
>NZ_JOHY01000060.1 GCF_000721495.1 Streptomyces sp. NRRL F-5123
CGACACCCGCCGCATCCCCGGCGCCTGCGACGGTGACGGCGACACCGGCGCCACGAACCGCTGCGCCACCAACCGGGAAACCGCAGCATTCCCCGCCGCACCCGCAAGGAGCTGGACGGTCTGGCGGCTCATCCCCGGCCCGGAGGGCACCGGCAGCGATGGCGCGGGCTCCTGGGGGGAGGGGGCCGGAGCGGGCGGGTGTATCCGGACGTTGTCGGAGGCCCTCTCGGGGGTGCCCTTCACCGCACCACTCCCGTCGCGCGCTCACCCGGCGTGTGCTCCCCCCAGCGTCGGAGGAGGCGGCCGCTCCGGGGAGGGGCACCCGGGCAGCGGACCGTACAGGAGGACGGGTGTCCGTTCGGGCAGGGCGAGAGGGCAACGGCGGCCGTGCCACAGCCGTCGGGGAGGCCGCGCGGAGAAGTGCGGAGCCCGCCTCCGCCGGTTCCCCGGCGGAGGGCAGGAGGTCAGCCCAGAACCCCGCGCGCGGCGATCGCGGCGCGTAGACGTACGGCCATGGCGGTGGCCTCCCTGGGCGGCACGGCCAGCACGCCGTTCTCCGTCATCAGGGCGTGGAACTGCTGCTCACCGTACGGGGTGCCGGGCGGCAACCCGGCGATGTGCCAGTGCAGATGGGCGTTGCCCTGCTGGCTGCCGAGGGAGTAGACGTACGTGCGCTCGGGCGCGCAGACGTCCTCGACGGCGAGGGCGACCTCGCGTACGACGAGCATGAGCCGGGTGTATGCAGCAGCGTCCAACTCGCGGACGACGTGCTCGACATGGGCCTTCGGCGCGACAAGGACCTTGCCGGGGAGGGTCGGCCAGCGGTCGAGGAAGGCCACGTGGGCGTCGTCCTCGTAGACCGTCTCGTGGGCGTAGTCCGGGTGCCCGGCGACGAAGGCGCAGACGAAGCAGGGGCCGCGCCGGGAGCGCTCGGTGTACGCGGCCAGGTCCATGTCGCGACGTTCGGCCTCCAACGCAGGCTCCCTCAGAGGTTGTTGAACGGTTCGGCGTACGCAAAGCCGCCGCGCAACTCCGGGGAGTACGCGGTCAGGGTGCGGATCTGGAAGTACGCGCCCCACGCCGGCTCCGGCGGGACGACGCCGAGGTCCGTGGCCGTACGGAAGCCGAAGCGGCGGTAGTAGGCGGGCTCGCCGAGGAGGGCGACGAGGGGTTCGCCGAGGGCGTCCGCCGCGCCGAGCGCGGAGTGGACGAGAGCCAGGCCCACGCCCCGGCGCTGGTGGTGGGGGTGGACGCTGAGGGGGCCGAGTCCGACGGCCGGGACGGTGCCGACGTGGCCGCGCGTGCAGAGGACGTGCCCGACGACCTCGGAGCCGGAGCCGGAGCCGGAGCCGGAGCCGGAGCCGTCGACCGCCACCAGCGACAGCTCCGGGATCCAGGCGTCGCAGCCCCGCAACTTGTCGAGGAGCCCCACCTCCACGGGCTCGGCACCCGAGGGCGCGTCCGGCTTGGCGAAGGCGGCGGCGGTGAGGGTGCGGACGGCGGGGACATCGGCGGAGTCTTCGCGGCGGATCAGCACCGGCACATTCTGCGGTCGGGCCGCCGCCCCCGCAAAGCAATTCGGCCGGAGGGCGGAGGCGCGGGGCTGCGGGGCTGCGGGGCTGCGGGGCTGCGGGGGCGCAGGGGTGCGTGGGTCCGTCGCGGCCGTGCGGGACCGGGAGGTGAGCCGCCGCTCCGGCCGTGCCCGGAAGCTCGCCAAAGCCCCGCCAAACCCGGGCGCCCCGTGGGGCGTTCGGCGGCGCGTGCGGGCACGCCGGGCGCACGGGTGGCTCCGATTCGGCCGCGCGGGCTGATCTCGCCACGAACGAGTGACGAACTGTCATCGACCAGTAAAATCCGGGACATACGGCCGATACCTTTCGATGGTCATCGGCCCCCAAGCGGCCGATAGGAACAGGAGGTTCACCCATGCGTTTGGGTACTGTGCTGGGCACCATCGGAGCGGCCGGAGCCCTCACCCTCGCGATGTCCGTCCCGGCCAACGCCGCCGTGTCGCGCTTCGTGAACGTGTCCACCGGCTTCTGCCTGGACAGCAACGCCAGCGGGAACGTCTACACGCTGGGCTGCAACGGCGGCAACTACCAGAACTGGGACGTCCAGGACGTGGGCGGCGGCGCGGTGCAGCTCAAGAACGTCTCGACCGGCTTCTGTCTCGACAGCAACGCCAGCGGGAACGCCTACACGCTGGGTTGCAACGGCGGCAACTACCAGCACTGGCTGAAGCAGGGCGTGGGCGGCGGCGCGGTGCAGTTCAAGAACGTCTCGACCGGCTTCTGCCTGGACAGCAACGCCAGCGGGAACGTCTACACGCTGGGTTGCAACGGCGGCAACTACCAGCACTGGAAGTCCTGACGCCACTTGGTGATCTCCCGGCCCCCGCGCCCCGCGGGGGCCTTCTTGCCGCCCGGGGCTCTCCGCCGGACAATGCGTGGCATGACGACATGAAGAGCACCGTCCGGCCGCGCGTCCTGGCGCCGGAGAGAGCCTGGTTGGGCGGTCCCCGACGGCGGGCGGTGGCGCTGCGCGGTGTGCCTCGAACCCGTCCGCACCCACCGCTACCGCCTCCATCCGCCCGGCTCCCCGATGTTCGAACGCTGCGCCGGGCTGGCGTGGTGCTCGGGATGCCGGATCTATGAGGATGACGTGGTCCATGTCCCCTGCGGGGAGACGCTGCCGGACGCGCTCGCGCCGCTGCCTGCTGACGCCCGCGAGCGACTGCTCCGGAAGGAGACGGCGCTGGTCGACCACCTCGACCGGCTGGGGGCGGCTTCCCCCCGGCGGCGACGGAGTCAGGCGCTGACCGCGTCGCGGACCTGGTGAGGAATTCCTTCGTGTGCGGGTGCGTGGGATGGGCCGGGTGGGCGGCGTAGACGGTGGCGGCGGGGGCGTCGACGAGGGGGACGAAGCGGACTCCGGCGTGGCCGTAGCCCTCCGCCGTGCCCGCGGTGGCCCGTTCTTCGCCGGTACGGGGACCGTCCCGGCAGCCCGCGTCGCGACGGCGTACGTCCGCTCGGTCGAGGGAGCGCAGACAGGGCAGGTGTACCGGTTGCGGTAGGGCCCGGTCCGGCGGGGCGCCGCCGGCCGGCCGTTCTGTCAGCGCTGTTGGCTAGGGTCTGCGGCCATGACCGACATCGCAGCGGAAGCATGGCCGGAACCCCCGCTCGCCGGCGACGAGGCGGCGGCCGTCCTCGGCGCACTCGAACGCCAGCGGGCCACGCTGGCGTGGAAGTGCTCCGGCCTGGACGCCTCCGGCCTTCGCGCCACACTCGGCACGTCCGCCATCACGCTGGGCGGCCTCCTCAAGCACCTGGCGCACGTGGAGGACAGCCACTTCGCACGGCTGTGGCTCGACACTCCCGTCGGCGCCCCCTGGGACACGGTCGACTGGGAGAGCACGCCCGACTGGGACTACCGCTCCGCCGCCGGGGACTCACCGGAGCGGCTGCTCGCCCTCTGGCAGGAGTCGGTCGCCCGCTCCCGTGCCGTCGTCGACGAGGCGCTCGGCAGGGGCGGGCTCGACCAGCTCGGTGCCTACACCACCCGTAGCGGCGAACGCCTCAACCTCCGCCGTATCCTCCTCGACCTCGTCGAGGAGTACGCCCGCCACGCCGGCCACGCCGACCTCATCCGCGAATCCGTCGACGGACTCACGGGCGAGGACCCGCCGAGGTGACCCGCGCTCACCCGTGACGCCGCGGGCCCTTCAGCCGGGCGCGCGTGCGGAGGCAGACCGTCGCGGTCCCCGCGGGGCGTTTCCGTGACTGCTCCTCCGGTCGCCGGCCCGTCACGCAGACCTTCCGGGCGACCACTCCCCGCTGTACGTCGCACCGGCCGACCCGCGGGGTTCTCCGCCCCTGACCACCGCCCTGACCTGCTGCGATGACGGGGTCAACGGCCGTCGTGCCGCATGTCCGGAAAATCCGGCAGGCAGGGGGGTGTCTTTTCCGCAAATCGTCGTATTGTGGTGATCGACAACAAATAGGCCGCAGGCCGGCGCGGAGTGGTCCCGCACCGGTCCGGAAGTCCGGAGTAGTCCCGGAGGCCCGAAAACCGCGGCCCGTGCCGTACCCCCGCCCGCCGTCACGTCCACGCGCATGCGTGCCCGTCCCGTGCGCGGCGCCGCGGTCCGGCTCCGACGCGAGGCGCGTCATCCCCGGTCCCACCGGCCGTACGGCAGGCGGGCCTCCTCCCGACGCCCAGGTAATCGACATGCGCATGCCCAGCCCCGATTCAGCTCTCCCGGTCTTCCACCCGCCGCGTCAGCCGCAGTGGGCCGATCGGGACCGGCCGCGCACCCCGTGGTTCGCGGGCCCGCAGGACAGCGGGCCGCACCGCGTCGCCGGGTGCCTGCCGCTGCCGCACCGCCCCGAGGCCGGACGGCAGGCGCGGCGCAGCGCGGAGGGCCTGCTGGAGCGCTGGCAGGTGCCCGCCGAGACCGCGGACGACGTGGTGCTGGTCGTTTCCGAGCTGGTCACCAACGCCCTGAACCACGCGCTGCCCGCCGTATGCCTGCACCTGTCCCGACTGCCGTGCGGCATCCTGCGCGTCGAGGTCGCAGACGGCGGCCCCTGCGGGGTGCCACTGGAGCGCGACCCGGGTGCGGGCGGGCGCGGCCTCGCCCTCGTCGAGGCGCTGGCGCAGTCGCACGGCCGGCTCCTCGGCCCGTCCGGCACCCTCGCCTGGGCCGAGTTCGCCGGCCCCGCCGCCCCACCCCTGCCGGGCCCCCGCCGGCAGGGTTGACCGCCCGCCCCCCGCCCGGACCGCAGCCGTACGGTGCCGGGCCGCCCGCCCCGCGCGAGCCCGCACCCCTCCCGCGCGCCGCGCCCCGGGCGCGCAAGCCCGCAGCGTGACGGTACGGTGCCGCGCCCCCGCGCGAGCCGCGCCACGCCCCCGGCCCCTTCCGGCCCGCGCGCCGCGCCCCCGCGCGAGCCGCGCCACGCCCCCCGCGCTCCCGGCCCGCGCGCCGCTCGCGCCGTACGCTGGGCCTTACCGGCCGGAGCGTCGAGGAGGCCGCCATGTCCGCAGGGCAGAACCCGGAGGCGGGGCAGGGGGCGCCGCAGACGGAGGTGCGGCAGCACAACCTCGGGCAGATGCTGCGCCACGTCCACCTGTCGAAGGGTGTGTCGCGATCCGAGCTGACCCGGGTCACCGGCGTCAACCGCAGCACCACCGGCACGCTCGTCGCCGCCCTCACCGAGGCCGGACTGGTGCGCGAGGAGACCCCGCGCACCCACCCCTCCGCGGGCCGCCCCTCGCCGCTCGTGCTGCCCGTGCCCGAGCGCGCCCAGGCCATCGCGCTGGAGGTCGGCGTGGAGCGCATCCGGGTCGAGCGGGTGGGCCTGGGCGGCAAGGTGCTGGAGCGGCGCACGCTGATGCCCGAGGCCGCCGAGCCGGTCACCTTCGACCGCACGGTCGCCCGGCTCACCGGCCTCGTCGAGTCGATGGGCACCCCCGCGTCCGCGGGCGGCACCGTCACCGGCATCGGCATCGCCGTGCCCGGCCTGGTGCGCCGCGCGGACGGGCTGGTGCGCTTCGCGCCGAACCTCGCCTGGACCGACGAGCCGCTCGCCGCGGTGCTCACCGAGCGGCTCGCACCGCCGTGGGACCGGCTGCCGGTCGCGGTCGGCAACGACGCCGACCTCGGCGCGCTCGGCGAGCACGCCCGCGGCGCGGCCCGCGGCTACCACGACTTCGTCTACCTCTCGGCGAACGTCGGCGTCGGCGGCGGCCTGTTCTGCGGCGGGCAGCCCGTGCCCGGGCAGGGCGGCTACGCCGGGGAGATCGGTCACATGATCGTCAACCCGGACGGCAACCGCTGCCGGTGCGGCGCGCGCGGCTGCTGGGAGACCGAGATCGGCACCGACGTCATCATCGCCGCCGCCGGGCTGCCCGTGCCGCCCGACCACTCGCTGACCGGCGTCGTCGAGGCCGCGAAGGCCGGCGACGAGCCCGCGGCCCGCGCCCTGGACGAGGCGGCCCGCTGGCTCGCGATCGGGCTCGGCAACCTCGCGGTCGTGCTCAGCCCGCAGCTGGTCATCTTCGGCGGCGGGCTGCAGGACATCCACGAGGCCACCGCCGAGCGCATCGCGCACTACGGCGCCACCACCGGACTCGCCCACGCCCGGGCCCCCTACGCGCTGCGCCGCTCCGCGCTGGGCTACCGCGCCCCGCTCGTCGGCGCCGCCGAACTCGCCTTCGCTCCGCTGCTCGACGACCCGCTGGGCCGCCCGGCCCCTTGACGTCCCCGACACATCTGACGTGCCGTCAGGCCCACGCCGCCGCCGTGCTCCGCAGGTGAACGGCCGTATCCACACCGGATCTCGACCGGATCTCTGCACCAACCGACCGTGTGTCACCGTCCGTTGTCCGTCCGCTGTGTCCGTACACGCTGTCAGACTTTCGGAAGTGCGCGAATCTGGAAGGAATTTTGCCGCCAAACCTTGTGGCGCGATCTCGCCACGGCATAATCACGCTCCAAGACTGTTGCGGGGTGGGATCGCGTCGTGTTCGTTGCTTTCGTCATCATTCTGCTGCTGGCCATCGTCGGCGGCATCTGGTCCGGCCTCAGACATGCGCGGGACGCCCAGCTCGTCCGCATGGCGCGCACCACCGTGCAGACGGCGGAGGTGCGCGCGAAGAACGCCGAGGAACAGCTCCGGATCGCCATCGAGGAGCTGCGCTTCCTGGCCGCGGACCGCATCCCGGCCGCCGTCCTCGCGCTCACCCACGAGCACGCCCCCGTAGCCGGCCTGCTGCACCCGCAGGAGGCCAACGCCCAGCTGGCGAAGGCGATGCGGGATGTGCTCTCGGCGTCCGCCGACGCCGCGGCCGGCGAGCGCGACCGGGTCGACGCCGCCGCCCGCGCAGCGATGCGCGGCGCCACCGCCAAGGTGCAGTCGCTGCTTTACCAGACCCAGAGCGTGCTGCACGACCTCCAGCACGAGCTGGACGACCCGCGGCTGCTGGAGCTGGACTTCCGCAACGAGCTGGCGCTGCGCCGCATCCAGGCCACCGCGGTGCTCTGCGAGGCCTGGCCGGGCCTGGCCCGCAGCGACTCGCCGCTCGCCGAGGTCGTGATGGGCGCGCAGTCCCGGGTGGCCGGCTACGCCCGTATCAAGATGGCCAACCACCTGCGCGAGCAGCGCCTCGCGGTCGTCGCGCGGGCCGCCGAGCCGCTGGCCATCGCGGTGGCCGAGCTGCTCGCGAACGCCACCTCGTACTCCCATCCGGACACCGCCGTGCCCGTCACGATCCAGCAGAGCGGCGGGCGCGGCGCGCTCGTGGTGGTCGACGACGGCGGCATCGGCATGGACGGCGAGACGCTCGCGCGCGCCCGGCGGCTGCTCGACGGGCCGGAGACGCTGCTGCTCACCGAGCTGGGCAACCCGCCGCAGGCCGGCTTCGCGGTCATCGGGCGCCTGGTGCGGCAGTACGGCTTCTCGGTGCACATCGAGTCCTCGCCCTACGGCGGCATCCGCGCGATGCTGCGGGTGCCCGCCGAGCTGCTGACCGTACTGGACGACGAGCACACGCTGTCGGTGCTGGTGCCCGCGCCCGCCGAGACGGCGGCGCCCGCGCGGCAGCCCGAGAGCCCGCAGGAGGACACCCCGGTGACCGAGGCAACGCCGCTGCCCTCGCGCCGCCGCCGCAGCCCCAAGGCCGCCGCCGCCCGTCAGGTCGCGCCGGTCCCGCCGGCCGAGCCGGCGCCCGCGGCACGCACACCCGAGCAGGCAGGCGCGCTGTGGGGCGCACTGCAGGACGGCACCCGCAGCGGCAGGACCGCCGTGGCCGGGGCAGCCGTCACCGGTGACGAGCAAGGAGAGCACACGTCATGACCACCCGCCGACCCCTGGCACAGGACCTGGCCTGGGTACTGGACCCGCTGCTCGAACTGCCGGGTGTCCAGCACGCGCTGATCGCCACCGGCGACGGCCTGCTGGAAGGGTCCTCACCCAGCCTGGACCGGGCCGCCGCGGAGCGGGTGGCCGCGATGACCGCCACCCTGCACGCCTCGGCGCGCGCCTTCACCACCGCCTTCACCGACCAGGAGTCGCCGCAACTGGCCCAGACCGTGGTGGAGTCCGATCTGGGCTTCGCGATCGTCGTGCCGGCCGGACAGAACACCTCGCTGGCCGTCTTCGCCGCGCCCGACACCCAGCTGGGCAACATCGCCTACCAGATGCAGGTGCAAGTGGCCGCCCTCGCCCGGGCGATGGCCGCACCCGCCCGCGAGCCGGACGCAGCCGGCCGGCCATGACACCCGGCCGGCCCGGCACTTCAGGAACGGCGGCCTCGCCCGACGGCGGGCCGCCCGGCGGACGGGGGCGCCGCCTGATACCCGCGTACCTGGCCACCGGAGGCCGGGAACGCCCGCGCGGCATGGCCGACTTCGACCGGCTCACCCTGCTGGTCGCCACCGACCAGCCGCCGCCGGAACCGGACTTCGGCCCGGAGCACCGCAGGCTGTGGACGCTGCTGCGGCCGGGTGCGCTGACGGTGGTGGAATGCGCGGCCCATCTGGAGCTGCCGGTCAGCGCCACGATTTTCCTGGCCGCCGATCTGGTCGGCGGCGGCCACCTGCTCGCCCGGTCCCCGGTCCCCAAGGCCGAGGAGATCGACCGAACGCTCATCGAGAGGCTGCTCGTTGGACTCCGTGCCCTCCCCTGACACGGCGACCCCGCCGGTCGCCGAACCACGGCCGGCCCAGGGGCCGGGCCGGGTCCGGTATCTGCCCGCGACCGGGCAGACCCTGATGAAGCTGATCGTCACCGGCCCCTTCGGCGTCGGCAAGACCACCTTGATCCGCACCCTGTCGGAGATCCCCACCCTGCACACCGAGGAGGTCATGACGCGCTCCAGCGTCGGCCACGACGACCTCCACGGCCTGCCGGAGAAGACCACGACCACCGTGGCCGTCGACTTCGGGCGCCTGACCGTGCCCGGCGACCTGGTGCTCTACCTCTTCGGCACCCCCGGGCAGGAACGGTTCTTCCCGCTGTGGCAGGACATCGCCCGCGGCGCGCTCGGCGCCCTCGTGATGGCGGACACCCGACGGCTCGCCGACTCCTTCCCGGTGATGGACATGGTCGAGGAGCAGGGCCTGCCCTACGCGGTGGCCGTCAACCGCTTCCCCGGCGCGCCCGCCCACTCCGACGAGACGCTGCGCCGCCACCTCGACCTGGCCCCCGGCACCCCACTCGTGCAGTGCGACGCCCGCAACCGCCGCGACAGCATCGGCACCCTCGTCGCGCTCGCCGAGCACGTGCTGACCCGCCTCCCCGAGGACGAGGACGAGGACGAGGCCAAGGTCAAGGACAAGGTCAAGGACGAGGACAAGGACCGGAAGATGGACGAGGACGCGTCATGACCGCCCGCTCCCTGCCCGCGCTGTACGGCGAGGACTTCGCCGCCGACCCCGAGCGCGCCTACGCCGCCCTGCGCCAGGCCGGCCCGCTGGTCCGCGTGGAGATCGCGCCCGGCGTCGAGGCGGTGCTGGCCACCGACTACGAGACCGCGCTCGACGTGCTGCGCGACACCCACACCTTCGGCAAGGACCCGCGGCCCTGGCCCGACACCGTCCCGGCCGACTCGCCGGTGCGCTCGGTGCTCGCCTACCGCCCCGCGGTGACCTTCGCCGACGGCGAGACCCACGCCCGCTACCGCAAGGTCATCGGCGACAGCCTCGCCCTGCTCGGCCCGCACCTGCTCCAGCGGCAGGTCTCCGACGCCGCCGCCGACCTCATCGGCCGCTTCGCCGGCACCGGCCGGGCCGACCTCGTCGCCGACTACGCCGTGCAGATCCCGCTGCGGGTCTTCAGCCAGTGGTTCGGGCTGCCCCACGAGGAGGGCGAGCGGCTGGCCCGCACCCACAGCACCGTGTTCGACCTCGGCGAGGACGCGCACGCCGCCCACGAGGACCTCACCGGTGCCATCCGCGACCTGGTCGCCGACCGCCGCGCCCGCCCGCAGCGCGACCTGACCTCGTACCTCCTCCAGCACCCCGCCGAGCTGGACGACGCCGAGACCGTACGGCAGATCGCCGTCGCCTTCGGCAGCGGCCACGAGCTGACGGCGAACCTCGTCGCCAACACCCTCCAGCACATGATCGCCGACCCGCGCTACGACCGCTCCGTCTACGCGGGCGCCATGACCGCGCACGAGGCGATCAACGAGGTGCTGTGGCGCAACCCGCCGCAGGCCACTTCCACCGGCTACTACGTGCGCTACGACACGACCTTCCACGGCGTCGGCCTGCGCGCCGGGCAGCTCGTCCTGGTCTCCTACGCCGCCGCCAACACCTCCTCGCGGCCCGGCGGCGCGACGACCGACCCGTGGGGCGCGAGTGAGAGCGCCCACCTCGCCTGGGGCGCGGGCCCGCACAGCTGCCCGGCCCGGCAGCCCGCGCTGCTCATCGCGATCACCGCGATCGAGGAGCTCACCAGCAGGCTGTGCGACATGGAGCAGTCCGTGCCGACCGAGTCCCTGCGCTGGCGCCCCGGCCCCTTCTACCGCGCGCTCGCCGCGCTGCCGGTGACCTTCACCCCGTGGGCGCCCAAGGCCCCGGCCCCGCCGGACGAGTCCGCCGGCGGCGCTTCGGCGGGACGGCACGGGGCCGCGGTGGGACGATGAGGTAACGGACCACAGCGGCGGAGGGAGGCCCGGCATGCCTGACGCGGACACGCTGCCGGCCGAGGAGATCGACGCCAGGCTCGGGCGGCTGCCCGGCTGGGAGCTGAGCGAGGACGGCCGGACGCTGCGCCGGACGTACCGGCTCGACCACCTGCCCGCAGCGATCTTCGCGCTGCACATCGCCGGCATCCAGGCCGAGCTGAACCACCACTCGGACCTCACGCTCGGTTACGACACGCTGCGCGTCGAGATCACCACGCACGCGGCGGGCGGCCGGCTCACGGCCAAGGACTTCGACCTCGCCGGCCGTATCGCCGCCGTCGCGGAAGGGCACGGAGCCGCCTGACCGGCCCCGCGCCCGCCCCCGTCCCGGAGCGGCCCGCCCCCGTGCGGACGCGTCAGTCGACGCCCGGGTAGCGCACGCCCGTACGCTCACGCACCGCGTCCATCGTGCGCATCACCGCGAGCGAGCCCGACAGCGGCACGAGCGGCGACTCGGTCAGGCCCTCGCGCAGGCAGCGGCCGACCTCGATGGCCTCGTAGCGCATCGTGCCGCGCTCCAGGCCGTCGTCCGTGACGTCCGCGAAGGTCACCGTGTGCGGGGTCTCGCCCTGGCGGTGCACGACGTAGCGCTCGGGGTTGAAGAAGCCCTCGGGTATCTCGATCCGGCCGCCGCTGCCGCTGATCGTCGCGGGCGCGCCGGTGTCCGCGGTGAAGGTGCAGGTCAAGGTGGCGACCGCGCCGCTGTTCCAGCCGAGCAGCACTCCCGTGGTGTCGTCGACGCGCTCCGGCGTCAGATGCGCCCACGCGTCGACGCTGTCCGGCTCGCCGAGCAGCAGGTGCGCGAAGGAGACCGGGTAGACGCCGAGGTCCAGCAGCGCCCCGCCGCCCTGCTGCGGGTCCCGCATCCGGTGGGTGGGCGGGAAGTCGCCGTGGAAGCCGAAGTCCGCGTGGATCGCCCGGACGTCACCGATCACGCCGTCCGCGACGGCGGCCGCGAGGTGCCGCACCAGCGGGTTGCAGTACGTCCACATGGCCTCCATCAGGAACAGCCCGCGCTCCCCGGCGATCTCCACGAGTTCCTGCGCCTCGCGGGTGTTGATCGTCAGCGCCTTCTCGCACAGCACCGCCCGGCCCGCCTCCAGGCACAGCCCGGCGGCCTCCCGGTGGGCCGAGTGCGGGGTCGCGACGTAGACGACGTCCACGCCGTCGTCCGCCGCCAGCTCCGCCCAGCTGCCGTACGCGCGCGGTATGCCGTACCGCCCGGCGAATTCCTCCGCGCTGTCCAGGCTGCGCGAGCCCACCGCGACCACCTCGGCGCCGGGCACGGTGGCCAGCGCCTCGGTGAACGTCGCGGCGATACCGCCGGTCGCCAGCACGCCCCAGCGGATAGTGCGGTCCACGTCACTCCTCCATGCCCCAGAAAACCTGGTCTCGCGGTCCCCGATCACTGAAAGAATAGGCAACGTTTCAACCACTTGATCCGCTCCCCCTTCTTCACCTCCCCTGGAGAGTGCCCCCGTGCACGACGCCGGGCCGAGACCTGCCAAGCAGGCCGCCACCCCCGTCCCCGTCCCCGCCTCCTCCCTCACCCCGCACGCCCGGCGCCAGGCACACGTCGGACTGCTCGTCACCCTGGTCCTCGGCGGCCTCAGCGCGCTGCCGCCGCTGTCCATGGACATGTACCTGCCCGCGCTGCCCCAGGTCACCGACGCCCTGCACAGCACCGCCTCCACCGTGCAGTTCACCCTCACCGCGTGCCTGGCGGGCATGGCCGTGGGCCAGTTGCTCGTAGGCCCGCTCAGCGACCGTTTCGGCCGCCGCCGCCCGCTGCTGGCCGGCATGGTCGTCTACGTCGTCGCCACCGCCGTCTGCGCCCTCGCGCCCAGCGCGCCGCTGCTCGTCGGCTTCCGGCTGGTGCAGGGCCTCGCGGGCGCCGCGGGCATCGTCATCTCCCGGGCGATCGTCCGCGACCTCTACGACGGCGTGGAGATGGCCCGCTTCTTCTCCACCCTCATGCTGATTTCCGGCGTCGCCCCGATCGTCGCCCCCGTCATCGGCGGCCAGATCCTCCGGCTGACCGACTGGCGCGGCGTCTTCGTCGTGTGCACCGCCATCGGCGTGGCCCTCACCGCCGTGGTCTGGCGCTCGCTGGGCGAGACCCTGCCGCCCGAGCAGCGCCACTCCGGGGAGCTGCGCGGCACCTTCGGCGCCTTCCGCGGCCTGGTCGCCGACCGCGTCTTCACCGGCTACGTCGCCGCGGGCAGCTTCGCCTTCGCGGCGCTCTTCACGTACGTGTCCGCGTCGTCCTTCGTCGTCCAGGACATCTACGGCGCCTCGCCGCAGACCTTCAGCCTGCTCTTCGGGGTGAACTCGGTCGGCCTGGTCGCCGTCGGCCAGCTCAACGGGAAGGTGCTGGTCGGCCGGGCCGACCTGAACCGCGTGCTCGCGGTCGGGCTCGCCGTCGTCACCGCGGCGGGTGTGGCGCTGCTGCTCCTCACCACCGGCGTCTTCGGAAAGGCCTCGCTCTTCGAGGTCGCCGCGGCGCTCTTCGTGATGATGGCCGCGATGGGCGTGGTGATGCCCAATGCCAACACGCAGGCGCTGCTGCGGACGAAGCGGAACGCGGGCGCGGCCTCGGCGCTGATCGGCACGTCGTCCTTCCTGGTCGGCGCGATCGTCTCGCCGCTCGCCTCCGTCGCCGGGGACGGGACCGCGGTGCCCATGGCGATCACCATCGTGACCAGCGCACTCATCGCCTGTGCGGCCTTTGCCGGGCTCTGCGTGCCAGGGCGACGTACCGTGGAGGGACCATAGGCGTCGAACCCGTACGGAGGAAGCGATGTCTGATCCGGACGAACGCACCTGGGCGTTCAAGACAGCCGACAGCTCGCTGAGGACGGGGTCCGAGACCCCCGTCGACCCGGAGGACCTGGTCATGGCCTCGGGCCGGGAGTGCACCCCGGAGCGCATCGAGAAGGCCCGCAGAGAGCTGGAGGAACATGGCGCCGCCGCTGTCGAGAGGTACCTGCCCTGAGGCGGGCCTCGACGCTGCCGAGATCGCCCGGATCGTCCCGGGCCTGACGTCCGTCCTGGAGCCGCCCGCTCCTTCGCCGGACACGCGGCCGCCGGGCACGGCGGCGTACGCGGCCGGTCCGGCCGACGGCCACCCCTGGTGCGCGGGAGCCGTGGTGCTCGCCGGGCGCGGGGACGTCGTGGCGCTGCACGAGGCCGTCGGCTGGGCGGTGCGCTACCGCGGGTACGACGAGCACACCGGCCGCGGGGTCGAGCTGCCCGCGGCCGAGCGCGTACCCATGCGGCCGGACACCGTCTTCGACCTCGCCTCGCTCACCAAGCTCTTCACGGCGACCGCCGCCGTCCAGCAGGTCGAGGCGGGCGTCCTCGACCCCGAGCGCCCGCTCACGGCGTACGTCCCCGGCCTCGTCGCCGACCCGCGCACGACGCTGCGGCACCTGCTCACCCACACGTCGGGCCTGCGCCCCGAGCTGCCCCTGTACGAGCTGCCCGACGCCGCGTCCCGCGCCGCCCGGCTCGCCGCGGAGCGGCCGCTGACGCCGCCCGGCGAGCAGCGCACGTACTCCGACCTGAACCTGCTGCTCACCCAGGCGCTGCTGGAGCACGTCACCGGGCGCCCGCTGGACCGGCTGATCGCCGACGGCATCACCACCCCGCTCGGCATGGCGTCCACCCGCTTCGCCCCGCCCGCCGCCTGGCGCCCGCGGATCGCGGCGACCGAGGACCAGCGCCGCCCGTGGGGCAAGCTCGACCGCGGCCCGGTGCACGGCACCGTCCACGACGAGAACGCGTACGCGATGAACGGCGTCGCGGGCCACGCCGGGCTCTTCTCCATTGCCTGGGACCTCGCCCTCTTCGCCCACGCCCTGCTCACCGGCGCCCTCCCGCTGCACCCCGACCTCGGCTTCGAGACGGCCCGCCCGTGGTTCATGGGCCCCCTCGCCGAGCACGGGGCGGTCGGCCACACCGGTTTCACGGGCACGAGCATCGTGCTCGACCCGCGGTCCGGCGCCTTCCTCGTCCTGCTGGCCAACACGGTCCACCCGGTCCGGCACACCCAGGGCAGCGGGCCGCGCGCGCAGGCGGCGGAGTGCCTGGCGCGGGCGCTGGATCAGGGAGCGCCGGTGGAGGCGGCCCGCCCGTAGTAGCCGATCTTGTCGTCGAGGACGCCGATGGCCCGGCGCAGCGCCGCCACCCGCTGCTCCAGGCCGGCGCGCCGCTCGCGCAGGAAGGCGACGCGGTCCTCGGGTGTGTGTTCGGCCCGCAGGATCGCGACGAACGCCCGCACGTCCGCGATGCCGAGACCGGCCTCGCGGAAGCACGTGACCAGGCCGATCCAGAAGACGTCGTCCTCGGTGTACTCGCGCCGCCCGCCCGCGGTCCGCCCGATCGGCCCGATGAGGCCCTCGCGCTCGTAGTAGCGCAGGGTGTCGAGGGACACGCCGGTCCGGTCGACGGCGGCGGCCGGGGTGAGGGTCGTCGTACCGGTCATGGGGTCTCCCGCCGTCGCTCGCCTGCTTGCCCGCTCGCTTGCTCACCGTGCGGCGGCGAAGCGCTCCATGTGCGCGTCGCCGAGCCGAACCGGGACCGCGGCGAGCGCCTCCCGTACCTGCTCCACGCGGCTCACGCCCACGATCGGGTCGATGCCCTGCCGCATCAGCCACGCCAGGACGACCTGGTTCGCGGTCGCCCCCAGCTCACCGGCGACCTCCGCCAGCACCGCGAGCACCCGAGCCGTACCGGGGTGATCATACGTATCCGGCAGCGACTTGTCGGCCCGCACGTACGCCCCCCACAGCAGCGAGCTGTACGACCACACGTCCAGCTCCTCCGCGCGGGCGAGGTCCAGGTCGTCCGGTACGAGCATCCGGTGCCCGCCCTCGGCGACGGGCGTGAGCGGCCGCGGCAGCACGAGCGAATGCCGCAGCTGCAGCGCCGTCCACGGCTCGACGCCCTGCGCGCGGGCCAGCGCCCGCGCCCGCTCCACGCGCCAGGCCGCATGGTTCGCCGCCCCGACCCTGCCGACCGCGCCCTGCGCGACCAGCTCCCCGAAGGCCCCGACCGTCTCGGCGAGCGGCACGGTGCGGTCCTCGGCGTGCGCCCACAGCAGGTCGACGTACCCGGCACCGAGCCGCTCCAGGCTCTCCTTGAAGCCGGTGCGTACCGCGTCGGCGGACAGGCCCTCGGCGCTCTGCGGCCACGCGTGCGGGACGAGCGGATTCTGCCGGACCTTCGTGGCGATCCGGACCCGCTCCCGTCCCCCCGGCCTGGCCCGCAGCCACGCCCCGATGACGCGCTCGCTCGCCCCGCCCACACCGCTGGGGTCGGCCCAGAAGCTGTAGCAGTTGGCGGTGTCGAGCCAGGTCCCGCCGCCGTCGACGAAGGCGTCGAGGATGCGGAAGGAGTCGTCGGGGGAGACGGTGGTGCCGAATCCCATGGTGCCCAGGACGATGCGGGGTGCGTTCGTGTTCATGCCCGCCATGCTCGGACCTGGAGCGCGCACCAGGTCAAGCGCGGGTTTTCCGGGGCCGGCCTCAGCGGAAGACGCCCGTGTGGCCGAGGCTGTAGCGGCCCGGCTGGGGGTATACGGCGAGACCGTGCGGGCCGGAGCCGACGGGGATCTTCGCCAGGGTGCGGCCCGTCGCCGTGTCGAGGGCGTAGACCTCGGCGTTGTAGCGCCCCGTCAGCCAGAGGACCTTGCCGTCGGCGGAGACGCCGCCCATGTCGGGGGAGCCGCCGCCGTCGATGCGCCACTTCGCCGTGAGCTTGCCGGTGGCGAAGTCGAGCAGGGAGACCGAGCCCTCGCCGCGGTTGGAGATGTAGAGGGTGCGGGAGTCGCGCGAGACGTAGAGGCCGTGCGCGCCCGCGCCGGTCGGCACCAGCTTCGGCGTGGAGAAGGTGTCGCCGTTCATCGTCCAGACGCCGTTCGCGACCATGTCCGCGATGTACCACGTACGCCCGTCCGGCGAGATCTTCACGTCCTGCGGCATCGCGCCGGCGTACGGGATCTTCTGCTGGGCCACCACCTTCATCGCCGCCGTGTCCACCTTCAGCAGCTCGCCGGAGAACTCGCACGAGACGATGAAGTAGCGCCCGTCCGGGGAGAAGTCGGCGTGGTTCACGCCGTAGCAGCTCACCGGGACGGCCTTGACGACGGCCATCGTGTGCGCGTCCCGGAAGACGAGCTGCCGGTCGAGCGACGCCATGACGACGGCGTACCTCCCGTCCGGCGTGAAGTAGAGGTTGTACGGGTCGTGCACGGCAACGGGCTTGCCCACCTTGCCGGTTGCCGGGTCGATGGGGGTGAGGCTGTTGCCGAGGTCGTTGTTGACCCACAGGGTCCTGAGGTCCCAGGACGGCACGACGTGCTGCGGCTGCACCCCGACCGGGATCGTGCGGAGGACCTTGTACGTCTTCGGGTCGATGACGGACACCGTGTTCGACTCGGAGTTGGGGACGTAGACGAGGCTCGGCATGTTGCGGACGACCGGGGAGAGGTTGTTCGGCCGGTCGGCGGCGTAGACGTCGTTGCCGCTGATGAGCGGTGGCATCCCGGGCAGGCCCGGGTGGGCCTCGGCTGCCCGGGCCTGCGCCTTCGCGGTCGCGGCCGTGGGGGAGGGCGTGAGCGACCGGTCGCCGCGGTCGCCGCAGCCCGCGGCGAGGAGGGCGGTGAGGGCGAGCAGGGCGGTGGCGGCGAGTTCCGCACGGCGGGAGCGCATCACGTCAGGAGCTCCGAGGTCGTGACCGCGCGCAGGCCGCGGCGGTGCAGGTCGGCGAGGATGCCGGGCAGCGCGGCGACCGTGCCCGCGTGCCCGAGGTGCAGCGAGACCACCGAGCCGGGCCCGGCCTGCCCGGCGACGGCCGCGCGGACCGCCGCGGGGCCGGGGTCGGTGTAGTCGAGGGTGTCCACGTCGTACGACAGCACGTGGGGGTAGCCCGCCCGCCGGGCCAGTGCGACGACCTGCGGGGTCGTCAGCCGGGCCTGCGAGGGCCGGAACCAGCGGCCCTGGCTGCCGGTCAGCCGCCGCAGCCGCGCCGCGCACTCCGTGATCTCGGCGGAGGCCGCGGCCTCGTCCATGGCGCCGATGTCGCCGTGCGTCTGCGTGTGGTTGCCCAGCTCGTGCCCGCCGCCCAGGACGCGGGCGGCAAGCTGCGGATGGGCGTCCAGCCAGCTCCCCACGGCCAGCACGGTGACCCGCGCGCCGCCCTTCTCCGCCGCCGCGAGCACGGCTTCCGCTTCCGCGGGGGTGCCCTGGCCGTGGAAGGTGAGGGCGAGCTGGGGCCGGGTGCGGGGGCCGTGCTCGATCTGGTCGGGGAGGTTCGGCGTGGGCGTGGGCGTGGGGGAGGGGGAGGGCGCGGCGGGGCGCGCCGCGGCGGCGGGTGCGTTCTCGCCGGCGGGCGAGCAGCCCGTGAGCAGGGCGCCGGTGGCGCTGAGCTGGAGGACGGTGCGGCGGGTGATCGGCATCAGCGCCCAGTTTATGTGTGATGAGGTGATTTATCCCTGCGGCTCCCTGCGGGGGCCCGTAGGTTGGGCCGTCCGGGGGGCGCCCCCGGGACGTGGCTTGCGCTTGACGCGCGGCCACCCCCCACCCGCAGAAGGCCGCGGGCGCCACCGCAAGGGCCGCCCTCGTGGCGGGAGACGCTGCGCGCTCGGGGTCCGGGCGCGTACTCTCGCGCGGGAGGGGGGAGTCGCATGGTGGTCGCAGAGGGTGAGCAGGGGTCCGCGGCGGCGGAGAGGCGGTTCGGGGGCGCCTTACGGCAGTTGCGCGCCGCACAGAAGACCGCCAAGGGGGTCTCGCTCTATTCGCGGTACGTGAACCGGCCCGCGGGGCGGGTGCTGGCGGCGGGAGCGTACCGGGTGGGGCTCACGCCCAACCAGGTCACCCTGGCCAGCGCGGCGTTCAGCTACGGCGGCATCGCGGCCCTCGCCGCATACGCACCGTCGTGGGGGCTCGCGGTCGGGGTGTATGCC
This sequence comes from Streptomyces sp. NRRL F-5123, assembly GCF_000721495.1. Taxonomy (GTDB): domain Bacteria; phylum Actinomycetota; class Actinomycetes; order Streptomycetales; family Streptomycetaceae; genus Actinacidiphila. The sequence goes on from NZ_JOHY01000060.1 coordinate 18,656, forward strand.
GCGCTCGCGGTCGGCTTCGCCCTCGACTCCGCCGACGGGCAGCTCGCCCGGCTGCTGGGGAAGGGCGGGCCTGCGGGGGAGTGGCTGGACCACGTCGTGGACGCCGCGAAGATCACCGGCGTGCACGCGGCCGTACTCATCACCTTCTACCGGCACTTCGCCCTGCCGGGCGACGCCTGGCTGCTGCTGCCGCTGGGCTTCCAGCTCGCCGCCGTCATGATCTTCTTCGGCGGCCTGCTCAAGGACAAGCTCACCCCGAAGAACCCGGCGGGACCGGCCGCGGCGCCCGCGCGGTGGCGGGCCGTCGCGCTGCTGCCGGTCGACTACGGCGTGTTCTGTGCCGTCTTCCTGCTGCTGGGCAGCCAAAGTGCCTTTCGCTGGGCCTACTCGGCCCTCTTCGGGGTGCACGCCCTCTTCCTCGCGGGCTTCCTGGGGAAGTGGTTCAGAGAGCTTCGGGCGGTGCGGTGACCGCCAGGACGTCGAGCGCGCGGCGCAACTGCGTGCTCGACGTGTGCACGGTGTACGGGAAGTACACGACCTCGACGCCGACCGCGGCGAAGTCCCGTTCCAGCCTGCGGCCCTTGTCGGTGCCGCGCCAGTCGTCGCCCTTGAAGATCACGTCGAAGCGGACCTGGTGCCATGTCTCGACCTTGTCCGGCACGGTCTCGACGAACGCCGCGTCGACGAAGCGCACGCTGCGCACGATCTCCAGCCGCTCCACGAGCGGTACCACGGGGTCGCGGCCCTTGGCGAGCCGCGCCATCTCGTCGGAGACGACCCCGGCCACGAGGTAGTCGCACTGGCTGCGGGCGTGCCGCAGGATGTTGAGGTGCCCGACGTGGAAGAGGTCGTAGACCCCCGGTGCGTAGCCGACTCGATGGGTGCCGACGTGATGTGTCAAGACATGCCCCCCAGCGTCCAGAAAACCGGTACAACTCCTCTTGTTGGTAGAGGAGTTCAGACGATAGCCGCGGTGCGGCGCACCCCGGCGGGGAATTGCGAAAGTGCGACGGTGCGCAAGACGCGGCGGGATGCCCCGGTGAACGGCTAGTGTGGCGGAATCAGGGGGATCGGGGGGTTCCGGCGCCCGCGCGGGACCAGGTGATCCGGGGGGAAGGGGCACTCGTGGGGCATTCCGCCGAGGGCGCACGCCGTCGCCTGCTGCTGGTCTCCACCAACTACGCGCCCGAGCACGCCGGTATCGGCCCCTACGCCACGCAGGTCGCCGAGCACTGGGCGGCGGGCGGCGCCGAGGTGCACGTGCTCGCCGGGATGCCGCACTACCCGGCGTGGCGGGTCGATCCGGAGTACGCCGGGGTGTGGCGGCGGCAGGAGGAGCGCGGCGGCGTGCGGGTGCACCGGCGGCGGCACACGGTGCCCGCGCGGCAGAGCGCGTTACGCCGCGCGGTGTTCGAGGCCTCGCTGCTCGGGCACGGGCTCCTCGCGCCGCCCGTGATGGGGCGGCCCGACGCGGTGGTGGCCCAACTGCCCAGTCTGGCGGGCGGGGTGCTCGGCGCGCGGCTGGCCCGGCGGTACGGCGTGCCGTACGTCCCCGTCGTGCAGGACCTGATGGGCGCGGCGGCGGCGCAGAGCGGGATCCGCGGCGGCGGCAGGGTCGCCTCGCTCGCGGGCTCCGCGGAGGCGTACGCGCTGCGGCGGGCGACGCTGGTGGGCGTCATCCACGAGAGCTTCGTGCCGAAGGTCGCCGCGCTCGGCGTGCCGGAGGAGCGGATACGGGTGGTGCCCAACTGGTCGCACGTGCCCGGCCCTTCGCGGTCGCGCGAGGAGTCGCGCGCCCGGCTGGGCTGGCGCCCGGGGCAGACCGTGCTGCTGCACAGCGGCAACATGGGCCTCAAGCAGGGGCTGGAGGTGCTGGTCGAGACGGCCAGGCTGGACCCGGCGCTGCTGGTCGTCCTCATGGGCGACGGCAACCAGCGCTCGCGGTTGCGGGAGTTGGCGGGCTCCCTGCCCAATCTGCGCTTCGAACCGCCCGCCGCGGAGGCGGATTTTCCCGACGTGCTGGCCGCAGCCGATGTCCTGGCCGTCACGCAGCGCGCCTCGGTGCTCGACATGAGCGTGCCGTCCAAGCTGACCTCGTACTTCGCCGCGGGCCGCCCCGTGGTCGCCTCGGTCGCCGCGGCGGGCGGCACCGCCCAGGAGGTCGAGCGCTCCGGCGCCGGGGTCGTCGTACCGCCCGAGGATCCGCGCATCCTGCTGGACGCGGTGCGCGCGCTGGCCGATGATCCTGACAGGGCCGACGCGCTGGGGGCGCGCGGCCCGGTGTACGTCCGCGAGCGCCTCAGCCGCGCCGCGGGTCTGGCACGGATGGACGCGCTGCTCGCGGAGGCGCTCGGCGGCAAGAGGACGCAGGAGCCGATGGCCGGCGTGGCGCGCGAGGCGGGCCCGGACGACGGCGGGGCGGACGACGAAGGGACGCAGGGGCAGTGACCGACGCGACGCGTACCGAGGCACAGCCCGACGAAGGCGACCTGCTGCGCGACCAGTTCCGACAGTTGCTCCGCTACCGGGCGCTGCTCGTCGTGGGCGTGCTCGTCGGGCTGCTCGGCGGCGCCTTTCTCGCCTTCGACGGCGCCGACTCGTACACCGCGACCAGCGAGGTGATGGTCCGGGCCGCGACCGAGGACCCCTTCGCGACCGGTGCGACCGCCGACAAGAGCATCAACATCGGCACCGAGCGGCAGACCGCCCTCAGCACCACCGTCGCCGACGCGGCAGCCAGGACCGCGGGCGCGTCCGTCGCCCCGATGTCGCACTGCCTCCAGGTGACCAACCCGCCCAACACCCTCGTCCTGCGCTTCACGTGCACCACCACCTCCGCGCAGCGCGCCGCGGACTGGGTGAACGCCTTCACCAAGGCCTACCTCGACAACCGCCAGGCGCAGACGAAGGCCACCATCGAGCGCATGGTGGACAGTTACCAGGCGCAGCTCGACCCGATGATCGCCCAGCGCAACGACATCCTCGACCAGATCGAGCAGGCCAAGAGCAGCCAGATCGTCGGCACGCTCGTCTCGTCGCAGACGGGCCTGCTCAGCCGGATCACCGAACTCAACTCCAACATCGCCGGGTTGCGCGCCCTCGACACCACGCCCGGCATCGTCATCAAGCCCGGCGTCGCGCCCGGCTCGCCCTCAGGGGCCGGACTGCCGATGACGCTCGGCCTCGGCGCCGCGGTCGGCATCGCGCTGGGGCTGCTCGGCGCGTGGGTCCGGCTGGTCTTCGACCCGACCGTACGCAGCGACGCCGAGGTCACGCGGGCGCTCGGCGCTCCCGTGCTGGGCACGCTGCCGCGGCTGCGCCGCCGTGCCGCGGCCGCCCGCGCCGCGGGCGAACCGGACGGCGGGACCGGCCTGCTGGCCGGTGGGCGCCGCGACGTGCGGCTCGCCGAGGAATACCGCGCGGTCGCCTTCCGGCTCACCCACGACAAGCGCTTCGCCGACCGCCGCAGGCTGCTCGTCGTCGCCCCCCGCGGCAGCGGCGACACCCCGGCCGCGGTGGCCGCCAACCTCTCCGCGTCCTTCGCCGAGATGGGCATGGAGGTGCTGCTCGTCGAGGCCGACCTGCGCGCGCCCTCCCTCGCCGCGCGGCTGCGTACGGTCGACGGTGTCCGGCCCGGCTGGGCCCGGACGCCCGCGCCGGGTGAGGGCGGCTGGCCCGCGGGGCTCCAAGTGCCGATAGACGCGGGGGAGTCGGGCTCCTTCGACCTCGTGCCGGGCCGCCGGGTGCGCAACGTCGCCCGCGCTCTGACCTCTTCGCCCGCCGGGCGGCTCTTCGCCGAGGCGGACGAGCCCGGTTCCGCGGTCGTGGTCCTCGCGCCGCCCGTGCTCACCTACGCCGACGCGGTCGCGCTCGCCGGGCGGGTGGAGGGCGTCGTCGTGGTGTGCGACCCGCGCTCGGTGCACCGCGCCGACCTGGAACGCGTCCGCGAGCTCATCGACGCGGCGGGCGCGCACGTCCTCGGCGTCGTCCTGCATTCCGCCGAGCCCGGCGCCCGCGGCCGCCTCGGGCTGCGCCGCACGCCCCGCACCGCCGCGCCCGCCGCGGACCGCCGCGACCCCGACCGCCCCCACCCGGGCGCCGCCCCCACCGCGGAGCAGCACCCGGTCCCTTGAGCGGCCCCGACCCGCGGCTCACCCCCGCGCTCCCCGGGGCCGCCCCCGAACTCCTGCCGGACGCCGCTGCGTTCGGCGGCGGCGACCCGTACGGTGACGCGTACGGCGACCCGTACGGCCGCACCGACCCCGCCCCCGGCCCGTACCCCCGCCGGTACCCCGACCCCGACGCCCCGCCCCGCGACGTCTACGGCGACCCCTACGGCCTCGACGCCCCGCCGCCCGCAGCGGACTCACCGGGCGGCGCCGAAGCCGCGGCCGAACCCGCACCCGGCCTCGGGGCGAAGGCCGCCATCGCCGCCTCCGTCGCCGACCAGGGCATCTCCGCCCTCACCAACATCGTCGTGCTCGTCGTCGCCGCCCGGCTGTCGAGCGCCGCGGGCTTCGCGGTGTTCTCGATGGTCTACATGGTCTTCACCGTCCTGCTCGGCATCGGCGTCAGCTACGTCGGCCAGGCGCTCGTGCTGGAGCGCGGGACCGACCGGGTGCGGGCCGCGTGCCGCTCCGCGGCGGCCTTCACCGCGCTCGCCTCGACCGTGGTCGGCCTCGGCATGGCCGCGGGCTTCGGACTCGCCGCGCACGGCGGAACGGCCCGCGGGCTGGCCGTCCTCGGGCTCGTGCTGCCCGTGGTGCTGACGCAGGACGGCCTGCGCTACTGCTTCTCGGCGCTGCGGCTGCCGCACTACGCGCTGGCCGGGGACGCCGTCCGGCTCCTCGTGGCCGTGCCCGCGCTGGCGGTGCAACCGCACGGCGCCGGGCCCGAACGGCTTGTCGCCGTCTGGGGGTTGTCGGCGCTGCCCGCGCTGCTCGTGGCGTGGGCGCTGCTGCGGCGGCGGGTGCGGGGCGCGCCGCTGGACGTGCGGCGGTACGTGCGGCGCGGGCACCTGGGGCGGCGCTTCGTCGTCGAGTTCGGCGTCGGCAACGCGACCAGCCAACTGGCCGTCGTCGGGCTCGGATTGTTCGCGGCGCCGCTCGCGGTGGGCGCGCTGCGCGGGGCGACGACGCTCTTCGGCCCGATGAACGTCCTGTTCAACTCGGCGACCGCCTTCGGCCCGCCGCTGCTGAACCGGGTGCGCGGCGCCGCCGCCAAGGTCCGCGCGACCGTGGTGCTGGCGTGCGCGCTCGCCGCCGTGGCCGCAGCGTGGACGCTCGTACTGATGGTCCTGCCGGCCCGCGCCGGGCGCCAACTCCTCGGTGAGACCTGGGAGTCGTCCTCCGCGCTGCTGGCCGCGTCCGGCAGTCAGTACGCGGCCGTCGCGCTCGGCACCAGCGCGCTGCTGACCCTGCGGGTCCTCAAGCCGAAGGCGACGCTGCCGATCCAGGTGGTCTTCTCGCTCGCCTCCGTCGGCTGCATGCTCGCGGGCTACCGCGTCGACGGGGTGTACGGGGCGGCGTGGGGGCTGTGCGCGGGCTCGGTCCTCAAGGCGGCGGCGCTGTGGCGGCAGATCGCGGTGCTGCGCCGCCGCCCCGCACCGGAGGAGGAGGCACCGGACGACGCATCCGGTGGCGGGCAGGCCCACGGAGCCGTCACCGCAGGATCCTCCGGCGGTCCTGGCTGAAGGTCGTCACCAGCGCCAGGCACAGTGCGCCGATCGCGATCCGCCCCGTCGCCTGGAGCAGCGGCCCGCGCAGCAGGATGAAGGAGTAGCCGCACACCAGAGGGATCACGACGGCCGCGACCGTGCCCGGTCTGCCGTCCTCCTGGGTGCGCTGCGCGTAGCGCCGGTCGGCGCGCGCGGCCGTGTAGCCGAGTGCGAGGAAGCCCGCGGTCATGCCCACCGGGCCGAAGTCCAGCCAGAGTTCGGCCCACAGCGGGGAGGACAGGTTGGTGTTGTTCATGCCCATCCACTGCCCGACGCGCACCCCGGAGTCGACCGGCTTGCCGTGCCACACCGAGCGCGGCACGAAGAAGAAGACGTCGGCGGCGAGCTGGCGCCCGTCGGTGTGCCCGGCGCCGGAGTGCACGTACGTCAGGGTGTTGGCGAACATCCCGACCTGGTCGTAGTCCTTGACGGTGAGCGGCTCCAGCACCGACGTGGTCTCCACCGGGTGGTAGCCGCCGGAGTCGTAGCGGAAGCGGTCGAGGAAGGGGAAGAGCAGCAACGCCGCCACCACGCCGGTGACCAGGGCGGTGCGGTACATCACCGGGCTGCGCGGGAAGGCGGTGAAGAGCAGCGCGAAGACGACCGTCAGGAACCAGTAACGCGGGTTGGACACCGGGTTGTTGACGATCGCGTTGAGCAGCACGAGCCCGCCGAGCGCGATGATCGCGGGCAGGCTGCGGCGGGCGGCGCGCGAGGTGATCATCCAGCGGGTGAGGAAGAGCAGCGCGAGCAGCGCGGGCACCGTGCCGAAGCCGCGGACGAAGGCGGAGCCCACATGGCTCTGCCCGTCGCCGCCGAGCCCGCCCGCCTGCACGGACTCGCTGATCGCCTGCCTGCTGTCGAAGAAGACCGCGGGGCCGCCGAGTTTGACGATCGAGTACGCGCCGCCCACGTACGCGACCGCCACCAGCACCCACAGCCGCCGCCGCGACACCTGCGCGACCCCCCGCCCCTTGCGTGCCCGTGCCGCCGGGCGGTGCCGGGCCAGCAGCGCCCCGACGTCGAAGGCCGCGCACCCGACGAGGACGAGCGCGAGCGCGGCCGTGGTGTCCCCCCGCGGCCCGACCACCGGCGTCGGGACCTGCCCGATGACCTCCTGGGCGAGCGGCGCGACGCCCATCGCCACGTACACGAACAGCCAGAACGCCCCTTGTACCAGCCGCCGCCGCCTGGCCAGCACCATCGCGGCGAGCCGCCCGCCCGCGTAGACGGTCAGCGTGAGCTGCAGCCAGTAGGCCGCGTCCCGCACCCCGTCGCCGCCCGGCTGCGCGGTGACGTACCCCGGGAGGAATCCGACGAGCGCGAGGACCAGCGGCACCGCGAGCGCCCGCGACAGCGCGGCCCGCGGCACGGACCCCGCCCGCGGTACCCCGGCCCCCACCCGTGCGTCCACGGCCATCCGCCCACCCCCTGGGGGGAGTTTACGGGCCGGAGCCCCTCCGTCGCGGGGCGTTGCGGCCGACCGGGGCGGCGGCGGGCGCCAATTCGCCCATAACGGGGCGGTACGCGCCAAGCCGCGGGTAGGCTGCGGGAGATGCCGGGAGGGGCGCCGGGCGATCCGGCGGAGGGGACGGGGACGGGAAGATGCGGGTCTTACATGTCGTGACGCTGCACACGCCCACGAACGACTTCGGCGGGCCCACCCGCGTCGCGCTCAACCTCAGCAAGGGGCTGCGCGGCAGGGGAGTGGACGCGCGGATCGCCACGCTCGGGGACAAGTTCACCGGGCCGCTGCCGAGCGAGGTCGAGGGGGTGCCCTCCTTCGTGCGGCAGGCGCGGCACGTGCTGCCCGCGTTCGAGGTCAGCGGGATCACCTCGGGGGCGCTGCTCGCGCGGGCGCGGCGGATGGTGAAGGGGGCGGACGTCGTCCATGTGCACCTCATGCGGGATCTGATCACGCTGCCCTTCGCGCTCGTCGCACTGGAGACGGGCACCCCGCTGGTGGTGCAGACGCACGGCATGATCGACCCCACCGAGAAGCTGTTCGCGAAGGCCGTGGACGTGCTGGGCATGAAGCGGGTGCTGCGCCGCGCGGGCGCGATCCTGCACCTGACGGAGATGGAACGCGAGGGCGTGCAGGCGGTGGTGCCGACGACCCCGTTGCGGACCTTCCGCAGGCTCGTCAACGGCGTCGCCCCGCAGGAGATGCGCCCGCCGCGCGGCGACCGGCCGCCCACGGTGCTCTACTGCGCGCGGGTGCAGCAGCGCAAGCGGCCCGAGGACTTCGTGCAGGCGATGCCGTACGTCCTCGCCCGGCACCCGGACGCCCGCTTCGTGCTGGCCGGACCCGACACCGGCCGGCTGACCGCGCCCATGCGGGCGCTGGCCGACGAGCTGGGCGTGGGGGACGCGCTGGAGTGCCCGGGGCCGCTCGGGCACGACGCGGTGCACGCCGCGCTGCGCGCTGCGGACGTGTACGTACTGCCGTCCGTCGTCGAGCCGTTCGCCGTCTCGGTGCTGGAGGCGATGTCGGTGGGGCTGCCGGTCGTGGTGGCCCGTACCGGCGGGCTGTCGCCGGACGTGGCGGCCGCGGGCGCGGGCCGGGTCACCGACAGCCTGCCGGACGCGGACAACGGGGCACTGGTCGGCCGGGCGGTGCTGGAGCTGCTGGAGCCCGCCGCCAACGAGCAGGCGTCGCAGGCCGCGTGGCGGCTGGTCCACGACCGCTTCTCGATCGACGCGGTCGTGGACACCCTGCTCGGCGTCTACGGCGACGTCATGGCCGACCGCCCGGGCCGCCCGACTGCCGCTCGGCGGCGCGGAGTTCACGCGTCTTGAGGCCGATCTGCCAGCGGTAGAAGCTCATCGCGAGCGCGTAGTCCAGGCCCGCCCGCCCGTCCAGGAAGCCGCGCCGGTAGACGTACGCGTAGCCGAAGGACACCAGGGGCTTGAAGGGCACCTTGTGGAAGAGCCGCCCCTGCCGGGTCTTGACCCGGCGGATGCGCTCCTTGACCTCCGGGTGGAGTTCGAGCCACGCCTCCCAGTCCGAGTAGCGGTTGTGCCGGTCGAACCAGGTGCGGACCGGGTCCAGGTCCTCGTGCTCGATGGGGGAGCTCAGCCGGGCGGCGGACTCCGCGACCGGCTGGTAGTGGCCCTCCTGCTCGCCCATCCCCGGCGCCCCGAGGTCGCCGACCTCGGGGAAGCGGCAGCGGGTGCGGTCCATGAGGGCGCGCTTGACGATGGTGTAGCCGTGCCGCAGCCGCCGTCCGGCGAACCAGTAGCCCAGCGGGATGTCGAAGGCGGCCACCGACGGCGGCCCCGCGGCGAACACCGACCGCAGCTCGCCGAGGAGTTGGGGGCTCGGCGTCTCGTCGCCGTCCAGGAAGAGCACCCACGGGATGTCGGGGCGCACATGGTCCAGGCACCACTGCTTCTTCTTCGGGTAGCGCCCGTCCCACGTGTAGAGCACGGTCTCGGCGCCCAGCCCGGCGGCGATCGCGCACGTGTCGTCGGTGCTGTGCGAGTCGACGACCACGACGGCCCGCACATGGGCGATGACCGAGGAGACCGTGCGGGCGATGTTCTCGGCTTCGTTCTTCGTCGGTATGACCACGACCAGCGGCAGCGTGCCCAGCTCGTCCAACGGTGACGTCAGCTCCCTGTCCGTGCGGAGGCCAGCCAGGCGTAGCACCCGCTGGAGGTGATGCCGCGCGCGGCGGCCGGGATGGTGAGCGCGGCCGGGCTGTCCGCGCCGGTACCGCGGCCCGAGGCGAGGACGGCGCCGCCCGCGCCGGTGACGCGCCATGTGCAGGACGCCGACGTGTGCGGGGCCCGGTAGCCGCCGGGCACGACCACCGTGCCCGGGGCGGCCTTCGCGCCCACCGTGAACGTGCCGTCGCCGAAGCCGCCGCGGGCCGCGTCGACGACGCCCTGCTGGTCCGGGCACAGCCCGCCGACGGCCGCGGACGCGCCGTCCAGCGTGATGTCGCCGGAGACGATCGCGCTCGCGGCGGCGTCCTTGTCGATCGCCGAGGTGCGCGTCAGCCGGTCGCAGATCTCCTGGCCGCCCTCCAGCACGGCGACCGGGTCCGTGCCGCGCGGCACCCGCCCGGACAGGTACTTCTTCTGCTGCGCCGTGAAGTTGCCGCCGCCCGGCGGGGTGAGCTGGGCGTCGGGCACCTTCGGCGCGTCGGCGGCCGAGTTTGGCTGCCCGGCGCCGGACTCGGGGGAGGCGCTGTCGGACGGGGTGCCGGACGGGCTGCCGGACGCGTCCGGCGGCGTGCCGGTGGCGCCGGCGGCCGTACGGGACGGGCTCGCGGTGTCCTTCGCGTGGTCCGAGGCGCCGGAGCCGCAGCCGCCGAGCAGCAGCGCTGCCGCCGCCGTCATGGCGACGGCGGCGGCAGCGCGCGTACGGTGGCCGCGGCTCACCCGGCGGTCCCGAGTGCGTAGTGCTGGGCGATCTGCGCGGGCGTGAGCACCGCCGGGTAGACGGCGGCCTCGTCGATCGAGCCTGCGAAGTAGGAGCTGCTCGGCGCGGAGGGCCAGCCGCCCAGACTGTCGTAACCGACGTGCCAGTAGCCGGGGTAGTTCTGGCTGGTGGTGACGAAGGGGTCGGCGGCCCGCAGCACCCCGTCGACGTACAGCTTCATCCCGTCCGCTCCCTGCGTGGCCACCACGTGGTGCCAGGCGCCGTCGTTGTACGCGGCCGGTGCGGTGACGGTGCGGGTCGTGCCGGTGTACACGCCGAAGACCAGGCGTCCGTTGTCGGTCATGTAGACATGCTTGTCGTAATTGCCGCTCGGGTGGGTGGAATTGGAGCCGAAGCCCATGATCTTCCCGCCGCTGGTGGTCGTCGTCCGGAACCACGTCTCGATGCTGAACTGCGCCGGTGTCGGGTGCAGCCGGTCGCTGTAGGTCCACTGGGACGAGCCGTTGAAGGTGTACGCCCTGGAGCCCGGCACCGCGCCCGGCGTCACGGCGTGAACGGGCCCGCCGACGCTGATGCCGCTGTCGTCGCCGTCGGAGGAGTCGGCGTTGTACGAGCCGGAGGCGGCGTCGTAGCGCCAGTACAGCGAAGCGCCGTCCGCCAGTACCTGGTTCGGGTACGCCTCCGCCGAAGTCGGCACCGTGGCCGAGGCGTTGGGGGACAGGGCGCTGGTGTTGACGCCGTCGCTCGCGGAGACCCGGTAGGTGTACTTCACGCCCGGCGTGACGTCGGTGTCGGTGTACGTCAGCTGCGGGCGCACCCACGGCAGCGAGGAGCCGGTCACCGTGTAGACGGGCGTGGCGCCGCCGTTGCGGTAGACGCGGTAGGTGAGCAGGCCGTCGTCGGTGTCGGTGCTGGACTGCCAGCTGACCTTGACCGCACCGGGCGCGATGCTCGTGACGGACGTCTGCGGCAGTGTCGGGGCGCCGGTGTCCGGGCCGCTCGCGAAGCGCGTGAGGCCCTGCTGCGCGGAGCCGTTGACGGTGGTGAACTCACCGCCCACCCACAGGTAGTCGGTGCTCCCGGCCGGGGCCAGCGCCATGACCCGCGGGCCGATCTTCTCGCCGATGCCGTCGTTGGTGTCGGGGAACCAGGCCAGCAGGTGCGGGTCGTCCACGGACTGCGCAAGCAGGTGCTTGCGCACCGAGTCGGGGTATTCGCCCATGCTGGAGCAGTCGTGCGCGTGGCTGCCGCTGTAGAGGACGGTCTGGTAGACCGTCAGGGTCTGGGTGGCGCCCAGGCAGTTGTCCCGCCAGACCTGTGAGAAGTCGGTGAGGCTGAAGCGGATCCGGCCGTCGAACACCCCGCCGCCGGTGCCCTCGTTGGCGGTGTAGAAGCTGTTGCTCGCGGCGTCCACCACGATGTCCTTGGTCACCGAGGTCGCGTCGATGAAGCCGGTCGGGTACGCCTTCACGAGCGCGCCGGTCGCGGTGTCGACGACGGCGAGCGAGTGCGAGTTCACCCCGTCCACCGTGTCGAAGTCGCCACCGAGGACGGCGTCCTGGCCGTCCGGGGTGAGGGCGAGCGCGCGGGCCGGGTTGTCGGCGTCGGGCGCCCACGGCAGCAGTGCGCCCGACGTGCTGACCGCCGCGTACCGCCCGCGGTGCTGGCCGCCGACCGCGGTGACGTCGCCGCCGAAGAAGACGGTGTCGGCCGTGGCCTGGAGGGTCCGTACGGTGCCCGCGACGGCGGGGTGGAAGCTGCTGCTGACCTGGCAGGTGGCCAGGTCGATCGCGGCGAGGCTGCTCACCCCGACACCGTTGACCTGGCCGAAGAAGCCACCCGCGTAGAGGGTGCTGCCGTCCGGCGACACCGCGAGCGCGCGCACGGTGGCGTTGTTGGAGCCGACCGTGAAGTTCAGCCGGCAGCCCGCGGGCTGTCCGGTCGCGGCGTCGAACGCGGCGAAGTTCGCCACCGCCGTCTCGTTCGTCCCGGCCGCGGCGCCGGACGGGCGGATCGCGGAGAAGGTGCCCGCGGTGTAGACGATGCCGTTCGCCTGGGCCATCGCCCACACGACGCCGTTGGTCTGGTAGGTGGAGAGGCTGTCCGCCGTGAGCGCCACCGGCGCCTGGAGCGCGGCGGCGGGCGGTGCCCCTGGGACCGCCCCCAGTCCTGCCGCCGCCAGCGCCAGCACGCCGGTCAATGCCGACCGTTTACGCATGTGTCCCCCGGTCCCCTTCAGGTGCGGCGGCCGTGGCCGGCCGCCGGTCCTGGGCAGAGTAGGGCGTTCCACTTGCCGGAGTCGCGCTTTTTGCCGAAACCGGTATACGTAGTGTGACGACGCCTGACATCGGGGTATGTGTCGCCCCGAACGACCGGATGCCGTACGCCGGGTGTGGCGTGCGGCCGAGCCGTTCACCGGTCGATCCGTACCGTCGCGCCCGCGAGCTGGTCGGCCACCTGGCGGATGTCGGCGTCGACCATGATCTCGGCGAGGCCGGCGACCCGCACGTGTGGCTGCCAGCCCAGCAGCTCCCGAGCCTTGCTCGCGTCGCCGATCAACGCGTCCACTTCGCTGGGGCGTTCGTACTTCGGGTCGTACCGCACGTATCGGGACCAGTCGAGGTCGGCGTGCGCGAAGGCCGTCTCCACGAACTGCCGTACGGTCGCGGCCTCGCCCGTGGCCACCACGTAGTCGTCGGGCTCGTCGCGCTGCAGCATCCGCCACATCGCCTCGACGTACTCCGGGGCGTAGCCCCAGTCGCGCACCGCGTCCAGGTTTCCGAGGTAGAGCCGGTCCTGCAGCCCCGCCTTGATCCTGGCGACCGCGCGGGTGATCTTGCGGGTCACGAAGGTCTCCCCGCGGCGCGGCGACTCGTGGTTGAAGAGGATGCCGTTGACCGCGTACATCCCGTATGCCTCGCGGTAGTTGACCGTCGCCCAGTAGCCGAAGACCTTCGCGCAGCCGTACGGGCTGCGCGGGTGGAAGGGCGTGCGCTCGTTCTGCGGCGGGGGCGCGGCGCCGAACATCTCCGACGACGACGCCTGGTAGACCCGTGCCCCGCTGCCGCTGGCCCGCACCGCCTCCAGCAGCCGCAGCGCGGACAGGCCCGTCACGTCGCCGGTGTAGAGGGGGGCGTCGAAGGAGACCCGCACGTGCGACTGCGCGCCCAGGTTGTAGATCTCGTCGGGCCGTACCTCGCGCAGCAGGTTGACGAGGGCGACGCCGTCGGTGAGGTCCGCGTGGTGCAGGACGAACGTACGGCGGGAGGCCTGCGGGCCCTGGTAGATGTGGTCGATGCGCTCGGTGTTGAACGTCGACGAGCGGCGAACGATGCCGTGCACGGTGTAGCCCTTGGCGAGCAGCAGCTCGGCCAGGTACGAGCCGTCCTGCCCGGTCACGCCGGTGACGAGCGCGGTCTTGCCCATACGGTCCCCCAGTGGTGGTCGGCCGGTGCGGGCAACTCCCTGTGCAGCATGTGGAGTTGGCACCCGGAAGAGTGAAGTGTGCTGACACAATGCGGTTCATGACGGAACAGACGGAAAAGACAGCGAATGTCAGGGACGCCGCGGCGGGCGCGGCAGCCGCAGCGGCACGGCCCGGGGCGGAGGGAGCGCGGTCACTGCTCCCCGACCGGGCCAGGGTCTTCGTCGCGGGCCACCGCGGGCTCGTCGGCTCGGCGGTCGCCCGCCGGCTGGCCGCCGAGGGCCACGAGGTACTGGCCCGCGGCCGCGCCGAGCTGGACCTGCGGGACGCCGCAGCCACCGCCGCGTGGCTGCGCGCGGCCCGGCCCGACGCGGTCGTGCTCGCCGCCGCCCGGGTCGGGGGGATCATGGCCAACGCGACCTACCCCGTGCAGTTCCTGGAGGACAACCTGCGCATCCAGCTCAGCGTCGTCGCGGGCGCGCACGCCGCCGGAGTGCCCCGGCTGCTCTTCCTCGGCTCCTCCTGCATCTACCCGCGCCTGGCCCCGCAGCCCATCCGCGAGGACGCCCTGCTGACCGGCCCGCTGGAGCCCACCAACGAGGCCTACGCGCTCGCGAAGATCGCCGGCATCGTCCAGGTGCAGTCCTACCGGCGGCAGTACGGCGCCGCGTACGTCTCCGCGATGCCGACCAACCTCTACGGGCCCGGCGACAACTTCGACCTGGAGACCTCGCACGTCCTGCCCGCGCTGATCCGCCGCTTCCACGAGGCCGCCCGCGACGGCGCCCCCGAGGTGACGCTGTGGGGCAGCGGCACCCCGCGCCGCGAGTTCCTGCACGTCGACGACCTCGCCGCGGCCTGCACCCTGCTGCTGCGCACGTACGACGCCGACGAGCCGGTCAACGTCGGCTGCGGGGAGGACCTGCCCATCCGCGAACTCGCCGAGACCGTACGGGACGTCGTCGGCTACCGCGGCCGGATCGGCTGGGACACCACCAGGCCGGACGGCACCCCGCGCAAACTCCTCGACGTCTCCCGGCTGTTCGCGCTCGGCTGGCGCCCGCGAATCGCGCTGCGGGAGGGCGTCGCGGCCGTCTACGCGCAGTGGCGCGCGGAGACGGAGGCGGTGGCGGCCAGGGCTGTCCCGGACGCCCCCGGGTCTGTGCCGGACCCGGGGGCCGGAGGCGTGGCGGCCCACTAGTACGCCCCGCGTCCGTCGACCACGGCCCGCAGCGTGCGGGTCATGACCTCCAGGTCGCCCGCCAGCGACCAGTTGTCGACGTACCGCAGGTCCAGCGCGAGCGTCTCGTCCCACGACAGGTCCGAGCGCCCGCTGACCTGCCACAGCCCGGTGATGCCCGGCTTGACCACGAGCCGCCGCAGCGCCACCTCGTCGTAGCGGTCCACCTCGTCGGGCAGCGGCGGGCGCGGCCCGACGAACGACATCTCACCGCGCAGCACGTTGAGCAGCTGCGGCAGTTCGTCCAGCGAGCAGCGCCGCAGGAAGCGGCCCACGGCCGTGACCCGCGGGTCGTGCCGCATCTTGAACATCAGCCCGTCGTGCTCGTTGGCGCCACTGCGCTCCAGCTCCGCCCTGCGGTCCTCGGCATCGACCACCATCGTGCGGAACTTCCACATCGTGAAGGGTGTCCGGTGCTGCCCGCAGCGCACCTGCCGGTAGAAGGCCGGGCCCCGCGACGTCACCTTGACCAGCGCGGCCAGCACGCAGAACAGCGGCGCCAGCGCCAGCAGCCCGAGCGCGGCCCCGGCGCGGTCCAGCGCCGACTTCAGCCGCAGCTGCGCCCCGTGCCGTACCGGCGGCGCGATGTGCAGCAGCACCAGGCCCGCCGGGTCGTCCAACCGCACCCGGCGCGCCTGCACGTCCACCAGGCCCGGCGCCAGCGCCACCGGGAGCCCGGCGTCGTGGAGGCACCACGACAGCCGGCGTAATCGCTCCGCCGACAGCCGCGGGCCCGGCGCCATCAGCACCAGCTGCGCGCGGGTCTCGTGCGCCGCCCGCAGGACCGCCTGTGCGTCCTGCCCCGGCCCGGTCGGCTCCAGCACGCCCAGCCGCCCCGCGACCGGCACGCCGCAGGCCAGCCGCCTGCTGCCCACCGGCACCACGCCGACGACGGCGTACGCGTGCCCGGTGCGGGTCGCCAGATGCGCCACCGCGTTGTCCGCGGCGCCCGGCTCGCCCACCACCAGCACCGGGCGCACCGCGTACGCCGCACGCCGCACGGCGCGCAGCCGGTGGTAGGTCACCCGGCGGCACAGCGCCGTGAGCACCGGCGCCCACACGAGACCGGCGAGCGCCGCCGACGGCCCGGCCACGGCGCCGGACACCGCCCGCAGCACCGTCAGCACCCCGAGCAGCAGCAGCCAGTCCACGGCCACCTGCGCCCCGCCCCGGGTCTCCCCGAAGGCGTCCGGCGCGTACCGCCGCCGCATCGCGCGGACGGTGGGCCAGGCGAGCGCCGCCGCCAGGCCCCATGCCGCCGCGTGCGGCGCGCCCGAGGCGTGCAGCGCCAGGGCCGTGGGCACTCCGGCGCCGACCGCGTCCACGGCGAGGTTCACCGCGTACCACGCGGCCTTGCCGCCGCTTTCGCGCTGTGCTCCCTGCCAGGCCGCGGCAACCGCCGTACGCCCGGCTGACGCAGCGGCGCGCGCGGTGCTCGCACCGATGCCCGGCCGCCGCGCGTACGACGGTGGCACCGGTGCGCCGAACGCGCCCGGGAGCGCGGGCTGCGCTCCCCGTACGGGCGGACTGTCCGTCCGCCCCGATATTCGCTCCCCTGCAACGGGCATGACTGGTATGGCCGACTGTGACTCGACACGCCGCATGTACCCCCCAGGCACCTCGCGACCCGACGTCTTCCACTTCCCCTTGTGGTGTCCCCGCCGTGCTTTGAGGAACGCTAGGCCAAGGGGTGGCCCTTCCGCTGTGGTTTACGCATATTCGAGCTGATGTTTTGGGCGAGTTAACATGCCTATGACGTCCCGGTGGCCACGCAGCGTAAGGGGCGTGTGACAAGGGTGAACGCCCCTTACAGTTGGGGCTTGTGCCTACCGTGCCCCTCCCCGACGACCTGCGCGCCGCGCTCGCCGACCGGTTGCGGTCCACCGCCCCGACCAGCGCTTCCGCACAGGTCGAGCGGCTGATGGACAGCTACCGCGGCCCCACGCCCACCGCCGCTCCCGTCCTGCGCGACGCGGCCGACGTCGCCGCGTACGCCGCCTACCGGATGCCGGCGACCTATGCCGCCGTCCGCACCGCCCTCGACGCGTTCCGCTTGCAGTCCGCCGACTGGGCCCCGCGCACCCATCTCGACCTCGGCGGCGGCACCGGAGCGGCCACCTGGGCGGTGGCCGACACCTGGCCCGACGCCGGCCACACCACCACCGTCCTCGACTGGTCCCAGCCCGCCCTCGACCTCGGCGCCGACCTCGCCCGCGCCGCCCGGACCGCCGCCGTCCGCACCGCCGACTGGCAGCGCCGGCCCCTCGGCGCCGCGTCCGCCCTCCCGGCCGCCGACCTCGTCACCATCTCCTACGTCCTCGGCGAACTCACCCCCGCGGACCGCGAATCCCTCGTCGGGGCCGCGGTCGCCGCCACGCAGGGCGCCGTCGTCGTGGTCGAGCCCGGCACCCCCGAGGGGTACGCACGCGTGCTCGCCGCCCGCGACCGGCTCGTCGCCGCCGGGCTCCACGTCCTCGCCCCCTGCCCGCACGACGGCCCCTGCCCCGTCACCGGCGCGGACTGGTGCCACTTCGCGGCGCGCGTGCAGCGCACCGCGCTCCACCGCCAGGTCAAGGGCGCGACCCTGCCCTACGAGGACGAGAAGTTCAGCTACGTCGCCGCCGCGCACTTCCCGGCGGAGCCTGCGGAGGGCAGGGTGGTGCGGCACCCGCAGATCCGCAAGGGGCTCGTCCTGCTGGACCTCTGCGTCACCCCTCCGGGACTGGAGAAGGCAACGGTGAGCAAGCGCCACGGCACCCTCTACCGCGCGGCGCGCGACACGGAGTGGGGCGACGCCTGGCCGCCCCCGGCGTAGGGCCCGCCCTGGGAACGCCCGCCCGGCGGCGCGGGCGCAGCCCCGGAACGCCCGCCCGGCGGCGCATGGGAACGGCTACAGCCAGCCGATGCGGCGGAAGGCGCGGAAGACGATCGCGGACAGGGTGACCGTCACGCCGAGCATCAGGGGGTAGCCGAAGGTCCAGCGCAGTTCTGGCATGTGGTCGAAGTTCATGCCGTAGAAGCCGGCGATCATCGTGGGGATGGCGAGGATGGCGGCGCCGGCGGAGATGCGGCGCATGTCGACGTTCTGCTGGACGGCGAGCTGGCTGAGGTTGGCCGCGAGGAGGCCGTCGACGAGTTCGCTGTTGGCGATGAGGCGCTCGCGGACGTGGGAGAGGTGGTCGGAGACGTCGCGGAAGTAGCGGCGCAACTCGGTGCTGAGAAGGCCGTCCGCGCCCTCGGCGAGGCGTTCCAGGGGGCGGGCCAGCGGGAAGACGGCGTGCTTGAACTCGATCATCTCCCGCTTGAGCTGGTAGATGCGCTCGGCGTCGTCGACGTGGGTGGACGAGAAGACGTCCGTCTCCAGGGTCTCGACGTCCAGCTCGACCGCGTCCGCGACGTCGAGGTAGTCGTCGGTGACCTGGTCGGTGATGGCGTGCAGGACGGCCGCGGGGCCGTGCGCGAGCATGTCGGGGCGGGCCTCCAGGGCGCGGCGGACGCGGGCGAGGCCGGGGGCGCTGCCGTGGCGGACGACGACCACGAAGTCCGGGCCGAGGAAGATCATGACCTCGCCGGTGTCGACGACCTCGCTGGTGGCGGTGAGCTTCTCGTGCTCGACGAAGACGATGGTCTTGAGGACGAGGAAGAGCGTGTCGCCGTACCGCTCCAGCTTGGGCCGCTGGTGGGCCTGCACCGCGTCCTCGACGGCCAGCGGGTGGAGCCCGAAGACCTCCGCGATCTCCGCGATGTGCTCGGCCTCCGGCTCGTGCAGGCCTATCCAGGCGAAGCCGCCGCGCTTGCGGGCCTCGTCCAGCGCCTGCTGGGGCGGCAGCGACGCCGCGCGGCAGCCGTCCTCGTAGACCGCGCAGTCCACCACCACGTCCGCGGTGCAGCGGCGCTGCTCGGGAACGTCGGCGGCGCCCTCCAGGGTGTGCCAGCGCCCGCCGTGCCGCCACTGCCGGCCGGTTCTGTGCCGGGCCGGTGCCGCCGACTCGGACCTGTGCTGCTTCATCGTGCCTTCTCCAGTACCGCCATCGCCGCATTGTGCCCGGGGACCCCGCTGACCCCGCCGCCGCGGACCGCGCCCGCGCCGCAAAGGTAGAGGTTGGCATACGCGGTGCCGACGCCCCACCGTCCTGTGGCCTCCGTCACCTCGCCGTCGGCGTACGGCCAGGACAGGTCGCGGTGGAAGATGTGCCCGCCGGGCAGGCCCACCTCGCGCTCCAGGTCCGGCGGCGACTTCGCCTCGATGCAGGGGCGGCCCTCCGGATCCAGCGCGAGGCAGTCCGCGAGCGGCTCGGCCAGGACGGCGTCGAGCTGCGCGAGGGTGGCCCGCAGCACTTCCGCCTTCGCGCCCGCCGGGTCCTCGGCGAAGAGCCGGGCCGGGGCGTGCAGGCCGAAGAGCGTCAGGGTGTGCATGCCCCTACCGGCCAGCTCCGGGGCGAGGATCGACGGGTCGGTCAGGCTGTGGCAGTAGATCTCGGACGGCGGCGCGTCCGGCACCCGCCCGTCCGCCGCCTGCTCGTACGCGGCCTGCAGCGCGCGGTAGCCCTCGGCGACGTGGAAGGTGCCGGCGAACGCGTCCCGCGGGTCCACCGCGGTGTCCCGCAGCCGCGGCAGCCGGCGCAGCAGCATGTTGACCTTGAGCTGGGCCCCCTCCGGGGCGGGCCCGGCCGGCTCCTCGCCGAGCAGGGCCGCCAGCGTGTGGGGGGCGGCGTTGACCAGCACGTCACGGGCCTGGACGGTGCCGCCGTCCGCGAACGTCACCTCCGCCCGCACGCCGTCCGTCTCGACACGTGTGACCTCCGTGCCGGTACGGAACCGCGCGCCCGCCGCGCGGGCCGCCGACGCGAGGGCGTCCGTGAAAGCGCCCATGCCGCCGACCGGCACGTCCCAGTCGCCCGTGCCGCCGCCGATGACGTGGTAGAGGAAGCAGCGGTTCTGCTTCAGCGAGGGGTCGTGCGCGTGGCTGAACGTCCCGATCAGGGCGTCGGTCAGCACCACGCCCCGCACCGTGTCGTCCGTGAACGCCGCCTCCACGGCCTCGCCGAGCGGCCGCTCGAACAGCGCGCCCCACGCCGCGCGGTCCCCCACCCGGCGCTCCAGCTCCGCCCGCGCCGGCAGCGGCTCCGTCAACGTCGGGAAGACCGCCTCCGCGACCCGCCGCGTCATCCCGTAGAAGGCCTCCCACGCCCCGTACTCCCGCTCCGACCCGGTGAGCCGCGCGAAACCCTCCCGGGTCCGCGCCGGGTCCTCCGCGTCCACCAGCAGCCCGCCGTCGCCGTACGGCGTGTACGAGGAGATCCGGCGCCGCCGGACGCGGAAATCCAGCCCCAGGTCCAGGACGATCTTCCTCGGCAGCAGGCTGACCAGGTACGAGTAGCGCGACAGCCGCGCCTCCACCCCCGGGAAGACCCGGCTCGACACCGCGGCGCCCCCCAGGTGGTCCAGCCGCTCCACGACCAGCACGGTGCGCCCTGCGAGGGCGAGGTACGTTGCGGCGGTGAGGCCGTTGTGGCCCCCGCCGATCACGACGACGTCGTACTCCATCCCCGCCACGATAGGGCGTCACCCCGGTCGGGGCCTCCCCTCCGCCCTGCCGGGCGCCGCGTGTCCCGGGACCTTCCCGCCGCGGCGGCGCCCGCGCCCGCCGGCGCGGCACCCCCCCCCACCACCCGTGCAACCAAGACGTCGGCTGACGGCCCCCGTGGCGATGACTCGCCCTCCGGGCCGAACCGCAGTCCCTCGCACACTCACCCCCACCGGCAGGCAGCCGCCGACGAGACGTCGGGAGGGGGACGATCCGGGGGTGCCCCCACCCCCACCGGCAGGGCAGCCGCCGACGCACCGCAGGGGGGAGGGAGACGATCTGCCCCACCCACCCCCTGTCTCTTATACACATCTGACGCTGCCGACGACTCCTTACGTGCAGATCTCGGTGGTCGCCG
>NZ_JOHY01000061.1 GCF_000721495.1 Streptomyces sp. NRRL F-5123
CCGGCGGCCGCCCCGGCCGCGGTTCCCGCCCCGGTCGCCGCCCCCGCCTCGGCCGAGCCCGCCGGGCCCGCCGGTTCCCGCACCCCGGAGGCCGCGGCATGACGCAGGGCACGCCGCGCGGCACGCCGCAGCCCGACACCGAGCGGGCGGCGCGCGTCATCGTGCTCTTCGCGATGCTCGCGGCAGTGCACATGACCGCCGTGACCCAGCACTACGACGTCCTGGGGGCGGTGACCAAACCGCTGCTCATGCCCGCCCTCGCCTGGTGGGTGCTGTGCCTGCGCGGGCCCCGGCTGCTGGTCGCCGCGCTGCTGTGCGGCTGCGGCGGGGACGTGCTGCTGGACGTCGGCGGCACCGTGCCCTTCCTGCTCGGCATGGCCTCCTTCGCCGCCGGGCACATCTGCTACCTGCGGCTCTTCACCCGGCTCGGCTCCTTCCGCGGCACCCGCACGGCGGTGGGCGTGCGGTGCGCGGCGTACGGCGTGGTGTGGGCCGCGCTCGTCGTGGCCCTCTGGCCCGGGCTGGACGCCGGGATGCGTGTCCCGGTCGCCCTCTACAGCGTGCTGCTGACCGCCATGGCCGCGGGCGCGTACGGCGCCGGGCCGCTCGCCCGCGCGGGCGGCCTGCTCTTCCTGCTGTCCGACAGCCTCATCGCGACCGACCTCGCGGACTGGCCGCTGCTGCCCGGCCACGGCGCCTGGGTCATGGCGACGTACCTGGCCGGGCAGTGGCTGCTGGCCTTCGGCGTGGTCGTCACCGTGCGCGGCATCGTCCTGCGCCGGTCCCCGGCCGCCGCGGCCCCGGCCCGCCCGTAGGCCGTCCCACCGCATGCCGTCCGCCTGCGCAGGGACTTGTCCGCGGCACCGCCTAGGCTGGAGGGAACGGCGGCGCGACCAGGCGCCCGGAGGGAGGCGGAGCCCGTGCTCCTCGACACGTACGGACGCGTGGCCACCGACCTGCGGGTCTCGCTCACCGACCGGTGCAACCTGCGCTGCACGTACTGCATGCCGGAGGAGGGCTTGGCGTGGCTTGCCAGGCCCGACGTGCTGACCGACGACGAGATCGTCCGGCTGGTGCGGATCGCGGTGACGGAGCTGGGCGTCACCGACGTCCGCTTCACCGGCGGCGAGCCGTTGGTGCGCCCCGGCGTCACCGGCATCGTCGAGCGGTGCGCCGCGCTCGTCCCGCGCCCGCGGCTGTCGCTCACCACCAACGGCATCGGGCTGGGCCGTACGGCCGCGGGGCTGCGCGCCGCGGGCCTGGACAGGGTCAACGTCTCGCTCGACACCCTGCGTCCGGAGGTCTTCCGCACGCTGACCCGCCGGGACCGGCACGCCGACGTCCTCGCCGGGCTCGCCGCGGCGGCCGCCGCGGGCCTGGCCCCGGTGAAGGTCAACGCGGTGCTGATGCGCGGCGTCAACGACACCGAGGCGCCCGACCTGCTGCGCTGGGCCCTCGACGAGGGCTACGAGCTGCGCTTCATCGAGCAGATGCCCCTGGACGCGCAGCACGGCTGGCAGCGCGCGGGCATGGTGACCGCCGAGGAGATCCTGGCCGCGCTGCGCACCCGTTTCGACCTCGTCCCCGAGGGCGGTACGGCACGCGGCTCCGCGCCCGCCGAGCGCTGGGTGGTGGACGGCGGGCCGGGGCGGGTCGGCGTGATCGCCTCCGTCACCCGCCCGTTCTGCCGCGCGTGCGACCGCACCCGCCTCACCGCCGACGGCCAGGTGCGCAACTGCCTGTTCGCCCGCGAGGAGTCGGACCTGCGCGGGGCGCTGCGCGCGGGCGCGTCGGACGCCCAGCTGGCGGAGCTGTGGCGGACGGCGATGCGGGGCAAGAAGGCGGGCTCGGGCCTGGACGACCCGGAGTTCCTGCAGCCCGACCGCCCGATGTCGGCGATCGGCGGCTGAGCCGGCGGCGAGGACGTCCCGGGCCTGCGGCGGCCGGCTCAGGTCTGCGGTCTCACGCCCGCGGTCTCACGCCCGCGGTCTCAGGACTGCGCGGCCGGGCGGCTCTCCCACTCGGCGAGCGTCACGACGTCCTTGAGGAAGCCGCGCATGCCGAGGAACTGCGTCAGGTGCTCCCGGTGCTCGTCGCACGCCAGCCAGGTCTTGCGCCGCTCCGGGGTGTGCAGCTTCGGGTTGTTCCACGCCAGCACCCACACGGCCGGCACGCGGCATCCCTTGGCCGAGCAGATCGGCGTCTCGTCGTTCACGCCACCCAGTAAACCCCACGGCCCGCGGCGCCCGGCACGGACGCCGGCAGGGTGCGGGCCCGGCCCGCGGACCTGCGGGCGGACGTGCACGCGGACATGGCGACGCCGGGCAGCCACGGGGGGAGCCGCCCGGCGTCGGTCCGTCGCCCCGACGGGGGATGCGGAGCGCCTAGGCAGTATGTCATGCACTGACGCGCTCGTGGAGTGGAACGTCATGACGGATCTGAGCTTTTCTTGAGGTTTCGCTCACGTGTCCGGATGTGCCGCGCGCCGGCGCGTGAGCCGGTGCGCGGGACGTACGGGAGAAGTGCCGGAAAGGTGTCACGCCGGCCACACAAGCCACATCGGTCACACCGAACAGGCCGGTGAGGGCAGGTCAGGGCTCGTGCCGCGCAGGCTCGCCGGTCACGCCTCGGGCACGGGCTCCGCGTCCCGCTCGGCCCCCAGCTCCACCCGGCTCGCCTCCAGCACGGGCACGCTCGGCGGCGGGATGTACGTCGTCGTGGGCGCCTTCGGGGTGTTCTCCCGCCCGGCGTTGGCGACGACCACCGCGACGTAAGGCAGCAGCATGCCGAGCACCAGCATCGCCCAGGCGAGCGGCCGCTCGACGTTCCACAGGATGACCGTGAGCAGGACGGACAGGGTGCGGATCGTCATCGCGACCATGTAGCGCCGCTGCCGCCCGCGTACGTCCTCGGTCAGCCCGGTCCGCGCCCCGGAGATCCGGAAAACCTCGGAACCGCCCTGCTTCCGCATCCATCCACCGCCCAGTCCAGGGGCCCGGCCCGCTGCTCACGGCTGGCAGCGCGCCGCGCCGGCTCCGCACCACGGTACGCGCCGCCCGCCGCCTGCCACAGAGCGGGGCGCCATCCGGAGGTACGGTCGCGCCGCCTTCCCGGAGATTGGCGCGATCCCGCCCCCTGCGCCCGACATGCGCCGCGTCCGGCCCCGGCGGAAACTGACGGCACGGCGCGCGGGGACACCGCGCCCGGCGGAAGAGGCGAAACGAAAGACAAAGAGGAGGCGGCTGCATGGGCTGGCTGTGGGCGATCATCGTCGGACTCGTGCTCGGCCTGATCGCCAAGGCGATCCTGCCGGGCCGGCAGGTGCTGCCGCTGTGGCTCACCGTGCTCTGCGGCATGGGCGGCGGCCTGCTCGGCAACGGTGTGGCCGGCTGGCTGGGCGTCCGCGACACCAAGGGCATCGACTGGACCCGGCACGTACTGCAGCTCGTCGGCGCGATCGTGCTGGTCGCGGTCGGCGACGCGGTGTGGGCGGCGCACAAGGCGAACCAGCGCCGCCGCCGTACGACGACGCGCTGACCCGCGCCCGTACCCGCGGTGGCGTACGTGTACGGGCCCGCGCGCCGGCGCCGGCCGTCAGGACGGCAGCAGCCGCAGCCGCTCCGGCGGCACCGGGCCGCTCAGCCACACCCCGTTGGCGCTGAGCCGGAAGACGTGCCCGGCGGCGGCCAGCCCCGCGGCGTCCACCGCGAGCACGGCGGGGCGGCCGTGCCGTGAGCCCACCCGTACGGCGGTCTCCAGGTCGGCCGAGAGGTGGACGTCCTGCCGGGACATCGGCCGCAGCCCCTCGCGCAGGACGATCGGCACGGTCACGGTCGCCGTGCCGTGGTAGAGGACGTCCGGCGGCACCGCGGGGGCCAGGCCCAGGTCCACGGAGACCGAATGGCCCTGGCTCGCCCGGATCCGCCGGCCGTCCTCGGAGATCGCGTACCGCTTCTTGTTGTTGGTCTCGACCACGTGCTCCAGCTCGGCCCGGCTCAGCCGCCTGCCGTGCGCCGCGCACGCGGCGAGCAGCACGTCGACGTCCACCCAGCCGCCCTCGTCGAGCGTCACCCCGATCAGCCCGGGTTCGTGCCGCAGCACCCGTGCCAGGAACTTCGACGCCTTGACCGTCCGCTTCTCGTCCATATTCCTCGTGCCCCCCTCATGGGGCCTGTCAGACCCCCTGGCTCACCGAACTCATGTTGAAGTCCGGGATCCGCAGCGCCGGCGCCGCGGCCCGGGTGAAGTAGTCGCTCCATTCGCGCGGCAGCGTCCGCTCGGTGCGGCCCGCCTCGGACGCGCGGCCCAGCAGGTCGACGGGCGACTCGTTGAAGCGGAAGTTGTTCACGACCCCGGACACCTCGCCGCCCTCCACGAGGTAGACGCCGTCCCTGGTCAGCCCGGTCAGCAGGAGAGTGGCCGGGTCGACCTCGCGGATGTACCACAGGCACGTCAGCAGCAGCCCGCGCTCGGTGCCGGCGACCATCTCGGCCAGCGACTGCTTGCCGCCGCCCTCCAGGACCAGGTTGTCCGCGGGCGCTGCGACCGGCAGCCCGGTGAGCTGGGCGCTGTGCCGGGTCGTCGGCAGGTGCCGCAGCGTGCCCTCGCGCACCCAGTCGACCGGGGCGACGGGCAGCCCGTTGTCGAAGACCGACGCGTCGTCGCCCGACGAGTGCGCCACCACGAAGGGCGCCGCCTCCAGGCCCGGCTCGCCCGGGTCGCTGCGCAGCGTCAGCGGCAGCGCCGACAGCTGCTCGCCGACCCGGGTGCCGCCGCCCGCCTTGCTGAAGACGGTGCGGCCCTCCGCGGCGTCCCGCGCGCCGGACGACCACATCTGGTAGATCATCAGGTCCGCGACCGCCGACGGCGGCAGCAGCGTTTCGTACCGCCCTGCGGGCAGCTCGATCCGCCGCTCCGCCCACGCCAGGCGCTGCGCGAGCTCGGCGTCCATCGCCAGCGGGTCGACGTCGCGGAAGTCCCGCGTCGCGCTGCCCGCCCACGCCGAGCGCGCGGCGTCCGGCGACTTCGCGTTGACCTCCAGGGTGCCGGTCGGCTGGTCGTGGCGCAGCCGCAGCCCGGTGGAGGTGCCCAGATACGTCGACGTCATGGAATGGAAGGCGAAGCCGTACAGCAGCCGCCCGCCCGCGCGCGCCGCCCCGAAGGCCTCGCCCAGCGCGGGCGCGAAGGCCGCGAAGACCTCCGAGCCGGTCTCGGCGGGCGGCGCGGTGAAGTCCGCCGCCTGCGGCACCCCGCTCACCAGCGGCTGCGCGTCCTCCGCGGGCCCGGCCTGACGGGCGGCGGCCTCCGCGGCCCGCACCAGCCCCTCCAGGTCGTCCGCCGTCACCGCCGACCGCGACACCACGCCGGACGCGGTGCCCTGCGCGCCGTCCACGGTCGCGATGACGGTGAGCGTACGTCCCCGCGTCACACCGTTGGTGGTGAGCGCGTTGCCCGCCCAGCGCAGGTTGGCGCTCGACTCCTCCTCGGCGATGACCACGCACCCGTCCGCCGCCGACAGGTCGAGCGCCCGCTCGACGATCTCGTGCGGCTTGCTCGCTCCGGAAGTCACCGGCCCGCCTCCTGCGTCGTGTTGAGGATGTTCACGCCCGTGAAGAGCGCCGACGGGCAGCCGTGACTGACCGCCGCGACCTGCCCCGGCTGGGCCTTTCCGCAGTTGAAGGCCCCTCCGAGGACGTACGTCTCGGGTCCTCCCACCGCTTCCATGGAGCCCCAGAACTCGGTGGTCGTGGCCTGGTAGGCGAAGTCCTTGACCTGGCCGTCGAGGCGGCCGTTCCGGATCGCGTATGCCCTCTGACCGGTGAACTGGAAGTTGTAGCGCTGCATGTCGATCGACCACGAGCGGTCGCCGACCACGTAGATGCCGCGCTCGACCCCGCCGATCAGCTCCTCGGTGGAGGGGCCGCCGGGGGCCGGCTGGAGGGAGACGTTGGCCATCCGCTGGACCGGGACGTGCCCGGGGGAGTCGGCGTAGGCGCAGCCGTTGGAGCGGTCGAAGCCCGTGAGCCTCGCGATCCGGCGGTCGAGCTGGTAGCCGACCAGGACGCCGTCCCTGACCAGGTCCCAGGACTGGCCGGCCACGCCCTCGTCGTCGTAGCCGACCGTGGCCAGGCCGTGCTCGGCGGTGCGGTCGCCGGTGACGTGCATGAGCGGCGAGCCGTAGCGCAGCGAGCCGAGCTGGTCGAAGGTGGCGAAGGAGGTGCCGGCGTAGGCGGCCTCGTAGCCGAGCGCGCGGTCCAGTTCCGTCGCGTGGCCGATCGACTCGTGGATCGTCAGCCACAGGTTGGACGGGTCCACGACCAGGTCGTACGCGCCGGCCTCGACCGAGGGCGCGCGCATCTTCTCGGCCAGCAACGCGGGGATCCCGGCCAGTTCGGCGTCCCAGTCCCACCCGCTGCCGGTCAGGTACTCCCAGCCGCGGCCGGCGGGCGGGGCGAGCGTGCGCATGGAGTCGAAGCCGCCGGTGTCCGGGTCGACGCTCACCGCGGTGAGCTGCGGGTGCACCCGGACGCGCTGCTGGGTGGTCGTGGTGCCTGCGGTGTCGGCGTAGAACTTGTTCTCGTGCACCGCGAGCAGCGAGGCGTCCACGTGGCTGACGCCGTCGGCGGCCAGCAGCCGGGCGCTCCAGTCGGCCAGCAGCCCCGTCTTGTCGGCGTCCGGCACCTCGAACGGGTCCGTCTCGTACGCCGACACCCAGGTGCGGTCGGCGTGCACCGGCTCCTCCGCCAGCTCCACCCTCTCGTCCGACCCGGCGGCGGCGATGACCTGCGCGCTGAGCTTGGCCATCGCGACGGCCTGGCTCGCGACCTTCGCCGCCGCGTCCATCGTCAGGTCCACGCCGGAGGCGAAGCCCCAGGCCCCGCCGTGCACGACGCGTACGGCGTAGCCGAGGTCGGTGCTGTCGGCGCTGCCCGCGGGGCGGGCGTCGCGCAGCCGCCAGTGCGCGCTGCGCACCCGCTCCAGGCGGAAGTCGGCATGCTCGGCGCCCAGCGCGCGGGCTCTGGCGAGTGCCGCGTCGGCCAGCGCGCGCAGCGGGAGCGCGAGGAATGCCGGATCGACGTCACGGTCCAACTGTTGGGGCACGGCGGACTTCCCTTCGCATCGGCCTGTCCGCAGTGAATCATGGCCCGCCGCCCACCGGCTCCGCCACAGCATTGCACCGGCCACGGGCGACCCCATTTGCGCAGGCTGTCCAGAAGGATGCGTGGATTGTGGGCAATATCGGAGAGGAAACGGTCTGTCAAGATGACGCTTCGGTCGGCCGGTTGTTCATCTGTCCCAAACTTGTTCGAGTCCCACGCCTCTGGCTAGAGTCGGCCGCCATGACCGCAGACCTCTCCCTGATCCGCAGCAGCTTCAAGGTTGTGGAGCCCCACGGTTCACAGGTGACCGGATATTTCTACGAGCACCTTTTCGCCAACAACCCCGCGGTGCGGCCGCTCTTCGCCCCGCACATCGACGAGCAGCGCGACCGCCTGTGGGCGGCCCTCGGCGCCCTCGTCAACAACATAGACAACACCGAGACCCTGGTCGGCATGCTCCAGAACCTGGGCCGCCGGCACGCGGGCTACGGCGCTCTGCCCGAGCACTACCCGGCCGTCGGCGCCAGCCTGATCGCGACCCTGCAGCACTTCGCGGGCGACGCGTGGACCCCCGAGATCGAGGAGTCCTGGGTGGCTGTCTACGGCGTCATCAGCAGCACCATGATCTCCGCGAGCGAAGAAGCGGCGGCCTCGGCCTGACGCGGCCGACGGCGGCTCCACCGCGGGCCGCCGCCCGGCTCCGCCGGTCCGCAAGATCCCCCGAAACACCAGCCACCGGAGGGTGGTCGTGAGCGATTCCCAGGCGTTGAAAGATTCCTTCGCCCTGGTCGGCAAGTCAGGGGACGAGGTACCCCGGTACTTCTACTCCTACCTGTTCCTCATCGCGCCGGAAGTCCGGCCGATGTTCCCGGTCAACATGGGCGTGCAGCGTGACCGTCTGGTCAACGCCCTGGGCCAGATCGTCTCCGACGTCGACGATCCCGACACACTCGTCCCGTTCCTCCAGCAGCTCGGCCGCGACCACCGCCGCTTCCAGGTCGTGGCGCAGCACTACGACGCGGTGGGGCGGGCGCTGCTGGCGACGCTGGGCTACTTCCTCGGCGAGGCGTGGACCCCCGAGCTGGAGAAGGGCTGGACCGAGGCGTACACCGTCGTGGCCGGCGCCATGGTCCAGGCCGCCGAGGCCGACAGCGCCGTCAACCCGGCGTGGTGGAACGGCGAGGTCATCGGGCACGAGCAGCGCGGCTTCGACCTCGCGGTCGTCACGCTGCGCCTCGACCAGCCCATGCGGTACGCCGCCGGGCAGTCCGTCATGGTCGAGACGCCGATGCTGCCCAGCACCTGGCGGTCCTTCACCCCGGCGAACGCGGCACGCGCGGACGGCCTGCTCGAACTGCACGTCCGCTCCATCGACGGCGGCCTCGTCAGCCCGGCCATGGTCTACCGGCTGCGGCAGGGCGACGTGCTGAAGCTGGGCGCCCCGGTCGGCGAGCGGCTGACGCTGCGCGCGTCGGCGGGCCGCGACCTGGTGCTCGTCGCCGGCGGCACCGGCCTGGCCCCGCTGCGCGGCATCATCGAGGAGATCGCCTGGCAGGGGCCGCCGCGCCAGGTCGACCTCTTCTTCGGGGCGCGAGACGCCCACGGCCTGTACGACCTGCCGCTGCTGCGGCAGTACGAGCAGGCCAACCCCTGGCTTCGAATAACGCCGCTGGTCGGCCTGGACGCGGGCACGTTCGAGAACCGCAGCATGGCGGGGCCCGTCCTGCGGTCCGGCGCATGGCACGGCCGCTCGTTCTACGTGTGCGGCTCGCCGTCCATGGTGTCAGCGACGGTGCGCGATCTGGCGAACGCAGGCGTCCCTCACGACCTGCTGCACTTCGAAGACGCTCGGTGATCGGAGACACGTGAACGAGACAGGAGCACGTCCGGCGGACCGCCGGGTGACGCCCGAAACGCTGCGGTCGATGACCTTCCCCCGCGCCCCGCTGACCCGCCGCGGCTACAGCGAGGACGCGGTGCACGACGCCCTGCGCCGCGCCGCGGCGACGCTGACCACGGTCATGGAGGAGAACGACCGGCTGCGCACGGACATGCAGCGCCACCGCGACTGGATCCGGGCCAACAACATCGGCGACGGCAGCAGCCCCACCGGGGTGCCCACCGTGGACGCGGTCCTCCAGCAGGCCCGCGCCCAGCAGTCGGCCGAGCAGACCGTCGTCGCCGCCCGCGAGCAGGCCCGCACCATGCTGCGGGCGGCCCGCGCGCAGGCCGAGGCGGTCCTGCAGCAGCTGCGCGAGCACGAGGGCGGCGAGGGCACCCAGGAGGAGACCGAGCGGCTGCTCACCTACCTGCGGCAGATCGCGGCGTCCCTCACCGTCACGGTGGACCAGTACTCCACCAAGCACACCCCGCCCGCCCCGTCCACCGCCGCCCCGGCCGCGAGCGGCAGCAGACAGGGCTACTGACCCGAGGCCCCCGGGCCGGCGGGCGCGTCACGCGCCGTCGGCCCCCTCCGGTGTGCGCGCACCCCTCCCCGGGCGTGCGCGGCCCGGCCCGTGCGGCCGAACTGCCGTGACGGACACAGACCTTGGCATGGTCCAGACCAATCCCTATGCTCGACCTGCCGCCCTCGTGTGTGTCCCCCCGCAGTTTGCCCGCACGACAAGGAGCCCCCACATGTCCGTACGCCGCAAGGCCGCCGTTGTGGCCGCGGCCGGCGCCGCGACCCTCGCCGTCGCCGCCCTCACGCCCGGCACCGCCAGCGCGCACGGTGCGCTCAACACGCCCGTCAGCCGGATCGCCGCCTGCTACGCCGAAGGCCCGGAGTCCCCGAAGTCCCAGGTGTGCAAGGACCTCGTCGCCGACAGCGGCACCCAGCCGCTCTACGACTGGAACGAGGTCAACATCGCCAACGCCGCCGGGCAGAGCCGCAGCATCATCCCCGACGGCCACCTGTGCTCGGCCAACCGCGACAAGTACCGCGCGCTGGACTGGGCCCGCACCGACTGGCCGGCCACCCCCGTCCAGGCCGGGCAGACCGACGTCAGCTTCCGGGTGACCGCGCCGCACCGCGGGGTCATGACGCTCTACATCACCAAGCAGGGCTACGACCCGACCCGGCCGCTGAAGTGGTCCGACCTCGACGACACCCCTGTCGCGACCTACAACACCGCGGTCACGGCGCCCGGTTACTACACCTTCACCGCGAACCTCCCGGCCCGCACCGGGCGGCAGCTGATCTACCAGGTGTGGCAGCGTACCGACAGCCCCGAGGCCTTCTACGGCTGCGCCGATGTCGTCTTCGGACAGACCGCGGCCGCGGCGGAGGCGGCCACCGCCGACGTCGCCCAGGCGCCGACCGACGCGCAGATCGCCGCGGGCGCCGCGAGGTCCACCGTCGCCCACCACGGCCACGGCGGCGACGCGCCGGTGACCGCCGCCACGGGGACCCTCTCGACCAGCAACGCCGCCGCGAGCACCAGCACGCTGGAGGCCGCCCTGTCGGTCAGCGCGGTCCTGGCGAGCGGCGCGGTCGGGCTGCTCGTCCACAGCCGCCGCAGGGCCGCCGCCCGCACCGCGGACTGACGGCCGCCGGCCGGCCCTGTAGGAATCCCACAGGGCCGGCCGGGGCAGCCTGTCAGGGGCCGATTCCCCGGATCGGGTCCGCGACCGATAGCTTCTCAGGGAGATTCTCGACCCTGAGGAGTGATCCGTTGAGCCGCTCGGTTCTCGTCACCGGAGGAAACCGGGGCATCGGCCTCGCCATCGCCCGGGCTTTCGCCGACGCGGGCGACAAGGTCGCCATCACCTACCGCTCCGGCGAACCGCCGGCCGACCTGGTCGCGCTCGGGGTGCTCGCGGTGCGCTGCGACATCACCGACGCCGAGCAGGTCGACCAGGCCTACAAGGAGGTCGAGGCCGCGCACGGCAACGTCGAGGTGCTGGTGGCCAACGCCGGCATCACCCGCGACCAGCTGCTGATGCGCATGTCCGAGGACGACTTCACCGCCGTCCTGGACACCAACCTCACCGGCACCTTCCGGGTGGTCAAGCGCGCCAACCGCGGCATGCTGCGGGCCCGCAAGGGCCGGGTCGTGCTGATCTCCTCGGTCGTGGGCCTGCTCGGACAGGCCGGCCAGGCGAACTACGCCGCCTCCAAGGCCGGCCTGGTGGGCTTCGCCCGCTCGCTGGCCCGCGAGCTGGGCTCGCGCAACATCACCTTCAACGTCGTCGCACCCGGCTTCGTCGACACCGACATGACCCGGGCGCTCACCGACGAGCAGCGCGCGGACATCATGGCCCAGGTGCCGCTGGCCCGCTACGCGCAGCCCGCGGAGATCGCCGCCGCGGTGCGTTTCCTGGCGTCCGACGACGCCGCGTACATCACTGGAGCCGTCATCCCCGTTGACGGCGGATTGGGCATGGGTCACTGAGCACCATGAGCGGAATTCTCGACGGCAAGCGCATCCTCGTCACGGGTGTGCTGATGGAGTCCTCCATCGCCTTCCACACCGCCAAGCTGGCCCAGGAGCAGGGCGCCGAGCTCATCCTGACCGCCTTCCCCCGGCCCACCCTCACCGAGCGCATCGCCCGCAAGCTGCCGCGCCCGGCCAAGGTCGTGGAGCTGGACGTGACCAACGCCGAGCACCTGGCAGGCCTGGAGGACGTGGTCCGCGCGGAGCTGGGCGGCCTCGACGGCGTCGTCCACTCGATCGGCTTCGCCCCGCAGGACGCGCTGGGCGGCAACTTCCTCAACACCCCCTTCGAGTCGGTCGCGACCGCGATGCACGTCTCGGCGTTCTCGCTGAAGTCGCTCACCATGGCCTGCCTGCCGCTCATGCCGGAGGAGGGCGGCTCGGTCGTCGGCCTGACCTTCGACGCGAAGTTCGCATGGCCGCAGTACGACTGGATGGGCCCGGCCAAGGCCGCGCTGGAGGCCACCTCCCGCTACCTGGCCCGCGACCTGGGCAAGCGCAACATCCGCTGCAACCTGGTCTCGGCCGGTCCGATCGGCTCCATGGCCGCGAAGTCCATCCCCGGCTTCGCCGAGTTGGCCGGGGTCTGGGACCACCGCTCGCCGCTGGCCTGGGACATGTCCGACCCCGAGCCCGCCGGCCGGGGCGTGGTCGCGCTGCTGTCGGACTGGTTCCCCAAGACGACCGGCGAGATCGTCCACGTCGACGGCGGCCTGCACGCCATCGGGGCGTAGCGCTCGCCGCGGGGCGTTCCCGGGTACGGGGGCGCCCCGTCGTGCGGTCGCGGGTGCCCCGGGCTGCCGCGCCGTCCGTGCGGGGCGCCCGGTGCGGGGCTTCGGGCGTCGGGCGCCCGCGTCCGGTCGGACCCGCCGGCGTGCGGGGTCGGCGTGCCTGGCGGCCGTTGTGGGTGAGTCCCGCTGGGGGTGGGCGCGCTGCGCTCGCCGCGGGGCGTTGTCGGGTACGGGGGCGCCCCGTCGTGCGGTTGCGGGTGCCCCGGGCTGCCGCGCCGTCCGTGCGGGGCGCCCGGTGCGGGGTTTCGGGCATCGGGCGCCCGCGTCCGGTCGGACCCGCCGGCGTGCGGGGTCGGCGTCCCTGGCCGCCGTTGTGGGTGAGTCCCGCCGGGGGTGGGCGCTCGCTGCGCCTGGCGCGGGGCGTTGCCGTACGGGGGTGGCCCGCGTGGGCACGTTCCGGCGTCGGGGCTGTCGCCCGGGCCGTCCGTAGCGGGGGCTGCCGTCGTGCGGCCGCCGTGTCGGTTCCGGCGCGGCGCGGTCAGACCGGCGTGGTGTCCGCCGCAGTGCGGAAGCGGCAGTGGAAGGCGTGGGCGCGGGCCTCGGCCGCGGCCTGCTCGGGGTCGCCGGCGCGGATCGCGGCGACCAGCCGGGCGTGGTCGAGGTGGTCCTCCGGGCGCAGCCGCGGGCCGACGTCCGCGCGCAGGAAGTCCCGCAGCACCTCGCCGAGGTCCGCGTAGAGCGCGGTCAGCACCTCGTTGTGCGAGCTGGCGACGACCGCCAGGTGCAGCGTCGCGTCCGCCGCCACGAAGGCCTCCTTGTCGCCGGAGTCCCAGGCCCGCTCGCGCCGCTCCAGCAGCGTGTCCAGCTGCCGCAGGTCCGCCTCGTCGCGCCGCTCGGCGGCCAGCGCCGCCGCCGACGCCTCCAGTGCCCGGCGCAGCTCGGCGATGTGCAGCGGCTCGGCGTCCGCGAAGCGCCGCTGCATCACCCCGGCCAGCTCGCTGGTCGCCACCACGTACGTGCCGGAGCCCTGCCGGATGTCGAGCAGCCCGTTGTGCGCGAGCGCCCGCACCGCCTCCCGGACGGTGTTGCGCGCCACCCCGAGCCGCTCGACCAGCTCGGGCTCGGTGGGGATACGGCTGCCCACCGGCCACGCGCCCGAGGTGATCTCGGCGCGCAGCCGGGCGATGACCTGGTCGGCGAGCGTGGCGGGTCGGGGCACGGGTCCGAGATTCATCCCATCATTCTATGATGGACCCATGCGCGACGACGAACCCCGCCCCCGCACCGCCCCCGACGACCCCGCCGCAGAGCCCGGGCAAGTGCCCGGCACGGCCCGGGACCGCGCCGGATCGGCGGCCGGGTCCGGGACGGGGACGCTGCCCGGCGCCGCCCGCGGGCGCGCGGCCGTGGCCGCCGCGGCACCCGCTGTCGGCAGCGCCTGCGCGGAGCCCGGGGCCGGGCACGGGCACGCCGCCGCTACTGCCACCGGCTCGGACGGCTCGGACGGCTCGGACGGTTCCGGTCGCGGCAACGGCACCGCTCCCGGCACCCGGCCCCCGGCGGGAGCGCCCGCCGGGCCGGGGGCCCGAGCGGGCACCGCATCCGCCGTCTGGATACGCCGGCTCGCCGTCGCCGGGCTGCTGCTCGCCGCCGTCAACCTGCGGCCCGCCGTCACCAGCCTCGGGCCGCTCATGAAGGAGGTCCGCTCCGGCCTCGGCATGAGCGGCGCCATGGCGGGCCTGCTCACCTCCGTGCCCGCCGCCTGCTTCGCGCTCTTCGGCTTCGCCGCGCCCCGGCTGGCCCGCCGGCACGGGCCCGGCGCCGTCGTCCTCGCCGGCATGGCCGCGATCACCGCGGGCCTGCTGCTGCGCCCCTTCGCGGGCAGCACCGCGCCGTTCCTCGCCGCGAGCGCCCTCGCGCTCGCGGGCATCGCGGTGGCCAACGTGCTGATGCCCGTCATCGTCAAGCGCTACTTCCCCGACCGGGTGGGCCCGGTCACCGGCCTCTACTCGATGGCCCTGTCGCTCGGCACCGCGCTGGCCGCCGCGCTGTCCGTGCCGCTCACCGACGCCATGGGCCACGGCTGGCGGCTGGGCCTGGGCGTGTGGGCCGCGCTCGCCGCGGTCGCCGTCGTGGTGTGGCTGCCGCTGGTACGCGACCGGTCCGCCGCCCCGCAGCCTGCGGCCCCGAAACCGGCTGCCCCGCAGTCGGCAGCGCGCCAGGCCGCCGCTGGGGAGCAGGGCCGGATCACCCGCAGCCGCACGGCCTGGACGATGGCCGCCTTCTTCGGCCTCCAGGGCACCTCCGCGTACGTCACGATGGGCTGGATGCCGCAGATCTTCCGGGACTCCGGCATCTCCGCCGGCCAGGCGGGACTCCTGCTCGCGCTCACCATGGTGCTGGGCGTGCCGCTGTCCTTCGTGCTCCCGCCGCTCGCCGCCCGGATGCGCTCGCAGGGGCCGATCGTGCTCGTCCTCGCGGCCTTCCAGGTCGCGGGCTACGCGGGCCTGTGGGCCGCGCCCGCCGCAGCGCCCTGGGCGTGGGCGCTGCTGCTGGGCGTCGCGAACTGCGCGTTCCCGCTCGTACTGACCATGATCGGGATGCGGGCGCGCAGCGGCGCCGGCGTCGTACGGCTGTCGGCCTTCGCGCAGAGCACCGGCTACCTGCTGTCGATCCCCGGCCCGATCCTGGTGGGCGCGCTCAACCAGGCCTCCGGAAGCTGGGGGCTGCCGCTCGCGATGATGCTCGCCCTCGTGGTGCCCCAGGCCGTCTGCGGCGTGCTGGCCGGGCGCAACCGGCACATCGAGGACGAACTGTGACCCCGCCTCCGGCCCGCACAGCTTCCGGTGCCAGACTGGGCGCATGCCCGTACTCGAACCGAATCCCCCGCAGCCGCAGCGCCGGCTGCTGATCCTGTTCGGACTCATGATGGGGGTGCCCGCGCTGGTCGCCGTCGTCGCGATCATCGCCGCACGGATGGGATGACCGGCCCCTCCTCCCGGGGTGAGCGGTGCCGTACGCCCAGGCCACGGCCGACCCCCCGTCAGCGACCCTGAGGCGACCCTGAGTCCGGGGTGGGGACAACCCCACCATCCATGGGGGGTCAGGCTCAGGGACGCATGGGTGGACGGCCGGATGGGTACCGGGGGCGCGTGACCGTAGCGTCGTGGTTGTCAGGCCGGCCCGCGCCGGCCGGCACACCCGGCAGCCCGACGGCACACCACGGAGGCGGTCACCGTGACCACGCAGTCCCCCCACCTCTACGCCCGGCAGACCCCGGCCGCGCCCGGCACCGCCGCCCGCCGCACGCCCGGCGCGGTGCAGACCCGGCTGCCGTGGTGGGCGGTCGCGCTCCCCGCGGTCGCGTTCGCCGCGCTGCTCCTGCTGATCACCGGCGCCCACGCCGACACCTCGGCCGCGGCCCCGGCCGGTGAGGTGTTCTCGCACGCCGCGACCGCCGTGTCCGGGGTCCTCGGCCACCTGACGTGACCGCCCGCCCCCGGTCCGCGCCCGCCGGGAGGCCGTGCCGCCGATCACGCCCATCCCGCGCCTGACTGCGGGTTTTCTGGAAAGCTGAAGGGCATGACCGTCGATTCACCTCGCACCCTCGTCCTGCTCCGGCACGCGAAGGCCGACTGGCCGAACGTCCCCGACCACGAGCGGCCGCTGGCCGAACGCGGCCGGCTGGACGCCCCCGCCGCCGGCCGCCGACTCGCCGACGACGGCATCACCCCCGACCTCGTCCTGTGCTCCACCGCCGCCCGCACCCGCGAGACGTGGAAGCTCGCCGCCCACGAGATGCCGCACCGCCCCCGCACGGCCTACGAGGAGCGGCTGTACGAGGCGAGCCTCGGCGATCTGCTCGCGCTGCTGAACGAGACGCCGGACGACATCGGCTCGCTCCTGGTCGTCGCCCACAACCCGGGCATGCACACGCTGACCGAGGCCCTGACCGGCAGCGCCGACAGCGCGGCCCTGGCCCGTGTCAAGCAGGCCGGATTCCCCACCGCCGCCTTCGCCGTCCTGACCTTCACCGGCCGGTGGAAGGACGTCGAGCACGGCGTCGCCCGGCTCGCGGCCTTCTGGGCCCCGCACGAGGCGTAGCCCGCCCGGGTCCCGTCCGCCGTACGGCCAGGACTCAGGCCCTCGCCTCACCCTCCGGGTTCACGCGGTCCAGCACGATGTGGACGCGGTGCTCGACGTGCGCCACGCGCCAGCGCCTGCCGAGCAGGTCGACGGTGCTGCCCGCGACCAGCCCCGGGTGGTCCGACACGGTCTCGCCCTCGCGGTAGACCCGCAGGCCCCCGGCCGGCGCGGCGGTGGCGCCGGCGGACGTACGGGCCACGACGAGGTGGATCCGGCCCCGGTGCCGCACGAAGTACGGCACGTGCCAGCGCACCGACCAGTGGTCCGGCGGGTACGTGCCCTCGGGCGGTGTGGAGGGCTCGCGGCGGGGCTGATCGCTCACGGGATCTCGAACTCCTGCGGATCGACGAAGTATTTGTCGAACTGCTCCTGCGAGACGACGACCTCGGGCGACGGGCTGCCCCACGGGTTGCCCAGCACGATCTTCCCGTCGCTGGTGAAGCGCCGCACGTAGTACGCGTGGTCGGTGTGGTAGCCGTCCGGAAGGTCCGCGGGAGGGTTGTCCTCGTCGCCGTCCGGGGTGAGGACGGTGATCGCCTTGCCCGAGTCGAAGATCTTCTTCAGGTCGGCGATGCTCTTGTCCTCGTGCTTGCCGATGCCCAGGAAGCCGCCGGTCTTGATGTCGCCGCCGGAGTGCCCGGTGATGTAGGGCACCGACTTGCCCGGGTTGTTGTTCTCGATGCCGCCGTAGCCCTTGTCGCCGCCGAAGGCGATCGCGAACGCCTTCTCGTAGTAGCCCGGCCAGGTGTCGCCGCTGCCCGTCGCGGACACCGGGTAGCCGTCCCCGTCCACCAGCAGGTCCGGCGTCACCGTCACCCAGCGGAAGTTACCCCCCTGGTCCCAGACCCGCACGCTCACCGTGCCGTTGGGGTTCTGCTTGATGCCGTCCTGGATGAACTTCGGGTCACGCTGCGCGACCGAGCACAGCGAGGAGAAGTACCAGCAGTCGCCCAGGCCGCGCTGGTGGATGTCGTCGACCGACACGCCGTCGGCGATGAGCGGGTCGGTGGGCACGCCCCAGTGCAGGCCGGAGGCGTTGACGCCGTTCTGGGTGTTCTCGCCGTCCTTGTACGCGCCGGTGCCGGTGAAGTCCGGCTGGACGCTGGGGAAGGCGGCGAGGAACTTGTCGAAGTTCTCCGGGCCGAGCCGGGACAGCAGGGTGTCCAGGGTGGTGTCGCGGGACTGCGCGGACACGCCGTTGGAGTCGAAGGGGTTCCAGCCGGAGTCCCCGTGGTCGTTCATCAGCTCGTTGTAGTGGGCGAGGTCGGCGGGGGAGGCCTTGGTGATCACGGCGTCCAGCTCCGCCGAGGTCAGCCCGGTGAGGGTGGCGGCGAGGTCGTCGAGGTCGTCGGTGTCGCCGTTGACGCCGAAGTCGGTGTGCTGGAGGGCCTGGAGGGCCTTCAGCGCCGCGTCGACCTTCTTGCCGTCCGGCGCCTTCTCGTCCAGGAAGACCGAAGCGGCGTCCACCGGGTAGCCGGCCGCCGCGAAGACCTGGACGCCCTTGAGCTGGGTGATCCGGCGCTTGATCTCGCCCTGCATGGTGCCGAGTTCGGAGGTGAGCTTCGCCGGGAGCGGGGCGTTCGGGCCGGAGGGCGCGGGGGCCTGCTGCGGCAGCGGGGGCCACACGATCCCCGGGAAGACGGTGACGAGCTGCTGGAGGGCGGGGTCGTTGGAGGCCTTCTGCCCCGCCGGCAGGTTCTGCTGGACGCCGTCGAGCAGGGTGGTGAGCTGCTGGTGCAGACCCGCCGCGTGCCCGGCGAGCGAGTCGAGGGTGCCCGCGAAGCTGGTGAGCAGGTCGGGGTCGAAGCCGTGGAAGTCCGTCACTTGGGGCCGCTCGCCGGGGTGCCCGCGGCGGACTTGCTCTTCGCTCGGTCCTCCAGGTCGGAGGCCGCCGACTCCCAGCGGGCGGCGTCCGCCGTGAGCGAGGCGGCCATGGCGTGCAGCGCCTTCTGCCGCTGCGCCAGCGTCGTCGTGCACCGGTCGGCGTACGGGCCGGTCCACATCGCGCCGCCGGTCAGGGCGCTGCCGGGCCGCGGCTGCGCCTTGGACACCGCGCCGTCCAGATACCCGCTCAGCGACTTCGCCAGGGTGCGGGCCTGCCGGGCGTGGTCGCGCAGCGCGGTCGCCCGCTGCCTCAGCACGACCGGATCGTCGTCCCCGTAGCCCATGGCCAGCCTCCCCCGCGGCGATGTCGACGGACCGTCAGCACGTCGCGGCCCGCCGGGGAGCCTAGCGGGCACCGTCCGGTTCCTGCCACCGGCCGGTTCTCATCCCTCCCGCGCGGTGAGCGTGACGGCCGTGCCGGAGGTGAGCGGCCCGACGGTGAGGAGCACTCCGCCGATCTCCACAGTGTCGCCCGGGCGCAGGGCCAGGTACTTCGCCGCGGTGGTGCCGGCGCAGTAGACGTCCAGCCCGGCGGTCCCGCCCGCGGGGTCGGCGTAGGTCGCGACCGCCATCAGCCCGGCCGCGGTGTCGTGCGGCCGGTGCACGCCGAGCACCAGGGGGCGGCCGGGTGCCGGGAGGTCCGCGGTGCGGGCGGCGCGGGCTGCCGGGTCGGTGGAGAAGCACAGGGCGCGCAGGGCCGCCTGGTCCTTGCCCGCGGCCACCGACGTCAGGACGGCCGGCTTCGCCGCGGCCGCCGCCCGGTCCGCGGCCGCGCGCGGTACGAGGACGACGCGGTAGGCGCAGATCTGCGCGACGGTGTACGCGTGGCCCCGCAGGGTCACCCCGGCGCCGGGGCGTACCTTCGCGGTCTGCCGCGCGGGCCCGGCCGGGGGCTCCGCCACGGTGAGGGTGGCGGTGCGGGTGGCGCCGTCACCGGTGGTCCCGGCGGGCGTCGCGGGGAATTCCACGGACATGCCGCTGCCGTCGGGCAGCGGGACCGAGCCGCCGCGCAGCACGTGCAGGCCGTCCGCCGGGGCGGTACCGGAGCACACCGGGCCCCGGTCGGGGGAGGGCGGCAGGGTACGGGCCTTCCCGCCGCCCCCGCCGCACGCCGTGAGGGCGGTGGCCAGCGCCACCGCCACGAGCCCGCCGCATACCGTCCGGCACCGCATGCCCCACCCCCTCGGGGCGAGAGCGTAGCGGGTCAGTCCGTGGGCACGCCGTCCAGCGCGTCGGCCGCCTCGATCTCCTCGCGGGTGATGCCCAGCAGGAAGAGCACGGTGTCCAGGAAGGGCACGTTGACGGAGGTGTCGGCGGCCTCGCGGACGACCGGCTTGGCGTTGAAGGCCACGCCGAGGCCGGCCGCGTTGAGCATGTCCAGGTCGTTGGCGCCGTCTCCGATCGCGACGGTCTGGCTCAGCGGCACCCCGGCCTGCTCGGCGAAGCTGCGCAGCAGCCGGGCCTTGCCCGCGCGGTCGACGATCGGCCCGGTCACCCGCCCGGTGAGCCGGCCGTCGACCACCTCCAGGGTGTTCGCGGCGGCGAAGTCCAGCCCGAGCCGCTCCCGGAGGTCGTCGGTGACCTGCGTGAAGCCGCCGGAGACCACGCCGACCTGGTAGCCGAGCCGCTTGAGGGTACGGATCAGGGTCCGCGCGCCCGGCGTCAGCCGCACCTCGGACCGCACCTTGTCCACCACCGACACGTCCAGCCCCGCCAGCAGCGCGACCCGGGCGTGCAGCGACTGCTCGAAGTCCAGCTCACCGCGCATCGCGGCGGCGGTGACCTCGGCGACCTGCGCCTCGCACCCGGCGTGCGCGGCGAACAGCTCGATGACCTCGTCCTGGATCACGGTGGAGTCGACGTCCATGACCACCAGCCGCTGCGCCCTGCGCTGCAGCCCGGCCGGCACCACGGCGACGTCCACCCCGCGCGCTGCGCCGGCCACCGCGAGCGCCGAGCGCAGCGCGACCGGCTCGGCGCCGGACACGGCGAATTCGACGGCGGTCACCGGATATTTCCCCAGCCGGAAGATTCGGTCGATGTTCCCGCCGGCGCCGGTGATGACGGCCGTTATGGCCGCCGCCGTTTCCGCGGTGAGCGGCCGCCCGAGCACCGTGACGTGCGAACGTCCTTCGCGGCGCGGCCGGTTGTCCCCGATGCCGGAGATGATCTCGGCCTCCATGCCCAGGCTCTCCGCCCAGCTGTGCACGGTGGCCCGCAGGTCACCCTCGCTGCCCGTGCCGGGCGCGGGGGTGGTCACCAGCGCGCACAGCATCATCCGGCCGCGGGTCACCACCTGCTCGATGTCCACCACGTCCACGCCGTAGGCGGCGAGCGTGTCGAAGAGGCCCGCGGTGGTGCCGGGGCGGTCCTTGCCGAAGATCTTGACCAGCAGGGTCGGCACGTCGTCCGCCGGAACGGGGGCGGCGGGCGTGACCGGTGCGGCGGAAGCGGTCTGCGAGGCGTCGTCCATGGTCTTTACACCGTATCCGCACCGCGCGCACCTATCACCATCCGTCCCGCGTACCGGACACTGTGCCGAACGCCGCCGCCGGTCCACCGTCCGGTTGTCCGGATTCGGTTGCAGGAACAGGTCCGGGAGGGCGCTTTCTGTTACGAGACCGGGGCCTGCAATAGTTCCTCCCGATGTCCGCTATCCCTAGACTCCTCTGCACGGGGGACAACTCGGGGGACGAACAATGGGGTTTGGGGTGCCAGAACTCGTACTGGAATTGAACGGCAGGACCTGGACGCTCGATGCGTCCCGGTCCTACAGCCTCGGGCGCGACCCGCAGAGCGATCTCGTCTGTGACGACCCGCGGGTCTCGTGGCGGCACGCCACGATCCGCCGCGCGGAGCGGGGCTGGGTGATCGAGGACCAGGGGAGCACCAACGGCACCTTCGTGCACGGCCGGCGGATCCAGACCACGGATCTGGGACCGGGCACCGCGATCAACCTGGGCAACGCCACCGAAGGCCCGCGGCTGAGCTTCTCCGCCGCGCAGGCCGCACCGGCCGCGCCCGCCCAGCAGCAGGCGTACCAGCAGCAGGCTCCGGCGCAGCAGCAGGCGTACCAGCAGCAGGCTCCGGCGCAGCCGCAGGCCTTCCAGCAGTCGGCGCCGCCGCAGTACGCGCCGCCGCCGCAGGTCCAGCAGGTGCCGCAGCAGCAGGCCGCCCAGGGCTACCCGCAGTATCAGCAGGCCCAGGCCGCCGCGGCTCCGGCCCAGCAGGCCGCCGCGGCGTACCAGCAGGCGGGTGTGCCGCAGCAGCCCGGTGGCGGGTGGCCGCAGCAGCCGCCGGCCCCGCAGGGCGTACCGCAGCAGCAACCGCAGGGGGCGCGTCCCGGCTACGGCGACCGCAGCCCGACGACCTTCCACCAGCTGGCCCTCGGCCGGGTGATGCGCATCGGCCGCGCGCTGGAGAACGAGCTGGTCGTTTCCGACCTGCAGGTCTCCCGCTACCACGCGGAGTTCCGCGCGCATCCCGACGGCCGCTACGAGATCGTCGACCTCGGCAGCCACAACGGCACGTACGTCAACGGCCAGCCGATCCAGCGGCATCTGCTCGGCCCGAACGACATCGTCGGCGTCGGCCACTCCACCTTCCGGCTGGTCGGCGACCGGCTGGAGGAGTTCGTCGACACCGGCGCGGTGTCCTTCTCCGCGCGCCGCCTGTCGGTGACCGTGCCGCACGGCAAGACGACCAAGACGATCCTCAAGGACGTCTCCTTCGGGGTGCCGGAGAAGTCGCTGATCGGCGTGATCGGCCCGTCCGGCTCCGGAAAGTCGACGCTGCTGCGCGCCCTGACCGGCTACCGGCCCGCCGACCAGGGCGAGGTGCTGTACGACAACCGCAACCTGTACAAGCAGTTCGCCGAGCTGCGGCAGCGCATCGGCCTGGTCCCGCAGGACGACATCCTGCACAAGGAGCTCCAGGTCAAGACCGCGCTGCGGTACGCCGCCAAGCTCCGCTTCCCCGGCGACACCGCGTCGGCCGAGCGCGAGGCGCGGATCGACGAGGTGCTGCGCGAGCTCAAGCTCGACATCCACGCCGACAAGCGCATCACGTCGCTGTCCGGCGGGCAGCGCAAGCGGGTGTCCGTCGCGCTGGAGCTGCTCACCAAGCCGTCGCTGATCTTCCTGGACGAGCCCACCTCGGGCCTCGACCCGGGCATGGACCGCGACGTCATGAAGCTGCTGCGGGGCCTGGCCGACGACGGCCGCACGGTCCTGGTGGTCACCCACTCGGTGGCCGAGCTGGCGCTGTGCGACAAGCTGCTGGTCATGGCGCCGGGTGGGGCGGTGGCCTACTTCGGCCCGCCGGACGAGGCGCTCAACTTCTTCGGCTACGACAACTGGGCCGACGTCTTCTCCGCGTTCGAGACCTACCGCGACTACGACTGGATGGGCCGCTGGCGCGGCTCGCAGCACTACCAGACGTACGCCGCCGACCTGGACTCCGCCGCGCCGCAGGCCGCGCACTACATCCCGAGCCAGGCCGCCAGGCCGCCCAAGCCGCAGGGCTGGGGCTCGCAGCTGGGGACCCTGGTCCGCCGCTACCTGTCGGTCATCGCCTCCGACCGCGGCTTCATAGGGCTCATGCTGATCCTGCCCACCGTGCTCGGCATCGTCAGCCTGCTCATCCCGGCGAAGGCCGGCCTCGGCTACGGCCCCGTGCGGGTGCACGGCCAGAACCGGGACGCCGGCACGATCCTGATGATCGTCGCGGTCGGCGCGTGCTTCGCGGGTGCCGCCAACTCGGTCCGCGAGCTGATCAAGGAACGCGTCATCTACGAGCGCGAACGCGCGGTCGGCCTGTCG
Source organism: Streptomyces sp. NRRL F-5123 (assembly GCF_000721495.1). Taxonomy (GTDB): domain Bacteria; phylum Actinomycetota; class Actinomycetes; order Streptomycetales; family Streptomycetaceae; genus Actinacidiphila. The sequence goes on from NZ_JOHY01000061.1 coordinate 23,118, forward strand.
CGCTCGGCGTACCTGATGTCCAAGGTCATCGTGCTCGGCCTCATCACCGCGCTGCAGGGCGCGATCATCTGCGGCATCGGCTTCGCCCCGCGCGACAAGATGCCCGCCGAGGGTGTGATCCTGCACGGCCACCCGGCGATCGAGATGACCCTGGTCGTCATGGCCTTCGGCTTCACCTCGATGATGGTCGGCCTGATCATCTCCGCACTGGTGAAGACGGCGGAGAAGACGATGCCGCTGCTGGTGATGTACGCGATCGTGCAGATCGTCTTCACCGGGGTGCTGTTCCAGATCTACGGCAAGCCCGGCATGGAGCAGGTGGCCTGGCTGATGCCGGCCCGCTGGGCGGTGGCCGGCACCGGTGCCACCGCGGATCTCAACACGCTGCTGCCGTGGGACCAGACGCACAGGACGGTCGACACGCTGTGGAAGCACAGCGCGGGCACCTGGACCCTGGACGTCGTGGTGCTGCTCGCGATGGCGGCCCTGTGCGGCGTCGCCGTGGCCCGGCTGCTGCGCCGGCACGAGCCCGAGGTCATGCGCAAGTAACCGGGAATTCCCGGCAGGCGAAAGGGCGGTGGGACTCCTCGGAGTCCCACCGCCCTTTGCCTTTGCGGATTACCCGTACGGAAACGCCGCTCAGTACGCGGAGTTGACGTTGTCCATTCCGCCGTAGACGTGCCAGGCGTAGTTGCACGCCGCGGCGATGTTCGCGACCGGGTTGTAGACGTTCCACGACGTACCGGAGACGTGGTACGCGTTGAAGGTCGGGTCGATGGTCTGGAGCAGGCCCTTGGAGGGAATGCCCTTGGCGGCGTTGGAGTCCCACAGGTTGATGGCGTTCGGGTTGCCGGAGGACTCGCGGATGATGTTGCGGTAGATGCCGTTGTAGGTCGGCACCGGGATGTTGTGCGCGGCCAGTACGGCGCGGGCCTCGCGAATCCAGCCGTCGAGGTTGTCGGGGTAGACGATCTTCGCGACCGGGGCCGCGGCGGCGACCTTCTGCGGGACGGCCTTCTTGACGACCGTCTTCCGGGCGACGGTCTTCTTCGGCGCCGGCTTCACCGCGGCGCGCTGCTTCGACCGGTTCGCGGCGGCCCTGGCCTTGTCGCGGGCGGCGGCGTCGGCGGCCGCCTTCTTCTTCGCGGCCTCGGCGTCCGCGGCCTTCTTCTTCGCCGCCGCGTCGGCGGCGGCCTTCTGCTGGGCGGCGAGGGCGTCGGCGGCCTTCTTCCTGGCCGCGCTGTCCTCCTGGATCGCCTTCTGCGAGGCGAGCCCGGCCTGCGCGTCGAGGTCCTTGACCTGCTGGCCGTTCTCGACCGAGAAGCCGGTCGCCTCGCCCTTGGCCTCAGCGGTCCCGCCGGTCACCTGGAGACCGGTGACGGCCAGGACAACAGCAGCCGCGGCGGCGGCACCGGCCGCCGTGATCTTGTGCTTCTTGGACAGTCGGCCGATCTTCGGGATCGTGGGGAGCTGCATGGAATGACCTCTTCCGGTTGCGGACCCGAGAATTCTTAAGGGCTCGCAAAACGGGGGTCAATGAAGGCGGCTACGATTCGCTTTCGTAGGTGCGGGCCGAAGGGAGTGCCGCATCCGGGAGAAATCCCGTGGGCCTTCTGGGGCGTTATTCCACTAGGGTGCTTAGTATGTGACGCACGTCCTGTAGGTCACCTCACACGGCCGCACCCCCGGGGTCGCTGGGGGTGACCGCGGGGGTGCTTTATGTGAGCCTTATTGGGGTGCTCTTTACGGCAGCAGCAGGTTCACGTCGCCGAACTCGTGCCACAGGTAACGCTCCTGGAGCGCGGCGGCGTAGACCCGCTCCAGCAGCGCGTCCCCGGACACCGCCCGCAGCATCAGCAGATGCGAGGCCTCCGGCTCGTGCAGCCCGGTCAGCAGCCCGTCCACCGCGCGCACCCCGCGCTCCGGGGTGACCACCAGCTCCGTCCAGCCCTCGGCCGCCCGCACCGTGCCGCGCCCGTCCGCCGCCGACTCCAGCGCGCGCACGGCCGTCGTCCCCACCGCGACGACCCGCCCGCCGGCCGCCCGCGCCGCGTTGACCTGCCACGCGGTGGCCGCGGGTACGGCGTAGGGCTCGGCGTACGGCGGCTCGTGCGCCTCGGCGGAGGCCACCCCGGTGTGCAGCACGATCGGCGCGATCTGCACCCCGCGGCTGACCAGCTCGGTCACCAGCGGCGTGGTGAAGGGCCGGGCCGCACTCGGCATCTCCGCCGAGGCCCGGCCGTCCGCCGAGGGGCGGGCGAAGACCGTCTGGTAGGCGGAAAGGGGCTGGTCGCGCTCGGTGTAGCCGTAGCGGATGGGCCTGCCGTGCCGGTGCAGCCGCGGGACCGGGTCGGCCATCGAGGGCGACGCGACCCACAGCCGGTCGGCACCCGCCACCAGCGGGCGGTCCAGCACCAGCTCGCCGCCGCCCCGCAGCCGCAGCGCCGCGCCCGCGGGCCCGCCCGCCCGGCGGACCGTCGAGCCCCGCCCGTCGGGGCTGCGGACCTCCACGACCCAGCGCCCGTCGTCCCGCCGGGTCGAGAAGTGCACCACCACCGGCTCGCCCGCCAGTTCGGCGTCGAGCGCTGCCGGCAGCGTCCTGGAGGTGTTCACGACCAGCACGTCACCGGCCCGCAGCAGGCCCGGCAGGTCACGGAAGGCGTGGTGCCCGACCGCCCCGGTGGAGCGCTCCCCGACCAGCAGCCGTACGGCGTCCCGGCGGGACGGCGGCGCCGCCGCGAGGGATCCGGACGGCACCCGGAAGTCCCGCAGGATCTCCGGAGCGGTGGAAATGTCCGAATAGCCACCCTTTCGGGATGTGCGGAGGGAATCTTTGCTGACCGTTTTCATCCTGTTTGTCGCAGGGTCTGTGCCACGCTCCCGGCTCGTCGTCGCCATCACGCCCCCCGCAGTCCCGAGGCGGTGTAGCGCCCGCTCGCCGCGCGCCGCTCCAGCAGCCGCAGCAGCACCGGCGCGACCTCCTCCGGCAGCGTGCGCGCGTCGAAGTCCGGGTCGTCCGGCACCGCCGCCGCGTACAGCTCCGTCCGCAGGTCGCCCGGGTCCACCGCCCACACCCGCAGAGACGGCTCCTCCACGGCCAGCACCGCCGAGAGCTGGTCCAGCGCGGCCTTGCTCGCCCCGTAGCCGCCCCAGTCCCCGTACGCCTCCACCGCCGCGTCCGAGCTGACGTTCAGCACCGCGCCCGAGGCCGCCCGCAGCGCCGGCAGCGCCTCCTGGACCAGCGCGAGCGGCGCGGTCACGTTGACCTCCAGCGCCCGCCGCAGCCCCGCCGGCGGCAGCTCGGCCAGCGGCACGAGCGGCTCGGCGCCCAGCGCACTGGCGTTGTTGACCAGCAGATCCACCCCGCCCAGCGCCACCGCCCCGGCCACCAGCGCCGCCCGGTGCTCCGCGTCGGTCACGTCCCCCGGCACCGCCCGCACCACCGCCCCGGTATCCCCTGCCGCACCTCCCCCCGCGCCTCGCTCCAGCTGCGCGGCCGCCGCCCGCAGCGCCGCCGCGTCCCGCCCGTCCAGCACCAGGGACCAGCCGCGCCCCGCCAGCTCCGCGGCCAGCGCCCGCCCGAGCCCCCTCGACGCCCCCGTGATGATCGCCACCGGCATGGTTCCGCCCTCGCTTCGTGATCGACGCACTCCGCCGCGCCCGCCGGAGCGCAGTCGCCCCGGCCGCCGCGGACACCGGCCCGGCCTGCCGCCGGACCCGCGCCCTCACCGTAGGAACCACCCGTCGCCGGCCGCGTCGGGCGGCCGCCCTACCCCGCGGGGTCACAAGGGCGTAGGACGAAAGTGCCCCGCGCCCCTCCGCCTGGCGCCGCATCCGGCCCGTGACCTGCCGCCGGTACGGTGGAGGCATGTCGGACAGGCCGCCCAGGGGCGGGATCGAGGCGGTCAGCGCCGCCGTGCTGGCGATGAACCGCCGGCTGGAGGTGCGCGAGGTCCTGCAGACCATCGTCGCCTCCGCGCGCGAGCTGCTGGCCGCCGAGTACGCCGCGCTCGGCGTGCCCGACGACCACGGCGGCTTCGCGCAGTTCGTGGTCTCGGGCGTCAGCGACGAGCAGTGGAAGGCCATCGGCCCGCTGCCCCGCCAGCACGGCATCCTCGCCGCGATGCTGCACGAGGCCACCCCGCAGCGGCTCGACGACGTACGCGACTTCCCCGCCTTCGAGGGCTGGCCGCGCCGCCACCCGGTGATGCGGGACTTCATCGGCATGCCGGTCATGGACGGCGAGGAGATCCTCGGGGCCCTCTTCCTGGCCAACAAGGTGTGCGAGAAGCGCCCGGCCGAGCGGCACCACTTCAGCCAGGAGGACGAGGACCTGCTGCGCATCCTCGCCGACCACGCCGCCATCGCCCTCACCAACGCCCGGCTCTACGAGCGCAGCCGCGAGCTGACGCTCGTGGGGGAGCGGGCCAGGATCGCCCACGAGCTGCACGACGCGGTGTCCCAGAAACTCTTCTCACTGCGCCTCACCGCCCAGGCCGCGACGTCCCTCATCGGCCGCGACCCGGAACGCGCCAAGGAGCAGCTGCGCGAGGTCGTGCAACTCGCCGCCGAGGCCGCCGACGAGCTGCGCGCCGTGGTCGTCGAGCTGCGCCCGGCCGCGCTGGACGACGACGGGCTCGTGGCGACGCTGCGCACCCAGACCGACGTCCTCAACAGGGTGCACTCCGCCAAGGTCACCTTCGAGTGCCGCGCCGTCCGCGCGCTGCCCGCCTCCCAGGAGGAGGTCGTGCTGCGCGTCGCCCAGGAGGCCCTGCACAACGCGCTGCGGCACGCGGGCGCGAGCGAGGTCGCCGTCCGGCTCGAAGGCCGCGGCAAGGGCGCCCTGCTGCGCGTCGGCGACGACGGGAGCGGCTTCGACCCCGACTCGGTCCGCACTGCCGGACGGCACTTCGGGCTGGTGTCCATGCGGGACCGCGCGGGCGCCGTCGGCGGCCGCCTTAGCGTGCAGTCGGCGCCCGGCAAGGGCACCGTCATCGAACTGGAGGTGCCCGGTGGCTGACAGTGTGATCCGCGTCCTGCTGGTGGACGACCACCAGGTCGTACGCCGCGGCCTGCGCACCTTCCTGGAGGTCCAGGGCGACATCGAGGTCGTCGGCGAGGCCGCCGACGGGCAGGAAGGCGTCGACCGCGCCCGGGAGCTGCGGCCCGACGTGATCCTGATGGACGTCAAGATGCCCGGCACGGACGGCATCGAGGCGCTGCGGCTGCTGCGCGACGCGGGCAGCGGCGCCCGGGTGCTCATCGTCACGAGCTTCACCGAGCAGCGCACCGTGGTGCCCGCGCTGCGCGCCGGGGCCTCGGGCTACGTCTACAAGGACGTCGACCCGGTCGCGCTCGCCGACGCCATCCGCTCGGTGCACGCCGGGCACGTCCTGCTCCAGCCCGAGGTGGCCGGCGCGCTGCTCTCCCAGGACCAGGGCGGCGGGCCCGGCTCCGGGCAGGGCCGCGGCGGCACACTGACGGACCGGGAGAACGAGGTGCTGGCCCACATCGCCGACGGCCGCTCCAACCGGGAGATCGCCCGCGCGCTGGTGTTGTCGGAGAAGACGGTCAAGACGCACGTGTCCAACATCCTCATGAAGCTGGACCTCGCCGACCGCACCCAGGCCGCCCTGTGGGCCGTACGCAACGGCGTCGGGGACTGACCCCGGCCGGTACTGCTCAACCGCGGCGCCGCTCCGCCTCCTCCACGTACGCGTTGTACGCCGCCACCTGCGCGCGCCGCGCGGTGCGCTCCACCGGGCGCAGCAGGTCCGCGCGCGCCGCGATCTGCGAGGCGCTGACCGCCGCGCCGTGCCCGCCGCCCGCGATCTCCACCAGCGCCGCGACCCGCTGCGCGAGCTCCAGCACCCGCACCGCCCGTGCCGGATACCCCGGCGCCAGCACCTCCCGGCCGCGCTCCGCCCGCGCCCGGTAGGCCTCCAGCGCCGCGTGCGCGGTCGGGCCGCCGGTGCCCGCGACGTCCAGCGCCGTGAGCGCCGCCGTCGCGTCCCGCAGCGCCTCGGCCAGCTCCCGCTCGGCCTCGCCCAGCGACGGCACGTCGGCCGGCGGCGCGTCCCGTACCGGCAGGCACCGCCACTCCACCTCGACGTGCACATCGCCCTCCGGGCCCGCCTCGTGCACCCGCGGCACCAGGCCCAGCGGCACCGCGCCCGCGGTCAGCACCGCCTCGCCCGCTTCCAACGCCAGGTCGTTGAACTCCGGCGGGCCGCTCAGCCCCAGCGGGTGCCCGGCCACCGGCAGCGCGAGCCGCAGCCCGGTCACGCCCAGCGCCCGCAGCCGGCCCAGGCCCAGCGTCAGGCCCACCGGACCGTTCTCCCCGGGCAGGTACGCCATGCGGTGCACCGCGTCGTCCGCCACGATCCGCTGCGCGACGTCATCGGGGGCGGCAAGTCCGGCAAGCAGGGCATTTCCCCATGCGGTCAGCCGCCCTGAACGAGGTTCATCAAGCATGCCCCCAGCCTATGGACTGGACCGGTCGTGCGGTGGCGTAAGTTTTCTCCCAAGGGGTCACCTCCGCGGACGTGCCGGACCGGCACCACCGGAATCACGAGACTGCAATGGGAGACAACGCGCTCATGAGCGATGTGCTGGAGCTGGTGGACGTATCCGTGGTCCGCGACGGACGCGCTCTGGTGGACCACGTCTCGTGGTCGGTCGCCGAGGGCCAGCGCTGGGTCATCCTCGGCCCCAACGGCGCCGGCAAGACCACGCTGCTCAACGTCGCGTCCAGCTACCTCTTCCCCACCAGCGGCACCGTCTCGGTCCTCGGTGAGAAGCTCGGCGGCGTCGACGTCTTCGACCTGCGCCCGCGCATCGGCATGGCCGGCGCCGCGATGGCCGAGAAGATGCCGCGCCGGCAGACCGTCCTGGAGACCGTGCTCACCGCCGCCTACGGCATGACCGCGACCTGGAACGAGGGCTACGAGAAGGTCGACGAGGACCGCGCCCGCGCCTTCCTCGACCGGCTCGGCATGAGCGACTTCCTGGACCGCAGGTTCGGCACCCTCTCCGAGGGCGAGCGCAAGCGCACCCTGATCGCCCGCGCGATGATGTCCGACCCCGAGCTGCTGCTGCTCGACGAGCCCGCCGCGGGCCTCGACCTCGGCGGCCGTGAGGACCTGGTACGCCGCCTGGGCCGGCTCGCCCGCGACCCCATCGCGCCCGCCATGATCATGGTCACCCACCACGTCGAGGAGATCGCCCCCGGCTTCACCCACGTGCTGATGATCCGGCAGGGCAAGGTCGTCGCGGCCGGCCCCATCGAGACCGAGCTGACCTCCCGCAACCTCTCCCTCTGCTTCGGCCTCCCGCTCGTCGTCGAGCGCCGCGGCGACCGCTTCACCGCCGCCGGGCTGCCGCTGTCCTGACCCGCGCCGGCCCCCGGCCCTGACCCGCGCCGGCCCCCGGCCCTGACCCGCGCCGGCCCCCGGCCCGGACCGGCCCGGACCCGCAGCGTGCGCCGGGCGCACGCACCCGGCGCACCTCCCGCACCCGGCTTTCACCGACGCGTACTGCCCCAACCACTGGGCAGGGCCCTACGATTGACGTGTGGACGCATGGGTGTGGTGGCTGATAGCCGCAGTGGGACTCGGCATCCCGCTGGTGATCACGGCGATGCCGGAGTTCGGCATGTTCGCGGTCGGCGCGCTCGGCGGCGCCGCGGCGGCGGGAATGGACGGCGGGATCGTCGCCCAGGTCATCACCTTCGTGGTGATCTCCGTTGCACTCCTGGTCTTCGTCCGCCCGATCGCCTACCGCAACCGGCAGACCGCCGGCCAGCGCAGCGGCATCGACGCGCTCAAGGGACGGCAGGCCGTCGTCCTGGAACGGGTCGACAGCGGCGCCGACGGCCGGATCAAGCTCGCCGGTGAGGTGTGGTCGGCGCGCGCGCTGGAGGAGGGCCGGGTCTTCGACCCGGGAGAGCAGGTGGACGTCGTCGAGATCGACGGGGCGACCGCCGTCGTCATGTGACGACACCGGCGGGGCAACCGCCGTCCGCGGACCGGCAATTCGCCGAACCGGCCCGCGGCGGGCTGCTGCTCTGCGAAGATCGATCACGTCGGAGTTCCTGGAGTCACACCGTATTCCGCCGACAACCGGTGCGGGGAGTGGACATGCAGCCCATCATCATCGTCCTGATCATCCTGGTGGTGCTCGTCTTCATCGCACTCATCAAGACGGTCCAGGTCATTCCGCAGGCCAGCGCCGCCATCGTCGAGCGCTTCGGCCGCTACACCCGCACCCTCAGCGCCGGGCTGAACATCGTGGTGCCCTTCATCGACACCATCCGCAACCGCATCGACCTGCGCGAGCAGGTCGTGCCCTTCCCGCCGCAGCCGGTGATCACCCAGGACAACCTGGTCGTCAACATCGACACCGTCATCTACTACCAGGTGACCGACGCCCGCGCCGCGACGTACGAGGTCGCCAGCTACATCCAGGCCATCGAGCAGCTGACCGTCACCACGCTGCGCAACATCATCGGCGGCATGGACCTGGAGCGCACCCTCACCTCCCGCGAGGAGATCAACGCGGCACTGCGCGGCGTCCTCGACGAGGCCACCGGCAAGTGGGGCATCCGCGTCAACCGCGTCGAACTCAAGGCCATCGAGCCGCCCACCTCCATCCAGGACTCGATGGAGAAGCAGATGCGCGCCGACCGGGACAAGCGCGCCGCGATCCTCACCGCCGAAGGTGTCCGCCAGTCGCAGATCCTCACCGCCGAAGGCGAGAAGCAGTCGCAGATCCTGCGCGCCGAAGGTGAGGCCAAGGCCGCCGCGCTGCGCGCCGAGGGCGAGGCGCAGGCGATCCGCACCGTCTTCGAGTCCATCCACGCGGGCGACCCGGACCAGAAGCTGCTGGCCTACCAGTACCTGCAGATGCTCCCGAAGATCGCCGAGGGCGAGGCCAACAAGCTCTGGATCATCCCCAGCGAGCTCAACGACGCCCTCAAGGGCCTCGGCGGGATAGTCAACCTCCCCGGTGTCGGCAACGGCGGCAACGGCGGCAACGGCGGTAACGGCGGCCAGGGCGCGACCGCCCCGGCACCCCGCCGCGAGGCCGCCCCCTTCGACAAGGACTGACGGCGGCCCCTACGGCAACCCCCCACGGCAGGGCGGCCACGGACCGGGACGCCCCTGACGGCGGCGCCGCGCTGTGACATGATCACAGCGCCCCCCTCGACCGGGACGTACCGGCGGGGAGGAGGCGCACCGACCACGGAGAGCCCAATGTCCCCACTGGAAGCCCTTGCCGTCCTCGCCGCAGGGGTCGGCGCCGGCACCATCAACACCATCGTCGGCTCCGGCACGCTGCTGACCTTCCCGGTCCTCGTCGCCGTCGGCCTGTCCCCGGTCACCGCCAACGTCTCCAACGCCCTCGGCCTCGTCCCCGGCTCGATCACCGGCGCCATCGGCTACCGGCGCGAACTGGCCGGGCAGCGCGAGCGGCTGATCCGCCTCGGCCTGGTCGCCCTGCTCGGCGGCGCCACCGGCGCCGTCCTGCTGGTCACCCTGCCCTCCAAGGCCTTCCACGCCATCGTGCCGGTCCTCATCGCCGCCGCCCTGGTGCTGGTCGTCCTCCAACCCCGGCTCAGCCGCGCCGTCCAGGCCCGCCGGGAGCGCCAGGGCACCACCGCCCCCGCCCACGGCGGCGCGCTGCTCGCCCTCGGGATGTTCGTGGCCAGCGCCTACGGCGGCTACTTCGGCGCTGCCCAGGGCGTCATCTACCTCTCCCTCATGGGCCTGATGCTCGACGAGACCCTCCAGCGCATCAACGGCCTGAAGAACGTGCTGGCCGCCATGGTCAACGGCATCGCCGCGGTGCTCTTCATCTTCGTCGCCGACATGGACTGGGCCGCCGTAGGGCTCGTCGCCGTCGGCGCGACCATCGGCGGCCTCATCGGCGCCCGCGTCGGCCGCCGGCTGCCGCCCGCCGCGCTGCGCGGCCTGATCGTGGCCGTCGGCATCGTGGCCATCGTCCAGCTCATCCTCAAGTAGCCCCGCACGCACGAAGGCGGCCGGCCCCGTCGTCCCCGACCGGCCCGGCCGCCCTCCACACCGTGCGCCCTACCCGCTCATGCCGTACGGGCCAGCCACTCCGGCAGCGCCGCGCGGTCCCGCACACCCAGCGCCAGCAGCAGCGCGTCCGCCGGTGTCGGCTCGAACGGCTGCGCCAGCAGCCGCATCCCGGCCTGCTCCGGCGTACGGTCCGCCTTGCGCTGGTTGTCCTCCGAGCAGGCCGCGACCGTGTTCAGCCAGCTGTCCGCGCCGCCGTGCGACTTGGGCACCACGTGGTCGACCGTCGCCGCCCGCCGCCCGCAGTACGCGCACCGGTGCCGGTCGCGCACCAGCACCCCGCGCCGCGACCACGGGGCCCGTTGTCGGAAGGGCACCCGTACGTACCGGCACAGCCGGATCACCTGCGGCACCGGGATGTCCACCTGGGCGGCACGGAAGCGCAGACCCGAATGCGCCTGCTCGACGACGGCCTTGTCCTGCATCACCAGGACCACCGCGCGGTGCAGCGACACCGTCGACAGCGGCTCGAAACTCGCGTTCAGCACCAGCGTCTCACGCATTTCCGCCCACCTCCCGGCTCCGCTCCGCCCCTCGGCGAAGTGGCTCCACTGTGCCCGTGCGTTTGCCGCACGGACAACGCAATTTCCCCTCAGGGGACAGGAGATGGCCGCGAAAGGAGAGCGCGGCAAAGAGCCGGGGAACACTCCGCCCCCGGAAACAGGAAAGACTGCGCCCCGGACGCCGTGAGGAGGTGGAATCCCCGGCATCCGGAGCGCTCCGGCCGGCGCGGACGCCCGGTCCGGACGACCGGGGCCCGGCAGGCGGCGGAGGGCGCGTGGTACCGCCCAGCGCCACACCCCGCCGCCCCCGCCGAAGCGGTGCCGGCCTGCCCGGTGTCGAGCCGCGCCGCCCGGGCGCATGACCGGGGGCACCGGCGAGCCGGGCACCCACCACTGTGCGGCGCGGCGGCCGCGGGGCGCAACGCATTAACCGCCGGCCACCCCGCCTTCCCGCCACGGCCGGCGGGTACGGCGGCTCAGCCGCCCGACACCTCGTACTCGGCGATCAGCGCCGCCCGCGCCAGCGTGTGGAAGCGCAGGTTGAAGCCCACGACCGCGGGCGAGGCACCCGCGTCCACACCCAGCTTCTCCTGGTCCACCGCGAAGACGGTGAAGACGTAGCGGTGCGGACCGTCCCCGGCGGGCGGCGCCGCCCCGCCGAAATCCCGCGTCCCGTAGTCGTTGCGGGCGTGCACCGCACCGTCCGGGAGCCCCACGAAATCCCCCGAGCCCGCACCCCGCGGCAGCTCCGTCACCGACGCGGGGATGTCGAACAGCACCCAGTGCCAGAAACCGCTGCCGGTCGGCGCGTCCGGGTCGTAGCACGTCACGGCGAAGCTCCTGGTCTCCGCCGGGAAGCCCTCCCACCGCAGATGCGGCGAGACGTTGCCCTCCGCGTGGACCTGGTCGTCGGGGAGCACTCCCTCGTGCGTCATCCCGTCGCTCACGACGGTGAACTCCGGCACCTGCGGGTGGAAGTCATGGGGAAGCGGTCGCCGCGCTTGCTCGGACACCTCGACACCTCTCGATTCGATCAGTCGGTCTCGCACCAACCTGCCGGTCCGAGCGTAGGACCCTAGAACCAGTTCCGCTTCGCTCCCACCTCGGCCAGCCACTGATGGAGGTAGTCCGCCCAGTCCGTGTGCTCAAAGGACTGCATGTTCATCACGAAGGAGCGGTGCGTGTCGCCACCGGTGAAGGCGCCCTTCTTGTCCATCTCCAGCACCACGTCCATCTCGTTGCCGTCGGCCACGAAGGTCAGCTCCACCTCCTTGAGCCCGCGGTACTGCTCCGGCACCTTGAACTCGATCTCCTGGTAGAACGGCAGCCGCTGCCGCGTCCCGTGCACGTGCCCCTTCTCCAGGTCCGCGCTGTGGAAGCGGAAGCCCAGCCGCCCGAAGGCCTCGAGCAGCGCGTCCTGCGCCGGCAGCGGGTGCACGTTCACCGGGTCCAGGTCGCCCTTGTCGACCGCCCGCGCGATCTGCAGCTCCGTCGTCACACCGACGTTCATCCCGGTCAGCTGCCGCCCCATGAACATCGTCACCGGCGTCTCCCACGGCACCTCCAGCGCGAACTGCAGCGTGTGCACCGCCCGCGGCTGGATCACGAACTCCCCGCCCACCTGCAGCGTGTGGAACTCGATGTTCTGGTGGTACTCGGTGTCCTCGCCCTGGGCGTTCTTCGTCTCGACCTCGACGCGGGCCTGCAGCCCCACCGACACCCCCTGGATGCGCTGGTCGACCGAACCCCCCTCGATCCGCACCTCGCCGTGGATCACCCCGCCCGGCGTCACGTCCGCCTGGTGCAGCTCGGTCTCCACCGACGCCCCGCCCGCGCCCAGACTCGCCATCATCTTCCTGAAGCCCATTACGGACACCCGTCCCCTTCGCTTTGCCGTGTCGTGCACAGATCTTGGCGAACACTACGAACGCAGCGCACCCCGGGGTGGTTCCACCCCGCTCCGGTACGCTTCCGGACCGTGATCACCGCACCCGAGCGGGCCCCGCTGGACCGCGCGTTCTTCGACCGGCCGGTCCTGGAGATCGCGCCGGACCTCCTCGGCCGCGTCCTCGTCCGCACCACCGACGACGGCCCGATCGACCTGCGGCTCACCGAGGTCGAGGCCTACGACGGCCCCAACGACCCCGGCTCCCACGCCTACCGCGGCCGCACCGACCGCAACGCCGTCATGTTCGGCCCGCCCGGCCACACCTACGTCTACTTCACCTACGGCATGTGGCACTGCCTGAACCTGGTCTGCGGACCCGTGGGCAAGGCCGCCGGAATCCTGCTGCGGGCCGGCCACGTCACCGCCGGCGCCGACCTCGCCCGCCGCCACCGCCCCACCTCGCGCAAGGACACCGACCTCGCCCAGGGCCCCGCCCGGCTCGCCACCGCCCTCTCCGTCGACCGCGCCCTCAACGGCGCCGACGCCTGCGCCCCCGGCGGCCCCTTCCGCATCCTCACCGGCACCCCGCCCGACCCCGCCGCCGTCCGCACCGGCCCGCGCACCGGCGTCGGCGGCGCCGGAGCCGCCCACCCCTGGCGCTACTGGATCGACGGCGACCCCACCGTGAGCCCTTACCGCGCGCACGCCCCGCGCAAGCGGCGGTAGCCTGCCAGGGCGCGGAGCAGCAGCTCCGCGCCCATCAGCAGAACCAAGGAGACACGAAGCCGTGACGGACATCGTCGACGACCTGAAGTGGCGCGGGCTCTTCTCGCTGTCCACCGACGAGGACGCCTTGCGCAAGGCACTCGCGGACGGTCCCGTCACCTTCTATTGCGGCTTCGACCCGACCGCGGCCAGCCTGCACGTCGGCCACCTCGTCCAGGTCCTCACCGTGCGCCGCCTCCAGCTCGCCGGCCACCGCCCGCTCGCCCTCGTCGGCGGCGCCACCGGCCAGATCGGCGACCCCCGCCCCACGGCCGAGCGCACCCTGAACGCCCCGGAGACGGTCGCCGCCTGGGTCGGCCGGCTGCGTGCTCAGATCGAGCCCTACCTCTCCTTCGAGGGCGACAACGCCGCACTCATGGTCAACAACCTGGACTGGACGGCCGGTCTGTCGGCTATCGAGTTCCTGCGCGACATCGGCAAGCACTTCCGCGTCAACAAGATGCTCACCAAGGACGCCGTCGCCCGCCGACTGGAGTCCGAGCAGGGCATCAGCTACACGGAGTTCAGCTACCAGCTGCTCCAGGGCATGGACTTCCTGGAGCTGTACCGCCGCTACGGCTGCACCCTCCAGCAGGGCGGCAGCGACCAGTGGGGCAACCTGACCGCCGGCCTCGACCTCATCCACCGGCTGGAGCCGGGCGCCGACGTGCACTGCATGGCCACCCCACTCATGGTCAAGGCGGACGGCACCAAGTTCGGGAAGACCGAGGGCGGCGCCGTCTGGCTCGACCCCGAGATGACGACGCCCTACGCCTTCTACCAGTTCTGGCTGAATCAGGACGACCGGGACATCTCCACCTACATGCGTATGCTCAGCTTCCGCAGCCGGGCGGAGCTGGAGGAGATGGAGCAGCTCACGGCCGAGCGCCCGCAGGCCCGCACGGCCCAGCGCGCCCTCGCCGAGGAGCTCACCACCCTCGTCCACGGCGCCGACCAGTGCGCGGCTGTGATCGCCGCTTCAAGGGCGCTTTTCGGCCAGGGCGATCTCGCCGAACTCGACGAGCCCACCCTGGCCGCGGCCCTCAGCGAGCTGCCGCACGCCCAGGTGACCGAGCCGGCCCCGATCGCCGACCTGCTCGCCCTGACCGAGCTGGTCCCGAGCAAGTCGGCGGCCCGCCGCACCATCAAGGAGGGCGGGGCCTACCTCAACAACACCAAGGTCACGGACGAGGACGCCACCCCCACGCGGGACGACCTCATCCACGGCCGGTGGCTCGTCCTGCGCCGCGGCAAGCGCAACCTGGCGGCGGTCGAGGTCCGCTGACCACTGTCCCGACCGGGACGTGGCCGGAAAAATACGTTTGAACGGCGGCCGAGCTTGACTCGGCCGCCACATGTACGTAACGTAGTCCGAGTCGCCAAAACGGCCCGGAGACCTGGCTCACACCAGCTCCAGCCGCCGGGGCGGCCACCCAACTACCTACGCCCACCCCTTCAGCGGGGCGATTTTCGGTGTGCCGAAAATCGAAATGCTGAGCGGGAAACGGCCGATTATGAATCGGCTCGGGAGTCCGGTAAGCTGGGAAACACGAAGGGAAAGCCCGGAGGGGCCGGTGAAACGGTCTCGAAGGAAGCTTCCGTTCCTTGAGAACTCAACAGCGTGCCAAAAGTCAACGCCAGATATGTT
>NZ_JOHY01000062.1 GCF_000721495.1 Streptomyces sp. NRRL F-5123
CACCGAGATCTACACGTAAGGAGTCGTCGGCAGCGTCAGATGTGTATAAGAGACAGCCACAGGGCTACGGCCCCGCGCCCCAACCCGGCCCGGACTCCCGCCGCCGGCCGCCCCCGCAGGGATACGGCCCCCCGCCCGCGCAACCGCCGAGCCCCGCGCAGGGGTTCGGGCCCGCGCCGCAGCCGTACGAGCCCGTGCCGCCGCCGGTGCCGCCCTCGCCGCCGCGGGCACCGGCAACGGCACCGGCTCCGCCGCCCCCGCCCGCAGGGCCGGTCGCGCCGCGGCCCTCCGCGGAGGGGCCGGTCAGTGCCGGGACGCTCGCGGGGCAGCCCGCCGCGGTGCCGTTGCCGCCGCCCGACCCGCGGAGCGGGCCCATCGTGCCGGACGCGGCCGCGGCGCGGCGGCCGGGGGAGCGGACGGACCGGCCGCAGCCCGTGACCGGCTTCTTCGACCTCGGCGCGGAGCCGCCCGCCGCCGAGCCCGTGCGGCTGCCGGACCGGCCGTGCCCGAGCTGCGGCGCCGCCAACCCCGCGGACCGGCACCTGTGCGCGCGGTGCGGCGCGGTGCTCGACCCGCAGGCACCGCCCCCGGCGGCGCCCGCCCCCGTGCCCGAGGCGCCGCTGCCGTGGTGGCGGCGGCTGCTGCGGCGGCCGGAGCGCGCGGTCGCCGCCGGCTACCGCCCGCCCGGCCGCACCCGGCGCAGGCTGCGGCCGCGCGCGGTGTGGCCCGCGGTGGCCGTCGTGCTCGCGCTCGTGGGCTGGCTGGTCCGGGACCAGCTCTCCGACCTGGTCTCGAACATCCGGGACCGCTCGGCGAAGCCGGCCCCGCTGCACCCGAACAGCGCGACCGCGTCCACCGCGGACCCGGCGCACCCGGCGGGCATGGCCTTCGACGGCTACGCGAACCGCTACTGGGCCCCGGCCACCCCGGGCGCGGGCGCCGGACAGTACGTGGAGGCCGGCTTCCCGCAGGCCGTGCACCTCGTGACGGTCATCGTCACCCCCGGTTGCTCCGCGGACGACGGCACGTTCCTCACGCAGGCCCGCCCGTCCCGGATCACCCTCACCTTCTACGACACCGCCGGCCGCCCGACCACGCACACGGTCACCCTGCACGACCAGGCGGGCCCGCAGACCTTCGACGTCCACGCGTCCGGCGTGGCCAGGGTCCGGCTCACCACCGACGCCAGCTACGGCGCGACCGGCGGCCACCGGCTGGCCATCGCGGAAGTGGAGTTCTTCGGGCGCCAGTGATCTTTCCCCAGGGCTTTTCCGCGCCTGGTGATCGTTTTTCCGGGTCGCCCACGGAAAAACGATCACCAGCGAACTGACCGTCAGATCAGCCCCTGCCGCATCGCATACGCGACCGCCTGCGAACGCGTCCGCAGATTGAGCCGGGTCATCACCGAGTGCAGAATGTTCTTGATCGTGCGGTCGGAATATGCGAGCTTCAGGGCGATGTCCGCGGTGCTGCACCCCTCGGCGACGAGCCTCAGCACCTCGATCTCCCGTTCGTTGAGCCGGCTGAGATTCAGCCCGTGCGCATTCGTCCGGTCGCCCTGGAAACGCCCGACCTGCACCAGCAGCCCGCCCAGCAGGTCCGCCGGGACGTAGCCCTCGCCGCGGGCGACCGCGCCGATGACCTCCACGAGCTTCGCGGGCGAGGCCTCGGAGCGGCGGATCACTCCGATGAAGCCGCACTCCGCCGCCTTGACCAGCTGATTCTCGTCGATGAGAGTCACGACGAGCACCCCGCGCGGGCTCCCCGCCCGGTGGATCCGGCGCAGCACACCGAGCACCTCGTCGTCCACCGCGTCGACGACCGCCACGACGACGGACGCGGCCTCGGGATCTCGGTCGAGCAGGCGGACCTCCGGTCGCAGCCGCAATTGGCTCGCCACTCCCGCCTGAGAGATCGGATCCCAGGCGCGAAGATCGACCGCGATCCGGTCGACACTCAATTCCTTCACATTCCCTCCCCCTTTCGTGCGCAGGTCTCAAACCCCTGACGTGCACTGTCGGCATCTGGAGTTCCCGTTCTGTCATCCTGATATTCCCTGAAGCGACGTACGATGACTCAAAGCGAACCCATTCCTGCCCGAAAGACTTCCTGCACGGCCACTCCGGAAGGAAAACTTCCGCTCCTACGGTGACGCGTATGAGTATTTCGGCGAGCTTCGACGAGGGTGCCGTCGCCGTGGAGCCCGGCGGCGATGTGACGCTGCTGGTCCAGGTGGCCAATTCCGGTACCACCGTGGAGGAGCTGCGCCTCGAACCCGTCGGCCCCTGTGCCGAGTGGACCGCGGTGGAGCCCGAGCGGCTGTCGCTCTACCCGGGCGCCTCGGGCAGCGCGCAGGTGCACGTACGCCCGCCGCGGGCGCCCGGCACCGCCCCGGGCACCACGACGCTGGGCCTGCGGCTGGTGCCGACGAGCGACGCGAACCTGCCGGTCGTGGCCGAACGGCCGCTGGACGTACTGCCGTTCACCGACGTCTCCGCCGAACTGGTGCCGCGCGCCTCGCAGAGCGCGTGGCGCGGCCGGCACGAGGCCGCGGTCGACAACCGCGGCAACACGCCGCTGACCGTCACGCTGGCCGCCCAGGGCATGGGCGAGCGCGTGAAGTTCGCGCTGGAGCCCGCCGACCTCACCATTCCCTGCGGCGAGACGAAGCTGTCGCGGCTCAACGCCCGCCCGGTGCGCCGGATCTGGCGCGGGGCGCCCGCGACGCACGCCTTCCAGGTCCTCGTCACGCCCGAGCCCTCCCCGGACGGCGGCGCCCGCCCGCCCGCCGTCCTCGACGGCACGTACGAGCAGCAGGCGATCCTGCCGCGCTGGCTGCCGCGTGCGATCATCACCGCGGTCATCCTCGCGGGCGTCCTGG
This sequence comes from Streptomyces sp. NRRL F-5123, assembly GCF_000721495.1. GTDB lineage: Bacteria > Actinomycetota > Actinomycetes > Streptomycetales > Streptomycetaceae > Actinacidiphila. Next base: position 2,882 of record NZ_JOHY01000062.1, read on the forward strand.
TCGGCCTCTGGTACGGGCTGCTGCGCCCGACCGTACGGTCCGCGGCCCGCGACGCCATCACGCCCGAGTCCATCGCCAGCGCCGCGTCCGCCACGCCGGGGACGACCGCCGGCACCACGGCCGGCACCACGGCCGGCTCGACCGCGGGCAGCACGGCGGGCACGGGCAGCACCGCCGGCACCGGTACCACCGCCCCGGCGGCGACCGCGGGCGGCACCTCCGCCGGCACCGGCAGCACGGCGGGCAGCGCGGGCGGCGCCAACCCGGGCAGCGGCGCGAACACCGCGGCCGGGACGCCGACGCGTACCAACATCAGCGTCAAGGACGCGGCCGGCGGAAGCACGAAGGCCGCCTCCTACACCGTCGCGAGCGGCAGGAGCTTCAACGTCACGGACATCGTGGTGCAGAACCCGCAGGGCGACGCGGGCACCCTCGTGGTCGCCACCGCCGACGGGCAGCTCCTCACCCTGGCGCTTGAGGACTTCCGGGCCTCCGACTACCACTTCGTCACGCCGATCGTCGTCCCGGCGGGCGGCAGGATCACCCTGACCGTCGGCTGCCGCGAGGTCGGCCGCCCGATCAAGGCGCCCGTCCCCTCGCAGTGCTCGGAGTCCGTGCTGCTCGGCGGCACCCTCCAGAGCACCACGGGCTGACCGGTCGCGCTGGACCCGCACCACCCCGTACGGCACCCTCCGGGAGGAGCCCGGCATGCGAGCGCACGACCACAGCGACCACGACCACGAGCACGAAGGCGCCCACCGGCAGGGCGCGGACGCCGACGCGCAGCAGCAGGCACTGCCCCATCTGCTCAGGGCGGCGGCCGCGGGCCGCACCGACGTGGTCGGCCCCGCGGGGTTCGGGGTGCTCCAGCGGCTCGTCGGCAACAGCGGGGTGGGCGCGGTGCTCCAGCGCGAGGTGCAGCACGGGCACGAGCACGACCACGAGCGCGAGGACGAGCACGAGGGCCGCGCGGAGGCACCCGGGGCCGCGCCCCGGTCGTCCGTGCACGACGTCGTCGGCGGCGGGGGCGGCGAGCCGCTGGACGCCGGGACGCGCACGGACATGGAGTCCCGGCTCGGCGCGGACTTCGGCGACGTCCGCGTGCACACCGACTCCGGCGCGCACGCCTCGGCGGCCGAGGTCGGCGCCCGCGCCTACACGGTCGGCAACGACATCGTCTTCCAGCGCGACGCCTACGACACCGCGTCCGACACCGGCCGCACCACGCTCGCCCACGAACTGACGCACGTCATGCAGCAGCGGCAGGGCCCGGTCGACGGCACGGAGACCGCGGGCGGCATCCGGGTGAGCGACCCCTCCGACCGCTTCGAGCGGGAGGCCTCGGCCAACGCCGAACGCGTCATGGCCGCCCCCTCCCCCGCGGCCGAACCCGCCGCCGAACCCACCGCCGCCGAGTCCGGACCCGCCGCCGAACCCGCATCCGCCGCGGCACCGGCCGTACCCGCGGGCGCGGCCGTCCAGCGCGAGGAGGACGACACGGCCTCCTCCGTCCAGCGGGAGCCGGAGAAGAAGGAGGACGAAGAGGAAGAGGCGCCGCCCGAAAGCTGACGCCTCTCCCTCCGCCGTCCGCGCCCCTCCCCCGAGGGGGCCGCCCCTGCCGGGGCTCAGCCCTTGACGCAGACGACCTGCTTGAGCTTGGCCACCACCTCGACCAGGTCCCGCTGCTGGTCGATGACCTTCTCGATCGGCTTGTACGCACCGGGGATCTCGTCGACGACCCCGGCGTCCTTGCGGCACTCCACCCCGCGCGTCTGCTCCTCCAGATCCCGCGTGGAGAAGCGCTTCTTCGCCGCGCTCCGGCTCATCCGCCGCCCGGCGCCGTGCGAGGCCGAGTTGAAGGCGTCGGTGTTGCCGAGGCCGCGCACGATGTACGACCCCGTGCCCATGGAGCCGGGGATGATGCCGTACTCGCCGCCGCCCGCGCGGATCGCGCCCTTGCGGGTGACGAGCAGGTCGACACCGTCGTACCGCTCCTCGGCCACGTAGTTGTGGTGGCAGGAGATCACCTGGTCGAAGGTGACCCGCGCCTTCTTGAACTCCTTGCGCACGACGTCCTGCAGCAGGCCCATCATCAGCGCGCGGTTGCGCTTGGCGTACTCCTGCGCCCAGAACAGGTCGTTGCGGTACGCCGCCATCTGCGGGGTGTCCGCGACGAAGACGGCGAGGTCGCGGTCGACCAGGCCCTTGTTGTGCGGCAGGCCCTGGGCCACGCCGATGTGGTGCTCGGCCAGCTCCTTGCCGATGTTGCGCGACCCGGAGTGCAGCATCAGCCACACCTCGCCGGACTCGTCCAGGCACACCTCGATGAAGTGGTTGCCGCTGCCCAGCGTGCCGATCTGCTGCGCCGCGCGCTCGGCCCGCCAGTGCACCGACTCGGTGAGCCCGTCGAAGCGCGCCCAGAAGTCGTCCCAGCCGGACGTCGGCATGCCGTGCACGTCACCGGGGCTGACCGGGTCGCTGTGCAGGCCGCGGCCGACCGGGATGGTCTGCTCGATCCGCGTCCGCAGCCGCGACAGGTCGCCGGGCAGGTCGTTCGCCGTCAGCGACGTCCGCACCGCGCTCATGCCGCAGCCGATGTCGACGCCGACCGCCGCCGGGCAGACCGCGCCCTGCATCGCGATGACGGAGCCGACCGTGGCGCCCTTGCCGTAGTGGACGTCGGGCATCACTGCGAGGCCCTTGATCCACGGCAGCGACGAGACGTTGCGCAGCTGCTGCATCGCGCCGCTCTCGACCGCGGCCGGGTCGGTCCACATGCGGATCGGGACCCGGACCCCGGGTACTTCGGTGTACGACATGGCTGCCCCCCGGGACATAGACCGACTGGAAGGAACGAGCGGGACGAAGGCACGACCGTGCGTGGCCGGGCCGGACGCCTGGAACATTCCAGACATCACGGATCAATGGCGCACAACACGTCAGTTTCACACCCATACGGCATGAAACGTCTGATTCGTCGAATAGACCAACGGGTCACCCGATAAACCCACCCCCACGGGCGCTTTCCGCGCCGCGTGCGGTAGACATTGTGTCCAGGGTTCGCTCAAGCGCGCCAAGGAATTACCGCGCCGGGACCGTTACGGCACGCAGCTGCGACACACGACATCGAGAGGCGGCACGTGAGGCAAGGGCTCCGCACAGCGCACTCCACGCGCAGGCCGCGGGCCGCGCTGGGCGCGCTGGCGCTCGCGGTCGCGCTCGGCGGCCTCGGCACGCTCACCGCGTGCACGGGCGGCGGCTCGGACAGCGCGGACGGCGACAGCAAGTCGTCGCAGGCCACCGACCAGACCGTCTCGCCCGCCCCGCCGGGCAAGTACAAGACGCTGCCGCAGCCGTGCATCGCCGTCGACCTGGACACCCTCAAGGCCGTGGTGCCGGGCGCGAAGGACTACGCCGGCACGGAGTCCCTCACGTACGACACCGACCGCCGGGTCGGCTGCACCTGGCACGCGAAGACCGCGGACGGCGCCGACCACTCGCTGGTCATCGACATGGAGCGGGTCGTGTCGTACGACCCGGCGGTGAGCGACGAGATCGAGGCCAAGTCGGACTTCGACGCGCAGGCCGCGCTGGCGTCGATCCCGCCGCTGCCGCTGCCCGGCAGCTCGCCCTCCACTCCCCCGTCGGCCACGTCCACGCCCACGGCGTCGGGCACGGCGACCGGCAGCCCGGACTCCACCGGCGGGACCGGCTCGGGCGACGGCTCCGGCACGAACGACGCGGACGGCACGAAAGCCGCGAACGGCACGGACTCCGCGGGTGGCAGCGGCCATGACTGGGGGCCGCGGCGGCTCACGGATGTGGGCAACGCCGCATTCATCTACGACACCCTCACCCCGGCCAAGGGCAGCAAGGGCGCCGCGGCCGCCCAGGGCGTGACCCGCCGCGATGTGACGCTCGTCTTCCGCACCGCGAACGTCGTCGTGACCATCCGCTACGGCGCCGCCTCCGCGCCCGCCGGCACCCCCCCGCAGAGCTCTGACGTGCAGCAAAGCGCCCAGAAGGTCGCCAAGCAGCTGGAGCGCAAGGTCGAGGGCTGACCTTCCGGCCGCGCGGGGGCCGCTCCGGGCACCCCTTAGGGTGGAGGGCCGACCGGCCGCACAGGCGCGACTCACGACGACTGGACCCAGGACCATGGAACGACGACGACGCACCGCACCGCGCCGGGCCCTGCTGCTGGCGTGCGCCGCGGCCGTGCCCGCGCTGCTGCTCGCCGGCTGCTCCTCCGGCGGCTCCGGCTCGGACTCCGGCTCGGGATCCGGCGGCAAGGGCAGCGGCAACGGAAAGGGCAAGGACGCCACCGCGAGCGCCTCGGCGACGACGGCGGCGCCCGCACCGGAGAAGTTCGCCACGCTGCCCAACGCCTGCCTGTCGGTCGGCCAGGCGACCGTGACCGCGATCGTGCCCAAGGCCAAGTCGCCGGCCGGCACGCCCGCCACCTCCGACGACGCCAAGGACCGCGCGGGCTGCTCCTGGACCGGCAACGGCAAGGACGGCTACCAGTACCGCTGGCTGTCCGTCACCCTCCAGCGCTTCGCCTCCACCCCGGCCTCACCCGCCGAGGACCAGGCGAAGGAACGCTTCACCGGCCAGGCGGCCGACCTCGGCAGCACGACGGGCGCGAAGGCGTCGGCCGTCACGGGCGTGGGCGACCAGGCGTTCTCGTTCGCGGGCAAGGCCACCGTCGCGAAGGTCACCTCGCAGGACGACACCCTCCTGGTGCGCACCGGCAACGTCGTGGTGATCGTCGAGTACAACGGCGCGGGCCTGGAGGGCAAGAAGAACCCGAGCGCCTCCACCGTTGATGCCGGCGCGCTGCGGGCCGCCAAGGAAGCGGTCGCGGCGGTCGCGGCGGCGAACGCGTAACAAACCCCGCCCCGCCCGTCCGCAAAGCAGCGGCAATCCGTACGTTTGTCCGGGCCGGGGGGCGCCGGGCGGTCGCCGCGGTATGGCAGTCTGGGGCCGCCAGTTGCCGAGTCGCAGTCGCAGGAGGGGTCGCGGGTGGCCGCGATACGTTTGACCCGCACGCACCGGATATTGGTCGGGGTCGTCGTCACGGGTGCCGTCGTCATTGCCGGCATAGGCTTCGCCGGGTCCTACGCGGCCGTGCGCTCGCTCGCGCTGGACAAGGGTTTCGGCTGGTTCGCGAACGTCTTCCCGATCGGCGTGGACGCCGGCATCGTCGTCCTGCTGGCCCTCGACCTGCTGCTGACCTGGCTGCGCATCCCTTTTCCGCTGCTGCGGCAGACCGCGTGGCTGCTGACCGCCGCGACCATCGCCTTCAACGGCGCCGCCGCCTGGCCCGACGGGCTCGGCGTGGGCATGCACGCGATCATCCCGGTCCTCTTCGTGGTGTCGGTCGAGGCCGCGCGGCACGCCATCGGGCGCATCGCCGACATCACCGCCGACAAGCACATGGAGGGCGTCCGCTTCACCCGCTGGCTGCTCGCGCCCTTCCCGACCTTCCGGCTGTGGCGCCGCATGAAGCTGTGGGAGCTGCGGTCGTACGAGGAGGTCATCCGGCGCGAGCAGGACCGGCTGGTCTACCGGGCGAGGCTGCGCGCCCGCTACGGCGTCGCCTGGCGCCGCCGGGCACCCGTCGAGGCGATCATGCCGCTGCGGCTGGCCAAGTACGGGGTCCCACTGGCCGACACCGCCGAGGCCGGACTCGCCGCGGCGGGCCTCGACCCCCTCGCGGGCCCCGCGCCCAAGGAGCTCACGGCCGCGGCGCCGGTCCCCGAGAAGGAGGCCGAGGCGGCGCCGCCGCAGGCCGCGACGGCTGCCGGGGCGGTGCCGGTGGCGGCGGTCCCGGAGCGCGCGGAGGGGGCGGGGGCCGGGGCGGGGCCGTACGCCGAGCCGGTCGGGCACGCGTACGACGCGCGCTTCGACCCGCGGTACGACCCTCGCTTCGATCCCCGGTACGACCAGCAGTACGACCCGCGGCTCGACCCCCGGCTCGACCCGCAGTACGACCCGCGGCTCGATCCCCGCTTCGACCCGCAGTACGACCCGCGGCTCGACCCCCGCTTCGCCGAGGTGGGGCCCCAGGCGCAACACCCGCAGCAGGGGCCGCAGCCGCAGGGGGACGTCAGGGCGCAGCCGCACGCCGGCGGGGAGGCGGACGGCCCGGCCGGGAGCCCCTGGTTCCACGCCCAGCGGCTGCCGGAGCGCTCCCAGCCCGGCCAGGCCCAGGCCCCGGCCCCCGAGCCGGAGCCCGCGCCGGACCGGCCCCGTATCCCCACCGGCCCGGAGCGCGACCGCCCGCTCGGCGTCGGCGCGGGTCCCAATGGGGCGAACGGCGCGAACGGCGGCGTGAACGGCTCCGGGCCGCTCCCCTTCCCGGGCCAGCGGACCGAGGAGTACGCCCCGGAGCCCGAGCCCGAGCCGGAGCCCGTCGACCCGACGCTGAACCTCCCCGACGGTGTCTCCCTCGAGGAGGCCTACTTCGCGGCGTACCGCCAGTACGTGCGCGAGAAGGGCGAATTCCCGAACGCCCGGCAGTTCTCCCGCTACCTCCCGACCGTGTACGGCGGCACCGCCCCCGAGGAGCGCACCCTCGTCACGGCCATCCGGGACATGCGCTACCGCTTCCAGTCCGAGTCGGACATCGAGCACATCCCGTAGGCGCGCCCGCGCCCGCTACGGGCGGGCGAAGACGCCGGTGGGCTGGAGCGGCTCGTAGCCGCGGGCCAGCAGTTCGGCGGTCACACCGACCGGGCCCGTCGAGCCGTCGGCGCAGGTGACCGTGAGGGCCGTGCTGTACGTGCCGCCCGGTGCCAGGTCGGTGGCGGTCGGCGGGGTGACGGTGCCGACGAGGGTGCCGTCCGGGCCCTCGGTCAGGGCGACCGGCTCGCCGTCCGCGGTCACGGTCACGTCGTCCGGGTGCAGGCCGCCCGGCCGGGAGAGCACCAGGCGCGTGCCGACGTCGGTGAAGTACGGGCCGTCCGCCGGGCTCGTGAAGTCGACCGTGCCCACCAGGGAGCAGGCGTTGTCGTCGCACCCGCCGCCACCGCCGCCACCGCCGTTGCCGCCGCCGCCCCGCAGGGACGGCGGGAGCGCGCCGACGCGGGCGGGCGTGCCGCCGACGTCGTAGGTGCCGGGGTGGCCGGGGCCGCCCGGCGTGGTGGGCGCGAGGTCGATACTGCCCGTCGCGGTGCCGTCGACCCGGAAGTCGTAGACGGTGCCGTCGAGCGTGAGGTTGTCGACGTAGGTGTCCAGGCTCGCGCTCGCGTCGCCGAGCCGCCCGACGTTGGCGATCACGCCGATCGCGCCGCTGCCCGCACCGCCGCAGGCCGCGACGTAGTCGCTGAACGGGTGGTCGCTGCCCGCCGCGAAGGACCCCACCGCGCGCGAGGTGCGCCACAGTGCGGCGCCGCCGGTGTCGAAGTGCCGCCAGATGTCGGCGACCGCGCCGGCCCTGCCCTGGGTGTCGGTGGCCAGCTGCGGCTGGAAGCTGAGCGTGGTGAAGGCTCCCCCGCAGAAGCCCGGCAGCTGGAGGTTCGCACCGAAGGGGATCGCGGAGGGGGTGGAGCCGGCGGAGCTCACGTAGAGGTCGTACGACAGCGGGGACGCGGCGATCCGGCTGAACGACAGCGGCAGGGCGAAGTAGTGGGCGGCCTGCGACTGCTCGGCCTCGGCGGCACCGGTCACGGCCAGGTGCAGGCTGCCGTTGAAGCGGACGGGGTCGGCGAAGGGCGCGACCTCCTGCGTGCCGAACGGCCGCCCGGCGTTCCCCGGGTCGTCCTGCAGCCGCAGCCAGGGGCCCCGCGGCCCGAGGTCGGCGGCGGTGACCGGTTGAACCACGGCGTCCGCCGCCCCGGCCGGCGCGGCGCAGGCGAGAACGGCGGGGGCGGCCGCGACAGCGGCGGCGGTGAGTGACGCGGCGAACCGCGCGGCAAGACGAGGCATACGGTGGGGCTCCCATCGGGATCGGCGCATCAAGCGCCTCCGATGGTTCCCCCCGGCGCCCCCCTGCCGACGCCGCGCCCCACCGATGTCACCCTGACGGCCTTGCCCTCACGCCCCGCGGCACCGCCCGCACGGCCGGGCGCCGCCCACGACGGACGGGCACCCGACCCCCCGGCCGGGCGTCCCCCACGACGGATCGCTCGCCTCCCGGCCCCCGCCGCACCGGCCGGGCGCCACCCACGAAGCATCCCTCGCCTCCCGGCCCCCGCCGCACCGGCCAGGCACCGCCCGCTGCCAGGAGTCCGGCGGCGGATACGGCTCCCGGCCGGTGCGCCGGTCAGGCCGTCAGGCCGTCAGGCCGCGGGCGCGCCCAGCAGGGTGCGGACGCGGTCCTGGCCCACCGCGAGGAGGAGGGTCGGCAGCCGGGGGCCGGTGTCGCGGCCGACGAGCAGCTCGTAGAGCAGGGCGAAGAACGCCCGCTGGGCGACCTTCAGCTCGGGCGTCGGCTTGGCGTCGGGCTCCAGGCCCGCCTGGACCTTCGGCACCGCGTAGACCAGCGTCGTCAGGCCGTCCAGCGACCAGTGCGACGCCAGCCCGTCGAGCAGCAGCTTCAGCGCGCCGCGCCCCGCGTCGTCCAGCGCGGCGAGCCGGCCTTCGTCCGGCTCGGCCCGCACCACCGTGCGCTGCTCGGCGGGCACCTGCGTGGTGATCCAGGCCTCCGCCCGGTCCAGCCGCGGGCGCACCTCGTCCAGCGTCGCGATCGGGCGCTCCGGATCCAGCTCCGACAGGATCCGCAGCGTCTGCTGCTCGGCGCCCGCGGTGATGTCGGCGACCGATGCCAGCGTCCGGTACGGCAGCGGCCGCGGGGTGCGCGGCAGCTCGCCCGCCGCGGTGCCGACCGCGCGGCTGTAAGCGGCCTGGTCGGCGGGCAGCGCGGCGCCCTCCTCGACCTTGCGCGTCAGGGCGTCCCACTCGTCGTAGAGCCGCTGGATCTCCTGGTCGAAGGCGATCTTGAAGGACTGGTTGGGGCGGCGCCGCGCGTACAGCCAGCGCAGGATCTGCGGCTCCATGATCCGCAGCGCGTCCGCCGGCACCGGCACTCCGCCCTTGGACGAGGACATCTTCGCCATGCCGGAGATGCCCACGAAGGCGTACATCGGCCCGATGGGCTGCTTCCCGCCGAAGATCGGCCCGACGATCTGTCCGCCGACCTGGAAGGACGACCCCGGCGAGGAGTGGTCGACACCGGACGGCTCGAAGACGACGCCCTCGTACGCCCAGCGCATCGGCCAGTCGACCTTCCAGACCAGCTTGCCGCGGTCGAACTCGCGCAGCAGCACCGTCTCGCCGTGCCCGCACGTGCACGTGTACGTCATCTCGGTCGTCTCGTCGTCGTACGCGGTGACCGTGGTGAAGTCCTTGCCGCACTCCGCGCAGAACGGCTTGTACGGGTAATACTCCGCGCCGCTGCCGCTGCCGTCGTCCTCGGCGGCCGCGCCGGAGCCCTCGGCGGCGGCGACCTCCGCCTCGTCGAGCGGCTTCTGCTGCTGCTTGGCGGGCGCCTTCTTCGTGCGGTACTGCGCGAGGATCTCGTCGATCTCCCGGCGGTGCTGCATCGCGTGCAGCACCTGCTCGCGGTAGGCCCCCGACGTGTACTGCTCGGTCTGGCTGATCGGGTCGTACTCCACGCCCAGCTCGGCCAGCGACGCGACGATCTGCGCCTTGAAGTGCTCCGCCCAGTTCGGGTACGCGGAGCCCGCGGGGGCGGGCACGGACGTGAGCGGCTTGCCGATGTGCTCGGCCCACGACGCGTCGACGCCCGGCACCCCGTTCGGCACCTTGCGGTAGCGGTCGAAGTCGTCGAAGGAGATCAGATGGCGCACCTGGTAACCGCGGCGGCGGATCTCGTCGGCGACCAGGTGGGGCGTCATGACCTCGCGCAGATTGCCCAGGTGGATCGGGCCTGAGGGGCTCAGCCCGGACGCGACGACGACGGTTTTCCCGGGGGCGCGACGCTCCGACTCGGCGATGACGTCGTCCGCGAAACGGGAGACCCAGTCGGTCTCGGTGCTGGCAGCCACTGCTCTGTCCTTTCCCCTGCTGGGCGGGCCGCCCCGGAGGCGTCCCGCTCCCACGATTCTCCCAGACCCTCGCCCCCCGCCGGGCCGCCCTGTGGACAACCCGCCCCCGCCCCCACCCCTGTGGATAACCTGCTCGCCGATTCCGGCCGCCGTGGGAGACTGGGTCTGCTCAAAACCTGGGTCTCACCCACCACGGAGCCCGGTCCCGAGCAGCCCACGATCCCGACACACGAAACGGCACCCTTCATGGCCTCGGTCGCTTCCCTTTCCGCTTCGCTCCAGCAGCGTGTCTCGGCCGCCCTCGCGGCGGCCGTGCCGTCGGCCGCGGGTGCCGACCCGCTGCTGCGACGCAGCGACCGGGCCGACTTCCAGGCCAACGGGGTGCTGGGCCTGGCCAAGCGGCAGAAGACCAACCCGCAGGCGCTCGCCGCCCAGGTGGTCGAGGCGCTGCCCGGGCTCGCCGCCGAGCAGTCCGGCGACGACCCGATCGCGGCCGTGGAGGTGTCCGGCCCCGGCTTCCTGAACATCACGGTCGCCGACGCCGCGATCACCCGCAACGTAGCGGCCCGCGCCGCCGACGAGCGGCTCGGCGTGCCGCTCAAGGCGCACCCCGGCATCACCGTCGTGGACTACGCGCAGCCGAACGTGGCCAAGGAGATGCACGTCGGCCACCTGCGCTCGTCCGTGATCGGCGACGCGATCGTGAAGATCCTGGAGTTCGGGGGCGAGCAGGTCGTCCGCAGGCACCACATCGGCGACTGGGGCACGCAGTTCGGCATGCTCGTGCAGTATCTGATCGAGCACCCGCACGAGCTGGACCACACCGCCGACGAGGCGGACGCGGGCGAGGCCTCGATGTCCCGGCTGGACCGGCTCTACAAGGCGTCGGGCGCGCTGTTCAAGTCCGACGAGGCGTTCAAGGAGCGGGCCAGGCGCCGGGTGGTGGATCTCCAGGCGGGCGATCCGGAGACGGTCGCACTGTGGCAGCGGTTCGTCGACGAGTCGAAGATCTACTTCGACTCGGTCTACAGCAAGCTCGACATCCAGATCCGCGACGAGGACATCGTCGGCGAGTCCGGCTACAACCACATGCTCGCCGAGACGTGCGAGCTGCTGGAGAAGTCCGGGGTCGCGGTCGAGTCCGACGGCGCGCTGTGCGTCTTCTTCGACGACATCAAGGGCAAGGACGGCGAGCCCGTCCCGCTGATCGTCCGCAAGTCGGACGGCGGCTTCGGCTACGCGGCCACCGACCTGTCCGCGATCCGCAACCGGACGGGCGAGCTGCATGCCGACACGCTCCTCTACGTCGTGGACGTCCGGCAGTCGCTGCACTTCAAGATGGTCTTCGAGGCCGCCCGCCGGGCCGGCTGGCTGACCGACGCGGTCTCCGCCCGGCACCTGCCGTTCGGCACCCTGCTCGGCAAGGACGGCAAGCCGTTCAAGACCCGGGCCGGGGAGAGCGTCAAGCTGGAGGCGCTGCTCGACGAGGCGGTCCAGCGGGCCACCGCGGTCGTGCGGGACAAGGGCGAGAAGATCGGCCTGTCCGAGGAGGAGATCCTCACCAACGGCGTGCAGGTCGGCGTCGGCGCGGTCAAGTACGCCGACCTGTCGACCTCGCTCGGCCGGGATTACGTCTTCGACCTGGACCGGATGGTCTCGCTCAACGGCGACACGAGCGTCTACATCCAGTACGCCTTCGCCCGGACGCAGTCGATCTTCCGCAAGGCCGCCGGGGACCAGCAGCCCGCCGCCCACCCCGAGCTGCCGCTGGAGCAGGCCGAGCGCGCGCTGGGCCTGCATCTGGACGCGTTCGGCGACACCCTCGCCGAGGTCGCCGAGGTGTACGAGCCGCACCGGCTCGCGGCGTATCTGTACCAGCTCGCGTCGCTGTTCACGACCTTCTACGAGCAGTGCCCGGTGCTGACCGCCGACGGCGGCCCCGCCCAGGTGGAGAACCGCCTGCTGCTGTGCGAGCTGACCGCCCGCACGCTGCGCCAGGGCCTGGCCCTGCTGGGCATCCGCACCCCCGACCGCCTCTGACCGGCCTCACCGGCCGACCATCCGGGTGCGGCCCTCCGCCGGGGCCGCACCCGCCTGCCGCAGGGCGGCCCCCGCTCGGCAGGCGGCCGGGCGCCGCCTGTGGTCCGATGGTGGAGTCAGCAGCGGCACCGAGGGCGGACGGACAGGCACGTGTCAGGCGACGGCGGCGATCCGGGGATCGACTACCGGGCGGTCTACAAGGGACTCCCGGCGGGCATCGCGCTGCTCGACACGGAGCTGCGCTACATCGACGTCAACGAGGCCTACACGCGCCTGTCCGGCCACAGCCCCGAAGACCTGGCCGGCCGCTACATCTTCGAGGTCTTCCCCGACAGCCCCGAACGCGCCGACTCCGCGAACGGCCCGGCCAACCTCGGCGCCTCACTGCGCCACGTCCTCGCGACCCACGAGCGCGACTCGCTCCCCCTCCAGCGCTACGACGTGGAGCGCACGGACCGCCCCGGCGTCTTCGAGGAGCGCTACTGGAGCACGATCAACACCCCGGTGCTCGACGCCGACGGCGAGGTCGCCCTCATCGTGCACCGCGTGGAGGAGGTCACCGCCTTCATGAAGGCCCGTAACGGCGGCCCGGCCAGCCACAGCAAGCTGGAGGCCGAGCTGTACATGCGGGCCCGCGAGCTGCAGGAGCTCAACATGCGGCTGCGCCGCGCCCACGCCCACGAGCGGGAGGTGGCCCTCGCCCTGCAGTCCGCGCTGCTGCCCACCACCCGCCCGGTCGACCACCGGGCCGCGGTGCGCTACCAGCCCGCGGTGAGCGCGCTCAACGTGTGCGGCGACTGGTACGACATGGCGGACCTGCCCGGTAACCGCACCACCGTGGCGGTGGGGGACGTCGTCGGCCACGGTCTCACCGCCGCGACGGTGATGGGCCAGCTCAGAAGCGCGCTGAGCGCCGCCGCCCGGGTCACCGACGGGCCCGCGGCGGCGCTGGACGCGCTCAACCTCTACGCCGAGTCCGTCGAGGGCGCGCAGTCCACGACCGTGGTCAAGGCGCACGTCGACTGGCCGGCCCGCACCATCACGTACAGCAACGCCGGGCACCCCCCGGCCGCGCTGGTGCACCCGGACGGCACGGTGGAATTCCTCGACCGGGCCACCGACCCGCCGATCGGCGCCAGCCCCGAGCCCGAACCGCGCCCGCAGGCCGTCGTCGCCTTCGAGCCGGGCGCGACGCTCGTCCTCTACACCGACGGGCTCATCGAGCGACGCGGCGAGGACATCGACGTCGGGCTCGGCCGCCTGGCGACGTCCCTGGCCCGGCACCGCGCCGCCGACCCCGAGCAGCTCGCCGACGCGCTGCTGGACGAGCTGCTGCCGCCGGACGGCGCCACCGACGACACCGCCCTGGTCGTCCTGCGACTGTGACGCCCGTAACGCCCGTGACGGCTATGACGGCTGTGATGCCTGTAACGGCAGCGACGGCAGTAACCGGCCCCGCCGTATGACGCGCCGGGCGCCCGCCCCCCGCGCGGGCGCCCGGCGCGGGCGCCCGGCGCGGGCTCAGCGGGCGGGCATCGCGGCCGGCAGCGACGGCGGCAGCCCGAACCACGGGTAGGTGCTCGCCTCGAAGCGGCTCAGCGCGGACACCCGGCCGCCGCTGAGCCCCAGCACGATCACGCCGATCCCGTACCGCTCGCCGCCCGCCGCCCGCAGGTACAGCCCGAAGGCCGGCTGGCCGTTGGCGCGGCTCGGCACCAGGTCGAAGGCCCTCCCGCCGCCGAAGAGCTCGGTGCAGAAGCGGCCCACCGCGTCCACGCCGAGGTACTCGAACGGCACCGGCGGCATGGACATGAAAACGTCGTCGGTGAACAGCGCGACCAGCCCGTCCACGTCCGCGGCCTGGTACGCCCTCACGAAGCGCGCCAGGATCTCCTCCTCGGCGGGCGAACCGGCGGCCGGCGGCGGCTCGTCGCCGGGGTCGGCGGCACGGTGGCGCTGAAGGCCCGCCCGGGCCCGCTTGAGGGCGCTCGTGACCGACTCGACGGTGGTGTCCAGCATCCCGGCGACCTCGCTCGCCCGGAAGCCCAGCACGTCCCGCAGCACGAGCACGGCGAGCTGGCGCGGCGGCAGCAGTTGCAGCGCGGTCACGAAGGCCAGCGAGATCGACTCGGTCTGCTCGTAGCGGGCCTCGGGCCCGAGCGGTACGTCGATCGCGCCCGCGAGCAGCGCGTCCGGGAAGGGCTCCAGCCAGACCGCCTCGCCCATGCGCGAGGGCTCCGGCGGGTTCAGGCCGGGCGTGTTCCACTCCTGGGCGGGCCGCCGGGCCTGCGACCGCAGGGCGTTGAGGCAGCGGTTGGTGGCGATCCGGTAGAGCCAGGTGCGCAGCGAGGCCCGCCCCTGGAAGCCGTCGAGGCCCTGCCAGGCGGCGAGCAGGCTGTCCTGGAGGGCGTCCTCGGCGTCCTGGAGGGAGCCGAGCATGCGGTAGCAGTGCACCAGCAGCTCGCGCCGGTGCGGCTCGGTGAGCGCGCGGAAGGCGTCGCCGTCCCCGCCGCGCGCCCGGGTCAGCAGGTCGGACACCAGTGGTTTCACCGATTCACCGTCATGTGCCGCTCGCCTTCTCCCCACCCGCGCCGGGCACTTCCCGCCGCCACCCCGTACCGACACCGGCAGGGTCGCGAACTGGGCGGCCCGCGCCGCCAACTTGCGACCCGGCTACGCCTTCTGCCCGGACGACGTCGGCCAGGGCCGCGGCTCGCGGGGAGGAGTACGCGGCCGCCGAGGTGCTGGACGGCGACGTGTGGACGTTCTGGTGGGACCGACCCCGCCGGGGCCGCGCAGGCGACGGCGGGGGCCGCTCCGTCAGAGGTTCTGCGCGACCTCGGTCGCCCAGTAGGTGAGGATCATGTTCGCGCCCGCCCGGTGGATCGAGGTCAGCGTCTCGGTGATCGCCCGCTCCCGGTCGATCCAGCCGTTCGCCGCCGCGGCCTCGACCATCGCGTACTCGCCGGAGACCTGGTAGGCGGCCACCGGCACGTCCACGGACTCCGCGACCTTCGTCAGCACGTCCAGGTACGGCAGCGCGGGCTTGACCATGACCATGTCGGCGCCCTCGGCGAGGTCGAGCGCCAGCTCGCGCAGCGACTCGCGGGCGTTCGCCGGGTCCTGCTGGTAGGCCTTGCGGTCGCCCTTGAGGCCGGAGTTCACGGCCTCGCGGAAGGGCCCGAAGAAGGCGGAGGAGTATTTCGCGGTGTACGCCAGGATCGCCACGTCCTGCTTGCCTATCTCGTCCAGCGCCTCGCGGACCACACCGACCTGGCCGTCCATCATCCCGGAGGGCCCGACGACGTGGACGCCCGCGTCCGCCTGGACCTGCGCCATCTCGGCGTAGCGCTCCAGCGTCGCGTCGTTGTCGACCCGGCCCTCGGCGTCCAGGACGCCGCAGTGGCCGTGGTCGGTGAACTCGTCCAGGCACAGGTCCGACATGACGACCATCGAGTCGCCGACCTCCGCGACGACGTCGCGGATCGCCTGCTGCAGGATCCCGTCCGGGTCCGTGCCCTGGCTGCCCACCGCGTCCTTCACCTCGGGCACGCCGAAGAGCATGATGCCGCCCACGCCGGCGGAGGCGGCCTCCGCGGCCGCCTTGCGCAGGGTGTCGCGGGTGTGCTGGACGACGCCGGGCATCGAGGAGACCGCCTGAGGCGAGCTGATGCCTTCCCGGACGAAGGCGGGCAGGATCATCTGCGCCGGGTCCAGCCGGGTCTCCGCGACGAGGCGGCGCATCGCCGCGGACGTCCGCAACCGCCGGGGCCGCGCCCCGGGGAATTCCCCATACCTAGCCATGCCTCCACGGTACGCCGGGCCGCGCAGTGCTCTTCCCGACGCGAAGTCGGGGCTCACGGGTACGGGGCGCGCCCCCGCCGGGCCCGCGCCTGCCGCTCCGGGCGAGCGTCCCGGGAACGCGGGCAGGTGGCGCGTGCCGCGCTGGGCGAGCGTTTTCAGGGGCGCGGGGAACTGCGCGAGCAACCACCCACCGGCCGGTGGTCCTGGGGGCACCTCCCAGGCGGAGCTCTGGGGGAGGACCGAAGAGACCCCTTGGGTCGGTGACGACCCGCGCCCCGGTGGGGGCTTGCCGCGCAGTTCCCCGCGTCCCTAAAAAACGGGTGCCCCACGCGGCACGCGCGCCCCCGAAAAACGGGTGCCCCGCGCGGCAGAAACGCGTGCCCGGCGGGCGAGCCGTACCCTCGAGCGGACCGCAGGTCAGACGCGGCGGCGGCGGGCGCCCGGGCGGCGTTCGCTGGGCCTCGTGACGGGATCACCGGCGAGGACCGCCGCGTCGCGGCGTGACGCGCCGAAGTCCGCGAGGGCCTGCGCAAGCGCGTGCACCGACGGCTCCGGGGCCATCACGTCGACCCGGAGCCCGTGCTCCTCCGCGGTCTTGGCCGTCGCCGGCCCGATGCAAGCGATGACGGTCACGTTGTGCGGCTTCCCGGCGATGCCGACCAGGTTCCGTACCGTCGAGGACGAGGTGAAGAGCACCGCGTCAAAGCCGCCGCCCTTGATCGCCTCTCGGGTGTCCGCCGGCGGCGGCGAGGCGCGCACGGTGCGGTAGGCGGTGACGTCGTCGACCTCCCAGCCGAGGTCGACCAGGCCCGCGACGAGCGTCTCGGTCGCGATGTCGGCGCGCGGCAGGAAGACGCGGTCGATGGGATCGAAGACCGGGTCGTACGGCGGCCAGTCCTCCAGCAGGCCCGCGGCGGACTGCTCGCCGCTGGGCACCAGGTCGGGCTTGACGCCGAACTCGACGAGCGCCTGCGCGGTCTGCTCGCCGACCGCGGCGACCTTTATCCCGGCGAAGGCACGCGCGTCGAGCCCGTACTCCTCGAACTTCTCGCGCACCGCCTTGACCGCGTTGACGGACGTGAAGGCGATCCACTCGTAGCGGCCCGTGACCAGGCCCTTGACCGCGCGCTCCATCTGCTGCGGGGTGCGCGGCGGCTCCACGGCGATGGTGGGCACCTCGTGCGGCACGGCGCCGTACGAGCGCAGCTGGTCGGAGAGCGAGGCGGCCTGCTCCTTGGTGCGCGGTACGAGCACCCGCCAGCCGAACAGCGGCTTGGACTCGAACCACGACAGGTGCTCGCGCCGCCCGGCGCGCTCGCCGACCACGGCTATGGCCGCGACCGAGTCCTCGGGCGTGGGCAGCGCCTTGGTGGCCTTGAGCTCGGCGGCGATGGTCGCGAGCGTCGCGGTCCAGGTGCGCTGCCGGGTGGTGGTGCCGGCGACGGTCACCGTCAGCGGCGTGTCCGGCTTGCGGCCGGCGGCGACCAGCTCGGCGGCGGTGGCGGCGACGGTCTGCAGGGTGGTGGAGACCACCAGCGTCGCGTCGCTGGCGCCCGCCTCGGTCCAGCAGCGCGCCGAGGCGGTCGGGGCGTCCACGAAGCGCACCCCGCCGTCGAGCGGCACTCCGGCGTACGCGGGCACGCCCACCTCGGTGGCGACGCCCGGCACGACCTCGAAGGGGATGCCGGCCTGCGCGCACGCGAGCATCTCGGCAGCGGCGCAGGCGTCCAGGCCGGGGTCGCCCGCGACCGCGCGGACGACCCGCTTGCCGGTCCGCGCGGACGCCATGACAAGCTGGGCAGCGGCATCGGCGAGGGCGGAGGTGTCCAACACCGCGCTGCCGACGGCCGGTTCGGCTGCCTCCGCGGTGTCGCCGGACGGCTCGGCGGTGCCGACGTCCGCGCGGGCGTGGGTGCGGACGACATCGAGCACGGAGCGGTCGCCGACCAGCAGGTCGGCGAGGGCGAGCGCTTCGACGGCACGCAGGGTCAGCAGCCCGGGGTCACCGGGCCCGGCACCGAGGAAGGTGACGTGACCGTGGACGGTCCGCCCGGCGGGGCCGGGGCTTGCGGCGCTGCCGGCCGGCAGTGTCGCACCGGCCGCGCCGGTCACAGGGTTGGTCGTAGCGACGGCGGCGGGGTTCAAAGTGTGCGCTCCCCCATAAGACCCGCCGCGCCCTTCGCGAGCATCTCGGCGGCGAGTTCGCGGCCCAGGGCACGCGCCTCGTCGCCGGACGCCGGAACGCGGCCGGTGATGGACATCTGCACCAGTTCGGTGCCGTCGGTGGTGCCGACGACGCCGCGCAGGCGCAGCTCGGTAGTCTGCCCGTCGTCCACAAGGTCGGCCAGTGCGCCCACAGGGGCGCTGCAGCCGGCCTCGAGGGCGGCGAGCAGGGATCGTTCGGCGGTCACGGCGGCCCGGGTTCCCGGGTCGTCGAGTTCGGCGAGCCGTGCGGCCAGCTCCGGGTCCGAAGCGGCGCACTCGACGGCCAGCGCACCCTGTCCGGGAGCGGGCAGTACGGCGTCGGTCGGGAGCAGCTCGGTCGCCTCGGCGATCCGGCCGATACGGTTCAGCCCCGCGGCAGCCAGCACGACGGCGTCGAGCTTGCCGGAAGTAACGTACCCGATCCTGGTGTCAACGTTGCCACGGATCGGAACGGTCTCGATGTCCTGGCCGTGTGACCGCGCCCACGCGTTGAGCTGCGCCATGCGGCGCGGCGAGCCGGTGCCGATCTTCGCTCCGGGCGGGAGGGCCGCGAAGGTCAGCCCGGAGCGGGCGACCAGCGCGTCGCGCGGGTCCTCACGCACGGGCACGGCCGCCAGCACCAGGCCGTCGGGGGCTGCGGTGGGCAGGTCCTTGAGGCTGTGCACGGCGAAGTCGATCTCGCCGGCCAGCAGCGCGTCGCGCAGCGCGGACACGAAGACGCCGGTGCCGCCGATCTGCGCCAGGCTCTCGCGGGAGACGTCGCCGTAGGTGGTGATCTCGACGAGCTCCACCTCGCGCCCGGTCAGGGCGCGGACCTGGCCGGCGATCATGCCGGACTGGGCCATGGCGAGCTTGCTGCGCCGGGTGCCGAGCCGCAGTGCGCGGCCGGGGGCGCCGGACGGGGGCGCGGGGGTGGTCGCCGGGGTGGCGGGGGGGTTCGCGGGGGTGTTCGCGGGGTTAGTCATCGCCGCTCTCGATTCGGTCGGGCACCCGGGCCGCCGTGGGCCTGGGGGTTTCGGCCCGGCTGACGGCGGCGACCGCCTGCGGGTCGAGGTCGAAGAGTTCCCGCAGCGCGTCGGCGTACCCGGCACCGCCGGGCTCGCCCGCGAGCTGCTTGACCCGCACGGTCGGCGCGTGCAGGAGCTTGTCCACGACGCGGCGGACGGTCTGGCCGATCTCCGCGCGTTGCTTGTCGTCCAGGTCGGGCAGCCTGCCGTCGAGCCGCGCGAGTTCACCCGCGACGACGTCGGCGGCCATCGCGCGCAGCGCGACCACGGTCGGGGTGATGCGGGCGGCGCGCTGGGCGGCGCCGAAGGCGGCGACCTCCTCGGCGACGATGCCCTGCACGGCCTCCACGTCGGCGGCCATGGGCGCGTCCGCGGACGCCGCGGCGAGCGACTCGATGTCGACGAGGTGGACGTGGTCCAGGTCGTGCGCCGCCGGGTCGACGTCGCGCGGCATCGCGAGGTCGAGTACGGCCAGCGGGCCGACCGCCCTGAGGTCGTCGGCGGTGAGCACCAGGCCGGTCGAGCCGGTGCACGACACCACGACGTCGGCGTCGGCGAGCGCGGCCGTGAGCTTGGCCATGCCCACCGCGTACGCCTCCGTGCCCTGCTCGGTGAGCTGGGCGGCGAGCCGTACGGCCCGCTCGGGGGTGCGGTTGGCGATCGTCACGCGGGCCACGCCGGAGCGCGCCAGGGTGGCCGCGGCCAGCGACGACATCGAGCCGGCGCCGACGACCAGAGCGCGCTTGCCGGCCAGCGGGCCGGTCACGGGGGCGAGCTGGGCCAGCCCGAAGGTGACCAGGGACTGCCCGGCGCGGTCGATGCCGGTCTCGGAGTGCGCGCGCTTGCCGACCCGCAGGGCCTGCTGGAAGAGGTCGTTGAGCAGCCGCCCGGCGCTGTGCAGCTCCTGCCCGACGGCGAGCGCGTCCTTGATCTGGCCGAGGATCTGGCCCTCGCCGACGACCATCGAGTCCAGACCGCACGCCACCGACAGCAGGTGGTGGACGGCGCGGTCCTCGTAGTGGACGTACAGGTGCGGCGTCAGCTCGTCGAGGCCGACCTCGCTGTGCCGCGCCAGCAGCGTGGACAGCTCGGCGACACCGGCGTGGAACTTGTCGACGTCCGCGTACAGCTCGATGCGGTTGCACGTCGACAGCGCCACGGCCTCGCTCGCGGGCTCGGTGGCGAGCGTGTCCTGGAGCAGCTTGGCGCGCGCGTCCGCGCTCAGCGCCGCCCGCTCCAGCACGCTCACCGGCGCGCTGCGGTGCGACAGTCCGACGACCAGAAGACTCATGCACATCCCTCGCTACGCTCGGGCTGGCCTTCGTCCAGGACGCGCCTTTCGATCACTCGCTCGCTCATGCGGGCATCACGGCGGGAACGTCCCCGTCCGGCTCCTGGCGGCCGTTCTCGCCCTCGCCGGCCTTGCGCTGCTCGTGGAAGGCGAGGATCTGCAGCTCTATGGACAGGTCCACCTTGCGCACGTCCACGCCGTCCGGCACGGTCAGCACGGTCGGGGCGAAGTTCAGGATGGAGGTCACACCCGCGCCGACCAGCCGGTCGGTGACCTCCTGCGCGGCGCCCGCGGGCGTCGCGATGACGCCGATGGACACCTGGTTGTCGGCGACGATGCTCTCCAGCTCGTCGATGTGCCGCACCGGCAGGCCCGCGACCAGGCGCCCGGCGAGCCCCGCGTCGGCGTCCAGCAGCGCGGCGACGCGGAAGCCGCGGGAGGCGAAGCCGCCGTAGTTGGCGAGCGCGGCGCCGAGGTTGCCGATACCGACGATGACGACCGGCCAGTCCTGGGTGAGTCCCAGTTCCCGGCTGATCTGGTAGACGAGGTATTCGACGTCGTAGCCGACGCCCCTGGTCCCGTACGAGCCGAGGTAGGAGAAGTCCTTGCGCAGCTTGGCCGAGTTGACTCCGGCGGCAGCGGCGAGTTCCTCCGAGGACACGGTGGGCACCGAGCGCTCGGACAGAGCGGTCAGCGCCCGCAGGTACAGCGGAAGCCTGGCGACGGTGGCCTCGGGGATCCCTCGGCTGCGGGTCGCCGGTCGGTGTGATCGGCCAGTTGCCACGGTGCTCCTGCGGGTAGAGCTGGGCTGAGAGCGGCCACGGTCGTTGGAGCCGCCCCGTGCACGCCAGGCTATGTCTTTGTGAACGCGTGCACAAAGATGGTGTCCGATTTGCCCGGCGGAAGTGATGGGCATCACGCACTCCCATCTCGGACATTGGGCACGTACTGCCCCGCCGAAACGTTGCTGCGCCGCTTCCACAATGCCTCCGCCGTACGCGGCAGGCCACCGGCCTCGGGCCAGCGCACTTGCCCTGCCTGCGACAACCGCTCCGCCAGCGCCTGCGCGGCCGAGTCCGCGCCGACCGTACCCGTCTCCGCCACGAAGTGGCCGAAAAGCGCCGCTGTCGTACGGGCGTCCCCCAGTGCGGTGTGGGGGACCTCACCACCGAGCCCCAGCGCGCGGGCGCACGCGCGCAGTGACAGCCCGTAGGTGTCCCCCGCAGCGTACGCGGCGGCCATCCGCATCGTGCACAGCTCGGGTACGGCGGGCAGCCGTATCCCGATCCGGGCGTACTCGGCGGCGAGGAACGCCCGGTCGCAGCCGACGTTGTGCCCGACCAGCACGCGGCCGCGCAGCAGTGCGAGGAGCCGTCCGGCGATCCCGGCGAAGTGCGGCGCCCCGCTCAGGTGGGCGGGCTCTATGCCGTGGATGTGGGTCGGCCCCACAGGGCCGAGCGGATCGACGAGCGTGCTGAACTCGCCCTCAGGGGCGAGGTCGGGCCCGAGCAGCACGACCCCGACCTCGACGACGCGGTGCCGCCGCGAGGACGAGCCCGTCGCCTCGACGTCCACCACGGCGAATCCGCTCGCCACGGCCGCCTCCACCGAGGGCACGGGTCGGCCGGGCAGGGTTCCGCCGGGCGCGGGGCCTTCCACCGAGGGCACTCGGCACACTCCTCATACATCGCCCCCGGCCGCACAAAACGCCCCCGATCCTACCTGACCTCGCACTACGGGGAGAACGGCACGCGTCAGGCGGAGAGGGCGCGGTGGAGGCGGGCGCGGTCGACGCGCCAGAAGGTGTGCTGCTCGCCGTCCACGAGGACGACGGGGATCTGCTCCCAGTACCGCCGGTACAGCTCCTCGTCCTGCGTGATGTCCTGCTCCAGGACGACCGCCCCGGTCGCCGCGGCGACCTCCTCGACCACGGCGCGGGCGTCGTCGCACAGATGGCACCCCGGCTTGCCGATCAGCGTCACCGTCCGCGCGGCTCCCGCGCCCTCGTTCGTCATGCCGCTCATTGTGACTCCTGGCCGACACGGTCGGTTCACGCACCGGCATCGTGCGCGAACCGGCCCTGTCGCACGGGGTCGTTATGCTCGACGGCATGGCCGCTCTCAAATGGCTCACCCCCCGCAGGCAGTCCGCCACGCAGCGGAGCGTGGAGGCCGGCGAGGCCGCCGCGGAGGCGGCGCTCGCGACGTCGCCCCGGCCGGAGGACACCGCTCCGCAGGAGCGGGACGGGACGGCGGAGGTCTCCTTCCCCGACTCCGGTGATCCGCGGGCCGCCGCGTTCTTCGACCTCGACAACACCGTGATGCAGGGCGCCGCGATCTTCCACTTCGCCCGCGGCCTGTACAAGCGGCATTTCTTCGACACGCAGGACCTGCTGCGGTTCGCGTGGCAGCAGGCGTACTTCCGGATGGCCGGCTCCGAGGACCCCGAGCACATGCAGGACGCGCGGGACAGCGCGCTGTCGATCGTCAAGGGGCACCGCGTCGAGGAGCTGATGGCGATCGGCGAGGAGATCTACGACGAGTACATGGCCGGCAAGATCTGGCCGGGTACGCGCGCCCTCGCGCAGGCGCATCTGGACGCGGGCCAGCGGGTGTGGCTGGTGACGGCCGCGCCGGTGGAGACGGCGACGATCATCGCCCGCCGGCTGGGCCTGACCGGCGCGCTCGGCACGGTCGCGGAGTCGGTGGACGGCGTGTACACCGGGCGGCTGGTCGGCGAGCCGCTGCACGGCCCCGCGAAGGCCGAGGCGGTGCGGGCGCTGGCGATGACCGAGGACCTGGACCTGTCGGCGTGCGCGGCGTACAGCGACTCGCACAACGACATCCCGATACTGTCGCTCGTCGGCCACCCGTACGCGATCAACCCCGACAGCCGGCTGCGCAGGCACGCGCGCGCCGAGGGCTGGCGGCTGCGCGACTACCGCACCGGGCGCAAGGCGGCCCGGGTCGGCATCCCGGCCGCCGCGGGCCTGGGCGCCCTCGCGGGCGGTGCGGCCGCGGCGGTCGCGATCAGCCGCCGGCGCAAGTAGCCGCGCCCGAAGGGGACCCGGCATCGTACGGCCCCGCGGAGCTGCCCGGTGTGCGCCCCCGCGCACGGCGCGCACACGGTCACATCACGGCCTCTGTGCGAGCTGTTCACGAACCGAAGTGGTCAACAACAGTCGCCTGTTCGATAATTGGTCGATCGTCAATCCGCACAGGAAATGGCGTAAACGACGATTTGCGCAACTCGGTGTAGCGTCTCCTGTACGAAGCGTTATTCTCCTCAGACGCAATCCGGTACCCACGCGTCGCCACGACGGGTGAACGGTCCCGTACTGCTCGTGATGGAAGTTCTGCCTCTGGGAGTCCCGTGTACCCACACGACGGGGTTGACACCTCCGGCCTGGCTGCGCTGCGTGCCCTGGTGCTCCGGCACCTGGTGTACGCCGTCCCCGCGCACGCCGTGCCCGCCCTCGCCACGTCAGGTCCCACCGTCCCCGGGCCCGCGTACGCGCTGGCCGAAGTCAGCACAGCCGCAGGCAGACGCACCCGCAACAGCCCGGGCTCCGCCGCCACCCACGCCGCCGCCCCCGGCGCCCAGCCCCGCCGCCCCGCCGCCGACACCGACTCCGGCCGCATGATGGACCTCGTCGAACGCGCGCAGGACGGCGAGACCGAGGCCTTCGGCCGGCTCTACGACCACTACAGCGACACCGTCTACCGCTACATCTACTACCGGGTCGGCTCGAAGGCGACCGCCGAGGACCTGACCAGCGAGACCTTTCTGCGCGCACTGCGCCGTATCGGCACCTTCACCTGGCAGGGCCGCGACTTCGGCGCATGGCTGGTCACCATTGCGCGCAATCTGGTCGCCGACCACTTCAAGTCGAGCCGTTTCCGACTGGAAGTGACCACCGGCGAGATGCTCGACGCGAACGAGGTCGAACGAAGTCCCGAGGATTCGGTCCTGGAGTCGCTGTCCAACGAGGCGTTGCTGACCGCGGTGCGCAAACTCAACCCGCAGCAGCAGGAATGCGTGACGCTGCGCTTCCTGCAAGGGCTTTCGGTCGCCGAGACGGCCCGGGTCATGGGAAAGAACGAGGGCGCGATCAAGACGCTGCAATACCGCGCCGTCCGCACGCTGGCCAGACTCCTCCCCGATGACGCGAGGTGAGCCCCCCGTGGCACCGCACGATCATCACACCTGCGTAACCCAACTGGCGCGGTACTCGTTGCTTCCCATGCGGACACCCGCGCACCGCCCCGCGCTCCTCGCTTTTCACCCGTTCGGGTGCAAGGCCGAAGAGCCGCGCAACCCCCGGGCGGTGCGGGGAGTCGAGTGTGGATGACGAGAGGAGGTGCCGCGCGTGATCGGACAGGCAACGGCACACCGCCGGGCGAACGCCTTCGCCCAGGCGCTTGAGGACCGCGAGGCCCTTGACGAGCGCGAAGGCGCCGCGGCCCGCCAGGAAGGCGCCGCGGACGGCCGCCCGCACGGCACGTCAGGCGCCGGGCACGGCAGCCACGCGGCGGCCCGGCACGCCGACCCCGAGCAGGGCGCCCTGCTGGCCCTCGCCACGGCGCTGGCCGAGCAGCCGCGGCCCACGCTCGACCCCGAGCGCAAGACCGTGCAGCGCGCCCAGCTCATCGCCGCCATGGAGCAGGCCCTCGCCGACGGCAGCTTCCCGGTGACCGCCCGGGTGCCCGAGCAGCGCGGCGACGGCAAGGGCGGCAAGAGCAGGAGCGGGCTGCGCCGGCTCGCCCCGGGCGGCAAGCTGTCCCGGCGGCTCGCGGTCGGCGGGCTCACCGTCAGCGTCGCCGCGGGCGCCTTCGGCGGGGTCGCCGCGGCCAGCACCAACGCGCTGCCCGGCGACACGCTCTACCCGCTCAAGCGCGGCATGGAAGACCTCAAGCTCGACATGGCCAGCGGCGACGCCTCGCGCGGCAAGATCTACCTCGACATGGCGTCCACCCGGCTCCAGGAGGCCCGCCGCCTCATGGACCGCGGCCGCGGCGGGCAGCTCGACGACGAGTCGGTGGCCGAGGTGCGCAAGGCCCTGTCGGGCATGCACCAGGAGGCCACCGAGGGCCACAAGCTGCTCAGCCAGGCCTACCAGCACGACGGCGACCTCCAGCCGATCGAGACGCTCAACAACTTCGCGGAGGCCCACCGCCAGGGCTGGACGGATCTGCGCGGCAAGCTGCCCACCCAGCTCACCGACGTCTCCGACCAGGTCTCCTCGGTCTTCGACGCCATAGACCAGGAGGTCGCGCCGCTCCAGGGGCTGCTGCCCCAGCCGAAGAAGAAGGAGTCCCGCGGCTCCGGCTCCGGCGGTACGGGCGGCGGTTCGACCGGCAGCGCGTCCGCCTCGCCCTCGGCGCCGTCCGGCGCGACGCCCGGCGCGGACGGTACGCCCGGGGCGACCCCGTCGCCGTCCGCGACGACCCCCGCCCAGGGCCTGATCGGCGGCACGAACCCGCTGGGGCCCCTGCCCGGCCTCACCGCCCCGTCCACCTCGGCGTCCCCGCCGCCCACGGACCACTCCGTGACCCTGCCGCCCCTCCTCCCGGGCCTCCTGCCCGGCCTGGGCCTGGGCACCTCGGAGGACGACGAGTAGGCGCGCGCCGGGTGAGCGTTTTCAGGGGCGCGGGAGACCGCGCCCCTGCGGGGCGCAGCCCCTCCGCCGGCGCGCAGCCTCAGAAGAACACCGAACGGCGCTGCACCAGCAGCTCGTAGAGCGTGTGCTGAATCGTTTCGCGTACCTGGTCCGTCAGGTTGAACACGAGCATGGGATCCTCCGCCGCCTCCGGCGGGTAGCCGTCCGTCGGGATCGGCTCGCCGAACTGGATCACCCACTTCGTGGGAAGCGGAACGACGCCCGCGGGGCCGAGCCACGGGAAGGTCGGGGTGAGGGGGAAGTAGGGCAGGCCCAGCAGCCGGGCGACGGTCTTCGCGTTCCCGAGCATCGGGTACGTCTCCTCCGCGCCCACCACCGAGCACGGCACGATCGGCGCCCCCGTCTTGAGCGCGGTCGCGACGAAGCCGCCGCGCCCGAAGCGCTGGAGCTTGTAGCGGTCGGCGAAGGGCTTGCCGATGCCCTTGAAGCCCTCCGGCATGACCCCGACGACCTCGCCCCGCTCCAGCAGGATCTCCGCGTCCTCCGCGCAGGCCAGCGTGTGGCCGGCCTTCCGGGCCAGCTCGTTGACCAGCGGGAGCACGAAGACCAGGTCCGCGGCGAGCAGCCGCAGATGCCGCTTGGCCGGGTGGTGGTCGTGCACCGCGACCTGGGTCATGAGGGCGTCCAGCGGCAGCGTGCCGGAGTGGTTGGAGACGACGAGCGCGCCGCCCTCGGCGGGGATGTTCTCGATACCGCGGACCTCGACGCGGAAGTACGACTCGTACAGCGGCCGCAGCACCGACAGCAGGACGTGGTCGGTCAGCTCGGCGTCGTACCCGAATTCGTCGACCTCGTAGTCGCCCGTCACCCGGCGGCGCAGGAAGGCCAGGCCCGAGGCGACCCTGCGGTCCCAGTCGTCGCCCAGCAGCCGACCCGCCACCGCCCCGAACAGCCCGCCGCCCGGCGCCCCCGCGGCCTCCTCCGGCCCGGCGTCCGCGCCCGTACGGCCGCCCGCGGCCTGCGACGGGATCCCCGGCACGGCACTGCCGCCTTCCGGCCCCGAAGCACCGCCGGAACCCGAAGCGGAACCCGCTCCCCGGCCGGAAGCGGAAGCGGCGGCGCGCCGCCCGCGCGCCCCCTCGTCGAACGGGATCACCTTCGCGTCGCCCACGGCCCCTGCTCCTTCCGCCGAACCTGAAGCATCCCTCAGCGCACCCTCGCTCACCGCGCGTCCCCCGCCCCGCCCGGGACCGCCGCCGCGAGCCGGTCCACGCCGGCGGCGAGCAGCCGCGGGGGCAGCAGCCCGGGCCCGTGGGCGCGGGCGAAGTCGTGGAAGGCCTCGGCCGTGGTGTAGGCCGGGATGAAGCCGAGCGTCTCGCGCATCTCGCGGGTGTCGACGACCCGCCCGTGCGTGAGCAGCCGGATCTGCTCGGGCGAGAAGTCGGTGACCGAGGCGGTGCGCAGCAGCTGCCCGATCCACGTCACCGCGGGCAGCAGCACCGGCACGGTGGGCTTGCCGAGCCGCCGCGCGGTCTGCGACAGCAGCAGCACCCCGTCCCCGGCGATGTTGAACGTGCCGCTGTTGAGGGTGCCGCGGCGGGCCTCGCGGGAGGCCAGCACCAGCACGTCGACGACGTCGTCCTCGTGCACGAACTGCAGCCGCGGGTCGTAGCCGAAGACGGTCGGCAGCACCGGCAGCTTGAAGAACTCCGCGAGCGGGGTGTCGGCGGTCGGCCCGAGGATGTTCGCGAAGCGCAGCACCGCCACCGCGACGTCCGGGCGGCGCCGCGCGAAGCCGCGCACGTACCCCTCGACCTCGACCGCGTCCTTCGCGAAGCCGCCGCTGGGCAGCGACTTGACCGGGGTCGTCTCGCGGAGGACCGCGGGGTCGCGGGGCGCGGAACCGTAGACGCTCGTGGTCGACTTCACGACCAGCCGCCGTACGGTGGGGGCCTTCTGGCACGCGCCGAGCAGCTGCATCGTGCCGATGACGTTGGTCTCCTTGACCTGCGTGCGCCCGCCCGAACCCAGCGGGGTGCCGGTCACGTCCAGGTGCACGACGGTGTCGACGCCGTGCTGGGCCAGCACCTTGGCGATCATCGGCTGGCGGATGTCGGCCCGGACGAACTCGGCGTCGCCGAGGTCGTGCTCGGGTGGCACCGCGTCGACCGCGACGACCCGGGCCACCGCCGGATCGCGCTGGATGCGCCGGACGAACCGCCCGCCCAGCTGCCGCGCCGCGCCCGTGACGAGCACCACGCCGCCGCCCACTCTGCCCTCGATCACGCTCAGCGCCTCCTCAGGGGAACACCCGCACCGTATCCCCTGCGCCCGGACGCCGCCCGCCCCGACACAGACCCGTCACCGCGCCGACCCGCGCGCGTTCCCGCCCGTCCGGGCCCGGACAGCGCACTGCCCTCCCCCGCCGCCCGGAGGCGGTGGGGGAGGGCAGGAAGCGGGACGGCGGCCGCAGGGCCGGAAGGTCGCCCGCGCTCGTCCCCGCCGGAGGCGGAGGCGGCCGCTACTTCTTGTTGCGGCGCTGAACACGCGTCCGCTTGAGCAGCTTGCGGTGCTTCTTCTTGGCCATACGCTTGCGCCGCTTCTTGATGACTGAGCCCACGACTACCCTCGCTTCGTTTTCACTCGGTGCGGGGCGTCCGAGCCCACACGACCTTCGTCGGCCAAGCCTACCCGCCCGGAGCGGAGGGGCATAAACGAGGCCCACGCCAAGCCGTCATCTGCCCGCCGGGGCGTTCTCAGGCAGATTCCACCCCCACGTACGACTCCCGGAGGTACTCGTGGACGGCCTGCTCCGGAACCCGGAACGAGCGGCCCACGCGAATCGCCGGCAGATGACCGCTGTGCACCAGGCGGTACACCGTCATCTTCGAGACCCGCATCACCGCCGCAACTTCGGCGACGGTGAGAAAGACGACCTCGTTCAGAGGGCGCGTTTCAGTAGTAGCCATGTCACACCTGAACCTTCCGCACACGCCGGGCACCGGCTTCCCCTCCGGCGACTCAAAGCGGCATGTGCGCTCCCCACCAGATTAGGGGCGCATGAGGTATGTGGGGAAGAGGAGTTGCCTATGGATGACTACTGTGACAGCCAGGCCCGTTTGAGCACGTAGCGCGTCAATGGCCGGTAGTAATCGGACCTTACGGCGTCGTCCACCGGCACCGCCACCGATACGCTTCCCTCCGCCTCGGCGACGAAAACCGCGGGGTCGTCGCAGTCCGCCAGCCCGATGGCTTCAACACCCAACTGACCTGCGCCGCACACGAATCCGTGATCTCCGACCACGAGTCCCGGCAGCATTCCGCCGTCCTCCGCGGCCGCCGTGAGGGCCGCTCTGACCGGCAACGGCGAGTGGGTGTGCGCCCCCGGCTCGACCGGCCCGCCGTCACCCTCCGTGGCCGCGGGGCGGACGACGGCGACCCCGCCGACGTAGCGCAGGAGGTGGCGGCGTACGCCGAACTGCGTGCGCATGTCCACTCCCGGGCCATACGCAGGGGTGAGGACGACACATCCCGCCGCCGAGAGCGCGGCCGCCAAGGATGCGTAGAAACCGAGGAGGCGATGTGGATGTCCTGTGCCCAGGAGGATCGGAATACGGTCACGGGCCGCCCGGGCCAGCCGCTCGGCGAAAGCGTCCAGCGCCGCGACCGTGCAGTCCGGGTCGATCGCCTCCTGACCCGTGGTGTGCGCGGGGTCCGGCGACACCCCGCACCGGTCCGCCATCAGCCGCAGCAACTCCGGTACGTCCCAGGCGCCCTGCGGGTCCAGGCCCAGCGTCAGCCGCGGATCCCGCGCGGCGAACAGCCGGTAGCTCGCCAGGCTCTTCTCACGCGGCGTGCCGACCCTGCCGGCCAGGCCCGTCGCCTCCAGATGCGCGCGCAGCGCGCCGACACTCACCACGCCATGATCGTCCCGGCCCGCCCGCCCGGCGGCACCCCGAACCGGCCGAATTCACCCACCGGAAACCCGTCCGGTCCGTCCCCTGCCGCGTCCGCCGTTGCGTCCGCGCGCAGGACACCCGCTACGGCAGCAGGCCGTGCAGCGGGAAGACGGCCCGGCGGGTCGCCAGGACGGCCTGGTCGAGGCGGTCGGCGGGGTCGTAGCCGGCCTCCTCGAAGCCCGTCCAGCGCGGCTCGCGCCCGTCCGTCATCCGCAGCGGCGCGGGCTGCCGGGTGCGCGCGTACACCTGGTGCCGCCACTCCTCCGGCACCTGGGTGCCCGGCGCGAGGGGCTCCCCCGCGGCGATCGCCACCAGGTGCGTCCAGGTGCGCGGCACCACGTCGGCGACCGCGTACCCGCCGCCACCCAGCGCCACCCAGCGCCCGCCCGCGTACTCGTGCGCCAGCGCGTGGCAGGCCTCGGCCACCGCCCGCTGCGCGTCCACCGTCACCGCCAGGTGCGCGAGCGGATCCTCGACGTGCGTGTCCGCCCCGTGCTGGCTGACCAGCACCTGCGGCCGGAAGGCGGCCAGCAGTTCGGGCACCACCGCGTGGAAGGCCCGCAGCCAGCCCGCGTCGCCGGTGCCCGCCGGAAGCGCGACGTTGACCGCGCCGCCCTCCGCGTCGGGGCCGCCCGTCTCCTCCGCCCAGCCGCTGGTGTGCGGGAAGAGGGTGCGCGGATGCTCGTGCAGCGACACCGTCATGACCCGCGGGTCGTCCCAGAACGCCGCCTGCACCCCGTCCCCGTGGTGGACGTCCACGTCGACGTACGCGACCCGCTCCGCGCCCAGCTCCAGCAGCCGCGCCACCGCGAGGGCCGCGTCGTTGTAGACGCAGAAACCGGAGGCCGCGCCGGGCATCGCGTGGTGCAGGCCGCCGGAAAAGTTCACCGCGTGCTCCGCCTCGCCGCGCCACACCGCCTCCGCCGCCGCGACCGACTGGCCCGCGATCAGCGCCGAGACCTCGTGCATCCGCGGGAAGACGGGATTGTCCGCGGTGCCGAGCCCGTACGCGGCGAAGGCGGCGTAGGAGGTCCGCACCGCGTCCGGGTCCTGGCCCGCGCGCCGCACCGCGGCCACGTAGTCCCCGTCGTGCACGAGCGCGAGCGTCGACTCGCCCGCGGGCGGCGCCGCCACCACCGTCAGCGCCCGGTCGAGACCGACCGCCCGCACCAGATCCCGGGTGAGCGTCAGCCGCACCGGGTCCATCGGGTGCCCGGGCCCGAAGTCGTAGCCGGTGACCCGCTCATCCCACATCAACAGTGCTCGGCCGCTCATGGCCGACACCGTACCCGCCGCCCGCCGCCCCGAAGGACCTGGCGTAATGCAGTGTCGCCGCCACCAGCACCATCGGTACGAGCATCGCGCCACGGTAGCTCCACGCGTCGCCCAGCGCGCCCACCAGCGGCGAGCCGACGAGGAAGCCCACGTAGTTGAAGACGTTCAGCCGCGCGATCGCCGCGTCCGAGGCGTGCGGGAACATCCGCCCGGCCGCCGCGAAGGTCTGCGGCACGATCACGCACAGCCCGAAGCCCAGCAGTGTGAAGCCCAGCATGCCGACCCACGCCCCCGGTGCCACCGCCACCACCGCGAAGCCCGCGACGGCCACCACCGTCCCGAGCCGCACCACCGGCGCGGCCCCGTACCGCCGCACCCCGAAGTCGCCGACCGAGCGGCCGAGCAGCGTGGTGACCATGTAGACGGCGTAGGGGACGGTGGAGAGCTGGTCGGAGCTGTGCAGGGTGTCCTGGAGGTATTTCGCGCTCCAGTTGGAAACCGTCGAGTCACCGATGTACGCGAAGGTCATGACGAGGCACAGCGGCAGCAGCACGCGCATCGCGACCTGCGGGACGGGCGAGTCCTTCCCCGCGGCGGACTCCCGGACGGCGGCCTCGTGGGCGGCGGGCCCGTCGTCGGCGTCGCGGTACCAGCGGCTCGCGGTGAGCGTCAGCGGGATCATCACCGCGGTGAAGGGACCGTAGACCGTCACCAGCTCGATGTGCCAGTGCGCCCCCGACCAGGCGAGCACGGAGCCGACGATGCCGCCGAGGCTGTAGGCGGCGTGGAAGCCGAGCATGATGCTGCGCCCGTACGCCCGCTGCAGGCTGACGCCGAGCATGTTCATCGAGGCGTCCAGGCCGCCGACGCACACCCCGAAGAGCGCGAGCGTCACCGCGGCCGCCCACATCCGGTCCCCGGCCCCGAGCCCGACCAGCACCAGCGCGACGACCGGCTGCACCCAGCGCAGCACCACGCTCGGCCGCACCCGCCGCACCAGCTGCTCGGTCAGGACGCTGCCCACGCCCGCCAGGATCGGCACCGCCGCCAGGAAGGCCGGCAGCAGCCCGTCACTGATCCCGTAGCGGTCCTGGATCGCCGGAATCCGGGTGACCAGCAGCGCGAAGAGCGCCCCTTGCGCGAAGAAGCTCACCGCCAGGGCGGCGCGGCCCAGCCGCAGCGGCCGGGCGGGCTGCGTGACGTCGCCGACGTCGCTTGCGTCGCTCATGAGCGAGCACGCTAGACGCGAAAGCTACGGATGAGTAGGTGTCCGGCGTCACGATCCGGCGTCACCTCTGACCTGGGAATCGCCTGGGACGCACCTGGGGGATGCGCCTGAGACCCCCTGGGGGATGCGCCTGAGACGCTCCTGGGTGCGGGACGCGCGCGGCCGCGGCCTCAGCCGAGGAGCAGGCCGGGCAGCTCGGCCATACCCCCGAAGAGCGCCGTGGCGTCACGGAGCTTCGCGGCGGGCGTCATCGCGGTGTAGCCGAAGACGTCCATCCCGGCCGCCCGCGCCGCCGCCACCCCGAGCGCGCTGTCCTCCACGACCACGCACCGCTCGGGCGCCACGCCCATCGTGCGGGCGGCGTGCAGGAAGAGGTCCGGCGCAGGCTTGCCGCGGCCCACGTCCTGCGCGGAGAACAGACGCCGCTCGTCGAAGCGCCCGTAGAGCCCCGTCGTCCGCAGCGCGACCCTGATCCGCTCGTGCGTCGCCGAGGACGCCAGGCAGTACGGCACCCCGTCCGCCGCCAGCTTCTCCAGCACGGTCCCGGCCCCCTCGACCGCCCGCAGCTCCCGCTCGAACGCCGTGAAGACCCGCCCGTGGTAGGCCGCGTCGAACCCCTCCGGCAACGTACCGCCGTGCCGCTCCCGCACGACGTCGTGCACACGGTGCATGGCCGCGCCCATGAAGTCCCGGATCGACTCCTCGGCCGTGGTCGGGTACCCCGCCTCGGTGAGGCACTCCGCGAGGATGCGGTTGGAGATCGGCTCGCTGTCGACCAGCACGCCGTCGTTGTCGAAGATGATCAGTTCATACTGCACGGACCCACTCTAGGCGGCGCCGGCGCGCGGGCCGGTGGTACGGGGCCGGGTCAGCCGGGGCCGGTCAGCCGGGGCCGTCGGTGCCCGCCCGCGTCAGCGGATGTCGTGGTCGGGGTGGGCGTCGTCGTAGGCGTGCCGGGCCTCGGCGATGACACCGCGGTGGGCGAGCGACCAGTCGGCCAGCGCCTTGACCAGGTGGGTGAGCCCGCCGCCGGTCTCGGTCAGCCGGTAGTCGACCCGCGCGGGCACGGTCGGGTAGACGGTGCGCAGCACGAGCCCGTCGCGCTCCAGCCGGCGCACGGTGAGGGTGAGCATGCGCTGCGAGATGCCGTCGATCGCCCGCTGCAGCTCCCGGAAGCGCCGCGGCCCGCCCGCCAGCTCGACGATCACCAGCACCGACCACTTGTCCCCGATCCGGTCCAGCACGTCCCGGATACCGCAGTCGGGGTGCTCCGCCCGCCCGCACGGATCCAGCGCGGCGGGCGTCGTCGGCCCGGTGACCGGTGAGGTTACCCCGGTGTGCGTGACGGACATCGAAATGCCTCCTTGTGGCCGGTGAGCAGGCGATCAAGGATCAAGCGTAGTTACCGGCGAGAACCACCGCCGGGAACCGCGGAGAACGACAAACCACGGCGAACGACGACCGCGCAGAGCGACGAGCCTCTGACAACGGCAACCCGCTGCGAACGACGACGGAAGACTGCGACTGATCATGATTCTGGTAACCGGAGCGAACGGAAACCTCGGCAAGGCCACGCGTGCGGCCCTCCACGCCCGCGGCGAGACGGCCCTCGGCGGCAGCCGCACCCCGTCGGAGGGCATACGCCTCCTCGACTTCGACACCCCCGCAACCCTCGACCTCTCCGGTGTGACGACGCTGGTCCTGGTCTCCGCGGGCTACGCCGAGGACGACGTGGTGATCCGCCGCCACTCGGCAGCGCTGGACGCGGCCGTACGGGCCGGGGTCGGCCACGTCGTCTACACCAGCCTCACGACCGCGGGCGACCACCTCGGCTTCGCCCTGGCCCACCGCGCCACCGAGGGCCTCCTGCGGGCGAGCGGGCTGCCCTGGACGATCCTCCGCAACGGCCTGTACGCCGAGCTGTTCGGCGCCCTGCTGGCACCGGCGGGCGACATCGGGGTGGATTCCCCGTTCGGCGACGGCGCCCTTGCCGCGGTCGCGCGGGACGACCTCGCCGAGGCTGCCGCGGTGGTCGCCGCCGACCCTGCCGCACACCGGGACCGCGTCTACGACCTGGTCGGCACGCCGATCACGGCAGCGCAGGTGGCCGCCGAGCTGGGCGCCCCGCACCGCACCCTCGACCTCGCCGAATACCGCCGCCGGCTGCTGGAGGCGCCGGGGCTGCTGCCCTTCCAACCCCCGATGCTGGCCTCGATCGCCTCAGCCGTCCGCCACGGTTTCCTGGCCGCCACCGCCCCCGACCTCGCCGAACTCCTCGGCCGCGAGCCCCTGGACCCGCTGCCGATTGCCGCGGCGGCGGCGAAGTGACCGCTGGGCCTTTCGGCCCCTGAACGCAGAAATGCGTCAGCCCCCGTGCTGGGCACGGGGGCTGACGCATTTCTCAAAATTTGTTCGGCGGTGTCCTACTCTCCCACAGGGTCCCCCCTGCAGTACCATCGGCGCTGAAAGGCTTAGCTTCCGGGTTCGGAATGTAACCGGGCGTTT
>NZ_JOHY01000063.1 GCF_000721495.1 Streptomyces sp. NRRL F-5123
GTGCGGGGGTGGGGGTTTCCGTGGGGGCTGGTGCGGGAGCGGGGGCTTCCGCGGGGGACGGGCTGAGGGCGGGGGCGGGGGTTTCCGTGGGGGACGGGGCGGGGGCGGGGGTTTCCGCGGGGGACGGTACGGCCTCGGCCGGGTCCGGGCCGTGGCCCGTGGCCTGTGCCCCGGACGCCCCCGGCCCGGCGGTCCGCACGTCGGGCTCCCCCGGCCCGGCGGCCGACCCCAGCCATCGGGCGTTCCGCTCCTCCCGCAGCAACTCCGTGACGTGGCGCAGCCGCCAGCGCAGGGTGAGGCGGGAGTCGGGGGTCGGCTGCCAGGCCCACTCCTCGTCGGCGAGGCCTTCCATCCGGGCGCGGAAGCGGCGCCAGGCGTGGTCGAAGAGGTCGAGGACATCGTCGCGGGAGGACTTCACGTACCCAGCCTGCACCCTCGCCGGGCAGGGCGTCTCAGCTCTTCCCGCGGGGGCCCACGGCGTCGTCGCCGAAGGACGCGGCGAGCGCACGGGCGATGAGGTCGGGCAAGGCCGACCGCCCGTCGTCCTCGGCCCAGCGCGTCAGCGCCGTGTGCATCGCGGCCAGGCACGCGCTGGTCGCGGCCTGGGCGCGGAACGCGGCGTCGGGGTCGGAACCGGGGTCGGAACCGGGGTCGGAACCGGGGTCGGAACCGGGGCCGTCGGCCCCGAGGGCGTCGACGATCGCCTGCTGGAGCGCGTACTGGCTGTCCAGGTGCCGGGCCCGCAGCGCGGGCGTCGCGACCATGAGGCGGAGGCAGTCCAGCAGGAACCGCTCGTTCGCGGTCGGGCCGCCGTCCCCGTCCCCGTCTCCGCCGGTCAGCGCGGTCGCCGCCTCGACGAGCGCGCCGCCGACCCGGCGTACCAGCGGCTGCGACGGCGAGGACGCCGCGACCCGCTCGGCGATGATCCGGGCGGGCTGGTCGATGAGGACGATGTCCTCCTTGGTGGGGAAGTGCCGGTAGACGGTCATCGCCGAGACACCCGCGGCCTCGGCGACGTCGGCCACCGTCACCTCGTCGTAGCCGCGGTCGGTGAACAGCCGCACCGCGTGCGCCTGGATGAGGCCGCGCGTCTCGAACCGCCGTCGTTCCCGCAGAGTTGGGTGCCGCTCGCTCATGTGCTAGACACTACCATCATGTTAGTGACTCACATATGGACGGGGTGGCGACGTGGGTGAACTGATCGGCAGAACAGCTCTGGTGACGGGTGCGTCGCGCGGTATCGGGCAGGCGGTCGCGATCCGGCTCGCAGCCGAAGGGGCCACGGTCGCCGTGCACTTCGGCACGGACGTGAGCGGGGCGGCGGCGACGGTCGAGGCGATCGAGCGCGACGGCGGGAGCGGCGGGAGCGGCGGAAGCGGCGGAAGCGGCGGAAGTGCGTTCGCCGTCCAGGCGGAACTGGGTCTGGACGGCGACGTCGAGAGGCTCTTCGCCGGTGTCGAGGCCGGGCTGGCCGGCCGCCCGCTCGACGTCCTCGTCAACAACGCGGCGGCCGGGCCCGCCGGTCCGATCGGCGCGACGACCCGCGAGCAGTTCGACCACCTCTTCGCAGTGAACGTGCGGGCGCCGTACTTCATCGTCGAACGCGCGCTGCCGCTCATGCGCGAGGGTGGCCGGATCGTCACGATCTCGTCGGTGGCGACCCGGATGGCCAATCCGACGCAGACGTCCTTCGCCATGACGAAGGGCGCGGTCGAGACGATGAGCAGGACCCTCGCCGCCCAACTCGGGCCCCGGGGCATCACGGTGAACGCGGTCGCCCCCGGGGCCACCAGGACGGCGTCCAACGGGGTCGTCTTCGACGCCGTGCCGGGCCTGTCCGAGATGATCGTCGGCATGACGGCACTCGACCGGCTGGGCGGACCGGACGACGTGGCCGACGTCGTCGCCTTCCTCGCCTCCGACGCCTCCCGCTGGGTGACGGGGCAGGTCGTCGACGCGAGCGGCGGCCTGTTCCTCGGCCCGCGCGTCTGACCGGCGGGGGCAGGGCGAGGCCGACCGGCGCCGCGGCCCCGGGAGTCCGTCGTCCGGGCCCGATCCGCGGCACCGTGCCGTCCGCGGCGGGAGCCTACGGGTGGCGCTCGCGGGTGGACAGGCGGGCGTGCGCCTTCGTCAGCGCCGGGACGAGGACGTACGCGGCGACGGGGACGACGATGCCGGTCAGGATCAGCGTGCGCAGCAGCAGCGGCAGGGTCGCGATGCGCGGGCCGAGCAGACCCAGGACGAGGGTGATCACGGGGTAGACGGCGAGCCAGGTGATGAGCGCGCGCCGGTGCGCGGAAGGGGCCGGGGTCGGTGCGGCGACGGGGGTGGCGGCGACGACGGGTGCGGCGGCCGGGGCGTTCGCGGACATGGCGGATCTCTCCTCGCGGGGCCGTGATCGGAGCGCATCTCCAACCGGACGGTTGGAAGTGTGGCACAGCCCCGTCCAGAATTCCAACCGCACGGTTGGAGTTCGGCTAGACTGCCCTCATGGCCTGGGACACAGCACGGACGAAGCAGCTGCTGCTCGACGCCGCCGTCGCGGAGTTCGCGGAGTACGGCCCCGAGGGTGCGCGGGTCGCGCGGATCGCCGAGCGCGCGGGCGTCAACAAGGAGCGGATCTACCCCTACTTCGGGGACAAGCAGAAGCTCTTCGAGGCGGTGCTCGCGGCCGAGCTGGAGAAGATCGCCGCGGCCGTCCCGCTGACCTCCGCCCACGCCGCCGACCTCGGCGACTACGCGGGCCGCGTGTACGACTACCACCGCGCCCACCCGCACTTCGTCCGCCTCCTGGCGTGGGAGGGCCTCCAGGCCACCCCCCACGTCCCCGCGGAACCCGCCCGCGCCGCGCACTACGCACAGAAGGTCGCTTCCGTGGCCTCGGCCCAGCAGTCCGGCGCCCTGGCCCCCGACCTCGGCGCGGGCCAGCTCATGCACGCGGTGATCGCCCTGACGGCGTCCTGGTTCACCCTCCCCCAACTCGCCCGCATGCTCCTCCCCGAGATCACCTCCGCGGGCCCGGCGGCCGAGCGCGACGCCCTCGTCGCCCTTGTCCGCCGCCTGACGACCGGCTGAGGGGGCGCACGACGGGGAGCGGCTCGCCGACGTGCGGCGGGCGGGGAGCGTCGACGGTACCGGCGAAGCCGAGGTGCACGCCGAGGTGGCCGCCCGCCTGGGCCTGGACTCCCCCGGGACGCAGGCCCTCACGGCCGACCTCTCGGCGGAGTAACTGGGCGCCCCCAACACCGCGCTCATCGCGTACGTCCAGGGGCTGCGCGGACGCTGCCGGCTGGGCATCCTCGGCAACAGCTTCGTCGGCGCCCGGGAACGGGAGACGGCCCGCTACCACTTCGACGAGCTGGTCGACCGCACCGTGTACTCGCACGAGACCGTCGTCGGGAAACCGGACCCCCGCGCCTACGCGGCCGCGTGCGCCGCCCTCGAAGTCCGCCCGGGGAGCCGCCTGTTCGTCGACGACGTCCCGGCCGACGTGGCGGGGGCCCGGACCGCGGGCCTGCACGCCCACCTCTTCACGGACAAGGCCGGGACGATCCGGCGGATCGCCGCCCACCTGGACCGGACACGTGGGGGCGGTTCGCCGGACCCGTGAGCCGCGGCGACTACGCGTCGAGCACCGCGGACAGCGCCTGCTCCAGATCCGCGAGGGTGCGGTAGTGCAGGCCCGTCATGCCGAGGGCGGTGGCCGCGGTGACGTTCTCCTCGCGGTCGTCGACGAACAGGCAGCGTGCGGGCGGGACGTCGGCCAGGCGGGCGGCGATCCGGTAGATCTCCGGGTCCGGTTTGGCCACGCCGACGCGGGCGCTGCTCACGACGTGGTGGGGGAGGTCGGCCAGGCCCAGGGTGTCCAGGTCGGCTTCGAGGGTGAGGTCGGCGTTGGTGACGAGGACCAGGGGCATGTGGGGGCGTATCCGGCGCAGCAGGGCGACGACGGCGGGGTCGGCGCGGAAGGGGGAGTGGGCCATCGCGGCGGCCAACTCGCGGGCCTGTGCGGGGGATACGCGGTCGGCCAGGCCCTCGGCGATGGCGACGGCCCACTCCGCCTTGGTGATCCGGCCGAGCAGCAGCGGGCCGTCCACCGCGGGGGCGAAGGCGACCGCGGCGGTCGTGCCCTCGGGGAGGCCCGCGGCGCGTTCCAGGGCGGCGAGCGGGGACGTGTCGAAGAAGCGGATCACGTTGTCGAGGTCGCACAGGACCGCGTCGAAAGGCCGTGCCTGGGTTGCTCCGTTGGGCGTCACGGAGCATGCATAGCACGGTCAACGGGAGGCATCGCGCCGGGTGAGGCGGTACGTGCGCGGGGCGCCGCGGTGAGGGTGCCGGAGCCTGCGGTGCGCATCAGCCGCGCGGGCACCCCGCGCGGCTGATGCGGACGTGTTCGCAAGGCCGCCTCCTCGGGCCGTGCTACGGACACCCCCGGGCCACGCCCCGCCCGCTTGCGGCCCGTGCCGCGAAACCGGGTCCCGGGCCTGGGAGTTCTGGCACAGTGGGCGCATGGGGGAGTACCCGGCCCGGAGCCACGGCGAGCGCCACCTCCACCCGTACGCCCCACCGGCTCCCGACCAAGAGCCCACCGCGGCGGGGCCGGTGGAGCAGCCGCCGATGGGCGGTGTCGATGCGCGGCCCGCGTCGTACGGGTACGGAGCAGCCACCGCGTACGCCGCCCCCGCCCCCTCGGCGTGGCCCGCGCCGGCCGCGTCCGGCGGCGCAACGGACCACGCCACCGCGGGCGGGCCCCACCGCCTGGGCCCCACCGCAGAACCCGACCCCGACGCGCCCGTGCGCGCCGCCTGGGTCGCGGTGTGCTCGGCTTCCGCGTCCACCTCGAACTGGCCTCGGCCTTCGAGACGTACGAGCGCAGCCCGGCGCTCGCCCTCCCGGCGCTGCGCCGGGCCCTGGACTGGGCGGACTCCGTACTCGGCCGCCTCGACCCCCTGACGCAGGCCATGCAGGCCACGGCGAGGCGCCTCGGCCCGTAGCGCCCGCAGGCCGCGCTCCGAAGGACGCGCATCCTGCACCGCCGGGCCGGTGCTTCGAGGGGCGCGGGAAATGCGCGGGCAACCGCCCACCGCGGGGGTGGCCCGGACCGAACCGGACCACCCCCGCGGGCCGGTGACGGCCCGCTCCCCGAGCGAGCCCACCCGGCGGGGCACGCGCACCCTACGAACACGCCCCCGGTGGGGTCAGTTCGGCACCGCCAGCAGCAGCGCGAACCGCTCGCCCGGGTCCGTCCACCACTGCCGTACGGTGAAGCCCCCTTCGTGCAGCTCCCGAGTGAGCGACTCGCGGCGGAACTTGCACGACAGCTCGGTCCGCAACTCCTCGCCCGCGGCCAGCGAAAGGCCCAGGTCCACGCCGGGGATCTTCACGGACTGCGCCGCGCGCGAGCGCAACCGCATCTCGATGCGCTCCTCCTCCGCGTTCCAGAGCGCGACGTGCTCGAAGGCGTCGGGGTCGAAGTCGGCCCCCAACTCCCGGTTCAGCACGTGCAGCACGTTCTTGTTGAACTCCGCGGTGACGCCCTGCGCGTCGTCGTACGCACGCACGAGCACGTCCGGGTCCTTGACCAGGTCCGCCCCGAGCAGCAGCACGTCGTCGCTGGTGAGGCTGAGCGCGAGGGTGCGGTAGAAGGCCTGCCGCTGGGCCGGGTCGAAGTTGCCGATCGTGCTGCCGAGGAAGGCGAGCAGGCGCGGGCCGGGCTCGTCCGAGAGGGGCAGGCCGCTCTCGAAGTCGGCGACGGTCGCGCTGACGGTGAGGCCGGGGTAGTCGCGGCAGATGGCCTCGCCGGCCTCGGCGAGAGCCGCGCCGCTGACGTCCAGCGGGGAGTAACGCGCCAGCGTGCCACCGGCGGTGAGCGCGTCGAGCAGCAGCCGGGTCTTGCGGGAGGAGCCGGAGCCGAGCTCCACGAGGGTGGCCGCGCGGGTGATCGCGGCGATCTCGGGGGCGCGGCGGACGAGGATCTCCTGCTCGGCCCGGGTCGGGTAGTACTCCGGGAGCCGGGTGATCTCCTCGAAGAGGTCGCTGCCGCGCTTGTCGTAGAACCACTTGGGCGGCAGCGTGCGCGGCGCGTCGGTGAGGCCGGCGCGGACGTCGGCGTGCAGCGATTCGGTGAAGTAGTCGGCGGGCAGCCGGTCGTCGAGGGTGAAGCGGCTCTTCTGCACAGGCATGTGGTCTCGCTCCTTGCGGTCGGCGGCGGTCCCCGGGGGACGTAGCGGGATGATCCGTACTCCTGCGGTGGTGGCCAGCAGCAGCGAACGGTCGGGGACTTCCCGCCATTCGCCGAACCCGGCAGGGGCCCCGTACACACGGGGTCCCGCGGGCTCGTCGTCGGGCTCGGAGGCGACCAGCACCGCGCCCGTTGCGGTGCGGTACCAGAGGGTGTCGCCCCACGCGGTGGCCGCGATCGTGCGGCCGTCGGTGGCCAGGAAGTTGAGCCGCGCGCCGGGCCGGGCGGCGGCGACCGCGCGGACGACGGACGCGAGCGCCCCGCCCGGCGGCTGGCCCTGCCGGAGCCGGGCGGCGACCATCGCCCACAGCACCCCCGAGTCGCTGCGGGTCTCCAGGCCGAGGAGTTCGGCCTCGCTCAGCCCCGTCGGCAGCCGCGTCCAGTCGGCGACGGCCCCGTTGTGGCTGAAGAGCCAGTGCCGGTCACGGAAGGGTGCGGCGGCGGTCTCCTCCTGCGTGGTGCCGTCCGTTGCCGAGCGGACCGCCGCAAGGACGGCCCCGCTGCGGATCGCGCCCGCCAGTTCGGCGAAGTTCGCGTCCGCCCACACCGGGAGGGCCCGCCGGTAGCGCGCGGGCTGCACGAAGCCGTCGTCGTCCTCCGTGTCGAGGGGGTACCAACCCACGCCGAAACCGTCGGCGTTGACGGTCCCGTGCCGCTGCCTGCGGGGGTGCCACGACTGCTCGTACAGCCCGCCCGCGGGCCGCCGCAGCAGCCGCTCCAGCGGCAGCGGCGGCCCGACGTACGCCAGGTGACGGCACATCAGGCCTGCCCCGCAGCGGGCCCGGTGGAGTCCTCGTCGCGTGCCGTGCGGAAGCCGGAGAAGATCTGCCGGCGGATCGGGTAGTCCCAGTTGCGGAAGGTACCGCGGGCCACGACCGGCGAGACGCCGAACGCGCCGCCGCGCAGCACCTTGTAGTCCGGGCCGAAGAAGACCTCGGAGTATTCCTTGTAGGGGAAGGCCGCGAAGCCCGGGTAGGGCGCGAAGTCCGAGGACGTCCACTCCCACACGTCGCCCATGAGCTGCCGGGCGCCGCTGGGGGCCGCGCCCTGCGGGTAGCTGCCGGCGGGGGCGGGGCGCAGGTGCCGCTGGCCGAGGTTGGCGTGGTCCGGGCCGGGGTCGGCGTCGCCCCAGGGGTAGCGGCGGGAGCGGCCGGTGGCGGGATCGTGCCGGGCCGCCTTCTCCCACTCCGCCTCGGTCGGCAGCCGCCGGCCGGCCCAGTGGGCGTACGCGTCGGCCTCGTACCAGCACACGTGCACCACCGGCTCGTCGGCCGCGACCGGCTCCGTACGGCCGAAGACCCGGCGCGTCCAGCCCTCGCCGTCGCGTTCCCAGAACAGCGGCGCGACGAGGTTCGCCTCGCGGACGTGCCGCCAGCCCTCGGGCGTCCACCACACGGGGTCGTCGTAGCCGCCCGCGGCGATGAAGTCGGCGTAGGCGCCGTTCGTGACCGGCGCCGTGTCCAGCCAGAAGCCCGGCACCTCGACCTGGTGCGCGGGCAGTTCGTTGTCCAGGGCCCACGGCTCGGTGCTGGTGCCCATGGTGAAGGGACCGCCGGGTATGTGCACCTCGGGCGGGAGCAGGGCGGCGTCGGCGGGCGCGGGCGGCGGCGCGGGCGCGTCCAGCACGGGCGGGCCGCTGCGCAGCTGGTGGGTGGCGAGCATCGTCTCGTCGTGCTGCTGCTCGTGCTGGGCGAGCATGCCGAAGACGAACGCGCCCGCGAGCAGCCGTTCGCCCTGGTCGGGCGAGGTGTCGACGGTCGCGAGGACGTCGGCGGTCTGCTCGCGTACGGCCGCGATGTACGCGCGCGCCGCGTCGGGGCCCAGCAGCGGCAGCGCGGGGCGGTCGGCGCGCGGCGTCCTGAACGCGTCGTAGACGTGGTCCAGGTCGGGGCGCAGCCCGGGGCGCCCGCCGGCCTCGCGGACCAGCCAGAGGTCCTCCTGGTTGCCGATGTGCGCGAGGTCCCAGACCAGGGGCGACATCAGGGGGGAGTGCTGGGCGGCCAGGTCCGCCTCGTCGACGCTGTCGGTCAGCAGCCGGGTGCGGCGGCGTGCCCTCTCCAGGGCGTCGAGAGCCCGTGCGGCCGGGGTCTGTGCGGAGGCCGGGGCGTCAGTGGTGTATGTGCCGGGAGCGGCAGAAGGCGCCTCGGTCGAGGCCGTGCTGGTGGTGCGAGGGTTGGTCACGACATACCTTCCGGAAGGTCAGACGCGGGACAGCGCGTCCAACTGGTCGTGTGCGGGACATCGGCCGCGCTCGGCGTAGCGCTCGGCGAAGTCGGTCACCGCCGTGCGCAGGGCCATGGGCGCGGCGGAGCGCGCGAGGGCGCTCTCAGCGGCCGAGAAGCAGGCGCGGGCGGCCTTGCCGATCTCCGGGTCGGCGGGGCCGATCCGGGCGGCGCGCCGCCAGATCTCGTCGGAGGGCAGCGGCTGTGCGGGGTCCTGGCACAGCGCCTCGGTGGCCGCGAAGGCGGCGTCGGCGGCGACGGGGTCGTCCAGCAGGGTCGCCGCGAGCGCGGTGGCGACGATCCAGTCGCCGCCGTCCTGGGCGTCGGTCATCCGCAGCTCCAGCCAGCCGCGCGGTCTGACCGGCGGGAAGAGGGTGCTGAGGTGGTAGTCGAGGTCGGCGAGC
Source organism: Streptomyces sp. NRRL F-5123 (assembly GCF_000721495.1). Taxonomy (GTDB): domain Bacteria; phylum Actinomycetota; class Actinomycetes; order Streptomycetales; family Streptomycetaceae; genus Actinacidiphila. Next base: position 8,868 of record NZ_JOHY01000063.1, read on the forward strand.
GTCGGCCGGCGCAGCCACGGTGCCCCGCCGCGCAGCCAGCCGCGGAAGGTCAACCCCGGGGGAGCGGTCCAGTCGGCGCCGCCGCCTCCCCCGGCGCGGGCACCCGTGCCGTCTCCGCCCGTGCCGTCGCCGGCCGTGTCGCGTACGCACAGTACGCGCGCGTCCAGCGCGTAGCGGGACCAGGCGGCCCGCGGGTCGGAGTGGTGGGCGGGCTGCCGGGTGCGGCTCGGGTCCATGGCGGCCCAGTTCGCCTGCCGGGTGGAGACCCAGCCGGTGGGGCGCCCGTCGCGGAGCGGGGAATTGGCGAAGGCGGCGACCATGACCGGGCCGATCCGGTGCGCCAGCTCCCAGCGACGCCGGTAGCCGGTGATGCCGTGCGTGTCCTCGCCGCCGTCCAGGTTGACCTGGAGCGACGCCGTACGGCGCATCATGGTCCGGCCGTGCGGGCCGTCGCGGTCGAAGAAGCGCTCCATCGCCGCGTAGCGCGGCTCGTCCAGGATCCTGGGCGGGTCGCGGTAGGGGTCGAGGCCGCGGCCGACGAGGACCAGTCCCGTACGGTCCATCGCCCGGCGGAGGGCCGCGACATCGGCGGCCATCGCCTCGACACAGGCGCTGAGCGAGTCGGCGGGCCGGGAGCTGAGCTCCACCTGCCCGCCCGGTTCGCGGGTGATCCTGCTGCCCCGCGGCAAACCGCCGGGCACTTCGACCGGGGCGAGCGCGTCCCGCATCCGGTCGGGGGATATCAGCTGGTACGGATCGGAGCCGTCATGGACCAGCCACTCCAGCTCCACCCCGGTCCGTGCGGGCGGCCCGGTCTTGAAACAGACGCCCTGGACGTGCGCTTCCGCTTCCTCTTCGAGCAGATCCAGCACTTCGGCTGCCATCGATCCACCTCCTCATAGGCGATTCGTGGGTGATCCCTGCGGGATCGGATCCCGGCGGGGCCGCCGGGATTTTTCCCGTTGGGGTCTACCCAGATGCGAGGACATGTCACATGGTGATGCCGTGATTTTAGGTCGTTGTGTGACGAGCCGGTCTTACGGGACAGTGAACGTTCGCCACAGGGCGAGTAAGGGTGCGCAGGGGTGAGTGCGGGTGATGACGGGCGGGTGACGCCCCGGAGCCCACGCCGCAGCTGCCCGACGGCTCGGCCATATGCGGGTGAACGCCGTAATCGAGATGATATGCCGCGACGCTCGTGGTGGCCTGCGATATATGCCGCCGTCCGGGTGTACGGCGGCCTCGCCCCGCGGGTGTACGGCCGTGCGGGCGCCGTCCGTACGCCAGGGCGGGTGCGGGGTGCACGGCGGGGCAGGGTGCGGGGTGCGCGACGGTGCGGGGGCGCGGGCACAGGGCGAGCGGGCCCCGCTCGCACGGGGGTTCGGGCAGTCGGGTGTACGGGTGTACGGTGCGCCGTCCGGTCCGTACCCGCACGGTGCCCGGATAAGGCCATGCCCCGGCGGTGATCCACAGCCGACCGGCTAGGCTGCCCGTGTAAGGAAGACCAGCCGAGCACCACGTCAGCGCCAGCGGAGCCGCCCGCGAAGCGCCCCTCAGGACCGGGCCGCAAGCCAGATCAGCGACAGGAGCACCCCTCGTGAACGTCGTCGGGCCACCCTTCGGGCTGAGCGTGTGGGACGCCGCTCTCGATGCCGACCTCAGGGCCGGACTCGCCGCGGTCGAGGAGGGACTGCTCGACGCCACCAAGAGCGACGTCCCCTTCATCACGGATGCCGCCCGGCATCTGCTCCAGGCGGGCGGTAAGCGCTTCCGGCCACTCCTGGTCATGCTCGGCGCCCAGTTCGGCGACCCGCACTCGCCCGGTGTCGTGCCCGCCGCGGTCGTCGTCGAGCTGACGCACCTGGCCACGCTCTACCACGACGACGTCATGGACGAGGCCGACGCGCGCCGCGGCGTCCGCAGCGCCAACGCCCGCTGGGGCAACTCGGTGGCCGTCCTGACCGGCGACTTCCTCTTCTCCCGCGCCTCGCACATCCTCGCCGACCTCGGTCCCGAGGCGGTCCGGGTGCAGGCGGAGGCCTTCGAGCGGCTCGTGACCGGCCAGATCCTGGAGACCGTCGGCCCGCGCGACGGCCGCGACCCGCTGGACCACTACATGGAGGTGCTGGCCGGCAAGACCAGCTCCCTCATGGCGGTGTCCGGGCGCTTCGGCGCGATGATGTCCGGCGCCGACGAGTCGGTCGTGCACACGCTGACCCAGTTCGGCGAGCGCATCGGCATCGCCTTCCAGCTCGCCGACGACGTCCTCGACATCGCCAGCGACCACCACGAGTCCGGCAAGACCCCGGGCACGGACCTGCGCGAGGGCGTCCCGACGCTGCCCGTGCTGCACGTCCGCAAGATGTACGCCCAGGCGCTCGCCACCGGCCAGCACATCTCGGCCGAGGACCGCCGCCTCAACGAGCTGCTCGACGGAGACCTGTCCGCCGACGCCCCGCACGCCGAGGCCCTGGCCCTGCTGCGCGCCCACCCCGCCCTCGACCAGGCCCGCGCCGACTCGCGGCGGTACGCCGCCGAGGCGCTCGCCGCGCTGTCGCCGCTGGCGGAGGGCCCGGCGAAGGAAGCGCTGGCGGGGCTGTGCGACGCGGCGGTCGACCGCGCGGGCTGAGCCGCGCGCGGGGGGCGGCTCGGGGAGCGGTGGCTCGGGCCGGGCTTCGGCGTGCGGAGCGGGTCCCGGAGCCCTGACGGGGACTCAGGGTCGGGAGGGCGCCCGGTACTCCTGGGCGCGTACGCCGGAGCGCTCGCGTCATCCCGGTGATGTACGCGGAGTTGGCCCCGGGGGCTGATGTGGCGGGACGGCCGATTTGGTGAGATGGACACACACCACTTCGGGGCGGACCGGGCGACAATGGCCGGGGGAGTGGACGAGTGCGACCTGCAAAACCGCCGCTGACAACGGAGGTAGAGACGTCATGGCACTGATCCAGCCGGCCAGGCCCGAGCAGCCGGAAGAGTACGAGCACGGGGGAGGGCGGCGCGGCCGCAAGGTGCTGCGCTATGCCGTACCGGCCGCGCTCGTGGGGGTGACGGCGGCGACGGTGAGCCTGGTCCCCGCGCTCGCGGACAGCGGTGACCCGTCACTGCCGAAGCTCTCGGCGGAGCAGATCCTCACCAAGATCGCCGCGTCCGACACCCAGACGGTGGACGGGACGGTGAAGTTCACCACCGACCTGGGCCTGCCCTCCGCCCTGTCCGCCGCGACGGGGAGCAGCCTGTTCGGCGGGGCCGTGGCGCCCCCGTCGCTGGGCTCGCCGGACGCCTCGCGCGCCGAGCCGCAGCGGCAGTTCGTGCAGCTGCTGGTCGGCAGCCACACGCTGCACGTCTCGGCCGACGGCCCGGACCGCCAGAAGATCTCGATCATCCAGCCTGCCGCCGAATACAGCGTGATCCACAACGGCACCCAGGTGTGGGCGTACGACAGCTCGTCCAACGAGGCCTACCACGCGGCGCTGCCCGCTCACGAGGCGCCCACGGCGAAGGACCGGCAGCTTCCGCAGGATTTCCCGGCCACCCCGCAGGATGCCGCGCGGCAGATCCTCAAGGCCGCCGACGGCAATGCCTCGGTCACGACGGACGGCACGGCTCGCGTCGCCGGCCACAGCGCGTACGTGCTGGTCGTCCGCCCGCAGCACACATCCGACACGACGATCGGAGCCGCCCGCATCGCGGTCGACGCGAAGACGGGCGTGCCGCTCAAGTTCTCGCTGGACGCGGCTTCGGGCGGCAAGCCGATAGTCGAGGTCGGCTACACGCGGGTGAGTTTTGCCAAGCCCGCGGCCGCCACCTTCGACTTCACGCCGGGCAAGGGCGTCAAGGTCACGGAGGGCGGCGCCGGCAACGGCAAGGAGCAGACCCCCGAGCTTGCCCCGGGCTCCGGTGCGCCGACGTTCGTGGGCTCGGGTTGGGACACGGTGGCGGTCTTCCGGACGAAGGCCGCGCTGTCGCCGGGGGCCGAGCGCAACGACTCCGCCAAGGCGTGGAAGGACGCGAAGGGCAAGGACGGCAAGCCCGGCGGCCGTGACCGCGGGCCGGCCGACGTCGGGTCGGTCCTGAGCGGCTTCGGCAAGCACGTGACCGGTGGCTTCGGCTCCGGCACGCTCTTCCACACGCGCCTGGTCAACGTCCTGGTCACCCAGGACGGCACGATCTACGCGGGAGCGGTCACCCAGTCCGCGCTGGAGGCTGCGGCGAGCGCGTCCGCCGGCTGAGCGAGCCCCTGCGGGGCGGGCCGAGGGGATTGCCGGGTGCGTGGGCGGGGCTGCCGGCCCGGCCCGTTCGCCGGGCGCGCCGGGACGGGGGCGGCCGGGCGGGCCCGCCGGATCGGGCGGGCCTTCCCGGTGGGGCCTTCCGCCGGGCGCGGCGGGTGAGGCCCGGCGCGGTTGCCGGGTGTGCCCGCCCGCCCCTGCGCCCCGGCCCGTGCGCCGCGTCGTGCCCACCGGGGGCGCCGATCATCGAGAACGAAGCGAGGAGTGCGATGGGAGAGCCGTCCACCGCGAAGGTGCCGCCGCCGCAGGGTGAACCCGCGGTGGGCGGGCCCGGCGGCGATACGAGCACGGCCGTACCGGCGGGCCGCCGGGCCGGCCGTCCCGCGGGCACGGCCGACCCGGGGCCGCACCCGGCGGGGACGGCGGGCACGGGCACCGAGGTCGTGATCGAGACCCGCGGGCTGGCCAAGCAGTACCGGGGCACGCTCGCGGTGGACGGTCTGGACCTCCGGGTGCCGCGCGGCAGCGTCTTCGGTTTCCTCGGGCCCAACGGCTCGGGGAAGACGACGACGATCCGGATGCTCATGGGCCTCATCGAGCCGACCGCGGGCAGCGCGCGCGTGCTGGGGCGGCCGATGCCGCAGTCCACCCGCAGCGTGCTGCCGAAAGTCGGCGCCCTCATCGAGGGCCCCGCGCTCTACGGCTTCCTGTCCGGCCAGGACAACCTGCTGCGGCTCGACGCGGCGGACCCGACCGCGGACCCGCGCACCCGCAAGGCCCGGGTTGCCTCCGCGCTGGACCGGGTGGGCCTGACCGCGGCGGCGGGCAAGAAGGCGAAGGCCTACTCGCTGGGCATGAAGCAGCGGCTCGGCCTCGCGTCCGCCCTGCTCCAGCCGCGCGAGCTGCTGGTGCTGGACGAGCCGACCAACGGCCTCGACCCGCAGGGCATGCGGGAGATCCGCGGCCTGGTGCGGGAGTTGGCCGACGACGGCACGACCGTCTTCCTGTCCTCGCACCTGCTGGACGAGATCGAACAGGTCTGCACGCACGCCGCGGTCATGGCCCGCGGCCGGCTCATCACCCAGGGCCCGGTGGCCGAGCTGTCCGCCGGGACCCGCGGCCGCCTCGCGGTCACCACGCCGGACCAGGCGGAGACGGTACGCGTCCTGACCGAACACGGCGTGACCGACATCGCGGCCGATCCGCACACCGCCGAGGTGACGGGCGAGCTGCCCGTGGACCCGCCCGACCTGGCCGAACTGAACGCCGCGCTGGTGGCGGCGGGTATCCGGGTCCGCGGCTTCGGCCTGCGCCGCCCCTCGCTGGAGGACGCGTTCGTGGCACTGACGGGGGAGGGTTTCAATGTCGCAGGCTGAGACATCGACAGAGCCGGCGGAGGCGGAGGGCGCAGTCCCGGGCGCGGACCCGGCGGTCCCGGCCCCGGTGGGGCGCGCGGCCGGTGCGGGTCCGGCCCCCGGGGCGTCGGGCGGCGCGACCACGGATGAGCCCGGGAGCGCCCCCGGGGCGGAGCCGAGTCCCGCCGCCCCCGCCCCGCGGGAAGCGGCCGACCCCGGCGGGGGTCCCGCCGGTGCCCCCGCCGCCGCCCGGGCGCCGCGCGGGGTCTGGTCGCTGGGCCTCTTCCGTTCCGAGCTGGTGACCGTCTTCCGCCGGGCGCGGACGATGGCGCTGCTCGGCGTGCTGGCCGGGGTCCCCCTCCTGGTGGGTATCGCCATCCGGATCGAGACCCGCGACGGCGGCTCCGTCGCGGGCAACGACGGCGGCGGACCCGCCTTCCTGGAGCAGGTCAGCAACAACGGCCTGTTCCTCGCCTTCGCCTCCCTCGCCGCGACGCTCCCCTTCTTCCTCCCGATGGCCATCGGCGTGGTGGGCGGCGACGCCGTCGCGGGTGAGGCCGCCACCGGCACCCTGCGCTATCTGCTGGTCGCCCCGGCCGGCCGCACCCGCCTGCTGCTGGCCAAATACGCCTCGGTGCTGGTCTTCTGCGTGGCCGCGACGGTCACGGTCGTCCTGTCCGCCGTGATCGTCGGCTTCAGCCTCTTCCCGGTCGGCGACGTGACACTGCTGTCCGGCGACACGGTCTCCCTGACCGACGGCATCCTGCGCGGCCTGCTGATCGCCCTGCTGGTGGCGGCCTCCCTGATCGGCCTGGCCGCACTGGGCGTGTTCATCTCCACCCTCACCGACAGCGGCATCGGCGCGATGGCCGCGACGGTCGGCCTGCTCATCACCGTCCAGATCGTCAACAGCATCCCCCAGCTGCACGCCCTCCAGCCCTACCTCTTCCCCCACTACTGGCTGAGCTTCGCCGACGTGATGCGCGCCCCCGTCATATGGAGCGGCATCCTGAAGAACCTCGCCCTCCAGGCCGTCTACGCGGCGGTCTTCGGCTCGGCCGCGTGGGCGCGCTTCACCACCCGCGACATCACGGCGTAGGGCGCCCGCAAGGGCGCCTGACCGCCGGGAACGGGTCCTCGTCCCTCTCGATCAGAAGATCGATCCGCCCTACCCTGATCCCCGTCACGTTCCGTGCGTCGAGGGGAAGTTCGTTGAAGAGAATATCCACGTTGTTGGCGGCCGCTGCCCTGGCAGGAGGACTGCTGGCCGCGCCCGGCGCCGTCGCACAGGCCGCGCAGAGCGCGCCGTCGGTGGCCGCCGCCGCGGTGACCTACACCTTCGACCGGGACATCTACCTGGCCGACGTCTCGAGCGGAACGGCCTACCTCCCCTACGACGGTCCGGCCACCATTGCGCTCGACGGCGGTTGGTACGACTGGACGTACACCATCGGTGGACTCAGCCAGTACCGCAGCATCTACCTCGCCGCGGGGAGCTACTCCATCCGCTGCTATCTGGAGGGCACCGGCTACGACCTTGGCAACTCCGCGGGCAACTACCAGGGCCGCTGCCAGCTCAAGAGCCTCTCGACCAATGACGTCGTCGCCCTTCCCTACGCGGGCCCGGACAAGTGGCACCTCGTCGCCGGAACGCGCTACTGGTCGACGCGGCTGGCGCCCGCCTCCTGAGCCGGTCCGCCCCACCGTCACACACCGCTCCCCCCAGCCCCGCCGGGCGGCGGCGCTTCGGCGCTCTCCGCCCGGCCGGACTCCCCGTCGGCCGCGGCCGGAGCGCCCCGAAGTCGTCCAAGGGGCAACAAACTCACCCCTTCCGCGGATCGAGCTGTTTACATGTACCTGATCTGCTGTTAGCTTCACGCAATGGGAGCGCTCCCATGGTGCTCCCATGTCACAGTTTCCCCCCACTCCGCCCCTGAGGACCCGGCTGCGGTGGACCACGGCCTCGGGGACGTCGCCGGAAAGGTCACCACTGTGAAAAAGAAGAGGCAGCTCTCTTTACTCGCCGTCCTGGCGACGCTGCTCTCGGCCCTCGGCATCGTCTTCCTGACGCAGGGCCAGGCCCAGGCGCACGGCGTCGCGATGATGCCCGGCTCCAGAACGTATCTGTGCTATCAGGACGCGAAGACCGCCTCGGGCGCGCTCCAGCCGACCAACCCGGCCTGTGCCGCGGCGGTCGCGCAGAGCGGCACGACGCCGCTCTACAACTGGTTCGCCGTCCTGGACTCGAACGCGGGCGGCAAGAACGTGGGCTACGTGCCCGACGGCACGATCTGCAGCGCGGGCAACAAGTCGCCGTACGACTTCTCCGCCTACAGCGCCGCCCGTGACGACTGGCCCAAGACGCACCTGACGTCGGGTTCGACGATCCAGCTCCAGTACAGCAACTGGGCGCAGCACCCGGGCACCTTCCACGTCTACCTCACCAAGCCGGGCTGGTCCCCGACCACCCCGCTGGCGTGGGCGGACATGACCGAGATCAGCAGCACCACCAACCCGCCCGTCGTCGGCTCGCCCGGCACGGACGGCGGCCACTACTACTGGGACCAGGCGCTGCCCGCGGGCCGCTCCGGCAACGCCATCCTGTTCATCCAGTGGGTCCGCTCGGACAGCAACGAGAACTTCTTCTCCTGCTCCGACATCGTCTTCGACGGTGGCAACGGTGAGGTGACGGGCATCCACAACGGGAGTGGCACGACCGGTGGCACCACCGGCGGCACCACGACCCCGCCCACCACCCCGCCGACGACTCCCCCCACGACCCCGCCGACCACCCCGCCCACCTCCACGCCTCCGACCTCCATGCCGCCGGTCGACGGCAACTGCATGGCGCTCTACTCGGTGACGAGCTCCTGGAGCGGCGGTTTCCAGGGCCAGGTCGAAGTCATGAACCACGGCACATCCCCGTCCGGCCACTGGACCGTGAACTGGACACTCGGCAACGGCACCACAATCACCCAGTTGTGGAACGGCGCCCTGACCACCAGCGGCACCAAGGTGACCGTGAAGGACGCCGGCTACAACGGCACGATCCCGGCGGACGGCAACACGACATTCGGCTTCACAGCGAATTCGTCGCAGAACATCAACACCCCGAACGGCTCCATCACCTGCTCCTTCTCCTGATCGACGCACCTGCGGCGGCCCCCGGGACCCACGTCCCGGGGGCCGCCCCCTTTGCACGCACCGGACGAAGGCGGCAGATCTTCACATACGGAATGCGGCGCGCACTCAACGTCGACCCGGCTTCCCGCATCACCCATACGTGCCCCCTTCACGAAGTACAGTTCCCCGCCCGCCGGTATGGCTGGTCCCCGTCCTGTGGACGTCGGCCCTCGGCCTGTGGGGGCTCTCCCGGCAGCACAGCATGTGGCGGGACGAGGCCGCGACCTGGCAGGCGGCCCAGCGCTCGCCCGAGGAACTGTGCGGCATGCTGCGCTCCGTCGACGTCGTGCACGGCCTCTACTACCTGCTGATGCACGAGCTGTTCGCCTGCTTCGGGGCGAGCACGACGACGCTGCGGCTGCCGTCGGTGCTGGCCATGGCGGTGGCCGCGGGCTGCGTGGCACTGCTCGGGCAGCGGCTGGCGAGCGCGCGGGCCGGCCTGGCTGCCGGCACGGTGTTCGGGCTGCTCCCGGCCGTGCAGTTCTACCTCCAGGAGGGCCGCCCGTACGCGATGGTCACCGCCGGGGCGGCGCTCGCGACACTGCTGCTGGTGACGCTCCTCCAGGGCCGCGGTGGCGCGGCGCGCTGGGCCGCGTACGGCGGGACGGTCGCGCTCTGCGGCCTGCTGAACTGGCTCTCCCTGCTGATGCTGCCCGCCCACGCGGCGACCCTGCTGTGGACGCGGGCGGGGCGCGGCAGCGCGACGCCCTGGGCGGCGGCGTCCGCGGCGGCCACCGCCGCCGTGCTGCCGCTGATCCTCTACAGCCGTACCCAGCAGCACCAGGTGGCGTGGATAGCGCCGCTGACCTGGTCGAAGCTGATCTCCCCGGCAGTGCTGCTGGCGATCGGCGCCCTCGCCGCCGCCGTGGTCCGCCCGAGCGCCGGGCGGCTGTCGGCGACGACGGCCGGACTGCCGCTGCTGGCGGCCCCCCAACTCGCCCTCCTGGCGATCTCCTTGTCCCACCCCCTCCACCTCGACCGGTACGTCGTCTTCAGTCTGTCGGGCCTGGCCCTGCTGATCGGAGCGGCCCTGGACGCGGCAGCCCGCGCGACCGCGCACCGGTGGCCGGTCCCGGTGGCCGTCACCGCCCTGACGCTGGCCCTCCTCCCGCAGTGCCTGGCCGAGCGCTCCCCGTCCAGCCGCGTGGACGATGTCCTGGCGGTCGCGGCCCACGTCCAGCGCCTGAAGTCGCCCGACGCGGCGGTCCTCTTCATCCCGTCCTGGCGCCGTGACACCGCCTACGGCTCCCCGGACGCCTTCGCGGGCCTGCACGACATCGCCCTGTCCGAGGGCCCGCTGGAGTCCGCGACCCTGGAGGGCGTGGAGGCGCCCCCCGCCCGGATCCGCACCGCGATGCTCGCCCAGCACCGCATCCTCCTGGTCACGGACGCGGAATTCACCGCGGAGGCGAACGCGACAGCCCGCGACCGCACGAAGATGTCCGTGCTCCACTCGCACTTCACGAAGGTGGCCGACATCCGGACCCGCGGTCGCCCGTCCTGGTCTTCGAGCGCAATGTGAAAAGGCCCCCGGATCCAGCCCACCAGGCGGCTTCCAGAGGCCTTCCCCATCCCTGGGTGGCCGACCTCGGCGGTCGAACTCCCCGTCCCGCGCCCCGGCGGGGAACGCTCCTCCACGAAACCCCTTGCGCAATGGTCAAGAAACGTTGACCATTGGAGCCATGCCTACCGACGACGATCTCCCCGAGACCTTCCGCGTCACCACCGACGAGCAGTTGCGTGCCGTCTCGAACCTCACGCGGCACCGGATCATGGCCGTCCTGCGGTTCGAGCCCGCGACGATCACGCAGATCGCCGAGCGGGTGGGGGTGGCGAAGGGGAGTTCCAGCTATCACGTGCGGCTGCTGGAGCGGGCGGGGCTGGTGAAGGTGGTGCGGACGCGGAAGGTGCGAGGAGTCACCGAGCGGTATTACGCGATGGCCGCGCGGTCGATCGAGCTGCCGGACCCGGGGGACGGGAGGGCGGACGTGCTGATGCGGCATGCGGTGGCGGACCTGGAGGCGTCGCCGGCGGACGGGGAGCGGCACGTGCGGATGGCGCATCTGCGGCTCACCGAGGAGCAGTTCGCGGAGCTGGGGGCGCGGCTGCAGGCGCTCGCGGACGAATACCGGGAGCTGTCCGACCCGGCGCTGCCGGACACCTCGCTCGTCTTCGCGCTGTTCCACCCGGGCAAGCCCGAGCAGGCCGGAGGAGATGCCAGGTGACCTCGGACTCCCGTAAGGTGCCCGCCGGGTTCGGACGGCTGTGGACGGCGCAAGGGGTGTCCTCGCTCGGGGACGGGGTGTCGCACGCCGCGCTGCCGCTGCTCGCGCTGGCGTTGACGCGGGATCCGATGGCGCTCGCCGTCGTCTCGGCGGCCGGGACACTGCCGTGGCTGCTCTTCGGGGTGCTCGGCGGGGCGCTGGTGGACCGCTGGGACCGGCGGCGCACGATGTGGGTCACGGACGTGGCGCGTGCGGTGCTGCTCGCGATACCGGCGGCCGCGGCCGCCTTCGACGTGCTGAGCATTCCGCTGCTCGCGGCCGTCGCCTTCCTGCTCGGTGTCGGCGGGCTCTTCTTCGACACGGCCTCCACCGCCTACCTGCCGGGTCTGCTCGGCCGCGACCCCGCGCTCCTGGAATACGCCAACTCCCGCCTGCGCGGCACCCAGACCGCCGCGTCCGGCTTCGCGGGGCCACCGGCGGGCAGCGCCCTGCTCGCGCTCGGGCGGGCGGCTCCGCTGCTCGCCGACGCAGTGTCGTTCGCACTCTCCGCGCTGCTCGTACGGTCGCTGCCCGCCGCGCCCCGGCCCGTCCCGCAGGCGCGCGAGTCGCTGCTGCGGCAGGCGCGGGCCGGTGCCTCGTACGTCTTCCGGGACCGGCTGCTGCTCGGGCTCGCGCTGCGGCCGGCAGTCGGCAACATCGCCTTCCTCGCCGTCGAGACCGTGCTCGCCCTCTTCGCGCACGACCGGCTCGGCGTCGGCGGCTTCGGCTTCGGCCTGCTCCTCACGGCGGAGGCCACCGGCGGCCTGCTGGGCGCGGGCACCGCGTCCTTCCTCGGCCGGCGGCTCGGCACCGGCACCGCGCTGACCTGCACGGCAACCGTCGAGGGGCTCGCCGTCCTGGGCCTTGCCGGCGCCCCGAACGCCTACGCCGCCGGCCTCGCGCTCGCCGTCTGCGGCGCGGGAATGGGCGCCACGATGGTGCTCGCCCCGTCCCTCCGGCAGGCGGTCGTCCCCGCCCACCTGATGGGCCGGGTCGCCTCCACCTCCCGCATGCTCGCCATGTGCGCCGCCCCCTTCGGCGCCTTCCTCGGCGGCTGGCTGGCCACCGCCTACGGCGTCCGCGCCCCGCTCTGCGCCGCCGCCGGCCTGCTGCTCGCCATGACCGCCGTCACGGCGACCATGACCGGCAACCGCCGGGTCGAGGCGGCGCTGCGTGCCGCCGCCGCGGCCGGGGGTGAAGCCGGGGACACGGCCGGGGACGGCGTCCGCTCGGCAACCCGGGAGCCTGTTGCGGAGACCGCCTAGCGGGTGAAGAGCTTCCAGCGCCCCTCGGAGACGACCTCGACGGCTCCGTCGACGACCTTGAGGGCCGTCTCGTCGTCGATCGCGTACCCCGGGCAGGGCAGCCCGGCGGCCCAGCCGATCGCATCGGCCATCGAGTTCTCGGGCAGGAGGGGATGGTCCAGGTGCGGGAAGATCGCGAAATCGACCACTCCCAGGGCCTCGTCGCCGCCCGTCGGCGGCCTCCACCCGACGAACTCCTGGCCCACGCGGGGAGCCATCACCATGCTCCCCGCGCTGACGCCCACGCAGACCGCTTCCAGCGAGGGCAGAAGTTCCGCCAGCCCGGATTCGCGCATCCAGTGGCTGAGGTAGAGCGAGTCGCCGCCGGACAGCAGCAGGGCGTCGGCCTCCTGGACCCAGGGGACCCAGAGTTCCGGCCCGACGCTGGGCAGCGCCGTGAGCTCCAGCACGCCCAAGGACTTCCAGCCCACCTCCGACAAGGGTGTGCTGCTCTGCCCGGCGATCACCCGCCAGGCCGCGGCCGGACCGCTCATCGGATACACCGCGGTGGGTACGACGAGCGCGTTCGCTTCGGAGACCGGCTTTCCGAGGAGTTCGACCAGCGCGCCGTGGATGCTCGCGTTCTTGACGCCTGCCGAGGTGAGAAGAAGCTTCATGGGGCCCTTTCGTGATCGGCGCGGTGCTCAGCAGCCTTGTGGGCCCTCACCCTAGGCGCGCGACCTGGCCCGCCTCCACGACGGTGACGTGATGGTGGCCGGGGGCGGGGCGTCGCCGCCGTACGCCCGGCAGGCGGCGACGGTGGGGGCCCACTCCGTGATCGGGCGGACCACCTCAAGTGCCATGGCCCCCCGGTTGCCGTCCCCCGCTGCCCCCCCCGCCGGGCGCCGTACGGCCGCTGTGCGGCTCTCAGGGGGTGATACGGACGACGAAGGCGATGATCGGCCGAACCACCGTGTCCGTGTTCTTCACGCCGACCGTCCAGCCGCCGGAACCGCCGTAGGAGGCGAGCACGAACGGTTCGGCGGGCCGGAACACCGGGGCGACGTGGAGCCGGGGTGTACGCCCGTCGCCCCTCAGGCCGTTCACGCGGGCCGCCCAGGGGCTGACCTTCCAGGTCACGGCCCTGGCGCGCCGTACCGGCAACCGTGGCGGAGCGGCGGAGGCCCCCTGCGCCGCCGGAAAAGGGCTCACGCCGTGAAGAACCGCTTCGCCCGCAGCGCCGCGTCCTCGTCCTCCGTGACCTGGCCGGGGCGGGTGGCGCTGGCCAGGAGGGTGCCGCGGAAGTCCATGCGCATGTAGCGGGCGGTCTTCTCCAGGGTGCCCACCAGGGCGTCGGCGTCGGAGTGGTCGGCGCCGGCGAGGGCGGTGACGCCCCACAGGCGGCGGCCGGCCATCCGGGAGCGGAAGTCGACGCCGGGGACGCGGAGCCAGCCGGACCAGTGGTCCAGATACTGCTTCGTCGGCGTCGAGAGGGAGTACCAGTAGAGGGGCGAGGCGACGACCAGGTCCGTCGCGTCGAGGGTCGCGTCCAGCAGGGTGCGGGCGTCGCCCGTGGGCTCGGGGTAGGAGCCGTCGCCGGAGTGGCGGATGTCGGTGAAGGCCGGGAGCGCCAGCTCCGCCAGCCGCACCCAGTGCTGCTCGGTGCCGGGCGGCAGCGCGGCCGCCGCCTGCTGCGCGAGCGCCTCGGTGTTGCCGCCCGCGCGGGTGCTGCCGAGGAGGAAGAGGAAGCGTCGCCCCGTAGAGTCATGCATGTGCATATATTGCGTCCGCGCCTTACTGGCGTCAACCGGACCACGGGGGATCCGCGTCACACCCGCCGATGGGGGACACCCGTGCGGCCCGGCGCCAGGACCGGGCCGCACGGGCGGCCGGGGGAGCCCGGCGCGGCGGGTTCACGGGCGGCCACGCCGTCCACGCGCTGACGGCCCACCGTCCGGCGGCTCAGCCCGGCGCGGCGGGTTCGGAGGCGACCACGCGGCCCACGCGCCGACGGCTCACGGTCCGGTCCGGCGGCTCAGCCCGGCATCAGTCCCGCCAGCCGCGCGCCCAGCACCGGGGTCAGCGCCGCCGCGAAGCCCTCCGCGATGTGGTTGTCGTCCCGGTAGACCATCGTGTTGCCGGCCACCACCGGGCACGTCCCGTCCGGCGCGCACAGCCACGGGGCCGGGTCGATCAGAGCGGCCCCCGACGCCCGCGCCGCGTCCGTGAGGGCCAGTCGCCGGGTGCCGCGCAGCGCGCGGTCCCGGGGCTCGGCGCAGTCCGTCAGCGCCAGCGGGTGGTCGGCGGCGCAGTCCACGGCGTCCGACTTCGGCGTGGGCGTGTCCAGCACGGCGGCGATCCGCGCCCCGTCCGCGCGGAGTTGCGCGAAGGTCTTGTCGAAGCCCTCGGCCCACTGCTCGCGCAGGTCGCGCTCGGGGTCCACGGGGTCGCCCGCGTCCTTGGCCGAGACCAGGACCAGGTCGGGGTGCAGCGCGGCGATGCGGGTCAGAGCGTCCTGCCGCCAGGTGTCGCACGCGGTGTACGGCGCGCCCTGGGAGATGATCGTGACGTCGGCGGCCTTGCAGGAGGCCTTGGTGAACGACACGACCCGCCAGTGCCGTTCGCGCCCGAGCCGGTCGAGCGCCGGGAACCACTGGGCGGCGTGCGAGTCGCCGAAGACCACGACGACCTTGTCCGCGCTCGTGTCGCCGTACGCACAGCTCCGGTCGGGTACGTGCGTCGCGCGGTATTCGACGTGGCAGCCGTCACGGAAGACCGCCGACCGCTCCGGTTTGACGTCCGCGAGCGGCGGCGCGAGGTTGCTCGGCAGCTTGCCGCCGGACGCCGCCAGCAACTGCGTGAGCCGCAGCCCCGGGTTCGGCGCGGCCGTCAGCTCCCGCGCGAGGTCGGGGGCGGGCCCGCCCGCGCTGATGCCCGGCGGGAAGAGCGACGCGGTGAGCGCCGCCACCGCGGCACCCGCCGACAGGACGCCGCCCAGCCGCAGCGCGCGCCGGGGCCGGCCGCGGAAGGCGGCGTGGAAGCGCACCGGGTCCTCCACCAGCCGCAGCGTCACCCACGCGAGGCCCAGCGCCACCGCGCTCAGCGCCAGCCCGAGCCGTACGCCCGCGGGGCGGCCGAGCGCGGCGGGCCCGATCACCAGCAGCGGCCAGTGCCACAGGTACCAGCCGTACGACAGCCCGCCGACCCGTACGGCCGGCCGCCGCGCGAGCAGCAGCCCGGCCCCGTACCGTACGGGCGCCCCCGCCCCGCCCGCGAGGACGAGCAGCGTGCCCAGCACCGGCAGCAGCGCGTACCGCCCGGGGAAGGCGGTGTCGTCGTCGAATCGCACCGCCGCGAGCAGCACGCCCGCGAGCCCCGCCCAGCTCATGGCCGCCGCGGCCCATCCCGGCAGCCGCCCCAGCCGCCGGGCCCCCAGCGCGAGCAGCGCGCCCGCGCCCAGCTCCCAGAAGCGGGCGTGCGTGCCGAAGTAGCCCCAGGACGGCGAGCCGGCCGTCAGCGAGGTGTTCAGCCGGTACGACACCAGGCACAGCGCGGCCAGCACCACCGCGGGGGCGGCCAGCGGGCGCCCGTACCGCCGCCCCACCCGCCAGGCGAGGGCGAGCAGCAGCGGCCACACCACGTAGAACTGCTCCTCCACCGCGAGCGACCAGAAGTGCTGGAAGGGCGAGGGCGGGCTGTCGGCGTTCAGGTAGTCGGTGCCGGCCTTCGCGAGGCGGAAGTTGACGGCGTAGAGCGAGCTGGCCAGGGCGTCGCCCGCGTATTCGGTGAAGCGCACCTTCGACAGCCACAGCCGCGACCCGGCCAGCGTGACCAGGACGACGAGCGTGGCGGCGGGCAGCAGCCGCAGCGCACGCCGGGCGTAGAAGCCGCGCACGGACACGCGGCCGGAGGCGGCGAGCTCGCGCAGCAGCAGCGAGGTGATGAGGAAGCCGGAGACGACGAAGAAGACGTCCACCCCGACGTAGCCCCCGGCGACCGCGCCCACCCCGCAGTGCGCGAGCACCACGAGGGTGACGGCGACCGCCCGCAGCCCCTGGACGTCGAGCCGGACCGGTGGCCGGTCCTTCCCGGTGGCCGGCGTGACGTGATGGGCGGGGGAGAGGGTGGTCACGAAATGCGTTCCTTGCGTCGGGTACGGCCGTACGGTTCGGCCCCACTCCGCTCCTCGACAGGAACGCCCCGTTCACGCCCACCGAACGGCTGAATCTTCGGCGAAAGCCTGTTGGGCTCCTCACACCGAGCGGCGTGCCTCACACCGGCCCGCGTGCCTCGCACCCACCGGCGTGCCTCGCACCGACCCGGCGTGCCCTCACGCCGTCCCGGCGGTCTCCTCGGGGAAGTCCGCGGTGGGAACGGCGGCGGCCGACGCCGCGGCCCTGGCCCGCGCCAGCTGCGTACGGGAGCGGCGCGCGGTCCGCAGCGCGTCGCCGGTCAGCAGCACGAGCGCCGCCCAGACCAGCAGGAAGCCCGCCCACTGCTCGCCGGACATCGTCTCGTGGAAGTGCAGGACGCCGATCAGGAACTGGAAGACCGGTGCCAGGTACTGGAGCAGCCCCAGGGTCGACAGCGGCAGCCGGTTCGCCGACATGCCGAAGCACACCAGCGGCACCGCCGTCACGAAACCGGCGAGCGCGAGCAGGCTCGCGTGGCCCGCGCCGTGCGAGGCGAAGGTCGCGTCGCCGCGCCCGCCGAGCACCAGCAGGAAGCCCAGCGCCGGCAGGAACTGCACGGACGTCTCGGCGGCCAGCGACTCCAGACCGCCCATGGCGATCTTCTTCTTCACCAGCCCGTAGGCGCCGAAGCTGAAGGCGAGCACGAGCGCGATCCACGGCGGCCGCCCGTAGCCGACCGCGAGCACGCACACCGCGAGGCAGCCGATGCCGACCGCGGCCCACTGCACCGGCCGCAGCCGCTCGTGCAGCACGAGCACCGCGAGGGCGATCGTGACCAGCGGGTTGATGAAGTAGCCGAGCGAGGTCTCCACGACATGGCCGGCGTTGACCGCCCAGATGTACATGCCCCAGTTGACCGACACCGTCGCCGCGGCGACCGCGACCAGCGCGAGCCGCCGCGGCTGCCGTATCAGCTCGCCGATCCACGCCCACCGGCGCAGCACGAGCAGCAGCGCCGCGACGACCACCAGCGACCACACCATCCGGTGGGCCAGGATCTCCCCGGCCCCGGCCGGCTCCAGGAGCGGCCAGTACAGCGGGAAGAGACCCCACATGCCGTACGCCGCGAAGCCGTAGACCAGCCCTGCGCGCTTGTCGCCCATCGCCCCGACCCGTCCTCCCCGCACCCTGGGTGCGCGCCGTGCCGCCGCCGTACGTGCTCCCCGGCGAACGGACGCGGTACGGACCCCGATACGGGTGCGGCCCTTACGACGGTAGCGGTCGGCGGCAGTGCCGCGCCAGGGGCATTCCGCGGATCGGTCCTGACATCTCCGGCGTCGCTCAGGCGAGGGCCCCGAGCCCGCGCAGCTCCGTCGTGACGGTCTCCCGCAGCGTCGTCGTCGGGCGGCCCAGCAGCCGGGCCAGGTCGCCGCTCGTGCCCGCGAGCAGGCCGCGCGCGATGGCGTTGTCGACGTCGACCAGCACCTCGGCGAACGCCGCCGGCACGCCGACACCCGTCAGGATCTCCAGCCGCTGCTCGCCGCTGATGTCCTGGTACGCCACCGGCCGCCCGGACAGCTCCGCCACCACGGCCGCGTACTCCGGGAAGCTCCACGCGGTGTCGCCGCTCAGCTCGTACGCCCGGTTCTCGTGCCCGTCGGTCGCCAGCACGACCGCGGCCGCCGCCGCGTAGTCCGCGCGGGCCGCCGACGCGACCCGGCCCTCACCGGCGTTGCCGATCACCACGCCGTGCTCCAGCACCGCGGGCAGGTTCGCCGTGTAGACCTCGGTGTACCAGCCGTTGCGCAGCAGCACGTACGGCACGCCGGAGGCCGTGACCAGCTCCTCCGTCGCCCGGTGCTCGTCCGCGAGGGTGAAGTCCGCCGCGGGCCCGCCCAGCACGCTGGTGTACGCCAGCAGCGCCACGCCGGCCTTGGCCGCCGCGTCGATCACGGCGGAGTGCTGCGGCATCCGGCGGCCGACCTCGTTGCCCGAGATGAGCAGGACGCGGTCGCCCGCGGTGAAGGCGCCCGCGAGCGAGTCGGGGGCGTCGTAGTCGGCGACGCGCACCTCGACGCCCTGGGCGGCGAGGTCCGCCGCCTTGCCGCTGTCGCGGACGACCGCGGCGACGGCGTCCGGGGCCACGCCCCGCGCCAGCAGGTCCGCGATGACGAGTCGGCCCAGCTGGCCGGTGGCTCCGGTGACGGCGATACTCACGTTTTCCCTCCGGGGGGTACGCACGAGGTGGCTCGCCCTCACCGTATCCGGGCTCGCCCCCCGGGGCCCCTCCGCAGGGTGGCGCCCCTGAGCCGCACATGCCCGCGCCGGCCGGCGTTTTCAGGTGCCCCCAGCCACCGACCTCGTGCACGTCGTCACCGGCCCGAGGGGGCAGTACGGCTCGTGCCGGACCACGGGCCGGTGGTGGGTTGCTCGCGCAGTGCCCCGCGCCCCTTGAGTACCCGGCGCGGCAGGCGCAGGCTGAAACGCTCGCCCCGCAGGGCAGGGCGCCCGGATCGGCGCCCCGCCCGGAGGGACGGGCTAGGACACCGTCCAGGTGTCGCCACCGGCGAGGAGGGAGGCGAGGTCACCCGGACCGCCGGCGGCAGCCGCTTCGTCGAGTTGCTCGGCCATCTGCGTGTCGTAAACGGGCCGCGCCACATCGCGGAAGATGCCGATCGGCGTCGGCTCGTCCAGGCGCGACAGCGCGAACGCGGTCGACGGACCGGCCGCGTGCGTGTCGTGGACGAGCGCCTGACCCGCCGGATCGGCCAGCTCGGTGAAGGCCAGCTCACCGGTGGCGGGGTCGCGGACGACCCCGTGGCCGTCCCCGAGGGTGATGGGCTGCCCGTGCTCCAGCCGGATCACCGCATCGCCCGAGTCCTTGATCGCGTCGAACGCCCCGTCGTTGAAGATGGGGCAGTTCTGGTAGATCTCCACGAGCGCCGTGCCGTGGTGCTCGGCGGCGGCCCGCAGTACGGACTGCAGGTGCTTGCGGTCGGAGTCGATCGTCCGCGCCACGAACGTGGCCTCCGCGCCGAGCGCGAGGGAGACCGGGTTGAAGGGCGCGTCCAGCGAGCCCATCGGCGTGGACTTCGTGATCTTCCCGGTCTCGGACGTCGGGCTGTACTGGCCCTTCGTCAGCCCGTAGATCCGGTTGTTGAAGAGCAGGATCTTGAGGTTGACGTTGCGGCGCAGCGCGTGGATGAGGTGGTTGCCGCCGATCGAGAGGGCGTCGCCGTCGCCGGTGACGACCCACACCGACAGGTCGCGCCGCGAGGTCGCGAGGCCGGTGGCGATGGCGGGGGCACGTCCGTGGATGGAGTGCATGCCGTAGGTGTTCATGTAGTACGGGAAGCGCGACGAGCAGCCGATCCCGGAGATGAACACCACGTTCTCGCGAGCGAGTTCGAGCTCGGGCATGAAGGACTGGACGGCGGCCAGCACGGCGTAGTCACCGCAGCCGGGGCACCAGCGCACCTCCTGGTCGGACTTGAAGTCCTTCATCGTCTGCTTCGCGGTCGCCTTGGGGACCAGCGTCAGCGCCTCAGACATCTGCGTTCTCCTCTGCCTTCGCGATGATCGCCTGCGCGAGCTGTTCCGCCTTGAAGGGCAGGCCGGTCACCTGGGTCAGGGACCGGGCGTCCACCAGGTACTTCGCCCGCAGCAGATGGGCGAGCTGGCCGAGGTTCATCTCGGGCACGACGACCTTGTCGTAGCCGGCCAGCAGCGTGCCGAGGTTCGCCGGGAAGGGGTTCAGGTGGCGCAGGTGGGCCTGGGCCACCGAGAGCCCCGCGGTGCGGATGCGGCGGACGGCCGCGGTGATCGGGCCGTAGGTGGAGCCCCAGCCGATGACGAGGGTGCGGGCGTTGCCCGACGGGTCGTCGACCTCGACGTCCGGCACCTTGATGCCGTCGATCTTGGCCTGCCGGGTGTGGACCATCAGCTCGTGGTTGGCCGGGTCGTACGAGATGTTGCCCGAGCCGTTCTGCTTCTCGATGCCGCCGATGCGGTGCTCCAGGCCCGCGGTGCCGGGGACGGCCCAGGGGCGGGCGAGCGTCTCCTCGTCGCGGATGTACGGCCAGAAGACGCGCGAGCCGTCGGCGGTCGTGTGGTTCGGCTCGGTTGCGAACTCGACCCGCAGGTCCGGGAGTTCGTCGACGGACGGGATGAGCCAGGGCTCGGAGCCGTTGGCCAGGTAGCCGTCCGAGAGGAGGAAGACCGGGGTGCGGTAGGTGAGCGCGATCCGGGCCGCCTCCAGGGCGGCGTTGAAGCAGTCGGCCGCGGTGGCGGGGGCGACGACCGGGACGGGTGCCTCGCCGTTGCGGCCGTACATCGCCTGCAGCAGGTCGGCCTGCTCGGTCTTGGTGGGCAGGCCGGTGGAGGGGCCGCCGCGCTGGATGTCGACGACCAGCAGCGGCAGTTCGAGGGAGACCGCGAGGCCGATCGTCTCGGACTTCAGGGCCACGCCCGGCCCCGAGGTGGTGGTGACGGCGAGCGAGCCGCCGAAGGCCGCGCCCAGCGCCGCGCCGATCGCCGCGATCTCGTCCTCGGCCTGGAAGGTGCGCACACCGAAGTTCTTGTGCCGCGACAGCTCGTGCAGGATGTCGGAGGCCGGGGTGATCGGGTACGAGCCCAGGAAGAGCGGCAGTTCGGAGCGCTGCGAGGCGGCGACGAGGCCGTAGGCGAGCGCCAGGTTGCCGGAGATGTTGCGGTAGGTGCCCTTGGGGAAGGCCGCCGAGGCGGGCGCGACCTCGTAGGAGACCGCGAAGTCCTCGGTGGTCTCGCCGAAGTTCCACCCCGCGCGGAAGGCGGTGATGTTCGCCCGCGCGATGTCCGGCTTCTTGGCGAACTTCTTGAGCAGGAAGGCCTCGGTGTTCTCCGTCGGGCGGTGGTACATCCACGACAGCAGGCCGAGCGCGAACATGTTCTTCGCCCGCTCGGCGTCCTTGCGCGCCAGGCCGCTCTCCTTGAGCGCCTCCAGCGTCAGCGACGTCAGCGGCACCCGGTGCACCGCGTACGCGGCGAGGGTGTCGTCGTCCAGCGGGTTGGCCGCCCAGCCCACCTTCGCGAGCGCGCGCTTGGTGAACTCGTCGGTGTCCACGATGATCTCGGCGCCGCGCGGCAGGTCGCCCAGGTTCGCCTTCAGCGCCGCCGGGTTCATCGCCACCAGCACGTCCGGCGCGTCGCCGGGGGTGAGGATGTCGTGGTCGGCGAAGTGCAGCTGGAAGGACGAGACACCGGGGAGCGTGCCTGCGGGGGCCCGGATCTCGGCGGGGAAGTTCGGCAGCGTGGACAGGTCGTTGCCGAAAGACGCCGTTTCCGACGTGAATCGGTCACCCGTCAACTGCATGCCGTCGCCCGAGTCGCCGGCGAAGCGGATGATCACGCGGTCGAGCCGCTTGGTCTCCTTGGCCGGGCTGCGCTGTTCGCCGAGTACGTCGACCACTGCGGGTGACTCGTCCGCGGTGGCCGCGGCAATGGGGCTGCTGACCTGGCTGGTCACGGGTTGGGCCCTCCTTCGAGGCTGCGGCTCACCGTCATCGTACGGGCGTTAGGGTGCCCTTCCCGGGACGTCCCGCTATCTGGAAGGGCCATGTATCGCCGATTCTTCCGCATGATGAGACGGTGTCTCGCCATGCGGGACGTGCGGATGGTCGGAGGCCGCGTACCTCAGGAGTTGAGGTACGTGAGCACGGCAAGTACCCGACGGTGATCCCCGTCACTAGGGGCCAGCCCCAGCTTCAGGAAGATGTTGCTGACGTGCTTCTCCACCGCTCCGTCGCTTACCACGAGCTGCTTGGCGATCGCTGAATTCGTGCGTCCCTCAGCCATGAGGCCCAGCACCTCGCGTTCTCGCGGAGTGAGACGGATCAGGACGTCCTGCTTGCGGCTGCGGCCGAGCAGCTGGGCCACCACCTCGGGGTCCAGTGCCGTACCCCCCTCGGCCACTCTGACCACGGCATCCACGAATTCGCGGACATCCGCGACGCGGTCCTTGAGGAGGTAGCCGACCCCCCGGCTGCTGCCCGCGAGGAGCTCCGTCGCGTACTGCTCTTCCACATACTGAGACAGCACCAGGACGCCCACCTGCGGATGGTCCCGGCGCAGCTGCACCGCCGCCCGGACGCCTTCGTCCGTATGGGTCGGCGGCATCCGCACGTCGGCGACCACCACGTCGGGCGCCGCACCCGTCGCCGCCAGTTCGTCGACCGCCTTGATCAGGCCGACCGCGTCGCCGACGCCGGCCACCACGTCGTGGCCCCGGTCGGTCAGCAGCCGCGTCAGGCCCTCCCGCAGCAGTACCGAATCCTCGGCGATGACCACTCGCACCCTTGTCCTCCACCGTCGCGTTCCCCCGTGTCCGTCTGACCCGCCCAGCATCCCAGCATCCGCGCCCGGATGGGGAATACGGTTTCTCCGGGCAAGGTTGCGCCCCGAATGCCGGGTGGCCGCCGCGACCGACGTCGCCGGCGGCCGGGGAGAGGAGTGCGTGTGCACGCGGTGGGATTCGATGTCAACGGCGGCCCCGAGGTACTGCGGCCGAGGGAGGTGCCGACCCCTGTGGCGGGACCCGGCCAGGTACTGGTCGAGGTCGCCTACGCGGGCGTGAACTACGGCGAGCTGCAGCACGCCCTGGGCGACTTCGGGCCGCCGCAGGGACCGGGCGGCGTCGACGTGCCGGGGCTGGAGGTCTCCGGCGTGGTCGCCGCGCTCGGCTCCGGCGTCGGCGGGCTCGCGGTCGGCGACCCGGTCGCCGCGTACCTCCCCGACGGCGGCGGCTACGCCGAGTACGCCCTCGCACCGGCGGAGTTCGTCTTCCCGCTGGACGGCATCCCGCTGCGCGAGGGCGGCGGCGCGGCGCTCGTCCTGACCACCGCGTACGGCGTGCTGACCGGCGCGGCCAGGCTGCGGGCCGGCGAGACCGTCCTCATCCACGCCGCCGCCGGCGGGGTCGGCTCGGCCGCCGCGCAGATCTCCCGGGCACTCGGCGCCGCCGTCGTCCACGGCACGGTGGGCTCCGCCGAGAAGGCGGAATACGCCAAGCGCTTCGGCTACGACGCCGTCCACCTGCGGTCGGAGTTCGCCGACCGGCTGCGCGACATCGACGTCGTCCTCGACCCCGTCGGCGGTCCGACCCGCCTCAGCAGCCTGGCCCTGCTCGCGCCCTTCGGCCGGCTGACCGTGTACGGGGAGGCCGCGCGCGAGCCCGACCTGACGCTGCCGGTGCTGCCCTTCTGGAAGAGCAACCGCTCGCTGGCCGGCTACAACATCGGCGACCTCGCCCGCCGCGCCCCGCGTACCGTCCGCGGCCACGCGCTGTCCGCGTTCGCGCTGCTGGCGGCCGGCACGATCCGGCTCGACATCTCCGCCGAGCTGCCCCTGGACGGCGCCGCGGAGGCGCTCGACGCGATGCGCGCGGGCCGCAACGTCGGCAAGACCCTGCTGGCGGTGAACCCGCGGCTGAGATGAGGCTCCTGGGACGGCAGGCGCCCTCCGCCCGGGGGGACGGGCGGAGGGCGCGGTCCTGCGGCGGGCGTTCGGCGGGGGGCCTCGCGGCGGAGGGTCAGGCGCGCCAGGGGAGTTCGGCGGCGATACGGGTCGGGCCGCCCGCGGGGGAGTCGACCGCGAGGATGCCGTCCACCGAGTCCAGCCGCTCGGCCAGCCCCGCCAGGCCGGAACCGGCATCGAGGCCGGCGCCGCCGCGGCCGTTGTCCGTGACGGTCACCATCAGCCGGTCCTCGACCTGCCACACGTCGACCGTCGCCCGCGACGCCCCGCTGTGCTTGCTGACGTTCTGCAGCAGCTCCGAGACCGTGAAGTACGCGATGCCCTCGATCGCCGGCACCGGCCTGGCCGGCAGGTCCACCGTCACCGCGACCGGCACGGTGCAGCGCGCCGCGACCGCGGACAGCGCCGGGCCCAGTCCCCGGTCGGTGAGGATCGCCGGGTGGATGCCGCGGGCCAGGTCGCGCAGCTCCTGGAGGGCGATCTTGACCTCGCCGTGCGCCTCCTCGACCATCACCGCGCCCGCCGCCGGGTCCTCCAGCAGCTTCTCCTTCGCCAGGCCGAGGTCCATCGCGAGGGCGACGAGCCGGGCCTGCGCCCCGTCGTGCAGGTCGCGCTCGATGCGCCGCAGGTCCGCCGACGCGGTGTCCACGACCGCCCCGCGGTCCGCCTCCAGCTCCGTGACCCGGTCGTCCAGCCGGGAGGGCCCGAGCAGCCCGTGCACCAGCAGCCGGTCGACGTGCGCCATGCCGCGGATCACCCACGGCGAGGCCAGCACCAGCAGGGCGCCGACCACCACGCACAGCGCGAGGTCCGCGGGGGTGTGCAGCCACCAGCCGCGCGTCCCGCTGTCGTTCCCCCAGATCTGCAGCCCCGGCTGGTCGGTGTAGGTCGGGAAGACCCACTGCCACAGCGGGTACGTCAGCAGGCCCCAGCCGTACGACATGACCGTGACCGCCACGGAGAAGGTGACGATGCTCCACGGGAAGTGGACGAGGGTGTAGACGGCGTGCCGCCAGTTCACACCGCTGCCGAGCTGGGCGCCGACGCGGGCCAGGAAGCCCTTGCCCTTGGTGCGTACGGGGCCGGGCTCGTCCACCTCCAGCCACAGCAGGCTGCGGGCCCGCGCCCGCTCCATCCGCCCGATGGCCCGGCACCCCAGCAGCGACAGCACGAGCAGCGGCAGCCCGACGAACGTCACCAGCAGGCCCGCGCTCACCGCGAGCATGGTGACCGTCCAGACGAAGCCGGCGATCCCGACCGGGAGGTTCAGCAGCGCGTACCCGAACTCGCGCCACGTCCGGGCCTGGAACGGCGCCCTCAGCACGAGGGGGAGGCGGTGCGTTTCCCCTCCGGGGAACGACGACTGCGGCGGCGGGCCGTACGCCATGATCGGTACCGTCCTCTCGGGGCTTGTGCTCATGTCTCCACCTTGGCCTTCCGGCCCGCTCCCGCCCATGCGGCGGCCCGCCCTTTCCGGGGTGGGGCTATCCCCCCCACCGGGGGAATGGCGACATGCCACGTCACGTGGCAATCGCCCAGGGGCGCGTGGGGGCACCTCCCGGGCGGAGCCTGGGGGAGAACCGCGCGACCGGCCCCCACCGGCGGACGGTCGCGCGGGCCACCATGTGGGGCAGACGGCAGCGTCACACCGGGCGATCCCGCCACGGAAGCTCCGCCGTGACGACGGTGGGCCCTCCGGCGGGGGAGTCGACCACGAACAGCCCGTCGACGGAGTCGAGCCGCTCCGTCAGTCCGGCGAGCCCCGAGCCGCCCGCGAGGTCCGCCCCGCCGCGCCCGTCGTCGCGGACCTGGATCATGAGCCGGTCGACCGCCCGCCACACGTCCACCGAGGCGCGCGACGCCCCACTGTGCTTGCTGACGTTCTGCAGCAGCTCCGAGACCGTGAAGTACGCGATGCCCTCGATCGCCTCCGCCGGCCTGGCCGGCAGGTCCACCGTCACCGCGACCGGCACGGTGCAGCGCCCGGCGACCGACGAGAGCGCCGCGTCGAGCCCGCGGTCGGTCAGGATCGCGGGATGGATCCCGCGCGCGAGATCCCGCAGCTCCTGGAGGGCGATCTTGACCTCGCCGTGCGCCTCGCCCACCATGCGCGCCGCGGCCTCCGGATCTTCGAGCAGCTTCTCCTTCGCCAGGCCGAGGTCCATCGCGAGGGCGACGAGCCGGGCCTGCGCCCCGTCGTGCAGATCGCGCTCGATGCGCCGCAGGTCCGCCGCCGCGGTGTCGACGACGACCCCGCGGTCGGACTCCAGCTCGGCGATGCGCCGCTCCAGCTCGTCGGACGGCTGGAGCAGCCCGCGCACCAGCGCCCGGTCGACCGAGGACATCCCGCGGGCGAGGAAGGGCAGGATCGGCCACGCCACGAACAGCGAGGTCAGCGTCACGCAGAAGGTGAAGATGCCCCACGGCAGCCGGATCGCCAGATAGAGCGCGGTCCGCCACGCCACCGGGTCCTTGAGTACCATCCACAGCCACTGCAGGAAGCCGAAGGTGCTGGGCCGCAGCGGCCGCGGCGACTCGACGTGCACGCCCAGCAGCGAGCGGGCGAGCGCCCGTTCGACGGAGCCGAGGAAGCGGCAGCCGACCAGCCCGAAGGCGAGCAGCGGCAGGCCGACGACCGTGACGGACAGGCCCGCGCCGACCGACAGCGTGGTCACGACGTAGACGAAGCCGATGATCCCCATCGGCAGGTTGAGCAGCAGGCTCACGATCTCCTTCCACGTCACCGCGTCGAAGGCGAAGCGCGGCGGCGGGAGGGGCGCGTCGGCCGCGGCGGGGCGGCCGTACCGGTCGGTGCGGCCGGCTCTGCTCGCGCCGGTCGCGGTGGGTGGCGAGGCGTTCATGACCCCAAGCCTGCCGGGCGGCGGCGGTTTCGCGCCATGGGGTGGGTGGGTGGGCCGGGGTGGGGTTATCCCCAGGTGGCCGCGCCGGGCGGGGACCGGGGGCGGGACGCGGCGGGGAGCAGCGGAGGGGCCAGGGCCTAGACTCCCTCCGTATAGATCGGCTAAAGATCCCGGCGGAACGCTGGACAGCACGGCTTTCCAGCCGATCGATGAACGAGCGTACGAGTCAACGAGGGGCGGACGGACGTGGACTACTTCCACGGCTACGCGGTCGTCGGCCTGGTCGCGGTCGTCGGCGTGCTCTTCGTGTCCGTCGCCTTCGCGTCCGGCCGCCTGCTGCGCCCGGTCGTGCCGACGCCGGAGAAGATGCTCACGTACGAGTGCGGGGTCGACCCGGTCGGCGGCGACTGGGCCCACACCCAGGTCCGCTACTACGTCTACGCCTACCTCTACGTGATCTTCGCGGTCGACGCCATCTTCCTCTTCCCGTGGGCGACGGTCTTCGCGGCGCCCGGCTTCGGCACGGCGACGCTGGCGGAGATGTTCGTCTTCCTGGGCTTCCTGGCGGTCGGGCTGCTCTACGCGTGGAAGAAGGGCGTGCTGGAATGGATCTGACCCCGGCGGAGAACGCCTCGGCACAGAGCACCCCGGAGGGGGGCGCCCACCCCGTGCCAGCGCCCGAGCTGCTGCCCGAGCCGCGCCGGCTGGGCCCGCTCGCCCGGCTCGCGCCCGAGCCGCTGAAGGTGGTCCTGAACTGGGGCCGCCGCTACAGCCTCTGGGTCTTCAACTTCGGCCTGGCCTGCTGCGCGATCGAGTTCATCGCCGCCTCCATGGCCAAGCACGACTTCATCCGGCTCGGCGTCATCCCCTTCGCGCCCGGCCCCCGGCAGGCCGACCTGATGGTCGTGTCCGGCACGGTGACCGACAAGATGGCCCCGGCCGTCAAGCGGCTGTACGAGCAGATGCCCGAGCCGAAGTACGTGATCTCCTTCGGCGCCTGCTCCAACTGCGGCGGGCCCTACTGGGACTCGTACTCCGTGACCAAGGGCGTCGACCAGATCATCCCCGTCGACGTGTACGTGCCCGGCTGCCCGCCGCGGCCCGAGGCGCTGCTCCAGGGCATCCTCAAGCTCCAGGAGAAGATCGCCCGCGAGTCGACGAGCGAGCGCTACGCCGCGCCCCGCCCCTCCGCGGGCGCACTCGCCTCCGGCCTGGTCACCCCGCCGCCCGCGCCCGGGCCGGCCGGCAGCACCGGGGACCCGGCATGACGGGGTGGCTGCCGCGGGAGGCCGCGGAGATCTTCGGCCCGGACGCCGTGGCCGGGGAGGCGTACGACCTGCTCACCGTGGACGTCCCCGCGGCCTCCTGGGTCGCGGCGCTGACCGCCGCGCGCGACGAGCTGGGCTGCACCTTCTTCGACTGGCTCAGTGCCGTCGACGAGCCGGGCACCGGCTTCCTGGTGTGCGCGCACCTGGCCGCGCTGAGCGACGGCCCCGGCCCCGTACGGCGGCTGCTGCTGCGGACGGCGGTCGCGCACGACGCGCCCGCGCTCGACACCGCGACCGGCGTCTACGCGGGCGCGGACTGGCACGAGCGGGAGACGCACGAGATGTTCGGCGTCGCCTTCACCGGCCACCCGGGGCTCGCCCCGCTGCTGCTCCCGGAGGAGTTCGAGGGGCACCCGCTGCGCAAGGACTTCGTGCTCGCCGCGCGCGTCGCCAAGGCGTGGCCCGGCGCGAAGGAGCCGGGGGAGTCGCACGACGGCGGGCCCAAGCGGCGGCAGATGCAGCCGCCCGGGGTGCCGGACCCGAACGAGTGGGGTCCGCTCAAGGGGCAGCTCCCGGCCGCCCCGGCGCGCCCGGCCCGCACCGCCCGCCCGCCCCGCGCCGCGGGGGCCGCCGGTACGGGCGCGGGCACGGGTGCGGGGGCGGCCGAGCGCCCCCCGCGGCGCAACCGCAGCGCGAGCGACGGCTCCGCGAGCCAGACCCGCCCGCAGCCCCCGGCCGACCCGCAGTCCCCGCCCGCCTCCCCGACCCCGGACGCCCCCTGGC
>NZ_JOHY01000064.1 GCF_000721495.1 Streptomyces sp. NRRL F-5123
CCGCACCGGCCAACTCAGGCACGGACTCGTGCTCGATCGTCATCTCACTCACTTGGCGTCTCCATGATCAACAGATCCGCCGTTTATTAGACACTCCCCGACAAGCAGCGCTACGAGGGTTGACGACGGCGCCATTCCCTCCGGCACGACAGTCGTTCGCCCGTGAGATGGTGACCGTCATGACCGGTGGCGCGCTGGACGGCGAGGTTCGACTCGAGACGAGTCGGTTGCTGCTCAGACCTTGGCGGGTAGAGGAGGCTGTCGTCCAGCGTGAACTGTGGACTGAACGTGATCCACGAGTGCCGCCGCACCGCCGAATCGACGCGGACGGACACCCCACGGTCGCGGAGCTCGAGGATTCGATCCGCACCAGCAAGGTGTGGTCCACCGAGTTGCTGGCGGTCGAACGGAAGGCGTCTCGTGACGTCATCGGCTATTGCGGGCTGGTCGGCAGTGGGCGAGGAGCGGTAGGGGAACCGGAACTGGCCTTCGAGCTGCTACGCCGGGTTTGGCGTCAGGGCTACGCGACCGAGGCCGCGTCGGCGGTTGTGGAGTGGGCGCGATCGTCTGGATACGAACGTCTGTGGGCCACTGTCTGGGACTGGAACACCGCTTCTCGCAGAGTGCTGGCCAAGGTCGGGTTCACCGAGACCGATCGGAAGGAAGTGGACGCGGTGCACGGGACCACCTTGTTCGCCACGAGACGGCTCTGACACCCCCGACCTTCGACCTTGCGGACCGATCCGTGCAATGCCGCCTGGCGACGGGGGTTCCCATTCGCGTCCGGAGGCAGAAGCGAATGCGGCGCCGAGGAAGCCACCTGGTCGGTGCCCTCCGTCGGATGTCCCGCCGGCACCGTCATCGCGGTGCTCGCCAACAAGTGGGTCCTCTACGCGTTGGGAGCGCTGCGGCAGAACGCGGGTCCGATGCGTTTCAACCAGCTCAGCCGCAGCGTGCCGGGCGTCACGCAGAAGATGCTGACCCAGACCCTGCGCACGCTGGAGCGGGACGGGCTGGTCGTCCGGCGGGTCTTCCCCACCGTTCCGCCGCGCGTGGAGTACGACCTGACGCCGCTGGGCTGTCGGGCGGGGCTGCTGAGCGCGTCCATCGGGCAGTGGGCGGAGGCCCACGTCGGCCAGATCCTGGACGCCCGGGTGGCGTTCGACGCGCAGGCCGCCACCGCGCCGCGCCCGGTCGGCTGAACGGCGGGCACGTCGGGGCCTCAACCGGGCGGTCCTTCCCCGGCGTTCTGGGCGCGGGGGGTTTGGTGCAGGGCGGGGACGATGCGCCAGTCCCGCTGGAAGACGAGGTTGTGCAGGTCGGCGGACGCGATGGCGCGCAGGGTCGGGGCGAGTTCGGCGGCCTGCTGCGGAGTGGAGACGTTGAGCGGCCACTCGGCGACGGTCGCGCCGCGCAGGTGGGGGTGGTGGAAACCGGCGCCGTAGTGGGCGTGCAGGGTCAGGGGGGAGATACCGGCCCGCAGCTGTTCGGGCCAGCTCAGCGACCAGGCGGCGAAGCTTCCGCCGAGCGCGTCCTGACGGAGGCCGGTGGCGCTCAGGGTCCCGCTGCCGAGCAGCAGGTGGGTGTCGAACTCGGCGAGGACCTGGCGGGCGGGGGCGTCCATGAGCCGGACGGCGGCGCGGAAGGCGGCGTCCTTGCCGGTCCTGTCCCGGTGCCCGGCGTGGGTGCCCTCGCGCAGGTCGGTGAAGTGGCGCAGGAGTGCGTCCAGCGGAGCGGGGCACGCGGGAGGTTCGGCGGGGGAAACGGTCGAGGTCATCGGATGTCGTTCCCGTCGTCAGGGGTGCGGGGGTCGGGCGGCAGTTCGCGCACGGTGCGGGCGAGGAGCGGAAGCAGTTGCCCCGCGGGGCGCAGGAGGTCGGCGTGCCCGGTGCCGGGCGGGTGGTGGAGGTGGACGGGGACGCGGGAGTCGCGCAGGATCCGCGCGTAGCGGAGGGTGTCGCCGCTGACGGGATCGAGGCCGCCGGTCGCCAGGACGGCTTGGGCGAGCCCGTGGTGGTCTGCGGCGTCCAGGGGCGTGGAGTGCAGGACGGTGCCGTCGGCGGCGAGGGCGGTGGGAGCCGTCCCGCGGTGGGCGCTCCAGGCGCGGCGCAGCGCGGCCGCGGTCGGGAAGGCGCGGGAATCGCACCGGTGGCCCGGTGCACGGAAACCCGGGTCGAGCGGCGGGTAGGCCAGGACCTGGGCGTCGAGCCGGCCGCCGCGGTCGCGGACGGCGAGCGCGGCGCAGGCCGCGAGGGTGGCTCCTGAGCTGTCGCCGCCGACCGCCAGGAGCGAGCCGGAGGCGTCGCTGCGCAGGCGGGTCCACTCCAGGGCCGTCAGGAGGTCTTCGAGGGGGGCGGGGTGCCGGTGGCGGGGTGCGAGCCGGTAGTCGACGCTGACCACGGTCCAGCCGGACAGGGCGGCGATGCGCGCGGTGACGTCGTGCCACTGCGCGACCGATCCGTACTGCCAGCTGCCGCCGTGGGCCCACACCAGGAAGCCGGTGGGCGCCCCCCGCCCGGGGAGCGGGCGGAACACGCGGGCGCTGACGGCAGGGTCGCCGGGGATCACGGCATCGGACCAGGTCGCCCCGGCGGCGGGGACGGGCGGGCGGGCAGTGGCGGACATGGGGGGCTCCTTTCGTACGGGAAGCAGTCGGGGCGGTGGGGACGGAGGAGGACGGGAGAGGGGGCGGCGGTACTCACCGCCGCGGACAGGGCGGACCGCTGGGTGCGGTCCGCCCCGCCGGTCACCTCTCCTCCCCGGGACCGGTGCCTGACCGGAACTCAAGCCGCGGACCGCGGGGCGGGCTTGCGGGCGTGCAGGAAGCCCGCGGCGAGGACGACCCCGAGCAGGACGAGTGCGGCGTTGGCGGCGATGGCGACGGTGACGCCGTGGTGGATCGCCGAGGCAGTAGCGGCGCCACCGCCGGCCGCGGTGACGACGGCGGACATGATCGGCGTGCCCATGGTGATGCCGACCTGCTGGGACATGGAGGCGAGCCCGGTGGCCAGGCCCTGTTCGGCGTCCGGCAGTCCGCTGGTGGCGGTCACCATGAAGCCGACGATGACGAGCATGTTGCCGATGCCGCCGAGGAACGTGGCAGGCAGCAGCAGGGCCAGGGATGTGCCGGTGGAGGTGCCCAGGAAGAGCAGCGCGGCCGTGGAGACTGCCTGGAGCAGCCCTCCGGCGACGAGCGCGGTCGAGGTGGAGGTGCGGGCGATGACCTTCGGGGCGAGGAGCCCGCCGATGACCGTACCGGCGCCCAGCACGCCGAAGGTCACGCCGGCTTCGAGCGGGGAGAAGCCGAGGGTGTCCTGGAGGTAGAGGGTCAGCAGGTACACCAGCGACGTCTCGGTCACGAAGGCCAGCAGGCCGAACACGTTGCCCCAGGCCACGTTGCGGCGGCCGAGCACGGCGGGCGGCACCAGCGGCTGGGAGACCTTCCGTTCGATGAGGAAGAACGCGGCCAGCAGCACCAGGCCCGCGGCCAGTCCGGACAGTGCCGGGGTGCCGGTCCAGCCGTGCGCGCCGGCCTGGGTGAGCCCGTAGACGAGCGCGAGCAGACCGCCCGTCACGGTGAGGGCGCCCGGCAGGTCGAGCCGGGGCCGCTCGGCGGGCCTGGACTCCTTGATCACGGCGGGGGCGACGAGGACGACGGCGAGCGCGACCGGCACGTTGACGAAGAAGGCCCACCGCCACGACAGCAGGTCCGTCAGGGCGCCGCCGAGGATGGCCCCGGCGGTGAAGCCGGCCGACATCAGGGCGCCGCTGGCGCCCAGCGCCTTCTGCCGCAGCGGTCCTTCGGGGAAGGCCGTGGTCAGCAGCGACAGCCCGGCCGGGGTCGCGGCGGCGGTGGCCAGGCCCTGGGCGACGCGGGCGGCCAGGAGGACGCCGGGGCCGGTGGCGAGCCCGCCGGCCAGGGACGACAGCCCCAGCAGGGCGATGCTGCCGATGAACATCTTCTTACGGCCGATCAGGTCGCCGATGCGGCCGAAGAAGAGGGTGAACCCGGCGGCGGACAGGGCGAACGCGGTGGCGATCCACTGCAGGTTCGACAGGGAGAAGCCGAGCCCGTCCCCGATCGCCGGCAGCGCGACGTTCAGGATCGAGAAGTCGACGGCGAGCATGAACTGGGCGACCAGCAGGACACCGAGGACGAGTTTCAGCCGGCCGCTGAGCCGCTCGGGCACGGCACGCGCTGCCGGGTGCGCGGCCGCGGGCCGGACTCTGGTTGTGGACATGGCACATACCCCCTTGGACTCCGCCTCCGGACGGGGCGGAGCGTCGTAGCGGAACGGAACAGCCACCCCTCACTTAACGGGGCTGGCGTTCCGTTATGACAGTGAAGGTAGCACGCAGCCCACCCCTAAGGGAACCCGAGTTCCGATAACTTGGGTCTGCGGCAGCACTCACTGCCCGAGGGAGGCGGGCCGCTCATGTCCGCCGCGCCCGCCACCCCGGTCGCTCCCGGTGCCCCTTGCCGCCGACCTGGCCGAGCAGCCGCTGCCCCGCCCCGCCCCGCCCCGCCCCGCCCCGCCCCTGCGTGGGACTCCCCGATCACCCGTGGGCCAACACCCGCTCGGCCGTGAAGACCCTCACCGACCACCAACAGGGCGGCTGTTCAAGGCGCTCATCACCGCTGAGTCGGCGACCACTACGGATGGGATGGAAATCGTGGTGCCGCTGTGCACGCCTTTGCCGCCTGCGGGGGACCGGACCGGCTCAGTTACCATCGGCAAACCACTCGCCCGAGGGAAGAAAGACCATGGACACCGGCGTGATCGTCAGGGTTTTCGAGCAGGAGGACTGGGCCGAGGTCTGGCCCATCGTCCGTGAGGTGGTCCGTGCCGCCGACACCTTCACCTACGATCCGGCGATGAGTGAAACCGAGGCCCGGCACGGCTGGATCGAGCCTGGCGACGCCAGCGGGTTGACCGTGGTCGCCGTGACGGAACACGGGCGGGTTGTCGGCACTGCCAAGATGGGGCGCAACCGGCCCGGACCCGGCGCCCACGTGGCCACCGCCAGCTTCATGGTCGCAGCCGACACCCGCGGCCGTGGGGTGGGGCGGCACTTGTGCGGCTACGCCCTGGACTGGGCGCGCCGCAACGGCTACGCAGGAGTGCAGTTCAACGCAGTGGCCGCCTCGAACCTCTCCGCGGTCCACCTCTACGAGTCCCTCGGCTTCACCGTCGTCGGAACAGTCCCCGGTGCGTTCGAACATCCGACGCTCGGCCGTGTCGGACTCCACGTGATGTACTGCGACTTCGCCTCGGCCTGACCCCCTCCTGACCCGGGACGGAGGAGGCCGGCGCCCCTCTCGCAGAACCTTCTGGCGCCGCGGGCAGCGGGGTGGAACGCGTCCCGCCGGAGCTGCAGGCTGCTTCACGAGCTGCCGCGTCCGCGGCCGACGGCATCCGCATGAACGTCGTCGCGGGGGGGGGAGCGATCAGCACCGCGGTCAACGACGCCGGGCCCTCCGGCGAGTGGGTCCCGGAGATTCCGGCGGGCCGCTACGGCACCTCCGAGGAGATGGCCGAGGCGGCCGTCTGTCCGGGGCCGAACGCGGCACGCTACATCACCGGCCAGCAGATCGTCCTGGACGGAGGAGTCTCCGTCTGCGGCCCGTTCCCCGAACAGCCTGCCGGACCGGGTACACCCGAATGTGCGCCGGTCGGTACGACTGAACGTGCGCAACGGTCCCGGCTCTTCTCAATGGCGGGCTCTCAACGGGCTTCCAGGGCAGACCGGGTGACGTTCCTGAGGAAGAGCACTGGCGTTGCCGCTGTGGCCACTGCGAACACCGCGAAGGCCAGCCGCATGCCGCCCAGTTCGGCCAGCAGGCCTACCAGGCCCGCGCCCAGCGGCATGGCGCCGAAGCTGAAGAGCCGGGCAGCTGCGCCGTAGCGGCCGAGCATCTCGTCGGGGACCATACGCTGGGCGAGGGTACGGGAGTTGACCGACCAGAGCGTGCCGCCCATACCGCCGAGGAACGCGCCGGCCGCCACTGCCCATATGTTGGTGGTCAGCGCGGGCAGCGCCACCATCGCTGTTGTGCCGATCAGATCGGCGAACATCGCCCAGCGTGCGCTCAGCAGCCGGTTCACCCAGGTCACAGCTACCACGCCGGCCAGTCCGCCGATCCCGAGGGCACTGAGCACGATGCCGTACTGCTGCGGCCCGAGCTCCATGGCTTGCTTGGCGTAGAGCGGCATGAGCGCCAGCCAGGCCCCCCAGACGGCGGCGAGCACGGCGACGACCAGCGACAGCGTGCGCAGCACCTCATCCCGCCACAGGAAGCGCATCCCTTCGGCGATCCGGCTGTTGACGGAGACGGGAGTTGCGTCCGGGTCGGGCCTGTCGGCCCGGAAGCGGCCCACCAGTAGGAGCAGGGCGAGGGCGGCGAGCGCGTAGGAGGCGCTTATCAGCCCCAGCGCCAGGCCCGTCCCGGAGGCCAGTAGCAGCCCGCCGATGAATGGGCCGGCGAATTCCTGTCCTACGGTCTCGGCGCCTACCATCCAGGTGTTGGCGCGCTCTCGTCCCGCCGCCGGTACCGCGGCCGGGACCAGAGCGGAGGCGGAGGTGGAGGCCAGTACGTCGGCGACGCCGAGGATCACCCCGGCGCAGAAGAGCCGGCCGAGCGTGACGGCGCCGGTCACGGCGGAGGCGGTGAGCCAGCCCATCGCAGCCAGCCGCATCCCGTTCGCACCCCAGAGCAGCCGCCGCCGGTCGAAGCGGTCGACGAGCACGCCGATATGCAAGGCGACGAGCAGCCAGGGCAGCGTGAGGGTCAGCGATACCGCGGTGACCTGGGCGGGTGAGCCGGTGAGCTGGGTGGCGAGCACCGGGAGGGCCATCTTCATCACGCCGTCGGCGAGGTTGGTCGTGGCCGTGAAGCCGACAAGGAGAGCGGTGTTGCGGCGACCAGGGTCTGCCGGGGAGCGATCTCTCGGCGTCGGAGCGCCGAAGCTCCTGCCGGTTTGCGTCCGCTCACGTACCGCCGTGGTCATGACCGTCCCCTAACTGTCTAACGCTTTAGCCGGTGGGGTCACTGTGGCAGGTGCCCCGCCCTTCCGCAACCGGCAAAACGCTTAGGCGGTAAGATGGTGGAAACCTGCAGGAGGTGACCGCAATGCTGGAGCCGCCGGCCTCAGCCGTCCTCGTGGAGGCATTCGCCAACACGATCGACGTGGAGGAGGCGAGCGACGAGATCGCCACCCCGGTTGCGCTGGCCGGCTGGCTGAAGAGCCGCGGCCTACTGGACGAGCCCGGCGAGATCCCCGCCGAGGTCCACGAGAGCTATATGGCCCTTCGCGCAGGCATCCGCGAGGAGTTGGGCGCCCACGTCGGGGACACCCCCGACCCGGAGCGTCGGGCCGCGGCAGACCGGATGCTGGCCGAACACCCCGTGCTCATCACGGCACGCGGCTCCCTGACCCCTGCGCCGGGGCTTCCCGCCGAGCGGAGGCCGCTGGCCATGCTGGCGATCGCGTGGAGCGAACTGGTCACGACCGGGGACGCGACTCGGCTCAAGCGCTGTGCGGAGCACACCTGCGGTTGGGTGTTCTGGGACGTGTCGAAGAACCACAGCCGCCGCTGGTGCTCGATGAAAGTGTGCGGGAACCGCAGCAAGGCCCGGTCCTACGCGTCCCGTCAGCGGCAGGCAACCTAGTGCTGTGACCGGGAGGGTTCACCGGCTTGCGACGCCCGGCACGGCACCTCGCTGCGTTGCCGCATCGACCGAGTAGGGCCCACTACGAGGCCGTTCCGCGGTCCGGGGGAAAGATCACCGACCGCATCGTACGGCGCTGCCGGCCCGTGTTTCGGTGCGGCCGGGACCATCCCGCGAGGTCGGCGAGAAGGCGGAGGGCCGCCCTCGGCCGGCTGGCCTCCTGGCCTCGTCGCGCCCAGGAGGCCGGGGCCGTGCCCAGGCGGCCGGTTCCGGCTAGTGCAGGAGGAACGCCTCGGTCCACAGCGCGGTCAGTGGGACGAGGAGTACCAGCAGGTGGGGTCTGAGGAGGGTCTGTGTGCGGGTAGGGGTTTTCGCCGTTGCGGTGGAGGCGTGGTGGGCGTGGTCGAGGATCTGGTGGCGCACGGACCGTGCTCCGCGGTTTCCGGTCGCGGCCCCGGCGACGGAGGCGCGGAAGGTGGGGGGTTTCGCCGTACGTCCGTCGGCGGTCCTGATGACCAGGTCGCCGCGCTCGACGCGGACGTCGACGATGGTGGCGGCGGGGATCCTGCGGACCATGCCCGGGTAGTGGACGGCGACGACGCCCGGCTCCAGGACTATGCGGGGTGCGAGGGCGAGGTTCCACAGCAGCCAGATCGTGGCCGACATGGCACTTCCTGCGACCAGCCGTCCTTTCAGGCTCGCGTCCGCCCCGGGGTGGGCCACCACGACGAGGCCGATCACGGAGAAGGCGGCGATGCCCAGGATGCCGAGGTTCCGCAGGCCGCGGGGGGCGATCACGTGCGTCGTCGTGGGGCTCCTCCCACCGTGCCGTCCGGCTCGCTCCGCGGAGTGGGCCGGACGACGGGGTCCGACACGCTTTCCGGTTCGTCCAACTGCACCACGCGGGAGCGAACCCCGTCGAGCACATGCCCTGGTTGTCGACGGCCTGGACGAACCAGCCGGAGGTGGACGGCACCGGGCCCGATCCGTGGCATGGCGGGCCTGCGGTGTGTCGCGGCAGGTGGTCGCGGAGCGGAAGTACCCGGGTGACGAGCTTGGCGCCGTTCTGGGTGACGAAGCCGTCCTTTCTCGACGGCGTCGGTGAACGCCTTGCCGGCGAACGCCTACGGGCAGTGGATCACCACGCGTGGCGTTCGAGACCGTCGCCGGCTGCCCGGCGACCGCGACGGCGACGGATGCCACTGAACGTCCATGCGACCTGATTCCGCCGGGGCCGTGGGGTGAGCGCGGGCGGTCCCGGGGCTCGCGGAGTGCGGCGGAACGCGGTCGCTCACCCCGCTCCGGCGCATGCCTCCGCCTCTGCCAGATACCGCGCCACCGGGCCCAGGGTCAGCATTCCGCTGGCGCCGCCGGCGTGTTCTGCGCAGGCATCACGCAGGGCAGCCCCAGCTTGCGCGGCGATTCCGCGCTCGCCGAGGCGTACGGCGGCGCGGGCGGTCAGGCACCACATGGCCTCCTGCATGTGGTCGTGCGGTGGTTCGGGCACCGCGGCGAGGGCGGCACGGGCCTGCTCGCCCCGGTCCTGGGCGAGCAGCACGAGGGGCCTCGCCCAGGGCTTGTACGGGCCCCAGTCGAGGTGCGGGTCGGTGGGCGCGGGCCGGTCGTGCAGCAGGCGCAGTCCCAGTAGGGCGAGCGGGAACAGGCCGCGGTGCAGCCCCGGCATTCCGGCCGTCCGGAGGGCGTCCTCGGCGGCGCGGTAGTGCGCTGCTGCCGTGGCGGCGGTCGGTCCGCCGGGTTCGGTGCTGCGGGCGGCCGTGGCCCGGGCCCTGAACCACCCGGTGAGGACGGGGACGAGGGGCGCCTCGGTGGTGGTGGCGAGCTCGTCGGCTGCGTGGGCGTGCGAGGCCGCGGCGTCGAGGTCGCCGAGGGCCGAGGCGGATTGCAGGCGGACGAGCCGGCCGAGTACGGCGAAGTTCGGCAGCCCGTTCCGGGTGGACAGGTCGAGGATCTCGGCGCCGGTCCTGTCCCGTGCCGCCGCGAGCCCGGGGCTGCTGAAGGACTGCAGGAACACCCCGTTGAGGGCGAAGGCCAGCAGGGCGGGATCGGCCAGGTCCCGTGCCAGCTCCTCGGCCTGGCGCGCCGCCTGCTGCGCGTGCTTCAGCTCGGTCCCGGACAGATCGGCGCTGCGGCTCTCGACGGCGACCGTGGCCAGGAGGCGGGCGCGCAGGTCGGCGGGGCCGTCCGGGCCGAGCCCGGTGAGCGTGCGCTCGGCAGCCGCGACGACGGCACGGGACTGCTCGGGGTCGTCGGCCCGGCTCCAGATGGCGGGCACGTCGTAGGCGCCGATGATCCGGGCGGTCAGGAAGAGGTCTCCCGTGCGTTCCGCCGCCTGGATGGCGGCGAGGCGGTCGCTCCGCGAGCGGACGAGGGCGTCGCCACCCGCCAGTGCGAGGGTGCGGGCCAGATCAACGGTGGTGCGCGGGCCGAACCGGACACCGGTGCCGGTCCACGCGGTACGTGCTCCTTCGGGGGGCGCGGAGCCGTTGAGGATGTCCGTCTCCAGGCGCTGAAGGCCGCCACCGGGGTCGAGTCCGAGTTGGTCGACGAGCATCGCGCGGGCTCGGCGGAGGGTGGCGAGCGCGTCGGCCTGGCGGCCCCCGCGGTACAGCGCGCGGGCAAGCAGCTCCCAGGCCGGCTCGCGCCACGGGTGTTCGGCGACATGGGCACCCAGTTCGGCGACGAGGTCGGCCCCTTCCCCGGAGTCGAGGAGGATACGGGCGCGCAGTTCCACCCCCTCCAGCCTCAGTTCCTCCAGCCGGGTCCGCTCGCGCTGCGCCCATGCGGAGCCGGTCACATCGGCGTAGGCGGGTCCGCGCCAGGCCGCGAGTGCCGCGCCGAGGTCGGTCACGGCGGCGGGGTCGCGGCGGGCTCGGGCCAGGGTGTCCTGGAACCGATGGCTGTCCACGTCCTCGCGCGGCAGCCGCAGCGCGTAGCCGGGACCTTCGGTGACGATGACGCGCGGCGGATCGCGGGGCGGTCGGTCGGGTTCGAGGGCGCGGCGCAGCGCGGCGACGAACGTACGCAAAGCGCCGACGGCGCGGGTCGGCGGATCGGTCCACAGGTCGTTGACAAGGGTGTCGGTGGTGACCATCCGTCCCTCGGCGGCGACGAGCCGGGCGAGTACCTCACGATGGCGGGGTCCGCCCAGGTCAACCGGGCTGCCGTCGTCGCGGAGGGCCCGCACCGCACCGAGCACGTCGATTCGCATGCCCCCATCCTCCGTGCCAGGGGCCGGCAGCGCCCCACCGTACTGATCGGCTGCTGATCGCCGTCGCCCAAGCTGATCCGGTCAAGCCCCCGACCCGAAAGGGTGGTCCTCATGACGCTCACCGTTCCCGGCTTCGATCACATCCGCCTGCCCGGTGCGGCCGGTGTGGAGCTGGCTGCAGCTGTCGGCGGCAGCGGCAGTCCGGTCGTGCTGTTGCACGGTTTTCCCCAGACCCACCTGATGTGGCGACACGTCGCCGAGCGGCTCGCCGACGAGCACACGGTGATCTGTCCTGACCTGCGGGGCTACGGCGCCAGCGACAAGCCGGCGGCCGTCGACCCCGATGTGTACGCCAAGCGCACCATGGCTGCCGACGTCGTGGCCCTGGCGGCGGCGCTCGGCCACGAGCGCTTTGCCCTCGTCGGCCACGACCGAGGCGCCCTGGTCGCCTTCCGGGCAGGGTTGGACCACCCTGAGACCGTCACGCACCTGGGCATCCTCGACATCGTGCCGACGCTCGACATGTGGAACGTCCTGCACGGCGTCTCGGGGGCGGTCGGCTACCACCTCTTCCTGATGGCGCAGCCGCCGGGCCTGCCGGAGGCGATGATCGCAGGCAGTTCGGACGCGTTCTTCGGCTCGTTCCTCGACGCCTGGGCCAACGACCCGACCGCTGTGCCCGAGGACGTACGTGCCGAATACCTGCGCGCGAGCGCCGCGGCGGTGACGTCGATCGTCGCGGACTACCGGGCCTCGGCGGGCGTCGACGTCGTGCACGACCAGGCGGACCTGGACGCCGGGTCGCAGCTGGCCATGCCCGTGACGGTCGTCCAGCAGGACTGGGGCGCGCAGCTCGGCTACGACGCTGCCGGGGTGTGGAAGGCGTGGGCGCCGGATCTGGACCACCGCCTGACCCGCGCCGGGCACTTCATGGCCGAAGAGGCACCCGACGAGATCGCAGCCGCGATCCGGGGCCTGCTGGCCCGCTGAGCCTCCTGCTCCCGACTCGTCGGGTGGGTCGTCCCCGGCCGCCGGGTCACGGAAGGGGGCAGGCCCTGGCCCG
Organism: Streptomyces sp. NRRL F-5123; assembly: GCF_000721495.1. GTDB lineage: Bacteria > Actinomycetota > Actinomycetes > Streptomycetales > Streptomycetaceae > Actinacidiphila. The sequence continues at coordinate 11,965 of NZ_JOHY01000064.1, forward strand.
GGGCCGCCGGCCGACATGGTGAGCGGGTGGCGAACGCAGGCCGCGGGACCGCCGCCGCGTGAGGGGAACACGTCCGCTGTGGCTTCAGCCTGCCGCGGGCGCTGTGGTGGCCGAGGTGTGTTTGTAGTAGCTGAGGAAGATGTCGGCGGCCCAGTTGCCGTAGTCGAGGTCGTTGACCTGGACGACGGCGATGTCGCCCGTGGTGCGGTTGCGCAGGCAGAAGCTGCTGCCGGGCGGGACGGCGGGGAAGCGGACGGTGCGGGTGGGGCGGTGGGCCAGACCGGTGGCGCACTGCTCGACGGTGGGCACGGTGCGGCCGGCGAGGTAGGCGTCGGTCAGGGGCTGGAGTTCGAATGCGCCGTGGCTGTCGCCGTCGGGGTCGGCGTTGGTGCTCAGCGACCAGGCTCCTTCGTCGGTGACGACCTTGCCGGTGAGCAGGTCGAAGTAGTCGTTGTAGTCGTGTGAGGACAGGTTCCGGTGGGTGTACACGGGCGTGTAGGCGGGCGACGGCGCCGGGGTGCGCGGCGAGGCCGCCGAAACCGCCGGGGTACGCGGCGCCTTCTCCCCCGCCCCGGACCCGTGGGCGGTGGCCAGGTAGATGCCGGCGCCGGCCAGGGCGAGCAGGGTGATCGACGCGCCGGTGACCGCCGCGGCCCGTGAGCGCCACCAGGGGGGCTTCTGCTCGGGGGGCGAGGCGACGGGCGGCGGGAGGGATGCCTCGGCCTTCGACGGTGCGGGTCGCACCGCGGCCGGGGCCGGCATGTCCGGAAGCTCCCAGCCCCTCACTGCCGAGCGGGCCCTGCGCCATCTGGTGCGGCAGTCCTCGACAGCGGCCTTGGAACCGGTCATCGCCCACACCATCGCCACCGCGTGATCGAGCGACGGCAGCCGCCTCGCGTCGAGGGCGTCCTGGATGGTGCTGCGGGCCACCCTCGGCCCCACCGCCTGGGTGCGTCGTTCCAGCTCGCGTAACGACAGATCGCCGCCCAGCAGCTTCATCTGGCGAAGCCAGGCAGCGAACTCCTCGACCGCGTTCACCTCACCGCCGCTCATGGACCTCGCCCCCCAGGGTGTCCGGAACTGTCCGGAGGTTACCGCCGCAGGTCCGAGGCCGTCCGAAGGTTCACCGAAAGTGTCCGGTCCGCTCACGGCACAGGCCGGATCCCGGCCCGAATGGAGTCATCTCCGCTTCTTCCCCGCTGCTTCGAGGAGGCACCCGTGACACCGTCTGCATGCGCCTGCCGGACCTGTGAGATCCTCGCCGAGACCGCCGACTGCCCGTGGCTTTCCCACGTCCGCTTCAGCGACGTCATCCGTGTCATCGTCGCCTGGGACCGCCTGACGCAGTGCGTACCGGACGGCCGGCACCCGGTGGACTACCTCGACCGCCACACCCACGGCCTGTCGCGCCGGCTCCTCGACGACCTGCGCCTTACCCGGCACGCCTGCGCGCACCCTCACACCCGCCCCCGCTCCCAGCAGGACCTGGACCGCGCGCTTGTCACCGCCTTCCACGCCATCGCCCAACTCCGCGAGTGACCGGGGCCGGTCGGGGCACTCGCCGGCCGCACCTGAACGTTCAGGTGCGGCCGGGGCGGATGCCGAACGGAGAAGGCGGGAGATCCGTCAGGACTTCAGTCGGTGGCGCGGCGATCGGCGGGTGCTGGTGGACGGCACGTGGGAGGCCGATGGCCGGGCGGGTCGCCGCGGACGTGTCGTCTAGGGTTCGGACATGACCTCGCATAGCTATGTCTCCGAACTGTTCTCGCTGGAAGGCCGGGTGGCCGTGGTGACGGGCGGCAGTTCCGGCATCGGTCGCGCCATCGCCGGGGCACTTGCGCGGGCAGGGGCGAGCGTGGTGGTCGTGGCACGCAAGGAGTCGGAACTGGCCGCCACGGTCGCCGAGTTGGCAGCCGACGGCTGCCGGACGGCCTGGGTGAGCGCCGACCTGAGCACCCGCGACGGGGTGCGTGCGGCTGCGCAGCAGGCAGCCGAGGTGTTCGGCGAGCCCGACATTCTCGTCAACAGCGCCGGAATCAACCTCCGGCCGCCGATGGGTGAGCTGGGCGAGGACGTGTGGGACGCCACGATGGCGGTGAACCTGGAGGCGCCCTACCTGCTGGGCCAGCGGTTCGGGCCCGGCATGGCCGAGCGGGGCTTCGGGCGGATCATCCACATCACCTCCCAGCAGGCGCACCGTGCGTTCGTCCAGAGCGGCGCCTACGGAGTCTCCAAGGGCGCGCTGGAGTCGCTGGCCCGCTCCCAGGCCGAGGCGTGGTCGCCGTACGGCGTCACCTGCAACACACTCGTGCCCGGCTTCGTCATGACCCCGCTCAACGCACGGCTGTCCGCCGACCCCGAGAAGGTGGCGGCGCTGGCCGCGCGCACGATGGTCGGTCGCAACGGCCTGGCCGAGGACTTCGCCGGGGCGGCGGTCTTCCTGGCCGGCCGCGCTTCCGGCTACGTCACCGGGCAGGCGATCTTCGTCGACGGCGGGTTGTCCGTCCACTGAGCTTCTTCGACGCGGCCACCGAAGGGTCGGCGGCATCCGTTCTCCTGCCCGCCGGGATCCGGCGGGTTCGGGCCGTCCGGGCCCGGCGGGCGAGGGGTCCTCGGTCGGCCTGGTGCGGGGCTTCCCGCGGCCGGGTGAGGGGGCGACCGCCGCTGCCGGGGTTACAGGATGTCGGCGATGCGGTCGACCTGGGTCGGGTCGAGGCCGTAGCAGTAGAGCATCACCTCGTCGGCGCCGAGGTTCGCGAAGTCGGCGATCGCCGCGCGGATTTCTGCGGGGGTGGTGAGGAGCCCGGCGGTCATGCGGTCGGGCATGCCGGTGAAGGTGTAGTACGCGTGCATGCGGGCCCGGGCGTCGTCGATCACCGCTCGGGGGCCGAGGGCGACGTTGGCCTGGGCGACGAGGCGGGGGGCGCCGTCACGGCCGTACTGCTTCCAGAACGTGCGGACGGTGTCGAACAGGCCGCCCGCCCAGGAGGGCGCCGCGGCACCGAGGAATCCGTCGCCCCAGCGGGCGACGCGTTCGAGCGCGGCGGGCTTGAAGCCGCCGAAGAGCACCTCGGGGCCGCCGGGCCGGGCGGGGGCGGGGCCGATCGGGCCGACGCCGTCGCCGTACGGCTCGCCGGACCACAGGCGGCGCATGACCGTCATCTGCTCGTCGAGGCGCCGGCCCCGGGTGCGCTTGTCGATGCCGGTGGCCTCGTGGTCGTCGTCCCGGCCGCCGACACCCACGCCGAGGACGAGGCGGCCACCGGTCATCCGGTCGAGGGTGGCGGCCTGCTTGGCCAGGAGGGCGGTGTCCCGCAGCGGGGCGAGCAGCACCTCGGTCTGGACGCGGATGCGGGAGGTGGCTCCCGCGAGGACGGCGAGGGCGACGAGGGGTTCGGGGTTGTCGTAGACGATCCGGTCGAGCAGACCGAGCGTGGTGAAGGGCCCGGCGTCCGCGCGCCGGGCCCAGGTCAGCAGGGTGGCCGGGTCGCCGATGGGCAGGCCGATACCGACGTTCATGAAAAGAGCCTCCGGAAGGAAGGGTCGACAAGGACGACTGCCGCCCCTCCGGCACCTCGGCGAGGTGGGACGCTCCCGCCCTGCGGCGTGCTTCCGGGGAACGTCTCGTCGGAGTGATCCGACTGTAGGTCGAGCCGGGTGCGCGGGACAAGGCGATTTGGCCGCCCCCGCCTCCCTGCCCCCGAGGGGGTGGCGACCGGCGACCGTCCGGGCCGGCGGCAGGCGGTGGCGGGAGCCGCGGACGGTGCACCGCGCACTCGTCGAGGCCCCGCGGTTCCATCCCTCGCGGGCAGCCGCGCCGCTCGGGCCGGATTCCGTGCGCCTCCACGGAAGACGGGGCATTGCCACGGCCCGGGGGCGGAGGAGATCATCGCGGCCATGGCCGATACCGCGTCCCTCCTGCTCCAGCGTCTGCACGCCGCCGGTGTGCGGGACACCGTCCGCGTCGAGCCGGTCACGGGCGGGCTCGCCGCGCTCGCCGGGCTCGCCGGGCGGCGGGACGGGACGCGGGTGTTCGTCAAGGCCTTCGCGGAGGCGGCGGACGAGGACGCCTTCGCGGCGGAGGCGGAAGGGCTGGGGGTGCTGCGCGAGAACGGCGTGGCCACGCCGGACGTGCTGCTCGCGGGGCGGGATCTGCTCGTGCTGTCGGTGCTGCGGCCCCGGCCGGACAGCGCGGCCTTCTGGGAGCGGTTCGCGCACGGGCTCGCCCGTCTGCACACGAGCACGCGGCAGTCGCGGTTCGGGTGGCACCGGGACAACTGGCTGGGACGGCGGCGGCAGGTCAACACGTGGGAGGACGACGGTTTCGCGTTCTTCGCGCGGCACCGGCTGCTGCGGTGGCTGGACGAGCCGCGGGTACGGGAGGTGCTGGACGCCGGGGACCGGGCGGCGCTGGAGCGGCTGTGCGAGCGACTGCCCGACCTGCTGCCGGGCGGGCCCGCGTGCCTGACGCACGGGGACCTGTGGGCGCAGAACGTCATGGCCGCCCCTGACGGCAGCCCCGCGCTGATCGACCCCGCCGTGTCGTACACATGGGCCGAGGTGGACCTCGCCCACCTGTGGACGACCGCGCCGCCGCCCGAGGCGGGAGCGTTCTTCGACCTGTACGCCGAGCTCACCGGGCTGGACCGGGACTGGCGCGAGCGCATGCCCATCCTCCAGCTGCGCCAACACCTCGCCGTCATCGCACAGTTCGAGCCCGACTGGGGCGCCGCCGACCTCGTACGCGCCACGCTCGCGCCCTTCCGGCGGCGGGCCCCCCGGTAGATCCGTCGCGGCTCAGGCCTGGTGGGGTGCGAGCGCGCGCGGCTGCGCGGCGCTCACCGCCTGTCACTCGCGGAACCTCGTCGGCCCCGGGCCGCGGCCTGCCGGACGGGGTCGAGCGGGACGGCCCGCTCCCACCGCGTCCGGGGATGCCCTTCCGGACCACCATCCGCAGCCGTACGGCGTGGGTGACGGTCAGCAGCCCGAGCACCCCGGCGAGGAGGGCCCAGCGCGGTCTGGGTGCCCAGCAGCAGGCGGCGCTTGTCCGCGCGGTCGGCGAGCGGCCCGCCGTACGGGCTGCCCAGGAGGACCGGCAGGAACTGCGCGGCCGCCCCCGGCCCGAGGACCGTACCGGAGCCGGTCAGCTCCACCGCCGGCCAGGACTGGGCCACGGCCTGCATCCACGTCCCGACCGGGCTGACGCACTGCCCCGCCGCGTACAGCCGGAAGTCCGGCTCCTGCAGGGCGGCGAACGGGCCGTTGCCGTCGTGCCCGCGCGCCGGGGCCGTCACGTGGCGGGGCCGTCATCGTGGCGGGACACCTGTCGCGTCGGGGGCGCGGTCGCGGGATACGGTGCGTGACCGACGCTGACGGGGTGCCCCGCCCGGGAGAATTCTCCACGCGGGGCCGCTCAGGAGTGCAGTCCCAGCTCGGTGGAGATCCGGCCGAGCGCGTCCAGGCGGCGCTGGAGGCTCGGGTGGGTGGAGAGGACGGCGGCGAGCGGGGAGTCCTCGCGGAGCGCGGGGGTGAAGAAGAAGGCGTTGAAGGAGCGGGCGGTGCGCAGGTCCTCCGTCGGGATGCGGGCGATGTCGCCGCTGACCTTGACCAGCGCGGACGCCAGCTCCGAGGGGCGGCCGGTGAGCAGCGCGGCGGAGCGGTCGGCGGCCAGCTCACGGTAGCGGGACAGCGCGCGGGTCAGCAGGAAGCCGAGCAGGTACGCGACCGCGGAGACGGCCATGACGAGGGCGAGCAGCGCGGCGGTGTTCTGGTCCTGGCGGCGGCCGCCGAACAGCTCGGAGTAGAAGGCGAACCGCACCAGCAGGCCCGCCAGCACGCCGATGAAGGAGGCGATCGTGATGACGGCGACGTCCTTGTGCGCGACGTGGGACAGCTCGTGGGCCAGCACTCCCTCCAGCTCGCCCGCGTCGAGCCGCCGCAGCAGGCCCCTGGTCACGCACAGCACCGCGTGATCGGCGTTGCGCCCGGTGGCGAAGGCGTTGGGCAGGTCGGTGCCGGACACCGCGACCACCGGTTTGGGCATGTCGGCCAGCGCGCAGAGCCGGTCGACGGCCCCGTGCAGCGCGGGCTCCTCCTCGGGTGTGACCGCGCGGGCGTGCATGGCGAACAGCGCGATCTTGTCGGAGAACCAGTACTGCGCCGCGAGCAGCGCCGCGACGACCAGCACCACGACCACGACGGACTTCAGCAGCGCGACCAGCGCGGCGACGAAGGCCACGTAGACCAGCCCGATCAGGACGAGGACAACCGCCATCCGCACGGACAGTTGCCGGTCGGGTGCGAAGCGGGAACGCATGGCCGCTCACCCCTTCCCGCCGGTCCGCCGCGAGCCTGCGGCGGACCGGTACGCGCTTCTTCCGCTCCTTCCAGCATGCCGCCTCCCGGCCCCGCACGCGCGTCCCGCCGACCGGGGGAACCACGGAATCCGCAGGCGGGGAGCCGCTCGGGCGGTGCAGCACGGTGGAGTCGGCGCGGGTGGCGGCAGGTCGCGCCGCGCACCCGGGGAGTTGCGGACGCGCGCGGGCGGGCGGGCCCGGCGGTTGACTTCGCCGGGCGGATGCCCTTCGATGCTGCTCGGCCCCGCTTCCGGGGCCGGTGAACGGATCACAGGACTTCTGCCCGGTGACGGAGTCGGTGCGGGGCGCGTGTCCCCACTCCGCGCCGCAACTGGACGGTTCCAGGCGGTCGTCCACGGGTCGGTACGCATGGGCACCGGCGACCCGGGGCCCGCCCCGCCGGGCAGCGAGAGGGAATCGCCGTGTCGACGGCGAACTACCGTGCCCTGCTGCGTACCCCCGGGGCCGCGGCGTTCTTCCTGCCCGCGCTGCTGGGACGTACCGGCGGCGCGATGACCGGACTCGGCATCGTCTGGCTCGTGCACGACCGGACCGGGTCCTTCGCCGCCGCCGGGGTGGTGAGCGGCGGCTTCGCGGTGGCCGAGGCGGTCGGGGCGCCCCGACTGGCCCGGCTCGCGGACCGGTTCGGCCAGACGCGGGTGCTGCCGCCCGCGCTGCTCGGGCACGCCGCCGCGGTGGCCGCGCTCGTGGGCCTGACGACCGCGGGCGCCCCGCGCCCGCTGCTCGCACTGGGCGGCGCGGCGGTCGGGGCAAGCGTGCCGCAGCTCCCGGCGATGTCCGCGGCGCGCTGGGCGGCGCTGCTGCGCGACGGCCGGGCGGCGGAGCTGCCCGCGGCCTTCGCGCTGGAGTCGGTCGGCAACGCGGTGTCCTACCTCGTGGGGCCCGCCCTGGTCAGCGCCCTCGCGGCGGCCGGGCACCCGGCGGCGGGCAGCGTGCTGGCCACCGCCTTGACGGTCGGCGGCGGGCTGCTGCTCGCCGCCCGGCGCGGCAGCGCGCCCCCGCACGCGGCGGACGGCGCCGCGCACGCCCGTGCGGGCCGGACGCTGCTGGGCGGCGCCCTGCGCGTCCTGCTCGGCCTCAACCTCGGCATCGGCGTCTACTTCGGTGCGATGCAGGTGTCGCTGACAGCCTTCGCCGTCGAGCACGGCGCGCCTGGAGCGGCGGCCCCGCTCTTCGCGGTGTCCGGCTGCAGCGGCCTGCTGGCCGGGTGGCTGTACGGGCTGCGCCGGTGGCGGGCCGCACCGCCCGTACAACTGCTCGCGGCCACGGCCGTGTTGACGTTCGGCACCTTGCTGCTGCTCGCCGCCGGCTCGCCCGTCGCGCTCGGGCCGGCCGTGGTGGTGACCGGCGCCGCCGTCCCGCCGCTGCTGGCGCTCTTCACGCTGCTGACGGAGTCCGCGGTGGACCCGCTCGTCCTGACCCAGGCCTTCTCCTGGCTCGGCTCCGCGAGCGCCGCGGGCTCGGCGGCCGCGGCGGCGGCCACCGGCTGGGCGGTCGACTCCCTCGGCGCCCGCGGTGGCTTCGCCGTCGCAGCGGCGTCCGCGGCGGCGATGGCAGCGGGGGCGCTGCGCTTGCCGAGGGTCGCGGGAGCGCGCTGAGGAGCGCGGTACGGGACGTCGCAGCGGCGTCCGCGGCGGCGATGGCAGCGGGGGCGCTGCACTTGCCGAGGGGCGCGGGAGCGCGCTGAGGGGCGCGGTACGGGACGCACCGTGGGCGCGGCACCCGTGCGGGCCACGGCCGTCCGCGGGTGGCCGGTCGCGCGCCCCGCGGCCGGGGGGCCTGCGCCCCACCCGCCGCGGGAGCCGAGCGCACGGCCCCCCAGCAACGCCCCGCGCTGTATTCGCACACCGCCCCTGGGGCGCGGGGAGCCGACCCGCGGCTCCCAGGGACGCCCTGTGCCTGCCGTACCCGCACACCGCGCCTGGGGCGCCGAGCTGACCCGCAGCTCCCCGCACCCCAGGGGCTGCCCCTGCCGTACCCGCACGCTGCACGCGCCGCACGCCGCGGCTCCCCCGCGCGCCCGGTCCGGCTCCCCTACCCCGGGGGGTGGCGCCGGCCGCGGAGGCGGAGCCAGACGTCGCGGGCGTGGCGGCCCGCCGCCGTGCGGCTGTGGGCGACGAGGCGGTGGGCCTGGCCGGGCGTCTCGACCATGGCGCGGGAGCCGGCCAGCGGCTTGCCCGCGGTCTCGCGCAGGTAGAGCGTCGACACGCAGCCGACGGCGCCCGCGACCATGAGGTAGTACGCGGGGACCATCGCGTCGCCCGTCACCTCCACGAGCGCCGACGCGACCAGCGGGGTGGTGCCGCCGAAGAGCGAGACGGAGATGTTGAAGGCGATCGACAGGGCCCCGTAGCGGATGCGGGTCGGGAAGAGGGCGGGCAGTGTGGCCGCCGAGGTGCCCGCGAAGGAGGCGAGCAGCAGGCCCAGGATCGCGCAGCCGACCGCCGGGAGCACGATGCCGCCCTGCCGGATCAGGACGAACGCGGGCGCGGAGAGGGCGATGAGCGCGATGCTGCCGGTCATGAACACCGGCCGCCGCCCCCACCGGTCGGAGGTGCGGCCCACCGCGGTGATCGTCAGCACCACGAGCAGCATGGTGCCGAGCACGAGCAGTTGCGCGGTGGTGTCGCCGAAGTCGAGCGTGGACGTCATGTACGTCGGCAGGTAGGACGTCACCATGTAGTTGGTGACGTTGTAGAGCAGCACCAGGCCGATGCAGATCATGATGGCCTGCCAGTGGCCGGTGAAGATGTCCTTCAGCCGCCCGCGCCCGGACTGCCGGGCCTCCTCGACGGGGCTGCCGCCGCCCGGCGCGGCGTGGGACGCCTGCTCGACCTCCGCCTTGAAGGCCGGGGTGTCCTCCAGCTTGAGGCGCATGTAGAGGCCGGTCACGCCGAGCGGCCCGGCCACCAGGAAGGGGATGCGCCAGGCCCAGTCCTGGAGACTCTGCGACCCGAGGGTGACGGTCAGCACGGTGACCAGGCCGGAGCCCAGCGAATAGCCGATGAAGGTGCCGAAGTCGAGCCAGCTGCCGAGGAAGCCGCGCCGCCGGTCGGGTGCGTACTCCGCGATGTACGTGGTCGCGCCCGCGTACTCGCCGCCGGTGGAGAAGCCCTGCACGAGCCGGCACGCCAGCAGCAGCATCGGCGCGAGCAGGCCCACGGACCCGTACGTCGGGAGCAGGCCGACCGCGAGGGTGCTCGCGGCCATCATGATCATGGTGATCGCCAGCACCCGCTGCCGGCCGATCCGGTCGCCGAGCGGCCCGAAGACGAGGCCGCCGAGCGGGCGTACGAGGAATGCGGCGGCGAAGGTCGCGAAGGTCGAGATGACCTGGGTGCCGGGCGAACTGGACGGGAAGAAGACCTTGCCGAGGGTGTCGGCGAGGTAGGCGTAGACGCCGAAGTCGAACCACTCCATGGTGTTGCCGAGCGCGGCGGCGCCCACCGCGAGCCGCACCTTGGGCAGGTCGGCGACGGCGACGTCCTCGGGGCCCAGCGACCGTTTCCGGCGCCGCAGCAGGGTGCGGTAGAGCCGGTCCACCCGCTCGCCCGAGCGCCGCGGTCCGGCTCCCGTCCGGCCGGGTCCTCTGCGCGCGTCCACTGCCTGCCCTCCTCGAGCCGGTACCGCCGGTACACGACCGCGCACGGCGGCCGTACGGGGACGTACGGCCGCCGTGCGCGACGGTCACTCGGTGCCCTCGGACGGGGTCAGCACCAGGGCACGGTGCCGAGGTTGGCGACGTAGCGGGCAGCCAGCCAGCCGGTGCGGTCGTAGAGCTTGTACCAGCGCGGGTTGCCGTCCACGGTCTGGCCGTTGACCTTGCAGGAGAGGTGGACGATGGCGCCGGGCGGGTAGCTGCCCAGCGCCGCCGAGTTCGTGGTCGCCGCCGCGCGGATGGTGAGCGGCAGGCTGGAGACGACCCGCCCGTCGACGTATCCGCTGCGCACGGTGGCGGGCGCGGCCTGGCCCGACGCTCCGGTGGCGGCCGCGCCCGCGGGTGCGACGGCGCCGAACAGGCTCAGGGCGGCGGCCCCGGCGGTGAGGGCGAGCGTGGTCAGGGGCTTGTGCGTGGCGAGCGGCAGCATGACGGCCTTCCTGCTGTGGGACACCGCCGGGCGGACCCGGCGGTTCGCGGAACGGTTCCCCGCCCGCCGAGCCTCCTCCCCCGGCCGCTCCGCCCGCCCGAGCCGTGCCGCGAAACCCCTCCGTCGGCGCACACGCGGCAACCCGATCGGCGGGCGGGGCGTCGGCGCGGCGCCCACGGCCCGAGGGACGTTGACCCGGTGTGCACACTCAGTGTATACACCGAGTGTGAACGTACCGATGACGCTTCTCGGGCTCCTGGAACGGCAGTCGAGCCACGGATACGACCTCAAGCGGGATTACGACACGTACTTCAGCCCCGGCAAGCCGCTGCTGCTGGGACAGGTGTACTCGACGCTCGGGCGGCTGGCCCGGGACGGGAAGGTGGTGGTGGGGCCCGCGGAGCCGGGGGCGGGGCCGGACCGGAAGCGGTACGTGATCACCGACCAGGGGGCCACGGAGGTCGAGACGTGGCTCACCGAGCCGGTCGAGACCGAACAGCACCTGCAGACGGAGCTGTTCACCAAGGTCGTGCTCGCGCTGATGCTGGAGCGCGACGCGTCGGCGTACCTGGATCTCCAGCGGGCCGCGCATGTGCGGAGGATGCGCCGGCTCACGGAGATCAAGCGGACCGGGCCGCTGGTCGACAAGCTGCTCGCCGACCACAGCATGTTCCGGCTGGAGGCCGACCTGCGGTGGATCGACGTCACACAGGCCCGGCTGTCCGCGCTCGCGCAGGAGGTGCTGGGATGAGCGGCAGCAACGGGGACGCGGGGACGCGCAGGCTCGACGAGGCCGCGGGGACGGGCGGGGGTGGCGGGGGCGCGGGCTTCGTCGAGGCTCGCGGCGTCGAGCTGGCCTTCGGGCGGACGCCCGCGCTGCGCGGCGCGGACCTGGCCGTGGGGCGCGGCGAGATCGTGGCCATCATGGGCCCGAGCGGCTCGGGCAAGTCGACGCTGCTGCACTGCCTGGCCGGGATCCTCGTCCCGGACGGCGGCGAGGTGCTCTTCGACGGCCGCCGGGTGGACCGGATGCGCGAGCCCGAGCGCAGCGAACTGCGCCGCGACCGCTTCGGCTTCCTCTTCCAGTTCGGCCAGCTCGTGCCGGAGCTGACAGCGGAGGAGAACGTCGCGATGCCGCTGCTGCTGAGCGGTACGCGGCGCGGGCCCGCGCTCGCCGAGGCGCGCGGCTGGTTCGCCCGGCTCGGTCTGGACGGGCTGGAGCGGCGCCGCTCCGGGGAGCTGTCGGGCGGTCAGGCGCAGCGGGTCGCGCTGGCCCGCGCGATGGCGGGCAGCCCTGACGTGCTGTTCGCCGACGAGCCGACCGGCGCGCTGGACTCGCTCACCGGCGAGCAGGTCATGGAGCTGCTGGTCGGCACCGTCCGGGAGAACGGCACCACGGCGGTCATCGTCACGCACGAGGCCCGCGTCGCCGCGTGCGCCGACCGCGAGGTCATGGTGCGCGACGGCCGTGTCACCTCCCCGGCGCTCGGCGGGAGCCGCACGTGATACGCCTCGGTCTGCGGATGGCGCTCGGTACGGGCCGGGACGCCCTGCTGCGGCTGGCCGTGATCGCGGCCGCGGTCGCACTCGGCGTCGGCATGCTGCTGGCCACGCTCGCCGCGCTCAACGCCACCGGTACGCAGAACGCCCGCAACGGCTGGCTCAACACCGGCCGGGTACCGGCCCAGGCGCAACCGGGCGCCGACCCGCTGTGGTGGCAGATCGCCGCGGACGGCTTCCAGGGCAGGCTGGTGGGCCGGATCGACGTGGCCGCGACCGGCCCGCACTCCCCCGTACCGCCGGGCATGCCGCGGCTGCCGGGCCCGGGCGAGTTCTACGCCTCCCCCGCGATGGCCGAGCTGCTGCGCGACACCCCGGCTGCCCAGCTCGCCGACCGCTACCCGGGCAGGCTCGCCGGGACCATCGGCAAGGCGGCGCTGCCCGGTCCTGACTCACTGGTCATCGTGATCGGCCACCGCCCGGACGAACTGGCCGGGCAGCGCAACGCGACCGAGGTGAAGGCCATCGCCTCGTCCTCGCCCAGCAGTTGCAGCGGGCCGAGCTGCACGGTGGGCACCAACAGCAACGGGATGAAGCTGATCCTCTCGGTCGTCGCCGCGGCAATGATCTTCCCGGTGCTGGTGCTCATCGGCACCGCCACCCGGCTGTCGGCCGCCGCGCGCGAGCAGCGGTTCGCGGCGATGCGGCTGGTCGGGGCGACGCCCCGGCAGATCGCGGTGGTCTCGACGGTCGAGTCGACGGTGGCGGCGGCCGCGGGCGTCGCGGCGGGCTTCGGCCTCTACGAGGCGCTGCGCCCGCTGCTGGTGAAGGTCGACTTCACCCGCACGCCGTTCTTCCTCTCCGACCTGTCGCTGTCCGTGGCCGATGTCGCGGTGGTCGCGCTGGGGGTGCCGCTCGCGGCGGCGCTGTCGGCGCGGCTCGCGCTGCGCCGGGTGCGGATCTCGCCGCTCGGCGTCACCCGCCGGACCACGCCGCGCCCGCCGCGCGCCTACCGGCTGATCCCGCTGGTGGCCGGGCTGGTGGAGCTGGCGTGCTTCATCGGGCACCGCCCACCGACCAGCACCGGGCAGGTGCGGGCCTTCCTGCCCGGCATCCTGGTGGTGCTGGGCGGGCTGGTGGTGGCCGGGCCGTGGCTGACGATGGCGGGCGCGCGGCTGATGGCCGCGCGTGCCCGGCGCGCCGCCGGGCTGGTCGCCGGACGGCGGCTGTCGGACGACCCAAAGGCCGGTTTCCGAGCGGTCAGCGGGCTGGTGCTCGCGCTGTGCGTGACGACCGCCGCGGTCGGAATCATCGACGCGATGGTGCACGAGCGGGGGCTGCCGGGCACGAGCAAGGCGGTACGGGACACGGTGGCGAGCGACCACCGGGACTTCACCTACCACCGCATCGTCGGCACCGGCGTCACCCCGCCGGACAGCCTGCTCGCTGCGCTGCGCGCGGTGCCCGGCGTCGGAGGCGTCCTCGTCGTCCACGCCGATCCCGGCGGTGACCGCAACGCTCCCTACAGCGGCGGGCTGGTGGACTGCGCGCAGCTGGCCACCGTACCGGTGTACGGGGCCTGTGCGCAGGGCGCGCGGACGGCGTCCTTCAACACCGGAGTGGACTCGTACGGCCTGGACCACGACCATTCGTGGCCGACGCGCTGGCCGGCCGCAGCGACGACGCCGGAGGAGCTGCGGGGGCTGCCGGTCGTGCAGGTCGCCGTGACCACGGACGGCTCGCGGTCCGCCGTGGAGACCGTGCGGACGCTGCTGGCGCGGGCGTACCCGGCGGACGACCCGCCGTACACCGTCGCCGAACAACGCGCCGCGGATGCGCAGGAGCTGGACAGCTACCGGCGGCTGGCCGATGTCGTCATAGCCGTGAGCTTCCCCGTGGCCGGGTGCAGCCTCGCGGTCGCGGTGGCGGGCGGCATCGGCGACCGCAAGCGGCCCTTCAGCCTGCTGCGGCTGACCGGGGTGCGGCTGCGGACGCTGCGTCAGGTCGTGCTGCTGGAGAGCGCGGTGCCGATGCTGGCGGTCGCGGTGGTGGCGGTCGGCACCGGGTTCCTGGCCGCCCAGCTCTTCCTGAAGGCGCAGCTGGGCTACTCGCTGCAGCCGCCGGGCCCGGAGTACTACGTCATGGTCGGCGGCGGGATCGTTGCGGCGCTCGCCGTGATCGGGGCGACGCTGCCGCTGCTGACGCGCGTCACAGGACCGGAGAACGCGCGCAACGAGTGACGGGGGCGCCGCGCGGGATCCGGATCGCGCCATCCGCCGGCCGGCGGGTGGCGCGATCGCGTCCCCGGGCCCTCGCCGTCCTTGCGGGGGTCCGCGGGCGGCCTCGCGGGCAGACCAATCCGCCGGGTGGCCGACGTTGTCAGGGTGCCGTCCTGGGGCGTTGCGGAATCTTGTGGTGTAGACCAATTTACCCCAGCGAGGCCGGGGTTGAGTCGTTGAACAGGGCCACAACCAGGCATGACACGTAAAGGTCCAGACCTGATTGGTCCAGACCCTTGCGCGAGCTGACGGTGAGTGCCACCGTACTGGGCAACCCCGCTCGGGTGTCGTGCGGAGGTACGGCCGGCCGCCGCCGGCAGCCTCCGCGCCCGAAACGACGCCCGAGCGCCGTACGCGTCGACGAGGTAACAGCGGCCGGTGCAGCGCACCGCGCCGCCGCGCCCCCACCGGCCCGCGGTGCCCGCCGCGGGCTGCACGCCTGCTCGTTCGCGATCGAAGGGATCGTCACCACCATGCGCGGACTCACCATGCGCGAGAAGTCCACCGGGTTCGGCATCGCCGCCGGCCTCGGCACCGTCGCCCTGCTCGCCGGGCTCGCCACCTTCGCCGGTGGCGGTACGGCCTCGGCCGACCCGAACACCACCACCGCCGTCAGCTCCGGCCCGTCCAGCTGGACGCAGGCCACCGCGACCGGCCAGCCCTCGCAGTACAGCTCCCCCCTGGAGCGCTGCGCCAACGGCGTCGACCACCCGATCAGCGGCGCCAACCCCATCCTCGGCGAGCCGCTGAACACGAAGTTCAGCAGCAACGTCGGGCTGTCGGAGCAGGTCACCTTCTCCGGCAACCAGTGGTACGGCGACTGGAACTTCGTCTTCACCAACACCTCCTCGCAGACGCTCTCCACCGACTGCGCGGTGCTGGTCTTCCGGGCGCCGTCCAGCTCCGACGACCACAGCTACACCTCCACCCAGGCCTACGGGCACCCGCAGCAGGACTACCTGGAGGTGCCGCGCGGCGACGGGACGTCGTTCTACATCGCCCGGCTCGGCTTCCACGACGTGACGCTCGCGGAGCGCCAGGTCGCGCCCGGGCAGTCCTTCACGTACACCTTCGGCGGCGTCCCGTCGGCGGCGATCAGCAACGACCAGATCCGCGACTCGCTGAAGTTCACGGCCGACCTGGACCTCAAGGCCAACGAGTCGCTGATCGAGCACTACGGCACCGACCGCCTCACCAACTGACGGTCGGCTGACGGCTGTTCCGCCCGCCGGCCGGGCGGACCCGGCCGTCTCCCGAACCCGGGGGCGGGCGCCCGGTGCGTGTGGCGCCCGCTCCCGGCCGCGTCCACGGCCGCATCCACGGCCGCTGACGGTCTGACGGTCCGCTGACGAAGGAGGGGTGCGCGGTGGTGCGCGTACCGAAGCGATGGGTGGCCCTCGGTACGGCCGCCGCGGCGGTCACCGCGGCGGCGGCCCTGCGGTCCGGCGGGGCCGCGCACGGCGGGAGCGGCGCGGACGCCGCCGCCGGGCAGCAGGCCCTCGCCGTCGCCCGCCAGGAGTTCGGCCGGCTGTCCGGCGGGGACTGGGCGGGCGCCTGGCAGTTGTGGACGGCCGACGCCCGACAGGCCGTCCCTCAGGACGAGTTCGTCCGCGCCAACACGGAGTGCCGGCCCGCGCTGGGCGTCCCTTACGTCCTCGGTCCCGGCTCCCGCACCGGCCCCGGCACCTTCCGCGTCAGCTGGACCCACGCCGGCACGACCGGCAGCAGCACCCTGCAACTCGCCTCCGGCCACTGGTACTTCTCCCCCGGCCCGCAGACCCTCGCCGACTTCCGCCTCGGCGCCGACCACGTCGTCCGGCAGCGGCGCGCGAGCGGGTCGTGCCGCTGAGGGGCGGGCGGGCGCCGCTGCACACCCTGCTGCGGCGACTGGCGGCGGGCGCGGCGCTCGCGGTCGCCGCGGTGCTCGCGCCGCCCGGTACGGCCGGGGCGCACGCCGACCTCGTCCGGTCCTCGCCCGCCGACGGGGCGGTGCTCTCCGCCGAGCCGCGGCAGGTGACGCTGGTGTTCTCGGAAGAGGTCGCGCTCCGGCTCAGTTCCGTGCGCGTCATCGGCCCCGCCGGGCGCCGCGTCGACGAGGGCCCGCCGACCGCCACCGGGCCGGGCGGCGACGGGATGAGCGTCCGGCTCGCGCCCGAGGCGCGGCCCGGCACGTACGTCCTGAGCTGGCGCACCACCGCGACCGACGACGGCCACACCACCACCGGCGCCCTCGCCTTCTCCGTCGGCGCCCCCTCCGCGACCCCCGCGGCCGCCCCGGGGAGCACGGACCGCCTCACCGGCGCGGCCCTCGACGCCGCGGTCTGGCTCGGCTTCGCGGGCCTCGCCGCGATGGTCGGCTTCACGGCCGTCCGCGCGTCCTGCCTGCCCCGTCCGCCGGAGGCGGAACCGGCAGTATCCGCGGAAGAGGACGGGCTCCCCGGCGCGGGAGGGACGGGCGGCACGGCCACCGCGGCGGCGGTCGCGGAGGGCCCCGTCACAGCGGCGCCCGGCGCCACCGGCACGGCCTCGCGCGCCGCCGCGGCCGCCGCCGGGGACCCTGCCGGCAGCGCCGCCGCCGGATTGCACCGCGGGGAACTGCCCGCAGGCACGTCCCCACGGGTCACCGCGGCCGTCGCGGAAGACCCCGGCGCGGGCCGCGCCAGGAGCGCGACGGGTCGCCTCGTCGGGGCCGACGTCGTGCACGCCGCGCCCGGCGGGGCGGGGACCGGGCCCGCGTGGGCGGGGCTGCGGTGGCCGGCGGCCGTGGGGTGGGGGGCGGTGCTGGCCGGCGCCGTCGCCCAGCTCCTCGTCCACGGGCCGGCCGCGCAGGGCCTGTCCCTCGCGCACGTCAGGGACCGCTCGCTGCTGTCGGCGACACTGAGCACGCACGAGGGGCACACGCTCGTCGCCCGGCTGATGCTGCTCGCGCTGACCGCGGTGGTCGGTGAGCAGATCCTGCGGCACCGGCGGGCGGGCGCGGCCGGGGCGGTGCCCCTGGCGCTGCTGCTCGCGCTGACGTGGAGCGAGACCAGCCACGCCCCGGGCGAGCCGCTCGCGCCGCTCGCCATGCTCGTCACCGCCCTGCACGTCACGGCGATGGCGGTGTGGGCGGGCGGCGTGGCGACGCTGGCCGTCCTGCTGGTCCGCCACCGCGGGCCCGAACTGGCCACCGCCGCCCGCCGCTTCACACGCCTGGCGCTGGCCGCCGTGGGCGTGCTGATCGCCACCGGCACTTACCAGGCCTGGCGCCTGCTCGGCAGCTTCGGCGCCCTGACCGGCACGCACTACGGCCGCCTGCTGCTCCTGAAGAGCGCCCTGGTCCTTGCCGTCCTTGCGGTGGCGGCCCTCCGCCACGCCCACGGCCGCCCCTCCCCCGCGGCCCCCGCACGTACCGTCCTGGCCGAACTCGCGGGCCTCACCGCCGTCCTGGTCGTCACCGTCCTGCTGACCTCCACCGCCCCGGCCGCGCACACCGCCGGGGCGGCCGGCACCGCACGCCCCGCGGGGACGTCGGCGCCGCGCTGAAGCTCCGGGAGCGAGGCCCGTCCGGCATACTGGTGACCGTGCGTGTGGCCATCATGACGGCGGGTTCGCGAGGGGACGTGGCCCCGTACACCGGGCTGGGGCACGGGCTCGCCTCGGGCGGGCACGATGTGACGGTCGTGACGCACGAGCGGTTCGCGGGACTCGTGGCGGACGCCGGGGTGGGCTTCCGCGGGCTGCCGGTGGACCCTCGGGCCGCGCTGGCGTCGCACGCCGGGCAGGACCTGCACGCGTCGCGGAACGCCGCCGTGAAGCTGTGGCGGCTGTTCGGGATGGCCCGCGAGCTGGTCGGGGAGATGGCCGGGGCGCTGCTCGCGGCGGCCGAGGGCGCGGAGGTGCTGCTGCTGGGCGGGGCGGTCGCGCCGCTCGGGCAGGTGATCGGGGAGGGCCTCGGGGTGCCGACCCTCGGGGCCTATCTGCAACCGCTGGCGCCCACACGGGAGTTCGCACCGCCGGTGATCGGCACGGGCTCGTGGGGCGGGCCGGTGAACCGGGCGGCGGCGCGGGCCGTCAACGCGGGGCTCGACACCGTCTTCCGGGACGCCGCCCGGGACCTGCGCCTCCGGCTGGGGCTGGAGCCGCGCGGCGTGGGCGCGGCCCGGCGGGCGCGGGATCGCGCGGACTGGCCGGTCTTCCACGGCTTCAGCCGCCATGTGCTGCCACGCCCCGCCGACTGGCGCTCCGGGCTCACCGTCACCGGCTACTGGTGGCCCCGGGGTGCGCCGGACGCCCGGCTCCCGGACGAGGTCGAGGACTTCCTCGCGGCCGGCCCGCCGCCCGTCTACGTCGGGCTCGGCAGCGCCACCGTGCCGGACCCGGCGGGGCTGAGCGCGGCGGTGGTACGGGCGCTGCGCGCGGCCGGGGTGCGCGGGGTGGTCCAGCGCGGCTGGAGCGGGCTGGACGCGGGGGAGGCGGCGGGCGGCGACATGCTCACCGTCGGGGACCTCCCGCACGAGCTGCTCTTCCCGCGCACGGCGGCGGTCGTCCACCACGCGGGTGCGGGCACGACCGCGGCGGCCCTGCGCGCGGGGGTGCCCGCGGTGCCGGTGCCGGTGCAGTTCGACGCGGCCTTCTGGTCCCGCCGGCTCACCGCACTCGGCGTCACGCCGGGCCCCGTCCCGCTGCGCACCCTCACCGCCGGAGCCCTCGGCGCGGCCGTCCGCCGGGCCGTGACGGACCCCGCGTACGCCGCACGGGCCGCCGAACTCGCCCGCCGCATCGGCACGGAGGACGCCGTCGCCCCGGTCCGCACGGCCCTGGCCCGGCTGGCGTAGACGGGCGGCGGGAACGCGTCCCGGGCCGACCCCACGACCCCGCGGCCACCTGCCACCTGCCACCTGCCACCTGCCACCTGCCAGGCGTAACCGGCTCAGCCCGCCAGCGGCAGGAATCCGCCCCGCGCCGACCCCGCGGCCATCAGCCCCGCGAGGTCCAGCTCCGCGGGCAGATGCGGCAGCGACAGCACCAGGACGCCCCCGGCGGCCTCGGCGTCGGCGCACCAGTCGCCCATGCCGGCCTCCTCGTCCGCGTCCTCGGCGGCTCCGCCGTCCAGCGCGGGCAGGACGGGCGCGGCCAGCGCGGGGATCACGACCCCGTGCTCGCCGGGACCGTCGACGACGCACATCGTCAGCCGCGGCAGCACGCTCCACCCCGCGGGCCGCTGCACCTCCTGCCCCACCGCCGGCAGGGCGTCGTGGACGGGCGCACCGGCCAGGAGCAGCACGGGGGTCCTCCCGCGCACGAAGAGGGTGTTCTCAGGCGTCAGCAGCACTCCCGCATCATGGCATCCCGCACCGACAGCCGCCCCGCGGGGCTCCCGGGGTCCGGGCCCGGAAAGGGGACGGCCCCCGCCCGGCGCACGGTGCGCCGGGCGGGGGCCGCCTGCCGTCAGCGGGGCGTCAGTCGTCGTTCTCCGTGGAGGGGATGAACGCGCCGGGGACGTCGTCCGGGGCGAAGATCCTGCTCTCGCCCGGGTACGGCTTCTTCCAGTCGTGCGTCTGGTACCACGTGAAGTGGTTCATCTGCGCGGGGTTGGCGTAGTCCGGGACGGCGGACGGGCCGGTCAGCCGCTGCTTGGACTTCCAGCTGTCCCACTTCGCGGCCGTGGCCTTCTCGGCGGCCGGGACGACGGCGGACGGCGCGGGCGCCGCGGCCGGGTCCTGGGCAGCCGGGGTGTCCACACCGCAGGAGGGCGGGGTGGCGAGACCGGCGGTCAGCGAGGTGCGGTTGGCCAGCGCGGTGAACGGCGTGTAGTCCGGCTCCGAGGTGAAGGCGGCGGTCATCGGGGTGGCCGCGGTGTCCTTCTGGTTCATCGGCTGGACGCCGAGGATCTGCTCGATCGTGCGGATCATGGTGATCTGCGAGTAGTAGTGGCTGTCGACCGCGCCGTGCTGCGCCCACGGGCTGATGATCTGGATCGGGGCGCGGTGGCCGTCGACGTGGTCGAGACCGGCCTGGGAGTCGTCCTCGACGACGAAGATCGCCGAGTTCTTCCAGTACTTGCTGTGCGAGATGGTGTCGACCATCCGGCCGACCGCCAGGTCGTTGTCCGCGACCTGCGCGGCGGCGTTCGCCGGACCGCCGGTGTGGTCGCTGGACAGCCAGAACATGTTCAGGTTCGCCGGGCCGTTCTTGGCGAAGTCCTGCTCCCACAGCTGCTCGCGGTAGATGTCCGGCACCGAGGTGTCGAACTTCGGGAAGCCGTGCACCGACACGTCGTTGAGCGACGGGATCGGCGACGACGAGTCCAGCGGGTACTGCGTGGGCGCGCCCGTGGCGTCCATCGACTTGGCGTCGCAGTACAGGTTCTGCCAGGTGGCCGCGGCCGGCTTGGTCAGGAACTGCTGGAACTCGCCGAAATCGCGGACGGTGTTGCCGGCGGCCTGCGCCCCGGTCCACAGGAAACCGCTCTTCTGGTGGCCGAGGGCGTCGTCCTCGGTGTCGTAGCTGCGCAGGTACTCGCCGGCGGAGGACTCGGTGTACTCCGGGTTGTCGGCCTGCATCAGCCAGTTGTGGCCCTCGGCGGAGTTCGTGCCGATGTCGTAGGTGTTGTCGTACAGGCCGAACTGCTGGGTGAGGGCGTGCTGGTTGGGCGTGACGTTCTCGCCGAACTCCGCGAGCGCCGGGTCGCCGTTGCCCTCCGGGATGTCACCGAAGAGCTGGTCGTACGTCCGGTTCTCCTTGACGATCAGGAAGACGTGCTGGATCGTCGACGGGTCGCCGAGGCGGGCCGGGACGGGCACGGCCTTCTTGCCCTTGTGGTTGCCCGGGGCGTCCTTGACGTTGTCCCCGGTCCAGCCGTTCTGCCGGAAGACCTTGGACGTCTCGGACCGGATCACCTTGTCGGCGGGGAGCGTGAAGGTGGTCAGGCTGGAGGTGGTGTCGTGGGTGGCGTGGCCGGCCGCGGTGGTGGGGCGGCGGGCGTCGATGCCACGGGTGTTGGACACCACGATCTTGTTGCCGACGGTCGCGATCTCGGCCGGGAAGTAGTCCGTCGGCAGCAGGCCGACGTAGCTGACCGGCTCCTGCGCGGAGCTGAAGCGGTAGACGGCGACCGCGTTCGCGCGGCCCAGCGTCACCAGCAGGTGGCCGTCGTCCGTCAGCGTCACCGCGTCCGGCTCGTAGCCTACGGTGGCCTGCGGCCACGGCTGGGTGGCGATGGTCTGCACGACCTTGCCGCGCCCGGTGTCGATGACCGACACGCTGTTGGTCGCGGTGTTGGTGACGAACAGCGTCCGGCCGTGGGCGTAGAGCGCCGTCGGGTGCAGGCCGACGTCGATGCTGCCGACGGCGGCGGCCGGGTCCGCCACGTCGATGACGCTGACGGTGCCGGTCGTGGTGGCGCCGGTCACCGGGTTCGCCGGGACCTGCGTGCCGTACGAGTTGATGGTGCTCTCGCCGGGCTCGGCGGTGCGGCCGCCCTCGTTGCTCACGTAGAGCTTGCCGCCGACGAGGGCCAGGCCGCGCGGCGCGTTGCCGGTGGCCCAGCTCCGGGTGATCGCGCCGGTCGCGGCGTCGATGGCGACGACGCGGTTCTGGCCGTTGACCGCCGAGTAGACGGTGGAGCCGTCCGCGGAGAAGACCGCGGCCGCGGCCAGCGCGTGCTTGCTGCCGTCCGCCGGGATCGCGACGGTGACCGGGTTCGCCAGCGTGCCGTCGGCGTTCACCGTGAACCTGGTGTAGCCGTCGGTCTGGCCGAGCCACAGCTGCTTGCCGTCGGGCGAGTACGCCGGGCCCTCCTGCCCGATGTCGTTGCCCTTGATCCGCAGGTTCGCGGACGCGGAGTTGCCGACGATCTGCTGGACCTTGTTGCCCTTGAGGTCCACGATCGCGAGCGCCGCGCCGCCGTCGGTGACCGACGCGGCCATGTGGGTGCCGTCCGGGCTGACCGTGGACGACATGATCTTGCCGTTGTTGATGACGAGGCGGTCGCCGTAGGGGGCCAGGTACTGGTCACTGGAGATGACCGTGCCGTCCTTGGTGTCCTGCCCGACCTGCTGGGTGCCGAACCCGTTGGTCGTGGCGAACGCCGTTCCCGTGGCCGCCACTGCGAGTGCGGTGACTCCCGCCGTTACCAGGGGCACGCGGTGGCCGACGCGTTTCGAGAGGAATCCCGCCCTCTCGGCACGCCGACGATTGCGTGTTACCTGCATGGTTTTCCCTTTCAGGAGGTGTGGAGCAGCTCGACGTTGCCGTCGAACTGCCAGAGCGGGTTCGGTGCGTCCCCTTGCGGGGTGCGCACCAGGAAGTAGCCGTTCACTTCCTTCGGTCCGTCGCCGTCGGCGACGTACCGCCCGTCCGCGGTGACGTCGAGCTGGTAGATGGCCTGACCAGGTGCTTCGACGCCAGGGAGGTGCCAGGTCACGACGCAGCGCCAGTCGTTGCCCGGGCCGTTGGCCGAGACCTGCCCGCCGCCGCGGTTGCAGGCCGCGGAGACCCGCAGCTGCGCTTCCGTGACGGCGGGCCGGTTCAGCTCGGAGGTCTGGATGCGGTAGAGGTGGGCGAAGGCGGTCGCGACCGAGCGCTGGATCTTGTGCTGGTCGATGCCCGAGCCCGTGGCGGGGGTGGCCGCGGCGACGGCCCCGACCGTGACGCCGCACAGCACCGCGAGCGGGACGAGCCCGCCGGTGACGGTGCGCCGCCCGGAGGCGTCGTCGGTGGAGTTGGTGAAGTCGCGGCGCAGGAAGAGCCGGTAGGCCAGCAGGGTGCCGGCGACCGCCCAGGCCAGCGACACCGCGACGCCGACGAGCAGCGGGGTGAGCTGGCCCGGACTGGTGAACAGGCCGTTCCAGGAGATGAACGCGTAGCCGGGCAGTGCGAGGCGCACCGCGACCGGCAGCGGCAGCATCTGCGCGAGCTGCATCGCGAGCGCGACCAGCGCGGGCAGCAGCAAGCCCATCGGGGAGCGGCCGAGCCCGATCGAGCCGAGCAGGCCGATCGCGGCGAGCGCCAGGGTCGGGGCGAGCACGCACGCCCAGGCGAGCAGGACGTGCCCGGCCGCGTCGGAGGGCGCGAGCAGATGCCCGTCGAGGCCGACGAGGGCGTGGTTGCCCTCGGCGATCAGGCCGCCGGCGACGCTGGAGGCGCACAGCCCGGCGAGCATCAGCACGATGACGGTCAGGCTGCCGAGCACCTTGGCGACGAAGATCCGCCGCGGCGAGCGCACCGCGACCAGCAGGTGCCGCCAGGTGCCGAGCCGGTCCTCGGACGCGAAGACGTCACCGGCGACGACCGAGGTGAGCAGCGGCAGCGCCCAGGTGCCGGAGAAGCCGAGGACGACGAGCGACCCGGCCCAGCCGGTGGCGTGCATCCAGCGGCCGAACAGGGTGTCGGTGGGCAGCGTGCTCTGTCGGCCCACCGCGACGACGAAGAGCGCGGGAGCGATCCAGCAGGCCAGCACCAGCAGCCGGACGCGCCACTGGGAGACCAGCTTGACCAGCTCGAAGCGGTAGCCGCGGGCGACCGGGACGCGGGCGCCGGCGGACGGCTGCTGCTCCCGGACGGGGGCGGTCGCGGTCATCGGGCGGCCTCCTTCTCCTGCTGGGTGCCCCGCGGGTCCTCCGGCGACTCGGTGAGCGCCAGGAAGGCCGCCTCCAGGGGCGAGACGACGGGGGCGAGCTCGCGTACGGCGATGCCCGCGGACACCACCTGGGCGACCAGCTCGTCCAGGGCCGGGACCGGCGCGCGGACGACCAGCGCCTCGGCGCCCCGCCACTCCACCGACTCCTCGACGACGCGGATCCCGGCGACGGCCGCGGCGGCCTCCCGGGCGGCCGCGGCGTCGGAGGTGAGCAGCCGGTAGTCCAGCTCGCGGTTCTCGGCGGCGAGCTTGCTCATCGGGCCGGTGAAGACGACCCGGCCGGTGGCGAGGATGGTGACCTCGGAGCACAGCGCCTCCAGGTCGTCCATCCGGTGGCTGGAGACGACGACGCTGGTGCCGGTCTCCGCGAGCCGGGTCAGGACGCCGTGCACGTGCTTCTTGCCCGCCGGGTCGAGGCCGTTGGACGGCTCGTCGAGGACCAGCAGCCGGGGCTGGGTGAGCAGGGCGGCGGCGAGCCCGAGGCGCTGCCGCATGCCGAGGGAGAAGCCGCGCACCCGGTCGTCGGCGACGTCGGTGAGGCCGACCTGGGCGAGCGCGTCGCCGATCGCAGAGCCGCCGGTACCGGTGCCGCGCAGCGCGGCGAGGGCAGCGAGGTTCTGCCGGGCGGTGAGCGAGGGGTAGAGGCCGGGGCCGTCGACGAATCCGGCGACGCCGTCGGGGGCGGCCGACCCCCGCCCGACGGGGGTGCGCAGGATCTCCAGCCGGCCGCTGTCGGCGACGGACAGCCCCAGCAGGAGGCCGAGCAGCGTCGTCTTGCCGGCTCCGTTCGGTCCCACCAGGCCGTGGATCTGCCCCTGCGCCACGTCCAGGTCGACGCCGTCGAGCGCGACGACCTCCCCGAAGCACTTGGTGATCCCGCGGGCCCGGACTGCGGTTGCGTCCATGAGTCCCTTCCTTCCGAAGCCTCAAGGGACCCTAGGGAGGCAAGAAGAACACCTGCACCGGCCGGAAGCTGAACGCTTGTGGAACGCGGGGTGACGTTGTGCCATTGCACTCACACCCGGGTCCAATTCCGTTGCAGGTCAGGGACTTGACGTGACGTACCCGGAATATGGCGCTCCGGTGCGGGCGTGCGCGGCTCCTGGGCAGCTCGCGCCCGGGGCCGTACGGCTCACGCCCGGGGCGCGGCCGTTACGGCGCCACGCGCGGGATCAGCCGCGCGGCTGCGGCGGGGCGGCGGGCAGCAGGGCGCGGCGGCGCTTGGCGCGCGTGGCGTTGAGGGCGAGGCCGACGAGGCCCGCCACGCCCGCCGCCAGGCCCGCGAGCGCGATGGCGCCGTGCCGCCGCGGGTGCGAGGCCCCCTTGACGGCGACCCCCTCGACGCGCGAGCCGGCGACCAGCCCGCGGAAGCGGGAGTCGGCGGAGTCGTTGCGGTTGTCGCCCATCACGAACAGCTTGCCGGCCGGGACGTCGAGGTCCGCCGCGCGGCCGGGGGCGAGGGGGTCAGGGCCCAGGTAAGGCTCCTCCAGGGCCTTGCCGTTGAGCGTCACCGTGCCGTCCGCCGAGACGGCGAGGTGGTCGCCGCCGCGGGCGATCAGCCGCGCCATGTGCGGTACGCCGGGGGAACCCCAGTCCGCGCCGTCGAAGAGGATGACGTCGCCGTCGCGCACCGTCGAGCCGTCTGCCCGGTCGAACTCCACCGTGCTGCCCGCCGGGTAGGTCGGGGCCATCGACACGCCGCTCTGCCGCAGCACGCGGTGGCCGGAGTCCTGCGTCCCGAACAGGGCGAAGCCCACCGCCGAGGTACCCGCCCCGGCGATCAGCAGCGCGACCCACACCGCGAGCATGCGCCGACTGCCGCGGGTGCGCACGAGGCGCGCGGGGTACGGCTGCCAGGTGCCGCCCTGCCCCTGGTACGGGGCGGCGGGCCGCGGCCCGGTCGGCGTCGGCCCGGTCCCGGTCATGGCTCGTACCTCTCCTCGAAGACGTGGGGCGTCGCGGTGTGCGGCGAAGAACACGCACGCAGCGGTGCTCCCCCCGGGCCGGGGCGAGCACCGCTGCGGCGGTGGTGCTGGTGCGCGGAAGCGCGGGCGGTTCAGTGCCGGCGGCCGGCCTGGCGGCGGAAGAGCACCGCGGCGCCGACGGCCAGCAGGACCGCGGCGAGGGCCGACAGGCCGATGACGGACGCGCCGGTCTCGGCGAGGCTGCCGGAGTCGCTCTTGGTGTCGCTGGTCGGCGAGGCGGTCGCGCCGGGCGTGCCGGTGGTCGCACCGGTCGTCGTCTCGCCGGTGGTGCCGCCGGTGGTGGTCGCACCGGTGGTGCCACCGGTGGTGGTCTGGCCGGTGGTGCCGCCGTTGGTGGTCTGGCCGGTGGTGGTCTCGCCGGTGGTGCCGCCGGTGGTCGTCGCACCGGTCGTACCGCCGGTCGTCGAGCCGGAGTCGTTCTTGCACTCGACCCAGAAGACCTTCTGCTTGGCCTGACCGTGCTCGCCGTCGAAGTTCCAGAGCAGCTTGTAGTGGCCGTCCGGCAGGGTCATGTCGTCGGTGCGGCCGTGGCCGGACGCGTCGGCGGTCAGGGTGCCGGTCGCCTCGACCTTGTCCTTGCCGGTCGGCGGCTGGTCGACGATCTGCCAGGACGCCTTCTGGCCGCCGTCGAACTTGAAGGCGTCCAGGTAGAACGTGCAGACGTGCGGGTTGTTGCTCATGACCTCGTCGCCGGTCTTGGCGTCGTGGATCTTGACGGTGCCGTTGTCCCCGGGCGCCGCGAGAGCGGCGGGGGCGAACACCACGGTCGCCGCGGCGGCGGCAACCGCGACAGCGACCGAAGGGAGGGCGCGCATAGGGCCTACCAACCTGAAGGGATCGAAACAGGATTGCGGGGGGAGAGCACACACATTCGGGTCAACGTTGCCCGCGCGTCAAGTCGCCGTACATATCGGTCGCGCATCTCCCCCGGGCACATTCCGCCCGTACCCGGATCAGGCCACGGGCACCCCCTGCGTCACACGGACCGGGAAGGTGCCGTGGCCGCGCAGCACGACGCGGTCGCGGCGGGTCGGCGGGGTGTCGGCCGGGGCGAGGTGCGGGAAGCGGGCCAGCAGGAGGGGGAAGGCGACGGCGGCCTCCAGCCGGGCCAGGCCGTTGCCGATGCAGACGTGCGCACCGGCGCCGAAGCTCAGCGGGCGGCTCGCGGTGCGGGTCGGGTCGAAGCGCTCGGGGTCGGGGTAGCGGGCGGGGTCGCGGTTGGCGGCGCCGACCAGCAGCACGAGCTGGGCGCCGCGCGGCAGCGGCACGCCCGCCAGCTCCTGGCCGTCCGCGTGCACGATGCGGCTGGTGAGCTGGACGGGCGACTCGTAGCGCAGCACCTCCTCGACGAAGGGCCCGACCTCGATCCGCCCGGCGCGCAGGCCGGCGGCGGCCTCGGGGTGGTCGAACAGCAGCCGCAGGCCGTTGCCGAGCAGGTCGGTGGTCGTCTCGAAGCCGGCGACGAGCAGCAGGGTGAGGTTGGCCAGCAGCTCGCCCTCGGACAGCCGTCCGTCACCGGCGTCGCGCGCGGCGAGCAGTGCGCCGACCAGGTCCTCCGACTCCCGCGGGTGCGCCCGGCGTTCGGCGACCAGGTCGCCGAAGTAGCCGGCGAGCCGGACGGCCGCGGCGTCTGCGGGGAGCAGCATCGCGGGGTCGGCGACGAACTCCAGCGCGATCGTCAGGTCGGCGGCGAGGGTACGGAAGAGGTGCCGGTCGGCCGCGGGCACGCCGAGCATCTCGCAGATGACGGTGAGCGGCAGCGGCGAGGCGAACGCGGTCATGAAGTCGACCGGCGCGCCGTCCGCGCCCGACTCGGCGAGGGAGTCGAGGAGTTCGCCGACGACCTCCGCGACCATCGGCTCGTAGGCGGCGATGCGGCGCGGGGTGAAGACGGAGTTCATGAGCGCGCGCATGCGGGTGTGCTCGGGCGGGTCGTTCTCCAGCACCGAGCGGGCCAGCAGGCCGATCGCATCGTGCGCGTCGCGGTCCTCGGGGGAGGCCTGCGCGCCGGTGACGCCGAAGGCGGGATTGCGCAACGCCCGGTTGACGGCGTCGTAGCCGGTGACGAGGTAGAGGCCGCCGCCGACGTCGAGGACCGGGCCCATCTCCAGAGCACGGGCGTAGAGCGGGTAGGGGTCCTCCCGGCCGCCGGGGGCGAGCATCTCCAGGGCGAGGGCCGCCGGGTCGGGGGTCTGCGCCTGCTGCGGGGCGGCGGTCATCGGCGGTCGCTCCTCGACATCCGTACGGCATACGGGACATGACACGAAAGAACCTGCGGGGACGAGTATCCCGAACGAGAGGTGTACCGCACAACCGTGACGGCGGAATCCACGTGCGAGACATTGTGTCGCCCTTAAAACATTCCGACCCTCTCCGCCCCGCCCCCCTGCCCGCAACCCACCGCCGGTCAAGTAAGGGTAAATTCCGGCGAGTTGGTCTAGTCCTCTGCGGCGCGATGACCCGCGCGAAGCCGTCACCCGGCAGTCAATTGGTCCAGTCCAATTTTCGTCCGGCGCATTGCCGTAGCCGCTGATCTCGGCTGTCCTGGTGAGGCCGCCCTCGCGCCCCCACATCCCGAGGAGAGCCGTGTCCACCGGACCGCGATTCCCCAGACGTCCACGTTCGCTCAGCGCTCCCCCGCCCCGCCGCCCGCTCGCGCGGCTGCGCCGCCGGCTGGCCGCACTCGTCGCGACCACCGGCCTCGCCGTCGCCGGGCTCGCCGGCATCTCCGCGCCCCCCGCGCACGCCGCGGGCGCGGTCACCGCGGAGTTCAGCAGCACCGGCAGCGGCTCGTCCTGGACGGGCACGTACACCGTCAAGAACGGCACGTCCGCCGCGATCAGCACCTGGTCGCTGGAGTTCGACCTGCCGACCGGCGTGAAGATCACCGGCGAGACCTACGGCACCTCCACCGTCACCGGCCAGCACGTCGTGGCCTCCCCCGCGTACTACAACGCGAGCGTCCCGGCGAGCGGTTCGACGTACCCGTACAGCTACACCTTCACCGCCTCGGGCCCGCTGTCGACGCCGACCGGCTGCCTGGTCAACGGCGCCAAGTGCGACGGCAGCCCCGCCACGCCGCCGCACGCGCCCACCGGCGTGACGGTCTCCGACGCCACCGCCCACACGGTGACGCTCGGCTGGACGGCGGCCGCGATCGGCGACTTCCCCGTCGCCTCCTACGACGTGCTCCAGGGCAGCACGGTGGTGGCCTCCAGCGGCACCACCAGCGCGACCGTGCAGGGCCTCTCGCCCGCCACGTCCTACCAGTTCACGGTGCGCGCCAAGGACAGCCGCGGCAACGTCGGCGCGGCCAGTGCCCCGGTCACGGCGACCACGTTCGACCCGTCCACCGACACCGTCCCGCCGACCGCGCCCGGCAGCCTCAAGTCGGGCGGGGTCACCGACAGCACCGTGGCGCTGTCGTGGGGCGCCGCGACCGACAACAACCGCGTCGCCGCCTACGACGTCTACCAGGACGGCAAGCTGGTGACGTCCACCCCGGCCGCCACCCGCACCGCCACCCTGACCGGCCTCGCGCCCTCCACCGCCTACACCTTCACCGTCAAGGCCCGCGACCTGGCCGACAACTCCTCGCCCGCGAGCAACGCGGTCTCCGTGACCACGCTGGAGGCGGTCGGCAACGGCGGCTACGCCAAGGTCGGCTACTTCGTGCAGTGGGGCATCTACGGGCGCCAGTACTTCGTCAAGAACCTCGACACCTCGGGCGCCGCGGCCAAGCTGGACGTCATCAACTACGCCTTCGGCAACGTCGATCCGGCCAACCTGACCTGCCTCCAGGGCGTCACCAAGGGCACCACCGCCGACCCGGAGGACCCGAGCCAGGGCGACGGCGCCGGTGACGCGGAGGCCGACTACGGGCGGGCCTTCCCTGCCTCCCAGTCCGTCAACGGCCAGGCGGACGACGGCTGGGGCAAGCTGCGCGGCAACTTCAACCAGCTCAAGGAACTCAAGGCGAAGTACCCGCACCTGAAGGTCGTGATGTCGCTCGGCGGGTGGACCTACTCCAAGTACTTCTCGGACGTGGCCGCGACCGACGCCTCCCGCAAGAAGTTCGTGAAGTCCTGCATCGACACCTACATCAAGGGCAACCTGCCGTCGTACGAGGGCGCGGGCGGCGCCGGTGTCGCGGCCGGCATCTTCGACGGCTTCGACATCGACTGGGAGTGGCCCGGCTCGCCCGACGGCCACCCGGGCAACCACTACTCGGCCGCCGACAAGGCCGACCTGACCGCGCTGCTCGCCGAGTTCCGCACCGAACTCGACGCGCTCGGCGGCAGCCACCTGCTGCTCACCGCCTTCACCCCGGCCGACCCCGACAAGATCGCGCTGGGCTGGGACCTGCCGCAGGTGTCGAAGTCGCTGGACATCGAGAACGTCCAGGGCTACGACTTCCACGGCTCCGGCAGCGACAACTCCTGGGAGCCGAAGCGCACCGGCCACCAGGCCAACCTGTACGCCGACCCGGCCTCGCCCGTCCCGAACGACTTCAGCGCCGACAAGGCGATCCAGACCTACCTCGCCGCCGGGGTCAGCCCGCGCAAGCTCACACTGGGCCTGCCCTTCTACGGGCGCGGCTGGCAGCAGGTGGCCGACGGCGGCGTGCACGGCGTGTGGCAGGCCGCGAACGGCGCGGCGCCGGGGCAGTTCGCCGAGGAGGCGGGCACCCGCGGCTACAGCAACCTGGTCGCCGGTGTGCCGGGGCTGACCGTCTACCACGACGAGCAGGCGGTCGCCACGTACGGCTACACCGGCAGCGGCGGCCAGTGGTGGTCCTTCGACGACGCCTGGTCGATCGGCAAGAAGGCGCAGTACATCACCTCGCACCATCTGCTGGGCGCGATGATCTGGGAGATGTCGGGCGACACGTCCAACGGCTCCCTGCTCGGCGCCCTCACGACCGGCCTGGGCGGCTGACACCCGGGCCCGCCGGGTCCGGGCGGTCGGCGCCCGGACCCACCGCGGCCCGCCCGGCGTGACCCGCCGCCGGGCCGCACGGCAGGACGGTACGGCTCTGTGCCGCCTGCCGCGGGGCGGTACGGCTCTGTGCCGCCCCGCCGCCGGCCCGGCGGCCGACCCCCGCCGGGCCGTACGGGTGTCGTGCCGCGCTGGGCTCAGGGGGCCCAGGGGGAGGCGACGGCCCAGCTCGCGTCGTCGGCGAAGGACGTGCTGGAGTCCCACGCGTTGGAGCCGCCGTTCACGGCGAGGTAGACGTTGTAGTTGTAGTGGCGCAGGTAGTGGTCGGGGTAGTTGACGGACGGGAACGACAGGCCCTGCCCGTTCAGGCCGCTCTGGGCGCAGAAGGTGGCGTCCTGCTTGAACAGGTCACTGCCGTCGCTCGTGGCAATTCCCAGCTTGAAGTTCTGGTGCCGCAGGTACTGGCCGGACTTGTTGGCGGACTCGAAGGACACGCACCCGCTGTTGGCCAGGCCCGCGCGGACGATCCAGGTCGCGTCGCCCTTGTCGGTCGCCGAACTCGACGACGTGACGCCCGCGATGACGACGTTGGCGTCGCTGTCGTCGTGCTTGAGGTAGTCGCCGGTGCAGCACGAGGTGGTGGCGCGCAGTGACGTCTTGCTGCCGACCGTCAGACCCCCGGTGCCGCCCGTGGAGCCCGCGGTGTAGCCGACCGAGGTGATGTTGGACTGCACGGCGTTCTCGGTGGCGTCCGAGGGGTAGCCGGACGTCATCACGCCCTCGTAGAAGGTGCCCTGGGCGCCGACGCTGTTGTCACCGCCGATGCCGAGGATGATCGCGCCCTGCTTCTTCATCGGGTTGTAGCCCGAGACGTTGGGGCGTACCCCGCTGTAGAAGGTGGACAGGCTGCCGGACTGGGCGTTGCCGCCGCGGATCGCCCACTGGTTGGCGCCGCCCTTGATCAGGGCGGTGGTGAAGCGGTAGTTGATCGTCGGGTCACCGGAGTTGAGGTGCTGGTTGACGCCGGAGAACAGGCCGTTCTCCAGGTCGGCCATGATCCAGGGGCCGTTGCCCGAGGGCGCTCGCGAGGTTGTCGTAGCCGCCGGAGGCCGGGCCGTTGAAGCCGCCGGGGGGTGCCTGGGTGAGGTTGTTGCCGCGGCCGGACTGGTCGTAGATGACGGTGATGACGCACGAGGTGCCGGAGCAGAACGAATCCTGGGCGGCGGCGTTGGCGTAACCGCCCGCGCTCAGCACACCGATGTTCTGCGTGGCGTTGTCCGACGCGCGCCGGACCTGGTACAGCGAGCCGTTGTACGAGCCGTACAGGGCCCGGGTGGTGCTGTGCGCCGCGACGCACGGGGTGCCGCCGGACTGGTAGATGTCGCAGGGCAGCGAGCCCGCCGCCTGCGAGGCCGGCGAGGTGCCGGCCAGCACGCCGGCGACCAGCGCGGCGGTCGCGCCGAAGGCGAGCGCGAGGCTGCGCAGCCGTCTGCGGACGCGGATCTTCGCGAGTACGGACACGGGGTCCTCCTCTGTGTGGGGGGTGGTGGGGTGGTGCGGGCCGGGCGGCCGCCCGGCGGGGTCCGCCGGG
The DNA here is from genome assembly GCF_000721495.1 of Streptomyces sp. NRRL F-5123. Classification (GTDB taxonomy): domain Bacteria; phylum Actinomycetota; class Actinomycetes; order Streptomycetales; family Streptomycetaceae; genus Actinacidiphila. Next base: position 44,345 of record NZ_JOHY01000064.1, read on the forward strand.
GTGCGTGCGGGCAGCCCGGAGGACCGGTCCGGCGCCGGTGGGTCCGGCGCCGGACCGGCTCTGCGCCGCGGCATGGGGGTCCGCGGCGTCACTCAGCCGCGGCGCGCCACGCTTCTGGCGCGCAGCCGGTCGGCGGTGATCGCCAGCCCGAGAACGCAACCGAGCACGATGTTGGTGTAGTTGGAGTTGATCTGAAGGGTCGTCAGGCCGTTGTTGATGAGCTCCAGCAGCACCGTTCCGGCGACGATGCCGAGGATCCGGCCCTGCCCGCCGACCAGGCTCACCCCGCCGATCACGGCCGCGGCGATCGCCGACAGCTCCCAGCCGACGCCCACCCCGCTCGCCGACCCGACGCCCATCCGGCCCAGCACCAGGATCCCGGCGAAGGCGGACAGCAGCGAGCTGGTCACGTACATCGAGATGATGCGCCGGTCGCCGCGGATGCCGGCCAGCCGCGCGGCCTCGGGGTTGCCGCCGACCGCGTAGACCTGCCGCCCGGCGTAGGTGCGTTCCAGGAAGAACCAGGCCACCAGGGCGACGACGACGAACAGGATGAGCGGCAGAGGCACCTGGGCCACGTACGTCTGCCCGAGATCGCTGAAGGTGCCGCCGATGCCGATGATCGAGGTGCCCGAGGTGATCGCGAGCGTGACGCCCTGCGCGACGGTGTACGTCACCAGGGTCACCACGAAGGGCGCCATCTTCAGCCGGGTCACGGCCAGTCCGTGGATCAGCCCGACCGTGCCGCATATCAGCAGGGTGACCAGGATCGCGAGCACGGGCGGCAGCCCCGCCCGCACGTTGAACCAGGACATCAGGATCACGCTGGTGCCCAGCAGCGCGCCCACCGACAGGTCGATGCCGCCGGTGAGGATGACGAGCGACTCGCCGATCGCGATGAGCCCGTACTGCGCCAGGTCGAAGCCCATGCCCTGGAGGTTGACCGCGCCCGCGAACGTCGACTTGTCGAGGGCGAGGAACACGAAGACCACCACGCAGGCCGCGACCACGCCGACCTCCGGTGTCTCCAGCAGGCGCCTGCCGAGCGACGTGCGCGGCTCCGCGGCGTCGGGGGCTGCCGCGCCCGAACCCCGTGTCGCGGGCGCGGTGCCGGCAGCCGGACCCGCGCTCTCCCTCCCGCGCGTGCCGTCCTTCATCGGCGTGCCGTCCTTCATGCGCGTGCCTTCCCTCCGCCGGCCGCGCCGGCTCCCGTACCGCCGCCCGCGGGTCCGGAGCCCGAGCCGGCCGCAGCGGTCATGATCACTTCCTTGCCGAACCGGTCGCGCGGCAGGTCGGCGACGATCCGGCCGTGCGCCATCACCACGATGCGGTGGCAGATCCACAGCAGCTCCTCCAGCTCGGAGGACGCCACGAGCACCGCGAGGCCGTCCTGCGCGGCGGTGTCGATGAGGCTGTAGATCTCCGCCTTGGCCCCGACGTCCACCCCGCGCGTCGGCTCGTCGAGCAGCAGCAGCCGCGGGTCGGCCGCGAGCCAGCGGCCGAACACCGCCTTCTGCTGGTTGCCGCCGGACAGCGAGCCGATCGGCTGCTCCTGGGTGTGCAGCCGCACCCCGAGGTCCTTGACGATCCTTGCCGCGTGCGTCTTGTCGACGCGCGGCCGCAGCAGCCCGCGGCGGCTGATCCGGCGCAGCGTCGCGAGCGTGACGTTCCAGCGCACGGAGTGCGCGGGCAGCAGCGCCTGCACCTTGCGGTCCTCCGGCACCAGGCCGATCCCGGCCGCCACGGAGTCGGCCGGGTGCCGGGGCCGGAAGTCGGCGCCCTCGAAGGCCACCGACCCGCCGGTACGCGGCTGCGCGCCCATCACCGTGTGCAGCAGCCGGCTGCGGCCCGAGCCCATGAGCCCCGCGACGCCGACGATCTCGCCCGCGTGCACGTCCAGGTCGACCGGGCCGAGGCCGTCCGCGGTCAGCCCGCGCACGCTGAGCGTCGCCACGCGCTCCACCGACGGCGGCGGGGCGAGGTCGGCTCGGGCCAGTTCGGCGCCGACCATCTCGCGGATCATCCGCTCCTCGGTGGCCTCGGCCGGTGTCAGGTCCGCCACCAGCTTGCCGCTGCGCAGCACCACCACCCGGTCGGCGACCGCCCGCACCTCGTCGAGGCGGTGCCCGATGAAGAGCACCGCTCCCCCGGCCGCCGCGTGCTGCCGGGCGAGCGCGAGCACCCGCTCGGCCTCGACCGGGCCGAGCGAGGACGTCGGCTCGTCGAGGATCAGGACGACGGGGCGGTGGCCCCACGCCTTGGCGATCTCGATCATCTGCCGCACGGGCACCGGGTAGCGGCCCACCGGCCGGTCGACGTCCACCCCGCCGACACCGACCTCGGCGAGCAGCGCCCGCGCCTCCGCGCGGGTACCGGCCCGGTCGACGACGAGCGTGCCGAGCGGGCGGCTGTCCGCGCGCTGCGGGCGGCGGCCCAGCAGCAGGTTCTCCGCCACGCTCAGCTGGCCCACGAGCGGGAACTCCTGGGCGACCAGGGCCACGCCCATGTCCCGCGCGTGGTCGGGGCGGCCGGGCTGGAGCGGCCGCCCCGCGATCTCGATCGCGCCGGTCGTCGGGGTGACCGTGCCGGACAGCACGCCCATCAGCGTCGACTTGCCCGCGCCGTTCTCGCCGACGACGGCGACGATCTGGCCGCGCGCCAGGTCGAGCCGCGGGATGTCCAGGACCTTCACCGGGCCGTACGTCTTGCTGACGTCGCGCAACGAGACGGCGGTGTCGGCGCCCGGGGCGTCTGCCGGGGCCGACGCCATCAGCCGATGCCGAGTTCGGTGAGCTTGGCCTGGTAGGCGCTCAGGTTGGCCTGGGTGACCAGGCCGACGCCGGAGCTCAGCGTCGTACCGTCGGACTCCAGGTAGGGCTTGACGAGTTTCAGCGTCGCGTCGACGCCCAGCACCTTGAAGGCCGCCAGCAGGTACGCGCCGGTGTAGCCCTGCTGGTAGGGCTGCTGGAGGACGGTCGCCTGGATGACGCCGGACTTGACGAAGTTCAGCGTCTGCGGGTCGCTGTCGTCCGAGATGATCTTCACCTTGCCGGACTTGCCCGCGGCCTGGACGGCCTGCCCGGCGGACGGGCCGTCGTAGGAGTAGACGCCGTACAGGCCGTTGACGTTCGGGTTGGTCTGGATCGCGGTCTGCGCGTTGGTCAGGGCCTTGGAGGCGTCCATGCCGTCGCTGAGCTTCTGCACGACCTTGATGTCGGTGCCCTTGAGAGCGTCCTCGAAGCCCTTGATGCGCTCGACGGCGTTGGACGTGGTCAGCGAGCCGACCAGGACGACGACCTGGCCCTTCCCGCCGAGCGCCTGCTTCATCGCCTCGCCCGCCTTCTGGCCCGCGGTGTAGTTGGGGGTGCCGAGGTAGAGCGCGGCGCCGTCCTCCTTGGGCAGCGGCGAGTCGATGGCCAGCACCGGGATGCCGGCCTTGTTCGCCGAGCTGATCGGGGCCTTGATCGCGGTGGGGTCGATCGCGGACACGCTCAGGCCGGTGATGCCCTGGCCGCGCAGCGTCTGGATGATGCTGAGCTGCTGGTCCAGCCGGCCGTTCGCCGGGGCCTGGTAGACGCCCTTGACACCGATGTCCTTGACGCCCTTGTTGAAGCCGATCTTGCCGGCGTTCCAGTAGTCGACGGCGACGTTCACGACCATCGCCTCGTTCACCTTCGACAGGTCCTTGCCCGCCAGGGCCTGCTTCAGGGCGGCGTCCAGCTTGGCGAGGTTCGTGTCGTTGAAGGTGATGTCGCCCTGGATCGTCACGGCGGGCGCGTCCTTGCCCGTCCCGCCCGCCGAACCGCCGCTGCTGCCCGAACCCGAGTCGCCCGCACCGCTCTTGCTGCACGCTGCCGCACCGGCCAGCACCGCCAGCACGACGGCGGCGGCGCCGCAGCGCCGTACGATCGCGCGCCGCTGCCCGCTGCTGCGGGCTGCCGCGCGGCCTGCAGCGCTGCCTGCCGTGTCTGCCGCGCCCCCTGTGTCCGCTGCGTCCGCCGTGCCTGTTGCGTCCGCCCCGTACGCCGTCCGACCTGCCCGACCACACCGCACTGCACCCATGACAACATCCCGTCCGGAAAGGCCTCGTAGCCCGTTTGCTGTTTGTTAGCGCTCACAACCTGATCGTGTCGTACGTGTCGTGCACCGGCCCGACCGACCCCGTCCCAGGGGTCGGCGCACCCCGTACTCCCACCGGCGAACCCGGCGTCGCACCGATCGAGAGGCGGTACGGCATGCCCCTCGTACCTCATGGGCACGCAAGTGCCCCGCAGGACCCGCCCGCCTCCGCGTCTGACGTGGCGTCCGGCGCGCGGGTGATCCCGTCACCCTTCGAATGTTAGCGTTCACTGATTGGGCGTCAAGAGAGCGTGCAGAAAGTTTTCGACGCTCCGTCCGGGGCCGCGCCCGGCGCACGCGGCGGGGCCGAGTGGGCGCGGCGCGCGGGGTCAGCGGGTCAGCGGGTCAGCGGGTCAGCGGCGGTGTCGTCGGCCGCGGACGCGTCGCTCAGGCCGAGCCGCAGGTGGTCGAAGTGGTAGACGGCCTGGTCGAGGAGCTCGGCCACGTGGCTGTCGTACAGCCCGTAGACGACCGACCGCCCCTCGCGGCGCCCGACGACGAGGCCGAGGTTGCGCAGCAGCCGCAGCTGGTGCGAGCAGGCGGACTGCTCCATGCCGACGGCGCGCGCCAGCTCGGCGGCCCCGCAGGGGCCTTCCCGCAGCAGGGCGAGGGCCCGCCGCCCCTCGCGGGTGCGGCGGGCCCGAGGGGGTTGGGTCAGAGGCCGCGTGCGAGTCGGTAGTAGGCCTGGTTCCAGCGGATCTCCTGGGTGAAGCGGCGCAGGGTGGTGTCGTTGTCGATGAGGAGGAG
>NZ_JOHY01000065.1 GCF_000721495.1 Streptomyces sp. NRRL F-5123
CGGGTCGCCCCCGGCGATGGTGCACCCCCACAGGGGGCCGTCAGCCGGCGTCCCACCTGCACGGGTGGTGGGGGTGGGAGACACCCCGCGCCGGTGGGCGCGGGCGCGCCCCGTGGGGGCGTAGGAGAAGATCGGGTCATGGGTGACAGCGAAAGGCAGGCGCGGCGGGTCGCCGCGGTCAAGGCGTGCGGGCGGGTGCTCGCGAATCCGGTCCGGCCCTCCATCGCGGAGCGGCTCGCCCGGCTCGTCCGGGAGGGCTCGGAGGCGTACGACACCTCCGAGCCCGTCGACTTCTACGGGGACGAGAAGAGCGTCGTCGGCGAGCTGGAGCGCCGCACGGCGGAACTGCTCGGGACGGAGGCGGCCGCGTACTTCCCGACGGGCACGATGGCCCAGCAGGCCGCCCTGCGGGCGTGGGCGGGCCGTACCGGCAACCCCCTGGTGGCGCTGCATCCGCTGGCGCATCCGGAGATGTACGAGCGGGACGCCCTGAGCGTGCTGACGGGCCTGCGGACCGTCCACCCGACGCAGGACCCGCGGATGCCCTCCGCCGAGGAGGTCGCCGATCTCGACGAGCCGTTCGGCACGCTCATGCTGGAACTGCCGCTGCGGGTCGCAGGCTACGTGCTCCCGACGTGGGACGAGCTGACCGCGACGGTCAAGGCGGCCCGCGAGCGGGACGCCGTCGTGCACTTCGACGGCGCCCGCCTGTGGGAGTGCCCGCCGCACTTCGGGCACACGCTCCAGGAGATCGCCGGCCTCGCCGACAGCGTGTACGTCAGCTACTACAAGTCGCTCGACGGCATCTCGGGCGCCGCCCTGGCAGGGTCCGCGGACTTCGTGGCGGAGGTCAAGGCGTGGCGGCACCGCTACGGGGGCCAGGTCTTCATGCAGTTCCCGGCGGTCCTCTCCGCGCTCGCGGGCCTGCGGGGCGAGCTGCCGCGGCTGCCGTCGTACGTGGCGCACGCCCAGGTCGTGGCCCGGGCGCTGCGGGAGGGGCTGGCGGCGGGCGGGGCGACGTGGCCGCGGACGTACCCGGACGCGCCGCACACCCACCAGTTCCAGGTGTGGCTGCCCTATCCCGAGGACGTCCTCAACGACGCCGCGCTGGAGCAGGCCGAGGAGCGCCGCGAATCCCTCTTCGGCCGCCACCCGTTCTTCGAGCCCCGCATCCCGGGGCTGTCCATGGTGGAGATGACGGTCGGACGCGAGGCCCTGGCCTGGGCGGAGTCCGACGTCCACGCGGCGGCCGCCGACTTCGCCCGCCGCCTGCCCTGACGCGGGCCGGCGGGACGGATCCCGCCGGCGGCCCCGCTCAGGCGCGCAGCAGCAGCTTGCCGGTCGTCGCCCGGGACTCCACCAGGCGGTGCGCCTCGCCCGCGTCGGCGAGGTCCAGCTCCGCCGTCACCGGCAGCTCGACGCCCCCGTCGAGCACCGTGCGGAAGGCCGCGTCGGCCAGTTCCCGCAGCCGCGCCGGGTCCTGCGCGGCGAGCCCCATGAGGGAGAAGCCGGCGACGGACCGGGCGGCGGGGTAGACGTCGGCGGGGCCGATCTGCCAGGGCGCGGCATTGCCGGAGTTGCCGAAGGAGACGAGGCGGCCGAAGCGCGCGGTGACGGCGAGCGTACGGCGGAAGGTCTCGCCGCCGACCGCGTCGAGCGCGACGTCCACGCCCCGCCCGCCCGTCGCCGCGAGCACCTTCTCGTCGAAGTCCGTGTCCAGGAAGACCTGGTCGTAGCCCGACTTCAGGGCGTGCGGCGCCTTGTCCATGCTGGAGACGACGCCGTAGACCGCCGTCGCCCCGCCGAGCCGCGCCAGCTGCCCGGCGACCGTGCCGACACCGCCCGCGGCGCCCTGCACCAGGACGGTGTCGCCCTCGCGCAGCCGCGCCACGTCGTGCAGTACGCCGTACGCCGTCGGCATCACGGTCGGCAGCGTCGCCGCGGTCCGCAGGTCGAGCCCCGCGGGCACGGTGAAGGCGCTGGCGGCGGGCACGGCCGCGATCTCGGCATAGCCGCCGCCGCGGACGAACGCGGCGACCTCGTCACCGGGCGCGTGCCCCGTGACGCCCTCGCCCACCGCGAGCACCCGCCCGGCGACCTCCAGGCCCGGCCGGAAGGGCAGCGCGTCGACCTGGTAGCCCTTCGTACGGGCCATGATGTCGGCGAAGTTGACGCCCGCGAAGGCGACGGCGACGGTGATCTCGCCGGGTCCTGGTTCCGGATCGGGCAGATCCACGAGCCGCAGCACGTCCGGCCCGCCGAACTCCTCGATGACGATCGCGCGCATGGCGCCTCCCCGTAGTCCTGTCCGTCCACTGCGTCGCTTGCCTCGCAGCGGTGTCGATCAAACGCGCCGGGCCCGGCTTTTGATTCCACGGGAGTTGATCCCGTGTCAGTCCGGCGTCGGTCCGGCCCGTGCCCGGGGGGTGTTTCAGCACCCTCGGGCACGGGCGTACGTCACAGCCCGCCGCCGCCCGCCCGCACCAGGCCCGACTCGTACGCCAGCACGACCGCCTGGACCCGGTCGCGCAGGCCCAGCTTGGTGAGGATGCGCCCGACGTGGGTCTTGACGGTCGCCTCCGACAGCACGAGCTTCGCGGCGATCTCGCCGTTCGACAGGCCCTGCGCGACCAGCAGCAGCACCTCGCGCTCGCGGTCGGTGAGCTTCTCCAGCTCCTTGTGCCGCGGCTCGGAATCCGGGGCCGGCAGCATCGGCGTGAAGCGGTCCAGCAGCCGCCGGGTGGTGCTGGGCGCGACGACCGCGTCCCCGCTGTGCACCGCGCGGATCGCGGCCAGCAGCTCGTCCGGCGGCACGTCCTTGAGCATGAAGCCGGCCGCCCCCGCCTTGAGCGCGGCGAACGCGTACTCGTCCAGGTCGAAGGTGGTCAGGATGAGCACCCGCGGGCCGTCCTCGCGCTCCCGGTCGCCGCCGCAGATCCGCCGTGTGGCCTCCACCCCGTCCATCCGCGGCATCCGCACGTCCATCAGGACCACGTCCACCCGGGTGGCGCGCAGCACCTCCAGGGCCTCCGCGCCGTCGCTCGCCTCCGCGACGACCTCCATGTCCGGCTGCGCGGCCAGCACCATCCGGAAGCCGGTGCGCAGCAGCACCTGGTCGTCCACGAGCATGACCCGGATCCCCGTCACGTTCCCATCCATCGCTCTCCGATCCCGTTCAGCGACCGGTCCGCAGCGGCAGCACCGCGCTGATCCGGAAACCCCCGCCGGGCCGCGGCCCGGCCGTCAGCGTGCCGCCGACCATGCCGATCCGCTCCCGCATGCCGATGAGGCCCTGGCCGAGTCCGTCCCGGCCGCCCTCCTCGTACAGCGCGTCCGCGCCGCCCCGCCCGTCGTCCTCGATCAGCAGATCCAGCTCCTGGTCGCCGAAGCCCAGCACGACGCTCGCGCTCGCCCCGTCCCCACCGTGCTTGCGCACGTTCGTCAGCGCCTCCTGCACGATGCGGTACGCCGTCAGCTCCACGCCGCTGGACAGCGGCCGGGCCTGCCCCGCGACCTCGAACCGTACCGGCAGGCCCGCGCCGCGCACCTGGTCGATCAGGTCCGCGAGCTGGTCCACGCCCGGCTGCGGCACGTACTCGCCGCCCGCGTCGTCCCCCGCCCGCAGCAGGCCCAGCAGCCGGCGCATCTCCGCGAGCGCCTGCCGGCCGGTCGAGGAGATCGTGCTCAGCGCCTGCCGCGCCTGGTCCGGGGCGGCGTCCATGACGTACGCGGCGCCGTCCGCCTGCACGACCATCACCGACACGTTGTGCGCCACCACGTCGTGCAGCTCCCGCGCGATGCGCGCCCGCTCGGCGGCCACCGCCGCCTTCGACTGCGCCTCCCGCTCCCGGTGCATGCGTTCGGCGCGCTCCTCCAGCTGTGCGTAGTACGCCCGGCGGGTACGCAGCCGGTCGCCGATCACCCACGACAGGGCGAAGATCACCGTCAGGAAGAACGTCTGGAGCAGCGTCGTCCAGATCGTCGAGTACTCGCCCTCCGGCGGCCACCGCGCCATCGCGATCGGTGTCGCCAGCAGCCCCGCGGTCAGCGCGAGCCGCGAGGACCAGCGGGTGCCCGTGGCCGCGCAGGTGTAGATGATCGCGAGCATCGCGGCGTCGCCCGGGTTGGGCGCCTTCACGTTCAGCGCGAGCTGGGCCAGGCCCGTCGCGACGGCCAGCAGCAGCATGCGCTCGGGCGCGCGGCGGCGCATGGCGACGACCGTCGCCATCGCCACGGACACCGGCACGGCGGCGGCGCGCGCCGCGGGCGAGGGTGTCGCGTCCGCGGCGATCCACACGGCGCACACGACGAGGAGGACGACGGCCCAGAAGGTGTCGACTCCCGTCGGGTGGCGGCGGAAGAAGTCGTAGATGCGCTGCACATAACCCAGCGTAAGGAGCGGGGCGCTCCGCGGGGTCACCCCTCGGACCGATCCCACGTCCACCTTGGGGTGGACCCCGACCCCGACCCGGTACGCCCGGGGGTGCCCCTCCCCGCGACCCGCGCGCGCAGTTCTCCCCCAGGCTCCGCCCGGGAGGTGCCCCCACGTGCCCCTTCGCGGCGGCCCGGCGGGTGGGTCGGGTGCCACTCCGGGGGTACCTCCTCGGAATGCGCGTCTGACCTCTCCCCGTGTCCGGTGCCCGGCGGGGTGCGCATTCCTGCGGGGGCACCCCCGGATCGTCCCCCTCCTGTCGTACGGCGGGTTCGCCGCCGACGACGGTTGCGCCCCACGGGAAGACCGGCACTTTTCGCTCCTACCCGCACGGGTCTGGGGGCACCCCCGGACGGAGTCCGGGGGAGGGTGGGAATCACCCCGCGCCGTCAGGCGCGGGCACTCCCGCGGCGGGAAAGCCGCGGACCCCGCCGTACGGGGGAGTTGGGAGCGTCACACATGGGCGCCCCCCGCAGGGGGTTCGCGTAGGATTGACGAGAACCCGAGCGGGAGGCGCAATGGTGGAGGAACGGCCGGGACGGCTGACCGTGGGGGTCGTGGGTGCGGGCCGCGTCGGCCCCGCCCTCGCCGCCGCGCTCGCACTCGCGGGGCACCACCCCGTCGCCGCCTCAGGCGTGTCGGAGGCCTCACGGCGGCGCGCCGAGGCCCTGCTGCCCGGCGTGCCGATGCTGGAGCCCGGCCAGGTGCTGGCGCAGGCCGACCTCGTACTGCTCACCGTGCCGGACGACGCCCTGCCCGCCCTCGTCAACGGCCTCGCGGAGACCGGTGCCGTACGCCCGGGGCAGCTGATCGTGCACACCTCGGGCCGCTACGGCACGGCCGTGCTGGAGCCGGCCCTGCGCGCCGGGGCCCTTCCCCTCGCGCTGCACCCGGCGATGACCTTCACCGGCACCCCCGTGGACGTGCAGCGCCTGGCGGGCTGCACGTTCGGCGTGACGGCGCCCGGCGAGCTGCGGCTGGCCGCGGAGGCGCTGGTCATCGAGATGGGCGGGGAGCCGGAGTGGGTCGCCGAGGAGGCCCGCCCGCTCTACCACGCCGCGCTCGCGATCGGCTCGAACCACCTGGTCACCCTGGTCGCGCAGGCGAGGGACCTGCTGCGTACCGCCGGCGTCGAGGAGCCGGGCCGGATGCTGGGCCCGCTGCTGGGCGCGGCCCTGGACAACGCGCTGCGCTCCGGCGACGCGGCCCTGACCGGCCCGGTGGCCCGCGGCGACGCCGGCACCGTCGCCGCCCACCTGCGTGAGCTGCGCGCCCACGCGCCCGAGGACGTGCCGTCGTACGTCGCGATGGCCCGCGCCACCGCCGACCGCGCGCTGGCCAACGGCATGCTCAAGGCCGAGTCGGCGGAGGCGCTGCTCGGCGCCCTGTCGGACGACCCCACCCACCGAGACGAGGGCACCGTATGACCGAGCTGGTCCACCACGCCGGGGACCTCCCGCCCGCGGCGGCCGTGGTCATGACCATGGGCGCCCTGCACGAGGGCCACGCCTCCCTGATCCGTGCCGCCCGCGCCCGCGCCGGGGACGGCCCGGTCACGGTGACCGTCTTCGTCAACCCCCTGCAGTTCGGTCCGAACGAGGACCTGGACCGCTACCCGCGCACCCTGGCCGCCGACGTGGAGCTCGCCGCGCAGGCAGGCGCCGACCTCGTCTTCGCGCCGGGCGTGGAGGAGGTCTACCCCGGCGGGCAGCCGCAGGTGCGGATCAGCGCCGGGCCCATGGGCGAGCGCTTCGAGGGCGCCACCCGCCCCGGCCACTTCGACGGCATGCTCACGGTCGTCGCCAAGCTGCTGCACCTGACGCGCCCGGCGGCGGCCGTCTTCGGCCAGAAGGACGCCCAGCAGCTCGCCCTCATCCGCCGTATGGCCACCGACCTGAACTTCCCCGTGGACATCGTCGCGGCCCCGACCGTGCGGGACGCCGACGGCCTGGCCCTGTCCAGCCGCAACCGCTACCTGTCGCCCGCCGAGCGCACCTCGGCCCTCGCGCTGTCCCGCGCCCTGTCCGCGGGCCGGGACGCCGCGGAGAAGGGTCCCGCGGCCGTCGCGCACGCGGCCCGTACGGTGATGGACGCCGCGGCCGCCGCGGAGCCGCCCGTCGTCCTCGACTACTGCGCCCTCATCGACCCCGCAGACTTCACCGAGACCGCCCCCGGCCACACCGGCCCCGCCGTGCTGGCCGTCGCCGCCAAGGTCGGCAGCACCCGCCTCATCGACAACATCCCGCTGGAATTCGGAGCCGCGTCATGACCGCATCGGGAGCCGGCACCCCCGGCAGCAGCACCGGCATACGACTGAACGCCCCGGCCCCGGGCTGGGCCATCAGCGCCGACGTCGTGGTCGTCGGCTCCGGCGTGGCCGGGCTGACCGTGGCGCTGCGCTGCGCCGCGGCGGGCGCGAAGGTCACCGTCGTGACCAAGGCGCACCTGGACGACGGCTCGACCCGCTGGGCGCAGGGCGGCATCGCCGCGGCACTCGGCGAGGGCGACACCCCCGGCCAGCACCTCGACGACACCCTCGTCGCGGGCGTGGGCCTGTGCGACGAGAACGCGGTCCGCACCCTCGTGAGCGAGGGCCCCGGCGCGGTCCGCCGCCTCATCGCGACCGGCGCCCGCTTCGACAGCGACCCGGACACCGGCGAGGTCCTGCTCACCCGCGAGGGAGGCCACCACCGGGACCGGATCGCCCATGCGGGTGGTGACGCGACCGGCGCCGAGGTCTCCCGCGCGCTCATCGAGGCCGTCCGCGAGGCGCGCACCGCCCGGGACGGCGGCCCACAGCTGGAACTGATCGAGAACGCCCTCGTCCTGGACCTGCTGGAGGACGCGGAGGGCCGCACCGCGGGCGTCACGCTGCACGTCATGGGGGAGGGGCGGCGGGACGGCGTCGGGGCGGTCCACGCGCCCGCCGTGGTGCTGGCCACCGGCGGCATGGGCCAGGTCTTCTCGTCGACGACCAACCCGCCGGTCTCCACCGGCGACGGTGTCGCCCTCGCGCTGCGCGCCGGGGCGGAGGTCAGCGACATCGAGTTCGTGCAGTTCCACCCCACCGTGCTGTGGCTGGGCCCGGACGCCGAGGGGCAGCAGCCGCTGGTGTCGGAGGCGGTACGCGGCGAGGGCGCGCACCTCGTCGACGCCGACGGCGTCCGCTTCATGGTCGGGCAGCACGAGTTGGCCGAGCTGGCGCCGCGCGACATCGTCACCAAGGGCATCATGCGCCGCATGCAGGAGACGGGCGCCGCGCACATGTTCCTCGACGCCCGGCATTTCGGGGCGCGGATGTGGGAGCGGCGCTTCCCGACGATCCTCGCCGCGTGCCGCGCGCACGGCATCGACCCGGTCACCGGGCTGATCCCGGTCGCCCCCGCCGCCCACTACGCCTCCGGCGGCGTCCGCACCGACCTGCACGGCCGCACCACGGTGCCGGGCCTGTACGCGTGCGGCGAGGTCGCCTGCACGGGCGTGCACGGCGCGAACCGGCTCGCGTCCAACTCGCTGCTCGAAGGCCTGGTCTTCGCCGAGCGCATCGCCGACGACGTGATCGGCGCGCTCGCCGGACGCGGCGCGGGACCCGTGCACCCGGTCGTCCCGGAGCCCGGTGGCGCCCCGCTGCTGGCCTCGGAGGCGCGCTACGAGGTGCAGCGCATCATGTCCGCGGGCGCGGGCGTGCTGCGCAGCGCCGAGTCGCTGACGGCCGCCGCGGGCGCCCTGGAGCGCCTGCACACCGCGGCCGTGGAGGCCTACGACCGCGAGGGCAAGACCGCCGAGCCGTGCGTCGAGACGTGGGAGGCGACCAACCTGAGCCTGGTCGCCCGGGTCCTGGTGGCCGCCGCCCGGCGCCGCGAGGAGACCCGCGGCTGCCACTGGCGCGAGGACCGCCCCGAGCGCGACGACCGGCAGTGGCGCCGGCACCTCGTCGTCCGGCTGACCCCGCACCGTACGCTCGACGTCCGCAGCACCGGCGGGCAGGACTTCCCGCCGGTCCGCGGCGCGCGGGCGGACGGCTGAGTCGGGGATGATGGGGCCCGGGGGCGTCCGCCGCGCCCGGCCCCGTACCGCCCCGGCCCACCGGGACCGCCGCAGCCACGTCCGTACGTCCCCCCGCCGCCCGCCCGCGGCACCCGCACCGCCCCCCGAAGGAGCATCAGTGACCAGCCCCGACCGCCAGCCCGTCGCCCTCCCGCTGCCGACGATCGGCCCGCCGCAGGAAGCGGGCGGAGGCTGCGGGGACGGCTGCGGCTGCGGCTCCGCCGACTACGAGGACGGCTACGGGCTGGACCCGCTGGAGTGCGGCCTCGACCCGGATCTCGCCGAGCTGATCGCCAAGGCCGGGCTCGACCCGGTGCAGGTCGAGGACATCGCCCACATGGCGATCGAGGAGGACCTCGACCAGGGCGTGGACATCACCACGGTCGCGACCGTCCCCGAGGAGTCCGTCGCGGTCGGCGACTTCACCGCCCGCGAGGCGGGCGTCGTCGCGGGACTGCGGGTGGCCGAGGCGGTGCTGTCGGTGGTCTGCACCGACGAGTTCGAGGTCGAGCGGCACGTCGAGGACGGCGACCGGGTCGCGGCGGGCGAGAAGCTGCTGACCGTACGCACCCGCACCCGCGACCTGCTCACCGCCGAGCGCAGCGCCCTCAACCTGCTGTGCCGGCTGTCGGGCATCGCCACCGCCACCCGTGCCTGGGCCGACGTCCTGGAGGGCACGAGGGCGCAGGTGCGCGACACCCGCAAGACCACGCCGGGGCTGCGGGCCCTGGAGAAGTACGCGGTGCGCTGCGGCGGCGGCGCCAACCACCGCATGTCGCTGTCCGACGCGGCCCTGGTCAAGGACAACCACGTGGTCGCGGCGGGCGGCGTCGCGCAGGCCTTCCGGCTGGTCCGGGAGGAATTCCCCGACGTGCCGATCGAGGTCGAGGTCGACACCCTGCACCAGATGCGCGAGGTGCTCGACGCGGGCGCCGACCTCATCCTGCTGGACAACTTCACCCCGGCCGAGACCGCCGAGGCCGTCGCGGTCGTCGGCGGCCGCGCCTTCCTGGAGTCCTCGGGCCGGCTCACCCTGGAGACCGCCCGCGCCTACGCCGAGACGGGCGTGAACTTCCTGGCCGTGGGCGAGCTCACGCACTCCGCGAAGATCCTGGACATCGGCCTGGACCTGCGAGCGGAGAGCTGAGGGCGGATGCTGCTCACCATCGACGTCGGCAACACCCACACCGTCCTGGGTCTCTTCGACGGTGAGGAGATCGTCGAGCACTGGCGCATCTCCACCGACGCCCGCCGCACCGCCGACGAGCTGGCCGTGCTGCTCCAGGGCCTCATGGGCATGCACCCGCTGCTCGGCGACCTCGGCGACGGCATCGACGGCATCGCCATCTGCTCCACGGTGCCGTCGGTGCTGCACGAGCTGCGCGAGGTCACCCGCCGCTACTACGGCGACGTCCCCGCCGTCCTCGTCGAACCCGGCGTCAAGACGGGTGTGCCCATCCTCGTCGACCACCCCAAGGAGGTCGGCTCGGACCGCATCATCAACTCCCTCGCGGCCGTCCACCTCTACGGCGGCCCCTGCATCGTCGTCGACTTCGGCACCGCCACGACCTTCGACGCGGTGTCCTCGCGGGGCGAGTACCTGGGCGGCGCGATCGCCCCCGGTATCGAGATCTCCGTCGACGCCCTCGGTGTGCGCGGCGCCCAGCTCCGCAAGATCGAGCTGGCCCGGCCGCGCAGCGTCATCGGCAAGAACACGATCGAGGCGATGCAGTCCGGCATCCTCTACGGCTTCGCCGGCCAGGCGGACGGCATCGCCGAGCGCATGGCCCGCGAGCTCGCCGCCGACCCCGACGACGTCACGGTCATCGCCACGGGCGGGCTCGCGCCGCTGGTCCTGAACGAGGCGTCAATCATCGACACGCACGAGCCGTGGCTGACCCTGATCGGCCTGCGCCTGGTGTACGAGCGCAACGTCACCAGCACCTAGTGCTGTGACCGGGAGGGTCCATCGGCTTGCGACGCCCGGTACGGCACCTCGCTGCGTTGCCGCATCGACCGAGTAGGCCCACTACGAGGCCGGTCCGGCGCCTTGCGATGCACCGCACCGGACGCCGCAAGCTACCGGTGAACCCTCCCGGTCACAGCACTAGGCAGGCCCGGCGGGAGGTTCGGGCGACGCACCCGGCGGCGGAGGATGCGGGCAATTTGTCCGCTTAGCACTTAAAGTCCAGGCAAGCCCGCCGGGCTCGGAGCGCGAGTGGCGCACCGCACTGCCGCACCGCTGCGAGTACCCGGCAGTCAACGACGACGTACGACAGCGTCTGGAGGCCCATATGCCCGCGCCGCGCCGCTTGCTCACCCTCCCCGGTCCGTCCGCCGCCGACCAGCCGAAGCCCGCTCCGAAGCCGGGTCCCGGCGCGCCCCGGCCCACCGGCCCGCAGCAGCCCGCCCCCGAGCCGGGCCGCCGCACCCCCACGCCCGCCGAGATCTGGCCGCCGCGGCCCTCCCGCCCGGAGCCCCCGGCGAAGGACGCCGCCGCCCCGGCCGGCCCGTCCGGCGTGAGCTGACCCGCGCGCCGTGAGCCGGCCCGTCCGGCGTGAGCCGGTCCGCCCGGCGTGAGCCGGTCCGCCCGGCGTGAGCCGGTCCGCCCGGCGTGAGCCGGTCCGCCCGGCGTGAGCTGAATCGCACGCCGTGAGCCGGCCCGTCCGGCGTGAGCTGACCCGCGCGCCGTGAGCCGGTCCGTCCGCCCCGCACCCGCGGCTCTCTCCGGGTATTGGCCCCGCATTCACCGTGCGGGGTGCGGGGCGGCGGGCATTTCCGGACCCCTCCGGCGGGTTTTGCGCACCCGTATGCGGGGCGCGCGGGAGGCGTGGCTACCCTGGCGGTATGGACTACGTTTCCGCGATCGTGCCCCCGCTGGTGATGGCGATCCTCTTCACGTGCGTGATCGTCACGATCGTCAAGCACCAGGGCGGTGCCCAGGCCAGGGAGGACGCCGCGGTCGACGCCGCGTTCAGCAAGGCCGAGGCCGCGCGCCAGGCCGCCGGCGACGGGGACCGCTGACCCGCGCAATCCGCTACCCGGCCCCCGGTAGCTCCGCATTCCGGGCATTCGGCCATACCACCGCTTAGTATTCCGAGTGTGCCCCGGCCATTGGGAGACCTCGAAGACGCGGTCATGACCCGGGTGTGGGAGTGGAACCGTCCGGTCACTGTTCGTGAGGTTCTTGAGGACCTCGCGCGTGACCGCACGATCGCCTACACCACGGTGATGACCGTAATGGACAACCTGCGCCAGAAGGGCTGGCTGCGCAGGGAGGCCGATGGCCGCGCTTATCGCTATGAGGCGGTATCGACGCGAGCGGCATACTCGGCCGCACTGATGAACGAGGCATGGTCCGCGAGCGACAACCCGGCCGAGGCGCTGGTCCACTTCTTCGGCATGATGTCCCCGGAACAGCGCGAAGCGGTGCGGGACGCAATGCGCATCATCCAGTCCGTCGACCCCTCGGGTCCGCCCGATGCGGAAGGGCGATAGCGTCCGTCCATGCCCCTCGTGTCGAATGACGTGACCATCCGCCGTGCCCGCACCTCGGATGTCCCCGCCGTGCGGCGGTTGCTGGACGCGTATGTGCGCGACGGCATCCTGCTGGACAAGGCCACCGTGACTCTTTTCGAGGACATCCAGGAGTTCTGGGTGGCCGAACGCGACGAGGACGCCTCCGTCGTGGCGTGCGGCGCGCTGCACGTGATGTGGGAGGACCTGGCCGAGGTCAGGACGCTGGCCGTGGACCCGGCGCTGCGCGGCGCGGGAGTCGGCCACCAGTTGCTGGTGAAGTTGCTGCAGACCGCCCGCTGGCTGGGAGTCCGCCGCATTTTCTGCCTCACGTTCGAAGTGGACTTCTTCGCGAAGCACGGCTTCCGGGAGACCGGGGACACCCCGGTGGACGGCGATGTGTTCGGGGAGCTGCTCCGTTCCAATGACGAGGGCGTCGCCGAGTTCCTGGACCTGGAGCGAGTGAAACCGAACACCTTGGGCAACAGCCGCATGCTGCTGCAACTGTGACGTTCCGGTTTGTCCGGATCGCACTGTCTCGTGCGTCCGTCTTCGTGCAAGGGGTTTGTGTTTTCCCGGGAAAGGCGCTTTGCTTTTACCGTTAATCCGTTTTCGATGAAAGGGAAGCCGGTGGCACAGAAGGTTCAGGTCCTTCTCGTTGACGACCTCGACGGTGGTGAGGCGGACGAGACCGTGACGTTCGCACTCGACGGCGTGACGTACGAGATCGACCTCACCACGGCGAATGCCGACAAGCTGCGCGGGCTGCTCAACCCGTACACGGACAGTGGTCGCCGTACCGGTGGCCGTGCCGGGCGCGGGCGTACCAAGGCGGCGCGCGGGGCGGGCGCCTCGGGGCCCGACACCGCGAAGATCCGCGCGTGGGCGAAGGAGAAGGGCTACGAGGTCAACGACCGCGGCCGGGTGCCGGCCACGATCCGCGAGGCGTACGAGAAGGCCCACGGCTGATCCTGCGCACGTGCCCGCAGCGCGATCCGGTGGCAGGCCGTCGCCGCGGCAGCGACGAGGGCCGGAAGGCCGATGGGCACCCCCGATCCATCGGCCCCGCCGGCGCCCCCGGCGACGTGCAGCGCGGGCAGCGTGGCCTCGACGTCGACGCCCGGCCGGGGGGGCCGCAGCCACACCGGTGCCGACCGGTCGTATGCGGCCTCCCGGCGGCCCCACTCGGGGTGCGCCGGCGCCCGCATCAGCCGGCCCGAGCCGAGCGCGGACAGGTCCAGCGGGATACCGCCCCAGTCCAGCCATTCCAGCAGGCCCGCCAGCTCCTCCGCGGAGCCCGCCGCGACCAGCAGCCGCACCCGGCGCCCGTCGAGCGCCACGGGCCCCAGCGCGCCGGGCCGCGGGAAGCGGCCGAGCAGCGCGTACCCGGCCTCCGCGGGCACGTCCAGCACGTCGAAGCGCACGCCGGTGACCAGCCCCGGCACCCCGGCTGCCGGGCGCGTACCGGCCGCAGCCCCGGGGGTCCCGGACATCTCGGCCACCGGCCAGCCCAGCTCATCCTCGTACCAGCCCATGCCCGAGCAACTTCCCCGGTGGGCCGGGGTTACGCGGAGTGTGCGTACGAACACATGCCGTAGGCAAACGGTGGGCGGGACGGCGGCGCGAACTGTTCGCCCGGGCGCAAGACTGTTCGCCCTTAGCGCACACCTGACCGACATCCGGTGTGGACTGTCGGTCGCGCAGGGTAAGAAGTACCTAGTGGGAAGGGATGGTGCCGCGACAGGCGGGGCAGGCGTTCGCCACGGGCGTATTAGAGAAAGAGGTATTCGCCTGGCCTGCGGGAACATCGTCTCGCACCATCGAGGTTGTGGGAGTGACGTCAGCCGGTAGCGCAGCTTTCCCCGTCGCAGCGGGGGTCGATACGTGAGCGGCGCCGCTGTGCGGGACTAGCATGCGGAAGGACAGGGAGGGGACCGACCCCTCACTGCCCTACCGCTCTGAGGAGCGATTAACGATGTTCGAGAGGTTCACCGACCGCGCGCGGCGGGTTGTCGTCCTGGCTCAGGAAGAAGCCCGGATGCTCAACCACAACTACATCGGCACCGAGCACATCCTCCTGGGCCTGATCCACGAGGGTGAGGGTGTCGCCGCTAAGGCCCTGGAGAGCCTCGGGATTTCTCTTGAGGCGGTCCGCCAGCAGGTGGAGGAGATCATCGGACAGGGGCAGCAGGCCCCGTCCGGCCACATCCCCTTCACTCCCCGGGCCAAGAAGGTCCTGGAGCTGTCGCTCCGCGAGGCTCTTCAGCTGGGTCACAACTACATCGGCACCGAGCACATCCTGCTCGGCCTGATCCGCGAGGGCGAGGGCGTCGCCGCCCAGGTCCTGGTGAAGCTGGGCGCCGATCTGAATCGGGTGCGGCAGCAGGTCATCCAGCTGCTCTCCGGTTACTCCACGGGCAAGGAGTCGGCCACGGCCGGCGGGCCGGCCGAGGGGACCCCCTCGACCTCGCTCGTCCTGGACCAGTTCGGCCGCAACCTGACCCAGGCCGCAAGAGAGACAAAGCTCGACCCGGTCATCGGGCGCGAGAAGGAAATCGAGCGGGTCATGCAGGTGCTGTCCCGCCGTACCAAGAACAACCCGGTGCTCATCGGCGAGCCCGGTGTCGGCAAGACCGCGGTCGTCGAGGGCCTGGCCCAGGCGATCGTCAAGGGCGAGGTCCCGGAGACGCTGAAGGACAAGCAGCTCTACACGCTGGACCTGGGCGCCCTGGTCGCCGGCTCCCGTTACCGCGGTGACTTCGAGGAGCGCCTGAAGAAGGTGCTCAAGGAGATCCGCACCCGCGGCGACATCATCCTGTTCATCGACGAGCTGCACACCCTGGTCGGCGCCGGCGCGGCCGAGGGCGCGATCGACGCGGCCTCGATCCTCAAGCCGATGCTGGCCCGCGGCGAGCTGCAGACGATCGGCGCGACCACGCTGGACGAGTACCGCAAGTACCTGGAGAAGGACGCGGCCCTCGAGCGCCGCTTCCAGCCCATCCAGGTCGCGGAGCCGTCGCTGCCGCACACCATCGAGATCCTCAAGGGTCTGCGCGACCGGTACGAGGCGCACCACCGCGTGTCGATCACCGACGAGGCCCTGGTCGCCGCCGCGACCCTGGCCGACCGCTACATCTCGGACCGCTTCCTGCCGGACAAGGCGATCGACCTGATCGACGAGGCCGGCTCCCGGATGCGCATCCGCCGCATGACCGCGCCGCCGGACCTGCGCGAGTTCGACGAGAAGATCGCCGACGTGCGCCGGGAGAAGGAGTCCGCGATCGACTCGCAGGACTTCGAGAAGGCCGCGTCCCTGCGGGACAACGAGAAGCAGCTGCTCGCCGCGAAGGCCAAGCGGGAGAAGGAGTGGAAGGCCGGCGACATGGACGTCGTCGCCGAGGTCGACGGCGACCTGATCGCCGAGGTCCTCGCCACCGCCACCGGCATCCCGGTCTTCAAGCTGACCGAGGAGGAGTCCTCCCGGCTGCTGCACATGGAGGACGAGCTGCACAAGCGGATCATCGGCCAGAAGGACGCCGTCAAGGCGCTCTCGAAGGCGATCCGCCGCACCCGCGCCGGGCTCAAGGACCCCAAGCGCCCCGGTGGCTCGTTCATCTTCGCCGGCCCGTCCGGTGTCGGTAAGACCGAGCTGTCCAAGGCGCTCGCCGAGTTCCTGTTCGGCGACGAGGACGCGCTGATCTCCCTCGACATGTCGGAGTTCAGCGAGAAGCACACCGTCTCCCGGCTGTTCGGCTCCCCGCCCGGATACGTCGGCTACGAGGAGGGCGGCCAGCTCACCGAGAAGGTGCGCCGCAAGCCGTTCTCCGTGGTCCTCTTCGACGAGGTAGAGAAGGCGCACCCGGACATCTTCAACAGCCTGCTGCAGATCCTGGAGGACGGCCGCCTGACCGACTCCCAGGGCCGGGTCGTCGACTTCAAGAACACGGTGATCATCATGACCACCAACCTCGGCACCCGCGACATCTCCAAGGGCTTCAACCTGGGCTTCGCCGCCCAGGGCGACACGAAGACCGGCTACGAGCGGATGAAGAACAAGGTCAGCGACGAGCTCAAGCAGCACTTCCGCCCCGAGTTCCTCAACCGTGTGGACGACGTCATCGTCTTCCCGCAGCTCAGCCAGGACGACATCCTGCAGATCGTCGACCTGATGATCGGCGCGGTGGACGAGCGGCTGCGCGACCGCGACATGGGCATCGAGCTCAGCCTGGAGGCCAAGGAACTGCTCTCCAAGCACGGCTACGACCCGGTGATGGGCGCCCGGCCGCTGCGCCGGACGATCCAGCGGGAGATCGAGGACACGCTGTCGGAGAAGATCCTCTTCGGCGAGCTGCGCCCCGGCCACATCGTGGTCGTCGAGGTCGAGGGCGAGGGTGACGCCGCCAAGTTCACCTTCCGCGGCGAGGAGAAGGTGACGGTGGCCGACGCCCCGCCCGTCGAGACGCCGAACCTGTCCAAGGAGGGCTAGCCCTCCCGCCCCTCCGGGGGCCCGAAGCCCCGGTCCGGGACCTTTGCACAAGGTCCCGGACCGGGGCTTTCTCCGTGCCCGGGCCGCTCCTTTTCCGAGCCGGGCCCCTCCCTTTCCGTGCCGGGAAAGCGGGCCGTGCGGTGAGCTGACCCACGTGACCTGGATTACGTACGAAGGGGCTTAGTAGGTCTTGCCGCCAACCCTGGGGGGAAAGTGCGGCTATTTGTCCGTTTTACGACGCTCGGTAGGAGGTGGGGTGTTTGCCCCGCCGGTTCGGTGCGGGTTACCAAGGTGGAGCACGGGCTGACCCCGGCTCGTCGCAACCCCCACCCCGTGAGGATTTCCCTGCATGCGTAAGAACTCGACGATGAAGAACCGCGCTGCCACCGTGACCCGTGGCCGTGTGGCCGTGGTGACCGGCGGGCTGCTCGCGGCGCTCGCGCTGGGCTCGACCGCAGCGTTCGCCGCCGGCGGCGCGCACGAGGCGGCGCCGGCTCCGGCCGCCGCGAGTGCCACCTCCGCCGCGGACGTCCTGCAGAAGCAGGCGACGGCGCAGAAGGACGCCGCCGCCCAGGCGACGGCGAAGGCCAAGGCCGACGCCGCGGCCAAGAAGAGCGCGGCCGTGAAGGCCGCCGCCGACCGCGCGAAGCGGATCGCCGGCTGGATGACCCCGACCGAGAAGTTCACGATCGGCGCGGGCTTCGCCAAGGCCGGCCCGCACTGGGCGCACAAGCACTCCGGCCAGGACTTCGTCGTGCCGTCCGGTACCTCCGTCCGGGCCGCGCACACCGGCACCGTCGTGACGGCCGGCTGGGGCGGCGCCTACGGCAACAACATCGTGATCAAGCACGGCTCGCACCTGTACACCCAGTACGGCCACCTGTCGAAGATCGGCGTGCACGTGGGCGAGAAGGTCGTCACCGGCGAGGAGATCGGCAAGTCCGGCTCCACCGGCAACTCGACCGGCCCGCACCTGCACTTCGAGGTCCGTACGACCCCGATCTACGGCTCCGCCGTCGAGCCGCTGCACTTCCTGCGGACCCACGGCGTGAACGTCTGATCCGGGACGACACCTGCGGCGTGAAAGAACGCCGACACGCGTCAGCCGGGCGCGGGGCGGGTCAGCTCGTAAGAGTGCTGCCCGTCTCCGCCTGGGCGACGAGATCGAGGGCGACCTCGAGGATGGCCGCGCGCTTCTCCTCGGGGTCGCCCTCGACGTTCTGCATCACGAACATCCCCGCGTGCATCGAGAACAGCGCGGTGACGCTGCGCACCTGCGACGGCAGCGGCGCGCCCGGGTCCTTGAGCACGCCGCCGAGCGCGGACATGCTGGTCTTCATCCGCTCGCCGATGTTCAGGTCCCGGACGGTGGCCTGGTTCTCCTGGATGAAGCGGAAGAAGCTGAAGGACTTCCACAGGATGTCGCTGTAGCGGCGCAGCAGCTCCTGCTTGGTGGCCAGCGTGCGCGGCTGTCCCTCCGCCCAGGCCACGAGCTCCTCGACGGGCCGCGCCAGGTCCTCGGCGATGCTGGTGATGATGTCTTCTTTGGTCTTGAAGTGGTAGTAGAGCGCCGCCTTCGTGACGTCGAGGCGTTCGGCGATCTCCCGCAGCGAGGTCTTCTCGTAGCCCTGCTCGGCGAACAGTTCCAGCGCGATCTGCTGGATGCGCCCCCGGGTGTCGCCCCGGCGCTGGTGCGCATGGGCGTGCGTGGGCGCGTGGGCGTGCTGCTCCTGCTGCGGTGTGCCCATGGGGACCGTCGCTCTCCTGCTGTGTGACCCTCCGACGGGAGGGGGACGGGCTCGAAAGGCCCTCACGGTAGGGCCTGACTCCGAGGCTACGCACTTACTTGACGCCCGGCTAGTAAGACCGTACCGTGCTCATACGACAATGTGCTAGCCGGGCGGCAAGTAAGTACCGCTGAACCACCGCCCTCGTCATGGGGGAGAAACCACCGGTCATGTCCCAGACCGAATCCGCCACACCCTCCGCATCCGGGCCGCTGCCCGCAGGTGCCGGAGCGGACGGCAAGGAGAGCGGGCCCCGCCAGCGCAGTGTGCGCGTGGTGATGGGCGGCCTGCTGATCGCGATGCTGCTGGCGATGCTCGACAACATGATTGTCGGCACCGCGATGCCGACGATCGTCGGCGAGCTCGGCGGCCTCGACCATCTCGCGTGGGTCGTCACGGCCTACACCCTGGCCACGGCCGCCTCCACCCCCATCTGGGGCAAGCTCGGCGACATGTACGGCCGCAAGGGCATCTTCCTGACCTCGATCGTGCTGTTCCTGATCGGCTCGGCCGCCTCCGGCGCCGCCCAGTCGATGGACCAGCTGATCGCCTTCCGGGCTTTCCAGGGCCTGGGCGCGGGCGGTCTGATGGTCGGCGTCATGGCCATCATCGGCGAGCTGATACCGCCGCGGGAGCGCGGCAAGTACCAGGGCATGATCGCCGGCGTCATGGCCATCGCCATGATCGGCGGCCCGCTCGTCGGCGGCTCCATCACCGACAACTGGGGATGGCGCTGGAGCTTCTACATCAACCTGCCGATCGGCGCGGTCGCCCTCGCCGTCGTCACGACGGTGCTGCACCTGCCGAAGAAGCGCAGCCAGGGCCGGATCGACTACCTCGGCGGCGCGCTGCTGACGGTCTCCATCACCTCGCTGGTGCTGCTGACCACCTGGGGCGGTACCGAGTACGCCTGGGGCTCCGTCCAGATCATCGGCCTGCTGGTGATCGGCCTGGCCACGCTCGCGGCCTTCGTCTGGTCCCAGACCCGCGCCCCCGAGCCGATCATGCCGTTGCGGATCTTCCGCAACGCGAACTTCTCGCTCATCTCCGTGGTCGGCTTCCTCGTCGGCTTCACGATGTTCGGCGCGATGACCTTCCTGCCGCTGTACCAGCAGACCGTGCAGGGCGCGTCCGCGACCAACTCCGGCCTGCTGCTGCTCCCGATGCTGCTCGCGATGATGGCCGTCTCGATGGTCGCCGGCCGCGTCACGACGTCGACCGGCCGCTACAAGATCTTCCCGATCGTCGGCGGCGGGCTCATCACCGTCGGCCTGGTGCTGCTGTCCACGATGGGCGTCCACACCACGCGCTTCACGTCCGGCCTGTACATGGCGGTGCTCGGCGCGGGCATGGGCTTCATCATGCAGATCACCATGCTGATCGCGCAGAACAGCGTGGAGATGCGGGACATCGGCGTCGGCTCGTCGTCGGCGACCCTCTTCCGCACGATCGGCGGCTCCTTCGGCGTCTCCCTCTTCGGCGCGCTCTTCTCGCACAAGGTGCAGCACTCCATGGAGTCCGCGCCGGGCGGTGCGGCGGCGATGAAGGGCGGGGCCCAGCTGGACCCGGCGACGATCGCGAAGTTCCCGGCGGACCTGAAGGACGCGTACTTCCACGCGGTGTCGTCCGGTACGCACACGGTCTTCCTGTGGGGCGCGATCGTGAGCGTCCTCGGCTTCGTGGCCGCCTGGTTCCTGGTCGAGACCCCGCTGCGCGGCGGGCCGGGCGCCAAGCCGGCGGCCGCCTCCGAGCCGGAGGACGAGCCGCTGCTGGCCGACGCGCTCTGAGTTCTCTTACGGGCATGAGCCCCCGTCAACGGGTACGAGCCCCCGTCCGCCTTCCCGGCGGGCGGGGGCTCTTCCCTGTCCGGGGGCCTACCGGGCGGTGAAGGCGGCGCCGCCCGGCGGCGTACGGCTTCGTCCGGCGACGCCTGAGGGCCAGGGTCAGCCGGCGATGGCGCGGGCGTACGCGGCCGGGTTGTCGAACATGACGCAGTGCCCGGCCTCCGGGACGCTCACGACCTCCACGCCCGCGGCCTCCAAGCCCGGCCGGTCCACCCACTCCTCGCCGGAGCGCTCGCCCACCAGGTAGGTGCGGGGGACGGCCGTCAGGGATTCGAGCATCTTGCGCATCGTCGGCTCCGTGCCGCGGACCAGGGCGGTGGCGGTGCGGTGCAGCGCGAGCGGGTCCGAGGTGCGCATGGTGGCCGCCCAGAGCCAGCCGACGCGCTCCAGCGTGGCCGCGAAGCCGCCGCCGTGCACGAACTCCTCCTCCGTCCAGCTCGCGATCGCGCTGCTGTCCTCCGTGGCCTCCGGCGGGGCGGGGTCGAGGTTCGCCTCCGCGAGCACCAGCCGGGAGACCAGCTCCGGCCTGCGGTAGGCCAGCACGATCGCGACCGCGCCGCCCATGCTGTGCCCGACGATCTCCGCGCCCCGCACGCCCGCCGCGTCCAGCACGCACGCGAGCGCGTCCGCGTGGTCCTCCAGGGAGTAGCCGAAGTCGGCGGGCCGGTCGCTGAGCCCGAAGCCCGGCAGGTCGACGAAGAGGGTGCGACGCCCGGCGAGCAGCGGGTCGGCGCTGAGGTGCGCGGTGTAGGCGCCCGAGGAGGCGCCGAGCCCGTGCACGTGGACCCGCGCGGGCCCGTGCCCCTCCCGCTGCCCCGGGGTCTCCGTCCACCGGATGTGGGCGCCGCCGGTGCCGAAGCGTGTCTGACGCATGTGCCTGCTCCTTCGCTCGCGTGTTCGCGTCGCTCACCATACATCGTCAACGATGTATGTCGCTGTCGAGTTACCTCTCCGTGGGGGACAATGGCCCGATGCTGGAACTCGCGATCCTCGGCTTCCTCCACGAGGAGCCGCTGCACGGCTACGACCTGCGGCGCCGGATCGCCGCGCTGAGCGGCCACGTCAAGCCGGTGGCGGAGAGCACGCTCTACCCGGCGATCAAGCGGCTGGAGCAGGCAGGTCTGCTGAGCCGCACCCCCCAGCCCGGAGCGGCGGCGGCCCCCCGCCACGTCCTGAGCCTCACCGACGAGGGCCGGGCGGACCTCTTCCGCCGCCTGGCGGAGCCCGCGGAGGGCGACATCACCAACGAGAACCGCTGGTTCACCGTCCTGGCCTTCCTCCGCCACCTCCCCGACCCCGCGGCCCAGGCCGCCGTCCTCCGCCGCCGCCTCGCCTTCCTCGAAACCCCGTCGAGCTTCTTCCACGACGCTTCGGGCCCCCAGCGCGCCGAGGACATGCCCGACCCCTTCCGCCGCGGCGTCCTCCTCATCGCCCGAGCGACGACCAAGGCCGAACTGGCGTGGCTCCACGAGACGCTGGAGTCCCTGGACGCGGCGTCCCCCCGATAACGCCTGGCCCGCCCACCCGGCGAACGGCTACGGTGCGGATGCCCCGGCCCCCCT
The DNA here is from genome assembly GCF_000721495.1 of Streptomyces sp. NRRL F-5123. Classification (GTDB taxonomy): domain Bacteria; phylum Actinomycetota; class Actinomycetes; order Streptomycetales; family Streptomycetaceae; genus Actinacidiphila. The sequence continues at coordinate 21,675 of NZ_JOHY01000065.1, forward strand.
CGAAAGCACCCCTGATGACCGCCACCCCCGCGACCACGACCCTCTGGCGCCCCACGGGCCCGGCCGAACTCGACCTCGTCCGCGCCCTGGCCTGGCGCGCCTGGCCGCCCCGCCTCCCCGAGCAGCCGATCTTCTACCCCGTGCTGAACGAGGAGTACGCGATCACGATCGCCCGCGACTGGAACGTCAAGCACGACGGCGCGGGTTACGTCACCCGCTTCGAGGTCGCGTCGGATTTCCTCACCCGCTACCCCGTCCAGCAGGCGGGAGGCCGGACGATTCTGGAGCTGTGGGTCCCGGCGGAGGAGCTGGACGACTTCAACGCGCACATCGTGGGCGAGATCCAGGTGGTGCACGAATTCCACTGAGGGGGCGTTGTCACGCCCCTGGGGGTTGCCGCCTTTGCGTGCCTTCGTCCTGCGGGGGCCTCAGGGTCTGCGTACGTGGGTGGTCTCGGCGGTGAGGTCTGTCCCGTCCCCGGTCGTGGGGGTGAAGGCGGGGACGGGGGTGCCGTCGGCGTCGACCAGGGCGGAGCGGGGTTCGCCGGGGGCGAAGGCGTGGTGTTCGCCCCACTGGCGCAGGGTGAGGATGACGGGGAAGAGGGCCCGGCCCGCGTCGGTGAGGACGTACTCCTGGCGGCGGCCGGACGACGCGGTGCGCTGGGTCAGGAGCCCGTGGGCGGTGAGCTTGCGGAGGCGGTCGGCGAGGATGTTGCGGGCGATGCCGGTGCGGCGCTGGAACTCGGTGAACGCCCGGGCCCCGTCCATCGCGTCGCGGATGACGAGCAGGCTCCACCGGTCGCCGACCAGGTCGAGCGTGCGGGCGACGGGGCATTCCGGGTCGGTCCAGTCGACCTCGGGCCGGTCGGGGAGCGCGGCGGGCGCGCCGTCGTCGCCGTTCATGACACCTCCCAATGAGTTGCGGATCAAAACCATCATGCCGTACCGTCCAATCGGTTTCAATTTGCTACCGATAGGGGGTGCGGGGGCGATGACCACATGGCGGCGCCTGCTGCTCGCGACGGTGTGCGGCGTGGCCGTGGCCGCCGTCTACGCCGCACAGCCGGTCCTCGGGCCGATGGGGCGCGACCTCGGCGTACCGGCGGGCCGCACCGGCTGGATCGTCGCGGTCGGCCAGTTCGGCTACCTGGCCGGACTCGTGCTGCTCGTGCCGCTCGGCGATGTCGTGGCCGACCGGCGCCGGCTGATCGCCGTGCACCTGGCCGCCACCGCGGCGGGCGCGGTCCTCACGGCCGCGGCGCCCGCCGCGTGGGCGGCGTTCGCCGGGCTCGCGACGGCCGGGACGTTCGCGGTCGTGGTGCAGACGACGGTCGCCTACGCCGCGTCCCTCTCGCCTCCCGCCGAACGCGGCCGGACCATCGGCGTCGTGACCTCGGGCGTCGTCGTCGGCATCCTGGGCGCGCGCGTCGTCGCGGGCGTGCTCGCCCAGGTCTGGAGCTGGCGGAGCGTCTACGCCGTGCTCGCGGCGCTGTCGCTGGGGCTCGCGGGCCTCGTCCTCGGCTGCCTGCCCGCCGAGCACCGGTCCCGCCGTGCCACGGACTACGCGGGCTACGCGGGCGCGGTCGCCGCGCTCGGCGGGCTGTTCACGCAGCGGCTCTTCCTGACCCGCGGGCTCATCGCGTTCTTCGTCTTCGCCTCGTTCGGCACGCTGTGGAGCGGGCTGTCGCTGCCGCTCGCGGACGCCCCCTGGCACCTGGGCGAGAGCCGGATCGGCCTGTTCGGCGTCCTCGGCCTCGCGGGTGCGCTCGGCGCGGCCCGCGCGGGACGGTGGGCCGACGCCGGGCGCGCAACGCCCGTCACCGGGCTCGCACTCGCGCTGCTCATCGCCTCCTGGGCGGCGATCGCGCGGCTGCCGTCGTCGCTGTGGCCGCTCGCCGCGGGGATCGTGCTGCTCGACTTCGCCGTGCAGGCCGTGCACGTGAGCAACCAGCACCTGCTCACCGCCGCGCACCCGGACCGCCTCAGCGGCGTCATCGGCGCATACATGGTCTTCTACGCGCTCGGCTCCGCCCTCGGCGCCGCCGCGACCACCACCGTCTACGGCGCCCACGGCTGGGCGGGATCCAGCCTCCTCGGGGCCGCCTTCGCGACCTGCGCGCCGGCCGTGTGGGCGATCGGCGGGCTCCGTCAGTCCCAGCCGCGGATCGTGAGGGACGGGGGAGAGGACGCCAGGTAGGAGGTCAGGGCGGTGGAGGAGGAGGGGACGAAGGGGGTGGGGAGGGCGGTCACCGGGGTCCAGGTGACCGTGGAGTGCTTGGCGGGCTCGCGGTTCTCCGCGGTGCCGGACCAGGCGGTGGTCGAGAAGACGACCGTCACGAAGCCGTTGGGGGACTCGACGCCCCACGCGCCGTGGATGACGTGGGCCAGGCGGAGGGACTCGGGAGCGGCCACCAGGCCCGTCTCCTCGTGGAGTTCGCGGACCGCGGTGGTCGTGACGGGCTCGCCGGGGTCGGACTTGCCGCAGGGGAGGTCCCAGTGGCCCGGCGCGAACTTCGCGTGGTCGCCGCGGCGGATGAGCAGGACGCGGTCCGCCGCACGGTCGTGGACGATGACGGCCGCCGCGAGCAGGGTCATCGCGGACAGCGCGGGCGGGAGCGGGGCGGGGCGGGGGGCGGTCACGGGGCCTCCGGGAGGATGCGGGTCACCAGGCGGGTGCGGGCTTCTCCGTTCATAGCTCATGGCTATGACAGCAGGTATTGGACCGCCGCGAGAGGCCGCCCGAGGATGACGGGACGGGCCCGGATCCGCGGGCCCGTCACGGCGAAGGGGAGTGCCATGCGCGCGGTGGTGTACGACGGCCAGGGCATCACGCTGGGGGCGGCGCCGGAGCCGGTGCCGGGGGACGGGCAGGCGCTCGTCGACGTCCGGGCGGTGTCCCTCAACTTCACGGACGTCGCCCACCTCGACCCCGCCACCCCGCCCGGCACCGTGCTGGGCCTGGACGCCGCGGGGGTCGTACGACGGGCCGCCGCGGACGGCTCGGGGCCCCAAGCAGGCGCCCGCGTCGTGACGTTCGGCTGGGGCCGCGGCGCCTGGGCCGAGGTGCGGGCGGCGGACACCGAGCACCTCGCCGTCCTCCCGGACGGCGTCGGCTTCGCGGAGGCCGCCGCGCTCCCGGCGGCGGGGGTCACGGCGCTGCGCGCGCTGCGGCAGTTGGGGCCCGTGGTCGGGCGGCGGGTCCTGGTGACGGGAGCTTCCGGCGGGGTCGGGCGCTTCGCCGTCCAACTGGCCGCGCTCGCGGGCGCGTACGTCGTCGCCGCCGTGGGCAGTCCGGAACGCGGCGCCGGACTGCGGGAATTGGGCGCGCGCGAAGTCGTCGCCGACCTCCCCGACGTGACCGCGCCCGTCTTCGGCGTGCTGGAGAACGTCGGAGGCGCGCTCCTCGGTGAGGCCTTCGCGCTGCTGGAACCCGGCGGCAGCCTCCAGAGCATCGGGGCCGCGTCGGGTCAACCCTCCACCCTGGACCTGGAGTCGGCGCGGCGCGCGGGCGGCGGCAAACGCGTGGAGGTCTTCATGGTCGGCACCCCGGACACCGGCTTCGGCCCCGACCTCGCCCACCTCACCGCCCTGCTGGCGGACGGCCGCCTCGACCCCCAGATCGGCTGGCGCGGCCCCTGGGAGCGGGTGCGGGAGGCCGCCGATGCCCTGCTCGGCCGCCGCGTCGCGGGCAAGGCGGTGCTGGACGTGACGGCGGGGGAGTGATCGGCGGCGCGGCCCCAACCCTCGGCGCGGCAGCAGGAGTTTCGCCACCGCACGTGTCGGCGGGGAGTGATCGGCGGTGCGGCCCCGGCCCTCGGCGCGGCAGCAGGAGTTGCGCCACCGCGCGTGACGGCGGGGGAGTGACCGGCGGCACGGCCCCAACCCTCAGCGCGGCAGCAGCAGTTGCGCCACCGCCCCGCCGCCCGCCGAGGCCGGGGCGTTGCGGAAGGTGAGGCGGGCGCCGAGGACGCGGGCCTGGCCGGTGGCTATCGTCAGGCCGAGGCCGTGGCCGCCGGAGCGGTCGGTGGAGCCGGTGCGGAAGCGGCTGGGGCCGTCGCGGAGGAGGTCGGGCGGGAAGCCGGGGCCGTGGTCGCGGACGCGCACGAAGGGGCCGTCGACCAGGACGTCGACAGGCGCCGAGCCGTGCCGCGCGGCGTTCGCGAGCAGGTTGCCGAGGACGCGTTCGAGCCGCCGCGGGTCGGTCTGGACGACCGCGTCCGCCACGACCGTGACGCCCACCCCGGGCGCGAGCACCGGCACCCGGCGGCGGACGAACTCGCCCAGCGCGACCTCCTGGAGGTCCGCCCGCTCGGCCGCGCCGTCCAGCCGCGCGACCTCCAGCACGTCCTCGACGAGCGTGCGCAGCGCGTGCACCCGGTCCCGTACCAGCTCCGACGGCCGTCCTGCCGGGAGGAGTTCGGCGGCGGTGACCAACCCCGTGAGCGGGGTGCGCAGTTCGTGCGCGATGTCCGCGGTCACCCGCCGCTCGGCCTCCAGCCGCCGCTGCAGCGCGTCGGCCATCGCATCGACGGCGCGGGCGAGTTCGTCGGTCTCGTCCCGCCCCCCGCCGCCGATGGCCTCCCGCACCCGCACCTCGGTGTCGCCGTCCGCGGCCTTGCGGGCCGCGAGCGCCGCCCGCCGCAGCCGCCGCGACATGCGGCCGCCGACGAACACGCCGATCGCCGTCCCGCACAGCACGACCGCCACCGACCCGAGGACGAGCGTGCGGTCCAGATCGGTGAGCACCGAATACCGGTCGGTGACACCGGTCTTGAGCGACAGCACCTGGCCGCTCCCGGCGGGCGTCGCCGCCCACACCCGCAAGCCCCGCCGGGTCCGCTGGACGTACGTGGCGCGCTGGCCGTCGTCCGCGTACGTGCGCAGCTCCGGCGGCAGGTCGGGGTCGTCGATCGTGGCGTAGAAGACGAGCCGGCCCGTCGTCTCGTAGATCCGCAGCGCGGACTGCACGCGCTCGTCCTGCACGTCCCGGGCGCTGTTGATCATGCTGACCCGCGCCGCGTTGTGCACGACCAGGCTCAGCGCGACCACGACCAGCGCCGACACCAGCGCGATGGCCGCGCTCAGCTTCCACCGCAGCGTCATCCCGGGCAGCCGGCGGCGCACCCGCCGGGCCAGCGCCCGGCACCGGCGCACCGGCGTGCGCACCGGCCGGCGGGCGGAAGGAGAACGGGAGGGGCGCGACACGGCGGGCGCGCCTCAGGCCCGCAGCTTGTAGCCGAAGCCGCGCACGGTCTCGATCCGGTCCTGCCCGACCTTCGCCCGCAGCCTCTGCACATGCACGTCGACGACGCGCGTGTCGCCGCCCCACTCGTAATCCCACACCCGCGCCAGCAGCCGGTCCCGCGACAGTACGGTGCCGGGCGCGGCCGCGAACTCCAGCAGCAGCCGCAGCTCGGTCGGGGTCAGGGCGATGCGCTCGCCCTCCCGCGTGACCTCCAGGCCCTCCGGGTCGATCGCGATGTCCCCGAAGGACAGCAGCGCGCCCGGGTCGGGCGGCGGGTCGTCCGAGGCGGCGGCGCGGAAGCGGCGCAGCACCGCGCGGATCCGGGCGACGAGCACGGCGCCGTCGAAGGGCTTGGTCACGTAGTCGTCGGCGCCCGCCTCCAGGCCCAGCACGACGTCGATCGCCTCGGCCCGCGCGGACACCATGATGATCGGCACGGTCGACTCGTCCCGGATCTGCCGGCACAGGCTGACCCCGTCCAGGCCCGCCAGCATGACGTCGAGCAGCGCGAGGTCCGGACGCCGGGCGCGGAAGGCGTCCAGGCCCGCGAGGCCGTCGGGTGCCGCGGTGACCTGGAAGCCGTCGCGCTCCAGGGCGAGCGTGGTGGCCTCGCGGATCACGTCGTCGTCCTCGACGAACAGGACGTGCGGGCCGTTGGGGTGGAGCATCCGGGCTACTCGCCCGCCGCGGTCGGCGGCGGCACCGAGGCGGGCGCCGTGACGGTGTCGGTGGGCTGCGCGGAGGGCGCGGCCTGCGAGGCGGTCGCGCTGGGCAGGCCGGGGTCGAGCGGGTCGGAGTCGGGCTGCGGTGCGGGATCGGTCGAGGTCGGCTCGGGTACGACGGTCGGCATCTTCGACCCGAAGTCCGCGTATTCGCGCGCGACCTGGACGAAGCGGCCGCCGCGCCACGCGTACGTCACCGACTCCTGCCCGACCGGCGACGACATCGGGTCGTTCATCTCGTACACCTCGTGCGTGATCTCCAGTTGCCCGCCCTCGACGCTGCCGTAGACCGGTGGCCGCTCGTCGGCGAAGACGTTCTGGTATTTCCCCTTCACCATACGGTAGACGTACGCGGCCACTCCCAGGCCGTTCCCGCAGGTCGTGACGTTGACCACGAGGTCGGGGCCGTCCCCGGCGGTGAGGTTTCCGGAGTCGATGCTCACGGGGTAGTCGTCCGGGTCGCCGCTGCGGGGCTCGGCGGGGGGCGTGGTGGGGGGTGTGCCGTCGCGGGCGGGGGCCGCGGTTTCGGCGGGGGCGGGGGGATCCGTTTCAGTGCCGGTGCCGGTGCCGGTGCCGGTGCCGCTTCCGCTGCCGGCGTGGGCGCCGGACGCCGCGCCCGACGCGCGCCTGCGGGCCGAGAACGCGGTGCCGCACGGCACCAGGTCCTCCCGCACGTCCCGGCTCACGCTGCTGTCCCGGCGGACCATCGTGGCCAGCGCGCGCTTGTCCAGCGCGAGGGGCGGTGCGCTCTGCGTGGACACCGCGCGGGTGCTCGGCGAGGGCGCCGGGCCCTCGTTACGGGCCCCCGTCCCCGCCGCACCGCAGCCGGCCAGCACGACGCACGCGCCGGTCAGCGCGCCCATCGCCGCGGTCGCGGAACTCGCGTGTCTCACGCGACGCACATCGCCTCCGTCAACTCCTCCGCCTCCGGCCTCGCCGCGGCTCCCGCCGCCTTCCCCGCGGTCGCCCCCGTCGCCGGGCGTGGCCGGCGCCGGTAGCCGTAGCCGCTGTCCTCCAGGTGGTCCCGCAGCCGGGCCAGCGCCCGGTGCAGCGTGCTCTTGACCGTGCCGATCGACAGGCCCAGCACGCGGGCCGTCTCCTCGGTCGAGAGCTGCCCGTAATGCCGCAGCATGACGACCTGGCGCTGCTTGGGCGCGAGCCCGGCGATGGCGCCCAGCAGCATCTCACGGTCCGCGCGCTGCTCGGCCCCGTCGTCCACGACGGACTCCGGCAGCTCCCCGGTGGGCACCTCGTCCAGCTTGCGGCTGCGCCACCACTCCGTGCGGGTGTTGATCATGACCCGGCGCATGTACGCGTCGGCGAGTGTCTTGTCGGCGATGGTGTCCCAGCGGGGGAAGGTACGGACGAGGGCGGTCTGGACGAGGTCCTGCGCGTCTATCGGGTCCGGGACGAGGCGGCGGGCGCTGCGCAGGAGAGCGTCCTGCCGGGTCCTGACGTATTCCTCGAAGTCCAGTACCGCGCCAGGGCTTGCGCTTGCGCGCGCGCTGGTGGCCGCCATGGTGTTTCTCCCGCCCCTTGCTTGTCCTTGCGGACGAACGTAGGGAGCGGATGTCAGGTTTCCGCGACCGTGCGCGCACGGTGGGCGCACGGCGAGCCATCGGTTGTGTAACAGGAGGGACGAAGTGGGGCGTTACGGTTTTGTCCTGGTCGCCCGCCCGCACGGGCCCCCGGGGCTGGGGCCCGCCTCAGGACGGGAGGCGGTAGACGCCGTTGGCGAGGGGCTCGACGAGACCGTCGGCGACGAGGCCGTCGAGCGCGCGGGCGCGCTGGACCGGCTCGTGCCAGACCGCGTCGAGCGCGGCCTGGGGGACGGGCCCGGGCGAGGCCCGGAGGACGGCGAGGAGGCGGCCGCGGACCTGGCGGTCCGTGCCCGCGTAGGTCTGGCCGCGGCGCGGAGGCCCTTCGTGGGGAGGGCTTCCCGCGAGCCGCCAGGAGCAGAGGGCGGCGACGGGGCAGCGCCCGCACTGGGGCGAGCGGGCCGTGCAGACGAGGGCGCCGAGCTCCATCGTGGCGGCCGCCCACCGCGCGGCGGTCGGCTCGTCGGCGGGGAGGAGGGCCTCGGCGGTGCGCCGCTCCGCGGCGGTCGTGGCGTTGGGCGGGTGCTCGACGCCGGTGACGACGCGGGCGAAGACCCGCCGGACGTTGGTGTCGAGCACGATGTGCCGCTGCCCGTACGCGAACGAGGCGACCGCGGCCGCGGTGTATTCGCCGACGCCGGGGAGGGCGAGCAACTCCGAGTGCTGGCGCGGGACCTCGCCGCCGTGCCGGTGCGCTATCGCGGCGGCGGCACCGTGCAGGCGCAGGGCCCGGCGGGGGTAGCCGAGACGGCCCCAGGCGCGGACGGCCTCACCGGGGGATTCCGCGGCGAGGTCGGCGGGGCGCGGCCAGCGGGCGAGCCATTCGGCGTGGACCGGGAGGACGCGGGCGACCGGGGTCTGCTGGAGCATGAACTCGCTGACCATGACGGACCAGGCGCCCGCGTCGGGACGGCGCCAGGGCAGGTCGCGGGCGTGGGCGTCGAACCAGTCGACGACCAGCTCGTGCAGCGACGCCACGGTGGCGGGCGCGAGCCCGGGAAGGGACGCTTCGGGTCTCGGGCGGTGCTGTGGCGCGGCCGGGGATGTGGGGGTTGCTGCGGGCTCGGGGGTCTCGTGCAGGTCTGTGCTCATGGCATGGCGATCCTCGCACATGCCACTGACAGCGACCGCCCGGGAACGTAAACGTGATCATCCGCAAAGAGCGGCCACCGAGCGGCGGGTGTTGCGACGGCACACGGGTGATCTCCCCTAGAGTTCGGGTGTGGGCTCGTTGCGCAATCCCGTGGGACCTCTTCCGTCGTCCATCTACTGGCGGCGGCGAGTCGCCGTGTCCGCCGCGGTGGTGGTGATCGCGGCGCTTGTGCTGTGGGCCGTGACGCGCGGTGGCGGCGGTGACGGCAAGGGCACGTCCGCGCCCGCCGGTTCGCACACCCCGGTCGGCACGATCACCGCGGGCCCCACCCCGTCCGGCACCCACATCAGCGGCCGCCCGGGCGGCCGGGACACCGACCCGGCCGACACCGGCGGCGGCAGCTCCGCGGGCGACACCGCCGGTTCGAGTGACACGGCGGGCGACACCGGCGGTGACACGGGCGGCGACACGGGCGGTGACACCGCGGGTTCCGGTGACGGTACGGCGGCGGGCTCGTCCGGCGGCGCGGACGCGGGCAGCACCGGCGGCAGCGGCCCGGGCGGCACGGCCGTACCCGTGCCCGCCGGGTCCTCGCTGCCCAACTGCACCTCCGGCACTGTGACGTTGGCGCTCACCGCCGACCGGAACCAGTATCCGGTGGGCCAGTACCCGGTGTTCACGCTGCGGGCGACCAACAGCAGCGCCGCCGACTGCAAACTGGACGTCGGCGCGGCCTCCGCGGTCCTCGACGTGACCAAGGACCCCGACAACACCCATGTGTGGTCCTCCGACGACTGCCCGGCCGGCAAGTCGCCGTACCTGATCAAGGTCCCCGCCCACGGCTCCGCCGCCTACACCGTCCGCTGGAACGGCAGGACCAGCTCCACCACCTGCAAGGGCAGCACCTCGGTCACCCCGGGCAACTACCTGGCCCAGGTCACCGTCCCGGGCTTCGGCGTCAAGCAGCGTTCGTTCTCACTGTCCGCCAGCTAGGACACGGGCGGCGCGCCGGCCGGCCGCGGCGTCTGCGACCACCGGCGGCGTGACCGACGACGAGGTCCGGCCAGAAACCGGCGGGGTCCGAGCGCGCCCGGTCTCTCAGACGTAGCGTTCCAGGATCGAGGACTCCGCGAGGCGCGACAGGCCCTCGCGGACCGAGCGGGCGCGGGCCTCGCCGACGCCCTCGACGGCCTGGAGGTCGTCGACGCTGGCGGCCAAGAGCTTCTGGAGACCGCCGAAATGGTCGACCAGGCGCTCTATCACCGCGTTCGGCAGCCGCGGGACCTTCGCCAGCAGGCGGTAACCGCGGGGCGAGACCGCGGAGTCCAGCGATTCGGGGGAGCCGGTGTAGCCCAACGCCCGTGCCACCGAGGTCAGTTCGATGAGCTCGTTCTGCGGCAGGCCGTCCAGCTCGGCGAGCGCCTCGGCGACCGTACGGCTGCGTTTGGCGGTCGGCTCGGGTACGTAGTCGCGCGCGACCAGCTCGCGTTCCGGCTCGACACCCGCGATCAACTCGTCGAGCTGGAGGGCGAGGAGACGCCCGTCCGTGCCCAACTCCACGACGTACTCGGCGATCTCGGTGGCGATCCGGCGGACCATCTCCAGCCGCTGCGCCACCGACGTGACGTCCCGGACCGTGACCAGGTCCTCGATCTCCAGGGCCGACAGCGTGCCCGCGACCTCGTCCAGCCGCAGCTTGTAGCGCTCCAGCGTGGCGAGCGCCTGGTTCGCGCGGGACAGGATCGCCGCGGAGTCCTCCAGCACCCGGCGCTGGCCCTCGACGTACAGCGCGATCAGCCGCATCGACTGGCTCACCGACACCACGGGGAAGTTGACCTGCCTGCTGACCCGGTCGGCGGTGCGGTGCCGGGTACCGGTCTCCTCGGTCGGGATCGTCGGGTCCGGCACCAGCTGCACGCCCGCCCGCAGGATCTTGGTGATGTCCTTGTCGAGGATCAGCGCGCCGTCCAGCTTGCACAGTTCGCGCAGTCGCGTCGCGGTGAACTCCACGTCCAGCACGAAGCCGCCCGTGCACAGCGACTCCACCGTCTTGTCCATGCCCAGCACGATCAGGCCGCCGGTGTTGCCGCGGACGATGCGCTCCAGGCCGTCGCGCAGCGCCGTACCCGGGGCGACGGCGCTCAGCGCGGCGCGCATGAGCGTGACGCCGTCCGCTCCACCACCGGACCTGCCGGCGGATTCCGCCGCTGCCTTGCGGGCCGGGGCGGCGCCTGCCCGGTCGTTGGCTGCCACTGCGTTCCTCCGGTCGGTGCGGTTTGGACTGAGTTTACGTCGTCCGCGCCGGGCGCCGCCGATCACCGGCCCACGCCCCCGGGGGCGCCGTGGCCCGCCGCGCACCGCCTCCGTGCCCGCGGCGCACGCCCTGACTGCCGCCGGGCTGCCGGTTTCCGCGGCCGCGGTCCGGGTGGGCCTCCTGCTCAGGACTCCCCGCTGCCGCCGCCGCGGGGCCTGCGGGCGGGCAGCACACGCAGGGCCTCGCCTATGTCCGACACCTCGATGACCCGCATCCCCGCGGGCACCTTGCCCGGGTCGGCCGGCACCAGCGCGTGCGTGAAGCCCAGCCGCGCCGCCTCCGCGAGCCGCCGCTGCACCCCGGTGACCCGGCGCACCTCTCCGGCCAGGCCCACCTCGCCGATCGCCACCACGTTCTTCGGCAGCGGGGTGTCGATCGCCGCGCTCGCCAGCGCGAGCGCCACCGCCAGGTCGGCGGCCGGCTCGGTGAGCTTCACCCCGCCGACCGTCGCGGTGTAGATGTCCTGCTTGCCGATCGCCTTGATCCTGCCGCGCTGTTCGAGCACCGCGAGCATCATCGACACCCGCGAATTCTCCAGACCGGACGTCGTACGGCGCGGCGACGGGATCTGGGTGTCCACGGTGAGCGCCTGCACCTCCGCGACCAGCGGGCGCTTGCCCTCCAGCGTCACCGTCAGGCATGTGCCCGGCACCGGCTCGTCACGCCGGGTCAGGAACAGCCCCGACGGGTCGGCGAGCCCGGTGATCCCCTCGTCGTGCAGCTCGAAGCAGCCGACCTCGTCCGTCGCCCCGTAGCGGTTCTTCACCCCGCGGACCAGGCGCAGCCGGGCGTGCCGGTCACCCTCGAAGCTCAGCACCACGTCCACGAGGTGCTCCAGCAGCCGGGGCCCGGCGATCGTGCCGTCCTTCGTGACATGGCCGACCAGCAGCGTGGCCATGCCCCGCTCCTTCGACGCCCTGATCAGCGCGCCCGCCACCTCGCGGATCTGCGCGACCCCGCCGGGGGCGCCGTCGATCTCCGGCGACGCGACGGTCTGGACGGAGTCCAGGACGAGCAGCGACGGCTTCACGTCGTCCAGATGCCCCAGCACCGCGGACAGGTCCGTCTCCGCCGCGAGGTAGAGGTGGTCGGCGAGCGCGCCGATCCGGTCCGCCCGCAGCCGCACCTGCGAGGCCGACTCCTCGCCCGTCACGTACAGCACCGGGCTGCGCTCGCCGGACGCCTTCGCCGCGACGTCCAGCAGCAGCGTCGACTTCCCCACGCCGGGCTCGCCCGCGAGCAGCACCACCGCGCCGGGCACCAGCCCGCCGCCCAGCACCCGGTCCAGCTCCGGCACGCCGGTCGAGCGCGCGGTGGCCTGGCGGCCGTCGACCTGGCCGATCGGGCGGGCGGGGGAGCTCACCCTGCCGGGGGCGGTGGTGCGTACGGCGGGGGCGCCGCCGTACTCCTCGACCGTGCCCCACGCCTGGCACTCGCCGCAGCGGCCGAGCCATTTGACTGTCGTCCAGCCGCATTCGGTGCAGCGGTAGGAGGGGCGGTCCTTGGGGGCGGTCTTGCGGGTGGCCATGCGGCCCACGGTAGCGGGCGGGTGTGACAGTGGTTGTTTTCGCTTGGTTGTGCCCGCCCTTCCCCCATGGCTTCGCGTGGGGGTGCCCCCATGCCGTGCGAGTGCTCGGCAGTCTGCCGGTGTCACCTGTGGGCGGGTCGGGGGCCGCCCCGGGGCACCTCCTCGGAATGCGCGTTCACCCTCACCGTCAGCCGGTGCCGGACTGGGAAGCGCATTGCGGCGGGGGCACCCCGGACCGTCCCCCTCGGGGGGACGTTGGCGGCGTTCCGCCCGGTGGGGGTGGGGAAAACGGGGGAGTGCGGCCTGCCCCCGGCGGCGGGTCACCCCCGCAGGTGGGCGGAAAGCCGACGTCTCAGTTGCACAGGTGGTGGGGCGGGAAACACCCCGCGCCGCCAGGCGCGGGCAGGTCACGCCGTAGCAGTGGAGTTCACTCGGACGGGGGGTGTCCCGGGCCCCTAACGGGGGGATGGGCAACCCGTAAGGGGGAACGGGGGCGGGGACGGCTGAAGGGGAGGCGTTCGCGGGCCTACCGTCAGCCGGTGATGAGCAGGCAGGAGACCTCCACCCCCACGCCCTCCGTGCAGAGCCACCCGACCGGGGCACACCGCAGGCCGCGGGCTGCGGCGTCCACGCACGGTGGCGATGCCGCGCGGCACCGGCCGCGGGGCGCGGCGGTGCGGCCGCAGGGGACGTTGCCGATAGTGCCGCCGGGGCACTACGAGCCGTACCTCGACGGACTGTTCACGTACTGCCTGTCGGTGCTGTGCGAGCACGACGCCGCCTCGGGCGCGCTCGGGGAGGTGCTGGCGCTCGCCGAGCGGCAACGGGCGCGGCTGCGCGATCCGGCGCTGCGCAGACCGTGGCTGTACGCGCTCGCGCGCTGGTCGTGCCTGCGGCGGCTGGCCGCCGGGAAGCCGGTGGCGCCGGTGCGGGCGGCGGCCGACGTCGCGGCGCAGCGCGGTGCCCAGCTCGCGGCGCTGGCGTGGCCGGAGGCGGCCGGGACGACGCCCGAGCAGCGGGAGGCGCTGGAGCTGGCCGTACGGCACCAGCTCGCGCCGCACGAGGTGGCGGCCGTGCTGGGGCTGGAGACGGACGCGGCGCGCGTGCTGCTGGCGCGGGCGGCGTGCGAGGTGGAGCGGACGCGGACGGCGCTCGCGGTCGTCGACACCGGGCGGTGCGCCGCGCTCGCGCAACTCGCCGGGGACAACCGGGTGCTGCTCGGGCCCGCCCTGCGTGACGAGCTGGTGCGGCACGTCGACGAGTGCACGGTGTGCCGCCGTACGGCCGAGCGCACGGTCGCCGCCGAGCCCTGGCCCGGGGCCGGGGGCGCGACCGCCGTGCTCGCCCTCATCGAGGCGCCGCGGGCGGCGTCCTGCGCGGCACTGCTGCACGCCATGGAGGTCGGCACCGGCCGCAGCCGCGAGGCCACGCCGCGGTTCGACCGGCGCGGCTTCCCGCGTGATCTGAGGGACCAGGCGGCGCGGCGGGCGCAGCTGCGGCACCGGGCGATGACGACGACGGTCGTCGCGGCGGTCGTGGCCGCGCCCGTCCTGGCGGTGTGGGCGGCGTACCGCGCGACCCCGCTCGGCGACGACGCGCACGGCGGCCGTACGGCGGCGGGTGCGCCCGACACGGGCCTCCCGTACGAGAAGGCGGGCTCCTCCCGCCCCGGGCCCACCGCGCCGCCCCCCGCCCCCCGCGCGCCCACGGACGCGTCGCCCGCGGCGGACGTCACGGCCGTGACCGTCACACCTTCCGCGACGGACTCCGCCCCTGCGGGCGCGGGCCACATCACCGTCACCGCGGCCCCCGCCCGGGGCGGCACCCTCGTGACACTCACGGCCGACGGCGGCGGCGACGTGCGGTGGTCGGCCTCGACGACGGCGCGGTGGCTGCGGCTCTCGGCGGTGTCCGGGGTGCTGCACCCGGGCGAGTCGACGACCGTGTCCGTCACCGTCGTGCACTCCCTCGCCCCGCGCGGCAGCTGGACGGCGAGCGTGGCCTTCGCCCCGGCGAACGCCACCGTCATCCTGCACGGCACCCCCCGCCGCTCGGCCCCGCCCCCGACGTCCGCGCCCCCCACGAC